>NZ_RKMF01000011.1 GCF_003797835.1 Kocuria soli
CGGCGGCGCACTGATGTGCTCTACGCGATGCTGCGGGATGGCACTCTGTACGAAGACCCGACCACGCCTTCGGCGCCGTCGTCAGTCGCTCTGGCGGCTTGACGAAAACCATAGAGGCACCCCCCCGCTGAACCCTCGCGAAACTCCCGCATCGAGGCCTGATGCGGGAGTTTCGCGAGGGTTCAGCGGAGTGACGGCCTCCCGGTGCGGTCGCGGGACGCCGTAGAGTCGCAGTCGACAGCAGCTACCTCGCACCCCAGGAGTCCGACATGAACACCTCCGTCGCACCGGAGCCGTTCGACGGCGTCGTCGTAATCGATGCAGTCGCGACCCCCACCGTCGTTGCCCGCGAGCAGGACCTACCCATGACCCCGGAGGCGATGTCGGGCTTCTACGACGCGACCTTCCGCAGCATCTTCCCGGCGCTGGACGCGCAGGGGATTCAACCGGTCGGACCCGCGTTCGGGCTGCACACACGGATGCCTTCGGAAACCGTGGACATCGAAGCCGGTGTTCCCGTGGACCGCGTCCCGCAAGAACTTCCTGACGAGCTGGTGGCCTCCGAACTGCCTGCGGGCAAGGTCGTGGCCACGACCTACATCGGCGGGTACGACGGTCTCGGCGAGGCATGGGGCGCGTTCATGCAGGCCGTGGTGGAGTCCGGACACACGCCGACGTTCCCGCTGTGGGAGGTCTACGTGACGGAACCGAGCCCCGAAGGCGATCCTGCAGCCATGCGCACCGATCTGTTCACCCGCGTCGAGGACTGAGCACGTAGACAGGATCCACCGCTCCGGCGCCATCATTCACCGCCGAACCCTCGCGAAACTCGCGCATCGAGGTCTGATGCGGGAGTTTCGCGAGGGTTCGGCGGATTGAGACCGGGTCAGGCGTCCGAAAGCGGAACGGCCGTCAGGGCCTGAACCTGTTCACGGGTGACACCCGGGGCAGCTTCCACCAGGACCAGGCGGGGGTCGGCGTCGGTGCCGACGACGTCGATGACCGCAAGGTCTGTGATGATGCGGTTGACCACGGCGCGCCCGGTCAGGGGCAAGGTGCACGTGGGCAGGATCTTGGGCGTGCCGTCCTTGGCGCAGTGATCCATCAACACGATCACCTTGCCCGCACCGTGCACCAGATCCATGGCACCGCCCATGCCCTTGACCATCTTGCCGGGCACCATCCAGTTGGCCAGGTCGCCGTTGGCGGAGACCTGCATGGCTCCCAGGACGGCCACGTCGATCTTGCCGCCGCGGATCATCCCGAAGGACAGCGCCGAATCGAAGAAGGCCGCCCCCGGCAGGACCGTGACGGTTTCCTTGCCGGCGTTGATCAGGTCGGGGTCGAGCTGCTCCTCGCGTGGGTAGGGGCCCACACCCAGGATCCCGTTCTCGGACTGGAGCACCACCGTGCGACCGGACGGGATGTGGTTGGGAATCAGCGTGGGCATGCCGATCCCCAGGTTCACGTAGGAACCGTCCGGAAGCTCGTGGGCGGCACGGGCCGCCATCTGGTCCCTGCTCCAACCGGTGGACCGGACGGGCGGGGTGGTGTCGGCGTCGTGGGTCTGCTGTGTCATGACTCTGCTCCTCCCGAGGTGTGCTCAGTGGCGGGACGGACCGTGCGTTTCTCGATCGGTTTGTCGATCTGGGACCCCACTTCCACGACACGGTGGACGTACACGCCGGGCAGATGGACCGTGTCCGGGTCCAGCTCCCCCGGTTCCACGAGTTCCTCCACCTGGGCGATGCACACCCGACCGGCCATGGCCGCCGGGGGTGAGAACTGCCGGGCCGCCTTGTTGAACACCAGGTTCCCGTGGCGGTCACCCCTCAGGGCGTGGACCAGCGCGAAATCGGTCACCAGCGCTTCCTCCAGGACATACTGCTGTTCCTCCAGTCCTGCTGCAGGGCCCGGGGTGAACGGGTGGAGGGGCTTGGGCGAGGATGCCTTGAGAACGTTCCCGTCGGCGTCGTAGCGCATGGGCAGCCCACCGTCCGCGACCTGGGTGCCCACCCCCGTGCGAGTGAAGAACGCCGCGATGCCGGATCCGCCGGCCCGCAGTTTCTCCGCCAGGGTGCCCTGCGGGACCAGCTCCACCTCCAGCTCGCCCTCTAGGTACTGCCGCGCGAACTCCTTGTTCTCCCCCACGTAGGAGGAGGTCATCTTGGCGATCCGGCCGGCTTTGAGCAAAATGCCCAGGCCCCAGTCGTCCACCCCGCAGTTGTTGGACACCACACTCAGGTCCTTGGCGCCGTGGTCCAGCAACGCCTTGATGAGCTGCATGGGGTTCCCGGACAGGCCGAATCCGCCGACGGCCAGCGAGGCCCCGTCGGGTATGTCGGCCACGGCCTGGGCCGGGGTGGCCACGGTCTTGTCCAGTGTCACGGTCAGATCCTTTCGACGGGCACGTGCTCAGACAGCACGGAGGGTGGTAAGGGCTGCTCAGCGGCTGAGCAGGAGCGCATCGCCCTGGCCCCCGCCTCCGCACAGGGCGACGGCGGCCCGGCCGCTCCCCCGCCGGGACAGTTCCAGGGCCGCGGTCAGCACCAACCGGGCACCGGAGGCACCGATCGGATGGCCCAGAGCGATCGCTCCGCCGTGGATGTTGGTCTGCTCCAGCGGATAGTCCAGGTCCACCAAGGACTGGCAGGCCACCGCCCCGAAGGCCTCGTTGATCTCCACGAAATCCAGGTCGGCAACCGACCATTCCGTCTTGTCCACCGCCGCCTGAATGGCCCGCGACGGCTGGGAGTGCAGGGAGGAATCCGGCCCGGCCACCTGCCCGGCCGCCCCCACAGTGGCCAGGGCCTCCCACCCGTGTGCCTGCGCCGTCGCACGCGAGGTGACGACGACGGCGGCCGCACCGTCCGACAGCGGGGACGAGTTCCCCGCGGTGATGGAGGCTTCCGAGCCCGATCCGAAGGCGGGACGCAGCTTTCCGAGGGACTCCACGGTGGCCTCCGCACGAACCCCCTCGTCCTGCTCCACCAGGGCGGGGTCACCCTTGCGTTGGGGAATCTCCACCGGCGCGATCTCCTGGGCGAACACCCCGGCGGCCTGGGCTTCGGCGGCCCGTTGATGGGATCTTGCGGCGACGTCGTCCTGCTCGCGTCGGTCGAGGGCCAACTGCGCGTTGCCCTCCTCGGTCAGCTCCCCCATGGCCTGACCCGTCATGGCGTCGGTCAGTCCGTCATGGGCCACGGCGTCGAGCATGCCGACGGTTCCGTACTTGTGCCCGCCGCGTGATCCGGGAAGCAGGTGCGGCGCGTTGGTCATGGACTCCTGGCCGCCCGCGACGACCACGGAGGCTTCCCCCAGTCGGATCAACCGGGCGGCGTCGATCACGGCCGTCAGGCCGGACAGGCACACCTTGTTGATCGTGAGGGCGGGAACGTCCCATCCGATTCCGGCGGCGATGGCCGACTGCCGCGCCGGGTTCTGCCCGCATCCGGCCTGGACCACCTGCCCCATGATGACCGTGTCCACCTCGGAGGGGTCCACTCCGGAGCGCTCGAGGGCCGCGCGGATCGCGTGCGCCCCCAGGTCCGTGGCCCGCAGGGAGGCCTGTGCCCCGAGCAGACGGGTGAACGGGGTCCGGGCTCCGCCCACGATCACCACGTCCGTTGCGGACGAATCGGGTCCCGCGGAGTCGGTTCGGGTCATGGCGGCCTCCTCTGAACTGCTTGCCGGGCGGTGTCTCCTCCCAGCTTCTTCGTTCATTGTGATGGACGCCACGGACAAAAGTGCAAGCGCGCAGCCGAACGGTTGTGCTGATCTACAACGACCGCTGGTGCATCACCGCGAACGGTTCATGCCCTTCCGGGCAGCCAGCACCCACGCGATTTCGACGACCGTGTTCAGGTTCTGGGTGTCCACCCCCGTCAGGTCCTCGTAGCGTCGCAGTCGATACCGCAGGGTGTTCACGTGCACCGGGATGGCGGCCGCGGCCCGCGCGATGTTGAGGTCGTTGTCCAGGTAGGCGGCCAAGGACTCCAGGAGCAGGTCGCCGAACGTTCCGTGGGCTTGGACCGGGGCCAGGAGGCGCTGCTCGAGGACCCGGGTGGTGTCCGGACTGGTTGCCACACCCGATCGCCAGGACAGGCGTTCAAGGTCCACAGCTGCGCCAAGTCCCGTGGCCAAGGCGGCTTCGTGCACCCGAGTTGCGGTCAGGTAGGAGCGTGGCAGGTCCTCCGGCACGACGGCGGGCCCCACGGCCAGGAGCAGCTCGACCGGGACCTGGGGGACGGCGCCCTCGTCGGGAAGGATGCCGACCGCGGCCGAGCCGTACGGTGCGGCCAATGCCCCGGGTACGGACGCGAGGACGAACTGCACCAGACCCGTGGGGTCAAGTCCCTCCTGCTGAAGACGCGTCAGGTGGAAGGCGCGGACCGCGCGATCCGTGGGCACCGCGTAGGCGGTGACGCCGCGCCGCAGTTCCACCGGCTCATGCCCGCGCACCACGGCGTCCACGATCCACTGCAGTCTCCGAGCGGAGTCCGCGGCCGCGGCCGCGATCCCCTGTTCCTGGTAGACCCGCAGCGCTCTCGAGGAGAATGCGTCGGCCAGCGCCCACAGCCCGGTGCTGAAGGACAACGCCTCCGAAGCCGTGACCCCGTGTGTGGGCGCCAGTGCCAGCAGACGTTCGAGAATCACGGACATGCTGACCCGGAACCCGGAGAGCACGCTGCCCAGCGACACCCCCTGGGCCAGCCGCTCCGTGGCCAGTTCCTCGGCCTCGGTCAGGTCCTCGCCGGTCGGTACGTGCCCGTCGCGGATCACCTGCGTGCTCAGCCGGATGTTGCGCCGGGTCGAACGTTCCAGGGAGTCGGTCGAGACGCCGTCGTACCCGGGCACCGTGTCCAGGAGGATCCGGACGGTGTCGGCCACGATGGACTCATCCGCCCGCAGTGCATCGACGAGCGCGCTGATGGCCCCTTCGGGTCCGGGGCCTTCCGACGTGTCCTGGTCCATGGCCGATCCTCGGGCCCGTGCTCACAGCCCCTTGGTGCGCTTGACCTTGGTGGGGTCGTCCAGATCGGCCGGGTCGTCCAGTTCGGGGTCGTACTCCGGGACGTACTTCTCGCCCTTGGCGGCCGCTTCTTCGGCGGCCTTCCTGCGCTCGTCGCGCTTCCAGTACAGCCGCCGTTCCACGCGCTCGTTTTGTTCACGCTGCACGTCGGCCGCCGGGCGGTCACGCAGCTTGGCCACGGCCCCCACGGAGGGGCCGTCGTAGACGATCTTCCCGTGTTCCAGCACGATCCCGCGCTCACAGATGTCCATGATCAGGTCCAGGTCGTGAGAGACGACGACGAGCGTCTTGCCCCGGCGCACCAGGTCCTTGATGCGGCTGATGCACTTCTTCTGGAAGGGCTCGTCACCCACGGAGAGGATCTCGTCCACCAGGAAGACTTCCGGATCCGTGTGGATCGCGACAGCGAAGGCCAGGCGCAGGTACATGCCCGAGGAGTAGAACTTCACCTCGGTGTCGATGAACTCCCCGATCTCGGAGAAGGCCACGATGTCGTCGAACTTGGAATCGATCTCGGCCTTGTCCATGCCCAGGATCGCACCGTTGAGGTACACGTTGTCGCGACCGGTGAGATCGGGGTGAAAGCCCGCGCCGACCTCGATCAGGCCCGCAACCTTGCGGCGGGTACCCACATAACCTTCGTCCGGGTGCATGACCCCGGAGATCATCTTGAGCGTGGTGGACTTCCCGGAGCCATTGAAGCCCAGCAGGGCAACGGTTTCGCCGTCGTGGATGTCGAAGGAGACATCGTCCAGGGCCTTGAACTTCTCGGACAGGTCACCCTTTCGGCCCTTGGCGATCCACATGACCGCTTCCTTGATGGACCGCGTATGCCGCAGCGTGAACCACTTGGACATGTGGTCCGAACGGATGGCCACCGTTTCCTCGCTGAAGGTGACGCCCGGTTTCTTGAACGGAATGGTTGTCATGTCTCTCAGAGCTCCTGGGCGAAGTTGCCCTCGTAGCGGCGGAAGAGGAAATCGCCGAGGAACAGGGTGCCGAAGGCGATCAACAGGGCAACGGGCGTCCAAATGGTCATCAGATGGGCGGGCACGTGCCAGTGCTGCCACAGCTCCGTGGAGGGGAGCCAGAACCCGTAATGGAACAGTTCAACGGCCACCGTGAGCGGATTGGCGAAATAAATGTAGTAGAACCAGGCCGGCATCTTTTCCTGGACCATGGTGAACAGGTAAAGCACCGGGGAGGCCCAGGTGGCCACCATCATGATCATGTCCACGAAATTCTCGGCATCGCGGAAGAAGACGTTGAAGGTGGCAAAGATCATGCCCAGTCCCAGTGCGAAGACCGCCACAATCACGCAGCCCGCGATCATGCACAGGAACTGTTTGAAATTCGGGTGCCAACCGGAGGCGAGACAGGCGATCAACAGGATCAGCAGCTGCGGTACGAAATGCACCAGCGCCACGAACAAGTTGGACACCGGGAACAACTGCCTGGGGAGGTAGATCTTCTTGAGCAATCCCCCGTTGTCCGTGATCGACCGAGAAGAATTACCGAAGATCTCTCCGAAGAAATTGATCAAGACAATTCCGGAGAACAAATAGATCGCATAGTTCTCCAGGCCCTTGTTGAGCTCCAGGAAAATACCCATGGCGATGTAGAAGACACCGAACTGCACGGCCGGCTTCAGGTACGACCACAGCAGGCCCAGCACCGTGCCCCGGTACCGGATCTGGATCTCCTTGTCCACGACCAGACGCAGCAGATAGCGGTTGCGGAACACGTCCAGCAGGCCCCTGCCCTTGCCCGGGGTCATCAACTCCGGCGCGGATGTACTCATCCTTGCTCCTTGGACTTCAGTCTTCGTCGTCGTCAAATTCTGCATGCACGTGGCCGACCACCGTCGAGGGCGGTCGGCCACGGGATCAACCCAGAGGCTCGATCACTTCTTGGGATCCACCGGAGGGTTGGTCTGGAACGTCTTGGCCCAGGACTCCGGAGACGTGATCTGGGGCAGTGCGTCCTGGTACTGCTTGGCCAGGGAGTCCCAGCGGGAGAGCAGTTCCGTGTGGAGCTTGGCGCTGCGGGCCAGCAGGTCACGCACGGCCTTGGGGTCGCGCTTGTGCCACGCCGCCCCGGTGCCGTCCGCGTTGGACACCACCGCGGAATCCAGGGTGGACAAGTGGTACCACTTGCCGTCCTGGTGCGCCACGTACTCCTCCGGGTTGGTCTTGGACAGCTCCCGAACGGGCAGTCCGATCTGCTTGACCACGGTCTTGGCGGCCCAGGGCAGCAGTCCACGGTAGGTGGGCGGCTTGGGCGGGCCCACGCGCTTCGAGGGCTTGGACTTCTTGGCCGCCGGGAACTCGCCCAGGTCCTTGCTGAACTGGGCATCGGAGAACTGGTCCTTGAGGGCCCGGATCTCCGGCATCTTGGAGCCGATCATCCCGTGCAGGCCCTCGGGGCCCTTAAGCACGTCCTCGATGGCCATGAGCACCGTGGATGCCGCGTAGTACTGCATGGACAGCGTGTGCTTGGTGTCCACGTTGTAGGACTCGCGGATCATGCGGCCGCCGCGCGGGAACGGCGAGTGCAGGAGTGCCGCGATCAGCCGGTTGCGTTCGTGGAAGTAGGCCTGCCAGTCCACGGCGTCGTCCTTGTCCATCCAGGACACGTGCCACACGGCCGCGCCGGGCAGGGACACCGTGGGGTATCCGGCTTCCGCGGCGCGCAGGGAGTACTCGGAGTCGTCCCACTTGATGAACACCGGCAGGGACAGTCCCACGTCTTCCAGGACCACGCGCGGGATCAGGCACATCCACCAACCGTTGTAGTCGGCGTCCCAGCGGCGGTGCAGCATGCGACGGGACCGCAGGCCGGCCTCGGAGAAGTCGACGCCGCCCAGACCCTCGATGGGGCCCCACAGGAAGCGGTGCTTGTTGACCACTTCTGCGTAGCCGTTGAGCAGGGGGCGGTTGTACATGTCGAACATGTGCCCGCCCACGATGGTGGGTGTCCGGCAGAAGTCCGCGAACGCGACGGCGCGCAGCACGCCTTCGGTCTCCAGCAGGATGTCGTCGTCCAGGATCAGCACGTAGTCGGACTTGGAGCCGTCCTCACGACCCTGCACGACCTCGTACATGTTGCGGGAGAAACCGCCCGAGCCACCCAGGTTGCCCTGGCGGATCACGCGCAGCTTGCCGTTCATGGCGGCCTGAGCTTCGGGGAAATCGGCCTCGTCCTCGACCAGCTTGTTGCCCTGGTCCACGATGATCAGTTCGTCCAGGACCTGGTCGAATCCGTCCGCGCCGGCGATCGTCTTGATCGTGTTGACGCAGTAGTCCGGACGGTTGAACGTGGTCACACCCAGCGTCACGGTGCCCGCGGGGCGGTCGTCCGGCACGGACCAGGCCGCGGAGGTCAGGGTCATGCCTTCGTCGTCGGCAATCAGGTCGAACCAGTACCAGCCGCCGTCGCCGAACGGCGCCAGGGTCAGCTCGAACTCGCTCGTGTCCGTGCCCTTGAGACGACGGTCCTCGACGCGCTGGGAAATACCGCGAGCGTTGGAACGGTAGACGATCAGAGAGCCGGAGCCCTCGGTGGACACCGAGAGCACGACCTTCTCGGCCGAGGTCCAACGCCGCCAGTAGGAGGCGGGGAACGCGTTGAAGTAGGAGCCGAAGGACACACGACGTCCCGGGCGGATCTTCATGGAGCGCCGGGAGAGGATGTCGTCCGGGTGCTCCGCGACCTCGCCGGCCCCGGAGTTGCTGCTCTCACGCTGCAAGGGCCCATCCACGTACAGCGGCAGGGCGTCCAGGTCCTGGTTGGCCGGAAGGACCACCCGAGCCACCTCGCGCAACGCCTGCCCCTGTTCCTCGACCTCGTTGGAGATCTTGGACAGGTAGCCCTGGGCGTCGGCCTGGCTTTCCTGCTGTTCTGCGGTCTGCTCGCTCACGCGTCGATTCCTCCGCTCTGGATCTTGTTTCCACCCTGGAAGTGCGGGGCGATCTTGTTGTCCACCATGGACAGCGCGGCGCCGATGGCCATGTGCATGTCCAGGTACTTGTACGTGCCCAGTCGACCGCCGAACAGGACGGAGGACTCCCCGGCAGCGAGGTCGCGGTACGCCAGCAGCTTCTGCCGGTCCACGGAAGTGTTCACCGGGTAGTAGGGCTCGTCACCCTTCTCCGCGAACCGCGAGAACTCGCGCATGATCACGGTGGCGTCCTTGGTGTAGTCACGCTCCGGGTGGAAGTGGCGGAACTCGTGGATGCGGGTGAACGGGACATCGTCGTCCGGGTAGTTCATGACCGAGCAGCCCTGGTAGTCCTCGATCTCCAGGACCTCTTCCTCGAGGTCGATCGTGCGCCAGGACAGATCGCCTTCGGCGTAGTCGAAGTAGCGGTCCACCGGACCGGTGTAGACCACGGGTACCTGTCCGACGACGTTGGCCTTGGAGAACTCGTGGGAGTCGTCGAAGAAGTCGGTGTCCAGGTGGACCTCGATGTTCGGCTGCTCCGCCATCCGCTCCAACCAGGCCGTGTAGCCGTCCACCGGGAGGCCTTCGTACTTGTCGTTGAAGTAGCGGTTGTCGTAGGTGTACCGCACGGGCAGGCGGGTGATGATCGACGCCGGCAGCTCCTCCGGGGAGGTCTGCCACTGCTTGGCGGTGTAGTGCTTGATGAACGCCTCGTACAGCGGGCGCCCGATCAGCTGGATGCCCTTGTCGTTGAGGTTCTGGGGATCCGTGCCGGCGAGTTCACCGGCCTGTTCCTGGATGAGCGCCTTGGCCTCACCCGGGCCGTAGGCCGAGCGGAAGAACTGGTTGATCGTGCCCAGGTTGATGGGCATGGGAAACACCTCGCCGTTGTGGCGGGTGTAGACCTTGTGGACGTAGTTGGTGAAATCCGTGAACCGGTTGACGTACTCCCACACGCGCTCGTTGGAGGTGTGGAACAGGTGCGCACCGTAGCGGTGGACCTCGATCCCCGTGCGCTCTTCCTTCTCCGAGTAGGCGTTGCCGCCGATGTGGTGGCGGCGGTCGATGATCGCGACCTTCAGCCCCAGTTCGTTGGCAGCCCGTTCGGCGACCGTCAGACCGAAAAGGCCCGACCCGACCACGACAAGATCAGCGTTCACGTTGACTCCGTTCCCAAGACGTCTTCCCCCGCTGGCAGATCACCTGGCGGATCTCCGGGGGGTTCTTTGCAGGCGCGCACGGGCACCAGTTCGGCATTATGCCCAAAAGTACCGGAGTCCGCCGCGCCCGGCGGGCACCCCACGCGCGACGGGCGGCGTGAGCCCATTCACGCGGGCCGCGTCGCCAACGACGACATCAGCGCGCGATTCACCGGAGGTCCGCACGGACCTCCTGCGTGGTCCAGTCCACGACGGGCCGGGTGAACAGGCACAACATGGCGACGACCGCAGCCACCGCCAACGCCACGGCACCCAGGGTGCTGAACGGACGCACGATGGCACCGGCCGCGACCAAGGAGAACAACTGCGCGGTGAAAGCCGCGGCCCGCGGCCAGCGTTTGCCGTGCCACAGACCCCGCGCCGCATTCGTAAGCCACAGGCAGCCACCGCCGAAGACCACGGTCAGGAAGATCGCACCGGGAACGGACCACACCTCACCCGTGACCATCGCGTAGAGCATGAAGGCCGCCCCGATTCCCAGGACCAACGCCTGGACTGCCACGATCATCACGAGCGGTACCAGGGCCTGGGGACGAACGCTCGGGCGGCGACCGTCGTCAGGGTTCGGGCTGGACACGGTGGGGGGCACGGAACTCTCCTCGAGGCAATGGTCTGCGTCGACCCTACACACAGGCCCACACGCAGGGGCGTCAAGTGATGTGACGAACCTCCCAAACCCCTTGTTCACGCTGTGTTCACATGCCAAAGTCTAGGCAAGTTTTCAGACGTGGCCTCTGGTCGGTTCGCGTCTACCTCGTGCCACTGGCGCATCCCACGAAAATTCGGCGTGATCTGTCATGCCCGTCGTCGGGAGCGCATTCGAAAGGAGCCATCGCTGATGGATTGGCGCTCTCGCGCAGCCTGCCTCGAGAAGGACCCTGAGCTGTTCTTCCCGGTCGGAAACACCGGCCCCGCCCTGCTTCAGATCGAAGAAGCCAAAGCCGTGTGCCGTAGCTGCGCCGTCATGGACGAGTGCCTGAGCTGGGCCATGACCTCCGGCCAGGACGCCGGGGTGTGGGGTGGCATGAGCGAGGACGAGCGTCGGGCCCTCAAGCGCCGCAACGCGCGGGCGCGCCGGGCCTCCTGATCTGAGCTTTCTGGTCTGAGTCCCCTGCTCTGAGCCTTGGCGCTTGACCAGGCCTCATCGGGAGTCTGTGTAGAGCGGCACGATCGTTTCGACGGTCGTGCCGCCTCCTTGTCTGTGCCCCCAGGTGATCGCGCCGTCGAGTTCACCCAGGACCAGGTTCCGCACGATCCTGGATCCGAGTCCGCGCGGCTTGAGCCGAGGTTCCGTCTTCTCGTCGGCGGCCCACCGGCCGACGGGGAAGTCCGCCGGCAGCCCGGCGCCGTCGTCGGAGACCGTGACCACGAGTTCTTCGGACGGTTCGGCTCCGGACTCAACTCCCCCGGTGCTCGGATCGGGCTCCGTGGATTCTGGACGACGCCGCTGTGCGGTCACCGTCACCATTCCGCCCCGCCCGCCGAGCCCGTGCTCCACGGCGTTGGTCACGACTTCGTTGAGCACCAGCGCCAGTGGGGTGACGATGCGTCCCGGGAGTTCCCCGAAACTGCCCTCAAGCACAGGTTCCACCGCACCTTCCGTGGCCGCCAGGTCCACGATCGTGCGCAGTTGCCGGGAGAAGTACGCGTCGAAGTCCACTGCCTCCTCGGACATCTGCGACAGGGCGTCGTGGACCATCGCGACCGTGTCCACGCGCCCCGTGGCCTGCGCCAGACCCCGGCGGGCTTCCTCGCTCTCGGCGCGCCGGGTCTGCATGCGCAGCATGGCGGAAACCGTCTGCAGGCTGTTCTTGACCCGGTGGTGGGTCTCGCGGATGGTCGCGTCCTTGGAGTCCAGTTCCCGTTCCCGACGACGTAGCTCGGAGACGTCGCGGCAGAGCAAGATCGCGCCGAGTCGGTCGTCGTCGAACTTGAGCGGGATGGAGCGGAACATGACGGCGGCCCGGCCCCGGCGCAGTTCCGCGTAGTTGGCCATGCGGCCGCGCAGCACACCCATGTGCACCTCGTCCACCTGCTGGCCCTTGGGCAGCACGGACGCCAGGACGTCCGTCAGGAATTCGCCCATGACCTTCGGGGACGACCCCAGGCGGTTGACCGCCGAGACGGCATTCGGAGACATGAAACTCACCCGGTCCCGGGCATCGAGGCGAATGACCCCGTCCCCCACGCGCGGCGCACCCCGCCCCGGGGCGGTCGGAAGCCCCGGAGTCGGCCAAGCCCCCACCCGAGCCATGCGCATCAGGTCCAGGGCACTGTCCCGGTAGAACAGGTCCATGCGGGACAACCCGTCCTCGGGTCCGTCGGTGTGCAGGGAGAGGACCCCCAGCGTGTACGAGTCGCAGGTCACCGGCACGGCCATGACCTGGCGGTGCGTGACGTTGTCGCGCTTGACGGTCAGGGTCTCCCGTCCCCAGGCTTCGCGCAGGAACTCGGCCAGGTCGTCGTCGACCTCACGGTTGGGCTGATCGTCCACGTACATGGTCTGCGCTGTCGCGGGCCTGGTGTGCGACACGACGCGCATGGCCGTTCCCACGGCGGGTTGCGGCCGCGGCCCCGGCGTCAGGGCCACCGGCACCGTGATCATGACATCGCCCATCCCGAGATCCGCCAGGATCTGGGATTCCGCCATCAACAGGTGAAGATGCTCGACGGCCCGGTCCGAGAGTTCGGGACGTTCACGGGCGACCGACTGAGGCACGGCGCGTCCCTTCCGGGTTGCTGACGGGCAGGGTCACCGGCGGCGCCGGGTCCGTTGGCAGGCTATCACCGGCGGAGCCAGCCGCTCAGGCGTCGGCCGAACTTTGTTTCCGTCACAACTTCCTCCTCGGCATCCGCCACGTCCTGACCCGCCAAGCGTTCGCTGACATGCTGCGACAGGGACTCCAGCTCGCGCCGCAATGCCGAGTTCGGGGCAGCTTCGCACAGCACCGACCCGTCCAATGCGGCCTGGTCCACAGTTGCCGGGTCAAAGCTCAGGAACTCGCTGATCGGGGCCGGGGCACCGATGGCGGCCCACGCCTCCCGTACGGCGGCTCGAGGTGAACGCCCGGCCGCAGCCTTGCGGACCTTGTTGGCGACCACGACGACGGATGCGGTCGTGGCCTCCATGAGTGACGGCAGGGACTTCGCCGCCCTGGGCAGCCCCAGGACATCGGCGTTCACGACGGCCAGTACCAGATCGGCTTCCTCCAATGCTGTGAGCGTTGCCGCGTTCCGCCGCGGCGCCTCGGAATCGAAACTCAGCTCCTCGTCCTCTTCGAGGCTGAACCCGATGTCCACGACGATCACAGGCTGCTGCGCCGCGGCATCCTCCTCCCCCGGGGGCGTGACCTCACCGAAAGCTCGGCAGGCATGAAGGAGTCTGCGCACCGAACCCGAACGAAGTTCCGGCCACCGGTCGGGTCGGGTCAGCCCCGTCAGGACATCGATGTGGCTCCGACCGAGGTCGACCCGGACCGCCGCTCGATCGAGCGCCGCCGGATCCAGGCTGTTCCGATCCGCGGCTCGGCAAGCCAGGGAGACTCCGGCGGCCTCGTCCAACAACCCCAACAGACTGGCCACGGAGGGACCCCAGGTGTCCAGGTCGATCAGCGTGACCCGGTGACCTTGCGCCGCGAGTTCGGCGGACAGGTTGACGGCGACGGTGCTCCGCCCGGGCGAGCCGTGCGGCCCCCAGACGACGACCACGCGGGACCGGGCCCCGTCGTCGATCCGCTTGCCGCCGTTCGAGAAGTGGTCATCCGTGGACAGGAGCAGCGATTCTCCGATGCCGATGTCGTCTCCGGGACCGAGGGCCCCCTCCGACTCCTGCGGGGCGCCCGCAGAAACGGCCACCGTCGGCTCCGCGGTCGGCGCCCCGGGTGCGGCCCCTCTGAGCCGCGTGATTCGCTGCGATTCATCGCTCAGGATCTCGGCGGCTTCACGGGCATCGGTGTCGACCGGGACGAAGACAGCCCCGGCGGCGACCATGCGGTCGTCGTCGAAGCCTTCGACGACCGCTACCACGACGCCCGCCGCCAGAAGGGTGTCCATGGCTTCGGGCACGAACTCCTCGGCACCCTCCGCGACGAGGACCGCCCGCGCGAGACCGGAGCGGGTCACGGACAGAACCTCCGCCAGATCGGCCGATCGCCGGACAAGCGTCACGGGTCCGTGCAAACGGTCGATCTCCTGCCCCAGGAGATCCGCCGTCGCGCCGACGCTCGTCAGCGGGACGCTCACCGGCCACCGCCGATGTGGGGAACCAGTGTGATCCGGGATTCACTGGCCAGGGCGTCGACGACGTCGGAGACGTCGCCCTCCTCGACCAGCACCTGCGCCGTCAGTTGTTGCCCAGCACCCAGGGTTCCGGTGGCCTCGTCGACGGAGGCCAGCTCCGCCCCCTCGAGTACCTGTTCTGCTTCACCCCAGCCTCGCCCGGTGTTCTCACGTTCGGAGACCCAGAGGTCCACGGTGTCACCGGCACCCGTGCCGCTGGGCAGCGCAGCCGTGAGCGGTATGCCCATGGGGCGACGGTCCAGGTCCTCGGCCGCTCCCAACGCGGCGCTGGGTACCAGCTGGCCACTGGGCACACTGGCAAGGACCACGGTCCCCTCTTCCAACGCGTCAACGTCCTGGAGGTAGGACCCTTCCACACCCTCCAACCGGACGTCGACCGTCCTGAAGTCGTCAGCCGTCACCTTCGTCCCGACTTCCAGGTCGCGCGTGGCCACGACATGCGGTTGGGTGACGCTCGTGAGGGCCAACGTGGCCGTGGTGCCGGCGACCGAGGCGAGGACGAGCCCCAACCCGATCAGCAGACGCGGTTCCTTCCAGCCCGGTTTGCGGAACCTGCCGGACGAGGAAGGCTCCCCGGCGTGCGCAGCCGCGGAGACCCCGGTTCGGCTGTTCGATCCACTGGGCACAACGCTCTCCTCACGTAGCGAGCCACCAGCTGTCCGATGGCCCGTGCACGGACACTCGCGTGGTCATCCTGGCCCACGTCAACAGTTCTTCGGAACACCGTCGGTCAATCTGTGGACGCAGCCGACGCAACAATCCGCAGAAGGACGCGTTTGCATGTGATCCTGTGGACAACCAAGGACGAGGACCCGTCGGTGGCACACTGGTGACCAACCATTCGCAGCAGGCCCAGTACGTCCGCCGGCCCAGAAGGAGAAGTCGTGGCAAACGCCCAGTTCTACACCCTGGCGGACGTGGCGGAGATTCTCAGCGCCTCCCCCGCTCAGGTGCGAGCCATGGTGCGCTCCGGCGAGTTGCCCGCCATCCAGATCGGTGGCCGCGGCCAGTGGCGCATCCAGATCAGCGTCTTCGAGGAATGGGTGCAGCAGAAGCACCAGGAGACCGCGAAAGCGATCCACTCGGGCGTCTCGCTCGACTGATCACCCGCCGGCCAGGACGGCAGGTGATCTCACTTTCGGCGACCGGCGCCCTGCCGGGGGGCCCGTGGCCTGACACATCACTCAGACCGAGTCGGGCCCGTCCCCCACGTTCTGTGCCACCACGCACGCGACCGCCCCGTAGGGCACCGTTCGAATCGAACGTACGGAGCGCCGTCGTCGATATTCATCCGACGGGTGAAGGGCCAGGTCCAGGTGGTCACGCCCCGCACGGTCGATGGTTCCCTCCAGAACAACCGAAGGCCCGGACGTCAGGTGCAGTTGCACGGCTGCGCGTGCCGTTGCCAGGGCGCGCATGGCGTGTGGCAACCCGAGACGACGCCGATGCTCCGGTGACTGCCGACGCACACCCAAACCTTCGATCCAGTCGACGGCCGCGAGCGGAACGAGCGTTTCATGGCCCTGCTCCTCAAGCACCACCCACCCCGCGCCGGCGGAGGCCACGAACCCGTCCAGGCCCCGACCACCGCGCAGGGAGATCCGGGCAGGAGATCCCAGGTGCGCACCGAAACGATCCTCCAACAGCGCCTCGGCGGTCTCCGCGCGGGTGAGTTCGGCAGCCTCCATCTCCACACCGCGGTATCGCTCCGCGGCCAGCTGCGCCTCCATGTCGGCGAACAAGTCGTCCCAACGCATCGCTTCCCCTGTTCTGCCCCACACCCGGAATCTCAAGTGGCCTCCGTCACTTTACGCCACACAACAAGAAGTCACCCCTCGGCTATTGACTGAGATCGAACGTGCGCTCATGCTCTTGAACAACATCAAATGCAATCAATCACCATCAAATGACACTTGGTTGCCGTGACGTCATCCGACGCACGGACCGCTCATACGACGAGAGTTGAGGTGCACGGTGACTCCGCGATCAGCACATCGCTTCACACCACCGCCGCCACCAGTCGGCGACGACGGGCGTGACTCGCACGAGTCTCCGCTGGACCTGTACTCCCCCGGTACTCCCGTGATCCTGGGCCTGGCCGCCCTGGGCCTGAACTCCGTACTCGCGGGCACGGCGGCTTACGCCGAACAGCCCGTGGTGACCGCGGTCGATGACCCCGCGCACGAGCAGCGCGACACAGGAGTGCCCGAGGAGTCATCGACCGCCATGCCGTCCCCGTTCTGGAGCAGCCAGGAACCCGCCGGGGGCGGACAGACCGGGCACACGGGCGACGACCGCCCCGATGCAACCGCCGATTCCCCCACCGCCCCACCGGCCCCGTCCAGGGGAGACACGTTCCCGTCCCGCCCCACCCAGGACACCCACGCCGGTGCCGACAGGGTGGTCGAAGGCACGGTCACGGTTCGCGGCGGAGAGTCCTTGTGGTCCATCACCGCTGATCTGCTGGGGCCGGAGGCTGACGCGGCCCAGATCGCAGCCACCTGGCCCGAATTGTGGAAAGCCAACGCCGCCCAGGTCCCGGATCCCGACCTGCTTCAGGCCGGAACGGTGCTGACGGTTCCTGACTCCTTGCATCCGTCCGGGGCCTGAGAGCCGCAACCGTTCATCACCGTCCGTCCACCCGCCACCGAGTACTTCGACAACGCCGACCGATCAGTTCGAAACCCCGAAAACTCCCAGTACCCCGAATGTTCCGATGACTCCGAGGAGCCCGACATGTCCATCATCGCTCGCAGTGAAGCAGCAGGCACCCAGCAGCACGGGTACGTCTGGCGGGGACGACAGCAGGCAGCGACCACCTTCGCACCGGGGACGGAACGCGAACGAGTCACCGCTCTGACCCGAGCAGTGGCGGTCGCCGCGCTGGAAGTCATGGCCGGTACCCGGCCCGCCGCCCAGCTGCTGCGCTGGACCACACCGGAAATCGTGGACAAACTCCGCCGACGCTCTGGTGTACTGCAGCAGCGCCGTCTGCTGGAGCCGCCGCAGGCTCCGGTCCACGCAACGCACCGGCACTCCGAGGTCCTGCGGCAGCGCGTGTGCCACGTGACTGAGGGTGTCTACGAGGTCGCCCTGGTGATTCGCGACGACGCCCGGACCCGCGCCCTGGTCATCCGGGCCGAACGGCCCGAACTCGCATGGCGTGTCACCGTCCTGGAGATCGGCTGAGCCTCACTTGCCCTTGCGGGAACGACGCTTGGTGCCCTTGCGCTTGGCAGCCGCTTCGGCCTGACGGCGTTCCGCGCGAGACCTCGGCTGGGCCGTTGCGGCATCGGCGTCGGTGGACACCTTGTCCAGCGGGGATTCCGTGGGTGCTTCCGACGGGGAGTCCGCCCGCCCGTCGCCCTCCGACTGACCGTCCGCCGCGACCGTGGTGTTGGGCTCGGTGTGGACGTCGACGTCGCCGTCCTCGTCCGGGGCGGAGAACTGCAGGAACTTGGGCTGCTTAGGAACGTTGACGGACACCGCCCCGCCCGTGCCCGCGCGCTGCTTGGACAGGTCCATGTTGAACAGGTATGTGATGGTTTCCTCGCGAATGGCACCCATCATGGATTCGTACATGGTGAAGCCTTCACGCTGGTATTCGACCAACGGGTCACGCTGGGCCATGGCCCGCAGACCGATACCGTCCTTGAGGTAGTCCATCTCGTAGAGGTGCTCGGGCCATTTCCGCCCCAGGACGGACAGCAGGACGCGGCGTTCCAGGTTCCGCATGGCCTCCGAGCCCACGGACTCCTCGCGCTCCTCGTACACCACCTGGGCGTCGGAGACGATCTGCTCGCGCAGGAACCCGGTGGTGAGCTTTTCGCGACCGCCCGCTTCCTCGATGAGTTCGTCCGCGGTGACGCCCACCGGGTACACCAGTCCAAGTGCCTCCCACAGACCTTCCAGGTCCCAGTCCTCCGGGTGCCCTGCGCTGGTCCGGTCCACGACGATCGAGCCCACCACGTCGGTGAGGAACTGTTGGATCTGCTCCTTGAGGTCGTCACCCTCCAGGATGCGGCGTCGGTCCTCGTAGATGGCCTTGCGCTGGCGGTTGAGAACGTCGTCGTACTTGAGCACGTTCTTGCGCTGTTCCGTGTTCCGGCCCTCGACCTGGTTCTGGGCCGAGGCGATGGCGCGGGAGACGATGCGGAATTCCAGGGCCGAGTCGTCCGCCGCGTTGGCCATGAGGCGAGCCGCACCACCCGCGTTGAACAGGCGCATGAGGTCGTCGGTCAGGGACAGGTAGAAGCGCGACTCCCCCGGATCCCCCTGACGTCCGGAGCGGCCACGGAGCTGGTTGTCGATACGCCGGGATTCATGCCGTTCGGTGCCGAGCACGTACAGACCACCAAGGTCCAGGACCTCCTGGTGCTCATCGCCGATCTCGAGCTCGGCCTCAGCGAGCACGGCCGGCCACGCCGCCTCGTACCCCTCCAGATCCCGCTCGGGGTCCAGGCCTTTTTCCTTCATGCGTTCGATGGCCATGGCCTCGGCGTTGCCACCCAGGATGATGTCGGTGCCGCGCCCGGCCATGTTGGTGGCCACCGTGACGGCACCCTTACGTCCCGCCTGCGCGACGATCGCTGCCTCACGAGCGTGGTTCTTGGCGTTGAGTACTTCGTGCCGGACCCCACGCTTGGACAGCAGCTTGGAGAGGTACTCGGACTTCTCCACGGACGTGGTGCCCACCAGGACAGGCTGACCCGTCTTGTACCGCTCCTCGATGTCTTGAACGACGGCGGCGAACTTGCGGACCTCGTCCTTGTAGACCAGGTCCGTCTTGTCCTGACGAATCATCGGCTTGTTGGTCGGGATGGCGACCACACCGAGTTCGTAGGTGTTCATGAACTCGGCCGCTTCGGTCTCCGCGGTACCGGTCATGCCCGCGAGCTTGTCGTAGAGACGGAAGTAGTTCTGCAGGGTGACGGTGGCCATCGTCTGGTTCTCGGGCTTGACCTCGACCTTTTCCTTGGCCTCGATCGCCTGGTGAACACCTTCGTTGTAGCGGCGGCCCTTGAGAATACGACCCGTGTGCTCGTCGACGATCTGCACTTCACCGCTCATGACCACGTAGTCCTTGTCCCGTTGGAACAGTTCCTTGGCCTTGAGCGCGTTGTTGAGGAAGCCAATCAGCGGGGTGTTGGCGGTGTCGTAGAGGTTCTCGATACCCAGCCAGTCCTCGACCTTGTCGATGCCGCCTTCCAGGACGGAGACCGTGCGCTTCTTCTCGTCAGCCTCGTAGTCCTCGTCCAGGTCCAGGCGCTGCACCAGGTTCGCAAAGACGGAGTACCAGCGGTTCGCATCACCGGAGGCCGGGCCCGAGATGATCAGAGGTGTACGGGATTCGTCGATGAGGATCGAGTCGACCTCGTCAACGATCGCGAAGTTGTGGCCGCGTTGGACGAGTTCGTCGACGTTCCACGCCATGTTGTCGCGCAGGTAGTCGAAGCCGAACTCATTGTTGGTTCCGTACGTGATGTCCGCTGCGTAGTGCTTGCGCCGCGTGGCAGGATCCTGGCCCGCCAGGATGGTCCCGGTCTCCAGGCCCAGGAAGCGGTAGATACGCCCCATCTGCTCGGCCTGGGAACCCGCCAGGAAGTCGTTGACGGTCACCACGTGCACGCCCTTGCCCGACAGCGCGTTCAGGTAGGCCGGTGCCGTTGCCACGAGCGTCTTGCCTTCGCCGGTCTTCATCTCGGCGATGTTGCCCAGGTGCAACGCGGCACCGCCCATGAGTTGGACGTCGTAGTGTCGCTTGCCCAACGTCCGGGAGGAGGCCTCGCGGACCACGGCAAAAGCTTCCGGCAGCAGGCGGTCCAGTGACTCGCCGTCCTCGATCCGGGAGCGGAAGGAGTCCGTTTCGGCACGCAGTTCTGCGTCGGTGAAGTCGCGGAAACCGTCCTCGAGCGAGTTGATCGCGTCGGAGTAGTCCTTGAGGCGCTTGAGCACCTTCTTGTCACCGGTCCGGAGCACCTTCTCCAGGATTGAGGCCACGTGCTCACGCTCCTTGTACGTCGTGGGGATATGTCCGCGGGGATCGCTACGTCGGGGGATCTCTACGGCGTGGGGCGACACGTCGCCGCGTCCCGACCCATACTCCCGTGGTGGCGGGGGCATGACAATCCGCCCCAGTGTACGCCAGTGGACATGACGACGGTGCGGGGTGATCTCTCGCCCCGCACCGTCGAAATCAGGTGTTGACTAGCCCGCCTGGTAGGCCCGGGCGGGTTCCGACTCCGTGTCGGTGGCCTCCGAGCTGAGACTAATTACACCGTATTCCCAGCCCTTCCGGCGATATGCGACCGACGGCTCACCGGTTTCCGCGTCAACGAACAGGTAGAAGTCGTGACCGACCAGTTCCATGCGATCCACGGCCTGGTCCACGGTCATGCGTTCCTCAGGGAACCGCTTGCGCCGGATCTCCACGGGCGGAACGTCGTCTTCCAGGCCGTACTCCGTGTCGAAGGCCTCGACCTCGGCAGCCGCGAGTTCCTGCTCGGAGGCATAGACCGGGCCATCGGTCGGTGCCACGGGCAGCGGACCAGTGGCCTCGAACACGGCGGTGGGACGATGGTGGCCGCGGTGCACCTTACGACGATCGCGGGCGCGGCGCAGCTGCTCGATCAGCTTGGCGTAGGCCTCGTCGAACACTGCGAACTTGTCATCACCCCGGGCCTCTGCACGGAGGACGGGGCCTCGCCCGATAACCGTGGCTTCGACCCGCATACCGTCACGACCGGGAGTGGGGTTCTCCTTGACGACCTTCACTTCGATCCGTTGGACCTTGTCACCCAGTTCTTCGAATTTCACGACCTTTTCGGCCACGTACTCCTTGAACCGTTCCGGAACGCTGACGTTGCGCCCCTGGATGATGAGCTCCATGGTGTCCTCCAGTCTCGCTGGTCACTGTGGAGACCGGCGATGCAACCTCCACCCCGGGGACCAATCCCGGTACCTCTCACGTTACCCCGCTCACACTTTGAATTCACCTTCACAGGCCTTCGTGGCCGACCCCGTGCGGCATGTTCCCTGTCGGCGTATGGGCCGCTGCCAGAACGACCGCGCCGAGGACCTCCGCCCCCGCGTCACGCAGGGTCCGACAGGCTCTGGACAACGTGGCCCCGGTGGTCACGACGTCGTCGATCAGGACCACCGCACCCGGCTGTGCCCGTCGGCCGGAGGGAAGACGACGTCCCGTTGCCACGCGGAAGTTCTGAGCACCCGAGCGCACCCGCGCGTCGGCAGAACGTGCTTTCTGCGCCCCTGCCTCCGCACGCGGACCAAGGTGCAGCCGCTGGGCCAGTTCGCGGATCGCACCGTCCGGGTCCCGGCTACGGTGCACCAACCAGGGTGTGACCGACGTCCCCGGCGGGAGGTTGACGCCCGGGCGCCCTGCCGAGAGCAGCTCGCCGACCGGATCGAACCACCGGCGACGGAGGGCCCGGGCGGAGGTGGGGATCGGCACCAGGTCCACCCGCCGTGGCCCCGCGGTGTCGTCGACCGGCCCCGGAGTTCCGAGGGCGGCGCGCACGGCTCGCAGCAGCACCGGCCCCAGTTCGGGAAGAAGGTCCGTGCGCCCGGCCTGCTTCATGGCCAGAAGACACGTAGCCAGTTCGTGTTCGTAGGTGCCCGCCGCGACGATGGGGAGTCCGTCGGCATGGCGGGCGTAGTGCTCGACACGTGCCGGATGGGCGGTGCTGCGATGGAGCAGGCGCCGACACGAGCGGCACAGCGCCGCTCCGGGCTCTCGGCACACGACGCACTCAACGGGCAGCACCGGTTCCAGACCGGTTGCG
Source organism: Kocuria soli (assembly GCF_003797835.1). GTDB lineage: Bacteria > Actinomycetota > Actinomycetes > Actinomycetales > Micrococcaceae > Kocuria > Kocuria soli. The sequence continues at coordinate 22,297 of NZ_RKMF01000011.1, forward strand.
ATCACCCCGGTCACAGCGGTGGCGACGCGATCCCATGCCTGTCCGTGGACACTCACGAGAGCAGCCTGCACCGCGGTTCCCACCACGGACCGACTCAGTTCACGACGGGTGTCGGCCCACTCAAGCGTGCCCGTCAGCGCGAGGACTGTGGAGCCCCATTCGCTCCGGGGTTGACGTCATCCGGCGAAGGCCGTCGATGCGATCTGGTCACTCTGCGGGGACCAGGACTCACCGGTGAGCAGGCGGAGTTCGTCCCCCGATTCGACGAAGATCTCGCGCTCCCCGTTGCCTCCCGCCACGTTGGTCACACCGTCGTCGACGTAGGGCAGTTCGCGGTAGCGCCCGGAGATGTCGTACAGCCGGGGCGCGGTACCGCCGTCGGTCACGGAGGTCGCCACGAACTGGGTCTCGCTGATCCACGCGGCGTCGCCCATCATCAGGTCGCCTTCCCCGGAGTCCACCAGGTACGGGGTGTTCAAGGACTGCGGTCTGCCGTCGTCGTCACGCTGAACCCCGCTGATCAGCACCTGTGCCGACTCTCCGTCGGAGACCACAATGAGGGCACGGGAACCGTCCCGGGAGATCTTAAGGGACCTGACCGCCCGACCGTCCAACCACGGTGCGTCGACGTCCTCGGCCTGCGTCCCTGCAGTCCCGGAATCCGCAGCCCTGACTTGACCGTCCCCGGTACCCACCCAGACCCAGCCGTTGGGGTCCATGGACGGAGCGGACAGGTCCTCTCCCGTGAACCGCTCAACGGCTTCGGGTTCGGCGTCGGTGAAGGTCACGAGCGTGGAGCCGTCGTCGACCAGGGCCGCAAATTCCGTCATGTCCGCATTCATCGCCGGATTCTGCGGCGCCTGCCCCACCAAAGCATCGGAGACCGAGTCCACGGCTTGGGTTTGCCCGCCCTGGAGATACACGAGTCGGTCTCCGTCCAGTCCGATCTGACGCGAAGGAACCGTGACGGGGTCGGGCGACAACGGGGACTGGTCATCCGCGCCGAGGTCCGCCTCTCCCCCGCCGGCCGACAGGTTCACGTTCTCCACGTTCCCCAGCGCCAAGAGGGTCAGACTCACCTGGGAGTACATGTTCCGGTTACCCACCACGTCCACGGCGCTGTAGTCCGGCACGTCCAGGGACACCTCGGCCGTCCCGTCCTGCACCGGCACAGAGGGGCCTGCGAGCTCTGTGCCCTCCGGGAAGGCGGAGTCAACGGAACCCTCCAGGTACGGGGCCGGGCCGTTCAACAGGGCCCGGATGATGGAGGTCGAGACTCCCTGGCGGTCCGGGAACCACCGGGGATCGGGCACCACGGTCTTGCCGTCCTTGCCGAGGAAGTACAGGTTGTGGGGCTGGTAGAGGTCGTCCAGGTTGGAGGCCGGGACCAGGACCCCGTCGGGAACCGAGGAGATCCGCCACTGGCCGTCGACCTCGGTCAACTCCACGTCCATCTCCTCGCTGGAGCCCGCCTCGCGTCGCTTCATCACGCCGTGGTCATCGATCGTGGCGCGTTCGTCCACGCTGACCCGGACCTGGTTCTCCTCGAGTCCCTCCTGGATGCCGGCTGCGCCGGAGAAGACGACCGTGCGCTCGTACGGGCTCCAGGTCTCCGCCAGATCCGTCGTCAGGTACTGCCGCGCCACGGCGTAATCGTCGTCCTGGCCCTGTCCTGCCGCCAGGAAGCCCTGAACGACCTCTTCGGGGGTCATGTCGGCTTCGGGGCCGGCGACGGCGGGTTCGGTGCTGGCGTCCGGGGTGGAGGACACCGGCGGATCCGCCTGGTGCACCGGTCCAGACGTGGGGATGGACGCGCAGCCAGAGAGCAACAGGGCCCCGGTCACGGTCACGGCCAGGGGCCACCGGTGCAGGGAGAACCTGTGTGTCCGCCTCATCGGGCACCACCCGTCTGGTCGTCGTCCTCGGCGTCGTGGAAAGCGGGCAGTTCACCCGAGTCGTCCGCGTAGAGGTCTTCGTAGGCCTCGTCGAGATCGTCGGCCGTGTCCTCGCCCAGGCCATGGACTGCCGCCGCCGGGACGGCCTCGGACTGATGGGCGCCGGTGACCCCCTCGTCGCTCACGGTGCTGGAGGTGAGGAAGTCGCCGCCGATGGCGGGACGCAGGCTGGTCATGCTCGCACCGAGTCCCTCCAGCCCTGCCGCGGCCCGCACGGGATAGTGTTCCGGGACTGGGACGGTGTCGGTCCCGGATGCCCGGTCCCCTCCGGGGGTTTCCTCGGCCGAGTCGTCACCGTCGTCGTCGAGCGGGCTGATGACGGGGATCGTTTCCGTGACGGGCGCGATCACGGAATCGCGGTCCAGCGGGACCGCGGCGAATGTTCCGGTGTCTGTGACGACGGCGACCGACGGCAGTTCGTCGTCCACCGGGGGCAGATCCACCGGGCTGAGGTCCGCGTCCGAGAGGGGGCGCGATCTGAGCAGGGGCAGGGTGAGGCGGAAGCACGCGCCGTCCCCGGGAGAGCCCCAGGCGTCGAGTCGGCCGCCGTGCAGACGCGTGTCCTCGACGGCGATCGACAACCCGAGTCCGGTTCCACCCGTGGTGCGAGCGCGGGCGGGGTCGGCACGCCAGAACCGGTTGAAGACCTTCTGGGTCTGCTCCGGCGTCATGCCGATGCCGTGGTCGCGCACGGCGATCCCCACCGCGACGTCGGAGGCCTTGACCACGATGTCCACGGGGCGGCCTTCGCCGTGCTCCAGGGCGTTGACCAGGAGATTGCGCAAGATGCGATCGATCCGGCGCTGATCCATCTGCACGATGCACCGCTGGAGGTCCGAGTGCACGCGGACCACGGACCCTGAATTCGCAGCGAGCGGGGCCGTGGCCTCCAGGACCTCGTTGATCAGGGCGAAAAGATTGGTGCCGGAGATGTCCAGGCGGGCGGCACCGGCGTCGAACCGGGAGATCTCCAACAGGTCGGCCAACAGCGTGTCGAACCGGTCCACCTGGTTGTAGAGCAGTTCCGCGGACCGCCGGTTGACCGGGTCGAATTCGTCGCGGGCGTTGTGGAGCACCTCCGCCGCCATCCGCACCGTGGTCAGGGGCGTGCGCAGTTCGTGGGAAACGTCCGACACGAAGGTCTGTTGCATGGAGGACAGGCGTTCCAGCCGGGTGATCTGGTCCTCAAGGTTGTCGGCCATGCGGTTGAAGGACCGCCCCAGGCGGGCCACCTCGTGCGAACCTTCGACCTCCATGCGCACGCCCAGGTTGCCGTCTGCCAGAGACTCCGAAACTCGCGCGGTCGTGGACACGGGACGGACCACCTCCCGGGTCACGTACCCCACCACTCCAGAGACCAGCAGCGCCTGGACCAGGGTGGCCAGGATCAGCACGGCGTGGATCGCGTCCAGGGTGTTCTGGGGCTGGGAGAAGTCGTTGACCAGGTACAGCGCGTACTTGGAGCCTTGTTGGGGCTCCACCACGCGACCCACGATCACCACAGGTACTGGGGCGCCGTTCTCGTCCATCCGGACCGATGAGGACTGCCAGTAGGTCCCGTCCCCGCGGGCCACACGGTCCTGGAGCTCCTCCGGCACGGTGGCCGAGGTCATCCAACTGCTCTCCGCCTGGGCGGGAAGCATGTTCTGACCGGTCTCCGTGGACAGCGGCACGAGCAGCCACCGACGCTGGCTGCTGGCGGGGTCGCTGTCCAGGTTGTCCAGGGTCGAGCTGACCAGCGTCTGCAGTTGCTCACGGTCCGCGGCGTCGGAGGCTTGGAAACTGGCCTGCACCTGGGTGAAGTCGGTGTCGGACTGCGCCAAGACCTGTTCCAGGCGGTCGTTGAACAGTCGCTCGGAGATCTGGTGGGACAGGAATGCGCCCGTGACCAGGAAGATCACCATGGCCCCGAGCATCGCGATGCTCACGGCACGGAACTGGAGGGACTGCCTCCACCGCCGGACCAGCAGTCCCAAGCGGAACCGCAACATGTTGATCGGACCCCGACGACGCCGGGGCGCCGCAGGCGGAGTCGGTCGCGCGGCAAAACGACGCGGAGTCGTGGCCTCCGCGGCCACCCGGGCATCGGCAGCGTGCCCCGGCTGCGGGCCAGCCGTCAGAGCGACCGGGGTGCGGCGCTCGTCGTGCTCGGATCCACCTGCGACCACGTCAGCGCGTTCGTCGATGACCCCGTCCTCAAGGGTGGGGCCCGAGTGCTGGGGCGGAGAATCCGTGCGTTCCGACATCGTGGTTCAGGCGAGCACCGTGGGCGGGCTCGCTCAGTGCCTCTCCAGGTGGCCCGCGCGGTAGCCGACTCCCCGCACGGTCACCACGATCTGCGGATTCTCGGGATCGCGCTCGATCTTGGAGCGCAGCCGCTGGACGTGCACGTTGACCAGACGTGTGTCAGCCGCATGCTGGTATCCCCAGACATCGCGCAGCAGCATTTCACGCGAGAACACCTGTTCGGGAGCACGCGCCAGAGTGGCCAGCAACTCGAACTCCAAGGGGGTCAGGCTGATCTCCACGCCGTCGCGGGTGACCTGGTGCCCGGTGATGTCGATCGTGACGTCACCGACCTCGAGTTCGTTGCTGGTGGCCCGGGACCCCGGGCGCAGCCTGGCTTTGACACGGGCCAACAGCTCTGCGGGCTTGAAGGGCTTGGGAATGTAGTCGTCGGCACCTGCCTCGAGCCCGCGGACCACGTCTTCGGTGTCCGACTTGGCGGTAAGCATGACGATCGAGACGTCCGAGGCGGTTCGGATCTCGCGGCAGATCTGGATGCCGTCCTTGCCGGGCAGCATGAGGTCCAGGAGCACCAGGTCCGGTTGGGCGTCGTGGAAGGCCTGGACGGCCTCGGCGCCGTCGGCGCAGAACACGGTTTCGTACTCCTCGGCGTTGAGGATGATCCCGATCATTTCTGCCAGAGCTGCGTCGTCGTCGACGACCAGAATGCGTGCGTTCACCGATCCTCCATCATCAGGGCTCCCCGCTCATTCCTGGTCCGGCGCAGGCAGCCTGGGTGTACGGTACCGCCGCCATGATGTCATGCCGCGGTCAGTGTCCGCCCATGCCGGGTTCACCCGCCGACGTCGGGGTGGCAGTGTGTCACGCGTCGAGTGCCACCTCGTGCAACGCGTGGGCCAGGTCCGTCGCCCGCTCGGTCGCGCGCCGGACCTCGTGCGGCGCGTGGGCCTCAAGACCCGCGTCGGGGGCGACCGTGACCTGGTCCAGCAGTTGGGCCCGCAACCCCAGGTCGGTCCACGGCCTCGCCACGGACTCGACGAGTCGGCCGACCGGCACGAACCGGTCCGAACCGCCACGCGTGAGCGCGGGCAGAAGGAGACCGATCCGCACGTCGTTCTCCACGACGGCGGCGATCGGCTCCCAGTCCTCGGCCGCCGACCCCGGGTGGGCCAGGTACAACCTGTCCACGGCGCCGCCCGCGTGATGACGGGGGTCGACGCCGTCGGGAAGGACGAGTTCGGTCTCCGCCGCGCCCGCGGCGCGCGCGGACTCGGCCAGGAGTTCCACGGCGCGGTCCACCTCGTGCTTCGGAACGGCCCGCAGGGTGCGGTACCCGCTGGCCGTGGGAACCTCGCCGTTCAGCACGCGTGCCAGGTCGGGTTCACGCAACCGCAGCACGATCGGGCGCCCGTCCGCTGAGTCGCGGACCGAGCGCAGGTGTGAACCCACGCCGTCGGCCAGGGCCTCGGCCACGTCCCGGCGGGCACCGTCGTCCAGCAGGACCTTCTCCCCGTTGTGGAGGTGAAGGGACGCCGCCAGGGACATCGGCCCGAGCAGTTCCACGACGACCGGGCCGCGGTCGCCGTCGGTCTCGGCTCCCAGGACGTCGGCGAGCACGTTCACGTCGCTGGCCACCAGTGCGGCCGCGGCGCGGGACTCCTTGCCGTCGTGGCGGGTCAGCCGCCACCCGTGCGGTTGCAGGTCCGTCCACAGGTCGGTCAGGACCGTGGCGGTTCGGGGCACCGGATGTGCTACGTCGGAACGCGCGGCCAGGATCGGCAGGACGCCGCGGTGCGGTGCACCGAGTTCGCCGCGCAGCATGGTGACGGTCTCCACCATGTTCGTTCCCGGCAACTGGCCGAGCACCGTGGCGCGGGCCGTTTCCGGACGTTGCTCCAAAGCTGCGTGACCGGTGACCTGGGTGCGCTCAGGCATCGGCCTCGGCTCGGTGTTCATCGGCGCGTTGTTCATCAGCTCGGTGTTCCTCGGCGATGCGTTCATGACGCTGGATGACCTCGCTGATGATGAAGTTCAGGATCTTCTCCGCGAACTCCGGGTCCAGCTGCGCCTCGGAGGCCAACCGGCGCAGCCGTTCGATCTGCAGCTTCTCCCGCTCGGGGTCACCCGCGGGAAGATCGTTGAGGGCCTTGAGCTCCCCCACGCGCTGGGTGGCTTTGAACCGCTCCGCCAACACGCCCACCAGGACCGCGTCCAGGTTGTCGATGGTGTCGCGGATGGAACGCAGCTCGGTCATGGCCTGTTCGGACGCCTTCATGCGCTCGATCCTAAGTCAGCCGGGACCCCCGCCCGAGCCGTGTTGATCTTGGCCTGCCCCAGCACCCGGGTTCCGTCGTAGACCACGGCCGACTGGCCGGGTGCCACGCCCTTGAGGGAATCGTCCAGGACCATGACCAGTTCCACGCGGGTCGTGGGCTCCGTGGCGTCGTCGTCCACCGCGGACTCGAGCCACGCCGTGGCGGGCAAGGACTCACCGTGGGCACGGACCTGGACCTCCACGCGGATCGACGACGACGTCGCCGCCGCCGGCTGCGGCTGCTCCGCCAGGAACTGCTCGAAGGCTGGAACGGGCTGCCCGGCCCACGACGCACGTATGCCACGGATGGTGCGGACCGCGAGCTGCTCCTTGGCCCCCACGACCACTTCATTGGTCTTGGGACGGATCTCCAGGACGAACCGGGGCTTGCCGTCGGGTGCGGGTCGGCCGATCTTCAGCCCCTTGCGCTGACCGACCGTGTAGGCCAGTGCGCCGTCGTGCTGCCCCAGGTCGTTGCCCTGGTCGTCCAGGATTCGACCGGGTTCCAGGTCGATGCGCTCGGAGAGCCATCCGCGGGTGTCGCCGTCGGGGATGAAGCAGATGTCGTGGGAGTCCGGCTTGGAGGCCACGGACAGGCCGCGGCGGGCGGCCTCTTCTCGGATCTGGGCCTTCGAGGGTGTGTCCCCCAGGGGGAACAGGCAGTGGTTGAGCTGCTGTTCGTCCAGCACGCCGAGCACGTAGGACTGGTCCTTGGCGTCCTCGGCGGCGCGGTGCAGTTGCGGGTGGCCGTCCACGGTCACCACGTTGGCGTAGTGGCCGGTGCACACCGCGTCGAACCCCAGCGCCATCGCCTTTTCCAGCAGGGCCGCGAACTTGATCTTTTCGTTGCAGCGCAGGCACGGGTTGGGGGTGCGTCCGGCGGCGTACTCGGCCACGAAGTCGTCGACCACGTCTTCCTTGAAGCGTTCGGAGAAGTCCCACACGTAGAACGGGATGCCGAGTTTCTCGGCGGCCCGCCAGGCGTCGTTGGAGTCTTCCACGGTGCAGCAGCCGCGGGAGCCCGTGCGCAGGGTGCCGGGCATGCGGTTGAGGGCCAGGTGGACTCCGGTGACGTCGTGGCCGGCGTCCACGGCTCGGGCGGCGGCGACCGCCGAGTCGACACCTCCGGACATGGCTGCAAGCACGCGCAATGGATTCTCCTGTGTGGATCGGAAGGTGTGGGTGAAAGCGGTGGGTCGGAACGAACTGGATCGGACGGGGCCTGCGAGTCGGTTCAGGCTTGGGTCCAAGAACTTGACCCGGGTCGCCCCTACCCCAACGACGAGACGCGCCCGGCCATTCCCGCGGCCTTCGCGCGACCGTACACCTCGGGCAGGACGGCCAGGAGGGCAGCGACGTCGTCGTGGGTGGAACCGTGGCCCAGGGTGAAGCGTTGGGCGCCGCGGGCTGTGTCCTCGTCCAGGCCCAGGGCCAACAGGACCGACGACGGGCGCGGGACCCCGGCGGAGCAGGCGGAGCCGGTGGAGGTCGCGATACCGGCAGCGTCCAGGAGGAAGAGCAGGGAGTCGCCCTCCGCGCCGGGGAAGGTGAAGTGAACGTTGTTGGGCAAGCGGGTTCCGGTGTGTTCGAAGTCCTCGGGTCCGCGGAGCACGGCCTCCGGAACCGCGGCGCGGATGCCACGGATCAGGTCGTCACGCAACGTGGCGATGCGCTCCGACTCGCCCGCCAGGTCATCGCACACGGTGTCCACGGCTGCCGCGAAGGCGGCTGCCCCCGCGGCGTCCAGGGTGCCCGAACGCAGCGAGCGCTGTTGCCCGCCGCCGTGGAGGGTGGTGTCCAGCTTGACGGTACGCCCGACGTAGAGGGCACCGGTGCCCACGGGCGCCCCGATCTTGTGCCCAGTCACGGCCAGGGTGGCGATGCCCGGAAGGCTGGCATCCACCGGAAGAGCGCCGAAGGCCTGAACGGCGTCCACGTGCAGCGGGACCTCGTATTCCTGGCACACGGCTGCAAGCTCGGCAACGGGCTGGACGGTGCCGATTTCGTTGTTGGCCCACATGACGGCCACCAGGGCCACCTGATCAGGAGCCCGGGCGATCATGTCCCGCAGCACCGTGAGGCTGACCCGCCCCTGGGCATCCACCGGCACGATTTCCAACTGCGCGCCGTGGCGGTCGGCCAGGAACTGGGCGCTCTCCATCACCGCAGGGTGTTCGACGGCGGAGACCAGGACCCGGGTCCGCGCTGGGTTCTCCTGGTGGCGCCTGCCGTAGAGACCCTTGACCGCCAAGTTGTCGGCCTCTGTCCCCCCGGAGGTGAAGATGACCTCCACGGAGTCCACGTTCAGTGCCCGGGCGACAGTGTCCCGGCTTTCCTCCAGAACGCGACGTGCGCTCCTGCCGGTGGCGTTGATGGCCGACGGGTTTCCGCCGCGCTGGAGCTGGTCGAGCATGGCGGTCGCCGCCTGCGGAAGCGTGGGGTGCGTGGCCGCGTGGTCCAAGTACACCTGGGACGCCCGAGATGCCGGGCCGGAGGTCGGCACGCTGGACGTCGGGGTCGGGTCAGGGGTGGGCATGGGGCCAGTCTACGAGCGTCGTCGAGTCCTCTGGAGGGGGCGAGTGAGTGCGGTCACGCGGAGCTCGTCGTCAGGCGCCGGGCAGAATGTAGGCGGTCGCGGGCTCGGACTGGGCTACGCACGGACCACCACGCTGGCCTTCACTGCGGCGGGCAACAACTTCGAACTCGCGATCGCCGTGGCCATCGGCACCTTCGGCGTCACCTCCGGGCAAGCCTTGGCCGGCGTGGTCGGCCCGTTGATCGAGGTGCCCGCTCTGGTGGCGCTGGTCTACGCAGCCCTGGCGTTGAGGAAGCATTTCACGCACGACGACGCCCCGAACCGCCCCCAGGAACGCTTGGCCTGACGGCCCGGTACCGTGAGGGGCGTGACCGATCCGCACACCCCCGCTCCGCCGCCCTTGGGTTTCCACCCGGATTTCGTGGCTCCTGTTCGCCTGATCGGAGCGCGGCGCGTGGATTTCCGCACCGACCTGTTGGTCATGGCCGTGGTCAATCGCACCCCCGATTCGTTCTACGACCGGGGCCGCACCTTTGCCCTGGACGCCGCCGTGAACGCCGGTCTCCGAGCCGTGGACGAGGGCGCCGACTGGGTGGACATCGGCGGGGTGCCGTTCTCCCCCGGTGAGCCCTTGCCCGCGGAGCAGGAAGCCGACCGGGTGCTGCCCGTCGTCGAAGGCATCCGGGCGGCCCGCCCGGATGTCATCATCTCCGTGGACACTTTTCACGCGAGCGTCGCCGACGCGTGCCTGGCCGCGGGTGCGGACGTCGTGAACGACACCACCGGGCTCTCCGATCCGGACATGCTCACGGTGGTGCGCGAGCACGGTGCGCAACTGGTCGTCACCCATTCGCTGACCACCTCCCCGGCCTCCACCCGGACCGTGGTCCCGCGCCCCACCTACGACGACGTGGTGGCCGACGTCCTCCGGTTCCTGACAGGGCGGGTGGAAACCGCGTTGTCGAGCGGGTTGCGGGCCGATCAACTCGTGATCGACCCGGGTCACGACCTCAACAAGAACACCGCCCATTCCCTGGAACTGACCCGCCGTTTCGCGGAGATCGCGGCCCTGGGTCACCCTGCGTTGGCGGCCGTGTCCAACAAGGATTTCGTGGGTGAATCCCTGGGCCTGCCCAAGGAGGAACGCGGTGAGGGGTCCCTGGTGGCCGCTGCCGCGTGTGCGTTCGGAGGGGCCAGGATTTTTCGGATGCACGACGCCCGCGGTTCGCGCCGGGCCCTGGACATGGCGGCGGCCGTCCTGGGTTTGCGTGAGCCGATCGACCCGCAGCACAACATGGGAGACCGCAATGCCTGAGACCGTGACGCAGTTCGACCGTCTGTGGCCGGATCCGGGTCAGGTCTCCCCCACCGAACTGCGCGAAACGTACCTGTCCACCTGGCCGGACTCCCGCGATGGCGCGGTGGCGATGATGATTTCCTCCCTGGACGGCTCGGCCGTGCTGGACGGGGTGTCCGGCGGGCTGTCCTCTCCCGCGGATCAGCTGCTCATGGACCTGCTCCGGAGCGTGGCGGACGTCGTGGTGGTGGGTGCGGGGACCCTGCGGGACGAAGGCTACGGCGGTCTCACTGTGTCCGAGGATTCCGTCGCCTGGCGGACTACGCACGGGATGGACGAGCACCCCACCCTGGCGGTGGTGTCCGCCGCCCTGGACCTGAGCGTTGACACCCCATTCCTGGCCCAGGCCCCGACCCGGCCGATCATCTTCACCGGTCCCGACGCACCGGTGGACAAAGTCCGGGAGCTGACCGAGGTGGCCGACGTCGTCGTGCTCGGCAGCGGGCCCGGAGCGGACCCCGAGCTGATCCACGACCATCTCGCCGACCGCGGGTACCGCCGGGTGGTGTGCGAAGGCGGCCCCACCTTGCTCAGCCGCTGGTTCGCCGCCGAGCGAGTGGCCGAACTGCACCTGAGCCTGGCGCCTGCTCTGACAGGCGGCGGCGGGCAGCGCATTGTCCACGACGACATTCAGGACGACGCGACGGGGCAACCGGGCACGGCCCGGCACACGGAACTTCTCCAGGTGCTGCGGGACGGCTCGATGCTCATGCTGCGGCAGCGTGTCCTGGCGGAGTCCTGAGCCGCACCACGCCCTAGGATCGCTGTCATGCTGCGCATCCTCTTCGTGGAACCCGAGATCCCCGGCAACACCGGCAACGCGATCCGTCTGGCTGCGGTGACCGGGGCGGAACTCCACATCGTGGAGCCCATCGGGTTCAACTTCGACGACGCCCACCTGCGCCGCGCCGGTCTGGACTACCACGACCTGGCCGTCATGACCGTCCATCCCGACTTGGAATCGGCCTGGGCGGCCCTGCAACCGAACCGGGTGTTCGCGTTCACGACCACGGGGGTCACGCCGCACACGGAGATACAGTGGCGGGAGGACGACGTGTTGATGTTCGGCAAGGAGTCCCAGGGGCTCGCCGAGGAACACAAGGCGGACCCGCACGTGACGCAGGAGGTGCGGATCCCCATGTTGGCCGCGCGGCGCTCACTCAATCTGGCGAACGCCGCGTCCATCGGCGTGTACGAAGCCTGGCGTCAGCTGGGCTTCACCGGGGCCAAGCTCTAGCTCTGGGCGTCCTCCGCGTTGCCGACCGTCACGGTGACGGTCTCTTCCCGGCCGTCGCGGGTGTAGACCAGTTCGCCTTCGCCACCGGCCGGCAGTTCGCGCACGGCGGCGGTCAGTTCATCCGCGTCCTGGATCTTGTGCCCGTTGAAGCTTTGGACGATGTCGTCCTTCTCCAGGCCGGCGTCGGCCGCCGGTGAGCCGTCCTCCACGGACTGCACGACGGCACCACCGGAGAAGACCTGGCTGTCGCCGTCGTTGGCTGGGGATGCCGAGACCGTGGCGCCCAGGTAGCCGTGGGTGGCTTCGCCGTTCTCGATGATCTCGTCGGCCACGCGCTTGGCATGGTTGATCGGGATGGCAAAGCCCACGCCGATGTTGCCCGCGGAGGACTCTCCGGAGGACGAGGAACCGGCGGAGGCGATGGCCACGTTGATGCCCATCACCTGGCCGTCCGTGTTGACCAAGGGACCACCGGAGTTGCCGGGGTTGATCGCCGCATCGGTCTGCAGAACGTTGAGGTACACGGATTCCGTCTCGCCCTGCGTGGAGCCCTGGCCGTAGTCGAAGAAGAAGTCGCTCCAGTCGCCCCGGCTGCTGCCGCCCTCGTCCTGGGTGTCGCCCTCCGTGGGGGTGTCGGGAACCGCGGAGGAGGCCACGGTAATGGTGCGGTCCGTGGTGGAGACGATGCCGTCCGTCACGGTGCCGGAAAGGCCCAAGGGGGCACCGATGGCGATGGTCGTGTCACCCACGTTGAGCTTCGAGGAGTCGCCGATCTCGGCCGGAACCAGGCCTTCGGCATCGACCTTGATGACCGCCAGATCCGAGAGCGGGTCGGTGCCGACGACGCTGGCCTCGGTCACCGTGCCGTCGGAGAGCTGGACTTCAAGATCGGGATCGTTCGTCTGCCCGTCCAGCGTCACCACGTGCGTGTTGGTGAGGATGTGCCCTTGGTCGTCCAAGATCACACCGGAGCCCGAACCCGACTGGCTCCCGGACACGGAGGAGATGGTGACCACCGACGGCGATGCCTTGGCGGCCGACGCGGTGACCGCATTGACATCGTCCTTGTTGTTCACGATGAGGTCGGAACTGGCACCCTGGGTCGAACTGGTCAGTGCATCCGATCCACCGGCAGCCAGGTCGACCAGGCCGTAGGTGCCTGCCCCGACCAGAGCCGCCACCACCATGCCCCCTGCCAGGGTCTTGCGCCCGATCCCGCGCGAAGGAGCCTTGGGCTCCCCTGCCGCCTGGTGGGCGTCATAGGCGTCCGCGTAAGGGTTCTGGTTGACCATCGGAGCGGGCTGGTAGCCGTACTGATTGGGGTCCTGCGGGTTGGAACCGTACGGCTGGTGACCGTCACTCATGAACGGAACTCCTCATTCATCACGTCTGTGGACTGGGAACCAGTATCCCCCTCTGGCTGTGTCCACCCTGTGCGCGAGCCGGTGGGCAGCCGAGTGGGCATTCCCTGGCTGGGCGCATCGGCAGTTGGGTTAGTAACCCAACCACGCCCACGGCGAATCATCACTGCGCACCCAGGTTTGACACCAACCCCCTCAGTAGACTTCCCAGCATGAGCACGTCTGCTGCGTTCGGAGTCCTGGGAGTCATCGGCTTGCTGGCCATCGTGTTGTCGGCCGGGCTGATCTCCTGGTCGCGCAGCCGCCGTCGTCGTAGCGGTCAGGCGCCCGCCGTCGCTGCGGATCCCAATCAGCGTTACGGCCCCGGTGGGGTTCCTGTTGAGCAATCGGCGGCCCACACGGTGCCGCAGAACGCCCCCGTCCCGCTCCCGGAATTGCACAAGCGCGCCGGTGAGGCGCTGGTTTCGGCGGACAACGCCGTGCAGTCTGCTGAGCAGGAACTGGCCTTCGCCCAACTCCAGTTCGGTGACAACGCGGTGGGCCCGTATCAAGAGGCACTGAGTCAGGCAAAGGACCATCTGCAACATTCCTTCGCACTCCAGCAGAAGCTCGAGGAATCGATTCCGGACACGGAGGCCGAACAGCGGGCATGGATCGGCGAGATCCTGGACCGTTGCCAGCAAGCCGCCCGGCCCTTGACGCAGCAGCGCGAATCCTTCAGTCAGCTGCGTGCCCTGGAAAGCAACATTCCGGCGGCAGCGCAGGCCGCAACGGCCGCCGTCGACGCATTGGCACCGGATCTGGAACAAGCCCAGGCCACCTTGGACCGTGTGGCCGCGCGGTATCTGGACTCCGCCTGGCAGACCCTCCCCGACAATCTGGCTCAGGCCAGGGACCGGGTGGACTTCGTGCACACCGCCGTTCGTCAGGCCGAGGCCCATCTCGAGAGTGGTGCCCGGTCGGAGGCTGCACTGGAGGTTCGCGCAGCGGAGCAGGCTGCAGCACAGGCCCGGGACCTGGTGGCCTCCGTGGAACGCGGGGCCCAGGATCTGGAACGCGCCGAGCAGTCCCTGCGGGATGCGGTGGCCGTGGCCCAACGTGACGTGGCCGAGGCCGAGGCCGCCGCCCAGGTGGCCATGCGCACCGAACTGACAGGCAGTGCCGCGGGCGTGCGGTCCGTGCTCACCGGCATCCAGGCGGAACTGGCCGCCGGACGGTTCGACCCCTATTCGTTGGCCCACCGCCTGTCCGTGGTCACCACGGAACTCGAGAAGGCCCTGGGCGGGCTCCGGGAGGAGCACGAACGCGACCGAGCCGCCCGGGCCACTTTGGACCGCACCTTAGTCTCCGCTCAGGCCGCCGTGACACAAGCCCACGACTACCTGGGGGCCCGCCGCGGGGGCGTGACCGCACAACCGCGCACCCACCTGTCGGAGGCCGAACGGCATCTCTCCGAGGCGCAGCGGCTACGCAGCACCGAACCCTCGACCGCGCTCAACCACGCCAACGAAGCCATCCGGCTGGCCACCTCCGCCCGCCAGGAAGCGCAGGACGACGTCTCCGGATTTCACGGGGGATACGGCGGCGGTTGGGGACCCATGGGCGGCCCCGGCTGGGGCGGCCACGGAGGCTACGGCCGAGGCGGGTACCGCCGCGGCTTCCAGGGATACGGCGGCATGGGCTCCCCCGGTCTGGGCGGGGCGGTGCTGGGCGGCATCCTCCTCGGCTCCGCATTGGACGGCTTCAACGACGGCGCCCCGAACGTGGGCGGCGACGTCGGCAACGCCATCGGTGAAAACTTCGGCGGTGGCTTCGGCGATTCCGTGGGCGACGGTCTGGGCGAATTCCTGGGCGGACTGGGTGACTTCGGAGGCTTCGACTTCTGAGCACTGTCGCCACCCCACATTGACCTCACCGCATCCGACACGAACCACTCGAACCACCTGAACGACCGTCAGACCCTGATCGAAAGGACGATCCCATGAGTGCAAAGCAGTCCATCTTCGGGCGCGTGGCCCAGCTGGCCAAGGCCAACATCAATGCCTTGATCGACTCCGCTGAGGATCCGCAGAAGATGTTGGACCAGATGGTGCGTGACTACACGCAGAACATCCGGGAGGCCGAATCCGCCGTCGCCACCACCATCGGCCAACTGCGGATGCTCGAACAAGACCACGCCGAGGACGTTCGGGATGCCGAGGAGTGGGGCAACAAGGCGCTTGCGGCGTCCACCCGCGCGGACCAGTTCCGGTCCGCGGGCCAGAGCACGGAGGCCGACAAGTTCGACAACCTGGCCAAGGTGGCACTGCAGCGTCAGATGCAGCACGAGTCCGAGGCCAGCGCATCGGCTCCGCAGATCGAGGCTCAAACGCGCGTGGTCGATCAGCTCAAGGACGGGCTGAACAAGATGCACGGCAAGCTGCAGGAACTCTCCGCCAAGCGGGACGAACTCAACGCCCGCCAGAAGACGGTCGCGGCCCAGGCGGCCGTCCAGGATTCGCTCAAGGCCTTCGACGTGATGGACCCGCTCTCCGAGGTCTCCCGGTTCGAGGACAAGGTCCGCCGCGAAGAGGCGCGGATCGCGGGTCAGCAGGAACTCGCGGCGTCGTCGTTGGACGCGCAGTTCGAGTCCCTGGAGGAACTGGGCCGGCAGTCCGAACTCGAGGCCCGGCTGGCCGCGCTCAAGGCCGGCGGATCGGGCAACGCCGCCAAGGACGGCGAGAAGATCGTGAGCTCCGAGGAGGTCTGAGACGTGCGGGGTGGTTCCTGCCCGTCACCTTGAGGCGACGGGCAGGAACCACCCTCACCGGCGCTCGTCAGCGACCGCGCCGGACGTCCAGACGCAATAAAGCTTTAGCGCTCCAGTGCGGCAAGGAGGTCCTCTGCCAGCAGCGCCACGCTCTCGGACACGGCAGTTGGGTCACCGACCAACTCCTCAGCTGCACCGGCCATGAGGGACCCGCGGGCAGCTGCGCCATTGCCGAAGAGCTCGTCGAGTTGGATGATCGCCTCGCGAGTTACGTCCGCGCTGACACCTTCGTGCAAAAGGCGTTCGATCGCCGCAACGAACACCTGCGTCTCCACAGCCCGCAGCAAACGGTAGACGTCGTGTGCGTCCTTGTTGTCACGCCTCGAAGGCGAGTCGATCCGGTCGTGGATCTTGTGCAGCTTGGCCACCAGCAGCGCGGCGGGACCAGCCACGGAGACCTCGAACTCCCGAGGGTGGACGGCAGGATCGCGAGCCCCGATGACCATCTTGGAGTTGTCGATCAACGCAGCCTCAATGCCACGGATCCTCCGCATCGACTTCGAGTTGTGCGGGTCCACCACGACATCACCGTCTGTGGTGAACTCGGCCAAGGCGATCTCCGTCGCACCCGTGTGGAGGTAGACGGCCTGCGCCCCAATAATGACGAGTGCGTCGCGGTGCAGTTCCAATGCCTCCAGCGCATCGAGCAGCCCCGTCCGCGCCAGCGCCACTTCGTCATTCACGGCGCCACCGTTCTTCGTTGGCCTTCATCCACTCGATCAGGTAGTCGCCTTCAGCCGGTTCGCGGCCCGGCCCGTTGAGCAGGTCGGCTGCCACGTGAGGCGGCGCGGCCACCGGATAGCCCGCCTCAGCACGAACGGTATTGACGAACGGCACGTCACCGACGGTCTTGGGTTCGAGCAGGATGACGTTCGGAGCGGCGGCGTTGGGCCGGAGCCCCCACTGTTCGGAGGCCTCCTGGATGGACGAGACATAAACATAAGCGGCCTTGGCCGGGGCGTAGGTCGCCCACTCTCTCGCAGCCATCGAACCCGTGACGGCAACAGGGAACGTCGAGTCCTCCGCCAGGTTTCGGAGGAAAGACTCGACGCCGCGAGGCTCGATGAAGGCCATCGTGCGAGTTGTCGTCTGAAACGCGGCGTCAGCGCTCCATGCACGCAACAGTCGCTCCCAGTCGGTTACCCGGTAACGGGTGAGCTTCTTGACCACAAGGCCCTCACGCTCAAGGTAATCCAACACGCGGTAGGCGGCGCCAGTGGAAGAGCCGGAGGCAGCCACTAGTTCACGCACACTCCAATCGCGGCGGTAGTCCAGCAACGCGCGAGTGACTCGCGCCGCAGGCTCTCCCTTCAGCGTGCCGCGAGGTCGACCCTTCCGCCAAGGGTCGCGGTCCTCACCGCTTTCCGAGATGAACACCGCGGGTGCATCGATGACGACCCGGATGTTCCCGGTGGCGTCCACGTACGAGAGCCCTTGCTCCGCCAACGCTTCTCGTACCGATGGGGTGAGGTATCTGGCTGCGACGACCGGAACGTCGGTGTGACCTGTCGTCATGCTGCGGGATTGATCAGTGACCCGACCGACGTCGCGACGCTCCAGGACCTGCTTGATCTCGACCACCAAACGTGCTGTGCGACCATCCGGGGCTTCGACGGTGATCTCCAGGTCCGGACGCGCCGTTCCTCGGTCTGGTTCAAGCGCCTCGACTGTCTTCCAGTTACGCGGCAGACGCTCACGCACGGAGGCTGCAACGATTCGCGCCGCCTCAGCGGCCGTAGGCGCGTCGCTGGTCGCCACGACTGGGCCCCCGTTCAGGTCCTGGGCTTGTTCCGCCGACGACGGAACACTCTATTTACCCAAACAAGAAAGCAGGAATGTTCGGGAAACACGCCAGCTCCACCGACAGCGGACTGAGCCGTTTTCCCGAACAGCGAAGTCCTGGGCATCACGATGTACGACGAACTACTGGACGGTGTCCGATCGGATCCCCGCCTCACCAGGGTCTTCGGCAACCTGCAACGCGCTTCTGCGGAACAGCATCGAACAGGTTGACCACATTGCACGAAGAAAGGCCCGGTTCCTGGATTCCAGGAACCGGGCCTTCGAGAGTTGCGGGGGCAAGATTTGAACTTGCGACCTCTGGGTTATGAGCCCAGCGAGCTACCGAACTGCTCCACCCCGCGGCGACAGATGACTACTGTACGCACCGGATGACACCCATGCAAATCGGGTGCCCCGCGCCGGGACGGTCTCCGCCCCGGCGCGGGTTGAGTGGTGTCAGTTCCCCGAATCGCTCGTGGCGGGTGCCGACGGCGCCGTGGAGGTGGCCACCCCGTCGGCTTCCAGCGCCCGGTTGATGGCGTCCTCCAACCGGTCCTGGGCCTCGCCGTAGGCGCCCCAGTCCCCCTCCTCCATGGCGGTGTTGGAGTCCTCCATGGCCTTGCTGGCGTCGTCGAGGGCGTCCTCGAGGGAACCGCCTCCACCCGAACCGGAGCCGGCGTCGTCGGTGCTTCCGTCCGTGGGTTGGTCGGTGGCTGCGGGATCCTGGCCTGCGGCCTCGGCCGCTTGCTCCTCGCTCACCCCGGCACCTTGCACGGTCTGGGCTCCCGAGTCCCCACCGAAGACCTGGTCCAGCGCCTCGTCCAGCGTGGGGGCGAAGCCGACTTCCTCACCGTAGGAGACCAACACGCGCCGCAGCGTGGGGTACCCGGATTCGCCCGAAGACCTCACGTACACGGGTTGGATGTAGAGGATCCCGTCGTTGACCGGCAGTGCGAGCATGTTGCCGTTGATCACCTCGGAACCACCTTGCCGCAGCAGGTTCAGCGCGGAGGAGACCTCCGTGTCCGAGTTGAAGTTGTTCTGCGCCTGCCCGGGGCCCGGAACCACGGAGCTTCGAGGCAGTTCCAGCAACGTCATCTTGCCGTAGGTGTCGGCCTTGACGCCGTCCTCGCCCGTGCCTGCGTCGCCGTTGGCAGAAAGGTACCCGTAGAGCACGTTGCGGGTGTTCTCGCCCTGGTTCTGCTGTGGAATGAAGGGCGTGGTCAGTGAGAAGCTGGCCTGGTCCTCGCCCGGCATCTGCAGGGAGAGGTAGTACGGCGGGATGGCCGTGGAATCGTCACTGGTGGGGTCGTTGGGGATCGACCACACGTCGTCGCCCGCGTAGAAACTGTTGGCCTGGGTCACGTGGTAGGTGTTCAGCAGTTCACGCTGGACCTTGAAGATGTCCTCCGGGTATCGCACGTGGTCCATGAGTTCGGCGGACATCTCCGAGTAGGGCTTGACCGTTTCCGGGAAGACCTTCTGCCAGGCCTTGAGCACCGGGTCCTGGTCGTCCCAGGCATAGAGGTCCACCGACCCGTCGTAGGCGTCCACGGTGGCCTTGACCGAGTTCCGCATGTAGTTCACGCGTTCGTTCGGCAGCTGAGCGGAGGCACCTTCCGCCGTGGTGGTGTCCGCCGTGGCGTCCTGCAGCTCCATGGGCGTGGAGTAGGGGTACGCGTCCGAGGTGGTGTACGC
Organism: Kocuria soli; assembly: GCF_003797835.1. GTDB lineage: Bacteria > Actinomycetota > Actinomycetes > Actinomycetales > Micrococcaceae > Kocuria > Kocuria soli. The sequence goes on from NZ_RKMF01000011.1 coordinate 41,593, forward strand.
GTCCACGATCCACTTGACCCGACCGTCGATGATCGCCGGGTACGGGTTGCCGTCCACCGTCAGGTACGGGGCCACCTGGGACACGCGCTCCCGCGGGTTGCGGTCGTAGAGGATCTGGGACTCGCCGCGCACGGCGTCCGAAAACAAGAGGTCGGAGGACTGGAACTTGATCGCGTAGGACAGCCGGTTCAGCGGGTTGCCCACGTTCGGCCCGCCCTCGCCGGAGAACGTGGTGTTGACGTCCTTGCCCTCGTCGTCCGTGGTGGACGGGCGGTCCAGTTCGAGGTCCTGGTCGCCTTCGGCCCCACCGACGACGGAGTATTCCGGGGACTGCTGACCGAAGTAGATGCGAGGTTCGTAGTCCTCCGAGATGTCGCCCTGGGCCTGGATGCCGCCCTGGATGAACGACGGCCGACCATCCGACTCCACACGGTCGCCGTAGGCCGCGATGAGCCCGTAACCGTGGGTGTAGACGACGTGCTGGTTGTACCAGGAGTCAGTGGCGTTCACATCGAGTTCGCGGGCGGCAAGCACGGTGTCCTGGACCTCGCCGTCGACCTCGTACCGGTCCACGTTCAGCGTGGCCGGGAAGTTGTAGTACGGACGGAACTGCTGCAGCTGTGCGAAAGCGGGCGAGACCACGTTGGGGTCCAGCAGTCGGATGTTGCTGGTGGTCTGGGCGTAGTCGGCCAGATCACCTTCCCCCGCGTCCACGGTGGCGGCGTAGGACTCGGATTCGATGTCCTCCAGCCCGAAGGCCGTCCGGGTGCCGTCGATGTTGCGCTGGATGTATTCGGACTCCACCTGCTGCTCCGTGGGGGTGACCTGGAAGCGCTGCACAAGCGATGGATAGATCCCACCGGCCACCACGGCGACCACGACGAGCATGGCCGTTCCGATCAGCGGCAACCGCCACCGTCCGATGACCGCGGAGACGATGAACAGCACGGCCACGACGATCGCGGCGACGGCCAGGATCGCGCGCACCGGAATCACCGCGTTGATGTCCGTGTAGAGCGCACCGGTCCAGGAACCTGACGTGGACTGCAGCGTGGCGTAGCGGTCCAGCCAGAAGTTGATGCCCTGCAGGATCAGGAACAGCGCAGCGGTCACCGCCAGTTGGACGCGTGCCGCGGTGGTGAAGGTCAGGCCCTTCTCAGAGATGCGGATGCCGCCGTAGACGTAGTGCACCAGCACGGCTGCGATCGCGCACAACAACAGGATGGAGACCAGGAATCCCAACACCAGGCGCAGGAACGGGAGCGTGAACACCCAGAACGCGATGTCCATGCCGAACTGCGGGTCCTCCTGCCCGAACGGCTCCTGGTTGAAGAACAGCACGACCGTCTCCCATTGCGCGGCCATGGTTGAGGCCGTGAACAGACCGAAGAGCACGGGCACGGCGAACATGGCGATCTTGCGGACCGGCTCGAGTGCCTGCTGGTACCGGCGGAGGTTGTCGTCGGCCGCGGCCGCCGCGGTCAGGGGCCGGTGCCGGTGCGCGAGCCACAGGGAGAGCCAGAGCAGGACAGCCACGAGCAGGGCTGCGACGACGAAGATCACCGCTCGCGCGACGTTCTGGGTCACGAAGACCTTGAGGTAGCCGATCTGCCGGAACCACAGGACATCCGTGTAGATCTGGGTGAAAGCCACGAATGCCGCAATGAGCGCGGCCACGATCACGACCGTCATGAACAACGGGCTGCGCCCCTTACGGGGTTTCCGGCTGGATGCCCCGGCCGGGCGCGGCGATCTTGGGGTTCGGGGCGGTTCTGCCGGTCCTGATGTCACGTCGGTCCTGGGCCTTCCATGGGCTCTTCAAAGGGCGCGCTGAATACGCACCCCCCATTGTGTCCGCCACAGGCGTCCGTGAGCAAAGTCTCCCCACAGTGGCGCACCAGGATTCGCCCAGAGCGTCACGCGGGGATTCACACGAAACTCGGACCGAGCCCGCGGTGCGGAGGGCTTGATCCGCACCGCGGCCGCGGGGTAGGGGTCAGGAATCCGCGGAGCAGGTGCGGAGGCTGGCCGGATCGGTGCCTTCGGAGATGGCTGTGACCGCATCCACGGAGTCCTCGAGCGTGTCCACCGCGACCACGTCCATGCCGTCAGGGACGTGACCGACCACTTCCCCACAGTTCTCCACCGGTGCCAGGAAGACGTCGACCCCGGAATCCGCGGCACCCACGAGTTTCTGACGGATTCCGCCGATCGCCCCGACGTCGCCATTGACGTCGATGGAGCCCGTACCGGCGATGTGGCGGTCACCGCCCAGGGAACCGGGCGTCAGCTCGTCGATGACCCCCAGGGAGAGCATCATGCCCGCGCTGGGTCCACCGACGCCGTCGATACTGAACGTGACGTCGAACGGGAAGTCGAACTCCCGCTCCAGATAGACGCCCAGTTGCCGGTTGCCCTCGGACTCCTCGGTGCCCGCCGTGAGCTTCTTCTCCTGCCCGTCCCGGTCGACCATCAGGTCCACCCGGGCGTCCTCGTCGTCGTTCAAGGATTCCCGCAGGCCGTCCAAGGACGTGATGGGCTCGCCGTTGACGGTACGCAACACGTCGCCGGGTTCCAGGACCCCTTCCGAGGGGGAACCGGGGGCGACCTCATGAACGGTCAACGTGGTGGTGTAGTCCTGGCCCATGTGCTCCAGGGCCGCCGCCACGGCCAGGTCCTGGGAGGAATCCATGGCCGCGGTTCCGGAGTTGCTGATCTCCTCCTGGGTGGTCGCAGGCGGGTACATCACCTCGAGCGGCAGAACCGCCTGGGTGGGCGCGGCCCACGAATACATGGTGTCCAGGATGCGAGGGCTGGACTCCGGACCACCCACCACGTACACCGTGGTGAAGTCCAGTTGGGTCTCCGACGGGTACGTCCGGGCCCCGTCGATGCTCATCACGGTCTTGCCGTCGACCTCGCCCGTGGTGTCGAACGTGGGACCGGGTCGCTCCAGGACGAACGGGGTGGGAGCCCACACCGCCACCACGATCAGCAGGGCGGTGGCAATCATCGATCCGGACTCCAGGCCGAGCCGGCGTCCGCGGAGGGCGCGGAGCGCGCGTGGGAGGCGGGGAGACACTGGTCGGCAGATCCTTAAACTCGCATGCTTCAAGCGAACGACGGGCCAGGGCCTCCCACTGCACCGGGGAGAGTCGATAGCCTGGTCGCCACATACTACGCCGCGGCGACCTGACCGGACGCACGTGGCCCGAGCATCTGGACCGGCCAAAGGATCGAGGAACCATGACGTCGCAGCCCCCCAACGGCGAGAACGACAACGAAGGTCAGGACCCCTTCCAGGCGATGTTCCAGCAGTTCCTGGGCCAGTCCGGGATGTCGGAGGAAGACCTCCAGAAGATGGGGATTCCCACCGATCCGGCGGCCATGCAGGCCATGTTCGCCCAGGTCCAGTCGATGTTCTCAGCTGGCCCCGCTGACGGACCCGTCAACTGGAAGGCCGCCAAGGATCACGCCCGGCGTGTGGTTTCCGCTGCGGGAGACCCGTCGGTCACGGAGGCCGAACGCAAGGTCATCGACGAAGCGGTCCAGCTGGCGCAGCTCTGGGTGGCCGACCACACGGCTTTCGACACACCCCCCACCAACCCGACCGCCTGGTCCCGCAGCGAATGGGTCGAGGGCACCTTCGACACCTGGCAGGAGATCACGGGCCCGGTGGCGGAGTCCATGACCAAAGCCCTGACCGACTCGATCCAGGGCCAGCTGCCCGAGGAGATGACCGGCATGCTCGGCGGTGCCTCCGGGATGTTAGCCAACGCGGGCTCCATGATGTTCGCCATGCAGCTGGGCCAGGTCCTGGGTGGTTTGGCCGCCGAGGTCGTGTCCTCGACGGACATCGGCTTCCCGCTGGCCCAGGACGGTTCCGCCATGCTCCCGCGCAACGTCAAGGACTTCGGTGAGGACCTGGGCGTTCCGGAGCAGGAGGTCGTGCTCTACCTGGCCGTGCGCGAGGTCGCCCACGCCCGCCTGTTCCACGCAGCGCCGTGGCTGCGCCAGTACGTGGTCGACCTGATCACCGCGTTCTCGCAGGAGATCCACATCGACATGGACCGCATCGAGGGGTTGGCCGCGCAGATCGACCCGTCGGATCCCGCGGCCATGCAGGAAGCGCTCGGGTCCGGGATGTTCATGCCCGAGCAGACGCCGAAGCAGCAGGCCACGCTCAAGCAGTTGGAGACCATCCTCGCCCTGATCGAGGGGTGGGTGGACGTCGTGACCGTGCGCGCCACGACCAACCTGCCGGGAGCCGACGCACTTTCCGAGACCATGCGCCGTCGTCGGGCCTCGGGCGGTCCCGCCGAGCACGCCTTCGGGTCTTTCGTGGGCCTGGAACTGCGTCCGCGGCGGATGCGGGAAGCTGCGGAGTTCTGGCGCTTCGTGGAACAGCGGCGTGGCATGGAAGACCGCGACGGATTGTGGGAGGCCGCCGAGTTTCTGCCCACCGACGAGGATCTGGACGATCCCGCGGCCTACGAGTCGCGTCGCGGCCTGCTCACCGCTTCCGACGAGGAGTTCGACGCCGCCCTGGAACAGCTGCTGGGGTCTGACACCAAGGACGACACCAGCGACGACACCGGGGACGACACCGACGACGGCGGGGCGGGTGGCTCTTCCGGTCAGTCCACCGACTGACCCGGTTCCTCCGCCGGTGACCGCAGGGCCCAGGCCGCTCCGTCCAGGAAGGCCTGGGCCTTTGCCGTGTCAGGGCTGCGGGCCTCCAGGGCGCGGAACGCGGGGCCATGGTTGGCCTCCAGCAGGTGGCACAGCTCGTGGAGGACCACGGAGTCGATAACCCATTCCGGGGCAGAACGCAGGCGGTCGCTGATGCGGATGCTCCCGGTGGCGGGGGTGGCCGATCCCCACCGAGTGTTCTGGCGGGACGACCAGGTGATGCTGGTGGGACGCGCGCGACCATCCAGGTACGTGCGGGACAGGTGCTGTGCCCGTTCGCCCAGGTACTCGTCACTCGAACGACGGCGCCCTGCCGCGGTGGCCCTGGAGCGTGAGGCCACGAGTTTGGCCACGAGCTCGGTTTCCCACCGCTTGACCTCCCGCGCGGACATCCGCGCCGGTACCTGCAGCACCACGGAGTCCCCCGACCAGTGGGCGGACACCGTCTTGCGGCGCCGCGCCGAACGCCGAACCTCGACGGGTGGGTTCTGCGCCCACGCGGGTGCGACGGGGCTCTCGACGGGCTCTTCAGCGGGGTTGGCTCGGTCCACCCCACGATGGTAGCCAGCCCCCGACCGCGCCTGTGGACAAGGTCCGGTTGGCCCGGTGTCGGGTCACACTGATGTGCACACCGGCGATTCCTTGCCGGGACAGAGCACCGCGTATCCAGGAGGGACACCGTGCCCACATCTGCCGTCCCCGCCGTACCCGCAGCCCGCCATCCCCAGCTCCGCCGCACCGTGAGCACCGGTGTCCGGCTGGACGGCCGACCGCCCGTCACGGACCTGCAGCTGATGTTCCTGGGCCTGAGCCCCGTCACCGCGGCGGCCGCCGTTCTCCTGGCCGGCTGCGGGGTCCGAGGCTTCGTGATCTCGGACCCGCGACCGGTGACCTGGGACGACGCCGCCGCGGGCGCCTTTGACCTTCCCGACGTCGGCCGGTCCCGGGACCTGGGCGTTCGGCAGCGGATCCGTGCCGCCAACCCGAACGCCGTGGCCCTCTCGGATCCCGCCCGTTTCACGGCCGAGGACCGTCCGAGCAGTTTGGTCATTCGCGCGGTGGACCTGTCGGACCCGGACGGCGCGTCCCTGGATCTCCGGGCAGCTGCCGCCGAGGGTCGTGTGCGGGAGCGCCAGGAGGTGCTCGACGTCGTGGTTCCGGGTGGCCACGCTCCGGGGACCACGATGCTGTGGCCCGTTCGCCCCTGGTACGCCCGGGCCTGCACCGACTGCATGGCCAAGGCCGCAGGGACCGCGCAGCCCGAGCCCTCCCGGGGTGCGCGGTACGACGCCTGGCCGACCCACACCGCCTTGGCCGCCGCCGTGCTCGCCCAAGCGGTGATCGCCCAGGCCGGTGCCGGTGGTCCGGAGGTCGGCCACCGGGGTCACCCGAGCAACGGTCCGGTCGACGGGTCCGCCGCCGAGCACGTGACCGTTCTGCACCCGGGCGGGCCGGTGTCGACGATCGAGCGGGTGCCGAATCCGCAGGCCGCCTGCCCCTTATGCGCGGCGGGTTGAACCGCGGCGCGCAGCACCGCGTCCCTGGCCCGCCGGGCGGGTCGAACGCCGCGAACTGCCCGGGCGTTCCGGGAGGAGATCATCGATGAACCGTGAGGCCCGCCGGTTGGGGCGCCCGCCGGGAGTCCGGGTCAGGGACCAGGAGAGCATCAGGTGTTCCCGCGCACGCGTGATTCCCACGTACAGCAGGCGACGTTCTTCGTCGATCTCGTCGGAGGTCTCGGCGAAGGTGATGGGCATGAGCCCCTCCGTGAGTCCCACCAGGAAGACCGCGTCCCATTCCAAGCCCTTGGCGGAGTGTAAGGAGGCCAGGGTGACCCCTTCAACCGCGGGGGCGTCCTGTTGGGTGGCACGGCGGGACAGTTCCTCGGCCACCTGCCGCAGGGTGAACTCCCCCGGCCCGGTCCTGCCGTGTTCCTCGGCGGTGCGTGCCGCCTCCTCGTGCGCCGCGGCCATCCGATCGGTCATGTCCACCAGCGCGGCCAGCGACTCCCAGGTCTCACGGACCGCCCCCGTGACCCGCGGTGCCTGCGGTGACCAGCCCAACGAGGAGAGCATGTCCCTCACGGTCTGCCGCACCGCAGCGGCCCCGGCGGTCCCGGTGGCTGCGGCCCCCCCGGAGTTGCCGTGCGTGTCACCGGCGGGTGTGGCCGTGGCGTCGTCGGCGGTCGCCGGAGTTTCGGCCTGGGCGCCCGAGCGGATCTGCAGCAGTGCCTGTCGGATCTCCGGACGGCGGAAGAACTGTTCGGTACCCCGGAGCCGGAATCCGATCCCGGCGTCGGCGAGCGCCGTCTCGTAGGCCTGGGCCTGGCCATTGGTGCGGAACAGAACCGCGATCTCGGAGGCGGGAACGCCGTCGTCCAGGAGGTCCTGGATCCGCACCGCCGTGCCCTGGGCCTCGAGCTGGTCGTCGTCGTATTCGTTCCACGACGGCGCGGGGCCCTCCTTGCGCTGGCCAACCAGTCGTAACGGGGTGGCCCAGGTACCCGGTGTGGAGTCCGGCCCGGGGCGGCGGGCGGCGAGCAACCGGTTGGCCGTGTTCACGATCTGCGGTGTGGACCGGTAGTCCCGGACCAGTTTGACCACGGTGGCCTCCGGATACCGGCGCGGGAAGTCCAGGAGATGGCGGGAGGTCGCCCCCGTGAAGGAGTAGATGGTCTGGGAGGCGTCGCCGACCACGCACAGGTCGTCACGCGGGCCGAGCCACGCGTCCAGGAGCCGTTGCTGCAACGGGGAGACGTCCTGGTACTCGTCGACCACGAAGTGGCGGTACTGCGCACGCACGGTGGCCGCGATGCGTTCGTCCTCCTCAAGGATGCCGACGGTCAGGAGCAGCACGTCCTCGAAGTCGATCTGGTTGCGGTCGGTCTTGATCTCTTCGTAGGTCTGCCACAGCCGGGCGATCGTGCGGGCGTCGTGACCGCCCGGCAACGGCCGCGGAACGCCACCGGATTCGTGCGCCGCGGCGTAGGTGTCGGGTGTGAGCATGGAGACCTTGGCCTTCTCGACCTCCCCGGCCAGGTCACGGATGGTGGCGCGGTCGTTGCTCAGACGCATGGCGCCCGCGGCCTGCGCGATCAGGCGTGCCTTGTGTTCCACCAGCTCCGGGACACTGCCCCCGATCGCCTGCGGCCAGAAGTACTGCAGCTGGCGCAGTGCCGCTGAATGGAACGTACGGGCCTGCACGCCGTCGGCGCCCAGGACCCGGAGGCGGTTGCGCATCTCGTTGGCGGCGCGGGTGGTGAACGTCAGGGCGAGCACCTTCTGCGGGGTGTAGACGCCGGTGGCGATTCCGTAGGCGATCCGGTGGGTGATCGCGCGGGTCTTGCCCGTTCCCGCTCCCGCCAGGATGCACACGGGGCCGCGAAGTGCCGTGGCGGCCTGGCGTTGTTCCGGGTCCAGCCCGTCCAGGATGCGTTCGGGGAGGGGCCGCTGATCCTCACTCTCGACCGGGAAGAGCGCTTGAGCCGCTGCGTCAGGGGCGAGCACGGGTCACCAACCGGATTCGGGCAGGTTTTCGCCCAACCAGTGCTCGATCAGCGCGCGGGCGATCGAAACCTTGCCGGGCAGTACGATCTCTCCGCTGAGGGAGGCTTCCCGGAGTTCATCGCGGGTGAACCACCGCAGCTGAGCGATCTCGTCCCCGTCGGGGGTCAACTGGCCGTACTGCATGACGGCCGTGCAGCCGATCATGAGCGACCGCGGGAACGGCCAGGGCTGGGAGCCCAGGTACCGCACCTGGTCGACCACGATCCCGGATTCTTCCTCGATCTCCCGGACAACAGCCTGTTCGATGGATTCGCCGGGTTCCACGAAGCCGGCCAGCGTGGAGAAGCGGTTACCGCTCCAGGCCGCGGACTGGCCCAAGAGGATGCGTTCGCGGGACGAGTCAGGGGCACCGTCCGTGACCGCCACGATCACCGCGGGGTCAGTGCGGGGGAAGTGCATGGACCGGTCGGCGGGGCATCGACGCATCCAGCCGGAGCGTTCGACGTGCGTGAGCTCGCCGCACCGGGGGCAGCGCGGGTGGTCGACGTGCCAGGCCGTGACGGCCTGGGCCGTGACCGCCAGGGCTGCGTGTTCCGGCTCGGCTGCTCCCAGGGCCGGGGCGATCGCCCGCAGGGTGGCCCATTCGAGCGGTTGGCCGGCCGAATCTCCCCTGGCGTGGCTGAGTTCCACCAGTTCCGTGAGGGCCTGTGTCATCTCGCCCTGACCCTGCTGAGGGCGGACGGTCACGCCCTCCGCGCTGCCGTCGGTGAGTTCACCGAGGTAGACCTCCGGGAGTCCCGGGTCGGCGTCGGGATCGTCCAAGCCCTCGATAATCCGCGCAAGGACTGAGCGTTCCACGAGCACCAGGCGCCCGTCGGCCACGGGCATCCGACCGTCCAGGGTGACCAACGTCCACCGTGAACCCGGCCGCTGGTCCTCGCGGTCGCGTTCCGGGCTGCGCCGTTCCAGACGCGAACGCGTCAGCGGCATGACATCGGGGTTGAGGACTGTGGGCCTGGGCAACTGCACCGTTCCACTCTAACGGCGCGCACGTGGGCCGGGCCTGTGCCCTCCACGGCGGTGGGTAACTCCCCTGCCACGCACCGGCGCGGTGACCTTCCCCGCCCCTTGTAGGGTTGCTTCCATGCGCCCCTCCCTCGAACATCTGGCAGCGGTGGCGGTCGCCGGGGTGCCCGGGATCGTGCCCGCATCGGTTGGTCCGTCACCGGACGACGACGCCGATTTCCGCTCCGCCGTCGTGACGGATCAGGCCCACAAACGCTGGCGGGTGCGCAGCCCCCTGACGGAGGAAGCCGGTATCCGACTGGCCGCCGAGCACGCCGTGTTGAGCGCGTTCACCCCGGCGCTGCGGTCCAAGCTGCCGTTCCTGATCCCCACCGTGGTGGGCTCCGTGGACGACGGCGGACGCAGGACCTTCATCTACTCTCACCTCCCCGGTGGGCCGGTGCCGATCGACCGACTGGACCGGTTGCAGGACGCGGCACCCACGCGGCCGCAACCACCCAGCGCGGAGCCCGTCCCGCCCGTGACCACCCAGATCGGCCAGCTCCTGGCCGCGATCCACGACCTGCCGCGCGCAATGGTCATGGACGCCGACCTGCCCGCCTACAGCGCCGACCAGTGCCGGACCCGCATGCTCAACGAGCTGGACCAGGCCGCCACCACGGGGAAGATCCCGTCCGGCTTGCTGCAACGCTGGGAGAACGCCCTCGAGGACCGCACCCTGTGGCGCTTCTCCACCCACGTGGTGCACGGCGACCTCAACGAGGACAACCTGGTGGTCGACGGCAACCGCATCACCGCCGTCACCGGCTGGTCCGACGTCCACGTGGGCGACCCCGCCCTGGACTTCGCCTGGTTGATCGGCGCCAACGACGCCGGTTTCGCGGAGGCTGTGGTGGCTGCCTACACGCGAGCCGGTGTCCGCGCCCCCGACCCGCACCTGTTGCGTCGGGCCCACTTGGAAGCCGAGTTCGCGCTGGCCCGTTGGCTGGTGCGCGGGGTCTCCCGCGAGCGGCCGGACATGGTGGCCGACGCGCAGCACACGCTCCGGGTGCTCGAAAAGGACGTGGCGGACTACGAGGAGGAGCTGGCCTCCGGCCGCCCCGCACAGGCGGAGGACTCGGTGGAGGCCCGCACGGAGCACGCGCGTGAAGCGCGTACCCGCGCGGAACAGTCTCAGCCGGAGCAGGGCGAGCAGGCTCAAGCGGCCGGCGTTCCTGACGGGGACGGGCAGGCCAACGGCGTCGATCAGACGGGTCCGTCCGGTCAGACGGATCAGGCCGGTCAGGCCGAGCCGCCGACCAATGTGACGCAGCTGCGCCGCGACCCGCTCACTTGAGGGTTCGCGTCACGATCGCCTCCAGCTCGGCTTCGCCCGCCAGGTCGTGCGGGCGAACCGTCCTGTCCGAGGCCACGTAGTAGAACGCCGCCGACACCTTCTCCAGCTCCACCCCCATCAGCCGTGACCAGGCCAGGCGGTACACCGCCAGCTGCACAGCTCTACCCGCCAGGTCTGCGGCCCCGGGGACTCGCCCGGACTTCCAGTCCACCAGTTCCCACCGGTCGTCGGGCAGCTTGAACACGGCGTCGATCCGGCCGCGGACGGTCAATCCGCCCAGTGGTGTCTCGATCGGGTGCTCGACCGCCCACGGCTGACGCTGCCCCCATTCGCTCTCCCGGAAGGTCCGCGCCAGCGCGGGGAGGTCGTAGCCCTCGTCCACGAAGTCGTCGGCGCCGCCGGGGAGTTCGTCCACGTCGAAGATCGCGCTCGAACCGAAATACTCCTCGACCCAGGCGTGGAACGTGGTTCCGGCCCTGGCTGCCACGGCGGGGCGCCGCGGCATGGGGCGCCGCAACTGGGCGGCGACGGCTTCCGGGTCCTGGCCCAAGGCAACCACCGTCGAGGCCGAGATGTGGGACGGCATGGGCAGCACCTGCTGGTCCGGTGGCGCCTCGTGGGCGGCTACGAGCACCTGGGCCTCCTCCGCCCAGCGGCGGACCTCGGGCAGCGCCAAGAGTTCCTGGTCGCTCAGGTCACGGTGTTCCCGGAAACCTCCGTCCAGTACCGCTCGCGCGATCTGTTCCAGGTGGCGACGTCGTCCCGCCCGGACTGGGGGCCGCACCGTGCGGTACTCGATGACTTCAGCACCCGTGCCCTCAGCCCCGTGGACTTCAGCTCCGGTGGTGTCCGCACCGGGGCTTGCTGTGCTCGCCACGATCTCGGTGACCTCGGGGCCCTCGAGGGGATCGTAGGGCCAGGCCGCTTCGAGGGTCCTCGACTTGGCAGGGTTGGGCAAGTCCTCGTCCGGTTCGACCCAGGTTCCCCGACGCACCACGGACGTACCCGCCGGTCCGGGCTCCGTCAGATCGTTCAACTCGTCCAGGAACTCCGAGGGAGCCCTTTGCATGGCTGTGCCGCCCACGAACACCGAGCACGACAGGCTCAGCAGGCTACGGGCACGGGTGAACGCGACATACGCCAGCCGTCGCTCCTCATCGGTCGTGTGCTGCGCGCAGTCCTCGACGAACAGCGCCATGGACTCCTTGAGCGTGACCACGTCCGTGGTGTCCGGGGCCCACTGTGGCAGGAAGTCCCGGTCACCACGCAGCGGCCAGGGCACGGCCGCGGCAGACTTGGTCCAGGCGGAGGACTTGTCGGACGGGAACGACTTCGCGTTCATGCCCGGCACGTAGACGTGGTCCCATTCCAGCCCCTTGGAGGCGTGGACGGTGAGGATCTGTACGGCGCCGGGGTTCGGATCCGCAGGTGCGGTGTCCGGATTCTCCTCGGAAGCGGCGACCTTGAGCCAGGCGAGGAAGGCCCCGATGTCCTGCGACCCGGTCGCAGCACTGTATTCGAGCGCCACGTCCTGCAAGGCGTCCAGGTTCCGCCGCCCCTCCGCCGCGGAAGCCCCGGCCCTGGCCGAAACCTCGATGTCCACGCCGATGGTTCGTTCGACCACGGTCAGCACCGTGGCCAGGTCCTCGGACAGCCAGGACCGCAGGCCGTGCAGCTCGTCGGCGAAGCGCTGCATGCGATCGCGTCCGCTGTCCGTGATGCTGCGCCCGGCCCCGGAGGTCCACCCCGGCCGCGGCAGGGTTTCGACCGCCTCGATCAGCGATGCGGCATCGGACAGGTCGGGTTCGATCACGACGTCGCCGCCCTCCCCCGCCCCGGCCTCGGCGTCGGCGTCGATCTCCTCGACCAGGCGGCCGGTGCGCGCCGCCTGCGTGCGACGCCGCTCGAGGTGCCCCGCCCAGTCCGCCAGAGCGACCAGGTCGCGGGCTCCGATGCGCCAGCGCGCCCCGGTGAGCAGGCGTGCCAGGGCGTCGGAACGTCCGGGGTCGGTGAGGACCTGCAGGGTGGCGACGACGTCGGCCACCTCGGGAACCTCGAGCAGGCCACCGAGGCCCACGACTTCGTAGGCGATGCCGCGTGCGGCCAGTTCCCGTCGCACGGGCTCGAACTGGGCACGACGCCGGCACAGCACCGCGGTGGTGACCGGCGGAGTGCGCTCCGAGGCGACCTGACCGTGCGCAGAACCAGGGCCCTGGTCGGACTCGGCGATGGACCCACCCATGGATCCCGCAATGGATCCCGCAATGGATCCGGCGATGGCGCGGGCCTCGTCGTCGTCGGTGAGATAGCGGTTGACCTCCACACGGCCGGTCCCGGCGCCCGGGCGGGGGTCGAGTTGAGGGACCTCCTGCAGGCCCCGGCCGGTGCTCACGGACCACGGCGGCGGCGTGCGCAGCGGTTGGGCGATGGTGTTCGCCACGTCCAGGATCGCGGTGTCGTTCCGCCAGGCCGTGGTGAGGTAGGCCGGTTCGGCAGCCGTTGCGTCCGGGGCGGGGAACCACCGGTCGAAGCTGAACAGCTGCCCCGCGGAGGCGCCGCGGAAACCGTAGATGGACTGTTGGGGATCTCCCACGGCCATCACGGAATGGCCGTCTCCGAACAGAGAAGCGAACAGCACCATCTGCGCGTGGGAGGTGTCCTGGAACTCGTCGAGCAGGACCACGCGGAAGCGTTCACGTTCCAGGGTTCGGGCCGCCGGGTCCTCCTTGGCGATGCGGGCCGCGCGTTCCAGCAGGTCCCCGAAGTCCATGGTCTCGGTCTCCCGCTTGAGGTCACGAAACCTTTTGACCAACCGCGTGAGCAAACGGGTGCGATGCATCTTGGCCACCGCATCTTTGACGGCCTTGTCGAGTGCCCTGGATTTTTTGGACGGCGGGACGTCGGACAGTTGGGGCAGGAAGCCCTCCAGGAACTCGTCGATCTCCCCCGGACTCAGCAGGTGCTCCGCTGCCCCGGAACTGAGGGACAACACGTCCTGGGTCAGGGTGGAGGCCTTGAGGTCGGCCGTGACCTCGCCGTCCCAGGACTGCACCACGCGGGTGGCCAGCTGCCAGGCCTGAGCCTGGCCGAGCAACACGGTCTCGGGCTCGACCCCGATCCTCAGCCCGTAGGTCCGCACCAGGGCACTCGCGTAGGAGTGGTACGTCAACACGGTGGGGTCAAGGGGCAGCGAGTCGCCGACGTCTCCGACATCTGCGGCGGCGGTGTCCTCCATCGCCGTGTCCTCGGACGGGACCAGCAGCCCCTTGGAGCGCAGAACGCTGAGCCGCCCGCGCACTCGGTCCCGCAGTTCGCCGGCGGCCTTGCGGGTGAAGGTCACGCCCAGGACCTGGTGCGGCCGCACAATCCCGTTGGCCACCAGCCAGACCACGCGGTCGACCATCGTGGCCGTCTTGCCCGAACCTGCGCCCGCGACCACGAGCTTGGGCGTGAGAGGCGCGGAGATGACAGCGGACTGCTGGCCCGTGGGGGTGTTTGTCCCCAGCGCGGCGGCCAGTTCCTCGGGGGTGAATCGAGGGTCGATCCCACCGTACGGATGGGCGTTCATTCGGTGACCTGCCTTCCCTGACTACAGAGCGGGCAGATCTCCGGCAGGCGACAGCGCATCCCGTACGAGCCGGTGTTCTGCCCCGTGTGGCGGGCGATGAAATGGTCGCGGGACACCAGTTCGGCCGCGGCGGTGACGAGTTCCTGGGCCCATCGTTCGTCGGGTGCCAGCGGGTCCTGGCGCTGTGCCGTGTAGCCGCTGGTTGTTCGGCCCAGTTGCACGAGGACGGCTCCGCCCGGATCGGACACCCGGGATTCCGGGCCGAGGTCCAGGACCAGGTCGGCCTCCTGATCGGGCGCGGCGTCGTCGTCCTGGGATCGAGCAGCGGCAGCCATTGCCTCCCCCGCCCCGGCGGCCAGGGCGACCTGGTAGGTGCCCATCTGCGGGTGCCGTGCAACATCGGCCCCGCTGGGCTGCACGGCCCCGGTCTTGAGGTCGACCACGACGTAACGACCCTGGGCATCCACCTCCAGCCGGTCCACGCGGCCCCGGAGCAGGGCGTCCCGCGCGCGTCCACGAACCAGCACGCTGAACGAGCCTTCCACCGCGACGAGTTCCCGCCCGCCGTCCTTGCGGGCATCGATCACGTACGCGGCGAACTTGCGGAGCATGGTGCGGGCCCGTTCCAGCAGGAGGTCCGTTTCCCACCCGGTGGGCAGACCGAGTTCCGGCCAGCGACGTTCCAACTGGGCGACCAGTTCGGTCCCCGAGCCGTTCGGGAACTCCTCCGCGATCGAATGCACGAGCGTGCCCAGGCTGCGCGCGGCATCCGTGGCTTCCTCCGCCCGCGCCGTGGACACGAACCAGTCCAACGGCGAGCGGCTGATGGTCTCGATCCGCGACGGCGACACCGGAACGGGCTGGTCGGGATCCAGGACGGGGCCCTCGGAAGACAGCGGCAGGAGACCCCACCACTGCTCCGGATGCGCGCCCGGCACGGGCGTGCGGGTCCGGGTGAGCCGGTGGAGCAGGCGAGCTGCGGCCTCTGCGTGTTCAGGGGCTTCGGCCCCGTCCCCGACGGCGGCGCGCAACTGCCCGGTGAAAGCGCGCAGGGTCAGGGGCCGGGGTGCCTTGAGCACGGGCCTGCTGTTCTCCGCGGCCTCCGGGTGGCGGTCCACCTCCCACGGGTCCACGAGGCCCAGGAAATCGGAGGGTTCGTGGTCCTGGTCCACCACGGCACTGACGAGCAGTTCACGCCCGGCGCGGGATACAGCGGTCGAGAAGGACCGCAGTTCGTCATGCCGGACCAGGGTGAGGCGCGTGATGGGCGAGGTCCTGGCGGCGGCCTCGACCCCCAGCTCCACGGCGTCGTCGAGCAGATCGGCACCCAGGAGCTGGCCGCGCAGGGTGGTGTTGGGCCACTGGCCCTCCTGGACTCCCGCGACGAACACGACGGGCCATTCCCGGCCGGCCGCGGTGGCGGGGGTCATGATCTCGACCGTCGCCCGGGTGGGGGCCCGTGCAGCAAGGGTGTCCATGGGCAGCTCTTGTAATTCCAGGAAGTCCAGGAACTCCGCCGCACCGGCACCGGGCAGGTGGTTCACGAATCGTTCGGCCATTTCGAACAGACCGACGACGGCGTCCAGGTCGCGGTCCGCTCGTCGTCCGGCCTCCGCACCGTTGAGCGCCTCCCGCTGCCACGCATCCGCGACCCCCGCGGCCTCCCACAGCGCCCAGAGCACCGTCTCCGCGGTCGCATTGGGCCCACCCAACGCGGCCCGGCCGGCCTGGACCATGCGAGCGATCCGCCTGGCGGGGGTCGAGCGCACCCCAGCGGCGTCCAGCGCCCCCGGCACCACCAGGGCTTCCACCAGGAGTTGGTCCGAATTGCGGCCGCCACCGTCCCTGAGTTCCGCGTAGCGCAACCTCTGACGCAGCCTCCGGATGTCCATGGCGCTGGCCCCGCCGATCCGTGAGCCCAACAGGTCCACGGCTTCGACCGCGGCCAGCAGGGACGCGGACTCGTCGGTCGGCTCCTGGTCGTTGTGGTGCGCGTCTACCACCAGTTTGAGCGCGTCCAACAGCGGTTTGACGGCGGGTTCGTCCCGCACGGGCGTCTCCGCGGCGGACGTGGTCACGGGGATCCCGAGTCCTTCCAGTTGGCGCTGGACGCTCTTGAGCCGAGCACTGTTGCGCACCACCACGGCCATGTCCTGGAACGGCACCCCCTCCAGGAGATGGCGCCGGAGGATGCCGTGTCCGATCCACCGTGCCTCATGCACCTCGGAGGCCAACACGACGGCGTGCAGGCCCGAATCACCCGAACCTGGCTGCGCTGCGGAAGCCCCGGATCCAGAGGATTCGGGCCCCGGCGCCGACGCAGTGTTCGGGGTGGGGGCCGGTGAGGGTCGCCGCGACCGCGGTGACTGGCCCGTCACGGCCGGAACCCGGGCGGCAACCCTCCCCCACGCCTCCTGGATCTCGGCGGGCATGCGGTGGCCCGTGACCAGCAGGTGGGTCCGCAGCGGTGCTGCTGCCGTACCGACGCGGTCGGTCAGCCCGCGCAGCGCGTCCGGGCGGGCGCCACGGAAACCCTGGACCACGGTGTCCGGGCAGGCCGTCATGATCACGTCCCGGCCCGCACACAGCACGGCCAGGAGTCGGTGGATCGAACGGGTGGCCTCCTGGAGATCGTCGACGAGGACCAGTTCCAGCCGTTGTTGCTCGGTGGCGAGCATCTCGGGGTCGTTCTCGAGCAGCCGAGCGGCCTCCGTGACCAGCTCCGCGGGGTCGAAGGCCTCCGGCATGCGCAGCCGCCGAACGGCCTGGTACTCGGCTCGCAACGACGACGCAACCACCCAGTCCTGTCGGCCCAGCCCACGCCCGAGGTCCGCCAGGTCTTCCGGGGACAGGTCGTGCTCCGAGAGCCGGTCGAACAGTTCCCGCATCTCCTGCCGGAAGCCGCGCGTCGACACGGCTTCCTGAAGATCCGGGGGCCAGACGACGCCCGCGCCGATGCCGTGGGCGTGGCCCTCCATCAGTTCGCGGATCAGGACGTCCTGTTCCGGTCCGGAGAGCAGTTTGGGCGGGTTCTCCACCCCCGGCAGCCGGCCTTGGACATGGGCTCGGCGCAGCAGGTCGAACGCGTACGCCTGCCACGCCCTCACCGGCGGGGTGGACATCGTGGTGGCCACCGTGGCCGTCAGGGTGTCCCGTACCCGCGCGGCGGAACTCCTGCTCGGGGTGAGGACCAGGAGATTGTCCGCCGACAGCCCCTCCCGGAGCCGGCGCGCGGCAAGCGACACCAAGGCTGTGGTGCGTCCGGTGCCGGGTGCTCCCAGGACCAGGCGGGGCCCACACCCGAATTCCAGTCCGGCGATCTCCTGTTGCTCAGGATCCAGTGCCTCCCACGGTGGAACGTGCAGTCCACTGGGCTCGGGAGCGGTGATGGCCCACCTGCCCCGGCGTTCGACGGGGAGCACACCGGCAAGCACGTCCGCGTCCTGGGCAGCGGAATCAGGCTGTACTGGGCTGAGATCGACCATGGCCATATCCCACCACGAGTCCCGGACGACACAAGCATCCGAGCACCATCGCGGCGTAAGGCGGCTCACACAACAGCCCTCCGGGTGGGTTGCCAGACGGTGTCGGTACGGGCACGTACGGTGTGGACATGCCGCACGTGCCCGGACCCGATCAGCCGACCCTCTTCGACACCCCCGTCGCGGAGGGCACCCAGCCGGAGGCCGCCGACCTCGACGACGTCGTGATCGACCCGCAGCTCGCCTGGCCCGACCAGGCACTGGCCACCTTCGACCTGGAGACCACGGGCCGTGATGCGCGGACCTGCCGCATCGTGACCGCCTCCGTGCTGCTCGTGGCTCCGGACGGCCAGATCCTGGGGCAATGGGAATGGCTTGCCGACCCCGGCGTCGAGATTCCCGACGGCGCCGCCGCCATCCACGGCATCACCACGGAACACGCTCGCGAGCACGGTGCTCCGGCCGGACAGGTGGTTTCCGAACTGGTCCAGGTGATCGGCGACCTGTTCGTCCGGAACATCCCCGTCCTGGCCTTCAACGCACCGTACGATTTCACCGTCCTGGCCGCGGAGGCGCAGCGCCACGGTCTGGACCTGGCCGCCCCGCGCCCCGTCCTGGACCCGTATGTCATGCACAAGCAGGTCCGGGTTCGTTGGCACGGAAAGCGAACCCTCGTGGCACTGTCCGAGGCCTACGGCATCCCCCTGGAATCCGCCCACACGTCCGCGGAGGACGCCCTGGCGGCGGTGCGACTGGCCCAGATCCTGGCCCGGGAACACGCGGAGTTGTGTGTTCCGGCCGCAGCCCTGCACGACGCGCAGATCGGCTGGGCCGAGGCACAGGCACTGAACCTGCAGGACTACCTGCGCGGGGTGAAGAACGATCCCACGATCGTGATCGACGGGACCTGGCCCGTCAGGTCCTGACGGCCCGTCTCACCCACCAACTTGCTAAGGGTACTGTTGGCAATGTCACTATCCATCACCACCCAGGAGGCAGTCATGGGATTCGGCGACAAGATCAAGAACAAGGCGGAAGAGGCATCCGGAAAGGGCAAGGAAGCCCTGGGCGAGGCCACCGACAACGAGCAGATGCAGGCCGAAGGCGCCGGAGACCAGGCATCGGCCAAGACCAAGCAGGCGGGCGAGAACGTCAAGGACGCCGCCAAGAACATCACGGGTCAGTGACCCGCTGACAGACCGGAAGGGTCGGGCACGCACACAGGCGGGCCCGACCCTTCCGGTCTGCTGTCAGGCGTTCGGCGTGGCCTCCGCGGTCGCCTTGGCAGCGGCCGGCAGTGCCTGCATGATGCGCTCCATGGCGGAGTCGTCGTGGGCCGCGGACAGGAACCAGGCCTCGAACACCGACGGCGGCAGGTGCACACCCTGATCGAGCATCGAGTGGAAGAACGGGGCCCAGCGGAAGACCTCCTGGGCCTTGGCATCGGCGTAGGTGCGCACGGGCTTGCCCGCGGTGCCGAAGGTGACCGAGAACAGCGACCCCGCGTTCTGCACGGAGTGGTCCACACCCGCCGCGTCGAAGGCCTCCGTCACGGCGGCCCGCAGCTGTTCGGACCGGCGGTCCACGGTGCGGTAGCAGTCGTCGTCGGCCAACTGAAGCGTGGCCAGTCCGGCCGCCATGGCCACGGGGTTGCCGGACAGGGTGCCCGCCTGGTACACCGGCCCGGTGGGTGCCAGCTGCTCCATGACCTCACGCTTGCCCGCGACCGCGGCGGCCGGGAGACCGCCACCGATGACCTTGCCGAAGGTGAACAGGTCGGGTTCCCACCCGCCCTCGTCGGGTGAGGACAGCCCCCAGTACCCGGCGGGATGGAGGCGGAAACCGGTCATGACCTCGTCGAAGATCATGAGCGCCCCGTTCTGGCGGGTGATCTCCCGCAGTCCGGCATTGAAACCGGGCTCCGGCGGGACCACACCCATGTTGGCGGGCACGGCTTCGGTGATGACGGCCGCGATCCGATCGGGATGGGCGGCGAAGGCGGCGCGAACGGCCTCCAGGTCGTTGTAGGGCAGCACCAGGGTTTCCGCCGCCGTGGCGGCCGTGACCCCCGCGGAGCCCGGCAAGGACAGGGTTGCGACGCCGGAGCCGGCCTCCGAGAGCAACGAGTCCACGTGGCCGTGGTAGCAACCTGCGAACTTGATGACCAGGTCGCGTCCGGTGACGCCTCGCGCCAGTCGGATCGCCGTCATGGTGGCTTCGGTGCCCGTGGAGACCATGCGGATCTCCTCGATCGCCGCGATCCGGTCGACCACGGCCTCGGCCAGCTCGGTCTCGGCGCGGGTGGAGGTGCCGAATCCCAGGCCCTTCTCCACCGCCGAGTGGACGGCTTCCAACACCACGGGATGCGCGTGGCCGACCAGGGCGGGGCCCCAGGAGCCGAGCAGGTCCACGTACTCGCGTCCGTCGACGTCCTGCAGGTAGGGCCCGCGCGCGGCGGTGATGTAGGCGGGTGTGCCACCCACGGAGTTGAAGGCCCGCACGGGCGAGTTCACGCCACCCGGCATCACACGCCGGGCACGGTCGAAGAGTTCATCGGAGACGGTCACGAGATCGTCCTCTCTGGTTTCTGGTCTGTTGCTGGGGTCGCCGCCGGTACGGGGCGGGAAAGTCTGGTCGGTTCGGTGTGGCTGCGCGGCGCTCGGGCCCGGGTCCTCACCACGGGGCCGGTCCGGACCGGTCCGGGCCTGTTCTCAGGCCACTCCGTTCTCCTCCCGCCACCACCGCGCGGCCTCGGTCGCGAAGTAGGTCAGGACGGTGTCGGCACCCGCTCGCCGGATCGAGAGCAGGGACTCCTGGATGGCGGCACGACGGTCGATCCACCCGTTGGCGGCAGCCGCCTGGATCATCGAGTACTCGCCGGAGATCTGGTAGGCGGAGACGGGGACGGGCGAATGATCGGCCACCTCGCGGACCATGTCCAGGTAGGACATCGCGGGCTTGACCATGACCATGTCGGCCCCCTCGTCCAGGTCCAGCTCCAGCTCGCGCATGGCCTCCCGGCGATTGGCGGGATCCATCTGGTAGGTCTTGCGGTCCCCGGTGAGACTCGAGTCCACGGCCTCTCGGAAGGGCCCGTAGAAGGCCGAGGCGTATTTGACGGAATAGGCCAGCACGGAGGTGTCGATGAACCCGGCCTCGTCGAGGGCCGTGCGGATGACGCCCACCTGACCGTCCATCATGCCGGAGGGGCCCAGCACGTGGGCACCGGCCTCGGCCTGGGCCACGGCGGCCTGGGCATAGAGCGCGAGCGTGGCGTCGTTGTCCACCCGGCCGCGGTCGTCGAGGACACCGCAGTGGCCGTGGTCCGTGAACTCGTCCAGGCACAGATCGGCCATGACCAGGATGTCGTCGCCGACCTCCGCACGGACGGCGCGCAGGGCCTGGTTGAGCACACCGTCCTCGGCCACCAGTCCGGAGCCGGTGGCGTCCAAGGTCGTGGGCACGCCGAAGATCATGAATCCACCGAGCCCCAGCTCCACGGCCTCGGTCGCGGCGTGCTTCAGGGAATCCATCGAGTGCTGCACGACGCCCGGCATGGAACTGATCGCGCGGGGCTCCTGAGCACCTTCGCGCACGAAGACCGGAAGGATGAGCTGACTGGGGTGGAGGTGCGTCTCACGGACGTGCGCGCGCATGATCGGTGAGGTGCGCAGCCGCCGCGGCCGGTACGGCAGGTCCACGGACCCGCGGGTTTCCGGGCTCCCGGCTTGGTTCTGAGCTGTGCTCATGGTTCGTTGCTCCTCGAGTGCTTCGATCAATGCGTCCGTTGACGGGTCGCGGGCCGCGAGCGCGGTGATGCCCAGCTTCGCGCAGGCCTGTCGCGTGGGTTCCCCGATCGCGACCACTCCCACGGTAGCGGGCACAGGTGGCCGGTACCCACGTCGCGTGTCGCGGTTCACGACGTCGCCACGGGGCGCCGCGGGTTCTGCGGGTGCCGCGAGTGCCTGGATGACCGACGGCGCCGTGGCCGCCACCAGATCCACGGCCCCGGAGTGCAGTTCGGTCCGGGCCCTGTCCGTGGTCCAGACCGGGAGCCCGTCCAGCGGGTCAGCCGGAACCAGCGGGTCCGCGGACGGCCATTCGGCCATCCGGTAGGCCGTGACGACTCGAACCCGCCACCCGTGCTCGGTGAGTCCCCGGGCCAGGGTGGGGCGGGCGTTCGCGGACTGGGGCAGGTACACCGTGGGGGCGTCGTCGTGGCCCGACGACGGCGGCGTGGGCCACACCCGCGCCATCCCCCGGGCGTTCGAATGCTCGGCCGGGGGCAGCAGGTGGACGGGGACCCCGTGAGCTTCCAGTTCAGCGGCCGTGGCCGTACCGACCGCCGCGACCTGGAGCCCCCGCTGCAAGGCAGGCGCCAGCCATTCCCCGAGCCCACGCCCGTTGCCGGAGAACCCTGCCGACACCGCGCGTGCCATGGCTCGCACGGTGTTGGCCGAGGTGACGGCCACCCAGTGGGGCGCACCGGAACCGGCCAGGCGGTTCAAGAGGTCCTGGAACGCCTGCGCGTCGGCACCCGAGACCGGGACGGCTTCCTGCACGGGAGCCAGGACGGGTTCGGCACCCGCCGCCCGTAGTGCGGCGACGAGGTCGCGGGCCCGGTCCGGGGTCCGGGTTACGAGCACGCGCGCCCCGGAGAGCGGAGATTCGCCGTCGTTCGGTCGCACCGTGGACCGCAGCCTCAGGCCAGTCCCGCCAGTGCGGCGGCGCCGTCGGCCAACAGCCCATCGCCGACCCTCCGGCCGAGTTCACGCGCGGCTTCGGCGGAGAGTTCGTCGGAGGCTTCCGTGCGCCGCATGATCCGGCTCCCGTCGGGGGCTGCCACGGCAACGCGCAGCACCAGCAACCCGTCCTCGACCGTGGCCAACGTGCCGACCGGCGCCGCGCACCCGGCTTCCAGCCGGGCCAGCAAGGACCGCTCGGCGGTCACGGCCCACCGGGTCTCCTGGTGGTTCACCGCACCCAGTGCGGCGAGCAGGCGGGCGTCCAGTTCGGCCTGCCCCGCACGCCCGGGGTCCGGGCGAACGGAGGGGAACTCGCCGTAGGCCCCGGAGGCCTGGGTCGCCAGTTCCGGATCGGCCAACAGCAGGTCCGCGCGCACCTCGAGCGCCAAGGCACCCTGACCGGGGGCCGGCAACACGACCGACGGGTCCAGGTACTCCGTGATCCTGTCACCGAGTCCCAGCCGGTTGAGTCCCGACGCCGCCAGCACCACGGCGTCCAGGTCCCCCGGCCCGTCCTCGTCCAGCCCGGCAACTCTGCCCAGACGGGTGGGGACGTTGCCGCGGATGTCGACCATGACCAGGTCGGGGCGGGCCGCCAACAACTGCGCGGCCCGGCGCGGTGACCCCGTACCGATCTTGGCCCCGAGGGGCAGATCGGCAAGGGCCAGGCAGTCGCGGGCACACAGGGCGTCCCGGGGATCCTCGCGGACGGGGACCGCGCCGATGGCCAGTCCAGGGTGCGGGGCCGTGGGGAGGTCCTTGAGCGAATGCACCGCCAGATCCACCCGGGTCTCCACCAGGGCGTGCCGCAAGGCTGCGGCGAACACGCCGGTGCCGCCCAAGGAGGCCAGCGAGCCCGTGGCCACGTCACCTTCGGTGCGGATGATCGTGAGCTCGTGCTCCAACGGTGCTCCGGCGGCCGCGGCGGCGACACTCAGCGCCTGTGCCGCGTGACCGGTCTGGGTCACCGCCAGGTCCGAGCCCCGGGTTCCCACGCGCAGGACCGCCGTCGGTGCAGAACTCATGCGTAGACCACGGCTCCGTCGTCATCGGTACCCACCGGCAGCGGAGCCCCGGGCTCGCGCTGGGCGACCGTGGGCCGGGGTTCGGTGGCGCCGCGGAGCACCTTGGTGCAGCATTCGGCCGCGCAGGTGTCGAACCAGGTGCCCTCGGCGCACGCGGAGACCCGCTCGGGGGCGGAGCGTCCGACCATGCGCTGTTCGATCAGGTCCACCAGTGCCGCGACGAATGCCGGGTGCGTACCGGGGGTGGCCGTGCGGATGAACGCGAGGCCCTGTTCGGCGGCCGTTTCCCGCGCTTCGGTGTCCAGGTCCCAGATGACCTCCATGTGATCGGAGACGAATCCGATCGGGACCACGATCACGCCACCCACGCCGTCACCCGCGGCCTTCTCGATCGCGTCGTTGACGTCGGGTTCCAGCCACGGCACCTTCGGCGAGCCGGAGCGGGACTGGAAGACCAGCTCCCAGTCGGGCAGCTGATCGACGGACCCGTGCCCGGCACGGTCGGCCAGGCGGGCCATGATTTCCCGGGAAGCCGAGAGCAGCTGGTGGACATAGGCGGAGCCACCCACGAAACGGTCCCGCATCTGCTCGGGCCCGGAGGCCACGGCGTCCACGTCGGGCACGGAATGGGCCGCGAACAGGATCCGCGTGGGGCCCTCGCCGTAGGAGTCCTGGGCCGTGATCTCGGTCAGGGCGGTTTCCAGACCCTCCACGAACGGGAGCAGGAAGCCTTCGGAGTCGTAGTACTGACGGATCTTGCCGATCGTCATCCGGTCCTGCAGGCCCGCTTCCCGCACCGCCACCCCGTAGTCCTCGCGGTACTGGCGGCAGGACGAGTACCCGGAGAAGGCGGAGGTCGCGAGCACCAGCACCCGGTCCTTGCCCTCGTCGTGCAGCTGCCGGACGACGTCGCCGACGTAGGGTTCCCAGTTGCGATTCGCCCACAGGATCGGCGTCTCGACACCGCGGTCCCGCATTTCGGCCTCCAGCGCGGCCAGCAGGGCACGGTTCTGCGCATTGATCGGCGAGACCCCACCGTTGGCCCGGTAATGCGTGGCGACTTCCTCGAGGCGCTCGTCCGGGATGCCGCGGCCGCGCGTGACGTTACGCAGGAACGGGATCACGTCGTCCTGACCTTCCGGCCCGCCGAAGGAGGACAGCACCACGGCGTCCCACTCGGCGGCTTCGTCGGCGCGGGCCTGGCTCAGCGCCGCAGAGGAAATCTGCGCTGCACCCGCCGTCGCACCCGTTCCGCCGTCGGCTGCAAGGCGGGCCAGCTCGTCACCGGTCGGCACCACGACCGACGACGGCGCGAGCACCTCCTCCGGTTCGACCTCCCGGTCCCGGGTCTGACCGGCGCTCATCGAAGAACCTCGAGCAGTTCCGCGGTCTCCACCCGGCGGCCGGTGTAGAACGGGGTCTCCTCGCGTACGTACAGCCGTGCCTCGGTGTTCCGGAAGTGACGCATGAGGTCCACCAGGTCCACGAGTTCAGGAGCCTCCAGGCCGAGCAGCCATTCGTAGTCGTTGAGCCCGAAGCAGGCGATGGTGTTGGCCAGCACCTGCGGGTAATCCCGGCCCTTCATGCCGTGGTCGCGCAGGATCTTGGAGCGATGCTCGTCGTCCATGTAGTACCAGTCGTAGGAGCGCACGAACGGGTAGACGCACATCCACTTCTCCGGGGCCACCCCGCGGGCGAAGGAGGGCAGGTGGTTGCGGGTGAACTCCGCGTCGCGGTGCACACCCATCGAGGACCACACCTGGTGGGTGCCTGCCATCAGCGCGGTGCGGCGGACGCGGCGCAGGGCGGACTGCAGCGCCTGGGGGTCGTCGCCGTGCAGCCAGAGCATGACGTCGGCGTCGTTGCGCTGCCCGGAAACGTCGTAGGTGCCGCGGACGATCACACCTTCCTCGGCCAGGGCGGCCACCAGCGCGTCGAACTCCTCGACGGCCGGGGCCTCCTCCGCCGCGGTCAACGCGGTGCGGCCGTGATCACGGGCGTACACCGACCACACGGCCCAGTAGAGGGTCTCCTCCGCCTGCTCCGGGGTCTGTGTGCTCTGCGTGCTCGACGGTGCGTTCTCGCTCACGGTTCTCTCGTCCTTCCTGGTCCGGTCCTCGTCGGGATCCTCGGACTGTCTGTCGGGTGATTCTGACTGGTGGGTGTCGTTCACGGGTGGTCGTCCGTGGCCGGTGACGCGGCCTCGCGTTCCAGCAGTTCGGCGACCTCACGGCGGGTGTCCTTGACGACGGCGGCCAGGCCGGTACCGGCCAGCCACGCGCCCACGGCGACGGCCGCGGGCAGCTTGGCCACGTCCTCACGCAACCGCACGACCCGGTCACGGTGTCCGGGCGAGGGCCGGCTCAGCGCCTGTTCCCAGCGCACGACGTCCGCATCCACCAAGTCCTGAGGGCGCAGACGGACGCCCAGGAGGGTGGAGGCGTCCCGCATGGCCAGGGTCACCAACTGCTCGTCCGTGAGGGCGAGTTCGGGTGATACCTGGTTGTCCTTCTCCCCGCCTCGGCCGTAGGAGAGCCGGACCACGTGGCGTCCCGCGGGCAAGGCGTCACGGACCCACTGCCACTTGGCAGAGGCGTGGGTCATGGCCTTCGCCCGCACGTCCTTGGCGTCGGGGGCGACCAGCACGCCCGTGCCTCGCGGGGCCGCATCGAGCTCCGGGCGGTCGACGACGAGCGTGGCCAGGGCCACCTTGGGGCTCGGGTCGGGCTGCAACTGGGCGAAGTCCCGGTCCACCCCGGAGAGCAGACGGATGGCGCTGCTGCCGTCGGCGGCCATGACCAGCAGCTCACCGCGGGCGATCGCCGTCTTGTCCCCGGTGTCCGGCTGCCGTTGGACCACCATCCAGCCCGAACGCCGGGGGTCGCGGTCCAGGGCCAGGACGTCGTACCCGGTCACGAGCTTGACTCCCCTGGTGGTCAGGTCACGAACCAGGGCTTCGGCCAGGACGTTCATGCCGCCGCTGAGGCTCGCAACGTTCTGCCCGGCCGGTGTGGCCTGCCGCAGGGAGGCGGCGGCAGCGGTCAGGGACCCGCACTCCTGGAGGGCCTTGCGCAGGCCGGGTGCCACGGTGTCGACGTCGAGTTCGTCGGGGTGCAGCGAATGCACGCCGAGGGTGAAGGGTGCCACGAGTTTCTCGACCACGGCCGCGCCCATACGGGCCCGGACGAGCTCCCCCACCGTCTTGGCCTTGACACCGACGCGTGCCGGTCGTTTCAGGTCCAGCTTGGCCCGCCACATGCCGTACTTGCCGAGGGTCTCCCTCAGCCCTTCCCGGTCCAGATCACCCGGGATTCCGAGCACGCCGGAGCGCTCGCCGGGCCGCGCGCCGTCGGCCAGGTACACCCAAGACCCCGCCTGATTCGGTGCGCACACCCGACCGGTCAGGCCGAGTTCCTTGATGAGGTCGGCAACATCGTCGGTGCGGGTCGCGAAGGACTCCGCCCCGGAATCCAGGACCAGGTCCGCAACCATGTGGGAGCCCACGGCGCCACCGAACTGGGGCCGGGATTCGACCAGGGTCACGCGCAGCCCCGCGATCGCCAGGTCCCGCGCGGCCACGAGTCCGGCGACACCACCCCCGACCACGAGCGCACTGCGTGCTCGGCGGTACTTCGTGGCGCTCTGGTGCTCGTCCGAGGAGGGGGTCACCGGAAGGCTCCTTTCAGATTCCGGTGGGGCCCGCTGCCTAGGCGGTCACCGGAGGTGGTGGTAGCGGCTCAGCCGCGCCCGGAGGCGACGGTGCTCGCATGGATGTAGCTGACCAGGTCGGTCAGGACGTTCGGGTCGGTGCTCGGCGGCACACCGTGGCCCAGGTTCACCACGTGCCCCGGGGCCTGCGATCCACCACGGAGCACGTCGTCGACGTGCCGGTGCAGGATGTCCGTCGGGGCGGGGAGCAACGCGGGGTCGATGTTGCCTTGAACCACCGTACGCCCGCCCAGTCGGCGGTTGGCCTCCTCGAGCGGGATTCGATGGTCCACGCCCACCGCTTCCGCCCCGGCGTCGCGCATGGCCCCGAGCAGTTCGCCGGTTCCGGTTCCGAAATGGATCCGGGGAACGGGGAGGTCGGCGACGGCGGACAGTGCGGTGGCCGAGTGCCCCACCACGTGGTCCAGGTAGTCGTGGACGGACAACGATCCCGCCCAGGAGTCGAACAGCTGCACGGCGGAGGCCCCTGCGAGCACCTGCGCCCGCAGAAACGCACCGGAGGCGCGTGCCGCCCAGTTCGCGAGCGCGTCCCAGGCCTCCGGGTCCGCGTGCATCATCGTGCGAGGGAGCAGGTGGTCACGGGACGGTCCGCCTTCGACCATGTAGGCGGCCACCGTGAACGGGGCACCGGCGAACCCGATGAGAGGGGTCTCCCCGAGTTCGGCCACCGTCAGGGCCACCGCCTCGCGGATGGGCTCCAGTGCGTCGTCGTCGATTTCCGGCAGGGCGGCGACGTCCGCTGCCGTACGGACCGGGGTGCCCAGGACGGGGCCCTTGCCCGGCACGATCTCCACGTCCACGCCGGCCAGGCGCAGCGGCACCACGATGTCCGAGAAGAAGATGCCCGCGTCCACGTTGTGCCGACGCACCGGCTGGAGTGTGATCTCGGCGGCCAGATCCGGGGTCAGGCAGGCATCGAGCATGGCCGTCTGGCCGCGGGCCTCGCGGTACTCGGGCAGGGACCGGCCGGCCTGGCGCATGAACCACACGGGCGGGTGAGCCGGTTTCCGTGCGGTGAGGGCCTGCAGGAGAGGTGTCTCGAGCGTGCGACCGGAGCGGAGGGGGTGGTCAGTGGGGAGGTTGGCAAACCCGCCTCTGAAACCGGAGGGAGCCGTGGAGTCGGTCACGTCGTCGTGCCCGATCACATGCCCCGGCGCAGCACTGTGGGGGGTAGGTGAAGTCGTCATCACCGCCATTGTGCCAAGCACCTCGCCGGGGTTTGGTGACGCGTCGTCAGTGATTGGGTCCGACACCACTTCGAGCACTGCGGTGACATGTGCCGCCACCGGTTGGCGTTACGATGCAATCACTGTGGTGCTCTTTTCTCTGGTCGCCTCACACCGCGATGTCGATCTCACAACCGTTGCCCGTCTGGCGGACGGTGCGTTCGGCCTGCCCTCGGACATGGTCAACTCAGGTGCCCTGACCGGCGCTGTCGCACTGTCGACCTGCAACCGACTCGAGCTCTACGGCGAACTCGACGCTGACGCCGGTGACCCCCGGGTGGTCGCGCAGTCGCGCGATCAGTTGGTGGAGCTGCTGGCCCAGCGCGCGGGATTCGACCCCGGTGACGTCGCCTCCGGCGTGCGCCTGCTGGTCGACGACGACGCCGCCCGTCACCTCTTCACCGTGGTCTCGGGACTGGAGTCCGCGGTCGTGGGTGAACGGGAAATCACCGGACAAGTGCGGCGCGCCCTGACCGAAGCGCAGCGCTCCGGTACCGCCTCGGGAGAACTCGTGCGACTGTTCGAAGCGGCGGCACAGACCGCGCGGGAAGTCGGCACGCACACCAGCCTGGGTGAGCGCGGGCGCTCGATCGTCTCCGTCGCCCTCGACCTTGCCGACGACGTCACGGCCGGACAGTGGCCCCAGCGCCGCGCCCTGGTCTTCGGCACGGGTGCCTACGCGGGCGCCACAATGGCGGCCCTGCGCGACCGCGGCTGCGCGGACATCGAGGTCTACTCCGCCTCGGGCCGGGCCGAGCAGTTCACGGCCAACCGCGGCGGAACCCCGGTGGATGGCGACGGCCTGCAGGACGCCCTCCTACGTTGCGACGTCGTGATCGGCTGCTCGGGTGGTTCAGAACCCATGTCGGTCGAGGAGATCCCGCTCGGACCGCTGACCGTGGTGGATCTTGCCCTGTCCCGGGACTTCGACCCCGCCGTCGCCGATCTGCCCGAGGTCGAACTGATCACCTTGGAGTCCGTCAAGCTCGCCGCCCCGGAGGAGACCGACGAATCCGTGGCCGCGGCGGAACAGATCGTGGACCAGGCCACCCAGCGGTTCCGGCAGCGCCGCGAAGGGCGGGACATGAGCACCGCGATCGTGGCACTTCGGCAGTACACGATGGGTGTGCTCGACCGGGAACTCGAGAAGATCCGGCAACAGCACGGGTGCACCGCGGCACACGAGGAAGTGGAGTTCGCCATGCGCCGCATGGTGAAGTCCCTGCTCCACGAGCCCACGGTGCGTGCCCGCAAACTCGCCCAGGAAGGCCGCGCCGAGGACTACCTGGCAGGGTTGGAGGCACTCTTCGGCATCGAGGTCCCGGAGCCCGAGGCCAAGCACGCGAGCGACGCCTCCGAGCCCACGTCTGCGGATCCCGCCGCCCACGAACGGGGCACCGAACAGGTGCGCGGTCACCGCGACACAACCACCAACTCCGAGCCGCGACTTCGTTCCGTGCCGCGCGCGGCGGGGTGACCCGGCGGCAGGAGCCACCATGTCAGAACAACGCCCGCGCTCACCGAGGATGCCGCGAGCCCAGAGGCGTGCACAGCTCCTGGCTGTCGCGCTCGAGGCTTTCTCCCTGCACGGGTACCACAAGGCTTCCATGGACGACATCGCGGAAGCGGCCGGGGTCTCGAAACCCGTGCTCTACCAGCACTTCCCCGGAAAGCGGGAGTTGTACCTGGCCCTGGTGGACGACAACCTGGAAGGGCTGGCCGCCCGGCTGATCGAGGCCCTGCGTTCGAGCCCCGTGAACCGCACGCGCGTGGAGTCCATGCTGTCCGTGTACTTCGACTTCGTGGCCGACCAGCCCCAGGCCTACCGGCTGATCTTCGAAAGCGACCTGCTCGCCGATCCGGAGATCCGCACCCGGTTTGAAAACTTCCACGTGGGGGTGGCCGAGGCCATCGGATCGGTGCTCGGTCCGAACGCGGGTCTGAGTCAGGGACACGCCGTGATGCTCTCCCGTTCCCTGACCGCAATGGCAGAGGCCGGTGCCTCCTACTGGGCGCATCACGCCGAGGTCGGCGATCGCGCCGAGGCCGAACGGCAGGTCTTTCGTTTAGCCTGGGGCGGAATCAGCATCATCGACGAGGACTGGACCTGACCGGTTCCTAGAATGGCTCGCGGATCGGCCTTGCAGCCGGACGAGTCAAACCCAGCCGCAGGAGGCACCGTGGAGATCAAGATCGGTATCCAGAACGTCGGCCGCGAAGTCGTCGTCGACTCCCCGTTGAGCGCGGGAGAGGCCCAGGAACTGGTCAACAAGGCCCTGTCCGAGGGATCGGTCCTGTCACTGACCGATGCCAAGGATCACACCACCATCATCCCGACCGCGGGCATCGCCTACGTCGAAATCGGCTCCGAAGCCCGTCGCAAGGTCGGATTCATGCCGGGCGTCTCCAACGCCTGACCTCGACCAACCGGTAGAGTGGTTGCGCACTGGATGACCGGTCGTCGACGAGATCAAGTCACAACCACGTGGCGGAGGCACCGTCTTCGCCGCACCCACCGCGATCGGCTTCCCCACTGCGCGCATGCGTCCGCTTCCCGCGGGCCCTGATTCCCGCGGTCGGACGTGATCAACGTTTCCGGCCCCGCGCGCACCCGATCGACGGACAAGGACCATTCCACCGTGACCGAGAACCTATCGGCAGAGACCACCGAGCCCACAGCACCCGCTGACATCGCTGGGACCCCAGAGTCTCCCGAGGCCGCTGAAACCGCTGCGACGATCGAAGAGGTCGCCGAGGCCTCCGTGGATGCGAACGAGAAGACGGTCGCCGAGGCGCCCAAGTCCTTCGCGGACTTCGGGGTCCGCCAGGACATCGTCGACGCTCTGGCGGCCGAAGGCATCACTTCCCCGTTCCCCATCCAGGCCATGACCCTCCCGGTGGCTCTCACCGGGCAGGACATCATCGGCCAGGCCAAGACCGGAACCGGCAAGACCCTGGGCTTCGGTATCCCCGTGATCCAGCGCGTCGTGGGACGCGACGACGAGGGCTGGGATGACCTCAAGAACGCCGGAGCCCCACAGGCACTCATCATCGTCCCCACGCGTGAACTGGCCGTCCAGGTGGGTTCCGACCTGGCCACCGCGGCCAAGACCCGCAACGCGCGCGTACTGACCATCTACGGCGGCCGCGCCTATGAGCCCCAGATCGAAGCCCTCGAGAAGGGCGCGGAGATCGTGGTCGGCACCCCGGGTCGCCTGATCGACCTGAACCGTCAGCACCACCTTGACCTCTCCCAGGTCAAAGCCGTGGTCCTGGACGAGGCGGACGAGATGCTGGACCTGGGCTTCCTGCCCGATGTGGAGAAGATCCTCTCGACGGTCCCCCGAGTACGCCACACCATGCTGTTCTCCGCGACCATGCCCGGCCCCGTCGTCGCCATGGCCCGCCGCTACATGTCCAAGCCCATGCACATCCGCGCCGCGGCCCCGGACGAAGGCACGACCAAGGCGGACATCCGCCAGGTCATCTACCGCGCCCACCACCTGGACAAGGACGAGGTGGTGTCCCGGATCCTGCAGGCCGAGGGCCGCGGGAAGACCATCATCTTCACCCGCACCAAACGCACCGCCGCGAAAGTGGCCGACGAACTGTCCAAGCGCGGTTTTGCCGCCGCTCCCCTGCACGGCGACCTCGGCCAGGGCGCGCGCGAACAGGCGCTGCGGGCCTTCCGCAACAACAAGGTGGACGTGCTGGTCGCCACGGACGTCGCGGCCCGCGGCATCGACGTCGACGATGTCACGCACGTGATCAACTACCAGTGCCCCGAGGACGAGAAGACGTTCCTCCACCGAACGGGCCGTACGGGCCGTGCCGGGAACAAGGGCACCGCCGTCACGTTCGTGGACTGGGACGACGTCCCGCGGTGGCGCCTGATCGACAAGGCCCTGGAGCTCGGGGTACAGGAGCCGCGCGAGACGTACTCCTCCTCCGCGCACCTCTACACCGACCTGGGGATCCCCGAAGGCACGAAGGGCCGTCTGCCCAAGAGCAAGCGCACTCACGCGGGTCTGGCCGCCGAAGAGCTCGAGGACCTGGGAGGGCCGGACAAGTCCGCCCGTCAGGGTTCGGAGAACGGGCGCGGTGGCCGCAGCGGACGTGGCGGTCGCTCCTCGGATCGCGACGGCGAACGCTCCGGACGCGGTTCCGACCGGCAGCGTCGTCGTTCGGGCGGCCGCGGCGGCAACCGCGCCCACCACGGCGCACAGCGCTCGGGTGACACTGCTCCCGACGGCGCCGAGCGCGACGGTCGTCCGCACGATCACGAACGCAAGAGCGGATCGGGCAACGGGGACTCCGGTCAGGGCCACGACCGTTCCGGGGCGCAGGGCTCGGGCGAAGGCCAGGCCAAGCGGCGGCGCCGTCGGCGGCGGACCACGAACGGGCAGGGCTCGGGGCAGAACCAGCGCACCACCGAAGGCGGCGAGGGCTAACCCGACAGCCACGGAAAGGGCCGGTGCCCCGAGACCTCGGTCTCGGGGCACCGGCCCTTTCCGTTCGCGACTACCGGAGCACGGGGGTGGCTCCCCCCGCCTCGGACTCGATCCGACGCAGCGAATGGATCGAGGTGAGGTTTTCGCCGAGTTGGTTCGGTTTGCCCGCTCCGTGGTAGTCGGAGGAGCCGGTGACGATCAGGTCGTGCTGTGCCGCGAGCTCGGACAGCTGTGCGCGGCCGGCCTCCGAGTTGTCCCGGTGGGCGATCTCAAGCCCCGCCAGGCCCGCGTCGATCATGGCCTTGAGGACCTCCG
The DNA here is from genome assembly GCF_003797835.1 of Kocuria soli. Classification (GTDB taxonomy): domain Bacteria; phylum Actinomycetota; class Actinomycetes; order Actinomycetales; family Micrococcaceae; genus Kocuria; species Kocuria soli. The sequence continues at coordinate 74,694 of NZ_RKMF01000011.1, forward strand.
TCCCGACCACCCGCCCGCGAACGGCCGCCATGGGATGCGCCATCACCGGCACGCCTCCGGCCGCGCGGACCAACCGGACCGCCGTCACGGGGTCGGGCGCGTAGTGGCGCACGTAGTAGCCGGAGCGGGGGTGCAGGATCGTGTCGAAGGCCTCCGTCCGGTCGGCCACCACACCGGCCGTCACCAGGGTGTCGGCAAGGTGCGGACGCCCCACGGTCGCACCGTCCGCCACGTGCTCCTGGACCATCTCCCACGTGATCGGATGGTCCTGCCCGATGAGTTCGGTCATCCGCCGGGCCCGGGTGAGCCGTGAGGTCCGGGCCCGTTCCATGACCTCGTTGAGCCCCTCGTGGTCGGGGTCCTGGAGGTAGGACAGCAGGTGCACGGAGATCCCGGTCTCGGTCTGGCAAGACACCTCCGTGCCACGGACCAGAGCGATGCCGTGCCGTTCAGCGGCCTCCGCCGCCTCCGGCCACCCCACCGTCGTGTCGTGGTCGGTCAGCGCCACGACGTCTAGGCCGGCCTCCGCCGCGCACCGGATGACGTCGGCCGGCGGTTGCGTGCCGTCGGAAGCGGTGGAATGAGTGTGGAGGTCGATCTGCATGCCCTCAATCCTGGCACGTGCCCTCGCTCCTCGGTGCTGACGATCGCCACCGTGCCGTCCGGGTGGTGAGGTCAACAGTGACACCATGGACCGAGACACCGAATCTGCAACGGGCCCGGACGGGGCCCGGAATGGAGCGACATGACGAGCACCTCCGAGAACACCTCTGAGAACGCCGCTGAGCAGACCTCCGAAAACGCCCGGCCGACGGCACCCTCGGGCGAAACCGAGGAGAACGCCACCGATCAGTCCTTCGCGGACCGCGGCGAGAACCGCACGCGCTCCCCGCAGTCCAAGGCCTTCCAGCAGTTCATGGCCTCACAGTGGGCGGAACCGCAGGACGCGGAGCTTCCCCGGGAGGCGGTGGCCGATCACGCGGCGCGTCGTCGTCGTCGGGTCTCTGAGAGCTTCCCCGGTGAGCGGATCGTGGTTCCCGCGGGGGCGCCCAAGGTGCGCTCCAACGACACGGACTACCGGTTCCGGCCCCATTCGGCCTTCGCCCACCTCACCGGTCTGGGGGTGGACCACGAACCGAGCGCCGTGCTGGTCCTGGAACCCACGGACGACGGTCAGGGCGACGACGGCTCGAGCCACACCGCGACGCTCTACTTCCACCCCATGGCCGGGCGGGACACCCAGGAGTTCTACGCGGACTCACGCAACGGGCAGTTCTGGGTAGGAGACCGCCCCACCCTGCGTGAGATCTCCTCCGCCTACGGGCTCCGCACCGCCGACCTGTCCCAGCTCGAACCCGCCTTGACCAAGAACGTCGGTGACCCCGCGCAGGGTGGGGTCCGGGTACGGGCGCTCAAGACCCACGACGCGCGGGTGGATCAGCTGGTGGATTCCAGTCGCCTCGACGCAGACCTGGATCTGGAGGCGGCCGACCGGGAGGACAGCGCGTTGGTGGAGGCACTCTCCGAGCTGCGGCTGGTCAAGGACGAGCACGAGGTCGGCCAGCTGCGGGAGTCCGTGGCCATGACCATCCGCGGTTTCGAGGACGTGGTCCGTTCCCTGGGTGCCGCGACGGGCCGACCGCGCGGCGAGCGCGTGGTCGAAGGCGCGTTCTTCGCCCGAGCCCGTTCCGAGGGCAACGACCTGGGGTACGACACCATCGCCGCTTCCGGCAACAACGCCACCGTGCTGCACTGGATCCGCAACACCGGTGTGGTCACGGAGGGGGACCTGATCCTGGTGGACGCCGGGGTCGAGGCCGAGTCCCTGTACACGGCGGACATCACCCGCACCCTCCCCGTCAACGGCATCTACTCCCCTGTGCAGCGGAAGATCTACCAGGCCGTGCTGGACGCCGCCGACAGGGCCTTCGAGGTGGCCGTACCGGGCAATCGGTTCCGTGACGTCCACGACGCCGCCATGGAGGTCCTTGCCACGCGCCTCGAGGAATGGGGACTGCTGCCCGTGTCCGCCGAGGTGTCACTGTCCGTCGAGGGTCAGCACCACCGTCGCTGGATGCCGCACGGCACCAGCCACCACCTGGGGCTGGACGTCCACGACTGCGCGCAGGCGCGGCGGGAGATGTACCAGGACGCGGTGATCGAACCCGGCATGGTGTTCACGATCGAGCCCGGCCTGTACTTCAAAGACGAGGACTTGGCCGTCCCGGCCGAGTACCGGGGCATCGGTGTCAGGATCGAGGACGACGTCCTGATCACCGAGGACGGCAACGAGAACCTGTCCGCCGCACTGCCCAGGGACCCGGACGAGGTCGAGGCCTGGATGGCGGGTCTCACGCAGGGCTGACCCAGGCCGCACCGGCACCGGACTCGAACCTGGCCCAGGACCGGTCGGCTGCCTCACACTTCCCGCGTCGGCTCCCCGTAGGCGTGGTCGCTCGGAGTGTTCTGGGGAGCCGGCTGCGGCGCCGCAGGTTCTTGCGGATCCACCCGGACTCCGTAGCGGGGCCGACCGTCCGGCAGGTCCTCCTCGGAGGACGGCACACGCCCCGACGGGTGGACCGCATCCGTGTCCGTTCTGGTTTCCCCGCCCGTCGACGGCGCCTCGGCGCCGTTGGCGGGCGCCGGTCCAGGAACCGGGGCACGGCCCGGCGCGTTCCGGGCCCCCTGACCGGCACCGCGCAGTCCGGGCACGTCCAGTCCGGCGACCAGGCCACGCGCCTGGCCGGCCAGGTCTGACTTGACCACCACCTCGTACCGCGATGCCGCAACCGTGGACACGGAGGTGAAGTCGCGGCGGCCGCGTTGTGCTGCAAAGCCCGCCACTCCCAGGATCACCCAGAAGGCAGCACCCATGAGGACGGTCAGCAGCACCGAGGCTCCCCAGCCGCTGCCCCCGAACATTGCGAGAATCACACCGAAGAACAGGCCGAACATGGCCCCCTGCAAGGCCGAGGCCAAGGCCACCCGCGGGTACGTCAGACGTCCCGTGACCCGTTCCACGGAAGTCAGGTCCCGGCCGACGATCGAGACGTGCTGGACGTCGAACTGTTGGTCCGACAGGTGATCCACGACGGTCTGGGCATCCGCGTACCGCTCGAAGCTGCCGATGGTTTCACCTTCAGGCGGCCCCGACGGGGTCATGGACGATGGGCGTTGTCCGAAGAGACTCATGCGTCCATGATTGACCCCTCGGCCTACACATGACCAGTGCTACGCGCGGACATCGCGACGGGCTTAACCGCTCACGGCCATTAGGCTGGTGCGGTGAGCAGCTCCCTGGAAAAGATCTTCATCGGACGGCTGATCGGCCTGGACGTCTTCGATCCGCTGGGCGATCGGGTGGGGCGACTGCGCGATTTCGTGGTGCTCCGCCGCGCCCCGGGTGGGCGCAGAACCAGCTCGGTCAAACGACCCATCGTGGTGGGCATGGTCGTGGAAGTCCTCGGCAAGAAGCGGGTGTTCGTGCCGATGACCCGTGTGACCAGCATGGATTCCAAACGCATCGTGTGCACGGGTCTGGTCAATCTGCGTCGCTTCGAACAACGCGGCTCGGAGACGCTGGTGATCGGTGAGATGTTCGACCAGCAGGTTGCACTCCTCGACGGCTCCGGGACCGCGGAGATCCTCGACGTCGCCATGGAACAGGCACGCTCCGGTGACTGGCAACTCACGGAGCTCTACGTCCGCCGTTCGGGCGCAGCCGGTGGCCTCATGCGACGTCGTTCCGGCGAAACCTTGGTGGTCGCATGGGAAGAAGCCCGGGATCTGGCTTCCGTGGGACCGCAGGCCGCCACCCAGTGGGTCCACGCCCACGAGGAGGACCAGCCCGCCGACCTCGCCGAAGAGCTGCACGACCTCTCCCCCAAGCGCATGCTCGAGATCGCCGGCGAGCTGAGGGACGACCGACTGGCCGACGTGCTCCAGGAGCTTCCGGAGGAGGACCAGGTCTTCATCCTGACCAACCTCCACGTCGAGCGCGCCGCCGACGTTCTGGAGGAGATGGAACCCGACGACGCCGCCGACGTGCTCAACGAACTGCCCGACACACAGGCGGAGGACCTCTTGCAGCTCATGCAGCCCGAAGAGGCCGAGGACGTGCGTCGACTCCTGGAGTACGACGAGGGCACGGCCGGGTCCATGATGACCCCGGTGCCCATCATCCTGTCCCCGGAGACCACCGTGGCCGACGCCCTCGCTGCGATCCGGCAGGAGGAGGTCTCCCCCACCGTGGCCGCCGCGGTCTTCGTGTGCCGCCCCCCGCTGGAAACCCCCACCGGCCGCTACCTCGGCATGGTCCACATGCAACAACTCCTGAGAGTCCCACCACCCGAGGCCCTGGGAACCATGCTGGACACCTCGATCGAACCCGTCCGCGACATGTCCCCGGTCTCTGACGTCGCCAAGGAACTGGCGACCTACGACTTGACGATCATCCCCGTGGTCAACGAGAACCGACGCCTGGTCGGCGCGGTCACGATCGACGACATCCTGGACGACCTCCTGCCGGACGACTGGCGGACCTGGGACGACGGAACTCCTGTGCGGAAGGTGGGACGACGCTATGAGTGAGACCCGCACCAACCCTGATCGTCGCCCCGTCGGCCTGGACACCCCCTCCGGGTTGCGCAACGGCGCCTGGGACCGGCTTCGGCCCAACCCGGACTCCTTCGGTCAGATGACCGAGGGTTTCGCCCGCTTCATGGGTACGCCCCAGTTCCTCATGTGGATGACCGTGTTCGTGGCCGTGTGGCTGGGGTGGAACACGGTCATGCCGGAATCGCTGCAGTTCGACCCCCGGGCTCTGAACTTCACCCTGTTGACCCTGATGCTCTCCCTGCAGGCCTCCTACGCGGCTCCCCTGCTGCTGTTGGCGCAGAACCGGCAGGACGACCGCGACCGCGTGATCGCCGAGCAGGACCGCAAACGCCAGGAGGAGAACCTGGCGGACACCGAGTACCTCATCCGGGAGATCGCCTCCTTGCGCATGGCGGTCCGCGACGTCGCGACCCGCGACTTCGTGCGTGCGGAGATGCGCGACCTCTTGCAGGAGCTGTTGGAGGACCGCCAGGAGGACGACGGCGACTCGGCCACCCCCTCCGCCCAGAAGAACCCGTCCGCCGTGGCCACCGGAGGCAAGAAGAAGAAAAAGAAGAAATCCGGGGCAGGGGATTCCCGGGACTCGAAGGCAGCACCCACGGGCCTCATTCCCGTCGTTCTTCCGCCTCAGAACATTCCCGTGGAGCGAATTCCGACCGAGAGCACCCCCGCGGACACCGAACCCCCGGAAAGCACAGAGGACCCTCGTGAGTTCTGAAGTCCCCCGTCCAGCCCTTCCGGAACCCGAGGTCGATCCGCGACTGCGGGACGCTCTGAACACCGTCGAGGACCCCGAGCTGAAACGGCCCCTGCTCGACTTGGGCATGGTCCGGCGAGCCGCCCTGGAACCGGACGGCACCGCCGTCGTGGAGGTCCTGCTGACGATCTCCGGTTGCCCGCTGCGGTCCACGATCGAGTCCGACCTCCAGACAGCCCTGGAGGCCGTGGACGAGGTCAACCGCGTGGTCGTGGAACTGGACGTGATGACGCCCGAGCAGCGGGAGGAACTCAAGCAGCTGCTGGGCCACACGCGTACCATCCCGTTCGCCGACCCCAACTCACTGACCAGGGTGCACGCGGTGTCTTCCGGGAAGGGCGGAGTGGGCAAGTCCTCCGTGACGGCCAACGTGGCCGCCGCCCTGGCCGCCAAGGGTCGTTCCGTGGGCGTGGTGGACGCTGACATTCACGGCTTCTCCATCCCGGGCCTGTTCGGGATCCACCGCGGCCCCACCCAGGTGGGCGACATGATTCTGCCCGCCGTGGTGGAGGTACCGGAGGCCGCGCGCAAGGACTCCGGCACCCCGGGGACGGTCAAAGTCATCTCGATCGGCATGTTCACCGACCCCGAAACCCCCGTGGTCTGGCGCGGCCCGTTGCTGGACCGGGCCATCGAACAGTTCCTGGCCGACGTCCACTTCGGGGACCTGGACCATCTGCTGCTCGATCTGCCTCCGGGGACAGGCGATGTCGCCATCTCCGTGGCCCAGAAACTGCCGCATTCCAAGGTCCTGGTGGTCTCCACACCGCAGCAGGCCGCGACCGGAATCGCTGAGCGCGCGGGGTCCCTTGCCGCCATGACGGATCAGACGGTGGCCGGGGTGGTCGAGAACATGGCCGCCATGGTCATGCCCGACGGCTCGCAGCTGGAGGTTTTCGGCTCTGGCGGCGGAGAGAAGATCGCCAGTTCCCTGACCGAACGGATGGGTTACCCGGTGGGTGTGCTCGGTTCCGTCCCACTGGACGTCACCCTGCGTGAGGCCGGCGACGACGGCGTTCCGGTGGTCTGGTCCCACCCCGAGTCCCCGGCGGCGATGGCGTTGACCGAGGTCGCCGACGCGATCGACGGTCCGCGTGGACTGGTGGGCAAGTCGCTGGGGGTCACCCCCCGCTGAATCACCGGTTCCGGCGACTCAGGTGGCCTCGGTGTCGAAGGGCGCTCGCTGGCCCGGTGTGATCCGTACCAGGGTCGAGGTCTCGGTGGCCGCTGTGGATCCCCCGGCGGCCGGGGCGTTCTCACGTTCCGCTTCGCGTTCGGCCTTGCGTGCCTCCCGGGCGGCCTCGCGCTCCTCGCGTTCCCTACGACGTCGTTCGGCTGCGTCTTCCTGGTCCACCTCGGCCAGGGCGTCGCGCACGATGGTCCGGGGGTCGTACTGACGCGGGTCCAGCTTCCGCCAGTCCACGTCCGTGACCTCGGGTCCCAGGGTCTCGCGCAGGTCGTCCTTGGCTCCGCTGGCATAACGACGCACGGACTTGACCAGGTCCTTGAGCTTCTGCGCGTATTCCGGAAGACGCTCGGGGCCGATGACGAGCAGCGCCACGACGATCAGGACGATGGCTTCCGCTCCACTGATACCGAACACGGCTAAGAGATTAGCAGTCGGACGTGGAGCCACCTGGACGTCGGCAGGGTGCCGACCGAGTCCGCTTCGAGTCGATGTCGGTCGGTGGAAGCTCCGGTGGTCGCTCCGGTGGTCACTGCAGCCCCAGGATCCGGCGCCACCCGACCAGAATCGTGTCAACGGTCCCCCGGTCCAGTTCCTCTGGGCGTTCCAGGATCGCTCGGTGTCCGGCTTCGACCTGCTGGACCACGGCGGCCATGCGGGCGGGGGCGTCGTCGGAGACGAGAGTGTAGGTGACGTCGTCGTGGACGATCATGGCCCGCCACGGGGAGCCCTCGTAGACCCACACCACGTTCCCGGCCACCGTGGTGGGTTCCATCCCCATGGCAGTCGCGGGCAGACCCGTGAATCCGTCCACGGGGTGCTCGGTGTCCACCTCTCCCCGTTGCTCGACCACCTCGATGCTGCGGTTCCCGCGGTATTCGACGTTCACGACGACGGCGGGCTGCCCGGCCACCGTCGTCTGTCGAAGTTCCTCGGTCCGGTAACCGGTGAGGCCGACCAGTGGCAGGGTCCATCCTTCGTCGCGCAAGCTGTCGACGTCGGAGTTCTGGGTGTGAACCAACCCTTGCGGCCCCACCCAGGTGGAGCCCGAGACCGTGGGCGAGCCACCCGAGTTCGCGGCCCCCCGGGAGCCGACGTACCACCCCGAGAGTGCGATGCCGGCGACGAGCAGCGCGGACACCGCCAGTGACGTCACCACGATGCGGTGGGACCAGAAGACCTTGTGCACCTTGAGTCAATCCATGTGTGGGCATCTCGGCCCGTGAAGGCCGTCGGCACGATCAGACGGGAACACCACCATGCTCACCGGCCAACCTGTGCGGGGGCTGGAAGCTGCCCGCGATCCCGCCCCACATCCGGGCCCCACGGGCGGACGAGTAGGATGCTCAGAGCGTGTGAACTCCCGCGCGGCGCCCACTGCGCCGAGCCCGAGCAGAGACCGCGACACACAGACATCACCGCAGAGACGACATTGCAGACCGGGAGGTGTGGATGGGCCGGGGCAAGACCACCAGCTGGTCCTATGCCGAGGCGTACCCTCGGGAGGACGAGGTGCTGTTGCGGGCCCGCGAGCGCGCCACGGCCTTGAACATTCGATCTGTGACCCCGGGCGTGGCCGCCGCGTTGACGGTTCTCACAGCCGCAGCCAAGCCGCGCTCCGCCGTCGAGGTCGGTACCGGCGCCGGGGTCTCGGGCACGGCCATTCTTCGGGGCCTGCCCGACGGCACGGTCCTGACCACCATTGACACCGACGTCCGCGCGCTCCGGGCTGCTCGCGACACCTTCCGCGAGGCGGGGGTGGCGGGGAACCGGGTCCGGACCATCTCCGGCCGCGCTTCCCTGGTCCTCCCGCGGCTGACCACGGAGGCCTACGATCTGGTCTTCCTGGACGCGGATGCCGCGAACACACTGCTCTATGTGGACGAGGCGACGCGGATGCTCCGCCCCGGGGGCACCCTGTTGGTTCAGGACACGTTGGATCAGGACAAGGTCCCCGATCCCGTGATCCGCGAGGAGTCCACGCGGGTGCAGCGCGAGATCCACCGGTTGTTCCGTGAGGACGAACGTTTCCAGTCGGCGATCCTGACGCCGGGATCCGGACTCCTGGTGGCTGTCAAACGCTGATCGTCACGTGCAAAGGCCCTCACCGCGGTGCGGTGAGGGCCTTTGTCGTCCGGGCCACCGGGACCTTGATCCCGGCCTCGGGCCGATGGCATCAAGGGGTTGCGATCAGGAGGTGACGCCTTCCAGGCATCCCTTGAGCTCTGCCGCTTCATCGGCCTTCAGCTCGACGACGAGGCGACCACCGCCTTCCAGCGGGACTCGCATGATCAGGCTGCGGCCTTCCTTGGTGACCTCCATGGGACCGTCACCAGTCCTCGGCTTCATAGCCGCCATTGGTTGTTCTCCTGTCATCGAAGGGTGTTCTCCGTCATCTTACCGGAACCGAGCCCCTCCCCTCCGGGGTGGTGAGGCGGGGCAGACAGCCCGGGTGCCCGTTCGTCGTGGCCCCGTGGCGAGCGGGGACGACGGCGGAAAGCGAATCACGGGGGCCAGTCGCCGCCCTGGGGCAGCGGGGACCACTGCCACAGGTAACCGACCCACACAAGCTGTAACAGCGCCCCCACGATCACGAGTCCCCACCGGTAGGCCTTGGATTCGCTGACCGCGACCAACGGCGCCGCAACCACGAAGACGGGAATGAGCAACCGGAAGGTCGAGGACTGCGGGTGCAGGAAGGCCAGCAGGTATACCGCATAGCAGACCACCCACATCCAGGCGATCAACGGCAAGGTCTCCCGAACCACGCGGGTGGTCACGATCAGGGCGAACAGCCCCACGAGCACCAGGACCGCCAGCCAACCCAGGCCGACCCCGAAGAACCGGTTCCCCAATCGCAGCCACGGCTCAAAAGGCACCAGAGACGTGCCGCGCCAGGCCGTTTCCGTGTCCGTGTAGGCCCCAACTTCACCCGTGGCCCACCACGCCAATGCCGGCCACAACAACGCACAGCCACAGGACCACAGCGCCAACCAGAACCATTTGTCGAGCAACCGCAGCCAGCCGGTGAGACCCCCGGGGCGTCCCCCTCCGACCCTCAGGACGGACCTGATGAACCAGGTCAGTCCCAACGCCGCTGCGAACGGGACACCGGCGGGTCGTGTCAGGCACATGAGCAGGATCGTTCCCGCGGCGGCCACGGAGTGTCCACGCAGGACCAATAACAGGGCTGCGGCCAGCAGTGCCAGGTGCAGTGACTCCGCGTAGGCGGTCTGCAGCACGGGCGACGCCGGCCCGAAGGCGACCACGGCCAACGCCCACAGGGCGTCACGAGAGCCAAGGAACTCCCGGAACAGGCCGAGAATCAGCGGGGCAGCCGCGAATCCCGCAACCAAAGCGACCGTCGGACCGGCGAACTCCCAGGGCAGGCCCGTCGCCCCCGTGATCAACCGGACCACCATGGGAAACAGCGGGTAGAACGCCCATTGGTTGGCCGCCACGGTCCCCGTCGCATTCCGCGGGAGTTCGGTGGGGTATCCCGCGTCGTGAACCTTCTCGTACCACTGGCCGTCCCAGATGGAGACGAAGGACGAGTACCCCAGGGGCGATTGACCCCAGGGCCCATCCGGTGCCTGGCGGTCCACCACACTGAAGAGCACGAAACCCCAGAGGCGGGAGGCCAACCAGATGATCAGGGCCTGCGCCCACCACGGTGCACTCATGAACAGCCCGGCGGCACGCGCCCCTACGGCCCCTAACCACACGTGGACGCGAGTGGGGGCGGTCTGATTCACGGGGCGTCGCCTTCCAGGAACTCCTCCGGGTCGAAATCCGAACCCGCTCGTCGCGCCTTGGCCCGCAGTTCTTCGTTACGACGCTCGTGTGCTTCCCGCATGACCGTCACCGCCTCGCTCGGCGAATCGGTGACGTACAACAGGTCCAGGTCCTCAGGGGAGATCATGCCCTCACGTACCAAGCTGTCCTTGATCCAGTCCACCAGCGGTGCCCAGAACTTCCCACCCATCAGAACCACCGGGAACCGCGTCATCTTGCCGGTCTGCACCAGGGTGAGGGACTCGAAGAGTTCGTCCATGGTCCCGAATCCACCCGGCAGCACGATGAATCCCTGCGAGTACTTGGCGAACATCGTCTTGCGGACGAAGAAGTAGCGGAAGTTGATGCCCAGGTCGATGTAGGGGTTCATGCCCTGCTCGTGCGGCAACTCGATCCCCAGTCCCACGGAGCTGGCCTGCACGTCGTGGGCGCCCCGGTTGGCCGCCTCCATGACGCCCGGCCCACCGCCGGTGATCACCGTGTAGCCCGCCTTGCCGAGTTCCTGCCCCACCTCGCGGGCCATGGCGTATTCGGCAGAGGACTCCTGGATCCGTGCCGAACCGAAGACGGAGATCGCCGGGCCCAACCGTGCCAGGGTGTCGAACCCGTCCACGAACTCGGACTGGATCCGCAGCACCCGCCAGGGATCTGTTCGGGTGAAGTCCCCGGGGGCCCTGCCCGCCACGACCTCGGGTTCGAGGAATCGTTGATCGGAGGTGCTGCGCTGCAGCTCCCGTCCGCGAAGGATGATCGGTCCCTTGTGTCGGAACTTGTTTCGGTCGGGCCGGGGACTCTCCCGCGATGCCCCGGACCCGGTTGATGGGGAAGTCTCTGATCCGTTCGACGTCATGGTTTACACGGTAGCGGCAGGCCCCTCCCAAACAGGGTCTCCTTCGCGCCGAACCCGCCGCGGCACCGTGAGTCGGTCCATTTCACAATTCGGAGACGTGAACGTCATCACAATGTGATTTTTTCCACTATCTTTCTCTCATGCCCAACGAGACAGTGAGCACCGCCACCAGCCCGATCGCCGTTGAGACCGGCGAGGTCCTGGTTCAGGTCACCAATGTGAACAAGCACTACGGCAGCCTGCACGTGCTCAAAGACATCAACCTGGACGTGCGCCGCGGCGAAGTCGTCGTAATCATCGGCCCGTCCGGTTCCGGCAAGTCCACCCTGTGCCGCACGATCAACCGGCTCGAGACCATTGACGACGGGGAAATCCGAATCGACGGGAAGCCGCTGCCCAAGGAGGGCAAGGCTCTTGCCAAACTCCGGGCCGACGTCGGGATGGTCTTCCAGTCCTTCAACCTGTTCGCGCACCGCTCCGTGTTGCAGAACGTCACGCTCGGTCCCATGAAGGTCCGCGGGAAGTCCTCCTCGGAAGCCAAAGAGCGCGCGATGGAACTGCTCAAGCGTGTGGGCGTTGACAACCAGGCGGACAAGCTCCCCGCGCAGCTTTCGGGTGGTCAGCAGCAACGCGTGGCGATCGCCCGCGCCCTGGCCATGAGCCCCAAGGTCATGCTCTTCGACGAACCCACCTCCGCCTTGGACCCGGAAATGATCAACGAGGTCCTGGACACCATGGCCACGCTGGCCAAACAGGGCATGACGATGATCGTCGTGACCCACGAAATGGGCTTCGCCCGGCGCGCCGCGGACCGCGTGGTGTTCATGGCCGACGGCCAGATCGTCGAACAGAACACCCCGGAGGAGTTCTTCGCCAACCCGCAGTCCGACCGAGCCAAGGACTTCCTCAGCAAGATCCTGAACCACTGACGCTCTAGGTCCCCGACGTCGTCGTCGGGGCCCGAACGATCCTTCACCCGGCAGCGCCGCCCGGCGGCGCCGGAACCCTCACACCCTCATTCGAGATCGGGAGAACAATGCACCACAAGAACAAGCTCTACAGCGTGGCCGCCATCGCAGCCGCGGCCGCCCTGACGCTGTCCGCCTGCGGCGGTGGTGGCGGCGATCAGGCCGGTGGCGACGGCGACACGTTGCGCATCGGCATCAAGTACGACCAGCCGGGTCTGGGTTACGCCGATGGTGGCGAGTACACGGGCTTCGACGTCGAGGTCGCCAAGTACGTGGCCAAGGAACTCGGTTACTCCGAGGACCAGATCGAATGGGTCGAGTCCCCGTCGGCCAACCGCGAGAACATGCTCTCCAACAACCAGGTGGACATGATCTTCGCGACCTACTCCATCACGGACGAGCGCAAGGAATCCGTGGACTTCGCTGGCCCGTACTTCGTGGCCGGACAGGACCTGCTGGTGCGTTCCGACGACGATTCGATCAAGGGCCCCGAGGACCTGGCCGGCAAGAACCTGTGCTCGGTCACCGGCTCCACCTCCGCGGAGAACGTCCGGGAAGAGGTCCCCGGGGTCAACCTGGTGGAGCAGAGCGGCTACGCGGACTGCGTGACCATGCTCGGCTCCGGCGGCGTGGACGCCGTGACCACCGACGACATCATCCTGGCCGGTCTGGCCTCCACGGATGCCAACAAGGGCAAGTTCCGCGTGGTCGGCAACACCTTCTCCGAGGAGAAGTACGGCGTCGGCCTGCCCAAGGGCTCGGACAAGTGCGAGGACATCAACGCCGCGATCGAGAAGATGATCGACGACGGCGCGTGGGAGGAAGCCGTGACCTCCAACACCGAGGGCGCTGACTACTCCTACAACAAGGACCTCAACCCGCCCACGCCTGAGGCCTGCGCCTCCTGACCCGCCTGAGGGTGCCGGGACCTCACGGCACCCTCAGGTCCCTCGAACCACGGGCCGCGACGTGGCCGCAAGTTCCGCGCACACCCGGTGTCCCTGACCACCTCCAGCCTTCGAGAGGCATCGTGAGTAGTTACTTCGCCGACTTCGCGAGTCTGTTCCAACAGTTCGACGTGGCCGCCGCGTTCTGGGTCAACATCAAACTGACCTTCTTCGCCGCGATCGGGTCAATGGTGCTGGGCAGCGTCCTGGCGCTGATGCGCATATCGCCCATCGCCTCCCTGCGGTGGATGGGAGCGGCCTACGTCAATACGATCCGAAACACCCCGCTGACCATCATCCTGGTCTTCCTGGTGCTCGGTGTGTGGAGCCAGCTGCAGATCAATCTGAGCGCGGACTTCAACCAGAACTTCTTCCGCTACGCCGTGATCGGCCTGACGGTGTATCACGCGGCGTTCGTGTGCGAGGCCATCCGCTCCGGGGTCAACACCGTGCCCGTCGGGCAGGCCGAAGCCGCCCGGGCGATCGGTCTGGGGTTCCTCCCCTCGGCACGGATGATCATCTTCCCGCAGGCGTTGCGCGGTGCGATCACCCCGCTGGGCAACACGCTGATCGCCCTGACCAAGAACACCACGGTGGCCGCCGCGGCCTCCGTGACGGAGATCTCCGCCCTGATGAAGACCATGATCGAGTTCCGGCCCGACGTGATCATTGCAGTCTTCCTGACCGTGGCTGTGGGCTTCGTGCTCATCGTGGTCCCGGTGGGGCTGCTGACCACATGGGCCTCACGGAAGTTTGCGGTGGTGCGCTGATGGCTTCGAATGCTCAGAACGTCCTGTTCGACGTCCAAGGTCCGCGCGGCCGGGTCATCACCCTGGTCCTGAACGTTGTCGGGCTCCTTCTTGTGGCAGCCCTGGCCTGGGTGGTCCTGGGCAAGTTGGCGGACCAGGGCCAGCTGGAGGCGACCAAGTGGACGCAGCTGTTCACCGCACGGTCCTGGGAGAACTTCTTCTTGCCCGGCATCCTCTCCACGTTGAAGGCCGCTGGCCTGGCCGTGGTGCTGTCCGTGGTGTTCGGGCTGGTTTTCGGCGTGGGGCGGTTGTCCTCCCTGGCCGTGGTCCGCGCCGTCTCCACTGTGGTGGTCGAGTTCTTCCGCGCGGTCCCCGTGCTGGTCATGATGATCTTCTTCTACCTGGGGATCGGACGGACTGGAATCGTTCAACCCACGGAGACCCCGTTCTGGGCCGTGGTCCTGGCACTCATGTTCTACAACGGCTCCGTGATCGCGGAACTGATCCGTTCGGGCGTGCACGGGCTGCCCAGGGGGCAACGTGAAGCCGGACTGGTCGTGGGGCTCACCGAGTCCCAGACGTTGCGCAGCATTCTCCTGCCGCAGGCCTTGACCGCCATGCTGCCGTCGCTCCTGAGCCAGTTCGTGGTGATCCTCAAGGACACCGCGTTGGGCTACATCATCACGTACCCCGAATTGCTCGCCTCGGCCCGGCGGCTGGGTTCGGGCGACGGGAACATTCTCCAAACGCTGCTCATGGCCGCGGTGATCTTCGTGGTCATCAACTTCGCCCTGACCTCCCTGGCCCAATGGCTCTCCGGGTTCCTGAGCTACCGGACCTCGGGACGCACCAAACCCACGGTCGCGCCCGCGCCCGCCGCCGTGGCACCGGCCGCTCGGTGACCAGTCGCTCTCCTGCCCGCGCTGCACTGCTCGGGCAGAAGAGCCTCCCTCACTCCCAGGGCCGCGGTCAGGCGGTCAGCCAGTTCTCCAGCGCCCGGTGACAGTCCCGAATGGCTGCAGCGGTGACGTGCTCGTCGTCGGTGTGTGCCAGCAGGGCGTCCCCGGGGCCGAAGTTCACGGCGGGGACCCCCTTCTCGGAGAACCGCGCCACGTCCGTCCACCCGTACTTGGGCTGCGGTTCCTGCCCGACGGCGTCCACGAAGGCCGCGGCGGAAGGACGGTCCAGTCCCGGCCGCGCCGCCGGTGAGAGGTCCACGAAGGTCAGTTCGTGTCCGGGGAACAGCTCCCGGCAGTGCTCCTGCGCCTGGTCCAAGGACTTGTCGGGGGCGAATCGGTAATTGATCTCGACCCGGGCGGCGTCGGGAATCACGTTGCCCGCAACCCCGCCCTGGATGCGGATGGCGTTGAGGCCTTCGCGGTAGACCAGTCCCTCGACCTCGATCTCCCGGGGCTCGTACTCGGCCAGGACGCTCAGGACGTCGGCGAGTTTGTGGATGGCGTTCTCGCCCCGCCAGGCACGCCCTGAGTGGGCGGCCAGCCCCGCGGGGTCGATCGTGAACCGCAGCGTCCCGTTGCATCCGCCTTCCACGGTCCCGTTGGTCGGTTCCAACAGCACCGCGAAATCCGCCTCCAACATTTCCGGGGCATTGCGGTACAACCGCGCCAGACCCGACTTGGCCGAGTCCACTTCCTCGTGGTCGTAGAAGACGTACGTGACATCGCGGTTGGGTTCGGTCAGGGAAGCCGCCAGGGCCAGTTGGACCGCCACGCCGCCCTTCATGTCCGTGGCCCCGCGCCCCCACAGGACCCGGTCGTCGTCGGCGTCGGTTCCGGACCACGACGACGGCACCGTCCCCCGCGAGCCTTCAACGCTCGGCAGCGGAACGGTGTCCAGGTGGCCCGCGAGCACCACCCGCTCCGAACGGCCCAGCTCCGTGCGGGCCACGATCGCATCGCCGTCGCGGTGGACGCGCAGATTCGGATACGACCTCAGGGCAGCCTCCACGGCATCGGCCAAGGGTCCCTCGTTACCGGAGACGGATTCGACGTCGATCAACGCTGCGGTGAGCTCAGCCGGATCGGCCGTCAAGTCCAAGGCGGGAGGTGTGGGCACTTGTGGCACCGTGCGCGCGGTCGTCATCCGACCACCCTAACCGGGTGCTGTCCGTAGGATGGACCCCATGACTTCCACACATTCAGATGCCCCCCGTTACGCTGCCGGCCTGGGCCTGGCCACGGTTGTCGCCGAGGGCCCCAAGGCCGGGACGATCCTGGACGTCTGGTACCCGAACCCGGTCCTCGCCCGGGAGGCTGACACGTCCCTGGACGCCGACCTGCGCGGTGCCGCAGTGCCCGACGCCGAGCGCAACGTCACCGCGGAAATCCTGGAACGGGTGATCGATCTGGACGAGGCGCCCAAGGACGCGGCCGACGCCTACCTCCGCCTCCACCTGCTCTCCCACCGCCTGGTCCAGCCGAACACCCTGAACCTGGACGGGATCTTCGGGCTACTGGCCAATGTCGCCTGGACCTCGCGCGGCCCGGTCCTGGCGGAGGAACTGCAGTTCACCCTCCTGCGACTGCGGGCCAGCGGCAACGTCACGGTCCTGTCCGTGGACAAGTTCCCCCGCATGGTCGACTACGTCGTGCCCACCGGTGTGCGGATCGGCAACGCGGACCGGATCCGTCTGGGTGCGCACCTGGCGGAGGGCACGACGGTCATGCACGAAGGTTTCGTGAACTTCAATGCCGGGACCCTGGGCTCCGCCATGGTGGAGGGCCGCATCTCGGCCGGCGTGGTCATCGGTGATCACACGGACATCGGCGGCGGCGCCTCGATCATGGGCACGCTCTCCGGGGGCGGCAAGCAGCGCATCCGGCTGGGCGAGCGCGTCCTGTTGGGCGCCAACGCGGGCGTGGGGATCTCACTCGGGGACGACTGCGTGGTGGAGGCCGGCCTCTACGTCACCGCCGGCACGCGCGTGACCGTCCTGGGCAACGGGGCCACCGGACCCGACGGCGGCACGGAGAACGACGGCGCCCGTGTGGTCAAGGCCGTGGACCTCTCTGGAATTGCGAACCTGCTGTTCCGCCGCAACTCGCAGACCGGTGCTGTGGAGGTCCTCCCCCGCGCCGGACGCACCGTGGAACTCAACGAGGCTCTGCACAAGAACTGATCGGCTGGCGGCCGGCGGGCACGGGGATCGTCCGCCACCTTCCGAGCCACACCAACAGAAAGGCGTTTCATGCGAATTCTCGTCACCGGCGGGACCGGATACATCGGCTCGCACACCGTGTTGTCCCTGCTCGAAGCCGGGCACGACGTCGTCGTGCTGGACAACCTGGCCAACTCCTCCCAGGCTTCCCTGGAGCGGGTGCATGAGCTGGCGGGGAAGGAAACCCTGGGGTTCGAGCAGGTCGACCTCCTGGACGTCCCCGCGCTCAACCGGGTCTTCGAGACCTGGAAGCCGGAGGCCGTGATCCACTTTGCCGGGCTGAAGGCCGTGGGCGAGTCCTCCGAGAAGCCGCTGTGGTACTACACCAACAACGTGGCGGGCACGCTGAACCTGCTGCACGCCATGGAGGACAACGACTGCCGCACCATCGTGTTCTCCTCCTCCGCGACCGTGTACGGCGAGGTGGAGACCATGCCGCTGACGGAGAAGGTCGACAAGGACGCCACCAACCCGTACGGGCGCACGAAGGAGCAGATCGAGGACATCCTGACCGATCTGGCCGCCGCCGACGACCGCTGGAACGTGGCGCTTTTGCGTTACTTCAACCCGGTGGGCGCGCACGAATCGGGGCGCATCGGCGAGGACCCGCGCGGCATCCCGAACAACCTGATGCCGTTCGTGGCCCAGGTGGCCGTGGGGCGGCGCGAGAAGCTGCGGGTTTTCGGCAACGACTACCCCACTCCCGACGGCACCGGTGTGCGTGACTACATCCACGTGGTCGATCTGGCCGACGGACACGTCAAGGCCGTGGACTGGCTGGCCGCCAACGGCGGGCTCAAGGTCTGGAACCTGGGCACCGGGCACGGGTACTCCGTCCTGGAGGTGCGCGACGCGTTCCAGAAGGCCTCCGGTGTGGAGATCCCGTACGAGATCGTGGACCGCCGCCCCGGCGACGCCGCCACGACCTACGCGGATGCCTCCGCTGCGCTGGCCGATCTGGGCTGGTCCGCCGACCGGGACATGGACACCATGTGCCGCGACCACTGGAACTGGCAGAAGAACAATCCCAACGGCTACGAGGGCTGACAGCCGAATCCTCTCCCTCCCCCTGCGCTGACTTCGGGGTTGTTCCGCCTATTCGGTCGAATAGGCGGAACAACCCCGAAGTCAGCGGGTGAGGTGGGGCCGGGGCCTCAGCGCTGGGGGTAGTGGCGTTCGCCTTCGCCCACGTAGAGCTGGCGCGGGCGGCCGATCTTGGTCTCCGGATCCTCGATCATCTCCCGCCACTGGGCGATCCAGCCCGGCAGACGACCGATCGCGAACAGGACCGTGAACATGCGCTCCGGGAAGCCCATGGCCTTGTAGATCAGGCCGGTGTAGAAGTCGACGTTCGGGTAGAGCTTGCGCTCCACGAAGTAGTCGTCCGCCAGAGCCTTTTCCTCGAGCTTCAGGGCAATGTCCAGCATCTCGTTGTTGCCACCGAGCTTGCCCAGAATGTCGTGGGCGTAACCCTTGATGATCTGGGCGCGGGGGTCGTAGCTCTTGTACACGCGGTGGCCGAAGCCCATGAGCTTGACCCCGTCCTCCTTGTTCTTGACCTTCTCCATGAACGTGTCGGGGTCCATGCCCTCGTTCTGGATCTGGCCGAGCATCTTGAGCACGGCTTCGTTGGCGCCGCCGTGCAGCGGGCCGTAGAGGGCGTTCACACCCGCGGAGACGGACGCAAAGATGTTGGCCTCGGAGGAACCGACCAGGCGCACGGTCGAAGTCGAGCAGTTCTGCTCGTGATCCGCGTGCAGCATGAGCAGGATGTCCAAGGCCTTGGCCATGTCCGGGTCCACCTCGTAATTGGCGGCCGGTACACCGAAGCACATGCGGAGGAAGTTCTCGGAGTAGTTCAGTTCGTTGTGGGGGTAGAGCATGGGCTCCCCCACGGACTTCTTGTACGCGTAAGCCGCGAGAGTGGGCACCTTGGCAAGAAGCCTGATGGTGGAGATCTCCACCTGCTGCGGGTCGTGCGGGTCCAGCGAATCCGCGTAGAACGTGGACAGCGCGGAGACCGCAGAGGACAGCACCGGCATGGGATGGGCCGAGCGCGGGAACCCGTTGAAGAACATCTTGAGGTCCTCATGCACCATCGTGTGCGTGGTGATGCGATGCTCGAAGTCCTGGTACTGCTCGGGAGTCGGCAGCTCGCCGTAGATCAGCAGGTAGGCGACCTCCACGAAGTTGGACTTCTCCGCGAGCTCCTCGATCGGGTAGCCCCGGTAGCGCAAGATGCCGTTGGCGCCGTCGATGTAGGTGATGGCCGAACGAGCGTTGGCCGTGTTCACAAAACCGGGGTCGAACACCACGTTGCCGGTGTCCTTGAGCAGCGAGCTGACGCCGTAGCCGTTGTTGCCTTCGGTGGCCTCAAGAACGGGCAGGTCGAGGGTTCCGCCCTCGTAGTTCAACTGAACGTTCTTGGCGTCATGTGCAGACTCGCTCATGAATGTCCTCCGCGGTGATAGTTCGTCGATCGTTGACCCTGTAGGTCGTGCGTGGTTCCGGCGCTCCCCATGATGTGAGTTCGGCGTCGGTGCTGAGAGAGATGGCCGACACAACGGTGTATCGGTCACACGAGTGCCTCAGGACACAGGATCGCTGTAGTCCAACTTACTCGCTTGTCCTGGGAACGTGCCAATTCTGCGCCCACGGCGGACAGCGCCGGAAACCCCGTCCCAACGTGTCCGGGGCCAGACCTGGGGCATCGTCCGAGCGGGCCTCAGGCGCCGTTCAGCCGATGGACCGCGGCGTCGATCCGCTCGTCGGAGCCGGTCAGGGACACCCGCACGTATCCCGAGCCCGCGTCACCATAGAACACGCCGGGGCCCACGACGATGCCAAGGTCGGCGAACCGCCCCACGGTGTTCCACGTGTCCTCTTGTGAACCGGTCGGTCGGCACCAGAGGTACAACCCGGCCTCCGAGTGCTCGACCGCCAGGCCGAAACTTTGCAGGGCAGGCAACAGTCGCTCCCGGCGGCCACGGTAGAGGGCCTTCTGAGCGGCAACGTGGGCGTCGTCGTTCAGCGCCGTCTGCATGGCGGCCTGGACCGGCGCGGGCACGATCATTCCTGCGTGCTTGCGGGAGTTGACCAGATCCTTCATCAGCTCCGGGTCACCCGCCAGGAAGGCTGCCCGGTAACCGGCGAGGTTGGACTGTTTGGACAGCGAGTACGCGCTCAACAGCAGGGACAGGTCTCCCCCGCTGACCTCAGGGTCCAGCACGGACGGCACGCGCGTCCCACCGCGCTCGACATCCCAGTCACCCCAGCCGAGTTCGGCGTAGCACTCGTCGGAGGCGACGACGGCGCCGAGCGCCCGGGCCTGGTCCACAAGTTTCTTGAGCGACTCGGCGGAGCGCACGATGCCCGTCGGGTTCCCGGGCGAATTGACCCAGACCAACCGCACGCGCGAACGCACGTCGTCGTCGAGTTCGTCCAGATCGTCCGCCGCCACGTGCTCGGCACCGGCGATCTGAGCGCCGATGTCATAGGTCGGATAAGCCACCGTGGGGCGAACCACCACGTCACCGGCGCGCAGGCCGAGCAGCAGCGGCAACCAGGCCACCAGTTCCTTCGACCCGACCGTGGGCATGACCTGCTCCGGGCTGAGCCCCGCCACACCGCGGCGTCGGGCACACCAGCCAACGATCGCCTCGCGCAGAGCGGCGGTGCCGTGCGTCGTCGGGTAACCGGGCGCGTCCGCCGCGGCGGCCAACGCGTCCTGAACCACCAACGGCGTGGGGTCGACTGGCGTACCGATGGAAAGGTCCACCACGCCGTCCGGGTGCTGCTGCGCGGTACGCCGGTAAGGCGCCATGGCCTCCCACGGGTATTCGGGCAGGGACAGGCCGAAGGCGCGCGGCGAATCCGTCACGTGTCAGTCCTGGTTCTGCGGCGGCAGCGCGGCGATACCGGGGTGGTCCTTGCCCGTGTTGCCGAGCTTGGCGGCACCGCCGGGCGAACCGAGGTCGTCGAAGAACTCGACGTTGTACTTGTAGTACTCCGCCCATTCCTCGGGGGTGTCGTCCTCGTAGTAGATGGCTTCCACCGGGCACACGGGTTCGCAAGCGCCGCAGTCCACGCACTCATCCGGGTGGATGTACAGCGAGCGCTCACCTTCGTAGATGCAATCGACGGGGCACTCTTCCACACAAGCCTTGTCCTTGACGTCGACACAAGGCTGGGCGATCACGTACGTCATAAAGCTCGCGATCCTTTCTCACGGTTGGTTCCGGACCATCCTACGGCGTTGCCCAAGAGGCCCAAGACGGAATGTCATGTAGGAAACATCCGGCTACCGTGGCTGCGTGAACACCTCCGTACCCGCCGTCGCACTGCTTCGCTCCCTCCCCGTCGGAACGCGCGTCACGGTGCGTTGGGCACTTCCCGACGGGAACACGTCCGGGAAAAAGTTCACCGACTCCATCGGCTCGATCGTGGCTCCGGTCTCGTCTCCGAGCCTTCTCTCCGACAACGACGGCGGCCATGACCCCGGTCAAGGGGACCCTCTGGTCCTGGACACCCGGCAGGGTGAGGTCAGGATCCCGTGGGAGGCCGTCCGTCTGGCCAAGCGTGTTCCTCCCCCGCCGCCTCGACGCCCCCGCGACTGAGCCGGCTTCGCTGCCGAGTGCGCAGTTTGATCGCTCCTGAACGGTTCAGGGGCGATCAAACTGCGCAGTCGGCATCAGGGGCGATCGAACTGCGGTTTCGGCGCGGCGGGCACGTGTTCGCGACGGCGCCTGCGCCACCAACGGCCCACCACAAGCACGGACACGAAGGTGGACAGCAGGATCCCGACGAACCAGGCCCAGCCGACCAGGCCGATCGCCGAATCCGTGGTCATCACGATCAGCGGGGAGTCCGAGCGCCCGAAAGCCAGGACGAAGGCGACCACGTAGGCAACCATCCCGGGCACCGCGGCGGCCCAGATGCGGCGCGTGGTGGTTCCCGCCCACACGGACATGCTGGTCAGCAACGCCAGTGCCAACACCACACCCCACGGAATGGTCAGGCCCTGCACGGGACGCCAGATGTTCCCGTGCACCCCCGTGCCCAGGATCCCCGCCAGCAGGCCACCCACAACCGCAACGGTGAGGGTCACCGGCAGGGAGGCCTGTTCCAGTGGATGGCGACCCGCGCGGGAGGCCCGGGCGGAACCGGGAAGTCCGGCAGAACCGGCTGCTCCATCCGACGAGGAAGGCACCACGTCCGGGTCTCCGCGCAGCAGCCGGAACGTCTCCACGCCGCTGATCTTCTGCGGCACCCCGTTGGAGAACCGGAAGGTCAGATCGGCGGGATCCGCGGGCAGGGTCACCTGCGTCTCGTGGGCTTCCAGCGCGGCGCGCTTGGCGGCCAGGCCCGCGGGTCCGGCTTCGACCACTGCCTGGACCCGGTTGTCCTCGGACGAGAACTCGCCCTCGATCGCCCAGGTCAGCGGCACGTTCCAGCCGTCCCCACCGGCCCCGGCGGTGCGAGCCAGCTCCACGGCCCGCAGGGTCACCTGCGCGGTGCGGATATGGTCCAGGTGGCCGTAGCCGCCGTCGTCGTCGTAAGTCACCACGGCCGCGGGCCGGAGGGAGCGGATGGCCGCGGCGACGTGCGCCGCAGCCTCCTCCACCGGCGCTGCCGTGAGCGCGGCCGACGACACGTCCGCGGCCGCCCGGGCACGGCCGTCGGGCCCCCAGGACATGCCGGAATCCAGATACCGGTCCCGCCCGTTGCTCAACCCGACGGACGGGTCGATGGCCGGGGCCCGCCCCGCGAACACCTGGTTGCGCACACCCAACGCAGCACAGGCCGCGGCCAGTTCGTGGATGCGGTACTCCCCCAACGCGGTGCCGTCGTCGTTGTTGGCCGGCTGCCCCACCTCCAGGTGCCGCAGCAGCTCCGGGATGACCTCCCCCCGTTCGCCACGGGTCATGGTCAGCAGGTGAACCTCGGCCCCACCGCGCGCCAGCTGTGCGATCGAGGCACCCGTGACCACCGTTTCGTCGTCGGGGTGGGCGTGGACGTAGAGCACCCGCGCACCGTGGATTCCCTGTCCCTCGGGCAGCAGGGAACGCCGCGCATGCGGCAAC
The DNA here is from genome assembly GCF_003797835.1 of Kocuria soli. Taxonomy (GTDB): domain Bacteria; phylum Actinomycetota; class Actinomycetes; order Actinomycetales; family Micrococcaceae; genus Kocuria; species Kocuria soli. The sequence continues at coordinate 97,824 of NZ_RKMF01000011.1, forward strand.
ACCGCCGTACCCTGCTGTGGGTACGACGGCGTTGCGTCGGCCGAGGGGGAAAGCTCAGGCACGTGCCCGCTGGCGAGCAGCCTTGACGCGCTCGTTGCCGTCCAGGATCACCTTGCGGATGCGGATCGCCTCCGGGGTGACCTCCACGCACTCGTCCTCACGGGCGAATTCCAAGGATTCCTCGAGGGTGAGGATCTTGGGCGGGGTCAGGTTCTCGAAGTTGTCCGCCGTGGAGGAGCGCATGTTGGTGAGCTTCTTCTCCTTGGTGATGTTGACGTCCATGTCATCGGCACGGGCGTTCTCACCCACGATCATGCCTTCGTAGACCTCCTGCGTGGGCTTCACGAAGATCGTGCCGCGTTCCTGCAGGTTGATCATGGCGAACGGCGTGGCCACGCCGGCGCGGTCGGCGACCAGCGAACCGTTGGTGCGGTACTCGATCTCCCCGGCCCACGGCTCGTAGCCGTCCGAGTAGGAGGAGGCGATGCCGGCGCCGCGGGTCTCCGTGAGGAAACGGGTGCGGAAACCGATCAGACCGCGGGAGGGCACCTGGAACTCCATGCGAACCCAGCCGGTGCCGTGGTTGGTCATGGACTCCATGCGGCCCTTGCGAGCGGCCATGAGCTGGGTGATCGCGCCCAGGAACTCCTCCGGGGTGTCGATGGTCATACGCTCCACGGGCTCGTGCAGCTTGCCGTCGACCTCCTTGGTCACGACCTGCGGCTTGCCAGCGGTGATCTCGAAACCTTCACGGCGCATCTGCTCCACCAGAATCGCCAGGGCCAGCTCACCGCGCCCCTGCACCTCCCAAGCATCCGGACGCTGAGTCGGCAGGACCCGCAGGGACACGTTGCCTACCAGCTCCTTGTCCAGACGGTCCTTGACCTGCCGCGCGGTGACCTTGGCGCCCTTGACGCGACCGGCCAGCGGGGAGGTGTTGATGCCGATGGTCATGGAGATCGCGGGATCGTCCACGTGGATCAGGGGCAACGGGGCCGGGTTCTCCGGGTCCGTGAGCGTCTCACCGATGGTGATGTCCTCGATGCCGGCGACGGCGACGATCTCGCCCGGCCCGGCCGATTCGGCGGGTTCGCGCTCCAGGCCCTTGGTGGCCAGCAGCTCGGAGATGCGGACGTTCTTCATCTCACCGTTGGAACGTGCCCACGCAACGGTCTGCCCCTTCTTGAGGGTGCCGTTGAAGATGCGCAGCAGGGCCAGGCGGCCCAGGAACGGGGAGGCGTCCAGGTTGGTCACGTGTGCCTGGAGCACGCCTTCGTCGTCGTAGGAGGGAGCGGGGATGTGCTCGATGATCGTCTTGAACAGCGGCTCCAGGTCCTCGTTGTCCGGCAGGTTGCCGTCCCCGGGGTTCTCCGTGGAGGCGCGGCCCGCCTTGCCGGAGGCGTAGACCACGGGGACGTCCAGAACGGCGTCCAGGTCCATCTCTGGGTAGTCCTCGGCGATGTCGGAGGCAAGGCCGAGCAGCAGGTCCATCGACTCGCCCACGACCTCCTCGGAACGGGCGTCCGGGCGGTCGATCTTGTTGACCACCAGGATCACGGGGAGCTTGGCCTCGAGGGCCTTGCGCAGCACGAAACGGGTCTGCGGCAGCGGTCCCTCGGAGGCATCCACCAGCAGCACGACGCCGTCGACCATCGACAGACCGCGTTCGACCTCACCACCGAAGTCGGCGTGGCCGGGGGTGTCGATCACGTTGATGGTGATGTTCTCACCGTTGGCCGAGGGGCCGTTGTAGAACACCGTGGTGTTCTTGGCCAGGATGGTGATGCCCTTTTCCTTCTCCAGGTCACCCGAGTCCATCACGCGTTCCTCGACCTCACCGTGCGCGGAGAACGCGTTGGTCTGCTGCAACATCGCGTCCACGATGGTGGTCTTGCCGTGGTCCACGTGGGCCACGATGGCGACGTTGCGGAGGTCGGTTCGCTGGGCAGTGCTCATGCGTGTGAAGTCTCTCTTCGATGGGGTGGGTGCCTGTCGTGCGGCACCGGGATTCGCAGCGCCCGGCGGGGTTCGACTGCGAGGAGCGTGGACCACCACTGATCGGGCGATCACATCCGCCGTCGGAATCACAGCGGTCCGCCGGAGAGTCTACCCTTTGGGGCACAACGGGGCGGTGTGATCACCGCTACCCTGATTCCAGATGTTCTCGGGGCGGGTGAACCGCCCTTTGTGCACGTCGGAGACGTGGAGCGTCAAGGGGGTCAGCAAGCACGTGGGAGCCGTGGCGGTCTATCTGACGGTGATCTTCCTTGCCGGGCTCGTGGCTGTCCTGGTCAGACTCCCCCCGCTCATCGGATTCCTGGCCGCCGGCTTCATCCTCAACGGCCTGGACGTCGAGCCGCTGCCCGGGCTGCACACCGCCGCCGATCTGGGCGTGACACTGCTCCTGTTCGGCATCGGCCTCAAGCTCGACGTCCGGTCCTTGCTCTCCCGTGAGGTCTGGCAGACCGCCGGGGTGCACGGGATCCTGAGCATTTCGATCGGCATGCTGGGCATGTGGGTGCTCGGGTTGTTCGGCGCGCCACTGCTGGTTGGTCAGGACGTGGGGACCCTGGCGTTGATCGGCTTCGCGCTGTCGTTCTCCTCGACCGTCCTGGTGGTCAAGATCCTGGACGAACACGCCGAGGCGCAGTCCTACTACGGGCGGATCGCGATCGGCATCCTGATCCTTCAGGACGTCGCCGCCGTCGTGTTCATCACGGCTTCCTCCGGTCACTGGCCCTCTCCGTGGGCCGTCCTGTTGGTGTTCCTACCCGCCTTGATCTGGGTTCTGCGCAAGGTCTGGGACGTGCTGCCCCACGGCGAGATGCAAGCGGTGTTCGGGGTCGCCATGGCCCTGGTGCCCGGGTACGCGCTCTTCGGGGCTCTGGGCCTCAAGGGCGACCTGGGTGCGTTGATCGTGGGCGTCCTGATGGCCGGACACCCCGCCGCGGGCGAACTCTCCCGGCTGCTCATGGGTCTCAAGGAACTCCTGCTGGTGGCGTTCTTCGTCTCGATCGGCATCGCGGGTGTGGTCACGGGTGAAGCACTGTTGGTGGGCACGCTGTTGATGCTCCTGCTCCCGGCCCAGTCCGTCGGTTACATCTGGTTGCTGCACATGAACCGCCTGCGGCGCCGCACATCGGTGTTCGCGGGGCTCGCCCTGAGCAACTACTCGGAGTTTGCGCTGATCGTCACGGCCGTCGGCGTGGAGGCCGGCATGCTGCCCGAAACCTGGCTCATCGCGATCACCGTGGCGGTGGCCCTGAGCATGGTGGTCGCGCCCCTGGTGGGCCGCCGTCGGGACACCGTCCTGGCCATCGCACGTCGGGTGCTGCCCCGGTGGCCGGAGGACAAGGTCCACGTCCACGAACGCCCCATCGACCTCGACGGCGCCACCGCCGTGGTGCTGGGCATGGGCCGCATCGGTCGCAGTGCCTACGAGGAACTACGCGACCAGTTCGGCTACGGAGTGGTGGGCGTCGAAAGCAGTGCCGAACGCGTGGAATCCCTTTCCGCCAACGGCTATCTGGTCGAAGAAGCGGATGCCACGGACCCGGATTTCTGGGACCGCCTCAAGATGAGCGAGCACGTGAACATCGCGGTGCTGGCCATGCCGTTCCACGGCACCAACCTGGAAGCACTCCGCCGCCTGCACCAAAGCGGGTTCGACGGCGTGGTGGCCGCCGTGGCCCAGTACGACGACCAGGTGCGCGAGATCCGCGAACAGGGGGCCGACGTCGTGATCCAGCTGTACGACGGCGTGGGGCTGGCCTTGGCCGAATCCGCCGTGGACATGGCCCGGCCGCGGCATGACTGATCTCAGTCTCACGCCCGCTCTGTGGGCGAGCCTGGCGATCGTCGTCGGGTCCACCCTCCAACGGCTCTCCGGCACCGGCGTTGGCCTGGTGGTGACGCCGGTCCTCTCGCTGATCCTGGGGCCGGTCGCGGGTGTGCTCATGACCAACGCGACCACCACGGTCTCGGGCTTCACCATCATGCTCTCCGTTCGGGACCGGGTGCAGTGGCGCAAGGCCGCGGTCGTCGTCGCCACGGCGTTGCCTGGAGCGGTCCTGGGAGCCCTGCTGGTCCTGGTGTTGCCCACCGCCTGGCTGCAGATCGGCATCGGGCTGCTGGTGCTGATCGCCTTGGTCCTCACGGTCACGACCCCGCGCCTGCCCCACCTGGACTCCAAGGTCGCGCTTCCGGTCACGGGTCTGATCGGAGGGATGCTCAACACGACGGCGGGTGTGGCCGCTCCGGCGATGGTGATCGCCGCGCGCCTGACCCGGTGGGATCAACGGGCGTTCGCGGCCACGTTGCAGCCCATCTTCATGTCCATGGGCCTGTTCTCCGTGCTCACCAAGTCGGTGCTCGGGGCCACGGGGCAACCCCAACTCCCGCCGTGGTGGCTGGTGCCCGTGGTCATCGGGCTGGTCCTGGGCGGGGTCGGCCTCGGAACGCTGCTCGAAAGCAGGGTCAATCCCCTCCAGGCGCGGACCCTGGCCCTGGTGATCGCCGGCCTCGGCGGCCTCGCGGCCATGGTCAAAGGACTGTCCGCCGTGACGTGACCCGCGGGACGGCGTCAAGTCCGAACGTCATACCCCGGGATGATCCCGTCATCATCACAGATGGACCCGCGGGGCGATGTGCCGGCCTCACCCCGCCGTGGACCATGGATGCCATGTCAAGCAACCCTCTGCATTCCAGCACCACCTCTGCCACCTCCACTTCCCAGACCACGACGCAAGACCCATCGCAGACCCCGTGGGCCTCTGGGGCCGAGAGAGAGGCCGCTCCGGCCGTCCTGGCCGAGCACGTGTCCCGGACCTACGGCGACGGTGAACTCAAGGTCACAGCGCTCAATGACGTCTCTCTGCACATCGAACGCGGCACCTTCACCGCCGTCGTCGGGCCCTCCGGTTCCGGTAAGTCCACCCTGGTGCACTGCCTGGCGGGTCTGGACTCCCCCGACGACCGACCGGAGACCAGCATCCGCGTGGGTGGGCAGGACATCACCCGCATGAACGACAAGAAACTCACCGAGTTCCGCCGCGAGCACGTGGGTTTCGTCTTCCAGGCCTTCAACCTGGTCCCGGTCCTCACCGCCCGGCAGAACATCGAACTGCCGCTCACCCTGGCGGGCAAGAAGCTGCAGGCCCGGCGCCTGGAGCGCGTGGCCGAGGCTCTGGGCATCTCCGAACGACTGGACCACCGGCCCGATGAGCTCTCGGGCGGTCAGCAGCAGCGGGTGGCGATCGCCCGTGCGCTCATCACGGAACCGGACGTCATCATCGCCGACGAGCCGACCGGTGCTCTGGACACGGAGACCACGGCCCAAGTGCTCGGGCTGCTCGCGCGGACGGTCCACGAAGAGGGCAACACCGTGGTGGTCGTGACCCACGACGCCCGGGTGGCCGACTACACGGACCGCACGATCATGGTTCAGGACGGCCGGATCGTCTCCGACGAACGCCGAGGGGGCGCGCTCTGATGCGTCGCATCGTGTTGTCCCGCCTGCGCCTGCAATGGGCGCGCTACGTGCTGATCGCCCTGTGCGTGGCCGTCTCCGCGGCCTTCGCCTCGGCCGCGTTCATTCTCAATTCGACGTTGAACGCCTCCATGGTCGGGACCCTCACCGCCATGACCAAGAACTCGGACCTGGTGGTCTCCGTGGCCATGCCCGAGGGTGGCGGCAGCATGGAAGCTTCGGAGGGTCTCACCGTCGAGGACGTCAACGCCTTGACCGAGATCGACGGCGTGCAGACCGCATGGTCACAGACCATGGTTGCCGCGCAGATCGAGGGCAAGGACCCGGCCACCGCCCCGATGTACGCCGCCCCGGCCCCCACCGATGACGCGATCTTCCCGTGGGATTTCACTGAGGGCCGAATGGCGCAGGATTCGGGGGAGGTGGTCGTGAGCACAGACCTGGCCGAACGGGGCGGGCTCTCGATCGACCAGACGATTCCCGTGACCGCGGTTATGCAAGGACCCGGGGCACCCTCGGCCGGTGCGGACCAGGCCACGCCGACCGCTACGGAGCTGCGCGTGGTGGGCATCGTGGACGCACCGGAGATGGAGGCCTCGATGAACACCTGGGTCACCGAGGACCAGCTCGCGGACATGGTCCCGGGCGGCGTCGACAGCCTGCCAACCTCATTCGACACCCAACTACTGCTCTCCCCCGGTGCCGATCTGGAGCAGGTCCGTGACCGGGTCACGACGCAGCTGGAGGACAAGGGCGTGGACGTCGACGTCCAGACCCCGCAGGAGCTCTCCGACCAACAGCTGGAGGCGATGTCGGGCGACAGCAACATCATGTTGGCCTTCCTGATGGCCTTCGCCCTGCTGGCTGCGATCGTCGCCTTCCTGGTGATCACCACAACCTTTGGTGTGCTCACGGCCCAGCGCGCTCGGGAGCTGGCACTCCTGCGGTGCATGGGTGCCACAGGCTCGCAGCTGAGGCGCGGCGTGGTCATGGAGGCCGTGGCCATCGGTGCGATCAGCTCGGTTCTGGGCGTGGCCGCCGTGACCGGGGTGGCATTCGCCCTGTCGCCGCTGCTGCCCGACTGGGTGGTCGTCGCGGTCAGCCCACGCGACCTGGCCATCGGCATCGGCCTGGGCGTCGTCGTCACCTTGCTCGCCTCCCTGGGCCCCGCACGGCGTGCCATGCAGGCCTCCCCGTTGGACGGCATGCGCGGTTCCAGGGGCGACAACCGCCTGCCCGTGGCCCGCACCGCCCTCGGGGTGGTTCTGGTGCTGGCCGGGGCCTCGGTCCTGGCCTGGGCGGCCATGGTCCACAACCAGCCGCTCGCAGGGATCGGGGCCGGCGCGGCAGCGGGCCTGGGTCTCATCCTGACCTCGCGCTTGTGGATGCCGACCGTGGTCACGGTCCTGGGGCGGCTGCTCCCGGGCGGCACGCCGTCGGCACTGGCCTCCGCCAACGCCTCCCGTCACCCGGCACGCACGACGACGACGGCCACGGCGCTGCTCATCGGCATCACGCTGGTGGCCACCGTGTTGACCGGTCACGCCGTCGCCCAGAAGTCGGTGCTCGAACACCTCGAGCAGACGCGCCCGGTGGATGTCACCATCTCCAGGAACCTGGACGCCGCCGCCGTCGAGAAGATCTCAGGTCTGGACAACGTCGAAGGCGTCACCCAGGGCGCCGGTGAGACCACCGTGGATCTCGCCCGAGGCATCGGTTCGCGTCCCACGCAGACCGCGCTGGGAGACATCGCGGAGATCACGGACACGAACGCCTTCGAGATCGGCGCGGCCGCGTTCGAGAAGGCCTCCTACGTGGACATCCTCAACATCATGTTGGCGGTGGCCCTGGGGCTGCTGGGCGCGGCCGTCCTGGTCTCGGTCCTGGGCATCGCCTCCACCATGTCCCTGTCCGTCCTGGAGCGGACCCGCGAGAACTCCCTGCTGCGGGCTCTCGGGCTCTCCCGCCGGCAGCTCGGCGCCACCATCCGGCGCGAGGCCATCGTGATCGCCGCCGCTGCCTGTGCCGTGGGTATCGTGGCAGGTTGGTTGTTGGGTACGGCGGTGATCTCGGCCATGGTCACCAAAACCATCCCGGTGCTGCTCACGGCACCCTGGTGGGGACTCGTGGCCGTCGTCCTCGGTGCCTGGCTGACGGCCCTGATCGCGGCTGCCTTGCCCGCCCGGCGGGCCACGAAGGTCTCACCCGTGGCCGGGTTGGCCGCGATCGAATGAGACACGTCCGTGGGTCTGCGCGGCGGCCACCGGCCGTCGCGCAGACCCGGGTTCCGGAGGCGAGATGAGACCGCACCTGGCAATCGCTCGGTGGACCGAGCAGCACGAGGTGGCCACGAACGCCGTCGTGGTCTCCGTCCTCATGTTCTTCACGGTGTTGGGCAGCGTGTCCGGCGGCTGGGGCCAATTCATCGGGGCCGCGTTGGTCGGGGTTCCCGTCTACCTGCGGATCGGTCGACCGGTCACGGCGGCCCTCCTGGTGGCCCTGGCCACCGTGATCTCCACGGTGGCGCTGGGCGTGTGGCCCGTTGCCACGGGGTTCTGGGCCGTCCCCATGGTCATCCACCGGGTGGCCGCGCGGTCCCAGCGGTCCCACCGGTTGGGGGTCCTGGGGCTCGCGCTGGTCGTGGCCCTAGTGGTCTCCCTGGTCAGCCCGCTGTGGTCCGAACCCATGATCGCGCCCGGGTCCATCGCCTTCGGCGGCACCGACTGGTGGATGGCCGTGCTGGTGATGACTCCCTTCGTGTGGTTGGTGGTCATCACCTCCTACCTGCTGGGTGACGTCAAGCGCGTGCGCTGGGAGCGCGAGCAGGCGGAGGCCCAACGAGCGCAGGCCCTGGCGGACCGCGCTGAGGCCCTGGCCGCGTGGGCGCACCGGCTGGAGATCGAACGCGACCAGGAGGTCCGCCTGGCCGCCCAGGACGAACGCACCCGGATCGCCCGTGAGATGCACGACGTGGTCGCCCACTCGCTGTCCGTGGTCATCACCCAGGCCGACGGCGCCCGCTACGCCTCGGCCGCGGACCCGACCGCCGCCGTCGAAACCCTGGAACGGATCTCCACGACGGCGCGCGGTTCCCTCACGGAGATGCGGCGCCTGTTGGGGGTCCTCCGCACGGACGACGCCCAGCAGGTCACCCCCGTGCCGGGCACCGCGGACGTCCCCGATCTGGTCCAGGGCGTGCGGCAGTCCGGGCTCCCGGTTGACCTGACACTCCCCGAGGATCCGGAGGCCCTGTCCCGCCTGCCGGCCGGTGCGTCCCTGGCGCTGTACCGGTTGGTGCAGGAGGGTCTGACCAACGTGCTCAAGCACTGCCCCAAGGCCACCGGCGCGAGCGTGGTGCTGCGTTCGGGCCACGGTTGGGCCGAGGCACAGGTGGTCAACGACGGGCTGCTTGCCGCTCAGGACTCACAGGCCGCTCAGGACTCCAGGTCGGCCAATCGTCACGGGCCGTCGGACGATGCGACGCACCGGCCGATCCCGTCCTCCGGACAGGGACTCCGCGGCCTGGCGGAACGGCTGGGGGTCTACGGCGGGCAGTTGGAGGCCACGCCGTCCCGCGACAATGCTGACCAGTGGGTGATCCGGGGATGGGTCACCACGGACGACCAACGACAGGACCTCCCATGAGCCCCGATCCCGAATCCCACACGGTGCCCATCCGCGTGCTGATCGTGGATGACCAACCCCTCGTCCGCAGCGGCTTCTCCATGCTGATCAACTCCCAGGCCGACCTCGGCGTCGTCGGTGACGTCGGTGACGGCGCCCAAGCGGTGGCCCTGGTCGACTCTCTGGCCGGGCGCGCGGAGGGCCCCGACGTCGTCCTCATGGACATCCGTATGCCGGTCATGGACGGGCTGGAGGCCACGCATCGGATCCTGTCCGCGCACCCAGGGGTCACCGTGGTCCTGTTGACCACCTTCGACCTGGACGAATACGCCCTGGACGGGATCCGGGCGGGGGCCAGCGGCTTCCTGCTCAAGGACGCCATGCCGGAGGACCTGTTGGCCGCCATCCGCACGTGCCACCGCGGGGACGCCGTGATCGCCCCGTCCACCACGCATCGGCTCATGCAGCGCTTCATCGACCCACCCAAGCCGCAGGCTCCGGCGGATCCGCGCCTGGACGAGCTGACCCCGCGGGAACGCGAGGTGTTCGAGCTGGTGGGCCACGGGCTGTCCAACGCGGAGATCATGCAGCGCTTGGTGCTTTCGGAGGCCACGGTCAAAACCCACGTGTCCCGCATTCTGGCCAAGCTCCAGGCCCGCGACCGGGTGCAGTTGGTGGTCATCGCCCACGAATCCGGCATCCTCTGACCGACGAGACCTCCGTTACGGCCCAAAATCCCGGGTGGAATGGGCCGTAACGGAGGTCTCGGCGAGTCTCAGGCGGAGCGGTCAGGCCGTTTCCAGGAGGTCCTTGCCCGGGATCGCGTCCAGCAGGTGCTTGGTGTAGTCCTGCTGCGGGTTCTCGAAGACATCCTCCACGGAACCCACCTCCACCAGGCGCCCGGATTCCATGACGCAGACGTCGTGGGCGATCTCGCGCACCACGGCCAGGTCGTGCGTGATGAACAGGTAGGTCAGGCCCAGATCCTCCTGCAACTGACCCAGCAGCTTGAGCACCTGGTCCTGGACCAGCACGTCCAGGGCGGAGACCGCCTCGTCACAGACCACGATCTCCGGGTCCAGGGCGAGCGCGCGGGCGATGGCCACGCGCTGCCGCTGCCCACCCGAGAGTTCGCTCGGATACCGGTCCCCCAGCTGGCGCGGCAAGGCCACACGGTCCAGGAGGTCATGGACCTTCTGGCGCCGGGACGCGACGTCACCAACCTTGTGGACCCGCAGCGGTTCCTCGATCGTGCGGAACACGCTGCGCATGGGGTCCAGGGACCCGTACGGGTTCTGGAAGATCGGCTGGACACGACGACGGAAGTCGAACCACTCCTTGCCGGACTGGGTGGAGATGTCCCGGCCGTTGACCTCGATGGTCCCGGAGGTGATGTCCTCCAGGCCCAGCAGCATTTTGGCGACGGTGGACTTGCCGGAGCCGGACTCGCCCACGATCGCCGTCGTGTGGCCCTTGCGGATCCCGAAACTCACCTGGTCCACGGCGCGGAACTGCGTGGAACGGCCCCAGGAGCCGCGGATCTTGTACTCCTTGACCAGGTCCTTGATGCTGACGATCTCGTCCGCGGCCGCGCCCTCGTCCTCCGCCCCGATGTCCTCTGGGGTCAGCGACGGCACGGCGCGCACCAGTTCCTGCGTGTACGGGTGCTGCGGATTCTGCAACAGCGCCTGCGCCGGCCCGGACTCGACCACGCGTCCCTTCTGCATCACGACGACGCGGTCGGCGCGTTCCGCGGCCAGCCCCAGGTCGTGGGTGATCAGCAGGACCGACGTGCCCTTCTCGTCCGTGAGCCGGTCCAGGTGGTTGAGGATCTGCTTCTGGACGGTGACGTCCAGGGCCGAGGTGGGTTCGTCAGCGATGAGCAGTTTGGGGTCGCAGGCCAGACCGATCGCGATCAGCGCGCGCTGCCGCATGCCGCCCGAGAACTCGTGCGGGTACTGGTTCATGCGCTGTTCGGCGTCCGAGAGTCCAGCGTCCTTGAGCGCCTGCGCCACATCCGCGTCGGTCGAGGGCAGGCCGTTGGCCTTGAGGGTCTCGCGGACCTGGAAACCGATCTTCCAGACGGGGTTGAGGTTGGACATGGGGTCCTGGGGAACCATGCCGATCTCCCGCCCGCGCAGGGCTTCCAGGCGCTTGCGCGACGGGTGGGTGATGTCCTCGCCGTCGAAGAAGATCTGACCTTCGGACACCCGGCCGTTGGACGGGAGCAGCCCCATCGCGGCCAGCGCCGAAGTGGACTTTCCGGAGCCGGACTCCCCCACGATCGCCACGGTCTCGCCTGGCATCACGGTGATGGTGGTGTCCTTGACGGCTTCCACGTCGCCCGTGGTGGTCTTGAACGTGATGCCGACGTTGCGCAGTTCCAGCAGGGGTGTGCGCTCGGTCGCTCCGGCGGTCTCCGGGGTTTCAACTCGAGTGGAGGTGCTCATTGGGTACGTCCCTTCGGGTCCAGGGCATCGCGCAGTGCGTCACCGAGCATCATGAAGCTCAGCACCGTGACGGAGAGCATGAGTGAGGGCCACAGCAGCGCCTCCGGGTTGGTGCGCAGCTGGGGTTGGGCCGCGGAGATGTCGTGTCCCCAGGACAGCATCGACGGCGGAAGCCCGATGCCCAGGAAGGACAACGTGGCCTCGGCGACGATGAAGATGCCCAGGGAGATCGTGGCGATCACGATGATCGGACCGGCGGCGTTCGGCAGGACGTGCTTGAAGAGGATGGACAACTTGCCCATGCCGAGCGATCGAGCCGCCGTGATGAACTCCGCGTGCCGGACTTCGAGCACGGCACTTCGGGTGATGCGGGCCATCTGGGGCCATCCGAAGACGGTCAGCACGATGGCCAACGTGACGATCCCGGCGTTCTGCCGCATGACCGGAACGGACATGAGGACGATCGCACCCAGGATCAGCGGGATCGCGAAGAAGATGTCCATGACGCGGGAGATGATCGCGTCCACCCAGCCGCCGAAGAAGCCGGCCAGGCCGCCCACGATCACGCCCAGGACAAGGACACCCAGGGTGGCGCCGAACCCGACCAGCACCGAGGCTCGGGCCCCGTGGACCACGCGGGCGTAGATGTCGCAGCCCTGGTTGGTGAAACCCAACGGGTGCCCGTCCGTGGGTGACCCGTTGGCGTTGGAGAGCATGCAGTTGCTGTTCGGGGACGCGGAGGTGAAAACCCCCGGGAACGCGACGACGAACAGCACAAAGAGCATGAGCAAGGCTGAAATGATGAAGATCGGGTTCTTGCGCAGAGACTTCCAGGCGTCGCGCCACAAGTTGCTGGGCTTGGCGTCAAGCTGGTTCTCGATCCCGGCGCGGCCCTGATCTTCCAGGACCGGGGCCACGAAGTGTTCGGTGACGGTTTTCTGTGGCTCAGGCATAACGGATCCTCGGGTCGAGCACGGCGTAGAGCAGGTCCACCAGCAGGTTGGCCAGCACGAACACGATCACGATCAACGTGACCAGGGAGACGACCATGGCGCCGTCACCCAGGTTGATCGCGCGGTAGAGCTGATTGCCGATGCCGTTGATGTTGAAGATGCGTTCGGTCACGATCGCCCCGCCCATCAGCGCGCCCAGGTCGGCACCCAGGAAGGTCACCACCGGGATCATCGAGTTGCGCAGCACGTGAACGTTGATCACCCGTCGTCGGGAAAGTCCCTTGGCCGTGGCCGTCCGCACGTGGTCGGCGTCGCGGGTCTCCGCGACCGAGTTGCGGGTCAGGCGCAGAACATAAGCCAGCGAGATGCCGCCGAGCACCATGCCCGGCAGCAACAAGTCGGTCAGCGGAGCACCGCTGCCCACCGTGGGACTGGTCCACCCAAGCTTGATGCCGAACACGAACTGGGAGACGAAGCCCAGGACGAACACCGGGATGGAGATCAGGATCAGGGAGAAGAACAGCAGCCCGGAGTCGTACCAGGTGCCCTTGCGCAGTCCCGCGATGAGCCCGAGCAGGACGCCGAAGATCGCTTCGAAGATCACGGCGATGATCGCGAGCTTGACGGTGTTGGGGAACGTGTCCGCGATGACGGAGAGAATCGGACGTCCGGAGAAGTTCTTGCCCAGGTCCAGGGTGAAAACGCCCTTGAGGTAGAGCAGGAACTGGACGATGAACGGCTGGTCCAGGTTGTACTGGGCCTCGAGCGCCGCCTTGGTGGCGTCCGTGCAGCCACGATCACCGCACAGCGCGGCGGTGGGATCGCCGGAGGTGGCGAACATCAGGAAGTAGACGATGAAGATGGCCCCGAAGAACACGGGGATCATCTGCAAAATGCGTCGGATGAGATACCAGGCCATGTCAGGCGGCACCCCCTGAAGCGTTCGGGCGCGATGGCGCCGGTGTGGTGGTTGGCATGGTGGAAGGACTCCTGCGAACGGGATGGTCGGGCTGGCTCGTGGATGTGAGCTCCCGGACCTGGGCAAAGCGGGACCGGGCCGCCCGCCGTGATCGACGGCGCGCGGCCCGGTCGGGGGTCAGGCCTGGGTGACGACGGCGTAGTCGATCTCGCCGTTCCAGGTCAGCTTGACGTCGTTGACATTCTCGCTCCATCCGAAGGTGCGGGCCGGGTAGTACAGCGGCACAGCCGGAATGTCCTCGAGCAGCATCTCGTCAGCCTCGATGAAGGCCTTGTTCGCGTCCTCCACAGTTTCGGCTTCGAGGCCTTCCTTGAGCTTCTTGTCGAACTCGGGGTTCTCATACTTGGGATCGTTGGAGGATCCCCCGGTGGCGAACTGCGCGGAGAGGAAGTTGTACATGGAGGGGTAGTCCGCCATCCAGCCGGACCGGAATGCTGAGGTCAACTCACCGGCGTTGGCCTCGGTCCGCAGCTCTTTGAAGGTCGCGTAGGACTTGCCTTGCGCCTCGATCCCCAGGGCGTTCTTGATCATGTTGCACACGGCGTCCACCCATTCCTGGTGGCCACCGTCCGCGTTGTAGGCCAGCTCGAAGGGCTTGCCGTTGTATTTCTCGATCTCGTCGGCCTGATCCCAGAGTTCCTTGGCCTTCTTGGCGTCGAACTCCACGAACTCCTGGTTCTTGAAGGACTCCGGGAATCCTTCGACGGCGGGCGAGGTGAAGTCCTTGGCGGGAGTGCCCTGCTTGATGACCTGGTCGATGAGTTCCTCGCGGTTGATCGACAGGGAGATGGCCTGACGACGCAGCTTCCCGGCTTCCCCCGACCAGCCCTCCAGGTAGTACGGGATACCGAAGGTGTAGTTGCCCGCGTACTCCACCTGGTCCGTGCGCCCGGAGAGGTCGTCCTCACGCACGTCCATGCTGGACGGCGGGATCTGGTCCAGGATGTCCAGGTTCCCGGAGATGAGATCCGAGTATGCGCCTTCCGCGGACTGGTACAGCTTGAAGGTCAGGGCATCCAGCTGCGCCGGCTGTGAACCGTCGTAGTCCTCGTTCTTGACCAGGCGGATCTCTTCGTTGTGCGACCAGGCACCCTCGCCGTCCATCTTGAAGGGTCCCCATCCCACGGGGTTCTCGCCGAAGGCCTCCATATCCTCGAAGGCCGACGCGGGAAGCGGCACGTAGGTGTGATAGCCCAGGCGGTTCGGGAAGGTGATGTCGGCCTGGGAGAGTTCGACCTCGAAGGTCGTGTCGTCGACGACCTTGAGACCCTCCATCTCGTCCTCCTCCGAGCCCTCGGCGGAGACCTTGTCGTAGCCCTTGATGACCTCGAAGAAGTACGAACCCTGCTGCGCGTTCTTGGCCGCAGCGGCGTAGTTCCAAGCGTCCACGAAGCTCTGGGAGGTGATGTCCTCCCCGTTGGTGAACTTCTTGCCTCCCTTGATCTTGATGGTCCAGTTGATGTTGTCCTCGGACTCGATCGACTCGGCCAACTCGTTGACGGGCTGGGCATCCTCGTCGTAGGAGATCAGTCCTTTGAAGATCAACTCGACAGGTCGCCCACCGCCCTGTTCAGTGGTGTTGGACGGGATCAGCGGGTTCTCCGGCTCGACGCTGAACGCAGTCACCGTACCTCCCCCTTCACCACCACCTCCGCCGCCCCCGCAGGCGGACAGTGCAACGGCTGCGGCCGAGGAGAGCGCAACGGTTCCGAGTAGACGGCGGCGAGACAACAGAGGGTTCATGGTGACCTCCAGGATCGGGAGAACCGAGCAGCCTTGGATGTGATCTGGGCCATACTCGGCGGTAACGCTGCACAGATTAACAGCAAACAAACAGCATGAGACTCCGCGTCCCAGTAAATCTCGTGTCCGATCTGTTACGCGCAGGTAACAAATCTCTTGACCTCACCCCCATGACTCGATCGGTATACATGGGAACGGGCCCCAACTCCGATGAGTTGGGGCCCGTTCCCTCGTGTACGGGGGGTGCATGCTTGATACGGAATCGGTCACCACCGGGGCAACTCGGGCGCCACCGCTCCTTCCGGCAAGTAGATCGCCGAGTCGTCACCGCGGGCCAGCCAGGCAAGGACACCTTCCCGGTCTCCCTCGACCCGCAGGGCGCCGTCGCCGATGACCCACTCGTCCCGCTCGTCGGTCAAGATCGTCATCCCCGGGGCTTCCTTGACCCGCATGGTCCGCACCGCGGATTCCACTGCGTTCAGCAGCGAGTCGGGATCCGCCTCCTCGACCTCCCACTGCGTGTCCAGGTCGGCGTGATGGACCACGATCTCCGCGATCAGCACGGCCGGCAACGACGTCGCGGCGAAGGTCTTGGGGCCGATCGCAATCTCCTGGGCCGCCAGGTCCCCGCGCAGGCGCTGCCCGTTCTCCAGGAAGAATTGGGCGGCAGCTCGCGCCTCGACCTTGAGCTCCGTCCTGGGCAGGGCCGCGGTCTCGGCGATGAGGGCGGCACGCTCCTCCGGGCTGTCGTACGGCTTCTGCTCGTCGCCGGTCTCGGCCCAGTCGATCAGACGCACCAGACGGCGGGACAGCACCGCGACGTGTGCGACCACGTCGGCGCGGGTCCAGCCCTCGCACAGGGAGGCACGATCGAATTCGTCGTCGTGGAAGGACTCGACGGTGGAAAGGTACTGCTCCACCTCCCTGCTCAGACGGGCGAGATCGGACTGCAGACGTGCGGGGCTGTGCTCACTCATGCACCAAACCCTAGCCCGCGATTGTGACCCACCACACCGGGTATTTCCCTGGTTCCGGACCCTGAGCGAATGAGTTCCCGGACGATATGAGTGCGCCCCGGTCGGTCTCCCGTAGGCTCATGGTCATGAATGCGCAAGATCCCGCCTTTGCAGAACGAGTGGGCCCCGCTGACGCCTCCCTGTCCGCCGACCAAGACCGTCAAGCGGCTTCCGGTGAGCGGGTGACCTACCTGGTGGTCGACGGTGAGAACATCGACGCCACCTTGGGCATGTCCCTGCTGGAACGCAAGCCGCGACCTGAGGAGCGGCCGCGGTGGGAACGCGTGATGCAGGGGGCTCGTAAGCTGTGGGATCCCGGATCGGGGCGCAAGACCAAGGGGCTGTTCTTCCTCAACGGGTCCAACGGGCACCTTCCCTTCAGCTTCGTGGCCGCACTGCGGGGGTTCGACTACCAGGTGGTGCCCCTGTCCGGCCCTGCCCGGGTCAAGGTCGTGGACGTGGGTATCCAGCGCACCCTGGACGCCATCCTGGAACAGGGCCACGGCGACGTCGTCCTGGCCACCCATGACATCGATTTCCTGGACCAGCTGCGTGCGCTGCTCGCCGACGACCGGCGCGTGGCTGTTCTGTGCTTCCGGGAACTGCTCTCCGCGGGTCTGCACGAACTCGAGGAACAGGGGCTGCAGATCGTTGACCTCGAGGACGACTTCCAGGCCTTCAACGCGCCCTTGCCGCGCCTACGCATCATCGAGCTGGACTCCTTCGACCCCACGCGCTACCTGTAATCCCGGTGGTGGGCACGATCTTCGCGGTTGCACCTGCCGCGCTGCCGGTGGCCCTGCGCGCTGGGGATCTGCCGGGCACGGTGACAGTCGCGTTCACCCTGACCCTTCTGGCGGGCCTGGCGACTGGCCTGGGCGGGCTGGTGGCCTTCGTCGCCCACCACACCAACACCCGGTTCCTGGCCGTGAGTTTGGGGTTCTCTGCCGGGGTCATGCTCTACGTCTCGTTCGTGGAGATCGTGCCCAAGGCGCAGGACCACCTGCTCAAGGACCTGGGCGCCGGGCCGGCGTCCTGGGGCCTTGTGGGCGGATTCTTCGGTGGCATCGCGGTCATCGCTGCGATCGACCGCTTGGTCCCCGCGCACTCGAACCCGCACGAGTTCACGCACTCCACCGAAGACATCCACACACCCGAGGGCGGTTTGCGCCCCGGAGCCGCGGGGGCCCGGCCACGACCGAAGACCTCGGTTCGTGAGCAGGCCCTGCTCCGGATGGGGCTGCTCACCGCGGTGGCCATCGGCATCCACAACTTCCCGGAAGGCTTCGCCACGTTCATGACGGGTCTGGCCGACCCGACCCTGGCCCTGCCGATAGCCGTGGCCATTGCACTGCACAACATCCCCGAGGGAATTGCCGTGGCGGTCCCGGTCTTCCAGGCCACGGGTTCACGGTCCAAGGCACTCGTGCTGGCGGTCGTCTCCGGCCTGGCGGAGCCCATCGGCGCGGTGCTGGGTTACACCGTTCTGCGGCCGTGGCTCACGGAGACCCTGTTCGGCGTCGTCTTCGCGGCGGTGGCCGGCATCATGGTCTTCATCTCACTGGACAAACTGCTCCCCACCTCGGAGAAGTACGGCGGTCACCACCTCTCCGTCTACGGGGTGGTCGCGGGAATGGCCGTCATGGCGGTCAGCCTGGTGCTGCTGGTCTGACCGATCGGTCACCAGCCGCGTTCGATCGGGGGCTCCGGGCGATGAGGCCGTTCACGGGGTTCGAAGATCCCCAGCACCAGGCTCACCACGGAAATCACCAGGGAGCCCAGAACCGCTGCAGGCCAGAACCCGTCCACGTGCCAGGCTCCGCCGAAGACGCCCATGATCCAGGACGCAGCCAGCAGCATGAGCGCGTTGATGACGATCAGGAACAGACCGAAACTCAGGATCACCAGGCACCCGGTGAGAAATGTGAACACAGGTTTCACGACGACGTTGAGCGCACCCAGGACAGCTGCGACGACGACGATCGCCACCACCTGGGCACTCACGGAGGTGTCCGTGATGGAGATGCCGGGCACCACGTAGGTGGCAACGGCCACGGCCAGGGCGTTGACGAGCCAGCGCCAGATCATGGGAACCTCCGGAACGGGGAACGGGCGGGACGGGCGTTCCGCACTGTGTCTCGGACAATTCTGTACCAGGTCACTCACAACCAGGCCAGAACAGGCTGGGGAGCGCCTGACGGGAGGGCGTTCGCAGACCCGGATCGGGTAGGTTTGACCCCGGATCGCATCCCGATCTGGGGATGCAACCGAAGGACGCATGACGTCGCACACGAGGGAGTATCGACTCATATGCCGAAGATCATCTGGACCAAGACCGACGAAGCCCCGTTGATGGCCACCTATTCGTTCAAGCCGATCGTGGAGGCATTCGCCACCGCGGCCGGCGTCGAGGTGGAGACCCGGGACATTTCGTTGGCGGGGCGCATCGTCGCCCAGTTCCCCGAGCGCCTGACGGAGGATCAGCGCATCGGCGACGCCCTGACCGAGCTCGGTGAGCTGGCCAAGACTCCCGAAGCCAACATCGTCAAGCTGCCGAACATCTCCGCCTCGGTCCCGCAGCTCAAGGCCGCCGTCAAGGAACTGCAGTCCCAGGGCTACGACCTCCCCGACTACCCCGAGGACCCTCAGACCGACGAGGAGCGCGACACCCGCGCCCGGTACGACAAGGTCAAGGGCTCGGCCGTCAACCCGGTGCTGCGTGAGGGCAACTCGGACCGCCGCGCTCCCAAGGCCGTCAAGAACTACGCCAAGAAGAACCCGCACCGTATGGGTGCGTGGACGGCGGATTCCAAGACAAACGTGGCCACCATGGGCGTCGACGACTTCCGCTCCAACGAGCAGTCCGTGGTCCTGCCCGCCGACGACACGCTTCAGATCCGTCTCCGCGAGACCTCCGGTGAGACCACGGTGCTCAAGGAATCGATCCCCGTCCTGGCCGGCGAGGTCGTGGACGCGACCTTCATGTCCGCCAAGGCACTGGACGCCTTCTTGGAGCAGCAGATTGCACGTGCCAAGGACGAGGGCGTGCTGTTCTCCGTGCACCTCAAGGCCACCATGATGAAGGTCTCCGACCCCATCATCTTCGGCCACGTGGTCAAGGCGTTCTTCCCCGAGGTCTTCGACCAGTACGGCGTGCAGCTGGCCGCGGCCGGGCTCTCCCCCAATGACGGTCTGGGTGCCATCCTCTCCGGTCTGGGTGAGCTCTCCGAGGACGACGCCACGGCCGTGCGCGCCGGGATCGAGAAGGGCCTGGCCGAAGGCCCGGCACTGGCCTACGTCAACTCCGCCAAGGGCATCACCAACCTGCACGTGCCCTCGGACGTGATCGTGGACGCCTCGATGCCCGCCATGATCCGGACCTCCGGTCACATGTGGACCAAGGACGACACCGAGGCCGACACCCTGGCGGTGCTCCCGGATTCCTCCTACGCGGGTGTGTACCAGGCCGTGATCGACGACTGCCGCGCCAACGGCGCCTATGACCCGACCACCATGGGCACCGTTCCCAACGTCGGTCTCATGGCGCAGAAGGCAGAGGAGTACGGCTCCCACGACAAGACCTTCGAGATTCCGGCCAACGGCGTGGTCGAGGTACTCAACGCCGCCGGTGAGGTCCTGCTGTCCCACAACGTGGAGGCCGGTGACATCTGGCGTGCCTGCCAGACCAAGGACGCCCCCATCAAGGACTGGGTGCAGCTGGCCGTGCGTCGTTCCCGTGAATCCGGCATGCCCGCCGTGTTCTGGTTGGACGAGTCCCGCGCCCACGACCGCAACCTCATCGAGAAGATCAACACCTACCTGGCCGACGAGAACACGGATGGGTTGGACATCCGCATCCTCTCCCCCGTGGAAGCCACCAAGCTCTCCATCGAGCGCATCCGCCGCGGCGAGGACACCATCTCCGTGACCGGCAACGTACTGCGTGACTACCTCACGGACCTGTTCCCGATCCTGGAACTGGGGACTTCGGCCAAGATGCTGTCCATCGTGCCGCTCATGAACGGCGGCGGCCTGTTCGAGACGGGCGCCGGCGGCTCCGCACCCAAGCACGTCCAGCAGCTGGTCGAGGAGAACCACCTGCGGTGGGACTCCCTGGGTGAGTTCCTGGCCCTGGCCGCCTCTTTCGAGCACCTGGCCTCGCGTTACGACAACGCCCGCGCGCAGGTGCTGGCCGACGCCCTGGACGCGGCCACCGGTCGCTTCCTGGACGAGAACAAGTCCCCGTCCCGCAAGGCCGGGGAGATCGACAACCGCGGTTCGCACTTCTACCTGGCGCTCTACTGGGCCCAGGAGCTTGCGGAGCAGACGCAGGACGCCGAGCTCGCCGCGGCGTTCAAGGACGTCGCCGCCGAGCTGACGGAGAACGAGCAGACCATTGCGCAGGAGTTGCTTGCTGTTCAGGGCTCCCCCGCGGACATCGGCGGCTACTACCAGCCCGTCGACGACAAGGCGTTCGCCGTCATGCGCCCGTCGAACACCTTCAACCAGGTGATCGACGGCATGAAGGGCTGATCACCCCGCAGACGTGAAGGCGCCCCGCACGAATCATTTCCTGCGGGGCGCCTTCACGTCTGCGGCCGGACCCGGGTCTGTCACGGGATCCGAGTCGACCGACTCTCGGGTCGTCCTCGGCCCGCGTGGGTTCAGCGCAGAGTGCGACGGATGGTCTCGCGTTCCTTCTCCAACTTGTGCACCCGGCGGGAGAGCACTGCCAGACGGATGGACCCCACAAGCGCGGTGATCAATGCACCGGCGATGGCCGCCAACAGCATGGCAACGCCCAGCGGGAGCGCGAACTCCCAGGACATGTAGGCGATCTGGATGTCCTTCATGTTCTGCAGGACGAAGACCAACAGCAGAATCAGGATGATCAGGCCGATGATCAGCGCGAACCAGGTGGCGCCGCTGACACCGCTCTTGGAGCGGCCGTCCAGCTTGGGGTCCAGCGCGGGGCGGCGGTCCTGGTGGCGGTCGCCGTCCTGAGCCGGTGCCTGGCGGGCGGGCTCGGCGTCGGCGGTCCGATCCGTCTGATAGTTCTGGTCGTTCTGGTGGGGCTGCGCGCTCTGCGGCGACTGCGCGTTCCGCGGTGCCTGCGGATCGGTCCAGGGGGTGTCGCCGGACGTGGTGTTTTCGGGGTTCTGGGACATGTCGAACTCCTTGATCGGTGGTGGTCGATGCGGTCTGTCAACACCTGCGGTGACAGGTGAGTTCGGAAGCCAGCCCTGACTTCCCGATATATCGCTCGTGACATCACTAGTGTGAGCCATCGCCCGAGGTGGCTCGTGCGTTGTCCAATCTACGCGTGTCCCCGCCCCGGGCTCACAGCCCGGCTCTGTCCAAAGCCTCCTTGGCCAGGGCGCGTCCCGTGGCAATGACGCGCGCCGCTTGATCGAAATCGAAGGTCGCGCAGGTGTCTGCCGGGACGGAGACCAGGACATCGGGTGGTTGGATCGCGATGCGGGGCTTTTCGATGGCGGCCTGCATGATCTCCAGGGACGTCAGCATCATGTCCACCGTGGAGAGGTCCTTGGGCAGGGACGCGAATTGTTCGTTCCACTCCGCCGACTTCCGCGGCCCGCGAGCCTTGGCCTCCCGCCCGCGTTCCTCCGGTGTGCGTGACTTGCGGACCCCGGTGGATTGCTTCCACGGTTGGGCCACACGCTCCCGCCACCAGCCCGCCACGGCACCCGGCACGGCCGCCGCCTCGGAGGTGGCTGCGGTGGCTTCCGGCAGCAACAGGTCATCCACGATCTCGGCCCGGGTCTCTGATTCGGCGACCACCTCAGCGGCTGCCTCCTGGGCGGCTTGGGCAGCACGTCCTGGATCCGCCGCCGGTTCCTCGCGCCGAGACGGTGGTTCGGACACGGGGTGCGCCACCCCCTTGGTGACGCTCTGCTCGCGATCGCGGGGATCGACGTCGTCGGGCAGGTTCCCGGTGTCGGACCCCGCCTGATCCGCGCCCGCGGCCTGAGGTTCGACGCCGAAACGGTCGCGGCCGAACAGGGACACCGCCACCGTTGCATCCGAGATGAAGTGTGAGGAGGCATCCAAAGGAAGCGGATTCAGGATGCCGCCGTCGGCCAGCAACCGGTCCCGGAACGCCACCGGAGTGATGGCCGTGGGGATGGCGATCGAGGCGCGAATCGCGGTCAGCAGGGGTCCGTCGTGGAACCACACCTCCCGGTGATTCGTCAGATCCGTGGCCACAGCGGTGTACGGAATCGGAAGGTCTTCGATCCTGACGTCCCCGATCATGCCGTGCAGGCGGTCCATGAGGCGGTCGGTCTTGAACAGGCCCGGGCCGCTGACGGTGATGTCGGCCAGCCGGAAGACGTCGGTCCGCCGCAACGTAAGTGCGAAATCCCGGAACTCGTCCAAGGCACCCGCCGCGTACAGTCCGCCGATCAGCGACCCCATGGAGCATCCGGCCACGGAGACGATGCGGTGACCTCGGTCGAGCAGCTCGTCAATCACACCGATGTGCGCGTAACCGCGGGCACCACCCGACCCCAGTACCAAGGCGATGTCCACGGGCCCTCCTCCGACCGGAGTCGGTGCTCCGGCGCTGCGTTGCCAGTTCTCGGTTCGGTGACTTCTGTGTTCGTCCGTTCAGTCTCTCACCGGGAGCAGACGACTCAAGAGGGCAGGTGGAGGGCGCCTGCACGACGGACGCGGACCTCCCGGGCGCGTCCATGCGTTCGGAACTTGTGTTGTCCCCCGTGTTCCGTAAGGTCGAGATGCCATCGATCGACGTCGACAGGCACCCGCACCGGCAAGAGGGAAGGAACGCCGTGGTTCGCTTCATCCACACGAGTGACTGGCAGCTCGGCATGACCCGGCACTACCTGGATTCCGATGCCCAGCCGCGCTTCACGGGCGACCGGGTGGAAACGGTCCGGCGCATCATGTCCCTGGCTGTCGAACGCGGCTGTGCTTTCGTGGTGGTGGCCGGCGACGTGTTCGAGCACCCCAACCTGGGTGCCAAGGACATCGGGCGCGCCCTGGAGGCCATGGGCTCACAAGACGTTCCGCTCTTCCTTCTTCCGGGCAACCACGATCCCCTGGGCACGGGCTCCATCTGGAACTCCCCGACCTTGCGCGATCGGCTTC
Organism: Kocuria soli; assembly: GCF_003797835.1. GTDB lineage: Bacteria > Actinomycetota > Actinomycetes > Actinomycetales > Micrococcaceae > Kocuria > Kocuria soli. Next base: position 121,208 of record NZ_RKMF01000011.1, read on the forward strand.
CGGGCAACGTGACCGTCCTGGACCGTGCCGGTACCTGGCCGGTGAGCCCCGGCCTCGAAATCCTGGCCGCTCCCTGGACCAGCAAACGCCCGGACACGGACCCGGTCACCGGTGTCCTGGACGGGGCGGAAGCCGACGGCACGGTCCGTGTCCTGGTCGGCCACGGCATGCTCGAAGAACTCGAACCGGATGCCGCCTCCCCCGTGACCGTCCACCGCGCCCCGCTCGACGCTGCACTGGCAGACGGTCGCATCCACTACGCAGCCCTCGGCGACCGACACATCCGATGGCCGTTGAGCGAAGACTCCTCCATCCGGTACTCCGGAGCCCATGAGTCCACGAGTTTCCGCGAGCCCGGACAAGGGCACGTCCTGGACGTCGAAATTCCCGACGACGGCGGGAAACCCCTTGTCACTGCCGTACCCGTCGGTCAGTGGCAGCACGTCGTCCTGCGACACCGGGTGGACGGGTCCCAAGACATCCAGGCCCTGGCCGAACGACTCGATCAGCTCCGCCCCAAGGAACGAACCGTGGTCAAGACTGCATTGGCGGGGTCGCTGACCGTGACGGAGCGAGCCGCGCTGGACGACGTGTTGGAAACGCGCGCGCCGTTGTTCGCGGCGCTCCTGGAGTGGGACCGACACACGGATCTGGTCGTCCAACCGGACAGCCAGGAACTGGGTGACCTTGATGTCAGCGGATACGTCCGCGAAGCCGTGGACCAGTTGCTCGCGCTGTCCGGGTCGACCCCGTCGGGGCCGCCTGACTCCTCGGGTACGGCAGAGGGTGCGTCACCGGTGGCCGATGCCGATCTCCCCGACGAGACTGCCCTCCGAGAAGCGGCCCACGACGTCGAGGACGATCTGCCCCGCCTGCACGAACCATCGACGGAGGAGGCCGCGCAAGACGCATTACGCCTCCTGGTGCGGTTCACCGGAGGTGCCCGATGAAGCTGCACCGCCTGAATCTTGAGAACTTCAAGGGTGTCACGCACCGACAGATCGAGTTCCCCGAGACGGGGGTATCCGTCATCCAGGGCCCCAACGAGGCCGGGAAGACCTCCACCATCCAGGCACTCGATCTGCTGCTGACCACGCTGCCGGACTCCAAGAAGGCCGTCGTGAAGTCTGCTCGGCCGGAGGGCCAGGACGTCCCCGTGACGGTCGAAGCGGAGTTCACCGTCGCGGAGCACCGTGTGCGTTACCGCAAGCAGTGGCTCAAGAATCCGGGGGCCGACCTCGAATTCGTCGCCGGACCACGCAGGGGTGAACGGGCCACGGGGCGCGAGGCCCACGCTGCCGTGGACGACCTCCTGGCCCTGACCGACCGCACCCTGTGGAACACGCTGCGCCTGTTGCAGTCGGATGCGCTCTCCAACGACTTCGCGGGCTCGTCGGCCCTACGCAAGGCGCTGGAGGCGGCGGGTGGCGAGGTGGCTGACGACGCCGGTTCCATGAGCCTCGTGCAGGCCGCACGGGCCGAGCGCGATCTGTACTTCACCACCACCGGGCAGGAGAAATCAGACACCAAGCGACTACGCGAGGCGCACGGCGCCGCCACCACCGCGTACCGGAAGGCCCAAGCGGACCTTGACGCTGTCACCGGACTGGTCGACGACTTCGACCGCAAGGACCGCCTCGCGCGCTCCGCGCAGGTGAGCCACGACCGCGCCCTGGAGGACTTCCGCGCCGCCGAACGGGCCGCCGAGGAGGTCGAGCACCTCGACCGGCGCCGCCACGAGGCACATGCGGCCTCGAGTTCCGCAGGCGCCGCGCACCAGCGCGCCACCGAGCTGTTGCAGGAGCGTGAAAACCTTCGGGACCGGGCCGAGCGGACCGCGGAGAAGCTCCAGGAACTGGAGACCTCCCTGGAAGCGGCCCAGGAGGCAGCCGACCAGGCCACGACGTCGACCCGCGCTGCCGAAGCCACGGTGCACCAGGCACGGGAAGACCTGGACCGAGCTCGGAACGATCTGGACCTGGCGCAGAAGGCCCAACGCCGCACGCGGGATCAAGCCCGGTGGGCCGACCTCACGGCACTCGTGAAGCAACTGGACGACCTCACCGCAAGGGAAGCCGCCCTGGACGACCACGTGCCCGCGAGAGTCACGCCAGAACTGTTGGAACAGCTCGAGCGGGCCCACCGAGCCGCGGACCTGGCGCGCACCCAGCTCGAGTCCGCCTCCGCGAGGATGACAGTCACCGCTCTGGGCGATCCCCCGGAGATGGCCCTCGACGGGCAACCACTGCACCTGTCCCTGGGCGAATCGACGGAGCAGGCCGTGACGGAGGACGTCACGTTGGAGCTTCCGGGGCGGCTGCGGGTCCAGATCTCACCCGAACAAGGACTCGCTCAACGACGTGCGGCCGTGCAGCGGGCCCAGGAGGACGTGGATCGTCTCCTGGGCCAAGCAGCGGTGGACAGCCTGGAAGCGGCCCGCACCGCACTCGAAGCCCAGACCCGTCACGAGCGCGCCGTCACCGAGGCGGTTCAACAGCGCCGGCTGTTGCTCAACGGCCGCGAGGAGACCCGGTTGCGTTCCGAACTGGCAACCCTCACCTCGCGGTTGGAAAGCACCAGTGCCAGCACCTCTGACGCGGCCGACGGCACAGAGGACACGACGGAGCGGGAGGACGACACTGCAGGGCTGGACGAACGCCTGGACCGGGCTGAAGCGCTGGCCGGCGATGCACGGCAAGCGCTGACGGCGGCCGAGAATCGCGCGGATCTGTGTCGGACAGCCGAGACCAAGGCGGCGGCGCAGCTGAACTCCATCCGGACCGACCACAGCTCCCAGACCCTCCTCCTCCGCGACCAGGAGAGCCAACTCCAACAAGCTCGGGCGGCCGTCTCGGACGAGGCGCTCGAGAACGACCAGGATCAGAAGGCCGCGGCCCTGGAACAGGCAACTGCTTTGGTGGACGCCCTGGAACACCAGTGGATCAGTTCGGAGGCGCAAGCCGTTCTGGACCGGATGTCGGCGTACGAAGCACGCGTGTCCAACACCCGGCGGTCCCTCGAGCGGGCTCGCACGGAACGCACGCTGGTCCAGGGCAACCTGGAAGCCACGGACCGCGACTCCCGGCAACGCACGTACGACCAGGCAGCGACCGCCTTGCGACAGGTCACGCAGGAGCTGAACACGCAAGTGCGCAGGGCGGCGGCAGCAAAGCTACTTGCCGAGACATTGGAGGCGGCGCAGCTACAAGCCCACCGGCGCTACAACGCCCCCTTCCGGGCCCGGCTGGAACAGCTGGGTCACACGGTTTTCGGCTCCACCTTCCGGGTCGAGCTGTCGGACGACCTGGTCATCACCCGGCGCTTCCTGGACGGCACGTGGTTGAGCGTCGACTCCCTGTCGACCGGTGCGCGGGAGCAGCTGGACGTGCTGGTGCGCTTGGCGATAGCCATGCTCGTGGACCCGATGGACGGCGTGCCCGTGATTTTCGACGACGCGCTGGGGCACACCGACCCGGAACGTCTGATCAGTCTCTCCACGGCGCTGCGGGCCGCCGGCGATCACGCCCAGGTGATCGTGCTGACCGCCATGCCTGACCGGTTTGCCTCAATCCCTGGGGCCACCGTGATCGATGTCTGAGGTCCCCGCGTTCTCCTGCGGGAAGTCGGACGCCTCCGACGTCGTCGTGGGTCCCGCCGTTGACGTCACCGCCTGGCTGCTACCCGTGTCAGAGGCGACCGGGCGCTTGCCCAAGCGCTTGAATCCGCCGGACCCGGTGATCCACCGGTTGAGCCAGCTACGTGCGGCCCGGGCCTCGTGAGCGCGCTCCGTGGGCAGACCGTCCTCGGGAGTTGCCGCGATCAACGCGTTGACGAATCGGACCTGCGGGTTCGGGTCGACCAGGATGGCTTTGACCAACAAGGTGGCCGGTAGCGCGAGCAGAGCCCCCAGCGGCCCCAGAACCGCGGCCCACAGCAGAACCGACAGGAAAGAAATCGTGGGAGTCACGCCAATGGCGTCCCCGGTGAACTTCGGCTGGACGAAGGACTGCATGACCATGTTGATCACGCTGAAGCCCACGACCACCAACAACGCGTCCATCCACCCGCCCGCGAGCAATCCCATGAGCGTCGGTGGGATCACGCCGATGACGAAGCCCACGTTGGGAATGTAGTTCGATACGAAGGCCAGGACCGCCCACACACCGGCCAGTGGGATGCCCAGAATCGCCAGGTAGCCCAGGTCCATGACGGCAACGATCAACCCGAACACGGTCGTGACCACCCAGTACCGGCGGACGCCCGCGGCGAAGTTCAGCAGGGCCCGCGCGGTGGTCGGGTTCTGGCCCAGGATCACGCGGACGCGGCGTGAGATCGTCATCGAATCCACGGAGAGGAAGAACAGGACGGTCACGATGATGGCCAGCATCGCAGCCAGGCCCGACAGGTTCGAGGCGATACCCACCAACCACTCGGTCGAGAAGCTGACGACGTTGCCCACGTTGTCCTGCAGGTTCTGGACCATGCCCTCGGTGGTCACGCCGAACTGTTCCAGCCAGGTGAGGCCGTCGTTCCACATGGTTTCGAAGTCGGAGGAATACTGCGGGAGAGCCTGGATCAGAGCAAAGATCGCCCACCCAATGGAATAGAAGAACGCGAACAGGGCAATAAGCACCGCGAGCAAGGACGCCACCGCGGCGGCCCAACGAGGCCACCCGAAACGCCGAACCAGCCAGTTGTGCAGCGGGTGCACGATGATGACCATGTTCAAGGCGAAGAACACCGGCGCGATCAAGGCCGAATAGTGCGAGATCCCCTGCAGTGCCAGCAGCGCCGCGGCCACGCCCACCAGCGCCATGACCAGACGGGCTCCCCCGCCGGACGTGCCTCCCGTCTGCCTCGGGTTCGTCCGGCCGGATTCCGAGGATCCGCTGAGGTCGGAACCCCTGGAGTGACCACCGGCCGAGGCCGACTCGGGTGTCGGCATGGTGGGCCCGCCTTCCGTTTGTGATTTTGTCCTGCCGTGCCGTAGTACCGGAACCACCCGGAACCCCGACGACGGCGAGACGTTCGCCTCTTCGATCCTACGGTCTACTCGAGCCCGAGGCCGACGGTCACGGGCTGCCCTGCCGGGTGATGGAGAACTTGGTCCCGGACGTCAGTCCTCGAGGGCACCGATCTTGAAGTCGGCCAACGCGGACTGTGCTTCCTCATTGGACCCGTGCTGCTGTTGGAAGGCTTCCGTAGCATCCGTGCCGCACAGCCCGTTGATGGCTTCCTGCCCTCCGGGGTGCTTGGCGATCCAGTCGGTGAGGTCGTAGACGTTGCCGTCCATCGCGGCCCAGCAGGACTCACTGTTGTCGTGCTGTTCGACGTCGGACATTGCGTAGATCTGAGAATCCGAGCTCGACCCCTCCGTGGCAGCGGCCTCGCCACCGGCTGCGGTGGAGGATTCCCCGGTTGATTCGGTGGACGAACCCGACCACACGGCCTGCGCGCCGGAGTGACCCGTGAAGATCGCGAACACCAGGACCACGACGGCTGCGATGGCCGTGAGCAACCCCAGCACGGTCCCCAATAGCCCGCCCTTGCGGGGCGTGCGGTTCCGGACGCCACCGTCAGCGGTTCCCGACGGCGATGTAGCCGCCGACCGACGAGCACCGTCGACACGTCGCGAGACGATCCACCAGATCACAGCCAGGACGGACAGGATGACCGAACCCACCATGAGCCGGTCAGCCCATTCCGCGTGCTCTGCGGGAAGCCCCACGGTTTCGGCCAGGGCTTCGCCCGATTCCTTGGACACGAACGTGGCCACTGTGCCCACGAGTACGCCGATGACGGAGAGGCCGAGGACCCGACGCCGGACCGCCGGCACGATCGCGGCGGCTACGAGAAGGAGGGCCGCCACCGGGAGCAATGCCACAGAGAAGTGCACCACCAGCGGGTGCAAGGGGAGGTCTCCGACAGACGAGAAGAATTCACTTTCGGCAAGTACCTGGGTTTGCATGGCTCCATGGTAATAACGCTCGTGGACGCATCCACAAAGAATCCTGGTTTTCCTGCGAATACTCAGACAATTCACACTGAGGCATATTCAGGATTGCCTTACCTGATGAACAGGAGTAATTCCTTTTCCGCGGATAGTGATTCCAGTGCGCGGGTGGAGGTGTAACGCACCGGCACCCGCCCCAGGCCCAACGCCGAAGCACCCATGCCGCGGCCGCTCGAGTCCGGCGAGAATCCGTCTCAGGTGACGTGTCGCTCCAAACCCCGCAGACCCGCCTGCATGACCCGCCCGTGAGCCCACGGTGCCGCCGGCCGCAAAAGACGCACCAGTCTCCGCCGCGTCACCACACACCACATGAAACCCAGGTCCGCGCGGTCACTGTCAGTCAGAGTCCGCCACGTACCCACTCCCCTGAGATCGCCGCTCACGGTGATGGTGGCGGCTCGGGGTTTGACCGCCTCGGTGATCGTGACCGTAAATCGCAAGGTATATCCCATGGGACTGGCCACGACCACTTGCGCGCGGCGCCCTTCGGCTTCCGGCGTTCCCTGGTCAAGGACGTGTGTTGATCGTACCCCGGGCCACCAGTCCGGCCAGGAATCAATGTCTGCCAGGATGTCCCACACCCGGTCAATGTCCGCATCCGGCCTCCAGGTCGAATCGAAGTGGAAAGGACGGGACTCTCCATCCACCGACCGCGTGTGTACGTGCGTCATGGGCTCACTTCAACAGGCGGTCCATCCGGCGGTCACTGAGCCGTTTACCGCTGGTTTGACAGACGGGACAGTACTGCAGCGAGCGGTCCGCGTAGGAGACCTCGGCGACCGGCGTCCCGCAGACAGGACACGGATCCCCGGTACGGGCATGGATCCGGAACAGGGATTTCTTGGTGCTCTTGATCCGGTCCAGCGGCACGCCGTCGAGCCGGGTTCGGACCTCGTGGATGACAGTCCCGAGTGCGTCGAACAAGCGTTGAACGTCCGGGGAGGAGAGTCGGTTCGCGGTCGCGAACGGTGACAACCGGGCACGGTGCAGAACCTCGTCCGACCAGGCGTTTCCGATTCCCGCCAGCATGGTCTGGTCCGTGAGCACCGTCTTGAGACGAGAGGACGAGCGCGCAAGCATCGCAGCAAACTCCTCCGCCGTGATGGCATCGGCTTCAGGTCCCAATCGCGCCACGCGTTCCAGGTGCTGGGGATCGTCGGTGATCCACAGGGCCAGGCTCTTCTTGCGGCCCTGCTCCGTGAAGTCGACGTGGGTGCCGTCGTCGAACGTGAGTCGGAAGGCCAGCGGCCCGGACGACGACGGCCGTTTGGCGGGTGTCTCATCACCCGTCTTGACCCAACCGGCGAGCGCAAGATGAACGACGGCGTAGCGGCCGTCCACTTCCAGCAGCAGGAACTTCCCGCGCCGAGTGACCGACGTGACGGTACGTCCCACAAGAGATTCGTGAGGTGGTTCGGCGGTCTTCAGGACACTGAACGCAACGATGTCGAACCGGCTCACCCTGCGACCCACGGTACGGCCGCGAAGCAGCCCGACGACGGCGTCGAGTTCCGGCAGCTCAGGCATGGTCCCAGTATTGCCTGTGCCTCGGACAACTCAAGCGATCACGCCGTCGAGCTCCAGCCATTCCGCCATGAGCCGCAGTTGCCGATCCAGGGCGGCGCGCGCATTCGCGGGAGCGTCCCGCTCCCACGTGCACCTCTTGACGATCAAGGCCCCGGCCACTCGATCAGCCTTGAGATCGACTCGGGCCACCAGGGTGTCGCCGAAGACGAACGGCAGGACGTAGTAACCGTGGAGCCGTTGCTGCGCCGGGGTGTAGATCTCCAGGCGGTACCGCATACCGAAAAGTGCCTGGGTCCTTTCCCGCTGCCAGACCAGGGAGTCGAACGGGCTGACCAGCGCCTCGACCTCCGCCTTTCTCGGCCGCCGCGCAGCGGGGTCCAGGTACACCAGGCCGGGCCATTCCGGGACCTCGACCAGCTCGAGTTCGCCCGAGGCAACCAATGTGTCCAGAGCCCGGCCGGACTCCGCAGCCCCGAGCCGGAAGTAGTCGCGAAGGCAACGCGCAGTTCCGATGCCGTGCGCACGGGCCGCAATGCGCATGAGTTCCAGGTGCGCGGTCTCCGGATCAACCTTCACTCGCGAAGGCAGCACCTTGTCCGGCGTGACATAGCGACGTTCGAACTGCGTCGTGCGACCGGCACTGGTGATCTGACCCGCCCAGAACAGGTACTCGAGCGCGGTCTTGACGGCACTCCAGTTCCATCCCCAGGCGCCCTCCCTGCGCGGAGCGTCCACGCTCAGAGCGCCGTCGCACTCGCGGGCGGTCAGTGGGCCACGCCGTCGAACTTCATCGAGCACTGCGTCCACCAGCTCGGGATGCTCCTGATGGACCCGGCGCATGCCACCCCAGGCCTCGTGCTTGGCACGCTCCATCCGGAAACCGAGCAACGGCCACGTCGACGGTGGAATGAGGCTGGCTTCATGGGCCCAGTACTCGGTCAGGCGCCGGGGTGCCCGATCACGAAGGCGGTCCAACGTCGCGCGGTCATAGACACCCAGGCGCGAGAAGAACGGCAGGTAGTGGCTGCGCGTCAAGACGTTGACAGAATCGATCTGGACCACGCCCACTCGGTGGATCACCCGGTTCAGGTGCCGCACGGTGACCTGACCGGGCTCAGGCCGAGGATCCAGGAATCCTTGAGCAGCCAGGGCAATCCGCCGCGCGGCCGGCAGCGTGATGCGAGCTGGGGTTCGAGTGATTGGTCCGGACGGCATCTGCACACGATAACCGCGACGACGGACACCGTTCGGCTGCCTACATCCGTCTCTGCCGGAACGCGACGTGCGCGTACCGCAGCACCTCCAAAACGTCGCCGGGTCGTCTCCCGAACTCGGAGGGAAGTACGTACTGACCAGGAACGAGTATCGCGGCATCCAATCGGCGCAGAACACCTACCATTCCCGACGACGAATTCCGTACGTGCTGATCTGCTTCTTGGGCCAGGGTGCAAATGAGCACGGGAGTCCCGTGGAACGGCCAGCGACCACCCACACGACGGAAACCGAAGTCTGACACCTGGAACCAGTAGACGGGCAGGTCGATCGTGGGACCCCCCCTGGTCCTTCGCTCGACCCAGAAACCTTGTCGACTCACCACCAGTCGTCTGCGCAGCAACCACTGGAGCAGGATCGCCGGCAGGCCCAGCACGCCGAAGAATCCGAGAGTGACCGCTCCGAACACGAATGACGCGATGGCCGATCCTTCGGTCGTCGCACCGCCCGACCCCGAGGCGATCCACATCATCAGCAGCCCGAAGCCTGAGAACACGAGGGCGCCAATGAGCAGCAGCACCAGACGGACGGAGTTGAGACGGAACTCAGTGCGGCCCACCAACTCGAGTTCACGCACGTGGCGTTCCACGATCGACCGGTTGAAACGCAAGTAGCCGTTCACGCACTCACCCCCTGTCGGCAACGCTGGAACACCCGCCCAACTGTGTGCCATTGTAAATTATCAGGCGGATGGCTCATGCCTGGCTGCAGCCAATGCGCTCCTGATTGTGTGCCTGTTGTTGTTCGGCTTCCTGGCAGCCCTCCAGGTGATCGAGACTTTCAAGGGCCTGGGGGCCTGACCGCCGCGGCGGTCAGGCCCCCAGGCCACGCGGTTCAACGCGGGCGCACCGCGCGATCGACGATCAGTACGTGCCGAAGTTCTGGGTCCCGTAGACGTACCCGTTACCCGACTCCGCCGACCCGAAGCCCACGTGCGTGAAGTCCGGGTTCATGATGTTGGCCCGGTGGGCAGGGCTGTTCATCCAGAAGTCGAAGAAGTACTGAGCCGTGGCGTGCGCGGAACCCTTCGATTCGACGTCGTAAGAGATGTTCTCCGCCATGTTCGTGGAACCGGTGGCCTGCGTCTGCTCGATGAACGACGGATTGTGCGTTGCCGAGTTGCTGGCCGCCATCTGGCTGGACCAATCGCCGGAGATGGCGTCCAGTTCGGCATGGGAACTCAACGGGCTCAGACCTGCCTGGGCGCGAGCGTCGTTCATCATCGACAGCAGTTCCTGACCGACCGCCTGCGACGAGCTGTCGCTGGAAGCGGACACCGACTGCTCCGAGCCGAGCTCCGGTGCGGCGGAGGCCGGCACTGCGGCGGCTCCGGACAGCGCGATGACCGCGGCTGCGGTGATCAGAGTTTTCTGGGTGCGGTTCTTCATGGGGCTCCTCCGTAATGAGTTGTCCTGTTCGAGCCGCAGACGAAGGTACGGGTGGTGAAGGCGCGGAACAACCGCCAGAGCACCCCAGAGCGTTATCAAACCGTGATTTTTCCGTGACCTTACCGTTACCTTTGAAGATCCCGAGGGCAGCCGATCACATTCATGACGCGGATCGGGCGACCCACCTACGGCGGTGGGTCGCCCGATCCTGGTAAACCTCTCACAATCCCCTCAAACCGCATTTCTGGTGCGGTGCGAAGGACGGATCATCCGTCGTTCTCCGTGCCGCGCGCGGGGCGAGCGCCGAGTTCGTCGTCGAGCCGCAACAGGCCCGACCCGTCGCCGTCGATACGTTCGATACGGCCCAGAATCTCGCCCACGGTGGCCTCCTCCTCGATCTGCTCGTCGAGGAACCAGTTGAGCAGAGGCCTGGAGTCCAGGTCCCCGGCGGAGTCGCAGGCGCGGTACAGGTTCCGAATGGATTCGGAGACCTTCTGTTCGTGGGTCAGTGCCGCTTGGAAGATCTCGGCGGCCGACAGACCCTCCGCAACGGCGGGGGCGTCGATGCCTCCGATTCGGGCGTGGCCGTCGCGGTCGACCACATGGTCGATGAACTTGTTGGCGTGGACGATCTCCTCGTCGGCCTGGTGCCGCAGCCACGCTGCCATGCCCACCAGGTCCTGCACGTCGGCTTCGATGGCCAACTGGCGATAAACCAGGGATGCCTCGAACTCCATGGTGATCTGGTCGTTGAACTTGCTCTCGAGATCAGAAGTCAGCTTCATGCTTCGAGCCTATCGAAGCGGTCGGGGAACACCAGGGGGTATCAGCTCACGATGAACAGCCGCTCCTGGTGTCTGTGGCCCACGGTTTCGTACAGGACGACGGCGACCGCCGGGGCAGCCATGGCTACCAGCAGGCACCACCCCATGGGCACCTCCGCCGCGGCCATTCCCAAAGCACCCACGAGGAGGATGACCATGACCTCCACCATGGCGATGTGCACGGCGTCGAACGTACGGGTCAGGCGGCCGTAGAGCCACATGAGGGTCAGGATGAACGCGAGCACGGGCACCGCGACGCTTGCCACGGCCAAGGTCCCGGACCGGTGAGCTTCGTGGTTCAGGACATAACCGGCCACATGGAGCCCTGCACCCACGGCAGCAATGGCCATGAACAGGACAATGTGGCCATAACCCCATCCGAAGCAGCGCGTCGGGTGGGCATGCAGCAATGTGCCCCAGTCAACGCTGAAGTACAACCACCAAATGGCAAGCGTCAGCCCGATCCCTGCAATCACCACCAGCACGGAGTCCAGAGACCATCCACCGGCTTCCTCCACCATCGGTGACAAGGCCGCCACGGTGCCCACCACGCCCTCACCCAGAGTGATGATGGTCAGCAGACCGTAGCGTTCCGCGAGGTGATGGGGGTGCCAGGGCGTGTGGCTGCCTTGGCCTTCTCGCTGAGTGGTGACTCGTTCACCCAGGAAGGGACCACCCAGTTCGACAACCAGCAGGGTCAGGCCCACCAGGACGAACACGCGCAACGAAGTGTGGGCCAACGCCAAGATCACCCAACCGACCTGCGCCGCCAACAAGGTCGCAAGGTAGATTCGCGCACCGGCTCGGAACTCCGGCGCTTGCAAATAGGCCCACCCCCAGTGCAGTGCCATGCCGATACGCATCACCACATACCCCATGACCATGACGGTGTTGTCCACGTGCCCGTGATGGAGGGAATCGAAGAAGGGCGGGATGCCCAGAGCCAGGACCACGACCCCACACATGATCACCATGGTGACAAGCCGATAGGCCCAGTCATCGGTGTCAAATGCCGAGGCAAACCATGTGTAGTTGATCCACGACCAGATGACGGCGAACAAAACGAAAACATAGCCTGCTGATGCCAGGAGGATCTCGCCTTCGGCCGCCATGTGCGGGAATTCATTGCCCGCGATGCCGAAGGCCACCACGAAGGTCAGGTCGAACAGGAGTTCAAGGCTGCTGGCCACACGACCGGATTCATGCGGATCTCGACCACGCATCCTTGACAGGCGATGGGACAGGTCAGGGGGTGCTGGTCATGGGTCTTCGGATCAGCACGACCGCAGAGCCATGACGACGGCCATGTGCGGTCTGGAGCGGACAAAAAGTGATCAGATCCTATCCGTGCCCCCGCTAGTGTGGTGCAACATGAAGATCGATCTGACCGGCATGAACGCACTCGTCACGGGTTCCACACAGGGCATTGGGTTGGCGATTGTCCGGGGCCTGGCTACCGCCGGGCACGGGTGGCCGTCAACGGGCGCGACGGAGAACGCGTGACAGCCGCCGTCGATGAGCTCCGACGGGGTCTGCCAGACGTAGATCTTGTGCCTGCCCCGGGGGACGTCACCACTCAGGAAGGCGCACGCGCCGCCATGGCCGCACTCGACTCCGTTGACATCCTGGTCAACAACCTGGGCGTCTTCGGCACGCAGGATCCGCTGGAGATCGACGACGACGAATGGCGCCGCTACTTCGAGGTCAACGTCCTGAGCGCGGTCCGCCTGATCCGGGAGGCACTCCCCGGCATGAAGGAACGCGGATGGGGCCGGGTGGTCAACATCGCCAGCGATTCCGCCGTCGTGACCCCGGCGGAAATGATCCACTACGGCGTGAGCAAAACGTCCCTGTTGGCTGTGTCGCGTGGTTTCGCGAAGGACGCGGCGGGCACCGGAGTGACCGTGAATTCGGTGATCGCGGGGCCGACGCACACGGGAGGTGTCGACGACTTCGTCTACCAGCTCGTCAGCAAGGACCTACCGTGGGAGCAGGCGCAGCGTGAGTTCATGCGGCTCCATCGCCCACAGTCATTGATACAGCGACTCATCGAGCCGGAGGAGATCGCGAACATGGTGACCTACCTGAGTTCACCGTTGGCCTCGGCCACAACAGGCGGTGCGCTGCGAGTTGACGGTGGTTACGTCGACGCCATCCTTCCGTGACGTCTTGACCGCGTAGCCTGCCGATCCGCATCGACTTTCCGAGGGCAAACATGACTTACACCGTAGATTTCAAGAACGTGTCCACCACCGGCCTGGAAACCTCTCCCGTGGCTGAGGCTCTGGCAGGGTTACGCGCCAATGAGGCCAGGTACTTCTGGACCAAGTACGCCCACACGTTCGCCACCGTCCCGGCCACCGAAGCCGCGGACACGCCCGCCTGGGTGGAACTGATCTTGCGCGAGGAGCGCGGGATCGTCGTCGCATCCCCGGCCCTGGAGGTGGCCGTCAGCGACGGCGAGGGAATTCACTGGGTGCACGTTTTCTACGAATCGGGGCTCAGCATCAATGTCCTGTGGACAGTGGAGCCCGGAGGTAAGCGCGCGGTGGGGTTCAAACTCTCCGACGGGATGGAGGTTCCTCAGGAACTGGGCGCCTTCAAGTTTGCCCGTCAGAAGTCGAAGCTGGCCGGAACGATTCGCGGTTCATACTTCGTGATCAAGGGCGAGTACGGGGACCGCTGAGCCCGAACCACGGAGCGTGACCAGCTCAGTCGCGGTCCTCGAACGCCTCGATCTCGCGCAGCTTGACGCCGTAAGTACGTCCGGGGTCGTGCCGGAGGGGCAAGTACCAAGGACTCCGTCAAGACCTCATTGCCCTGTTGGGAGGACCCGGTCCACGGGTAGATTGGTCGGAGATCTACTGCACGTCCGCCTGAACCAGGTATGGGAGAGCTGGGTCAAGACATGGGCAACAAGCACCCGTCCACCGCAGCCGATGTGATCGGTAAATACGTCGCAGACCAGGTGCATGTGATCCAGGAACGGGAACCGCAAGTGCGGGTGGATCACCCGGACTCGGTGCACAAGATGCGGGTGGCCACCCGGAGACTGAGCAGTACGCTTCGAACGTTCCAGGATGTAATGGACACGCAACGCACCGATCCCCTGCGGGAGGAGATCAAGTGGCTGGGTGAAATGCTCGGCGGTCCCCGCGATGCCGAGGTTCTCAAGGACCGTCTGGGTGAATCCTTGGAAGACTTACCACCCGAGGCCATCCTCGGGCCCGTCCGCGAGCGACTCACAAATGAACTCGACGCACGACATGCTCAGGCCCACGCCGAGCTGTTGGAGGCTCTGGATTCCCGCCGTTACAGGGACCTGAGCGATGCCCTCCACGACCTGGTGGACCATCCACCGTTTCTACCGGAAGCCAACCATGCTCCCCGGAAGACCCTGGCACCCTTGATGAAGGCTGCGACCCAACGTGTGACGCGCCGTTGGGACGCCGCACAGTGTGCACCCGAGATGCAACGAGCGGCCCTTGCCCACGAAGCCAGGAAGAAGGCGAAGGCCGCGCGTTACGCCTGGGAGGCTGTGGCTGACGTTTTTCCCGGCGGGAGCGACTCAGCTGAGGCATGGGAGGCCGTGACGGAGGTCCTTGGCACCGCCCAGGACTCCGTGGTGGCGAGGGAACGTCTGACGGAGCTGGCCCATGTCGCCGAGAAGTCGGGTGAGCAAACCTTCACATACGGTGTGCTTTATGCCCGCGAGCTGACCCACCAGGGTGACGCGCACGAGAGCGCTGACGCCGCGATTGTGGCGGCCGTCAAGGCTTCACAGACCGCAACGGGGCGCTAGAACGGCGCCCGCCTCAGGACGTTGCGGCGAGCACGATGTTCGAGGACTTCCGGTGCACCACGACCGGCGCCGGCCCCGAGTTCTCGACGGTCTGCACCAAGCGGATCTGGTCCCCGCAGGGGTTCTTGAGCTCCCCCACGGAATCGGGCGCTGTGCCCAGGAGTTTGTGGTGCACCGTGTTGTCGATGTGGACCTTCTCGTCCTGGATCTCCACGCGCTCACACATCTTGCCGTCACTGAGAACGTCGGCGTAGGAATGCACCGTGACAGTGCTGCCGCGCTCGTCGAGGATGTCCGGCGTGCACAGGTTCTGGTCGGTCTGGTCCTTGGAGCCGTTCTCGATCGTGCACGTGGTCACGTGGGACGTGGCGGACACCTGGAGGTCTGAGTCCGATGCCGGGATGTCCAGGGTCTGGTCGATGACGATGTCCTTGTCGTCCCGCCCGACGATGATCGGCTCTTGCGCCTCCGGCTGCACTGCCGCCTGGACCGCCGAGGGGTCCTGATCGACGCTCAGCGTTGAGTCCAGGTCCATGCTGGCGTGTGCTCCTCCGCCCGCGTCCCAGTTGGGGACTCTGACCGTGGCATTGCATCGTTGGGTGCCGGAGGTCTGAACCTGGTACACCAGCCTGACGGTGAGTTCGCGGGACTGTTCATTCTCCAGATTCTCCGTGCCCGTCTGTGATGTGCTGCCATCTTCGTCGTCGACGGACGCGCAGGAGACACCGGTCACCGTGTAGGCGGCACGTTGGTCACCCAGTGACGAGTCGAGCGTTGCGTCCGTGTCAAAGGTGACCACGGCCGTGCTTCCGGAGTCAGCTCCGAATTCCACGGAAGCCACGCGCTCCTCTCCCGGGAGTTCCATCGACTGCGAATTCTCATCGGTGTGGACCGCGGGTCCGGAGGGGCCGTGGGTCTTGTCGTCGGTCGGTTGATCCGTGAAGACTCCGGTTGCGTAGAGCACTGCCAGGACGACGGCGACGATCAGGACCGCCGATGCCGCCCATAACGCACCACGTCGTGATCGGCGAGGGGGCTGGTCGGTCGGTGCGCTCATCGGTGACAACTCAACCATCGTTCACGCGGAACCCCAACTTCACGCGCTGGGTTGATCGAGAGGAGTGCGTACTTAGCCGTGCCCAGAGAATTCCTGAAACCCGTCAACCGTGCATGATCACTGCCCGGCGAGCGCTGACAGTCTGTCGACCGAGGCCTGCAGCTTCTCCGACGTCATGGAAGCAGCCTTCGCCAGGCGCGATTCATCGGTGAGTGCGGACCAGTCGTAGGTGTGGGTGACCAGGGTGGTGCCGTCGTCGTTAGGTTCCAGGTCCCACCGCCAGACGTGCCCGGGGACCGGGTCCCCCGCCGGTGCGGGCTGCCAGGCGATGCAGCGCCCTTCCTCGAAAGCGACGATGTGGTTCTCGCGCACCTTGCCGTTGGCGTTGGTCATCACGAACACGTCGCCCACGGCGCGGACCCGCTGGCCCTGATCCGCGTGGTCCAGGTTGTCGTTGCCGTCCCACCGCGGTTGTTGTGAGGGGTCGGCGATGAGTTCGAAGATGTCCTCAGCCGGTGCTGCCACGGTTGCCGATGCGGCCACGATGCGGTTGCTCATGGAACCATCCAAGCATCGTGACGGACTCGATTGAAGACCTCGGAATCACAACCCCGATTGCCAAGCCCGGGTTATCGGGAGATGTAGCGGACGCGGATGCTGCCGTCGTCGAAAACAGTGTGGTCAGTTCGCCGGAGGTCCAGGTGGACGCCCTCGGGCAGTGCCCGCAGTCCACCGCCGACAACTTTGGGCACGATGAAGAATTCGAAGGCTTCGACCAGTCCCGCGCGGATGGCCGGTGCCGCCGTGGTGGGGCCGAAAATTTCGACGACGCCGGGAGCCTCCGCCACCATCTCCCTGAGCTGGTCCAGGGCGAGCGTCGGCAGGAGGGTGTCGCGCTCTGACACGAGTTGGTCCGGATCCAGGGTCGAGGAGACGACGACGGTGCGGAGGTTCTGCCACTGCCCGGCGAACTCACGCTCATCGCTCGACCACTGATCACCATCGGGTTCGGATCCCCAGTAGCGCATGAGTTCGTAGGTCTTACGACCCAGAATCTCGGTCGAGACCTCGCGCATGCGCGCCAGGTGAGCGGAGAAGACCTGTTCGCTCGGCGCACTCCATTGGAAGTCACCCGTGGCGTCGGCGACGTAGCCGTCCAGGGATACGGTGGTTGCGTAGGTCAGGATTCCCATGGCGGGCCACCTTCGTGTGGGTCTGAGCGAGAATCCAACGCTAACCATCTCCGGGCGAAAAGGGCACCATGTTCCACATCGATCAGTCCGCCGAAGTTCCCCCTTTCGAGCAGATCAAGAGGCAGATCACGGAACAACGCGACTCCGGAGAGCTGGCAGCGGGTCATCATCTCCCGCCCGTTCGTCGGCTGGCAGGCGAACTCGGCCTTGCGCCGAACACCGTGGCCCGGGCGTACAAGGAACTCGAGGCAGCAGGTGTCATCGAAACCCGCGGCCGCAACGGATCCTTCGTCACCGGCACCGCGGATTCGGCGGACAAGGCCGCAGCCCACGCGGCAGGTGAGTACATTGCTCGTGTCCGCGCCCTGGGTATCGACGACGAACGCGCGGTGGCGTTGGTGCGCGACGCCGCGACGGCGACCCTCGCACCCGGCGCATGACCACAGCCTGATGGCCTCGGGGAAGCTCACCACCCCTTTTCGACAGCCCTCACGCTGCCTACGATCGAAGACATGAACCAACTCTTGGATTCCATCCGCGGTCCAGGTTTCCAACGTGGCCCCCAGCGCCTGGTTGCAGGCATTGCCGGAGGTCTGGCGGAGCAGTTCGGGCTCAACGTGTGGCTGGTCCGCTTGATCGTCCTGGCGTCGTTCCTGCTTCCGTTCCTGGGCATCGGGCTGTACCTGGGGCTTTGGGCGCTGACACCTTGGCAGGACGGCCGGATCCCCTTGGAGGAGGATGCGAACGCGGCGCCGAGAGGCCGTGCGACCTCCACCTATACGTGGTCCGATGCCACGGAGTCAGTCATCCATGCGGGTGAACTACCGCCCGCTCAGCCATGAGTTCTTCGGCCGCCAGCGGGGAGATGATCATCACGAAAACCACGGAGCTGCGGCCCATCCGCCGAACCCTCGCGAAACTCCCGCATCAGCCACCGATGCGGGAGTTTTGCGAGGGTTCGGCGGATGGGAAGGCGATTCAACCTTCGGCTTGCTCCCGGTCATAACGTCGACGGTTGCGCTGAACCTCACCCACATTTGCTTCTGCCCATCGACGGAGTGCGGCCAGCGGCTCGACGGTACTGGCGCCCAGGTCCGTGAGCAGATAGTCCACGCGCGGCGGGACGCTGGGGGTGACCCGCCGGGTAACCAACCCGTCGCGCTCCATGGAACGCAGAGTTTCCGTCAGCACCTTGGGGGAAACACCCTGGACCGTTCGGCGCAACTCGGTGAACCTCACGGGCTGCCCCGGCGCCAGTACCGTCACGATCATGGGCGTCCACCGGTCCGTCAGGTGGCGGAGAACAGTCCTGGACGGGCAGTCCTGGTTCAGGACATCCGCCGGCAGCTCGGCGGCGTTGGGGTTGACGGTCTTGTCCATCACATCGGTCATCGAGGCCCCTTGGTTACTTTGAGGTAATCGATTACTAGTTCATACCATTGTGTTCGCCAGGTCAAACACACAGACTTTTGGAGGACATGATGCACATCTCGATCATCGGTGCGGCCGGTATGGTCGGCTCGCAGATCGCAGCCGAGGCCGAGAACCGCGGCCACGACGTTCACCGCTACACCCGCTCGGGCCGCCCCGCAGGTGACGCGGCCACCGAGGCACTTGACTTCAACGACACCGCTGCTGTGACCGAGGTGGTCAACGGCAGCGAGGTCACGGTCGTCTCCGTGGCAGGTCGCGGCGACTACGACGGCGTCGTCGCTGCTCACCGGAACCTGATCGCAGCGCAGCCGTCCGGGCGAATCCTGGTGGTCGGCGGGGCCGGTGCACTCCGAGTGGGCGACTCGCTGCTTCTCGAGTCCCCCGACTTCCCGGCCGAGTACCGGACCGAGGCCAAGACCTTCGCCCGGGTGCTGGAGGAGTACTCAGATTCGGCCGACCTGAACTGGACCATGATTGCCCCGTTACCTTTTCCGCGGCGCCTGGATCGTCCAGGATGAGCAGGTGCCGGCCAGCCGGTCCTCGGCATGATCGTTGCCCCCAGTCGCACTCATGATCCGGGGGGTGTTGTCACCGAGGACCGGTCTGGTGATCACGGA
>NZ_RKMF01000012.1 GCF_003797835.1 Kocuria soli
ACCAGTGAGGCCGAACGAGAAGCCGCCTACACGCGGTGGCTCCATCACTACAATCACCACAGACCCCACACCGGCATCGGCGGCCAAACACCCTCACAACGCGTTCACAACGTCACGGGGAAGTACACCTAGGCCGTCTCAGGAGGCTTCGTGCCGAGCTTCCATTCGAGGCCCGTTGACTCGAGACGCTGCACTCGCTTCCTCTCAGCTTGACGGAGGTCCCTGATCCGGCGGTTGAAGTCGACCTTTGCCTCGATGCGGAATTCCTTGATGTGTTCGTGAGCAGCCAGGTCATAGCAGGCGCTTGAGATTGCGGGGGCAAGGACCAGCGATAGGTAACGTCGGACCTCGTAGTGCTCAGATTCCCTGGACGACACGTAGAGCGTCATGATGGCCGAGCCAAGTGCCTTCATAAGTTCAGAGTTCTCATCGTCTCTGGTCCAGAGCCGGGTGATCCTGGGGCCGTAGTCCTCGCGGACCACCGAATCGACGTGCAGCATGTAGTCGAAAGTCGACTGTTCTGCTGGTACGGCGGCGACTTCCCTCATGAAGTCACCGAGTTCTGTCGTCAGCCGGATACGCTCCTGCGATAGCGCATGTTTACGATCTATGCGTCGTGAGAGTTGAAGTACCAGGACAGCGGAAGCGCCACCGATAGCGGCAGCGACAACGGAGCCGTACAGGGCGACCCACACGTCAGGTGCGATTGTCTCGTCGTGGAGTATCCCGGCCTGGGGGAGCCGGTCGCTGGCGAGATTCCCGGCCCAGTTAAGTAGTGAGAGACCCAGGGCAAGCAGCCCGCCGACCGAGAGAACGGCCACCGGTGCAGCCAGCACAGTCAGGCCCCATTGCCAGGGTCTCAGTGGACCCCATCGGCGGGGAGGTGTCTCCGCAGGGCGCCACCCGGAGGTTTGAGGATCGTCAGGCCGATCGGTTGCCGTCATGCCTTGGAAGTCTAGGGAGCCCAGGGTGCCACGGTGCTAAGCCTGGCCGTATTCCAACTGGATCTCTGCCACATGGCGACGTGGCAGATTGGCTCCATGCCAGTGAACGAGAGCGCCCCGCAGTCTGGCTGGACATCACAGCTAGACGGCTGAACGTGGCTCCACAGCACTCGATGTGGATCGGTCGTCCCTCTCCTGATCCTCCGCTCTGACCGGCCGTGATCGCGCACAGCGGCGGTCACAATCGGCAGAACACACCACGACACGAGGTACCACGAAGTGCCACGGGACAGAGTGTGATCCGCACCAGGACGCACGAGCAGTTCTGAGATAGCACAGTCCCAGTCCTCTGTTAATCGAAGTGTCACTGGTTCGAGCCCAGTCGGGGGAGCCACCCGGAAGCCCCGCGATGACCTGGTCGTCGCGGGGCTTTTCCGTGTGCCGGCGTCACGCGTTTTGCATTTGCGCAGTGAATCTGGTGAATTCATTCGCATGCTGCACATCGACACACCCCACAGGCGACTGTTTCGGCTGACCATGGGGGCGGTGGTGTCGGCGTGGGTGGTCCTGACCGCGACGGCCTGCGGCGGCTCGCCGTCGGAGTCGGGTGCTGACCAGAGCTCGACGGCGACGGCTGCCGAAGGGGCGTCCCCGAGCGAGACCGCCCAGCAGGAAACACCCGAGAGCTTCGTGAGCCGGCCTGACCTGGCCCCGCCGGAGGTCGCGGTCGACGAGGGCGAGGCCTGGTCCGACGAACAGGCCACCACCGACGATCTCACGTTCGTGACCCCCGGCTTCGACGGAAACAAACCCACGACCGGGGCCATGATCCTGGATGCCACCGGTGAACCGGTGTGGATGCTCGCCTCCGACAAGGAGGACCCGAACGGCAACTACTTCGACCTGCGTGTGCAGCAGTACCAGGGTGAGCCCGTTCTGACGTACTACCTGGGCTCCAGCGGCCCCGGGTACGGTGCCGGAAGTTTCCACGTCCTGGACCAGAACTACCAGGAGATCACCCAGGTCACCACGGGCGGATCTCTGGGGGCGGGCAAGGCCGACTTCCACGACTCCACGATCACTGACCGGGGCACCATGCTGCTCATGGCCTACGTGCCCACTCGCGTCGATCTCAGCAAGGTCGGCGGGCCGAAGGACGGCTGGGCCATGGACGGAGTCATCCAGGAGGTCGACATCGCCACGGGTGAAGTCCTCTTCGAGTGGAGCGCCATGGACCACGTCCCGCTCACGGACACCGAGAAGGACTTCGCCAAGGCCAAGTCCGAGAAGGAGAAGACCGGAACGGAGGAGCTGCCGTTCGATTACTTCCACATCAACTCGGTCAGGGAGGACGACGACGGTTCCCTCCTGGTCTCCGCCCGCAACACCCACGCCGTGTACCGGCTCGACCGCGAGACGGGCGAGGTGGACTGGACCTTGGGCGGCTCGTCGAGCGATTTCGAGCTGGGAGACGGCGCCGAGTTCCAATGGCAGCACGACGCCCAGCGGGCGGAGGACGGGACGCTCACGCTGTTCGACAACCACAACGACACCGGCGACGGTGATTCCTCACGAGGCCTGCGGTTGGAGCTGGACGAGGAAGCCATGACCGCGGAGGTCGTCACCGAATACGCGCCACCGGAGGACCGGCCCGCGGGTGCCATGGGCAACATGCAGCACCTGGACAACGGCAACCTGCTGGTGGGGTGGGGGACCAGGCCGTTCTTCTCGGAATACACGGACGACGGCGAACTGGTCGCTGACGCCACGCACGGCGGCAACGGCAGTTATCGCGCCTACGAGCAACAGTGGGATGGCACGCCTGCCACGGACCCCGACGTCAAGCTCCGGGACGAGGACGGTCAGCGTACGGCCCACGTGTCCTGGAACGGGGCCACCGAGGTCGAGCAGTGGCGCTTGGTGACGGGCAGCAGCGAACAGGACGCCACGGCCCAGGAGCCCGTGGACCGCAAGGGTTTCGAGACGGAATTGTCCGTCACAGACGATGCCCAGTACGTCGCCGTCGAAGCCCTGGACAAGGACGGCAACGTACTGGGCACCGGAGTGGCGCAGGACTGAAACCAGGGGGCTGCGATCAGAGGCGCTTGACGCCGATCGTGTGATCGGTGGTGAACTCCTCGATGATCCACTCGCCGTTGAAGCGGCCCAGACCGGAGTTGCGCTCGCCGCCGAAAGCCACGTGCGCCTCGTCCTGGACGGTCATCTCGTTGACGAACGTCATGCCCGCTTTGACCCGGTGCGCGAAGCGCACGCCGCGATCCAGGTCCTGGGTGAACACGGCGGAGGAGAGTCCGAAGGCGTGGTCATTGGCCAGCTCGAGGGCATGGTCCTCGTCCTCGGCGCGCAGGATCGAGACCATGGGGCCGAAGATTTCTTCGCGGACGATCTCCATGTCCGGGGTCACGTCGGTGAACACGTGCGGGGGAACCACACGGCCCTCGATGTCGCCACCCACGGCGATGGTGGCACCGGCGGCCTTGGCACCGTCGATCTTTCCGCGCAGTGAATCGAGCTGTTCGTCGTTGACCACGGGTCCCACCAGTGTGTCCTCCTTGGTCGGATCGCCCACGGGCAGGGACCGGGCGGCTGCGGTGAACTTCTCCACGAACTCGTCGTAGCGCGGGGCCTGCACGATGATCCGGTTGACGGACATGCAGATCTGTCCCGAGTGCAGGAACGTGCCGGACACGGCCTGTTCGACCGCGGTGTCCAGGTCGGCGTCGTCGAGCACCACGAACGGCGCATTGCCACCGAGCTCCAACGAGACCTTCTTGAGGTGCTCACCACTGGTGGCCACCGTCCCCACGTTCTGGCCCACGGGGGTGGAGCCGGTGAAGGAGATCAGGCGCGGCACCGGATGCGAGACGAAGTCGTCACCGATCTCCGACCCGGCACCGACGACGACGGACAGGACCCCCGCGGGCAGCCCGGCTTCTTCGAAGATGCGCGCAACCATGAGCCCACCCGTGACCGGGGTGGAGGAGGCGGGCTTGATCACGACCGCGTTGCCGAGGGCAAGTGCCGGTGCGACGGAACGCTGGGAGAGGTGCAGCGGGAAGTTCCACGGGCTGATCACGCCCACCACGCCCACGGGCTTCTTGTAGACCCGCATCTCCCGGTTCGGGGTATTGGACGGGTGGATGGTGCCGTGCATTCGGGTGGGGAAGGACGTGGCTTCTCGGGTGATCCCGATGGCCAGGGAGACCTCCACGTTGGCCTTGATCCTGGTCGAGCCGGACTCTTTGACGATCCAGTCGACGATCTCCTGTCGGCGGTCCTCTAGGATGTCGGCGGCCTTGCGCAGCACGGCGGCCCGGTCGTTCGGGGCGGCCGCGGCCCATTCCTCTTGAGCCTTTTCGGCAGCCCGGTACGCCTCGTCCAGGTCCTCGACAGAGGCTTGCCGGATCGTCGTCACGGGGGAGTCGTCGAAGGGGTTGGTGTCCTCGAGGACCTTCTCGGAGCGACCCTCCCGCCACTGACCTGCGATGAACTGCGTGTCCACCGGCTGTCCGGCGAAGGTGGACTGCGTGGCGCGGGGTGTTTCCTGGGTGGTCGTCATCGTCTACTCCTGGAACGTTCGGGGGTCGCGGGCGTCGTCGCCCGGACCCCCATCATGTCCCTTTGCGCCCGGGCTTAGGAACCCGACGGGTTCAGCCCGCGTGACCCGGTCCGAACTTCCGTCGATCGGCGGAGTCCCCGAACGTGCGGGCCGCGGCCAGCGAATCGACGTCGCCCGTGGCGGGGTTCGGGTGCCTGTGCTTGCCGAAGCCCGCGTAGAGCGACATGAGGTTGATCGCGACTGCGCGCTGGTTGCGCCCCCCCATGAGCTTCATGATGTGCACGCCGAGCCAGGCCAGCCAGCCACTCGTGCCGGTCAAGGCCTGTCCGCCCGGCATGACCATGATGGCGGCGCGGCGCCCGATGGTCGCCGCCGAGCCGAGGTTCTTGTAGTGGAAGGGCCGACGTTGCTCGCCGGCGAGCTCCGCGCGAATCATGGCGGCCGCGTGGCGTCCGGTCTGGATGGCGGGCTGGGCCAGCTGTTCCAGCTCCTCGGCCTGACCGGCGATGTCCCCGGCGGCGTACACACCGGGCAGGCCCTCGACCTGCAGGGTGTAGTCCACCGCAATCCGCCCGGATTCGCGGAGAGGCAGCCCCCACTCCGGAACGGCGCTGTCCGTGGTGACACCGGCCGCCCAGATGGTGATGTCCGACTCGCGGATCGACCCGTCGTCGAGCTCCACGTGGTCGTAGCCCACACGGGTCACCCCGTGTCCCAGCTCCAGGGTCACGCCGCGGTCCTGGAGCTCCTTGGCGGCGTAGGTGCGCAGTTCGGCGGGGAAGGCCTTCAGGATCTCCTTGCCGCGCTGGATGATGCGTACCTGCAGCACGGCCTGGTCCATCTCCGGGTAGAGCAGGCCCAGTCCGTCCCTACGGAAATCGGCCAGGGCACCGGCGATCTCCACGCCGCTGGCCCCGCCTCCCACCACGGAGATGTGCAGCGGATCGAAGTCCCCGGCGCGGCTCGTGCGTTCGAGTTCGGCGAAGATACGGTCCCGGATGGCCGTGGCATCGTGCCGCGTGTACATCGGCATCGAATGCTCCTCGGCGCCCTCCGTGCCGAAGTAATTGGTGGTCAGCCCGTTGGCCAGGATCAGGTGATCGTAGGAGATCTCCGTGGGGGAGTCACCGCCGTCGTCCACCCGCACGATCTTGCGCTGCGGATCCAGTCCCAGGACCAGGCCCTGACGGAAACGCATGTTGGGTGCCTTGGCGGTCAGCCCACGCAGGAACATCGTGACGTCACCCGGGTTCAGACCCGCGGTGGCCACCTGGTAGAGCAACGGTTGGAAGGTCTTGAAGACGTTGCGGTCGATCAGGGTCACCCGCACGGGCGCATCAGCGAGTTCCAGGACGGCATTGGCCCCGGCGAATCCGCCGCCGATCACCACGACGTGCGGTTGATCCTGCTGTGCTGGCATCGCCTGAGTGGTGTGGTTGCGGCGGTGGAACAGAGAATCGAACACGGGACTCCTCGAACCGTTGGACTGCGAATCTGGGTCAGTCATACCAGAGCCCCGACGCGCACGGTGACGCGCCGGGGCTTCCGGGGATGAAGATGTGTCTCAGCGGACCGGATCACCGGCCGCAGGGACCCTCAGAGGTAGGCGCTCAAAGGTAGGTGTAGAACCCGTCCACCTGCATGGCGTCCACGGAGTGGATGATCGTGCCCTGCTGGGGGTTCAATGCCGAGATCATCTGGCCGTCGCCCAGGTAGATGCCCACGTGCGACCCGTTGTTCTGGGACACCAGGTCACCCGGCTGAGGGTTGCTCGTCGGCGTGGCCGCAGCGAACTGGTCCCAGGTGACGCGAGGGATCTGGATGCCGTGCTGGGCGTAGACCCACTGGGTGAAGCCGGAGCAGTCCCAGCTCATGAAGTCGGTGCCGCCCCAGACGTAGCTGCCACCCAGACCCTGCAGCGCGGTCGACACGATGGCGTCGCCGGAGGCGGTGCCTCCGCCGTCGACCACGGTTTGCACGTCCACGGAGGTCCCGGTGCCGCCGGCCGCAGCAGCCTGCTGCTGGGCCTGCTCGGAGGTCTGGATCGCCGGCTCGGCGGCGGGCTCGGCTGCGGTTTCGGTCGTGGTCTCGGCCGCCGGGACGGCGGCGGGCTCGACGGCCGCCTCGGTCGCGGCTTCGGCCTCGGTGGGGGCCTCGACCGTGGTGGTCTCGGTGTTCTCGGTGCTGAAGTTGGCCACCACGCCGCCGTTGGAGGCAGCGTGCAGGGCGGAGGTCATGTCACCGCGGGTGATTCCGCCGGACAGCCCCAGGGCACCGCCGTTGGAGGACAGCACTCCGCTCTGGACCAGGTAGTCCAGCTCCGTGTATCCGGGCATCGACGCCGGTGCGTCGGTGTAGGGGGAGGTCGCAGGAGCTTCGTGGGCGGGGGAGCCGGCGCTGCGGTGCAGGACGATGCCCACTGCCGAGGCGTCCACGGCGGCGTCGGGTCGGAAGGTGCCGTCGTCCCAGCCCTTGAAGAGGCCTGCCTCGGTGGCCCAGGAGATCGCCTTGATGTAGACGCTGTCCGCGGGGACATCCGAGTAGCGCGTGGTGGCTACGGAGGTGTCCGTGGCGGGCTCGCCGGCCATGCGGTAGAGCATCAGTGCGAAGTCGCGGCGCTTGAGGTTCGCGTCCGGGCGGAAGGTGCCGTCGGTGAACGCGTGAACCACGCCTTCGTCCTCGGCCCATTCGATGTCGGCCTGGGCATAGTGCCCCTCGATGTCCGAAATCTCCTTGGGGCCGGTGGCCCGCGGGGCCGGGTCGGCCGGGGTGGTCTGGGTGGCGGTCTCGGCCTGGCCCTGATCGGCGGCAGAACCCGACCAGGGCGCGTCCGTGGAGTCGTTGGACTGGGTCTCGACGGCGGTCTGGAGAGCGGTTGCGCCCATCGGGTTGGCGACGGGTTCGGCGGCGCTGTTCAGGCCGAGGGCGGAGGAGCAGGCGGGCCAGGCGCCCCATCCCTGCTCGGCCAGAACGTTTTCGGCCACGGCGATCTGCTGTTCGCGGGTGGCGTCCTGCGGCATACCGGTGCCGCCAAAGGCCTGCCACGTGGACTGGGTGAATTGGAGGCCGCCGAAGAATCCGTTGCCGGTGTTGATGGACCAGTCGCCGCTGGACTCGCACTGAGCCAGTGCGTCCCAGTCGGACTCGGGTGCGGCCTGCGCGGGAGTGGCGCCAACAGCGGCGAGGGTGCCGCCGCCGACCGCCACGGTCATTGCAGCGCTGAGAAAACGGGGGTTCTTCATCCGTGTTTGCTTCCTGATGGGAGACAGGTGTCAATGGACCATCTGGAGTCCGCGCACAACTCAGGCCCGGGCCGGGGAGAGAGGGCCACAGGCAGCACAAAGTGAACGGAACAGGATCCGTGGGGAAGCGTGGGAACCGGAATGGGGGAGGGACAATCACGGTTCCATAACGGTGCAACGGTAAAGGACTTGTCACGGAAGAATCAAGGCCGGGTCTGACTTGGGCGGAAATCGCCCAGAGGTTCTCAGTGCCTGAGAAGTGTGGCAAGACCCCGCAGTGGCGTCTGCGGTCCTTCTTGTAGAACCTGTCGTGTTGCGCCGGAACACACGGTGCGACGCGGCGTTTTGATCAGCCCGGTGATACTTTGGTGCCAGAATCGAAGGCGACCATCAGGTTGCTGCTTATCGAATACGCTCACGGAGGTAGGAATGTCCACGCCCGTTGATTCGCACGCGGATCGCGCAATGAACGGTGGGTCCACTCGGGCCGACCGCTCGTCGAGCGTGGCCGCGAACCGTACGTCCCAGGCAGGCGCGGCCTCCCTGCCCGACGTCGTCAAGGTCTTCTCCAAGCTGGTTCCGCGTCAGCTTCAGGACGAAGTCGCCCTGGCCAAGCTCGAACTCAAGGACAAGGGCGTCAAGGCCGGCAAGGGCGTGGCCCTGATCGTCGTCGGCCTGGTGTTCCTGCTGCTGGCCACCATCGCACTCGTGGTGGCGGCCGTGGCGGGTCTGGCCCAGGTCATGCCGTTCTGGTTGGCGGCGCTGATCGTTGCGGCGTTCTTCCTGCTGATCCTGATCATCCTGGCGGCCGTCGGCGCCATGCTCATCAAGCGGGCCATGCCGTTGAACCCGATCCGCGCCGTGCGCGGTCTCAAGTACGACCTCGGCGTCGTCAAGGAAGGCTCCGCCTACACGGAGGCTCGTGTCCGCCGCGAAGAAGCTGAGGCCAAGGAACGCAAGGCCCAGGAGAAGAGCGAGAAGAAGGCGCAGTCCGCCCACCAGCCTCCGGCTCCCACGGAAGCTCAGTTGCGTCAGCGCCTCAGTGTTCGCCGCGACAAGCTCAAGGAGCTGCGCGACGACGCCGAGAACCGCAAGAACACGGTGCAGAACTCGGCACTCGGGTTCGTGGACCGGACCCGCAACACCGTGTCCAACGCGAACCTCAAGGCTTCTGCCGCATCCCAGGCCGGCGAACGCATGGGCCCGATCGCCGTCGCCGCGGCGGCCGGAACGGCCTTCCTGGTCTTCCTGGTCAAGCTGATCCGCCGTTCGCGCTGACCCAGCGCAACACCCCAGAACCCCCGGGACCCGCTGCAGCGGCCCGGGGGTTCTGCTTGCCTCCGAAAATTTCCAGGCTTGTCCCCTAGCATGGCGACTGGTGGGCCGATCCGTCTCCCTTGGCGGAGAGGTATGTCCGCAGGTGCCGCCATGACCGGTTGCGCGACGTGTGCCGTTGTGCGAGGCACCGGACTCTTCACGTCATACAGACCCTGGGAGTAGACCGCATGCTCTGGATTGCCGTCGGCCTGGCCGTTCTGTCTGCGGTTGGCCTGGCCTGCGGTACGCACCTCCAGTCCTTGGCCGTGGTCAGCAAGAGCGAAGGTCGTCTCTCCCTGCGAGAGTTCAGCAGGGTCCTGCGCTCGCCGCGATGGATGGCGGGCCTGGCGCTGCTGGGAGCCGGAACCGTGTGCAACGTTCTGGCCTTGAGCCTGGCTCCCGTGACCGTGGTGCAGCCAATCGGAGTACTCGGCCTGGTGATCACCACGATCCTGCATTCCCGGCACGTGAGGATCCCCATCAACACCCACACCTGGCTGGCCATCGCTCTGTGCATCGGGGGTGGAACGCTCTTCGTCCTGGCCGCGGTCCGATACACGAATCCGGCGCTGGCCATCACGGAGCGGGCAACCGATGTCGTCACCTACCTGCTCGCGGCGGTGGTCGCCGTCGTGAGCATCGGCCTGCTGGTCCTCAAGGACCATCAGCTCAGCCTCTTCTACCTGTTCGCGGCCGGCACCCTGTACGGATT
Organism: Kocuria soli; assembly: GCF_003797835.1. Taxonomy (GTDB): domain Bacteria; phylum Actinomycetota; class Actinomycetes; order Actinomycetales; family Micrococcaceae; genus Kocuria; species Kocuria soli. Next base: position 9,796 of record NZ_RKMF01000012.1, read on the forward strand.
CGTCGCGGTTGAAGTGAAAGTCGTGACCGTCCAGTTGCATGCGGGTGCGGGATCGTGGTGGCAGAACGTGGATCTGATCAACGTTCTCGGCCTGCTCGTGGCCGCCGTCCTCGGCGGATGGCTGGTCCAGAGTGCCTACGCGTCGGGCCCACCCGAACTGGTCATGGCCGGACTGACCGTCGTGGATCCCATGGTGGGGGTGCTCGTCGGGCTCACAGTCCTCGGTGAAGCCGCCACCGACTTCGGCTGGGTCGCGGGAATCACCCTGGCGGCCTGCGGTGCCGTGTCCATCACCGGAGTCCGGTTATTGTCGAGGTACCACCCGGAAGTTTTGACGGCGCTCGCGGCCTCTAGGGCCCCCCGCACCGGAGAACTCGGCATCGTGCCCGGGTCGCGCAGACCCGTACCCCAGCAGCCCTCGGAGGATTGAAACCTGTGTCACGTCATGACCATCAGCATGGCCACGGTGTCGAAACAGATTCGGATCCCAGAGGTGAGATCCACGACGACTACATGCTCCCCCCGGTCGATGTGGACGACCGACCCGTTCCCGACGGTGGCGCGCTGACGGTCCTGGTGGTCGCCGAGACCTACCCTCCGGACGTCAACGGGTCCTCACAGTTCTCCCGCCGCCTTGCGCAGGCGATGGCCGGGCGCGGGCATCGGGTGCACGTGGCCGCGCCGCGGCCGGGTCGCGGCCACTCGATCCGCCGCATGGACGGCCACGTGACGGAACACCGGTTCCGCTCGCACACGGCCTTCACCTACACGACCTTCAACTTCTGCTTCCCCTGGGAGATTCGCGGTGAGGTCAATCGTCTGCTGGACGAGGTGCAGCCGGACGTCGTTCACGTCGAATGCCACTACATCCTGGGCCGCTTCATGGCCACGGAGGCCCGGAAGCGCGGCATCCGCCTGATCGGGACCAACCACTTCATCCCGGAGAACATCGAGCAGTACCTGCCGCTGCCCTCACTCATCCGGCGGATGTACCGTCGCATCTCCTGGCGGGACATGGCAGGCGTTTTCCGGAACTGCGACGTCGTCACCGCACCCACGCCCCTGGCCGTGGAGTCCATGAAACGCCACGGGTTCGACTTCCCCGTGTACGCCCTCTCCAACGGGATCCAGGCTGAGAACTACGAACTGCGGGAGGGAGAGGCTCCGCCGCATTCGGATCGTCCCACCATCCTGTTCGTCGGGCGACTCGATCCGGAGAAGCACGTGGACGTCCTGATCAAGGCGTTGGCCCGGATCAAGGACGACACGGACGCGGTGCTGGAGGTGGTCGGTCAGGGCGGTGAGTTCGAGAAACTGGCGGGCCTGGCAGAGCAGCTGGGCCTGGGGGATCGCGTGCGGTTCCGCGGGTTCGTCTCCGACGAGGACCTGCGTCTGGCCTATCTGGGTGCGGACATTTTTTCCCAGCCGGGTACGGCCGAACTGCAATCGCTCGTGACCCTTGAAGCCATGGCGGCGTCCTGTCCCGTGCTCCTGGCCAATGCCCGCGCATTGCCCCACCTCGTAGACCCGGGCGTCAACGGCTGGCTGTTCACCCCGGGCGACGACGCCGAGGTGGCGGACAAGCTGCTGGCCTTCCTGCATTTGCCGGAGGATCGCCGTCGTGACATGGGGCTCGCGAGTCACAAGCTCGTGGAGGAACACAGTTTCGACGCCACGGTGGAAGCCTTCGAGCGCATGTACCGAGGGGCCGATCCCGAGCGGTTGTTGGCCAACTGGCCGATGCTCGAACCGCTCGAGACTCCGTTAGGCTAGGGGCCGCTGTGACGTCGTCGGCCCAAGCCGTCGACGCTCGCCTGGGGCGGTAGCTCAGCTGGTCAGAGCAGAGGACTCATAATCCTTTGGTCGTGGGTTCAAGCCCCACCCGCCCTACCCAGATGCCGGCCGCCACCACGACGACGCCGACCACCGCACTGATTCCCGAGTAGTCGGCCCAGCCCATTGCCGGTCCGGCCAGGGCGCTGCCCAACGCGCCGGCCAGGGACATGGTGGCGTCCGAGAAGCCCTGCGCGGGGACTGCCTGATCCGGTTCGAGGGAGCTCACCAGAAGGGTGGCCCCGGCGATCGTCGCCGCCGACCAACCGAGCCCCAGGAGCACCAGGCCGACGGTCACCATGGTCATGTTCGCTGCGCCGAACCCCGTCAGCAGGACGGCGGCAAGCAGCGTGAGCAGCCCCAGGAGCACGACCTTTGCGGGTCCCAGACGATCGGCCGACCACCCCATGATCGGCGAGGCGGCGTACATGCCTGCGATGTGCAAGGAGATCGTGAATCCGATCAGCGCGATCGTGTCAGGGCTTCCGGCCGAGGCTCCCGCGTGATGCTGCATGTGCAGCGGGGTGATCGACATGACCGCGACCATGACGGCGTGCGCCGCGACCACGCTGACGACGGCCGCGAGCGCCTTGGGACGGTGCCTGACGATCGACCACCCGTGGAGCCAGGCCCCCGTAGCGCGCCGACGCGGTGCCGTCGTGGCGGCCTGAGGCGAATGTGCAAGCCGTGCGAGCAGCGGGTCCGGGCGCAGGAACGTCCACACGATGGTGGCGCCGATCAGCATGCCGACGGCCGAGATGAGGAAGGGTCCGGCCTGGGCCGGAATCCCCAGCGCCTCACCCAGCACGGCACCGGGCCCCACCATGTTGGGGCCGGTCACCGCACCGATGGTGATCGCCCACACCACCAGCGACAGGTCGCGCCCACGTCGGTCAGGGCGTGCCATGTCCGTGACGGCGAACCGGGCCTGCAGATTGGCGGCGAAGGCCAGTCCGACCAGAAAGGCACCCGCGAGCAGTACGGGGAAGAGCCGCGTCATGACGGCCGCGACCATGAGTGTCGTGCCGAGGATGGCGGCGGCCAACCCGCCGGCCAGCGCCCATCGTCGTCCCCTGGCCACGGCCAGCCCGGCCAGCGGCATGGCGGTCACGGCCGTGCCCAGGGTCATGGCGGTGTTCACGGAGCCCGCCCAGGCCTCGGAACCCGAGAGGTCAACGGCCAGGATCGAACCGAGTGCCAGCGTGGAACCGGTCCCCAACGCCGAGAACACCTGACCGATGCACAGGGTGCGCACGATTCTTCCCTGTGGGAACGGGGTCTCTGGTGACCCCTGCGGTCCGGACATGGCCTGGGAGGTCATGGGTTCCCTTCGTCTGGGTTCAGGAAGAACACACCGGTTGAAGCGGGATGATGCACACCCTCACCATTAAACCCCGTGGGGTATAGGATCAGGGCCTGTTCTTCCACGTCGGGTTCCAACGGTAGCCGGGGTCTGTGTGACCCACACCGCACACGTCCCTGACACCCCGTCCAGGAGGTTGCCGTGCAACTCGACGCATCTGCCATGACACCGGTCGTGAATCGACTCAAGCGGGCCCAAGGTCAGCTGGCCGCCGTGACGCGCATGCTCGAAGAGGGGCAGGACTGCAAGGACGTCGTGACCCAACTCGCCGCCGTCTCGAAGGCCCTGGATCGGGCCGGATTCGTGATCATCGCGTCGGGTCTGCAGCAGTGCGTGAACGACCCGGACGAATCCCTGGATCAGAAGGAATTGGAAAAGCTCTTCTTGTCCTTGGCCTGATCGGAGTACGTTTCCCGGCCTAATGCGTGGCCGTTGCGAGGCCGGCTGTCGCTGTACCCGATCGGGCCGAGCCTCAGTCGGGAACCGGAAGCAGCACGGAGGGCAGGAATGCCCCCACGAACTGCAGCGGGTTGACGTATTCGTCACCCAACCGCACACCCCAGTGCACGCACGCGTGCAGGTCCAGCGCGCAGTGGTTGCCGTTGGACAGCGTTCCGATGATCTGCCCCTTTCGGACACGGTCACCCCGCTTCAAATTGCTGTCTACGGGCTCGAAACTCGAGCGCAGTCCGTTTCCGTGGTCGATAGTGATCGTGTCGCGGTCCACAACCTTGCCCACGTGGGACACTGTTCCCGCCTCCGGGGCGCGGACCTTTCCGTCGAGGTGCACGCTCAGATCCACGCCGCGGTGACCGGACAACCACTTTTCGGCCGGTGGCTGGAAGTCGCGGGCCACCTTCGGGGCGCCACCAGTCGGCGACTCCCAGGTTCCGCGCTCCTGCGCGAGCAAGGCCTCATCGGCCGCGCTCAGCACCACTCGCGGCGGGGCGGGCAGCGACGTGGCGGGGGAGAGGTACCCGGATGCGACCAGCAGTACGGCGCCCACGGCAGCGATTGTCGCGCGGTGATGTGTTCTCATGCCGACAGCCTGGCTGAGGTGCCCTTGGCCGCAGTGGGGCACAAGGCAACTGGGGAGGGGAGTACCCGACCTGTCGGTGTCCCGCCGCCTGTGGAGGATCTCGGTCACGGTCGGCCACGGACGGGCACCGGATACGCGCCGAATGTAGTAACGTTGAGCACCGCAGTGTCTGAACTGCGCCGTTCGTGATGCCCTCAAGTGTGACGCCGGACCGTTCAGCGCTGACTTCGCGCACGTCGTCGTCGTCGGCATCGCATCCTCGCCGGTTATCCGGTGAACTGCGGTTCGGCGACCCGTTCGCCCCGGTCCCGCAACCGTCCGCCAGGAGGCTGTGGGTCGCGGACGGAAACTGACCTGAATCCTTGGGTCGGTGGCCGTGACGTGCCAGGGGTCCTTCCACCGGAAGCGACCGACAACCGCCAACCGTGCTCCGCACGCCCGGACCAGGGGTGCGCGAGCACATCTCATCAAGGAGAACGACATGTCCGTCGTCACCATGCGCCAGCTGCTCGACAGCGGCGTCCACTTCGGCCACCAGACCCGCCGCTGGAACCCGAAGATGAAGCGCTTCATCCTGACCGAGCGCAACGGCATCTACATCATCGACCTGCAGAACTCGCTGTCCTACATCGACCGCGCGTTCGAGGCCGTCAAGTCCACCGTGGCCCACGGCGGCACCGTCCTGTTCGTCGGCACCAAGAAGCAGGCGCAGGAAGCCATCGCCGAGCAGGCCACCCGCGTGAACATGCCCTACGTCAACCACCGTTGGCTCGGTGGCATGCTGACCAACTTCCAGACCGTCTCCAAGCGCATCGACCGCATGAAGGAACTGGAAGAGATCGACTTCGACGACGTCGCCGGCTCGCAGTACACCAAGAAGGAACTGCTGCTGCTGCGCCGCGAGAAGGAGAAGCTGGAGCGCACCCTGGGCGGTATCCGCAACCTCAACCGCACCCCCTCCATGGTGTGGATCGTGGACACCAAGAAGGAGCACCTGGCCATCGACGAGGCTCAGAAGCTGGGCATCCCCGTCGTCGCCATCCTGGACACCAACTGCGATCCGGACGAGGTCACCTTCCCGATCCCGGGCAACGACGACGCCATCCGCTCGGTCAACCTGTTGACCCGCGTGGTGGCCGACGCCGTGGCCGAGGGCCTGCTGGCCCGTTCCGGCAAGGGCGGTTCCGAAGGCGCTGCCGAGGAGCCCATGGCCGAGTGGGAGCGCGAGCTGCTGGAGCAGCACAACGCCGAGCAGGCTGCCGCTGCCAAGGACGAGACCACTGCCGAGGCCGTCGAGGCCGAGGAAGCCACCGAGGCCTCCGAGCAGGCCGCTGACGCCGCAGAGGTCACCACCGAGGCCACCTCCGCCGAATGATCCAGGTCCGAAGGGTCCTCCCTCCGCCCCTGTCGGGCGCGGGGGAGGCCTTCGGGGCACGGGACGTGAGATCACGTCCCCTTCCGTTCAACTTTTCTTCGTCTCGGGCAGGCACCATGCCTCCCGAGACCTCCGCCTGATCGGCGGGACCCGAACGATCAAGGAGCTGACATGGCGAACTACACCGCCAAGGACATCAAGGAACTGCGCGAGCGCACCGGCGCCGGCATGCTCGACGTCAAGAAGGCGCTCGACGAGGCCGACGGCGATCAGCAGAAGGCCATGGAGATCATCCGCGTCAAGGGCCTCAAGGGCGTGACCAAGCGCGAGGGTCGCACCACCGCCGAGGGCATCGTCGTGGGCCGTGTCGAGGGTGGCAAGGGCTACCTGGTCGAGGTCAACTCCGAGACCGACTTCGTCGCCAAGTCCGACCCCTTCATCGCCTTCGGCGAGAAGGTCATGGATGCCGCTGTGGCCGGTGACGTCGCCGATCTTGACGCCCTGCTGGCCGCCGAGGTGGACGGCAAGAAGGTCTCCGACCTGGTGACCGAGACCGGCGCGCTGCTGGGCGAGAAGGTCGTCGTCCGCCGTATCGCACGCGTCGAGGGCAACAACGTCGAGCTCTACCTCCACCGCACCTCCAAGGACCTCCCCGCTCAGGTGGGCGTTCTCCTGGCCGTCGACGGTGAGAACGTCACGGAGGCCGCTCACGACGTGGCCGTGCACATCGCCGCCATGTCTCCGTCCTTCCTCTCCCGCGAGGAGGTCGACGCGGAGACCGTTGCCAACGAGCAGCGCGTTGCCGAGGAGACCGCCAAGGCCGAGGGCAAGCCGGAGAAGATCATCCCCAAGATCGTCGAAGGCCGCATGAACGGCTTCTACAAGGAGTCCGTGCTGGTGGACCAGGACTTCGCCAAGGACTCCAAGGTGTCCGTCGGTGAGTTCCTCTCCGGTGCCGGTGCCACCGCAACCGGGTTCGCCCGGTTCCGCGTGGGCGCCTGACCCCCCAGGACGCAGCCAGCGCCTCCGACAGCGCCCCGCCTGCCGTGTCTCGAACACGGGCGGCGGGGCGCTGTTGCGTGTTCGTGGGCGGAGCGTTCTGCGACCACGCACACACCGGTTCACGTGCTGGTCAGCCACGGGCTGCCGCTATGCTGAGTCCAACTCGCTCGGTGGCGGGCGCGACGTCGTACCCACCGTGAGCCCGGGCCGAAGCACAGCCGGAACCAAGCGTTGGGAGCACTCATGCCGACCACCACCCACACGGAAGTCAAGGACGACAACCTGCGCGCCAGCCGCGGTCCCCGGCACGAGGGCGGACGACGTCGCATTCTCCTGAAGCTCTCGGGTGAGGTGTTCGGCGGCGGCAAGGTCGGTCTGGACACCGCGGTGGTCCGCGACATCGCCGAGCAGATCGCGGCAACCGTCGGGCAGGTCGAGACTTCGATCGTCGTGGGCGGTGGCAACTTCTTCCGCGGTGCCGAACTGTCCACGGCGGGCATGGACCGTTCGCGCGCCGACTACATGGGCATGCTCGGGACGGTCATGAACTGCCTGGCCTTGCAGGACTTCCTGGAACAGTGCGGCGTGGACACCCGTGTCCAGTCCGCGATCTCCATGGAGCAGGTCGCCGAGGCATACATCCCGCGGCGAGCCATCCGACACATGGAGAAGGACCGCGTGGTCATCTTCGGTGCCGGTGCCGGTCTGCCCTACTTCTCGACGGACACGGTGGCCGCCCAGCGCGCCCTGGAAGTGCACGCCGACGAGGTCCTGGTCGGCAAGAACGGTGTGGACGGCGTCTACACCGACGACCCCAAGACCAACCCCCAGGCCAAGAAGTTGGACGCCCTGACCTACGACGACGCCCTGACGCAGAACATCCGGGTCATGGACCAGACAGCGTTCTCCCTGTGCCGCGACAACAACGTGACCATGCGGGTCTTCGGCATGCAGGAGCCGGGCAACGTGACCCGGGCGCTGCTGGGCGAGAACCTGGGGACGCTCATCACCGTGTGATCTCGCGCGGCCCAGCCGCGCGGCTAGACTAGTTGCCAGTGTCCGTCCGCCGTGACGCCGTCGTGGTGGCTCGGACGAGACGGACGTGCCAGCCTGCCCCCAGCAAGGAGATCACAGTGATTGCTGACATCCAGTCGGACGCGACCAGCCGCATGGCCAAGGCGGTGGAGAACGCATCGGAGGAATTCGCAGCCGTTCGCACCGGCCGCGCCAACCCGTCCCTGTTCTCCGGGCTGGTGGTCGAGTACTACGGCGCTCCCACGCCCCTGCAGCAGCTGGCCTCCTTCCAGAACCCGGAGGCACGCACGCTCCTGATCACCCCGTACGACCGTGCCGCACTGGGGGACATCGAAAAGGCGCTGCGCGACTCGGACATCGGTGCCAACCCCGCCAACGACGGCAACGTCATCCGCGTGGTCATGCCCGAACTGACGGAGGAACGCCGCAAGGAATACGTCAAGGTGGTCCACGGCAAGGCCGAGGACGCCCGCGTCTCCGTACGCAACGTCCGGCGCCACGCCAAGGACGCCATCGAGAAGCTCGTCAAGGACGGCGAGATCGGCGAGGACGAAGGCAAGCGGGCCGAGAAGGACCTGGACGCGGCCACCAAGAAGCACGTGGAGCAGGTCGACGCCATGCTCAAGAACAAGGAAGCCGAGCTCCTGCAGGTCTGATGCCCACGGTGCAGAGCCCGGGGCAGGCCGGAGTCGGAGGCGCATCGGCGCCCAAGCAGTCACGAGCGGGACGGGACCTTCCTGCGGCCATTGCAGTGGGCGTCGGCCTCCTGGTGGTCCTGGGTCTGGGTCTGTTCGTCATTCACCCGCTGTTGGCGATGTTGGCCGCGGCGGCTGCAGCCCTCGGCGTTTACGAGGTGTGCCGGTCCCTGGCCCACGCAGGCATCCGTATTCCCGTCGTCCCGGCGGCGTTCGGGGCCGCGATCATGCCGGTGGCGGCGTACTACGGAGGCGCTCAGGCGCTGATCGTCGCCACCGTCCTGGCATCCTTCGGTGTGGTCGGGGTACGCGTTTTCGGTCCCCGGCAGGGAATGCTGCTCTCCGTGATGGGATCACTGTTCGCGCTGACCTGGGTGGCCTTGTGCGTGTCCCTGCTGGTGCTCCTGTTCGGAACGCACCAGGGTGCCGTCAAGGTCCTGATCGTGATCCTCATGGCGGTCGGTAACGACACCTTCGGGTACGTCGCGGGGGTCCTTTTCGGCAAACACCCCATGGCACCCAGGATCAGTCCCAAGAAGACCTGGGAAGGATTCGCGGGCTCCATGCTCGGGTCCATGGCCCTGGCCTCCGTTCTGGTGGCCTTCCTGCTCGGTGATCCGTGGTGGCACGGGCTGGTGCTCGCGTTCTGCCTGGTCTGGGTTGCCGCCCTCGGGGACTTCGCCGAATCCATGGTCAAACGCGAGATCGGGGTCAAGGACATGGGGACCATGCTCCCGGGGCACGGGGGAGTGATGGACCGCATCGATTCCATCGTGTTTGTGGCTCCGGTCGGCTACGTGGTCTTCGAATTGTTGGCCCTGGCACAGTGATGCCCCGACCGGACCCAAGGCAGGAGTGAGCATTGACCTCCCGTGACGACGCAGCGGCCGCCCCCAACCGGTTCGCCAGGACCGAAGGCCGCACCTGGGGGTACGACCCGAAGGCCGTGGATGCATTCTTCGATCGTGTCGAGGCCACCCTGCAGGGGCAGCCTTCGGGCGAAATCCCCGACGACGCCGTCCGTGCCCAGGACGTGCGGGATGTCGCCTTCGGGCGGGCCCACGGGGGATATGACCCCTCAGAGGTGGATCCGGCTCTGGACCGCGCCGAGGACGACCTGGTCGAACGCGAGGGCCAACAGTTCCTCCGGCAGCACGGTCGGGAAGCGTGGGAGGAACGGATCACCGAACTCACCGATCTCGTGTTCGGTCGCCTCCAACGCTCCGACGGCGAACGTTTCCGTACTCCCGCCGGAGCCAGTACGCGCGGCTACGCGCGTGCCGACGTCGACGCCCTGTGTCACGAAATCGTCGAAGACCTGAGCCGTCACGAGACCGTCGATCCGGATCGGATCCGGACGGCGGTGTTCGGGCCGGCGGTGGGCGCAGACTCCTACGAAGAGCAACAGGTGGATGCGTTCCTGGACCGCACCGTGGAGCTCCTTCTGACTCTGCGCTGAGGGCGAGTCGCACAGAAATTTTTCACCTGTCTAGAAATGGTGTTTGACCCTGTCAGAAAGGGGTTGAGCACCATTTTTCGTGACGCATTCCAATGATTGTGTCGGCAAAAGGGTTGGTGGGGGACTGTCCTGCGGTTACTGTAAGCGAGTCCACACTGTGACACCTGTCACACAAGCTCGTACGAGAGGTATCCCGTGTCAGAGCAACCCTCACCCGCCGAACCGACGGCCGAGGACTTTCAGGTGGCCCAAAGGTCGCCGGAATTCCAATCCCTCCGGTCCACCCACCGCAAATTTGTGGTGCCCATGACCATCTTCTTCCTGGTCTGGTTCATGCTCTACGTCCTGCTGTCGATCTACGCCACGGACTTCATGTCCACCAAGGTGATCGGCGACGTCAACCTGGGCATCATCCTTGGGCTCCTGCAGTTCGTCACCACGTTCGGAATCACCGCCCTCTACGTGGTCTTCGCCAACAAGAGCCTGGACCCGCAGGCGCAGGATCTGCGTGAGGCCCTCGAATCGGGCGATTACGCCCGCACCCGCGGCCCCGTCGTCGGCAAGGAGGCCTGACAGATGAACGTAATGCTTCCCGCTGCCGAAAAGGCGGCAACCACCACGGAGACCGTGGGCACGCCATGGCTCAACATGGCGATCTTCGCGGCATTCGTCGCCGTGACCATGGTCGTGGTGCTCCGTGCCTCCAAGAGCACCACCACGGCCGCTGACTACTACGCCGGTGGCCGTTCGTTCTCCGGTACCCAGAACGGGCTGGCGATCGCGGGCGACTACCTGTCCGCGGCTTCCTTCCTGGGCATCGTCGGGGCCATCGCCCTGCAGGGCTACGACGGATTCCTGTACTCCATCGGCTTCCTGGTGGCCTGGCTGGTCGCGCTGCTGCTCATCGCCGAGCCGCTGCGGAACACCGGCAAGTTCACGATGGCCGACGTGCTGTCCTTCCGGCTCCGGCAGCGCCCCGTGCGCATTGCCGCCGCCACCTCCACGCTGTGCGTGACCTTCTTCTACCTGCTGGCTCAGATGGCCGGCGCGGGCGCTCTGGTCTCCCTGCTCTTGGGTATCCATTCCCGGGTGGGGCAGTCCCTGGTCATCATCATCGTGGGTGCGTTGATGATCGCCTACGTGCTCATCGGTGGCATGAAGGGCACCACCTGGGTGCAGATCATCAAGGCCGTCCTGCTGGTCAGTGGTGTGGCCGTCATGACCCTGTGGTCCCTCGCCCTGTTCGGCTTCAACTTCTCCGACATGCTCGGCGAGGCCGTGTCCGTGGCCAAGGACCCGGCGATCCTGGAACCGGGGCTCAAGTACGGGTTGTCGGACGTGACCAAGATCGACTTCATCTCCCTGGGCCTCGCTTTGGTCTTCGGCGCAGCCGGCCTTCCCCACGTTCTGATGCGCTTCTACACCGTGCCCACCGCCAAGGAAGCTCGCAAGTCCGTGGTCTGGGCCATCGTGCTCATCGGCCTGTTCTACCTGTTCACCCTGGTGCTCGGCTTCGGTGCCGCCGCGCTGATCGGTGGCGAGCGGATCATGGCCGCCCCGGGCGGTGTGAACTCAGCGGCGCCGCTGCTGGCCTACGAGCTGGGTGGGTCCGTCCTGCTGGGCATCATCTCCGCCGTGGCCTTCGCGACCATCCTGGCCGTGGTGGCCGGTCTGGCGATCACCGCCTCGGCCTCCTTCGCTCACGACATCTACTCGAACGTGATCAAGAAGGGGAAGTCCACGGGCAAGGAGGAGTTGAAGGTCGCCAAGATCACCGTGGTGGTCATCGGCATCGTCTCCATCCTGGGCGGCATCGGCGCCCAGGGGCAGAACGTGGCCTTCCTGGTGGCGCTGGCCTTCGCCGTCGCTGCCTCGGCCAACTTGCCGACCATCCTCTACTCGCTCTACTGGCGCGGATTCACCACGCGCGGAGCCGTGTGGTCGATGTACGGCGGCTTGATCATCTCCGTGGGACTCATTGCCTTCTCGCCGGTCATGTCCGGTGCGGAGACCTCCATGATTCCGGGCGCGGACTTCGCGGTGTTCCCGCTGAGCAACCCGGGCCTGATCTCGATTCCCGCGTCCTTCCTGCTGGGCTTCATCGGTTCCAAGACCGATCCCTACAAGGAGAGCGTGGAGAAGCAGGCCGAGATGGAAGTTCGCTCCATGACCGGTGTGGGTGCGGAGGCTCCCGTCCAGCACTGATCAACCGAGCACCTCCGGACAGCGAAACCCGCTGGGTGTGCCCCTCCAACGGGGACACGCAGCGGGTTTCGTCGTGTCAGGGCGTCGTGGTGGGCATGAGCCAGATCTCATCCGGGTTACGGGAATTGCAGGCGGAGTTCTTGTAACCTTGCTTTAAGCGTCAGCAATCAGCATACTGACGGAACTGTCCCCCACCACGGTCCCTCACGGCGCCGGGAACAGAAAGAGAGGCTCTCATGATTGGCTCAATTATCGCCTGGATCGTCCTGGGCTTGATCGCCGGTGCGCTGGCAAAGCTCATCATGCCCGGCAAGCAGGGCGGCGGCATCATCGCCACCATTCTGCTCGGCATCGTCGGCGCCTTCGTCGGCGGTTTGATCTCCATGGCCATCCCCGGCCTGAGCGGAGACGGATCGGTGATCTCCATCGGTTCGATCATCCTGGCAATCATCGGCGCACTGCTGGTGCTGTTCATCTGGGGCCTGATCGCAGGCCGCGGAAACCGCGCACCGCGCCGCTGATCGCACAGTGAATCGGTGCCCCAGGGCGCGCCCGTCGGAAGCTTCCGGCGGGCGCGCCCCTTTTTCGTGCACCCTTCGTGCACCGCGGCGGTGGTCCCGAGCCCCTGGATTGAAGGCGGTCCGAGTAGACGCGGCATACTGAACCCATGCCTCCTGTCACCCCGTCCCGCGCTGCCTCTCCGTCGATGCCAGCTGCCCAGGGGCAGTGGGAGGCGTTGTTGTCCGACGGCGTACGCCGGGTCAGCATCCTGGGATCTACGGGATCGATCGGGACGCAGGCGCTCGACGTCGTCCGCAAGGCTCGCAAGGACGCGGGACAAGAGGTATTCCGGGTCGTGGCCTTGGCCGCCGGCGCCTCGAACCTCAAGCTTCTGGCACGTCAGGCCGTGGAGACCCGAGCGGAGCTGGTCGCCACCAGCGGGGACGCCGATGCGGCGGCCCAGCTGGCGGACTCGATCTCCAACCTGGCGGGGATACTTGATGCCGGGCATTACCGCCCGCGCATCATTCACGGCCCGGAGGCTGCGACCCGAGCGGCCGCCGTCGAGGATGCCGACCTGGTCCTCAACGGCATCACGGGGTCCATCGGGTTGGCTCCGACGCTGGCGGCCCTGGAATCGAACAAGCTCCTGGCCCTGGCCAACAAGGAATCCTTGATTGCCGGTGGCGCGCTGATTCATCAAGCGGTCGCGGCGTCGACGCATGAAGACCCTCTGATTCCCGTGGACTCGGAGCATTCGGCTCTGGCACAGGCCCTGCGCTCCGGCAGCGCCACCGAGGTGGACCGGCTGATCCTCACGGCTTCCGGGGGCCCCTTCCGGGGCCGGACGCGGGAACAGCTGCGGGGTGTGAAACCTGCCGATGCCCTGGCCCATCCCACGTGGGACATGGGACTCATGGTCACCACCAACTCGGCGACCATGGTCAACAAGGCCCTGGAGGTGCTTGAAGCGCACCTGCTGTTCGGCGTGGAACTGGACCGGATCGACGTCGTCGTGCATCCCCAGTCCGTGGTGCATTCCATGGTGCAGTTCACGGACGGCTCCACCATGGCCCAGGCCTCCCCGCCGGACATGCGGTTGCCGATCGCGTTGGGACTGGGGTGGCCCCATCGAGTGCCGGGGGCGGCCACCCCGTGCGACTGGTCCCGGGCAACGCAATGGACCTTCGAGCCGCTGGACGAAGACGCGTTTCCCGCCGTGCGGCTCATCAAGGAGGCCGCCGCACGCGGAGCCACGGCGCCCGCGGTCTACAACGCGGCCAATGAACAGGCCGTGCTCGCCTTCCACGCGGGCCGCATCGGTTTCCTGGACATCGTGGACACGGTGGCCCGAGTGGTGGAGGAACACCAGGTGGCCGACGACCTCACGGTCAAGGCGGTCCTGGAGGCTGAACGATGGGCTCGGACTCGCGCGGACCAACTCCTGATCGACTGACCCTGAAGCACCTACTCCTCATGTCGAGTGTGCAGTTTGATCGCCCCGGAGGGAGTCAGGGGCGATCAAACTGCACACTCGACGCGGGGGACGGCTCAGTACACGGTCAGCCCGCGGGCGCGGAACACTTCGCGCGCGGCCTCCGTCTGCTCCGACGACGGCGGCTGGACTCCCTTGAGCGAGTAGTCCAGGCCCAGTGAGGCCCACTTGTCCTCACCCATGTTGTGGAAGGGCAGAACCTCCACGCGTTCCACCGAGCCCCAGTTCTGCACGATGTCGGCCACGCCTCGAATGTTCTCCGGGGCATCCGTGAGCCCCGGGACCAGGACGAACCGGACCCAGATCGGCTTGTTCAGGGCGGTCAAACGATCACCGAACGCGATCGTCGGGGCCAAGGACCGGCCGGTCGTCTCGTGGTACGTCGCCTCGTTGCCCGACTTGACGTCCAACAGCACCAAGTCGACGTCGGCGAGCAGTTCGTCGTCGGCAACCCGTCCCAGGAATCCGGAGGTGTCCAGCGCCGTGTGGACGCCCATCTCCTTCGTCCCGCGCAGGATCCGGCGCACGAACTTGTGCTGGAACAGCGGCTCACCACCTGAAATGGTCAGCCCACCGCCGGAGGCGGAAAAGACCTTCCGGTAGCGCCTGATCCGTTTGAGCACCTCCTCGGCGGACTGCAGGGTTCCGTTCTTGAGCTGCATGGTGTCCGGGTTGTGGCAGTACTGACACTGCAACGGGCAGCCGGAGAGGAACAGCGTCATCCGGGTTCCTGGCCCGTCCACCGCCGTGACCAGTTCCCACGAATGGATCGAGCCCATGAGGCCGGCGTGCAGGGCCTGGACCTTTTCGTGGTGTAGGGGGCGTCCGTCCGCGTCCAGAGGCAGGAGTTCTCGGTGCAGGTCGCCCAGGGTCTCGGGCAACCCCGACGCTGTGCCGCGGCGTCGGGGGAGCGGGAGATCCTGGGCCGCCCGCGGGGTCACGGCGTCGGTGGGGCGCAGTGCTGTGACCGAGCCCTCCGACGGCGTGAACCGGGGGTGGGTGGTACGGGTTCCGGGCATCTACGGAATCCTGATCAGACGCGGTCGTGGAACGTGCGCGACAGGACGTCCAACTGCTGCTCACGGGTCAGGCGAACGAAGTTCACGGCGTACCCGGAGACCCGCACCGTCAGCTGCGGGTAGTTCTCCGGGTGAGCCATGGCGTCCTCCAGGGTCTCCCGGTTCAATACGTTGACGTTCATGTGGTAGCCGTCGGAAACGTTCTGGGCATCCAGCAGACCCACCAGGTTGGTGATCTGCTCGTCCTTGGTGCGGCCCAAACCGGAGGGAACCACCGTGTTGGTCAGGGAAATGCCGTCCATGGCCTCGGCGAAGGGCAGTTTGGCCACCGACAGTGCAGAGGCCAACATCCCGTGAGTGTCCCGCCCGTTGGAGGGGTTGGCACCCGGAGCGAACGGCTCGCCCGCGCGTCGACCGTCCGGGGTGTTACCGGTCTTCTTGCCGTAGACCACGTTGGAGGTGATTGTCAGGACCGACTGGGTGTGCACCGCGTCCCGGTAGGTGGGGTGACGGCGCACGCGCTCCATGAACTCGTGCACGATCTTGACCGCGATCTCGTCCACCCGGTCGTCGTCGTTGCCGTAGGCCGGGAACTCGCCGTCGATCTGGTAGTCGGTGACCAAACCGGACTGGTCACGGACCGGTCGAACCGTTGCGTACTTGATGGCGGACAGCGAATCCGCGGTCACGGAGAGCCCGGCAATGCCGCAGGCCATGGTGCGCAGCACGTTGCGGTCGTGCAGCGCCATCTCCAGGCGCTCGTAGGCGTACTTGTCGTGCATGTAGTGGATGCAGTTCAGGGCCTCCACGTACGTCGCGGCGAGCCAGTCCAACGTGACCAGGAACTTCTCCCACACGTCGTCGAACTCCAGCACCTCACCGACGACGGCGGGGGACTCCGGAGCGATCTGCTTCCCGGAGATCTCGTCGCGGCCACCGTTGATCGCGTACAGCAGGGACTTGGCCACGTTCACGCGGGCTCCGAAGAACTGCATCTGCTTGCCCACGGTCATGGGGGAGACGCAGCAGGCGATGGCGGCGTCGTCACCGCAGGCACCGCGGATCAGCTCGTCCGATTCGAACTGGATGGCGGACGTGTCGATCGAAACCTGGGCGCAGTAGCGCTTGAAGCCTTCCGGAAGGTCCGCGGACCAGAAGACCGTCAGATTCGGTTCCGGGGCGGGTCCCAGGTTGTAGAGGGTCTGCAGGAACCGGAAAGAGGTCTTGGTGACCAGGGTCCGCCCGTCGGCACCCATGCCGCCGATGGATTCGGTGACCCAGGTGGGGTCCCCCGAGAACAGCTGGTCGTACTCCGGGGTCCGCAGGAAGCGCACGATCCGCAGCTTGATCACCAGGTCGTCCACGATCTCCTGGACTTCCGATTCCGTCAGCACCCCGTCAGCCAGGTCGCGGGAGAAGTACACGTCCAGGAACGCCGTGTTGCGCCCGAAGGACATGGCCGCGCCGTTCTGCTCCTTGACCGCGCCCAGGTAGGCGAAGTACAGCCACTGCACGGCTTCTGTCGCGTTGGTTGCGGGCTTGGAGATGTCGAACCCGTAGGAGGCTGCCATCTCCTGGAGCTCACGCAGCGCGCGGATCTGCTCCGCGTTCTCCTCGCGCTCGCGGATGACCTTCTCGTCCGCGGCGTAGAGGTCGAGTTCGGCGCGTTCGCGCTGCTTGCCCTCCACCAGCGCGTCCACGCCGTACAGAGCCACGCGCCGGTAGTCGCCGATGATGCGACCGCGGCCGTAGGCATCCGGCAGGCCGGTCACCACGTGGGAGGACCGTGCTGCGCGCACGTTGGGGGAGTAGACGTCGAAGACCCCGTCGTTGTGGGTCTTGCGATAGGTCGAGTAGATCTTCTCGAGCGTGGGATCCACGGGGTAGCCGTAGGTCTCCAGGGAATTCTTGGCCATGCGCCACCCGCCGTTGGGCATGATCGCGCGCTTGAGGGGAGCATCGGTCTGCAGGCCGACGACGATCTCCTGCTCGGCGTCGATGTAACCGGGCTTGTGGGAGGTGATGGTCGAGGGCGTGGTGGCATCGACGTCGTAGACGCCCTTCTCGCGCTCGGCCGGGAACATCTCCAGCAGCTTCTGCCAGATGCCGGTGGTCCGAGCCGTGGCACCTTCCAGGAAAGCGGAGTCGCCGTCGTAGGGTGTGTAGTTGCGCTGGATGAAGTCGCGGACGTCGATCGAGTCCTGCCACGGACCTGCCTGGAAACCCCGCCAGGCTTGCGCGGCGGGGTCGAAACCCTCGTCGTGAACGGGGCGGTCTGTGGTCTGGGCGGTCATGTGGTCCTCCTCCGTGGGCAGGGGCCCGGATCCGGTGCCCGTGCAATCCGTGTGAGGCCACTTCTCGGGTCAGACGCGTCCTCACGTTCACTTTCGAAGCTACGGAATCTCCTGCTGTGGTTCACCCGGGTTGCAGACGGTTTCCTTGGGTATTTCTGTGTTCATTTGTGTTTCAACTGTGCGCATGGCGTACATCCAGGTCGGTCGGTCTTTCCCGGCCGCAGCCCGAAGATGGATTCGTGTGTGAGGTTGCCCACGTTGTGTCGATCATTGCTGTGCGCAACGGCCACGGGCCGCACGATGTTAAGATTTCGCGCAATGGATGACGAGTCCCGGCGAAAAGCTCTGGCTGACCGGGCGGCAACCCTCTGACGTGGTGGGGTGCCCCAGATGAACATCCGGCTCCGGTCAACGGACCTGCGGCAAGCACGAACATCGAGAAATGAGCCTTCCTCGGGCGCCTTCTGATCATCCTTCGTGCATGCGGCACGGTCCCGGACCCCTGCATCACGAATGAAAGGCATACCCTCCATGCGCGCTTACCGAGTTTCCGCATTGGCTCTGACCTCCGTCCTGGGCCTCACCCTGGCCGGCTGCGGTGGTTCCAACAGCAACGAAGGCCCCTACGACGACGAAGTCGTCACCCTGGGCGTGATCGGGTCCTCCCCGGTGGACGAGGCCATCGTCGAAGCCGCCGCCGAAGAAGGCATCACCGTGGAACTGCGCGAGTTCGGTGACTACAGCCAGGTCAACCCTGCCACCGCCAACGGCGACATCGACATGGCCCGGTTCCAGCACATCGCCTACCTGGCGGATTACAACAACAGCGCAGGGGACGACATCACGCCGATCGTTTCCACGTCGATCTACCCGATGGGCCTGTACTCCAACCAGTACGACTCCTTGGACCAGATCAAGGACGGCGACGAGATCGCCATCCCCAACGACTCCATCAACCAGACCCGCGCCCTGCTCCTGCTGGAATCCAAGGGCCTGGTCGAGTTCACCTCCGACACGACGGCGCCCGCCGAGACCGACGTCGACACCGAGAAGTCGAAGGTCAAGGTCACGCCGGTCTCCGCCGAGCAGACCGTCCTGTCCCTCGACTCGGTGGCCGCGTCCGTGGTCAACAACGACTTCCTGGAGCGCGCCGACCTCAACCCCGAGGAAGCGCTCGCGGAGGACGGCGTCGGTGAGGAGAGCTCCTACCCCTACGTCAACCTGTTCACCACCACGGCCGAGAACGCCGACGACGAGACCCTGAACAAGGTTGCCGAACTCTTCCACTCGGACGCCGTTCTGGAGGCCGAGGCCAAGGAGTCCAAGGACACCGCCGTGTCCCTGGACCTGCCGCGCGAAGAGCTGGACCAGATCCTCGCCGACTACCAGAAGGACCTCCAGAAGTGAGTTCTGCGGCGACGGCTACTCCCCGCGTGCGGCCCGGTGAGGACGCCGAGGTGATCGTCCGGTTCGAGGACGCCATCAAGACGTTCGAAACGGGCAAGGGCAAACTGCGCCGAGAGGTCACGGCGGTGGACGGCGTCACGCTGTCGATCCGTCGCGGTGAGATCTACGGGGTCATCGGGTACTCCGGTGCGGGCAAGTCGACGCTGGTGCGCCTGATCAACGGCCTGGAGCCCGTCACCGGGGGTGTCGTGGAGGTCGACGGGCAGCGCGTCGACGGGCGGACTGAGGAACAACTGGCCCCGATTCGCCGGGAGATCGGCATGATTTTCCAGCAGTTCAACCTCTTTACCTCCCGGACGGTCGCGGGCAACGTCGAGTACCCGTTGGTGCGCGCGGGGTGGTCCAAGGACAAGCGCAAGGCGCGGGTTGAGGAACTGCTCCGCTTCGTCGGACTGTCCGAACGTGCGGGAAACTACCCCGAGCAGCTCTCGGGCGGACAGAAGCAGCGCGTGGGAATCGCCCGCGCGCTGGCCGCCCAGCCCAAGATCCTGCTGGCGGACGAATCCACCTCCGCGCTGGACCCCGAAACCACGCAGGAGGTCCTGAACCTGCTGCGCCGGGCCAACCGTGAGTTCGGCATCACCGTGGTGCTGATCACCCACGAAATGGACGTGGTGCGCTCGATCGCCGACCGGGTCGCCGTCATGGACAGCGGTCGTGTGGTCGAAGAAGGACCCACGGCGCGGGTGTTCTCCGCACCGGAAACGGACACCGCCCGAAAGTTCGTGGCCACGGTGAGCCACGACGAACCCGACAGCGAAGAACTGAGCTACCTGAGCGAACAGAGCAAGGGGCGGCTGGTCGTCGTCGACGTTCGTGAAGGCGTGGACGTCGGGTCCGTCCTGTCCGCTGCCGCCGCCCGTGGGGTGCAGTTCCAGATCGTGTTCGGGGGAGTCTCCGTCCTGCAGCGTCAGTCCTTCGGGTCCCTGACCGTGGACCTCACCGGTGAGCGGCACGAGGTCGACCGGACGATCGACGAACTCTCCCAGCTGACAACCGTGAAGGAGGTTTCGGCATGAACTGGTCCGTCCTCGGCCCCCAACTGCTGACCGCCATCGGCGAGACCCTCTACATGGTCGCGCTGACCATGGTGATCGCCGGCCTGATCGGTCTTTTCTTTGGCGTTGCCCTGTACGTGACGCGCCCCGGCAACCTCTACGCGAGCCGGGCCGTGAACACCGCGATCAACCTGGTGGTCAACTTCGTCCGCCCCATCCCCTTCATCATCCTGTTGGCCGCCCTGGGGCCGCTGACGGACGCGGTGGTCGGAACCCGCCTGGGGCAGAACGCGGCGATCTTCGCCATGTCGATCGCCGCGGTGTTCGCCGTCGCCCGCATCGTGGAACAGAACCTCATGTCCGTGGACCCCGGCGTCGTAGAAGCGGCCCGCTCCATGGGTGTCTCGCGCCCCAAGATCATCACCACGGTGATCCTGCCGGAAGCCCTTGGTCCCCTGGTCCTGGGGTACACCTTCCTGGTGATCGGCGTGACCGACATGTCCGCCATGGCCGGCGCGATCGGTGCCGGTGGTCTGGGTGACTTCGCCCTGCGCCTGGGCTACCAGCGGTTCAACGACCAGATCACCTGGGCAGCCGTGGCCGTCATCATCGTCATGGTTCAGCTGGTGCAGTTCTTCGGCAACTCCATGGCGCGCAAGATCATGCGGCGCTGAGCCGCTGATCGAGTCGCGACGACGACGGGCCCCTTCCTTGGACTGCTTCGCTTGTGGTCCGCTGCGGAGGGGCTTTGTCGTACCCGAGTTGAACTGTGGCACCCGGACCTGGGCGCCTTCCGTAGGACGTCAAGCGAAGCAGTCCGAGGAAGGCGCCCAGGTCCGGGTGGATCGCAGCCGAGATCGGGGGCACGGCACGGAAAGTTCTGAGCTGAGTGTGGTTGCATGTCGGCCGTGACGGTTCTGCTCTATGTCCTCGGCGTGCTCCTGGCAGCCGTGGCTTTCATCTTCTCGATCGCCCTGCACGAGGTCGGGCATCTGGTGCCCGCCAAGCTCTTCAAGGTGCGCGTCCGCCAGTACATGGTGGGTTTCGGACCCACCGTGTTCTCGCGGCGCCGTGGGGAGACAGAGTACGGGCTCAAAGCCGTCCCGTTGGGCGGCTACGTGGCGATGATCGGCATGTACCCGCCGGCTGAGGGTTACGCCGCCGGAGTGGATTCGACCGGACTGTTCCAACAAGCCGTGGCGGAAACCCGCAGCCTGGAGGATGAGCATCGCCAGCCGGGCGACGAGGACCGCGCGTTCTACAAGCTCCCCGTGTACAAACGGGTCATCATCATGCTCGGTGGCCCGCTCATGAACTTCCTGATCGCGGTGATGTGCATCACCGTGCTCGTCACGGGATTCGGCACGCAGTCGCCGACCACCCAGGTCTCCACGGTCAACGAATGCGTCGTCGAAGTCCGCGCGGGCGACGCCTCCGCTGACGGCCAGTCACAGACCAGTTGCGACAAGACCACCCCGGAGGCACCCGCACACGCTGCGGGACTGGAACCCGGGGACACAATCGTGTCCATCAACGGCCAGGACGTGGACACCTGGGACCAACTGACCTCGATCATCCGCGACCAGGGCGGCAAGGAGGTGCCCCTGGTCTACGAGCGTGACGGGCAGGAGACCAGCACGGTCATCACGCCGATCCTCACCGAGCGTCCCGTTCAGGACGACGACGGGGAACCCGTCCTGGACAACGGGGACTACGTCTTGGAAGAAGTGGGCTTCATCGGCGTCTCGCCCCGCTTCGACACCGTCCCTCAGCCCGTGACGGAGGTCCCCGGCGTCGTCGTCGATTCGCTGAACTCCGTGTTCGGCGTGCTGTGGCGCTTGCCCGTGAACGTCTGGAACACCGCCGTGTCCACGTTTACGGAGGCACCCCGGGATCCCGAGGGGCCGATGTCGGTGGTCGGCGTGGGACGGATCTCCGGAGAAGTGGCCATGACGGACCGGCTGGAGGTCAAAGACAAGGCCGCCACCCTGGTGGGACTGATCGGCTCCGTCAATCTCGCCCTGTTCGCCTTCAACCTGTTGCCGCTGCTGCCGCTGGACGGTGGACACATCGCCGGGGCGCTGTGGGAGAAGGTGCGGCGTGGTTTCGCCAAGCTCACCGGCCGCGCCGACCCCGGACCGTTCGACCCCCTCAAGCTCCTGCCGCTGACGTACGTGGTGGTCGGCGCGTTCCTGGTGATGACGGTGGTGCTCGTGCTGGCCGACATCATGGAACCGGTCCAGGTGTTCTGACTCGGCGCCCGGTTGCCAGTGCCTGGAAGTGTGCCCAGGACAACCATGAATCGGTGTCCCCGGTCGTGGGAACTGGGGCACAATGGGTGGTCGGCGTGTCGTGGTGATCCCGCGGCATCGCGAATTCCATCGCCAACGTGTCAGGAGCCCCCGTGAGTCCGGTCAGCCTCGGTATGCCCGCAGCGCCTCAGCCCGTCCTCTCGCCCCGTCGCAAGACCCGGCAGATCCGTGTGGGGGCCGTCGGCGTCGGTTCCGATTCGCCCGTGAGCGTGCAGTCGATGACGACGACGCCGACCACGGACATCAACGCGACCCTGCAGCAGATCGCCGAACTCAACGCCGCCGGCTGCGACATCGTGCGCGTGGCCTGCCCGTCCCAGGACGACGCCGACGCACTGCCGATCATTGCCAAGAAATCGCCCATCCCGGTGATCGCCGACATCCACTTCCAGCCCAAGTACGTGTTCGCCGCGATCGACGCCGGGTGCGCCGGTGTCCGCGTGAACCCGGGCAACATCCGGAAGTTCGACGACCAGGTGGGAGCCATCGCCAAGGCGGCGCAGGACGCGGGGGTTTCGATCCGCATCGGCGTGAACGCGGGCTCCCTGGACAAGCGGCTCATGGAGAAGTACGGCAAGGCCACTCCGGAGGCACTCATGGAGTCGGCCAAGTGGGAAGCCTCCCTTTTCGAGGAGCACGACTTCCACGACTTCAAGATCTCCGTCAAGCACAACGACCCCGTGACCATGGTCCGGGCCTACCAGCTCCTTGCCGCGGAAGGTGACTGGCCGTTGCACCTGGGGGTCACGGAAGCCGGGCCCGCGTTCCAGGGCACCATCAAGTCGGCGACGGCGTTCGGTGCCTTGCTCTCCCAGGGCATCGGGGACACGATCCGCGTGTCCCTCTCCGCCCCGCCGGTTGAAGAGGTCAAGGTCGGCAGCCAGATCCTGCAGTCCTTGGGGCTGCGGCCCAAGAAGCTGGAAATCGTGTCCTGCCCGTCCTGCGGCCGGGCCCAGGTGGACGTGTACAAGCTGGCGGATGACGTCACGGAGGGGCTCAAGGACCTGACCGTGCCGCTGCGCGTTGCCGTCATGGGCTGCGTGGTCAACGGACCGGGCGAGGCCCGTGAAGCCGACCTGGGTGTTGCCTCCGGCAACGGCAAGGGCCAGATCTTCGTCAAGGGCGAGGTCATTCGCACCGTGCCCGAGGACCAGATCGTGGAGACCCTGATCACCGAGGCGAATCGCCTTGCCGAAGACATGGACATCGAAGGCTCGGAGGAGTCGGGCGCGCCCAGCGTGACCGTCGCCGGATGAGATTCTTCGCCGGGTCCGGGCCGCGTCTGGTCCCCCCGCACGCCGTCCCCGCAGGGGCGCTGGAGGACTTGCTGGCCACCAGAAAGGTGGCCTCGGCCTTCGTGACCGAGAACGTGGCCACCTTCCGTACCGCGACCTCCGGGCAGTCGGCCCCCGTGGTGGGCGTGACCGACGGCGGCAGGGGACTACCCGGACGACGCTCGACTCCGGTGCAGCTCACGGGCGCGTGTTGGGTCGGCAGCAATGTGGTCCCGGTGGTCCTCGACGACGCCGGAATCCGGCTCGTGGCCGACCATCTGCTGGCGCAACGTCGCCCCCGGGCTTCGTTCTTCGGCCCACAGCGTGAGGTGCTCGCGCTGTGGAACGCGGTGCAGCCCCGGTGGTTCGAGCCGTTTGCCGTGCGCGAGGAGCAGCCCCTCATGGTGGCCAAACGGCACTCCGATTCCGCACCGCACCCGGAGGTTCGGCCCGCCGACCCGTCGGAGGTCGCCGAAGTGTTGCCGGCCAGTGCCGCCATGTTCGAAGAAGAGGTCGGCTACTCACCGTTCGTGGCCGGTGACAACGGGTACGTCCGCCGTGTCTCCAGGCTGATCGAGGACCAGCGCACGTTCGTGGTCATGCGCGACGGTCGGGTCGTGTTCAAGGCGGACATCGGTGCCGCTGCGGGTGACGTATGCCAGATCCAAGGCGTGTGGGTGGCACCCGAGCATCGCGGTCAGGGATGGGCCGTCCCGTGCATGACCGCGGTGGTGGAAGCGGCTCGACGTCGATGGCCCCTTGTCAGCCTTTACGTGAACTCGTACAACCGGGCGGCGCTGCGCACCTACCACCGCGCAGGATTCAACCGAGTCGGCACGTTCGCCACGGTCCTGTTCTGACCCGTGGGCCGATCCAGGTGGCTGGACAGGTCCCCAGCCACGGGACCGGTCGACCGCCGTCATCTCCTGTCATAGTGCGCCGCGTTACCTGAACACGAACGCAACGCTGGCGTTCGCATGTGCACATCACTAAAGTGATTTGCACAACCAACCGGCGTGATGTGGCCCTCTCGACCAGTGCGGGCGTCGTCGGGTGACGAAGGGGAGATCGATGGCTGACAAGTCCAAGTTTCTACTGGCCACCGGCGCCGTGTGCGTCCTGGCGCTGACCGGTTGCGGTGGCGGCGGGGGCGGAGGCGGTGGCGGGGAAGAGACCAGCGCCGCGCCCGTGGAGGCCCCGGACGACTACACGCTGGACACGGCCGAATCCACCCTGGCAGCCACCAAGGTCGGCGACGAGCAGGTCTCCGAGGTCGAACCGGCCGGTGAGGCCATGGCCAGTGGCGGGGAGGAAGTTGATTCCGCGACCTCGATGATCGACGCCATGATGGCGATGATCGAGACGGATCCCGAGGCCTGCAAGGACCCGTTGTTCACCGTGGTCTCCGCCGGGGTCATCGACGGGGAAGGCATGAGCCCCGAACTCGAACAGATGGTCGGCGGCACCACGGACAGCGACCTCACGATCTCCGTCCGGGTCACCGACTCGCGCGATGCAGCCGACCAAGCCGTCAAGGACCTCAACTCCGGGCTCGGCGACTGCGGCGAAGTGACCCTGAGCGCCATGGGCGACGAACAGTCCATGACCGCCGAGACCACGTCGCCCGAGGTCGAGGGGGCCGGCGAGACCCTGATCCTCACCGGTAGCTCCGCTTCCTCCACGAGCTCGGCGAGCCCGAGTGGCGACACCACCTACTCCGCGTCGGCGATGAGCGTCGGCAACCTGGTCATCATGGCCAGCCAGGGCGACGGCCTGTCCGCAGTCGAGGGTGGATCGGGCTCCGACGCCTCGGAACCGGCATCCGAAGAGGATCTGGAGTCCGCCATGAACGACGTCGCCAAGTCCTTCGTCGATGGCCCGGTCGAGTCGACCGAAGGTGCGAGCGAGAGCGCCAGCCCCTCCGAGTCCTGACGCTGTGTCCCAGCGGGTGGTGCTGCGGTTCTGAGCGAGCCCCGCGGCCCACAGGGTGACCTGGCCCGGCCTGTCAAGGGCCGGGCCAGGTCATCGTCCCATCGATCCTCGGCTCCCCTCGGATTGCGTGGAGGTACCCATGACGAGCACACGCCACCTTCGATCGGCTGCGGTGGGCGCCGTCGCTGCCTCATTGCTTCTGACCGGGTGTTCCTACGGCACGGGGCCGGCCAGGGAGGCCTCAGAGCCCTCGGGCTCCGAAGCCGAGACGTCCTCCTTGCCGGCGGAGGAACCGAGCAGCGAGGAGTCGAGCAGCGAGCCGGAGAGCACTGCCTCCGACGACTCCGGGAGTGACGCCGCAGAAGAGGCCCCCACCGACCTCACGGATGACGACGTCCTGACGGCGCTGAACGGCGCCGAGATCGACGGCGTCACGCTCAACGCAGTCGCCGGTTCCGTCCTGCCCGATCTGGACCTGGCCCCGGATCAACTGCTCGAAGACCAATTCGGAACCCTGGAGATCACCCCGGAGGACTGCGTGGAGCCGGTGCGCAGCGCCCTGGTGCCCGGATGGGTGGAGCCCTCCGTGGACGAGGCGACCGTTGCCGCCGATCGCGTGGACACGGTGCTCGTGAGCGTCCGACCGCTGGAAGACCAGGAGCAGGCCGAGACCGCAATGGACGACTACGTCGACTCGGTCGAGGGCTGTGACGGCGGTGAGATGACGGTTGACAGTGAAGGCCCCCTGGACGTGGAGCTCGCGGTCGACGACATCTCCGTCCCCGGGGCATCCCAGGCCGTGACAGTGACGTATTCGGATGATCCCTACACCACCAAGGACGACATCCGGTCGGGGCGAATGGTCTACGGCAACAGCGTGGTCACGATCATTCACAACATCGAGTACCAGGTGCCCGCCGACGGTGAGCGGGCCGACTACGAGCAGTTGCTCACCGAGATGACGGGGATCCTCTCGGGTGAGCCGGTCGCCGGTCCCGGTTCGGAAGTCTGAGCCCACCAGGTTTCCCCGGAACCATCTGACACAACACACGGACCCTTACAAAACAAGGAGAATCACATGGAACGTCGTCGAC
Source organism: Kocuria soli (assembly GCF_003797835.1). GTDB lineage: Bacteria > Actinomycetota > Actinomycetes > Actinomycetales > Micrococcaceae > Kocuria > Kocuria soli. Next base: position 36,188 of record NZ_RKMF01000012.1, read on the forward strand.
GAATCACCGTGGCGGCTGCCACCTCGGTCGCGGCAGCGCTGACACTGTCCGGTTGCGGGCTCTTCGGTGGGGGAGAGCCGAAGGAACGGTCGGAGGAGTCCACCCAGGAGCAGAGCACCGAGGCCACAGGAGGCACCGAGGAGCAGAGCTCGCAGGCAACCTCCGAAGAGACCACGGAGTCCTCGGATTCCGCCTCGCCCACGGAGAGCGACGACGAATCCGCCTCGCCCAGTGCCTCCGAGTCGGGCGGCGGTTCCGACGGTGAGCTTTCCGATTCCTCCGTGATGGGCGCTCTCAACGGTGAGAAGGTCGGCGGGTTCGAGATCAACGCCGTGCCCGTGTCACTCATGTCTGCCTCCGGCTACGACATACCCAGCATGCTGGAGGAGTCCGTCGGCGTGGTGACCGTGGATCCGACGTCGTGCGGGGACCCCGTCAAGGGATCGTTCATGGGCGGGATCATGCAGTCCGACATGGACGAAGGTGTGGTCGGCTCCGACGAAGAAGGCAACCTGATCGTCACCGTCCACATGTACGACTCGACCTCGGAGGCCGAGGACGCCCTGGACGACTTCGAGACCGGCGTCAAGGACTGCTCCGAAGCCACCATGTCCGTGGACGACCAGCCGGTCGACGTCCAGCTCGAGAACGAGGACATCACGGTCGACTCCGCGGACACTGCCATCCGCACCACGTTGTCCGCCGGTGGTCCTGGGGGCAGCATGGACATCCACACGGGCCGCATGGTGTACGAGAACTCGATGATCTCCGTGATCGCTTCCGAGGAGTACGAAGGCAAACAAGCCGACTACGAGGAACTGTTGACCGAAATCGCGGATCTGCTGGCCACGGCCTGATCCGGAACCGGTGCGCAGGGGCCGGACCTCGGGGCGATAGGATGGCCCGGGTCCGGCCCTTCGTCGTCGTCAGCGGTGTGTCCGCCACCCATCCGCGGGTGCCCTGACGACCAATGGCCGGGGCCCCGAGAACCAATCCCCGCCGACGCCCGTCCGTCGACCGTTCCGAAAGGCAGTGCTCCGTGGCCCTGCGACTCTCCACCCTGTTCCTGCGCACCCTCCGCGAGGATCCCGTCGATGCCGAGGTGGCCAGCCATCGGCTCCTGGTGCGCGGCGGGTACATCCGGCGCGCAGCCCCGGGCGGATTCACGTGGCTGCCGCTGGGGATGATCGTGCTGCGCAAGATCGAGGCGATCGTGCGCGAGGAGATGGACGCGATCGGAGGGCAGGAAGTGCTGTTTCCCGCGCTGCTTCCGCGCGAACCCTACGAGGCCACCGGCCGCTGGGAGGAATACGGCGACGCGCTGTTCCGGGTCAAGGACCGCAAGGAGGCCGATCACCTCCTGGCCCCCACGCACGAGGAAGTCTTCACGCTGCTGGTCAAGGACCTCTACTCCTCCTACAAGGACCTCCCCGCGATCCTCTACCAGGTGCAGACCAAGTACCGTGACGAGGCGCGGCCGCGCGCGGGTTTGATCCGTTCGCGCGAGTTCATCATGAAGGACTCCTATTCTTTCGACGTCGACGACGAAGGCCTGGCCGAGTCCTACCGCCTCCACCGGGAGGCGTACCTACGGATCTTCAAGCGTCTGGGACTCGAGGTCGTGGCCGTGTCCGCCGATTCCGGTGCCATGGGTGGCTCCCAGTCCGAGGAATTCCTGTTCCCCACGGCCATTGGCGAGGACACCTTCGTTCGTTCCCCCGGTGGGTACGCCGCCAACGTCGAGGCCGTGACCACCGTGGTCCCCGAGGCGGTGCCCTACGACGACGCCCCGGACCCCGTGGTCCATGACACCCCGGACTCGCCCACGATAGAGACCCTGGTCAGTGAGTCGCAGGCGCTGCACCCCCGGGAGGACCGCCCCTGGACCGCGGCTGACACGCTCAAGAACGTGGTCCTCAAGGTCACCCACCCGGACGGCGAACACACCATGGCGGTGATCGGTCTGCCCGGTGATCGCAACGTGGACCTCAAGCGCGTGGAAGTCAGCATCGGCAAGGTCCTCGGCATCTCCGGTGAAGTGGGTGTGGAGCAGGCGACCGACGACGACCTCAAGACCCAGCCCCTGATCGTGAAGGGCTACCTGGGGCCGGGGCTGGCACTGGATGAACCTTTGCTCGGCGAGAAGTCGGCCACCGGGCTGCCCTATTTCGTGGACCCCCGCGTGGTCGAAGGCACCCGGTGGGTGACCGGCGCGAACGTTGCCGGTCAGCACGTCTACGACCTCGTGGCCGGCCGCGACTTCACCTGGGACGGAACCATCGAGTGCGCCCAGGTGCTCCCGGGTGACCCCGCGCCGGACGGATCCGGCCCGCTCGAAGCCGCGCGCGGTATCGAGATGGGGCACGTGTTCGCACTCGGGCGCAAGTACGCCGACGTCCTGGGGCTCAAGGTCCTGGACCAGAACGGTAAGCAGGTCGTGGTGACCATGGGGTCCTACGGTTTCGGTGTGACCCGCGCCGTCGCCGCCCTGGCGGAGGCCAACCACGACGACAAGGGGCTGATCTGGCCCCGAGCCGTGGCACCCGCGGACGTCCACGTGGTGGCGACGGGCAAGGGCCCGGAATTCATGGCCGAGGCCGAGAAGGTTGTCGCGGAACTCGAGGCGGAGGGCCTGTCGGTACTCTTCGACGACCGCCCCAAGGTTTCACCGGGTGTGCGCTTCGGTGACTTCGAACTGCTGGGCGTGCCCACCATGGTGGTGGTCGGACGTGGCCTGGCCGACGGGCTCCTGGAGTTGAAGGACCGAGCCACGGGAGAGTCGCGGAACATCACCCGTGACGGCGTGGGCCAGACCGTGGTCGAGTCGATCCGCAACGCAACGTCAGGAGACTGATCGTGAACCAGCCGGAATCCCAGGACACCACCGCGGCTCTGCGTGAGTTGCTGACTCCCGTCGTGGAGGGCGAAGGGCTGTTCCTCGAGGAGATCAACGTCATCGGCGCCGGTGCGAACCGGATCGTCCAGGTCCTGGTGGACCTGCCCGACGAGAGTACCGAAGGGGTCGAGCTCGACGACATCGCACGGGTGTCGCGGGCTGTCTCGGACACACTCGACGAGAGCGACGCCGTCGACGGCCCCGCCTACGAACTCGAGGTCTCCTCCCCGGGGGCCACGCGCGAACTCAAAGCGCTGCGGCACTGGAAACGCTCCGTCGGGCGCCACGTGTCCGTGACCCCCGTGAACACCTCCGAGCAACCGAAGTTCACCGCCCGGCTCCTGTCCGTGCAGGACGCGGAGGGCGACGACGCCACCGTCACCCTGCAGCGCAGTGAGCAGGTCAAGAAGGGGATGCCCGTCAAGCTCCTGGACCCGGAGACCTGGCCCCTCGGCTCGATCCGACGCGCCAAGGTGCAGGTTCAGGACTGATCACCGGGCTCCGCGCCGCCGGGGTCGAACCACCCGCCCGGGGGAGAAGACCACATCCGTGTAGGATCGAAACTCGATACCGGAAGCTCACTGGATCACCCACACCCTTCGGGTGGTGGGACTAGCGGCGGCCGTCATGTAACTCACCAGGACAGCGTTCCGCCCGCCCGGGCGGTGCGCTGTTGTCAATCACGGGGCGCTGATTCTCGAAAGCGCGCCAGAACGGAAAGGCTCGACATGGACATCGACATGAGTGCCCTGCGGATGCTCGAACGAGAGCGTGAGATCCCCGTGGACCTGCTCGTACCCACGATCGAGCAGGCTCTGGTTCTGGCCTACATGCGCTCTCCCGGTGCCATCAAGGACGCCCGGGCCGAGATCGACATCAAGACCGGGCACGTGACCATCTGGGCACCCGAGGTCGACGAGGACGGGTCGAAGATCGGCGAGTTCGACGACACCCCGGAGGGATTCGGCCGCATCGCTGCCTCCACCGCACGTCAAGTCATCCTGCAGCGCCTGCGCGACGTCGAGGACGACAACGTCCTCGGCCACTTCAAGGGGCGCGAAGGTGAGGTGGTCTCCGGGCAGATCCAGCAGGGCCGCAACCCGCAGATGGTTCAGGTGGACCTTGGCACCGTGGAAGCACTGCTGCCGCCGCACGAGCAGGTGCCGGGGGAGAAGTACCCGCACGGCGGACGGATCCGCGCCTACATCGTGGAAGCGCGCCGCGGGCCCAAGGGCCCGTCCATCACCCTGTCCCGGTCCCACCCCGAGCTGGTCCGGCGCCTCTTCGAATTCGAGGTCCCCGAGATCGCCGACGGTGACGTCGAGATCATGGCCATTGCACGCGAGGCCGGGCACCGGTCCAAGATCGCGGTGGCCGCGAACACCTCGGGCGTCAACGCCAAGGGCTCCTGCATCGGTGAAATGGGGACTCGTGTGCGCGCCGTGATGAATGAACTGGGTGGGGAGAACATCGACATCGTTGACTGGTCCAACGATCCCGCCGTGTTCATCAGCAACGCCCTCTCCCCGGCAAAGACGATCAGCGTGGAGGTGCTCGACGAGCGCGGCAAGAGCGCCCGCGCCGTGGTGCCCGACAACAAGCTGTCCCTGGCCATCGGCAAGGAGGGGCAGAACGCACGCCTGGCCGCCAAGCTGACCGGTTGGAAGATCGACATCGTCCCGGAGTCCCGCACCGGAGCCTGAACCGCGGTCCTGAGCGTGGCGAAGGCCTCAAATTCGGATGAAGTTCTGCCGAGGGGCTAGACTTGTCCGCGGTCGAAAAGTCGATGGTTCACGCCCTCGCGCACCTGGCGCTGTCCAGCGGATGCGGGGGAATTATCCAAACCAGGGGTGCGTTCATTTCGTGGAACACGTTGTGCGCCGGACCTGTATCGGATGCCGGACCGTCGACGAACCCGACCACCTCCTGCGCTTGACGTTGAGCGCCGTGGAAACCGAGCCCGTCGTCGTCGTTGACGAGGACCGCGTGCTCGGAGGCCGCGGTGCGTGGGTGCATCCGGACGAACGATGCGTTCAGACCGCGGTGAAACGGGGAGCCTTCAACCGGGCCTTTCGACGCCGCGTGGACGCCACGGCGGCCGTGCACCAGATCGAGCGGGTGACCCGAACAGCGGGCACCGCACAGGAGTGAGCCGACCACGGCTGCCCGACGCGGGCGGTCGAGTCCGTTCCGGCTGACCCATCACCGCGGTGGGCAGTGATTCCCGGCCCGGACCACCATGGAAAGCGAGTCAGAAGCTGATGGAAACCCGATGAGTGCCGAACGATGAGTACTTCGCAGTGCTCTGAACACGGTGTTCCCGCGCGCCTGAACGGTGCGCTGGGAGACCCCCACGGCAAGTAGTCGGTCCGCCTCCTGTCACGGATGCGGACCGGGACAGGAGAGAAGTGGCTAAGCAACGAGTACACGAGCTGGCCAAGGAGCTCGGCATGACCTCCAAGGAGGCCATCGCCAAGCTGCAAGACCTCGGCGAATTCGTCCGGGGTGCGTCCTCGACGGTCGAACCGCCGGTCGCAAAGAAGCTGAAGGACGCCGTCGGCACGAAGCCCGCGGCATCCACCGAAACCGCCAAGACCACCAAGGCGCAGGACAAGGCAGAGCCCGCCACGGGTAAGCCCTCGCCGGCCAAGCCCTCCGGTGCCGCAAAGCCGGGTGCCAAGCCGGGCCCCAAGCCGGCGGCAGCGAAGGCTGAAACCGAGACCAAGGACGAGGCACCGGAAGCCACCCCGGCACCGACGGCGACTGAGCCGACGACCGAATCTGCTCCTGAGCGCACCGAGAAGCCTGCACCGGCTGAAGAAGCACCGGCTTCCAAGTCCGCCGGCGGCCCGACTCCCGGTCCCAAGCCGGGTGGAGCGGCACCGCGTCCGGGCAACAACCCGTTCGCTTCCCAGCAGGGCATGTCCCGTCCCGGTCCCCGCCCGCAGGGTGGCGGCCAGGGTGGCCCCCGTCCGGGTGGCCCGCGTCCGGGCAACAACCCGTTCGCTTCCCAGCAGGGCATGTCCCGACCCGGTTCGCGCCCGCAGGGTGGCGGCCAGGGCGGTCCGCGTCCTGCCGCACCGCGTCCCGGCCAGGGACAGGGCGGTGGCCAAGGCGGTCCGCGCCCCGCAGCACCACGTCCGGGTCAGGCTCCCCGTGGGCCCCGTCCCGCGGGGCCGCGTCCCAGCCCGAACATGATGCCGGGCCACACCACCAACGTCGCACCCGTGGGCTCGCGCCCCGGCGGTCGCGGCGGGGCAGGTGGTGGCCAGGGCGGCCCGCGTCGTGGTGGCGGCGGTGGCGCTCCCGGTGCCGGTGGCGGCGGGTTCCGCCCCGGTGGCGGACCGGGTCGTGGCGGCCGCGGTGCCACCCAGGGTGCCTTCGGTCGTGGCGGTCCGTCCCGCAAGGGACGCAAGTCACGTCGTGCGAAGCGCCAGGAACTGGAGCAGATGAATGCACCGAAGATCGGCGGCGTCTCCGTTCCGCACGGTGACGGCTCGACCGAGGTGCGTCTGCGCCGCGGTGCGTCCCTGATGGACTTCGCCGAGAAGATCGAGGCGAACCCAGCCTCGCTGGTGCAGGTGCTCATCCACCTGGGCGAGATGGCCACGCAGACCCAGTCCCTGGACCAAGAGACCTTCGAGCTGCTGGGTGCCGAGCTGGGTTACGTCATCAACATCGTCTCCCCGGAGGACGAGGAGCGCGAGCTGTTCGAGTCCTTCGACATCGACCTGGCCGCCGAATCGGCTGCCGAGGACGACGAGGTGCTGGAGCCGCGTCCCGCCGTGGTGACCGTCATGGGTCACGTCGACCACGGTAAGACCCGCCTGCTGGACGCCATCCGGAACACCCGCGTGATCGAGGGCGAGGCCGGTGGCATCACCCAGCACATCGGTGCGTACCAGATCTCCACGGAGGTCGAGGGCGAGGACCGGAAGCTGACCTTCATCGACACCCCGGGTCACGAGGCGTTCACCGCCATGCGTGCCCGTGGTGCGCAGGTCACCGACATCGCCCTGCTCGTGGTCGCGGCCGACGACGGCGTGATGCCGCAGACCGTCGAGGCGTTGAACCACGCCCAGGCGGCCAACGTGCCGATCGTCGTGGCGGTCAACAAGATCGACAAGCCCGAGGCGAACCCGGAGAAGATCCGTGGCCAGCTCACCGAGTACGGACTCGTGCCCGAGGAATACGGTGGCGACACCATGTTCGTGGACGTCTCCGCGCGTGCCGGTCAGAACATCGAGGGTCTGCTGGAAGCGGTTGTCCTGACCGCTGACGGCACGCTGGAGCTGCAGGCGAACCCCAACAAGGAAGCCCGCGGTGTGGCCATCGAAGCCAACCTGGACAAGGGCCGCGGCGCCGTGTGCACCGTGCTGGTCCAGTCCGGCACGCTGCGCGTGGGCGACTCGATGGTGGTCGGCGGCTCGCACGGACGCGTCCGTGCGATGTTCGACGAGGACGGCAAGGCCGTGGAGGAAGCAATGCCTTCGCGTCCCGTGCAGGTGCTCGGTCTGAACTCCGTCCCGCGCGCCGGTGACACCTTCCTGGTGACCGCCGAGGAGCGGACGGCCCGTCAGATCGCCGAGAAGCGTCAGGCTGCCGACCGCAACGCGTTGCTGGCCAAGCGCCGCAAGCGCGTGACCTTGGAGTCCTTCGACGCGGCCGTGGCCGAGGGCAAGATCGACACCCTGAACCTGATCATCAAGGGCGACGTCTCCGGTGCCGTGGAGGCGCTGGAAGACTCGCTCATGAAGATCGAGGTCGCCTCCGACGAGGTTCAGCTGCGCGTGATTCACCGCGGCGTGGGTGCCATCACCCAGAACGACGTCAACCTGGCCACCGTGGACAACGCCATCATCATCGGCTTCAACGTTCGCCCCGCCGAGCGTGTCTCCGAGTTGGCCGACCGCGAGGGCGTGGAGATGAAGTTCTACTCGGTCATCTACAACGCGTTGGACGACGTCGAGGCTGCGCTCAAGGGCATGCTCAAGCCCGAGTACGAGGAAGTCGAACTCGGCAAGGCAGAGGTCCGCGAGGTCTTCCGTTCCTCCAAGTGGGGCAACATCGCCGGTTCCTACGTGACCGAGGGCCTGATCAAGCGCAACGCCAATGCGCGCCTGGTCCGCGACGGCAACGTGGTGCAGGACAAGTTGAAGATCGAGTCGCTGCGTCGCTTCAAGGACGACGCCGTCGAGGTCCGCGACGGATACGAGTGCGGTATCGGGCTCGGCTCCTTCAACGACATCAAGGAAGGCGACATCATCGAGACCTGGGAGCTTCAGGAGAAGCCCCGCGCCTGATCTCGAACCTTCGAGTCCGTGAGCCCCCGGCGCACCGCTCGAAAGCAACGGCCCGTACCGTGAGTCCTGAACGGACGGGTACGGGCCGTTGCCACCCCGGGTGAACCAACCGACCGCGCCATCGTGGATCGCGGACGGTGCGCACCGGAGACCGAAGAACCTGTAACAAGAGGAGTGACCATGGCCGACGCACAGCGCGCATCCCGCTTGGCCGACCGCATCAAGGTGATCGTGGCCCAGGCACTGGAACGTCGCGTCAAGGACCCGCGGCTGGGCTTCGTGACCGTCACCGACGCCCGCGTGACCAACGATCTCCAACACGCGACCGTGTACTACACCGTGTACGGGACCGCCGAGGAGAAGGCCGATTCCGCGCGTGCGCTGGAGTCCGCCAAGGGCATCCTGCGCGCGGAGGTGGGCAAGAACATCACGGCTCGGCTGACCCCCACGCTCGAGTTCGTGGCCGACGAGATCCCCGAGGCCGCTTCGCACCTCGAGGACGTCCTGCGCCGCGCCAAGGAGAAGGACGCCGAGGTGGCCGCGGCCGCCGTCGGCGCCCAGTACGCCTCCGGGGAGAACCCCTACCGAACCCCGGACGAGGAGGAGGACGTCGACGACGTAGAGACTCCCCGCGACGCCGGAACCACGGCTCCGGACGAGACCTCCGAACCGACCGAGCGGTGACAACCGAACCCACACCATCGGCATCCTCCCGGAACGACCGCCCCGCGCGAGCGCCCCGGGAAGATGTTCCGCGCCCGGATCCGGCGCTGCCCGTGCCGGAGGGCCTGGTGGTGGTGGACAAGCCGCAGGGCTGGACCAGCCACGACGTCGTCGGTCGGCTGCGCCGTCTCTGCGGAACCAAGAAGGTGGGCCACGCGGGCACCCTGGACCCCATGGCCACGGGTGTGCTCGTGGTGGGCGTGGGGCGCGGAACCAAGCTGCTGACCTACCTGGTGGGCGCGGACAAGACCTACGACGCTGTGATCCGGCTCGGAATCAGCACCGTCACAGAGGACGCGGAGGGCGAGGTCACGGCGGTCGCCGACGGCGATGCCGTCCGGGCCGTCACGGATCAGGGCATTTCCCACGCCATCGCGGGACTCACGGGTGAGATCCAGCAGGTGCCGTCGGCGGTGTCCGCGATCAAGATCGACGGTCGGCGCTCCTACGCGCGCGTGCGCGCAGGTGAGGACGTGGAACTGGCCGCGCGGACCGTGACGGTTTCAGGATTCGACGTCCGCTCCGTCGAGCGTCAGACCCTGGCGGACGGCACGTTCGTCGTCGACCTGGCCGTGACGGTGGATGTTTCCTCCGGCACCTACGTCCGTGCGTTGGCCCGCGATCTGGGCGACGCCCTGGGCGTTGGCGGGCACCTGACCTACCTGCGCCGCACCCGGGTGGGCTCGTTGGACCTGACGCACGCCCAGGACCTGGACGGACTCCGCGCCGTCGTCGCCGAAGGGGGCACCGTGCCCGTGACGTCCCTGGACGACGCCGCGCGCGCCATGTTCCCCGCTCGGGAACTGAGCGATCAGGAGACCACGGACCTGGGCCACGGAAAACGCATCCCGGCCACGGGCAGCGCGGAACTGACCGCCGGCTTTGCCCCTGACGGGGGAGTGGTCGCGCTGCTCGAGGACCGCGGAAACCCCGGTGAGCGCACCGCCAAACCGGTCCTGGTCCTGAGAGCGCAATGACCGGCGCGCCGGCACGCGCGCAGCGACGGACGCAACGTGAAGGAGAACGGTGATGTTGTGGGGTTATGACGGCTGGTTCTGGGCCAGTGTGGTCCTGGGCGCGCTGTCGTTCCTGGTCTGCGCCGTCCAGGCGCTGCGCGGCAAGGCCCCGGGCGACCTCACACAGGGTTCGGTGCTGCTCCTGGAAGCGTTCCTGGTGGTCTACCTGGTGGGCTCGATCGTGCTGTTGTTCGTGGGGCCCAAGGCCTCCGGGAGCGTGGTCGAGTACTGGGGCTACCTGCTGACCGCGTTGGTGGTCCCGGCGGGGACGTTCATCTGGTCGCTGGTCGAACGCTCCAGTTGGTCCAACTGGATCCTGGCCGCCACCGGGCCCACGATCATCGTGATGGTCTACCGCATGAACTTCATCTGGTACTACCAGTAGGTGTTAGCACATGATCGCCAGGTGTCAACTTCCGCGTAATCACAGGGTTTATGTGGTTGCTGGTGGTTGACCGATTTAGCCCTCTTGCGGACTTGTTGCGGACTCTCTGCGGACCGGCTTGCCCTCCTGGCACACTGAACGCATGACAACGCGTACCAAGCCCCTTGCCGACTCCGAGCCCGAGCGGACGTTCGACATGCTGCAGCACATCGGAAACAACGGGTGGGCCAGAAATAGCCAGAGCGAGAGCCTGTGCCCGGTCTACCTGCAGACACTTGCCGACCAAGGTGTGAGCATCCAAGACACCCTCAACGAGATGCGCAGTCGTGGGTTCTCAGGTCACGCGCTCCGGCAGCTGCAACGGTGGGAGAACAAGCGCGTGTACGGAGTATTCGACCCAAAGCCCCACCAGCGCCGGAGGGTCTGACTTCTGGCGAGGAAGGCCCCGGCGTCTCGCGACCCGGCGGGGTCCGACTGCGGAGTACACACTCACCTCAAACACCAACGGACTGCCCTAGGTGCTAGGTCAACAGTGCCTAAACAACGAATGCAAGGACTGAGAACTGGCGCGGCGACGGCCTCGCATGTGTTGTTGCTAGATGCATCATTCCGGTGTTCTCGGAATGCCACATACTGTCGGTGACTCCGTCTAGGCTCCTACCATGTCGAGCACCCAGCGCAGCAGCCGCCCGCTACACCTTCCAGCAGGTACGCGCACGTCAACCTTATTCATGGACGAGAGCGGCTCCAAAGGATCTGGAGGAAATTTCTTCGTTCTGGCAGCCATCAAAACTGGGGACCCAGACGCCCTGTCGCGAAACATGAAGTCAATACGCGACGAATTCAGATTTCATAAGGAAGAGTTTAAGTTCAACGCGGTTAGCAAGAACACCTTTGGAGCTTATAAGGCGATTATTGACATGCTCGAAGCCTCCGGGGCTCAGATCGGTGCGTCCATCATCGACAAGGATGTCCATGACCCATTCAATGGCCGCGACCAATGGGAAGGGCATGCGTGGATTTCAGCCGCCCTCATCAAGGGGTTAGCAACCAGGAATGAGCTGTTGACCGTGTTGTGTGATGGCATATCAGTCCCGAAAGGCATTTCCTACGGTAACGAGGTGCAGCGCAAAGTGAATGGCAGTTTCAGAAACACCCGGCTTGCATCCGTAGTCAGTCTCGACTCATGCACTTGCGATGGTCTCCAACTCGCCGACATCGTAGCTGGTGCGATCCACCACAGCCGGCGCGGAACCAGCGTCGACAATTTCAAGGCGCAACTGAGCCGCTATGTACGGCGAACCTTCGATCTAGACAACTTCAATGACCAGCGATCGTCCAGAGTAAATATCAGGACGATCCTGGCACCTCAGGTGTGACGGCCACCCCGGGGATCTCCTCTTGCTGAGGGCCGAGGTTCGGTGCATACTAGAAGCCAAGTGGTGCCCTAGCTTCGCGCTTACAGCTCCACTTCCTGGCCCTAGCTTCGCGCTTCCAGCCAGGTATAGCTAGTTCATCGTCTAGCGCCCACAGATGACTTCGCTGCGCCCCCGAAACCTTTGAACAGGTTCGGGGGCGCAGCCCCTTCGACGTTGCTTCCGCGACAGGCTCATAGCCAGGTGTCGTGGTGTGATCCTAGGATGGGTGCGCTGGTCGCCATGGACATGCCCGCTCCGGATAACTTCGCTTGCCAGCTCTCGCGTTCAGCGGTCGCGGTAGTCGTCCACGGCCCGCAGGCTCAACGTGACGTGTCGGACTTGATCGCGTTTCCAAGGCACCGGTCTACTGAGTCGGTCGCACTGAAGAGTCCCAGACATGACTTTCTCACTATCCTTCTGGGCGTCCTGGCTCCGCTGCCTGGAAGCGAGAACATCCTCCGCTGCTGCCAACCCCTGCGTCCTCGACCGAAGTAGCACTACGTGCAGACCTGCCAGCGACAGCATGAGCATCACCCACAGGCCAGCTTGAACAAACGATGTGGAGCCGGGGGCTGCGACCGTCAAGATGCCCACGAATACGGCGATACTGAGGCCAGCGAGTGTCATCATTCCCTGCGTTGCGTGGAGTTCGCCGCGGCGTACTGCGACGCGCTCTTGTAATTCACGGATACTCGTCTCAGGTTCAAGGCGTGCGCGTTCAATCGCGTAGACACTTTTCTTGTTCTTCCTAGTCATGTGGGTATCTAACCGCTCAAGTTCTCGCCATGCCAGTGAGCGGCGCGGCAGTGCCCACCACGATTCAGAAGGCTGAGACGGCTCTCAGTGATGCCCAACAGGCAGTCGAGACCTGGGAAGGGCAAGCCCGAGACGCCCAGCAGCGGATAGCGCAGCTTGAGGCGGACGGCGGGGCCGCGATCCTCGCTGCGCAGTCCGCCAGCGACATCGCTGCTCAGATCAACACCGCCACGATTGAGGCCAACGCACTCGAATCGGCAGCGGCGGAAGCTCGCAAGCAAGTCACTGTGAAGGCCCGAGAGTTGCTTGGACTCTTTGCCGATGATGCCGAGAAGCGAGCCAGTTCGGCCCGTGACGCTGCACTCGCCCACGAGCAGGACGCCGTCGCTGACTTGGACAAGAGCATGCTCGCGGAAATCGAGCGTGGTAAGTAGTGGCCTCCATCAAGAAGCGTCCGAATGGCTCCTGGCGGGCACGGTACAGGGACCAGGATGGCAAAGAACACGCCAAGCACTCCCAGCGGAAAATTGACGTTCAACGGTGGCTCGATGGCATCGTCGTGGATACCGCGACCGGCCGCTATGTTGACCCGGCAAACGACGAACTCACGCTCCGTACCTATTACCAGGGGTACAGGGCGTGGCAACTTTGGTCCACCGGACAACGGCCGCCGTCGATCAAGCCGTGTACTCAACCACCTTCCTGGATGTGCCATTCGGCCGACTCCCGGTGTCCCACGTCGAACAATGGGTCAGGGAGCAGTCCGAGACGCTGGCACCCTCGACGGTGCGTGTGCGGCTCACACAGGTGCGTGGGGTGCTCCGTGGCGCGGTCGCTGACCGGAAACTGCGAGAGGACATCACCGCCGGGGTGAAACCACCGAAGGCGCCGGAAACAACACACCATGACGATCCTCACGGCGGGAGAGGTTGCCGCTCTGCTGGTGGCTATCGAACCGCCCTATGCCCCGATATTCGCCTTGTGCGCCTACGCCGGACTCCGAATCTCGGAGGCGTGCGCCGTCCAGGTGGACGACCTCGACCTAAAGGCAATGACCCTGCACGTTCAGCGGCAGGTGGGGGATCGGAGTTATCGGCACCCAAGGCGGAATCCGAACGAGTGGTGTACCTCCCGCCGGCCCTGGTGAACATGCTCCGCGAGCACATCGAGACGTACGGGGTAGAACGTGACCTGTTCTGGGCCGCTGGGCGGAAGCTGATGACGGGCAGCACGGCGGACTTCCGGTGGAGGCAAGCGCGGCAACGGGCCGGGGTTGAGTGCAAGATCCACGACCTCAGATACTTCTACGCCTCGGGGTTGATCGCGGCCGGGTGTGATGTGGTGACCGTGCAGCGGGCTCTCGGACACTCGTCAGCCACGGTCACGTTGAACTACTACGCACACCTGTGGCCGTCCGCGGAGGACAAGACGAGGGAGGCTGCGGCTACCCTGATGCAGGTCGCTTCTTGAACCTCCTGCGGGCTATCTGCGGACTCAGGGGCGTCATTGACCTTTCTGAGAAGGGATAACGCGCCAGGTGGTGACTTCATCTGGCACTACCAGTAAGGACGTACGTATGAGGCAAGACGCCACCACTCCGCCAGAGGCGACGGAACCCCGTGACCGCACCGACGGCGTGCTCCAGCGCCGGTTCGGTCCCAAGGGCGACGACGGCGCGCGGCGCCCCGACGCCAAGAGCACCGGATTCGGGCGGGTCATCATTGCGATCTACGGGATCTTCGCCCTGTCCGCCGGGGTGCGTTCGGCCTACCAGATCGCCATGCAGTTCGGTGTGGCACCTCTGGCCTATCTGCTCTCCCTGTTCTCCGCGGTGGTCTACGTCCTGGCCGCCGTTGCCCTGACCAGACGTGGAGCCGCCTGGCACCGGGTGGCTTCCGCGGCCGTCGTCGTCGAACTGGCGGGCGTGCTGGGGATCGGGCTCTGGACGTACCTGGCGCCGGACCTGTTCGCGGACGAGACGGTCTGGTCGCACTTCGGTCAGGGGTACGGCTTCATCCCGCTGGTCCTGCCCGTCGTCGGGCTCCTCTGGCTGTGGCGCACCCGCCCGAACCGGGAGCCTGCCGTGCTGCACCCGGAAGACAAGGAACACGCATGAACGCGCTGCAACTGCCCACCGAACCGCCCACGCTGAGCGACGAGAAGGTGACGCTCGCGGCGTTGTCCGAGGCCGACGTGGATCAACTGGTGCTCAACTGCACCGATCCCACGGCGGTCAAGTGGACCACCGTCCCCACCCCGTACACGGAGCAGGACGCCCGGGGGTACATCCTGGAATACGTGCCCAAGGCTTGGCAGGAAGGCTCCGCGCTCAACTGGGCCGTCCACGACCACGACGGCCAGCTCCTGGGCACCATCGAACTGGCCCGGGTTCGGGCATCGGCGGCGGACATCGGCCTGAACTTCGGCCCCCATGCCCGTGGCACCGGTGCCGCCGTCGCCGCGTGTCGACTGCTGATCGACTACGCCTTCGACGAGCTGGGCCTGACCCACCTGCACTGGATCGCCTTCGACGGGAACTGGGCCTCGGTCAAGCTCTCCTGGAAGGTCGGGTTCCAGGAGCCCGTGTTCATCCCGGGGTTCCTGGAACAACGGGGGGAGTTGTGGGACTGCTGGCACGCCACACTGCTCGCGTCATCACCCAGGACCGCCGAGCGCGATTGGCGGGTTCCGACGTCGTCCTGAACCGAAGCAACCCGGGGAAACCGCTAACCTGTGGGCGGGGCACATCGCGCCCCACCCCTGAACCGTCCGATCACTCGCACCGCCGTCAAGGAGCACTGTGCACCGCTTCCACAGCCTCACCGAAGTCCCCGAGGACTTCGGGCCCTCCATCGTGACGGTCGGTAATTTCGACGGCGTCCACCGGGGTCATCAGGAAGTGCTGCGCAAGCTGGCGGACAAGGCACGGGAGGCCGGCTGTCAAGCCGTGGTCCTGACCTTCGACCCCCACCCGGCGGAGGTGCACCGGCCGGAGAAACACCGCGGCAAGATCATGGGCACCCAGGACAAGCTGGACGCCATGGAGAAGCTCGGACTGGACGCGGTACTGGTGCAGCACTACGACCTGGACTTTGCCGCGCAGTCCGCCGAGGAGTTCGTGGTCGACTACCTCCGCAAGGGCCTCCGTGCCCAGTGCGTGGTGGTGGGGGCGGACACCCGATTCGGTCACGGCAACAGCGGGGACGTCAACGTCCTCCGACAGCTGGGGCAGGACCACGGGTTCGACGTCGTCGTGGTCGAGGACCTGGAAGGTGTGTTGCCCGGGGAAGGCACGGACCGGCGGGTGTCCTCGACCTGGATCCGGGAACTGCTGGCCGACGGCCAGGTGGCCCAGGCCGCCTCCATGTTGGGCCGCCCCCACCGGGTCCGCGGCACCGTGGTCCACGGCGCGGCCCGCGGGCGGGAACTGGGATTCCCCACCGCCAACCTGGATTCACAGGCCGACGGGTACGTCCCGGCCGACGGCGTGTACGCCGGATGGCTCCTGGACGAGCACGAACACCGCTGGCCCGTCGCCGTCTCGGTCGGCTCCAACCCCACGTTCGAGGGTGTCGCCCGCGTCGTCGAAGCACACGTGATCGACCGTCCCGTGGAGCGCGTGGAGGACTTCGACCTCTACGGGCAGGAAGTCGTGGTCGAGTTCGTGGAGCGGCTACGCGGAATGGTCGCCTACGAAGGCGTGGAGAAACTCGTCGAGCAGATGCGTAGGGATGTGGACCAGACCCGCGACATCCTTCGCGGGGCCTGATCCCACCCGCCCCGCTTCAGAGCTCTTCGTGCTCCAACGGGTTGAATCCCGACGCCGAGAGACCCGTGTGCATGAGCTTGATGCGGTGCATCTGCTCTGGGGTGAGTTCCCAACCGAAGACGTCCAGGTTCTCCGCCATCCGCTTGGTCTTGGAGGTCTTGGGGATCGGCACCACCCCGTTCTGGATGTGCCAGCGCAGGACCACCTGGGCTGGGGTGTGTCCCTGATCCGAGGCGATCTCCCGGATCCATTCGTGCTCCAGCACCTTGGAGTCATACCCCAAGGGCGCCCAGGCCTCGACGAAGATGCGGTGCGCATGGTGGTGCGCGCGTAACGCTTCCTGTTGGTACTGCGGCTGCAGCTCCACCTGGTTGACGGCCGGCGCCTCACCGGTCTTGGCGATCAGTTCATCCACCATTTCCGGGGTGAAGTTGGAAACACCCACGGAGCCCACCAGCCCCTCCTCCCGCAGTTCGAGCATGGTGCGGAAGGAGTCCACGTACAGCCCCCGCTCGGGATTCGGCCAGTGGATGAGGTACAGGTCCACCTTGTCCAGGTGGAGGCGACGGAGGGAGCCTTCCAAGGAACGACGCACGGAGTCGGTGCCGTGGTCGCGGCCGGGGAGCTTGGTGGTGACGAACACGTCCTCGCGGGGGAGCCGAGAGTCCTTGAGGGCCCGGCCCACCCCCGCTTCGTTCTCGTAGTTCGCCGCGGTGTCGATCAGGCGGAAACCTGCGTTGAGGGCCTCGTACACGGCCACTTCCGCCGCGGCGTCGTTCAGTCGAGCGGTGCCCAGGCCGATCGGGGGGATCGCGTTGCCGTCGTTGAGCGTGTAGCGACGTCCGGCGACGCCCACCTGGTCGGCCAGGTCACGGTCGAAGTCGTGCTGGTCGAAGAAGTCGTCCTGGTTCTCTGCGTCGTCACCGGCTGCGGCAATCCTGGCCTCGTCGTATTCAATGGCCGGCTGCTGGTCGTCCGAGCCGCCGTCTTCGGGAGAGCCGGGCGCGGGGTGCTTGGTGCTGAAACTCATGGTTCCACCTTCCGAGAGGCTGGGTCGGGCCAAGGCCCGACGCGTGCGGATCCATTCTGCCCATCAGGGACCTGTTGATGGGAGGGAACACGGCACCTTGACTCGTCATGATCTCCCCGGCCTCCGGTCGCGGCCGGATGTCTGGACCATTCCACGGCGAGGTGTCCGAGGTCGCGGCGACAACCATGGGCGTCGAAAGCTCCGGTTTGCTAGCATGGTCGGCGGTCCGCCTGCAGTCCGTGGTGGACGGACCCCCGGAAGGCCCGCGAAGGTGTGGCCGCAAGGGACCCGGCACGCATCCTCGTGCCCGGGCCGCACGGCACTGAACTTAAAGGAGTTCACCATGGCCCTTGACGCAGCAGTCAAGCAGGAAATCATCAAGGAATACGCGACTCACGAGGGCGACACCGGTTCGCCCGAGGTCCAGATCGCTGTTCTGTCCCGTCGCATCTCGGATCTCACCGAGCACCTGAAGATGCACAAGCACGACCACCACACCCGCCGCGGCCTGATGGCCCTGGTCGGTCGCCGTCGTCGCATGCTGACCTACCTGCACGACACCGACATCGCCCGCTACCGTGCGCTCATCGAGCGTCTCGGCCTGCGCCGCTGATCACCGTCTTGAGCCGGGGCGGGGTCGAGCCCGTTCCATGGGCCCGGCCCCGCCCCGACCACATTCCATCCCACTTTCCACCGATTCCCCACCCTCAAATCCCCGCGCACACGCCGAGTACCTGACAGGGTGGAGACGCAAGACCCGTTCACGCCGTGAGGCGCGAACAACGACGGCGCCCAATGGGCCCGTCCCGCACGGAAGTGCCACCGAGATCCGGGTGACGGTCCTCGACAGTGGCTCACGGAAATGCCCGCCCAGACGTGGGCACGGTCCGTGGGCTTCGATCGAAGGCCGAACGCGGAAACGGTGGCTTCTGTGCGAAAGAACAGAAGAAACCCACACGAAATGGAGGTGACCCGTGGAGGGTCCCGAGATTCAGTTCGCAGAGGCCGTCATCGACAACGGCCGCTACGGCAAGCGCGTCGTGCGCTTCGAAACCGGTCTGCTGGCACAGCAGGCAGCCGGTTCCACCCTGGTGTCCATCGACGACGACACCACGCTGCTGTCCACCACCGCGATCGGCAAGAAGCCGCGCGACGGCTTCGACTTCTTCCCGCTGACGGTCGACGTCGAAGAGCGCATGTACGCCGACGGCCGTATCCCCGGCTCGTTCTTCCGCCGCGAAGGCCGCCCGTCCACGGACGCGATCCTGGCCTGCCGCCTGATCGACCGCCCGCTGCGCCCCGGTTTCGACAAGGGCATCCGTAACGAGGTCCAGGTGGTCGTGACCGTCCTGGCCATCGACCCGGACGAGATCTACAACACCGTGGCCATCAACGCCGCGTCCATGTCCACCACCCTCTCCGGTGCCCCGTTCGGCGGCCCCGTGGGTGGTGTGCGCCTGGCCCTGATCGCCCAGTCCGACGGCACCCACCAGTGGGTGTGCTTCCCCAAGCACTCCCAGCTGGAGAACGCGGTCTTCGACATGGCCGTCGCCGGCCGCGTGGTCACCGCAGCTGACGGCTCCGAGGACGTCGCGATCATGATGGTCGAGGCCGAAGCCACCGACAACTCGTGGGATCTCATCCAGAGCGGAGCCGTGGCGCCGTCGGAGGAGATCGTCGCCGAGGGTCTGGAAGCCGCCAAGCCGTTCATCAAGGCCCTGTGCGAAGCCCAGTCGGACCTCAAGGCCCGCGCGGGCAAGCCCGCCATGGACCTGCCGTACTTCGGCGGCCACGGCGACGACGTCGCAGCGGCCGTCAAGGAGGCCGCCGGCACCCGCCTGGCCGAGGTCTACGCGATCGCCGGCAAGCAGGAGCGCGAGGACGCGACGGACGAACTGCACCAGTCGGTGCTGGCCGAGCTGACAGGAGAGGGCAAGCCGTTCGCGGATCGCCTCAACGAGGTCAACGACGCCTACCAGAAGCTCACGAAGGAGACCGTGCGCCAGCGCATCCTCCGCGACGGTGTGCGCATCGACGGCCGCGGGCCCAAGGACATCCGTGAGCTGACCGCCATGGTGGAGATCCTGCCCCGCGTCCACGGCTCCGCGATCTTCCAGCGCGGCGAGACCCAGATCATGGGCGTGACCACGCTGAACATGCTCAAGCTCGAGCAGCAGATCGACTCCCTGTCCCCGGTGAAGTCCAAGCGGTACATGCACCACTACAACTTCCCGCCTTACTCCACCGGCGAGACCGGCCGCGTGGGTTCCCCCAAGCGCCGCGAGATCGGACACGGTGCCCTGGCCGAGCGTGCCCTGGCCCCGGTCATCCCCTCGCGCGAGGAATTCCCGTACGCCATCCGTCAGGTCTCCGAGGCCCTGGGCTCCAACGGCTCGACCTCCATGGGTTCCGTGTGCGCCTCGACCCTGTCGATGCTCAACGCCGGTGTGCCGCTGCGCGCCCCGGTCGCGGGCATCGCCATGGGCCTGGTCACCGGCCAGGTCGACGGGAAGGACGCCCACGTGGCCCTGACCGACATCCTGGGTGCCGAGGACGCCCTGGGCGACATGGACTTCAAGGTCGCGGGCACCAAGGACTTCGTGACCGCGATCCAGCTGGACACCAAGCTCGACGGCATCCCCGCCGACGTCCTGGCCGCGGCCCTGACCCAGGCCCGTGAGGCCCGTCTGGCGATCCTGGACGTGCTGAACTCCGCGATCGACGCCCCGGACGAGATGTCCGAGCACGCACCGCGGATCATCACCGTCAACGTCCCCGTGTCCAAGATCGGTGAGGTCATCGGCCCCAAGGGCAAGATGATCAACCAGATCCAGGAGGACACCGGAGCGGACATCTCCATCGAGGACGACGGCACGGTCTACATCGGCGCCGTCGACGGCCCGTCGGCCGAAGCCGCACGGTCGGCGATCAACGCCATCGCCAACCCGCAGGTTCCGGAAGTCGGCGAGCGTTACCTGGGTACGGTCGTCAAGACCACCACCTTCGGTGCGTTCGTGTCCCTGACCCCGGGCCGTGACGGTCTGCTGCACGTGACCGAGCTGCGCAAGCTCAACGACGGCAAGCGCGTGAACGACGTCGACGACGTCGTGTCCGTCGGCCAGCAGGTCCAGGTCGAGATCACCAAGGTCGACGACCGCGGAAAGCTCTCGCTCTCCCCGGTGGCTGCCGAGGACGAGTCGGCCGGGTCCGATGACTCCGCCGAGGCCCCCGAGGTTGCCGAGGAGAACTGATCCTCCGCGCCGTCCCGCGGGACGGCAGCCGATGGCCGTCATCCCCGGTGCTCCTTCGAGCCCCGGGGATGACGGCCATCACGGGCCTCCGGGCTCGCCGTGATCCGCGCGTCGGATCCCCGTGAAACTCACCCGACAGGAGTCGTTGGTTCTCGCATGACCGTTGTTGATCTGCCCCTGCTGGCCACCACCGCGGCCTCCGCGCTGGACGCGGGGGGACGTGGAACCGGGAGCGGCCAGGGAGGCGTTGTCGGCGGGTTCACGCACGTCGTCCACGACGGCGACGGCGGCGCCGTCGTCACGCGCACCGTCCTGCCCTGCGGAACCCGCGTCCTCACGGAATCCATGCCGGGGTTGCTCTCGGCCACCGTGGGATTCTGGGTGGGCGTGGGTTCGCGCGACGAACAGCCGGGTCACCTGGGCTCGACGCACTTCCTGGAACACCTGCTCTTCAAAGGCACCACCAAGCGCAACGCTTTGCAGATCGCGGAGGCCTTCGACGCGGTCGGTGGGGAGTCCAACGCGATCACCGCCAAGGAACACACCTGCTACTACGCCCGGGTGCTCTCCGAACAGCTGCCCATGGCCGTTGACGTGCTCATGGACATGGTGGCCGACGCCGTCCTGGACCCGGAGGAACTCGAACGCGAACGCGGGGTGATCCTGGAAGAACTGGCGATGGACCAGGACGACCCCACGGACGTGGCCTTCGAGCACTTCACCGAGCACGTGTTCCGTGGCAACCCCCTGTCGCGCCCGATCGGCGGTACACCGGAGGAGATCCTCGCGGTCCCGCGCGCACGCGTGTGGGAGCACTTCCGCGAGTTCTACCGGCCGGAGGGCCTGGTGGTCACGGCCGCGGGCGGGCTGGAGCACGCAGAGGTCGTGGACATGGTGGTGCGGTCCATGGCCGATGCCGGGTGGGACGCCTACGCGCCCGCCACACCGCGCGAGCGTCGGACCCGCGGATCCCTGGACGCGACCACACCGCAGCCCGACTGGGGCCGCCACGTGCTGCACCGCCCGGTGGAGCAGTCGAACGTCGTGGTGGGGCGCCCCGGGCTGGTGGCCGGGGACGACCGTCGGTACCACATGACCGTTCTCAACGCTGCCCTGGGCGGTGGAATGTCCTCGCGGCTGTTCCAGGAGATCCGGGAGAAGCGCGGGCTGGCATACAACACGTTCTCCTTCGGCGGTTCCTACTCGGACGCCGGGTACTTCGGCATGTACGCCGGGTGCACGCCCGCCAAGACCGACGAGGTCCTGCGGCTCATGGTCGAGGAGCTCGACAAGCTGGCCCAGGACGGAATCGGCGAGGTGGAACTGGCCAAGGTCGTGGGGCAGCTGGCCGGCGGCACTGTGCTCGCGCTCGAGGACACCGGCTCACGCATGTCCCGGCTGGGGTCGGCGGAACTGACCACGGGGGAGTTCTACGACCTCGAAGAAACCATGGGGCGCGTCCGGGCCGTGACCCCCGAACAAGTTCAGGCGCTCGCCCAGGAACTGGCCGAAGGGCCCACCGTGGTGCAGATCGTGGCAGCCGAGCAGAATTGACAGACAGCACACCCGCCGATGAACGCAGGAGAAGACGTGAGTGAGAACAGCACCGTGAACGAACCCGTCAAGGTGGCCGTCCTGGGCGCCCACGGCCGCATGGGCTCGGAAGCGGTCCGCGCCGTGGACAACGCCAAGGACGCGGACTTGGTCTGCACCCTGGACCACCGCGATTCGCTCCAGCAGTTGGTGGTGTCCGGCGCCCAGGTGGCGATCGACCTGACGGTCCCGAGTGCCACTGAGGACAACGTCCGGTTCTGTGTGGCGCACGGCATCCACTGCGTCGTGGGCACCACGGGATGGGACGACGAGCGGTTGGCCCGCCTCGAACAACTGCTGTCCGAGCACCCCGGGGTGGGGGTGCTGATCGCCCCCAACTTCTCGATCGGGGCCGTGCTGGCCATGCGGTTCTCGGCCGTGGCCGCCAAGTTCTTTGAATCGGCTGAGGTCATCGAGCTGCACCACCCGAACAAGGTCGATGCGCCCTCCGGGACTGCAGCGCGGACTGCCGCCTTGATCGCCCAGGCCCGTCAGGACGCAGGACTCGGCCCGTCGCCGGACTCCACGGAAACCGACCCCGACGGCGCCCGGGGCGCCAAGGTCGACGGTGTCTCCGTGCACTCCGTCCGCCTGCGCGGACTGGTCGCGCACCAGGAGACCCTGCTGGGCAACGAAGGCGAGATGCTGACCATCAAGCACGACTCCTTCGACCGGATCTCCTTCATGTCCGGTGTGCTGTTGGGCGTGCGCACGGTCGGTTCCCGGCCGGGTCTCACCCACGGCCTGGAACACTTCATGGACCTGGACGCGTGAGCCGGTCGCCGTCGTCGGGAACCACCCCGCCGTCCGGGCCGTCGTCGGATCGCAACTCAGACGGGCACCGGCGTTCGCCGGGGTCGCTACGGCTGTTGGGCTGGGTGGTGCTCCTGGCGGGGCTGATCACGCTGTGGCTGCTGCCGCTGCCGGCGGGGTCCAAGCCGACGATTCTGGTGATTGCCGCCTTCGCCGGGGTCTTCACCCTGCTCGAGTCGACCAACCGCGGCAAGGCCCTGGCAGCGGTCATGGTGGCGCTGCTCGTGTTCTACCTGGGTGTCACGTTGCAGCGAGCTTGGGTCCTGGTGAACTCGGAGGTCTGGGTCAGCAAGGCTCTGGGTGTCGCGATCGTCGTCATCCCCGTCCTCGGGGTGTGGGCGTTGGCCAGGGAACTGCTGTTCGGCGTGCGGATCGAACAGTTGGGGCGCCGTCTCGCGGAAGAGGGTGGACTGCCCGAGGATGACCTCCCGCGGCACCCCTCGGGGCGGATCGTGCGGGAAGCCGCCGATGCCCAGTTCCCCAGGTGGCAGGCCGAAGCCGAACAGGCACCCGAGGACTGGCGGTCCTGGTACCGGCTGTCCCTGGCCTACAGTGCCTCCGGCGACACCCGCCGCGCGCGGGCCGCCATGCGTGATGCCGTGCGACTTTCTCGGGGACAGACGGACACGGGGCCGGAGCCCGCGGGCCGGGCAAGTTAGGGTTAGCACCATGACTGCGCACCGAGATAAGCCATTGTTCGGGACCCTGCTCACCGCCATGGTCACGCCGTTCAAGGACGACGGCTCCGTCGATCTGGCCGCAACGGAAGCGCTGGCCGTCCGGCTGGTCGACCAGGGCTGTGACGGCCTGGTGGTCGGCGGGACCACGGGCGAGTACTCGACCATGACCGACGACGAGCACGAAGCCGTGTTCCGCACCGTCAAGGACGCCGTGGGAGACCGCGTGGCGTTGGTGGCCGGTGCCGGGTCCAACGACACGCAGCACACGCTGCACCTGTCGGCGCAGGCGCAGAAGGCGGGCATGGACGGTCTGCTGATCGTCACCCCGTACTACAACAAGCCCACGCAGACCGGTGTGGTCGCGCATTTCGAGACCGTGGCCGATTCCGTCGAGCTGCCGATCATGCTCTACGACATCCCCGGTCGCACCGGGATCCCGCTGTCCGTGGACACGCTGATCCGGTTGGCCGAGCACGAGAAGATCGTGGCCGTCAAGGACGCCAAGGCCAACCTGGCCGAAGGCATGCGGGTCATCACGGAAACCGACCTGCTCTACTACTCCGGCGACGACGGCCTCACCCTGCCGTGGATGTCCATCGGCGCGGTGGGCCTGGTGGGTGTCACGAGCCACGTGGACACCCCGCGCTTCCGTCGTCTGATCGACGCCATGCGCGCCGAGGACCTGCACGAGGCGTTGCAGATCGCCCACGAACTCGAGCCCGTGGTGCGCGCGACCATGACCCACGTCCCCGGAGCGGTGGCTGCAAAGCAGATCCTGCACTGGCAGGGGGCCCTGCAGAATCACCGCGTACGGCTGCCGTACGTCGACGCGACGGACACCGAGCTGGCGGCCATCAAGGCCGATCTCGAAGGATCCGTGGTGTCGGAAACCTTGCAGTTCTAAAAGAGATTTATTTCAACGCTCTCGTGGAGAGCAGCTATTTCAGAGAGGGGTCGCATGACCCATTGGATTGAAGACTTGAGCGAACCGCCCGCCCTGGGCAAGGACACCCTGCGGGTCACCCCGCTGGGCGGCCTGGGTGAGGTCGGTCGCAACATGACCGTGTTCGAGATCAACGGTCAGTTGCTCGTCGTGGACTGCGGCGTGCTCTTCCCGGAGGAGAACCAGCCCGGCGTGGACCTGATCCTGCCGGACATCTCCCACATCGAGGACCGCTTGGACGACATCGTGGCGATCGTGCTCACCCACGGGCACGAGGACCACATCGGTGCCGTCCCGTACCTGCTCAAGCGCCGCAACGACATCCCCGTGCTGGGGTCTCAGCTGACGTTGGCGCTGGTCGAGGCCAAGCTGCGTGAGCACCGGATCAAGCCGTACACGCTGGCCGTCCGCGAAGGACAGGTGGAGAAGCTCGGCGAGTTCGAATGTGAATTCGTGGCCGTGAACCACTCGATCCCGGACGCCCTGGCCGTGTTCGTGCGCACCAAGGCGGGCACTGTCCTGCACACGGGTGACTTCAAGATGGACCAGTTGCCCCTGGACGGCCGCATCACGGACCTGCGGCACTTCGCCCGGCTGGGCGAGGAAGGCGTGGACCTGTTCCTGACGGACTCGACCAACGCCGAGGTCCCGGGTTTCACCCCCACGGAGAAGGACATCGGGGGAGTCCTCACCGACGTCATCCAGAAGTCGAGCCAGAAGGTCGTCGTCGCCTCCTTCTCCTCGCACGTGCACCGCGTGCAGCAGGTTCTGGACGCCGCTGTGGCCGCCGGGCGCAAGGTGGCCCTGATGGGCCGTTCGATGGAACGCAACATGGGCATCGCCGCGGAACTGGGCTACCTGGACGTCCCGGAAGGCGTGCTGGTGGACCAGAAGAAGGTCGAGCAGTTCCGTGACGACGAACTGGTCATCATGTGCACCGGTTCCCAGGGCGAGCCCATGGCCGCACTGTCGCGCATGGCACGCGGGGATCACCGCGTACAGGTGCGTGAAGGCGACACCGTGATCCTGGCCTCCTCCCTGATCCCGGGCAACGAGAACTCCGTGTTCCGCATCATCAACGGGCTCATGCGCCTGGGTGCTCACGTGGTGCACAAGTCCAACGCCAAGGTGCACGTCTCCGGACACGCCTCGGCCGGCGAGTTGCTGTACTGCTACAACATCGTGGAGCCCGAGCACGTCATGCCCGTCCACGGCGAGATCCGGCACCTCATGGCCAACGGCGAACTCGCCGAGGCCACGGGCGTGCCCCCGGAGAACGTCCTGCTGACGGAGAACGGCACGTGCGTGGACATGAAGGACCACAAGGCGCGGATCGTGGGTGCCCACGAGATCAAGTTCGTCTACGTGGACGGCTCCTCCGTCGGTGAGATCACGGAGGAGGACCTCAAGGACCGCATCGTGCTGGGGGAGGAGGGCTTCGTCTCGGTGGTCACGGTGATCGACCGCAAGAACAAGCGCGTGGTCAACGGCCCCGACATCCACGCTCGGGGCGTTGCCGAGGACGATCGCGTCTTCGACGACATCATCCCCAAGGTCACCGGTGCACTCGAGGACGCCCTGCACGAGCCCAAGCAGTACACGACGCACCAGTTGCAGCAGATCGTGCGCCGCACCATCGGCCCGTGGGTGGGGCGCAAGCTGCGCCGCAAGCCCATGATCGTGCCCGTGGTGATCGAGGTCGGCTCCGACAGCTGACCCCGGACAACCGCATGAGCGCAAGCTCGGACCGGCCCGTTCACCGTCACGGTGAACGGGCCGGTCCGTTCCCAGGGGCCGTACGGCAACTGTGTCCAGCTGTACGGGCATGCGGCGCCGTGTTTTTTTTGGGGGGGCGGCACGTGAGGGCCGTCAACCGCGTCCAAGGTGCGCCGGTCTGAGCCTGTTTTGCGGCGTCGTTTACCCTAGAAGGTATGGCGACTCGTACTTCCCCCGCCCGCAAGGGTGCCTCGACGTCGCGCGGATCAACCACCTCGAAGGCCAAGAAGGGCACTTCGAAGCCCCCCACCACGGGATTCGGTGAACGCGCGGTCGAAGCACTCGTCGGCACCTGGCTCTGGTTCGCGCACCTGATCGGTGGCGCGGTCCGACGCATCGGCACCCTCCGCACCGACCTCGACCCCGAGGACCGTCGCGACGGTGGGGCGCTCGTCGTGCTCTGCGCGGGTCTGGTCATCGCGCTGGTCGAGTGGTGGAGCCTCTACGACGCCGGCATTCCCGGCGTGTCCACGGTCGCCTCCGGTGTTCACTGGCTCGTGGCGGGCCTGATCGGCTGGGCCGCGCTCGTCCTGCCGCTGGCCCTGATCGGTTTCGCGCTGCACGTCTTCCGCCGGCCGGTCCCGACGACGACGAACAACCGCATCGCCCTGGGCTCGGCCGTCGCCGTCCTGGCGGGCTCGGGTCTTGCCCACGTGATCGGCGGCGCCCCGGGCGTCACCGAGAGCTTCCAGGCCCGACTCACCGCCGGTGGCGCCTTCGGCTACCTGGTCGCCGGTCCGTTGGGGTCCGTGATCACCCCGCTGGGCGCAGGTGTCCTGTGCGCCGCCGTGTTGGCCTTGAGCGTCCTGATCATCACCGGGACGCCGTTCGCCCAGATCGGCCCCCGACTCGCCCACACCTGGGACGTCATGGTCGGTGCCCAACCCCGCGAGCACCACACCGATCGCCTGGGTGCAGAGGAACACGACCGTTCCTACCTGGACGACCGCGACCCGCAGCCCGTGAACGATCGGGCTGCCCGACGTGCCGCGCGCAAGCAGGCCAAGAGGGAGAAGCAGGAGGCCGCCGAGCGCGCCCGCCTGGACCGGTACGACGGCGACGAGGCCTTCGAAACCGCCGTCATCGGCGAACCCACCGACGAGGTGCCCGTGGTCGCGGATCAGCGCACCGGGCGTGCCGGTGGGCGCTCGTCGACCGATTCAGGGTCCAACCGCCACGCGGTGCCCGTCTTCGACATCGAATCCGGGGACGAGGCCCGCGGCAGCTCCCGGCACGACGACGAATCGACGCCCTCGGCTGCACCTGCTGCCGCCCCCGCGTCCTCCTTGCGCCCGGGACAGAAGCGCCCCACGCGCGATCAGCTCGCCGCGCAGGAACTGCGTCGCGAGCAGGGGCTCGAAGCCTCCACGAGCGGCGCCGCAGACACCGCAGCGGGATCCGGTGCCGCCGCCCTGATCGGCGACGACGGAGCCGACGGCGAGGCACTCTCCGGACAGGTCGTCGCCCCGGCAGCGCAGAGCACACCGATCCCCGAACGCACCGAACAGTTGCAGCTGGACGGGGACGTGGCGTACTCGCTGCCGTCGTCGTCGTCGCTCATCCAGGGTGCTCCCGCCAAGGAACGCTCCGAGGCCAATGACGCCGTGGTGCGTGCCCTGACCGAAACCCTGCAGCAGTTCAAGGTGGACGCGGAGGTCACGGGCTTCTCCCGCGGCCCCACGGTGACCCGGTACGAAATCGAACTGGCGCCCGGGACCAAGGTCGAGAAGGTCACGGCCCTGTCCAAGAACATCTCCTACGCGGTGGCCTCCTCCGACGTCCGCATCCTCTCGCCCATCCCGGGGAAGTCCGCGATCGGCATCGAGATCCCCAACACGGACCGTGAAACCGTGGTGCTGGGTGACGTGCTGCGCTCGCAGGCCGCGCGGAAGAACGACCACCCCATGGTCATGGGCGTGGGCAAGGACGTCGAAGGCGGTTTCGTGGTGGCCAACCTGGCCAAGATGCCGCACATGCTGGTGGCGGGCGCCACCGGTGCCGGTAAGTCCTCGTTCGTGAACTCGATGATCGTCTCGCTGCTCATGCGCGCGACCCCGGACGAGGTCCGCATGGTCATGGTCGACCCCAAGCGCGTGGAACTCACCGCGTACGAGGGCGTCCCGCACCTGATCACGCCCATCATCACCAACCCCAAGAAGGCCGCCGAGGCCTTGCAGTGGGTGGTCCGGGAGATGGACGCACGCTACGACGACCTGTCGCACTACGGCTACAAGCACATCGATGACTTCAACAAGGGCGTGCGCAACGGCAAGGTGCAGCCCGAACCGGGGTCCAAGCGGAAGATCAAGCCGTACCCGTACCTGTTGGTGATCGTGGACGAGCTGGCCGACCTCATGATGGTCGCCCCGCGCGACGTTGAGGACGCGATCGTGCGCATCACCCAGCTGGCCCGCGCGGCCGGCATCCACCTG
Organism: Kocuria soli; assembly: GCF_003797835.1. Lineage (GTDB taxonomy): Bacteria > Actinomycetota > Actinomycetes > Actinomycetales > Micrococcaceae > Kocuria > Kocuria soli. The sequence continues at coordinate 64,972 of NZ_RKMF01000012.1, forward strand.
GTGCTGGCAACGCAGCGCCCGTCCGTGGATGTGGTGACCGGTCTGATCAAGGCCAACGTGCCCTCCCGCATGGCGTTCGCCACCTCCTCCGTCACGGACTCCCGCGTGGTCCTGGACCAACCCGGTGCCGAGAAGCTGATCGGCCAGGGTGACGCCCTCTTCCTGCCCATGGGCGCTTCCAAGCCCATGCGTGTCCAGGGCGCCTGGGTGGCCGAGTCCGAGATCCACGAGGTCGTGGAGCACGTCAAGTCCCAGATGAAGGCCAATTACCGCGAGGACGTGGTCCAGGAGGCCCCCAAGAAGGAGATCGACGAGGACATTGGGGACGACCTGGACGTGCTGCTGCAGGCCGTGGAGTTGGTGGTCACCACGCAGTTCGGCTCGACCTCCATGCTGCAGCGCAAGCTCCGGGTGGGCTTCGCGAAGGCCGGCCGACTCATGGACCTCATGGAGTCCCGCGGTGTCGTCGGGCCTTCCGAGGGTTCCAAGGCCCGTGACGTCCTGGTGCGCCCGGACGACCTTGCCGCGACCCTGGCCGTGATCCGCGGCGAGGAGCCGCCCACCGCCGTCGTCGTGGGTGCCCAGGAGCACGCCGGCACCGGCGGAACCGCGGGCGACTCCGGGACCGACCCACTCGCCGAGCCCACGGGCCCGGCCGCCACCGACTACTACGACGACGCCGAGGAGCCCGAGTCCGAGGACGCCTGGCAGCTGACGGGACGCTGATCCGATGATGACAACCACTGATTCCCAGACTCCGTCGCAACCGGCGAAGACCTCCAACTGGAACCTGCCCAACGCCCTGACCACCCTGCGGATCCTCATGGTTCCTTTCTTCGTGTGGTTCCTGGTGGCCGGTGGGGCGTTCGGTGAGGCGTCCTTGGGGATGCGATGGGCCGCGTTCGTCGTGTTCGGGCTCGCGATGCTCACGGACAAGCTCGACGGTGACATCGCCCGCGCCCGCGGTCTGATCACGTCTTTCGGAAAGATCGCCGACCCCATCGCGGACAAGCTGCTCACGGGATCGGCGTTCGTGGTGCTGTCCCTGCTGGGTGAACTGTGGTGGTGGGTCACGATCGTGATCCTGGTCCGCGAATGGGGCATCACCCTCATGCGTTTCGTGGTGATTCGCTACGGCGTAATGGCCGCGGGCAAGGGCGGCAAGCTCAAAACCGTGCTGCAGACCATCGCGTTGCTGGTCATGCTGCTTCCGCTCGTGCCCGTCGTGGGTACCTGGTGGGCGTGGTTGGGCTGGTTCTTCATGACGCTGGCCTTGATCCTCACCGTGGTGACCGGCATCGACTACGTCATCAAGGCCTGGAAGCTGCGCCGGGACGCATTGGCCGCCGGTCGGCCCGTGGACCACAGCTGACGTCATGGAACGTCACGAAGGAACGAACGATTCCGACCAGATTGCCGCGGCCCGGCAGGCCATCGTGGCAGCGGTCGATCGCGGACTGACCCTCGGCACCGCGGAGTCCCTGACCGGCGGCTCGGTGGCTGCCGCGCTCGTGTCGGTCCCCGGCGCTTCGGAAGCCTTCGAAGGTGCCGTGGTGTCCTACTCCCACGCCGTGAAGACGCGCACCCTGGGGGTTCCGGCCGAGTTGTTGGAGCGCGTGGGCGCCGTGGATGCGCAGGTCGCCGAGGAAATGGCGCGAGGTGCGCGGCGCGCGCTCGGGGTCGACGTCGCCGTCGCGACGACGGGTGTGGCCGGTCCAGAACCCCACGACGGCAAGCCCGTGGGGACCGTGTTCGTGGCGGTCGCCGGACCCGGAGGCACCAGTTCCACAGAACTGCACCTGGACGGGGACCGCGCAGAGATCCGTGAACAGAGCGTGCTCGCCGCCCTGCGCGACGTGACCACGCATTGCCGGCACTCAGAAACCTCCCAGTAAATCCCTGCTTCCGTGGGGAACAATCAAGACTCAGTCGGCGGTTGTACCCGTCGACGGCCCAGCAAAGGGCCATCCGGGAGCTGCTCACCGCAGCCTCCGGGCCACGCGGATCATGATCCGCACGATTGAGGAGCCAACCATCACGACGACCAAGACCCCCGTGTCCGTCAACGGAGTCATCCGCTGGAAGGACGTCGAGACCACCACCGCCACCGAGTCTGCCCACGCAGAACCCAAGCCGGTCGTGCTGCGTCAGGAAATTGGCGAGGTACTGCGTTCCGTCCGTCAGCGTCAGGGCCGCACCCTGCGCGAGGTCTCCCACTCCGCCCGAGTCTCGCTCGGCTACCTGAGCGAGGTGGAGCGTGGACAGAAGGAAGCCTCTTCGGAGCTGCTGGCCTCGATCTGCGCCGCACTCGATGTCCCCGTGTCCGCCATGCTGCGTGAAGTCGCCGATCGCGTGGCGGAAGCCGAGGGCAACCTGGCACCGGACACCGTTCCGGCCGAGCTGCGGGAGCAGTACCACCGTGAGTTCGGTGCCCGCGCGCACTGATCTTCACCTGACTTGAACAATCGGGTCCAACACGTTCATCGCGTGCGACCCGTGAGAGCATCGGGACCCGACGGCCACGGCCGTCGGGTCCCGATGCCGTTGGATCGGCGATCATGGTTCTGACCATGGGAGGAGTGGCATGCGGTTGAGCAGGTTCCACGAGATGCTCGAGCACGAGTTCGGGTCGGGTCAGGGGCGGCTCCTGGCACAGGACGTCGTCCTTGGCGAACTGGGGCACCGCACGGCCCAGCAGGCACTCGACGACGGCGAGGACCCCAAGACCGTGTGGTTCGCCCTGTGCAAGAACCAGGACGTCCCACGTGAGCGCTGGTGGGGACCGGACCAGGAACCCAAGAGATGACACGCCGCGGGAACGCATCCGAACATGTGTTCGAAAAACCTGTATTGTCTTCGACGTGCTCGCGGTAAGTCCTTTGGGCTCCACAGCGCGGAACATTGCCCTGCGGTCGAGTTCTTCCCCCTCGGCCCCGGGACCCGTGCTTGTGTTGTCCGAGCCTCTGCCTAGCGTTGTCGGTGACAGCTCAGGCGGGAGCTGAGGATTGTTCCTCGAGCACCACAGTCATTCCGCGCCACCACGGCGGCCACAGTGGCCGTACCACGATGTACACGAGGTGAACCATGGCCCCCAAGACCAATTCGGCGAACACCGGTTCCGACCGGGAGAAGGCACTCGACACGGTGCTGGCCCAGATCGACAAGAACTACGGCAAGGGTTCCGTGATGCGTCTGGGCGAACGGCCCGCGCAGAAGGTGGAAGTCATCCCCACGGGCTCCATCGCCCTGGACGTGGCACTGGGCACCGGTGGTTTCCCGCGCGGTCGTGTGGTCGAGATCTACGGGCCGGAGTCCTCCGGTAAGACCACCGTTGCCCTGCACGCCGTGGCCAATGTCCAGAAGGCCGGTGGCATCGCCGCGTTCATCGACGCCGAGCACGCCCTGGACCCGGTCTACGCCCAGAAGCTCGGTGTGGACATCGACAACCTGCTGGTTTCCCAGCCGGACACCGGTGAGCAGGCGCTGGAGATCATGGACATGCTGGTGGGCTCCGGGTCCATCGACATCGTTGTCATCGACTCCGTGGCCGCCTTGGTTCCCAAGGCGGAGATCGAAGGCGAGATGGGTGACTCCCACGTGGGTCTGCAGGCACGTCTGATGTCCCAGGCGCTGCGCAAGATCACGGGTCGACTGTCGCACTCCCAGACCACCGCGATCTTCATCAACCAGCTGCGCGAGAAGATCGGCGTGTTCTTCGGCTCTCCGGAGACCACCACGGGCGGTAAGGCGCTGAAGTTCTACGCCTCCGTCCGCGTGGACGTCCGTCGCATCGAAACCCTCAAGGACGGCGCGAACCCGGTGGGTAACCGAACCCGGGCCAAGATCGTCAAGAACAAGATGGCTCCGCCCTTCAAGCAGGCCGAGTTCGACATCCTGTACGGCCACGGGATTTCCACGGAGGGTGGCCTGATCGACCTGGGTGTCGAACAGGGCATCGTCAAGAAGTCCGGTGCCTGGTTCACCTACGAAGGTGACCAGCTCGGGCAGGGCAAGGAGAATGCCCGCCGGTTCCTCAAGGACAACCCGGAGATGGCCATGGAGATCGAGCACAAGATCCTGACCAAGCTGGGCATCCTCGAGGAGGACACGCCGGAGGTCGACGACGACGGCGTGATCGCCGACTTCGGCGAGACGGACAACGCCTCCGCCAAAGCTGCCTTCTGAGCCCAGCCCACACCCCAACAGCGTCCCGGCCCCGAAAGTGATGATTCCTTTCGGGGCTGTGGAGTACCCGGAGGCCTCGCGTGACTGAGTCCACGTCCATGAACGAATCGCCGTACGAGAAGCGCCGACGGCGAGCACAGGAACGTCACCGCCGTTCGGGCAAGGCGGAGGAGCCGTCGTCGTCCGCTGTGGCGGCTGACCAGGATGCCGAGGTTCACGAATCCGCCCGGAACATCGTGTTGCGTCAGCTCACGGCCTCCGCCAAGTCCCGTCGGCAGCTCGAGGACAAACTTGCCGACCGGGGTGTTCCCGAGGACGTGGCCATGAGCGTCCTGGACCGTTTCGAGGACGTCGGGCTCGTGGACGACGCCGCGTTCGCGGAGACTTTCGTGCGCTCCCGGGCCGAGACCCGCAAACTGGCCCGCCCCGCACTGCGTCGGGACCTGCAGGCCAAGGGCATCGACCCGGAACTGGCCGAGCAGGCGCTCGAGCAACGTACCGACGAGGACGAGCAGGCAGACGCCCTGGACCTGGTGCGGCGCAAGGCGCCGTCGGGGGAGCAGCTGGCCGAACAGTTGGCGGATCGGAAGACCCGGGACAAGCTGACCCGGCGACTCGTGTCCATGCTGGCCCGCAAGGGCTACGCCCCGGGCATGGCCTTCGACGTCGTCAAACAGGTGCTGGGGGAATCGGAAGACGACCTGCCCGGAGAACTGGGCAGCCCGTAACCGGAGTGTCGTCCTGTTCGAGATCATGCTTTCCTACCGATCCACACGCGAAAACGTGCGGGAAAGCATGTTCTGGAGCTCGGGGGCAGCGGGCCGCGGCTGATTTGACCCCGCCACTATCCTTGTCGCGTGAGTGCGAGCCCCGTTGACCTGACAAAGAACGCCGATGTGCATGCCGGTACCGACGACGCCCGAGCGTCCCGCGCCGTGACCAGGCAGGCGCCCTCGACCGAGGCCCCCGAGATTCCGGTCCTGGACTCGCCGCGCTCCTACGACGTTCGAACCTTCGGGTGCCAGATGAACGTCCACGACTCCGAACGCATCACGGGTCTGCTGGAGACCGCCGGATACGTTCCCGTGCAGAACGGGGAGGACCCGGACCTGGTGGTGTTCAACACCTGCGCGGTCCGTGAGAACGCGGACAACAAGCTCTACGGGCACCTCTCCCAGCTGGTCCCCACCAAGCAGAAGAACAAGGACTTCCAGGTGGCCGTGGGTGGCTGCCTGGCCCAGAAGGACCAGGACACGATCCTCAAGAAGTCTCCCGTGGTGGACGTGGTGTTCGGGACGCACAACATCGGATCCCTGCCGGTCCTGTTGGAACGTGCGCGGCACAACGAACAGGCCGAGATCGAGATCCTGGAATCCCTGGAGACCTTCCCGTCTGCCCTGCCCACCAAGCGCGACCAGGCCTACGCGGGCTGGGTCTCGATCTCCGTGGGCTGCAACAACACGTGCACGTTCTGCATCGTCCCGTCCCTGCGCGGCAAGGAAGAGGACCGGCGCCCCGGTGACATCCTGGCCGAGGTCCAGGCCCTGGTGGACCAGGGTGCCGTGGAGGTCACGCTTCTGGGCCAGAACGTCAACTCCTACGGTGTCTCCTTCGGGGACCGTTTCGCGTTCTCCAAGCTCCTGCGCGCCTGCGGGGAGATCGAGGGTCTGGAGCGGGTGCGTTTCACCTCACCGCACCCGGCCGCCTTCACCGACGACGTCATCGACGCGATGGCCGAGACTCCCAACGTCATGCCACAGCTGCACATGCCGCTGCAGTCCGGCAGCGACAAGGTCCTGCGCGAGATGCGGCGTTCCTACCGGTCCAAGAAGTTCCTGGGCATCCTGGAGAAGGTGCGTGAGCGCATCCCGCACGCGGCGATCACCACCGACATCATCGTGGGCTTCCCTGGGGAGACGGACGAGGACTTCGAGGACACCATGCGAGTGGTCGAGGCCTCCCGGTTCTCCTCGGCTTTCACCTTCCAGTACTCGGTGCGGCCCGGAACCCCGGCGGGGGAGCGCGAGGACCAGCTGCCCAAGGCAGTCGTCCAGGAACGCTTCGAACGACTGGTGGCTCTGCAGGATCGCATCGCGGCGGAGGAGAACGCCGCGATCGTCGGGCGCACCGTGGAACTGCTGGTGACTGCCGACGCGGGCAAGAAGAGCGGCGAGACCCATCGCCTCTCCGGGCGCGCGCAGGACCAGCGGCTCGTGCATTTCTCCGTTCCCGACGGCGCCGAGGCCCCGCGTCCCGGTGACTTCGTGACCGTTCCCGTGACACAGGCGGCGGCCTACCACCTGATCGCGGACCCGACCGCGGAGCAGTACGAGCTGCGTCGCTCCCGCGGCGGCGACGCCTGGGAGCGCGAACAGGCGGCTTCCTGCGGAACGGGCAGCGGCGCGACCGGCCAGGTCAGCCTGGGCATGCCCACGATCCTCGCGGGCTCGCCGTCGGCACCCCGTGGCTGACGCAACCGGCGCGCTCGACCCCGATGAATCCTCCGGAGGCGGTGGTGCGGAAACGCCGATCGTAGCGCTGGTCGGCCCCACGGGGACGGGCAAGACGGCGCTGAGCATCGCCCTGGCCCAGCAGCTCGGCGGCGAGGTGGTCAATGCCGACTCGATGCAGTTCTACCGGGGCATGGACATCGGCACCGCCAAGGCCACGGTCGACGAACGCCAGGGCGTGCCCCACCACCTCCTGGACATCATGGAGGTCACGGAGGAAGCCTCCGTGGCCCGGTTCCAAGAGCAGGCCCGCACCTGCTTCGCCGAGATCCGCTCGCGCGGTCGGGTCCCGATCCTGGTCGGTGGCTCGGGGCTCTACGTGCGGGCGGCCTTGGACCGTATCGAGTTCCCCGGAACGGACGCCGTCGTCCGGGGGCGTCTGGAACAGGAGCTGCACGACGGCGGCCCCGGGCCACTTCGTGCCCGCCTGCGCCAGATCGACCCCGCCGCGGAGGAACGGATCCGGGACGACCGGCGACTGGTGCGTGCGTTGGAGGTCCATGAGCTGACGGGGCGGCCCTTCACCGCGTTCATGCCGGAACGCACCCACGTGGCACCCGCCGTGCAGATCGCACTGGACCTCGACCGTACCGTGCTCCACGAACGCCTGGAACGTCGCGTGCACGCGATGGTGCGGGGCGGACTCGAGGACGAGGTCCGCGGGCTCATTCCGCATGGTTTGCGGGAGGGCCGAACCGCGTCCCAGGCCCTGGGCTACGGCCAGTTCCTGGCCGTCGTCGACGGGACCATGACGGTGGACCGGGCGATCGAATCCACCGTGGTGGGAACCCGACAGTTCGCCAAGCGGCAACTCACCTGGTTCTGCGCCGATCCGCGCGTGCACTGGCTGCCGGCCGAGGATCCGCTGCTGGTGAATCGCGCGCTGGAGCTGGTCCGCTCCGGAACACATGCGGATTAGCATGGTCCGGTGACCAGCAACCAGCCTGAAGCCCTTCCCCAGGACACCACCGCGGAGGACTCCGCACCGGACACCAATGCACCAGACGCCCCGACCGCTGACGAATCCGTGCGAGCTGATACCACGCCTGGTTCGACGTCGGATGCCAGGTCGGCGGGCAACGTCCTGGACGGGTCCCTGATGGACAGCGTTTTCGGTGAACTGACCGGTGTCCCTTTCCTGAAGGGCCACGGGACAGGCAACGACTTCGTCGTCGTCGTCGACCCGGAGGGCCGCCTCCTGTTGTCCGATGACACCGTCCGGCTGGCCTGCGACCGACACCAGGGCATCGGGGGTGACGGTTTCATCCGGGTGATCCGGTCGGCCAACCTGCCCGAGGGCCAGGAACTGCTCGAGCACACCCCGGATGCTGAATGGTTCATGGACTACCGCAACGGTGACGGGTCGATCGCCGAGATGTGCGGCAACGGGGTCCGGGTCTTCGTCCACGTGCTGGTCGGCCAGGGACTCGTGGACCTGGCGCACGGGGAGACCGTGCGGATCGGAACGCGGGCGGGGGTCAAGACCGTGGCCCGCACCGCAGACGGATACGCCGTGGACATGGGCCCCTGGGGGTTCATCGACGGCGACGGCGCCCGTTCCCGCGGATCGGATGCCGTGGTGACGGCCAAAGGACTGCGCGTCCCGCGACCCGCCGTGTCCATCACCATGGGCAACCCCCACACCGTGGTGGCCCTGGCGGAAGGCGAGAAGCTCGACGCGCTGCAACTACACGCCGCGCCGCAGGTTCGACCCACCCCGCCCGACGGGACGAACGTGGAGTTCGTGGTCCCGATCGACGAGGAAGGTCAGGGCTCGGAGGAGATCGGCCGCATCCGGATGCGCGTCCACGAACGTGGCGTGGGGGAGACCCAGTCCTGCGGCACCGGTGCGTGCGCGGCGGCCGCCGCCACCCGCTTCTGGGCGGGGGAATCCGCACCGGACGAATGGGTCGTGGAAGTCCCGGGTGGAGCCGTCTCGGCCACGTTCGTGGAAGGGCCGCACGGTGCCGAGCACGTGGTGCTCGCGGGTCCCGCGACCGTCGTGGCTAGCGGGACGTTCGGCTGACGCGCAGGACCCTGAAGCCCTTCGACGTCGAATCCCGGGTCACCGACCACGGTTCCCCGGTCGCTTCCGGCAACGCACGGGTCAGCCAGGTCTGCAGCGAATCCGCCCCCAGATTCTTCTGGACCACCAGCCACGCCTCGCCCCCCGGGGTGAGTCTCGGCAACCACAGGAGCAACAGTTCGCGCAGGGCCTCCTTGCCGATGCGGATGGGCGGGTTCGACCAGATCACGTCGAATCGCCGGTCCTCCGGGACCTCCTGCGGCAGGTAGGCCTCTGCGGTGACCGAGTACGCGGCCGCGTTGTCCCGGGTCAGGGCCAGAGACCGCTCGTTGACGTCCACCGAGGTGACGCGCGGACGCGCGTCGTCCCGCTCGCCGTCCGCCCGCCCCGAGAAGCCGAGGGCCAGTGTGACGGGCCCCCAGCCGCAGCCGAGGTCCAGGAACTCGGCACCCAAGGGATCCGGGACGGCGTCCAGGAGAACCGCGGTGCCTTTGTCCAGAGCACCCGGGGAGAAGACACCGGCGGCAGTGACCACTCGTACCCGGCGCCCGCGAATCTCGACCTCGAGCTCCGAGCGGTTCTCGGGACCATCGGGTGTGGTGAAGTAGTGCGCCATCATGCCCGCTAGCCTAGGGGGAACCAGCCCGGTTCCGGTGCCGTAACCGATTGGAACAACCGGGCATCGGCCGTCGTTGTGTTCTGGACGGCAGAAGCCGTGCCATCAGTACCTTCCGAAAAGGATTCATGACCAACACCCACACCCAACCCGAACAGCCCGTCGGCGGCGACCGCCGCGGACACTCGCCCTCTGCGCAGGAACTCGAGGACGTCGTCGAACGTGTCCTGTCCCGAGCGCGTGCGGGACGTTCGGCCGCCGAACGCGACGCCGACGGCGCAGCGGCACCCGCCGAGGACTCCGGCCACGTACTCGGAGGCAGGGCCCGCGAACTCTCCGAGCGCACGGTCCACACCGGAGCCGACGGCGACCAGTACGACCTCGCCGCCCGCCAGTCCCTGCGGCGCGTGGCCAACCTGTCCACCGAACTCGAGGACATCACCGAGGTCGAGTACCGCGAACTGCGCCTGGAGAAGGTGGTCCTGGCCGGCCTGTGGACCTCGGGCCGCATTGAGGACGCCGAGAACTCCCTGCGCGAGCTCGCCGCGCTGGCCGAGACAGCGGGCTCCGAAGTCCTGGATGGCGTGATCCAACGCCGCGCCACACCGGACCCGGCCACCTACCTGGGCTCGGGCAAGGCACTGGAACTCAAGGACATCGTCGCTGCGACCGGGGCGGACACGGTGATCGTGGACGAAGAACTCGCACCCTCCCAGCGCCGCGCGCTGGAAGACGTGGTCAAGGTCAAGGTCATCGACCGCACCGGTCTGATCCTGGACATCTTCGCCCAGCACGCCAAGTCCAAGGAGGGCAAGGCACAGGTCGAACTGGCCCAGCTCGAGTACATGCTGCCGCGCCTGCGTGGTTGGGGTGGCAACCTGTCCCGTCAGGCCGGTGGACGCGCCGCCTCGGGTGAAGGCATCGGCTCCCGCGGTCCGGGTGAGACCAAGATCGAACTGGACCGCCGTCGGATCCGTGCCCGGATGGCCAAGCTCAAGCGCGAGATCGCGGCCATGAAGCCCGCCCGTGAGGCCAAGCGACTGAACCGGCGACGCAACGCCGTGCCCTCCGTCGCGATCGCGGGGTACACGAACGCCGGGAAGTCCTCGCTGCTGAACCGCTTGACGGACGCCGGGGTGCTCGTGGAGAACGCGCTCTTCGCCACGCTGGACCCGACGGTCCGCAAGGCCACGACGCCCGACGGCATCGGCTACACGCTCTCGGACACCGTGGGTTTCGTGCGTTCGCTGCCCACGCAACTGGTCGAGGCCTTCCGCTCCACGCTCGAGGAAGTGGCCGACGCCGACCTCATCCTGCATGTGGTGGACGGTGCCCACCCGGATCCGGAGGGACAGATCCACGCGGTTCGCGAGGTGCTGGCCGACATCGAGGCGAGCCAGCTGCCGGAAATCATCGTGGTCAACAAGGCCGACGCCGCGGACCCGTTCGTGATCGAGCGGTTGCGCAACACGCACAAGAACGTGGCGGTCGTGTCCGCCCACACGGGCCAGGGCATCGAGGAACTCAAGGAACTCATTTCGCAGTCGATCCCGCGACCCGACCACGTCCTGGACCTGGTGGTGCCCTACAGCGACGGCGACGTCGTCTCCCGCCTCCACGGGTGGGACGCGGAGATCCTGCGCACCGAGTACCTGGCGGAGGGCACGCACCTGCTGGTCAAGGTCCGCGAGGACCTGGCCGGTGAACTCGCACCGTTCGTCCCGGAGCACCCGCCGGAGTTCGCTGAGGCTGACACGACTCAGACCGACTCGCCGGAACCCCGGTAGGAGCACGTCCGATGCCGACCACCACAGCACCGGGAACCGGTGTCCGTGACGCCGAGGGACGCCCGATCACGGATCGTCCCGAGACCTTCCCCGGGGCACTGGATGCCTTGAACCTGCTCGACACTGCGGTGGAAGCCCTGGGCGGGCAACGCCGCGACGGGCAACGCTTCATGGCCGCCAAGGTGGCCGAGGCCCTGGACACCGGCCGTCACCTGCTGGTGCAGGCCGGCACCGGGACCGGCAAGTCCCTGGCCTACCTGACCCCGGCGCTGCACCACGCCGCCGGGCGACGCGGTGCGGGGGCGGGGCCGGTCGTCGTCGCCACGGCCACACTCGCGCTGCAGTCCCAGGTGGTCGGCCGTGACGTCCCTCGTCTGCTCTCGGCCCTGGAGGGTGAGCTGCCGGAAGGGATGGACGTCGCCCTGCTCAAGGGGCGCAGCAACTATGCGTGCCTGCACAAGCTGGAAGGCGGCTACCCCCAGGACGACGACGGTGCGCTGTTCGCGGCCCCCGGCGAGGGAAACCACCCCGGCGGTGGGCAGGTGTCGGCGCTGGGACGCGAGGTCCAACGGCTCCGGGACTGGGCCCAGACCACGGACACGGGGGACCGGGACGAAGTCCTGCCCGGTGTCACCGACACCGCCTGGCGGCAGATCTCCGTGACCGCACGCGAGTGCCTGGGTCGGTCCTGCCCGTTCGTGGAGGAGTGCTTCGGGGAATTGGCTAAGGCCCGCGCCGCCGATGCCGACGTGGTGATCACCAACCACGCCCTCCTGGCGATCAACGCGTTCGAGGACGTGCAGGTGTTGCCCGAACACGACGTGGTGATCATCGACGAGGCGCACGAACTGCGGGACCGCGTCACCGGAGCCGTGACGGGAGCGCTGTCCGCAGCCGCCGTACGGGCCGCCGCAACCTCCATCCGCAAACACACCTCCGCGAAGTCGGACGATCTCTCCGCCGGGGCCGACGATCTGGAACGGGCCCTCGAAGGGGTCCCGGCCGAGTTGTTGGCCCGGGGACTCACGGACCGCATGGGCGCCTCCGTCGTGCGGATCCGCGACGCCGCGCGCCAGGCCCTCACGGACTCGAAGCCGGAGAAGGGTGCGGGGTCGGCGGATGCCGATGCCGACGGCGGACGCCAGATGGCGCGCTCGCGGGTCACGGAGATCCTGGAGCTGTGCGAACGCATGACCGAAGCCGACGACGCCCGCGAGGTCCTGTGGCTCTCCCGCACCGGCGGGTGGGAACCGGGCCGCGGCTACGTCCCGGCGGAGGACACGGACCCCGCCGTGCTGAACATCGCCCCGCTGTCCGTGGCTGGGCGGTTGCGCGAAGGCCTCTTCGACGGACGGACCGTGGTCATGACCTCCGCGACCCTGTCCGTGGGGGCGTCCTTCGACGCCGTGGCGGGCGACCTGGGGCTCCAGGGACCCGGTGCCCCGCGGTGGGAAGGGGTGGACGTCGGCAGCCCGTTCGACTACCCCCGGCAGGGCATTCTCTACACGGCTCGGCACCTGGAGAAGCCCGGGCGTCAGCTGGCTCCTGCGATGCTGGAGGAAACCGTTGACCTGATCGAGGCCTCCGGGGGCGGCGCACTGGGACTGTTCTCCTCCCGCCGGGCCGCGGAGGAAGCCGCAGAGTACGTGCGCGAACGCACGGAACACCCGATCCTCTGCCAGGGCGATGCCTCCCTCAACTCACTGGTCAAAGAATTCACGGAGGATCCCGCCACGTGCCTGTTCGGAACCATGAGCCTCTGGCAGGGCGTCGACGTCCCGGGGGATGCGTGTCGGCTGGTCCTGATCGACCGGATCCCGTTCCCGCGCCCCGACGACCCCCTGGCCACGGCACGCGCGAAGGCCATCGCGGAGGCGGGGGGCAACGGATTCATGGGCGTTTCCGCAACCCACGCCGCCGTGCGCCTGGCACAGGGCGCGGGCCGGCTCATCCGCAGCGCGTCCGACAAGGGCGTGGTGGCGATCCTGGACTCACGCCTGGCAACGGCCCGGTACGGGGGGTTCCTGCGCTCGAGTCTGCCGCCCATGTGGGCCACACAGGACCGTGACGTGGTGCTCGCGGCGCTGCGCCGCCTCAACAACGACTGACCCGCCACTGACCTTCGGCAGGACTGCGGCTGATTCGCGCGCTCTCCCATACGAGGGCACTGACGGTACCTGCCCCGCCTCCGTCCACGGCGCTAGTCTCAGACGTGGACGGCGTCGACCGACGCGCCATACGTTCGGCACGAGGAGCAGCAACCATGCGTGGAGCCATCATTCACGGACCCGGCGACGTACGGGTCGAGGACCGTGAGGAACCGCAGATCGAGAAGCCCACGGACGCCGTCCTCCAGGTCAGCGCGGCTTGCGTGTGTGGATCGGACATGTGGCCGTGGCGGGGCATCGACGAGACCAAGGACCCGAGCCCGATGGGTCACGAGTACGTGGGCGTGGTTGAACAGATCGGCGCGGAGGTCACGAACGTCAAGGTCGGCGACTTCGTCGTCGGTTCCTTCATGGCCTCCGACAACACGTGCGAGATCTGCCAGGACGGGTACCAGTCCCGGTGCCTGCACGGAGAGTTCGCCTGCCCCACCGGAGCGCAGTCGGAACTCATGCGGGTTCCGCTGGCCGACGGGACGCTCGTCGCCACGCCGGGGCAGCCGGACGATGACCTGATCCCGTCCCTGCTGACCGCCTCCGACGTGCTGGGAACCGGTTGGTTCGCCGCCGTGGCCGCGGAAGCGGGTCCCGGCAAGACCGTGGCAGTCGTGGGCGACGGCGCCGTCGGGTTGCTGGGGATCCTGGCCGCCAAGCAGCTCGGAGCCGAGCGGATCATCGCCATGAGCCGGCACGAATCGCGGCAGAAGCTGGCCCGCGAGTTCGGCGCCACGGACATCGTGGAGGAGCGAGGCGACGACGGTGTGGCCCGGATCAAGGAGATGACCGGCGGCTACGGGGCCCATTCCGTGATCGAAGCGGTCGGCACCCAGGAGTCCATGCTGCAGGCCATCCACTCCACCCGCCCCGGCGGGCACGTCGGCTTCGTCGGCGTGGCGCACGACGTCGCCCTGCCCGGAGACGCGCTGTTCGGCGCGGAGGTCCACCTGCTCGGCGGACCGGCACCGGTACGGCGCTTCCTGCCCGAGCTGATCGATCTGATCCTGAAGCGCGAGATCAACCCCGGCAAGGTCTTCGACCTGGAAGTCCCGTTGGAGGAGATCGCGGAAGGCTACAAGGCCATGGACGAACGCCGCGCCATCAAGGCGCTCGTTCGCATGTGAGATCAGAGGTCCAGAAGGAGAACACCATGGAACGGTTCAACAACCATCAGACCGGCCAGGGCCCTGCAGAGCGGTTCGTCGGAGACGTCTACGTCGACGGCATCGTGTCCGAACCGGGTACCTCCAAGCTCACCGCAGCGCACGTGCGTTTTGCCCCGGGCGCTCGCACCAACTGGCACACCCACACGCTCGGGCAGAGCCTCTACTGCACGGACGGCGTGGGCGTCGTCGTCAACCGGGCCGGTGAGGTCATGGTCTTGCGCGCGGGGGAGACCGTGTGGGCGGCCGAAGACGAGGAGCACTGGCACGGGGCCCTGGACGACCGGTTCATGGCTCACGTGGCCATGCTCGAATCAGTCGACGACACGGACCCGACCACGTGGCTCGAGCCCGTTGACGACGACGAGTACGCCCGCGCGATGGCCGTGGCCAAGAAGGAACTGGGGTGGGCATGAGCGAGAACGCCGCCGGGCCCGGTCCTGCCCCGGAGGATCCGGGGCAGGACCGTGTCGAACGATCGGAAGAGGTCTTCGAACGGCTCTTCGGGGTGCGGGACCGGCACGCCCCGGAGAAGCACCCGGAGTTCATGCAGATCCTGCGTTCCGTCATCTTCGGTGACGTGTTCGCCACCGGTGACTTGGACGACCGGACGAGGGAACTGGTCACGGTGAGTGTCCTGGGCGCGTTGCAGACCCTTCCGCAGTTGCGGGCACATTCGGCGGCGGCACTCAACGTGGGAGTGAAACCCGTCGAACTCCTGGAGACCGTCTATCAGCTGGCGCCTCTCATCGGGTTTCCCCGGGCTCTCAACGCCATAGGCGTGGTCTCCGAGGTTCTCACCGAGCGTGGCCACACGCTTCCGTTGCCGACGCAAGGGACGGTCGACGACGACGACCGTCACGCCCGCGGGCTCGAGATCCAGCGCGAGTTGTACGGGGACGAGATTGCAGAGTCGACGGAGGGGCTGCCCGGGGAGTTTGCCTCCGCGGTCCCCGGATTCCTCACGGATTTCCATTTCGGTGACTTCTGGACCAGAGGGGGCCTGGACGTCGCCACCCGGGAGTTGCTTTTGCTCGTGGCGATCGCCGCAGCCGGTCTGACCCCGCAACTCGAGCCCCACGTGGCCGCCGCCGTCCGTGCCGGCAACGACGTCGAGACGGTCCTTGCGGCGCTGGTTCAGGGTTTCCCCTACATGGGCTACCCGGTGGCGTTGAACGCCATCCGCCAGGTCCAGGCCTACCTTCGCGAAGTCTGAACCGGAACAGCCAGAACCCCGGATATCGGGGAAACCCAGGAACCACGATCCATCCGGACCGTGGTTCCGTCATGACGGTTCCGGATGCGCGGGGCCGTCAGAGGCTGCGGAGCACGGAGACCACCTTGCCCATGACGGTTGCGTGGTCACCCAGGATGGGTTCGTACATCGTGTTCTGCGGCAACAGCCACGTGTGACCGTCGCGCTGTCGGAATGTCTTGACCGTGGCCTCGTCGTCCAGCAGCGCTGCCACGACGTCACCGTTCTCGGCCGTGTTCTGCTGTCGCACGACCACCCAGTCGCCGTCGCAGATGGCGGCGTCGATCATCGAATCACCGCGGACCTTGAGCATGAACAGCTCACCGCGGCCGGTGAGCTGACGCGGCAGCGCCACGGTGTCCTCGACCTGCTGGTCCGCGGTGATGGGCACACCCGCTGCGATATGACCGACCAGGGGGACCAAGGCGACGTCGTCGGAGGACGAATCGGAGGACCGTGACACCGTACCGGTGCGCGTGCTTGCCGTGCTCGACGACGAGTCGCCGATGGACCGCGCGGACGTGAACCGTGGGCGGAACTCCACGGTGTTCGAATCCGTCGCCTCCGTCCCGGTGTTCGATTCCTGGGCGGTCAACGGTGAGGTCGGGTCGAGGACCTCCATGGCTCGAGGCCGCTTCGGGTCCCGCCGGATACACCCCAGGCGCTCGAGTTGGTTGAGCTGGTGGGTCACGCTGGACAGCGAGGCGAGGCCCGCGAGGTCGCCGATCTCGCGCATCGACGGCGGGTAGCCGTGCTCCGCGATCGAGCGGCGGATGACGTCGAGGATCTTCTGCTGCCGCGCGGACAAGGGACGTCGCCCGGACAGGTCTTGCGGCTGCCCCGGATCAGAGGTCTTGCGGTCGCTGGGTGCCATGGCCGTCCTTTGGATGCGCTGCGGGATTCCTTGTGTTGTCCGACCCCCTGCGTTGACTGGTCCACGGTGAACCTCCCAACGCGGAGTTCCGTTGTCCGGAGCCGGTGAGGTGTTCGATCCCGACTCGATCTCGACGGGCCAACACCCCCTCAGGATATGGGAGTTTACTCACGTGATCAAACAAATGTTCGAAAGCGTGTCGACGCCGTTCGTACATACGTGCTAGAAATGTTCGAAACGGAATCGAACACCTGTTCGAGCCCCCAGGGTGATCTGTCGGGGGAACCGCAGTGGTTCACGGACCGGCGCCTCGGGTGAGGAACGGTCAGGACCTCGGAGGTCAGGCAGACCCCGGCAAGAAGGAGTGCATTCCAATGTCAGCCATCAGTTTCGGACCGCGTATCCAGCTCGGCTCGTCCGCACGTGTGGGCGGGGCGCCCGTCGTGCGGGGCCTACGCTCTGGCTGCCGTGCGTTCGCGGGCGAGGTCGCGGCGTCGGTGCCCGTGCTGCAGCGCAAGGAACGTGCGGATGCCACCAGCACCCGGAGCCGGGAAAGCGGCTCGGTGCACCTGACGCGACGGGGCCGCCTGCTCTTCATCGGCCTTCCCGTGATGCTGGCCACCGTGGCCGTCGCAGTGGCCCTGCTGGTCATCGTCGCCCCGGCCACGGTCACCGCGAGCACCGAACCCGCCGAGGGCAACGGGACTGAAATCGTGACCGTGGACCCCGGCCAGAGCATGTGGGAAATCGCCGGCAGCGTGGATTCCTCACGGGACACCCGCGCGGTGATCTCCGAGATCATGGAACTCAACGACCTGGAGTCCCAGTCCGTGACCACCGGGCAGCAGCTCCTGGTCCCCGCCAACTGAGGGACGCAAGGGGAGGGTGGCTCCCGAACGGACCGTTGCCGCGCCGCGCGGTCGCACGGTCGTCGTCGTTGTGAATCGCGGCCCGGGCCCGTGCCTCGTAGACTGGCCCGGTGACTGAGCCCAACGACCGCACCGAACTTCTCAACGCCCTGCCCCTGCGTGACGACCTGCGTGACAAGAGCCCGTACGGGGCCCCGCAGCTCGACGTGGCGGTCACGCTCAACACCAACGAGAACACCCATCCGGTCCCCGCTGACGTCCAGCAGGCGATCGTGGAGGAGGTCTCCCGCGCCGCGCGCGGGCTGAACCGTTACCCGGACCGAGAGTTCACTCAACTGCGTCAGGAGCTGGCCCAGTACCTGGGCCACGGGCTGTCGGCCGAGAACCTGTGGGCCGCCAACGGGTCCAACGAGATCCTGCAGCAACTCATGCAGGCCTTCGGGGGCCCAGGACGCGCGGTCCTCTCGTTCGTCCCGACCTACTCGATGTACCCGATCCTGGCGGCGGGCACGAACACCGAATTCATTGCCGGTCAGCGGGCAACCGACTTCACACTGACCCCGGAATCGGCGGCGGACCAGGTGCGCGAACACCGCCCCAGCATCGTGATCCTCTGTTCCCCGAACAACCCCACCGGTACAGCGCTTGACGACGACGTCGTGGAGGCCGTGTACCAGGCAGGGGAGGAGAGCAACACGATCGTCGTCGTGGACGAGGCCTACGCCGAGTTCGCCCGCAATCCCGCGGCCACCGCCCTGCGATTACTGCCCGGTCGCCCCCGTCTGGTGGTGACCCGGACCATGTCCAAGGCCTTCGCCCTGGCCGGTGCTCGGATCGGTTACTTCGCCGCCGCGCCGGAGGTCAGTGACGCCGTGCGTTTGGTGCGCCTGCCCTATCACCTGTCCGCGGTCACCCAGGCGACGGCGCTGGCTGCCCTGCGGCACCGTGAAACGCTCATGGCCGACGTCGAAGACATCAAGATGCAGCGCGACCGGATCGTGGACGAGCTCAAACGCATGGGGCTCGAACCGGCCCATTCCGATTCCAACTTCGTGTTCTTCGGCGGCGATTTCGACTCCGGGGACATGTGGCGCCACCTCCTGGAACGTGGCGTTCTCATCCGCGACGTCGGAATCCCGAGCCACTTGCGGGTGACGTCCGGGACCGAGCAGGAGACCACCGCCTTCCTGGACGCCGTCGAGGCATTTCTGGACCGCAAGACCGACACCGAGCACCCCACGGAGACCGTGTGAGCACCACCGACCAGCCCACCGAAACCACCGCCCGTGACGGCGCAGCCCGTGGCCGCACGGCCCGCGTGGAGCGCAAGACCAACGAATCGCAGATTGCCGTGGAGGTGAGTCTGGACGGCACGGGGGAGAACCAGATCTCCACCACCGTCCCGTTCTACGACCACATGCTCACCGCGCTGTCCAAGCACTCCCTGATCGACCTCAAGGTCGAAGCCACGGGGGACACCCACATCGACGTGCACCACGTCGTGGAGGACACGGCCATCGTGATCGGCGAAGCCATCAAGGAGGCGCTGGGGGACAAGCGCGGCATCCGGCGTTTCGGGGAAGCCTCCGTCCCGTTGGACGAGGCGCTGGCCCGCGCCGTCGTCGACGTGTCCGGCCGCCCGTACTGTGTCCACGTCGGCGAGCCCGAAGGCCAGCAGTACCACCTGATCGGCGGGCACTTCACGGGATCGATGGTCCAACACGTGTTCGAGTCGTTGACCTTCCACGCGGAGATCTGCCTGCACATGGAACTCGTGCGCGGCCGGGATCCCCACCACATCGCGGAAGCACAGTTCAAGGCGCTGGCCCGCGCCCTGCGATCCGCCGTCGAACCGGACTCGCGGGTCACCGGAGTGCCTTCGACCAAGGGCGCCCTGTGATGCGGGAGGCCTCGGACGGTGTGACCCCCGAAGGCAAGACCATCCCGGCCCCTGAGACCGTCGGCGCCGGGCCCACGGGCTCCACCCACGCGGAACCGGTCGTCGTCGTGCTCGACTACGGGGCCGGGAACGTCCGCTCCGCCGTACGGGCCCTCGAGGCGGCCGGTGCTCGCGTCCTGTTGACGCGCGACAAGCAGGCCGTCCTGGACGCCGACGGCCTGGTGGTCCCCGGCGTCGGAGCGTTTCGGGCCGTGGTCGACGGCCTCCGCGAGGTCGGCGCCGTCCCGCTGATCGAACGCCGCCTGATGGGTGGCCGTCCGGTCCTCGGGATCTGCGTGGGGCTGCAGGTGCTCTTCGACCGCGGGGTCGAGCACGGGGAGGAAACCGAGGGGCTGGGGAAATGGCCCGGCACGGTCGAGCGGCTTCGCGCCCCCGTGGTCCCGCACATGGGGTGGAACACGGTTCGGACGCCGCCGGAAACCGAGCTGTTCAAGGGCATCGAGGACCAGCGGTTCTACTTCGTGCACTCCTACGGGGTGCAGGACTGGAACTTCGAGGCCGGGAGCAGCCACATGGTCCCGCCGCAGGTCACCTGGTCGGAGCACGGTGCACCGTTCGTGGCTGCGGTCGAGAACGGGGCTCTGTGCGCCACCCAGTTCCACCCGGAGAAATCCGGTGAGGCCGGCCTGCAGTTGCTCCGCAACTGGATCGCCACCCTGCCGACCACGGGCCGCCTTGATGCCCTCCTCGATCAGCGCCATGACGACGACGGCCTGCCGGAGGCCACCTCCCAGGCTCAGGCCGAGGCTGCTGCCGGGAGAGAAGCATGAGCTGGTCCGTGATTCTGATGGTCCTGGGCGCCTTCCTGGCCGGAGGCGTCATCTCGTTCCACCAGCAGGGGTTCCCCAAGTGGGTCGTGGGCCTGCTGGCCCTGGCCTCGGCAGCGCTGATCGTCTACGGCGGCTGGTCCTGGCTGGTCGGCCTGAACGCCTGAGAATTCACGTGCCCCACCCGGCCCGGAACCGGCCCCAACCGGCCCAGAACCGCCACTGTGGTCACCGCGAGAACCAAACCGAGAACATTCGTGAGGAAACACATGACTGAGAACACCGCTGAACGCGTGGCAGAACTCGCCGCTCAGGGACAGGGCCTGCCGCGCCTGGAGCTGCTGCCTGCCGTCGACGTGCGCGACGGCCAGGCCGTCCGCCTGGTTCAGGGGGAGTCCGGCTCGGAGACCGGTTACGGCGACCCGCTCGAGGCGGCGCAGGCCTGGCAGGACGCGGGAGCCGAGTGGCTGCACCTGGTCGACCTGGACGCTGCGTTCGGCACGGGCGAGAACATCGACGTCCTGACCCGGGTGGCCCAGGCCCTGGACCTCAAGGTCGAGATGTCCGGCGGCATCCGCGACGACGAATCACTGAAACGCGCTCTGTCCCTGACCCCGGCGCGGGTGAACCTCGGCACGGCGGCCCTCGAGAACCCCGAATGGACCCGGAAGGTCCTCGCCGAGCACGGTGACAAGATCGCCGTCGGGCTGGACGTCCGCGGAACCACCCTGGCCGCGCGCGGCTGGACCAAGGAGGGCGGCGACCTCTGGGAGGTGCTCGACCGCCTGGAAGCGGATGGTTGCTCGCGCTACGTCGTGACGGACGTGACCAAGGACGGCACGCTCAAGGGCCCCAACGTGGAGTTGCTCAAGGACGTTGCGCAGCGGACCAACAAGCCCGTCGTGGCCTCCGGTGGCATCGCCACCCTCGAGGACATCGCGCAGCTGCGACAGCTGGTTCCCGCCGGCGTGGAGGGCGCCATCATGGGCAAGGCGCTCTACGCGGGCCGCTTCACGTTGGAACAGGCCCTCGACGTCGCCGGCCGTCCCACCGCCTGATGGCCTCCGAACAGACCCCGGGTGGACGGCAGCTGCCCCCGCACATCGCGGCTCAGCTGCGCAGTGCCGGAGGCGAAACGGACACAGGTGGTCAGGCATGGGCCGGGCGCGACCTGGCGCACGGGCACACCCACCAGTTCGCCGACGACGACGGGGCCGCCGACCGTGCCCTGGCCCGCGTCCTTGAGCGCTGGGAAGTCGGGGAGGCCGACGAGACCGACGTGGTGGCCGCCTTGGCGGACACCAGGCTCTTCGTCCCGGTGTTCGCGGAGGTCAGCCACGCCGAGATCACGGAGGACGGACTCGTGGCGGACAAGGAAGCCGACATGTCGTTGGTGACCCTGCAGGCCGCTGACGGGCGCAAGGCGCAACCCGTCTTCACCTCGGACCGCCTCATCGGGCAGTGGCACAAGGAAGCCCGTCCGGTCGCCGCGCAGGTCCGCAAGATCGCGCTCGCTGCGGTCAAGGACGGCACGGAATTACTGGTCCTGAACCCGGGGTCCGCCCAGCCCTTCGTGGTAAGGCGCCCCGCGCTGTGGGCCGTGGCCAAGGCGGAGACCTGGCGTCCGTCGTACGCCGATGCCGACGTGTCCCGCGCCGTGCTCGACGCCGCCCTGGGGCTGACGGGGGTGGCCGGAGCTCACGTCCGCCCCGGCCGTGGCGCCAACGCGGTGGCACCCAACGGCAACCCTCTGCGCGGCGGAGGGCCGGGGCCCGAACTCAACGTGGTCCTTCAGCTGCTCCCCGGTCTGGACCGTGACCGGTTGAACGCGGTTCTGGAGGTCTTTCAACTGCGGATCGCCAGGGAACCGGCGTTGGCCGACGGCGTCGATTCCCTGGAGATCACGCTGGAGACCGCTCAGCTGTAGACCGGGCCGGTGAACTTCTCGCCCGGTCCCTGCCCCGGCTGATCGGGATAGGGGGAGGCCTCGCGGAAGGCCAACTGCAGGGAGCGCAGGCCGTCGCGCAACGGTGCTGCGTGTTGGGAACCGATTTCCGGGGCGGCCGCGGTCACGAACCCCGCCAGGGCCGTGATGAGCTTGCGTGCCTCGTCCAGGTCCTTGAGGTCATCCGCGTCGGGGGAGTCGGCCAGGCCGCACTTCACGGCGGCCGCAGACATCAGGTGCACCGCCGACGTGGTGATCACCTCGATCGCGGGAACCTCCGCGATGTCACGCATCTGTTCGTCCACGGCCGCCTTCGTCTCGGGTTCCAATCCACCGACGGCGGAACCCTGGTCGTGCGGGTCGGAAGGGGCGTCGTCGTCGAAGCGGAAGGTGTTCTCGGAAGTCATACGCGCAAGCCTAAGGGGCGACCGGTACCGGTGTTGCATGCTGGTGGTGCAACGAAGTGACAGTGCAACGGGCAGCGCCGTGGAGGTGCTGCCGTTCGCGACGTACGTCATCCCCGGGAGGTGGATCGCGGAACATGATGGCGGAACAAACTGTGTTGATGACCGGCGCTACTCGCGGTATCGGTCACGTGGCGGCGCGTCGAGTCCTGGCCGAGAGCCCGCAGTCGCACCTGCTCGTCCTGGCTCGTCCCGGGACCCCTGACGTGGTGCGTTCCTTCGGGGCGGATCCTGCGCGGGTTTCCGTGATCGACGCCGATCTGGCGTCCATGGGCAGTATGCAAGCGGCTGCTTTCCATGTGGCGGCACTGGTCTCCGACGGTGTTGTCCCTCCCATCCGTGTCATGGCCCTCAACGGGGGAGTGCAACACACCAACGCGCTGACCGTGACCGAAGACGGATTCGAATCGACTTTTGCTGTCAATGTCCTGGCCAACCACGTCTTGATCCGACTGCTCCGAGAAGACGCTGCACCGGCCGCGCACACGGTGGTGACCGTCAGCGACACGCACTTCGGCGACCTCCGGCACAACCTCGGGATGGTGCCGGGCCCGCGGTGGGCTGATCCGCAGACCCTGGTCCGTCCCGGAGCCTTCCCCCGCCCTGCGCGCGCCAGCGCTGGGCGCATGGCCTATTCGACCAGCAAACTGGCTGGGATCTACCTGGTTCACGCCTACTCCCGACACTTTGCCGGTGACGGCACGTTCCACGCGTACAACCCTGGTTTCGTGCCGGCGACGGGCCTGGCTCGAGAAGCCGCGGCACCGGCGAGGTACGTGATGAGACGCATCATGCCCCTGCTCACCCTGTCGCCGCTGGCCACATCGGCGCAACGTGCCGGCGAGTTGCTGACGGACGCCATGTTCGCCGGGAACGCAGCGCCCAATGGCGCCTACATCGACCGTGGGCGCGTCGTGGATTCCTCCCCTGAGTCTTATGACATCGGCCGCGAGACTGAACTCTGGGACGCCGTCGAATCTCTCACGGCACCCTTTCTGGGACCTGATTCCGCTAGGCAGTGACCACGGCCCCGCCCGGTGCCTACGACGGGAGACGGATCACGTCGCGGCCCCTGCCCGTCCCGCGGCTCCCCGTGTATGATGGTCGGCAGTGCGCAAGTGGAGGTGACTCCCACCCGCGCGGACACAGCGGCAGAAGGACCTGCTCGCAGCAGTCCCCGGGTAAGAGACGAAGAATCGTCCGCCGAACGGTCTCGACAGACCGACGATCGCAGCAACGGTTGCGATGGTGGAACCCCGGTGGTTCCGTGGCGACGTTCACCGTGACCTCCGCTTGGCCCTCATGGCAGCGGAGGTTTTTTGTTGCCATCGCACTCGAAGAGCACCAGGACGCCGGGGTGGAACCCGGCTCTAGATCAGGAGTCAAGCATCAGCGATCCACGCATCAACGACAGAATCCGAGTCCCCGAGGTCCGTCTTGTGGGCCCCGGTGGTGAGCAGGTTGGCATCGTCCGAGTTGAGGACGCCATGCGACTTGCCCGCGAATCGGACCTGGATCTGGTCGAGGTGGCTCCCAACGCTAAGCCGCCTGTGGCCAAGCTCATGGACTTCGGCAAGTACAAGTACGAAGCCGCGGTCAAGGCCCGTGAGTCCCGCAAGAACCAGACCAACACCAACCTCAAAGAGGTCCGTTTCCGTCTGAAGATCGACGACCACGACTACGAGACCAAGGTCGGTCACGCTCGTCGCTTCCTGGGCGAGGGCGACAAGGTCAAGGCCATGATCCAGTTCCGCGGCCGTGAGCAGTCCCGCCCGGAAATGGGCGTCCGCCTGCTGCAGAAGCTCGCGGAGGACCTGGAGGAGTTCGGCCAGGTCGAATCCAGTCCGCGCCAGGACGGCCGCAACATGGTCATGGTGCTGGGCCCGCTCAAGAACAAGTCGGAGGCCCGTGCGGCCGCCCGTCGTGCGAAGGACTCGGAGGAAACCGAGTCGCGCGTGCCGCTCAAGACCAAGTCCTCGCGGCGTGACCGTGAGCGTGAAGCCCGCGCGGCCGGGATGATCGACACCGAGTCCGCGCTGCCGGTTGGTGGAAACAGCATCGGGGAAGCCATCCCCGATGAGCTGCGGAAGATGGCCGAGCAGAAGTTCGAGGTGCCGGAAGGTGCCCCGCCGCTGAAGGTCTCCGAGGACCAGCCGCCTGTGATGGCTCCCAAGGAGGAGCGTCGCGAGCGTGGTGCTGGTGGTCGCGGCCGCAGCGGTGAACGTGGCGGACCCCGCGGGGGAGATCGTCCCGATCGCGGGTCGGACCGCGGCGACCGCCCGGAGCGCAGCTCCGATCGCGGCGGCCGCCCCGGTGGGCGTCCGTCCTCCGCTCCCCGCACCGAGGGCAGCCGTCCGTCGTCGGGCCCGCGGACCGGTGCACCGGCCCGCTCGGCAGGCCCGCGTCCGGCGTCGTCGGCCCCGCGTCCCGCCAACGCACCGCGCCCCGCCGCACGACCCGCACCCGCACCGGGCGCGGCACCCAAGCCAGGAGGCGCGCCCAAGCCGGGTGCCTCCGCCAAGCCCGCACCGAAGCCCGGTGCCGGCCCGCGTCCCGGCCCCAAGCCGGGGCCTAGCCAGGGCTGAGACAGACTCAACCGTCGCACCCGGGACCGGGAGACGACGGAGCGAGCACAACAGGCGGTGTCGCACCGAACACGTGCGGCACCGCGCAGACCAGGTCACCACACCGGTGACGCACCGTGAACGACGGTGAAATTCAACAAGGAGACGGCTGACATGCCGAAGATGAAGACCCACTCGGGTGCCAAGAAGCGCTTCAAGATCACGGGTTCGGGCAAGGTCAAGCGCCAGCAGGCCAACCGCCGCCACTACCTGGAGCACAAGTCCTCCCGCCTGACCCGCCGCCTTGCCGGCGACAAGATCGTCACCCCGGGCGAGGCCAAGGTCGTCAAGAAGATGCTGGGTAAGTGACCCCGGCTCTCTGAGCTCCCGCGGGCGCCACGGCGTCCCGCACCCGAACGTGCAAGCCAACAACCGGTGCCCCAACCGGTGAGAACATCGAAGGAGTACACACGTGGCACGTGTGAAGCGGGCGGTCAACGCCCACAAGAAGCGTCGGACTACTCTGGAAGCCGCCTCCGGCTACCGCGGACAGCGCTCGCGCCTGTACCGCAAGGCCAAGGAACAGGTCATCCACTCGTACGTCTACAACTACGACCACCGTCGCGCCCGCAAGGGTGACTTCCGTCGTCTGTGGATCCAGCGCATCAACGCCGCTGCCCGCGCCAACGGCCTGACCTACAACCGCTTCATCCAGGGCCTCAAGCTGGCTGAGGTCGAGGTCGACCGCCGTATGCTCGCCGAGCTCGCCGTGACCGACGAGGCCGCTTTCGTGGCCCTGGTCGAGGTGGCCAAGAAGGCTCTGCCGGCTGACACCTCCGCTCCGCGCGACGCTGCCTGATTTCCTTTCTGGCGCGCACTGACGTGAGCATTCCGGAACGCCTCGCCGAATCCGTTCTGTCCAACCCCCGAGCCGATCGGGTCCGGACCGTAGCGGGTTTGGCGAGGCGTTCCGCGCGTTCCAAGCACGGACTGTTCCTGGCCGAGGGGCCGCAGAACGTCCGGGAGGCTTTGGCTGCCCACCTGGACCGCAGCACGGGGACGACGGCGATCGACGTCCCCGAACTGGACGCCCTGTACGTGACGGAAGACTGCCTGCAACACCACCCCGACATCGCGGAACTGGTGAGCCGGGCGGTCTCCGACGGGGCCTCGGATGTCCCTGGTGGGCAGCGGGTCTTCGTCCGCCTGGTGACGGACGAGGTGCTGCGTGCCATGTCCGATGCGCAGTCACCCCAGGGGGCGATCGCGGTGTGCCGCGTAGCTGCCCAGGTTCTCCCCGACGTCCTGGGCGGCGCTCGCCTCACGGCCGTCCTGTGCCGCGTCCAGGATCCCGGAAATGCGGGGACGATCATCCGGGCGGCGGATGCCGCCGGCGCCGACGCCGTCGTGCTGACCACCGGGTCCGTCGACCTCTTCAACCCCAAGACCGTGCGCTCGACCGCCGGTTCGCTGTTCCACCTGCCCGTGGTGTCGGGTGTTGAGTTCGGTGACCTCGTGGAGGTTGTCGGTGTCTCCGGGGCCCAACTGCTGGCCGCGGACGGATACGCGCCGCTTGATCTGGACACCCTCCAGGATGCCTCCGTGTCCGGTGCTGCCGCGCCGTGTGACCTCTCGGCGCCGACCGCCTGGCTGTTCGGCAACGAGGCGCAGGGCTTGTCCGAACAAGAGAAAGCCGCCGCAGCCCATCGCGTGGCCGTGCCCCTGTACGGGCGGGCCGAATCGCTCAACGTGGGGACCGCTGCCACGCTGTGCCTCTACGCATCCGCCAGGGCTCAGCGGAGAGGGGCGTCGTCGTGACCGAAGAGATCGGGCCGGAGCACGTCTTCCGGACACAGGTGGTGGGCGCCGCCGTCCTCGATGACGCGGAGAACCCCACCCATTTCCTGGCCGCCCAGCGGGCGTACCCGGAGACCCTGCGAGGCATGTGGGAGTTCCCCGGGGGCAAAGCGGACCCCGATGATGCCTCCTGCGAAGCCGCGTTGATCCGAGAGTGTTCCGAGGAACTCGACGTCCAGTTGCGCCTGCTGGACGAAATCCCCGGACCGCACGCCCAGGGCTGGCCGCTCAAGGAGTCCTCGGCCATGCGGGTCTGGACCGCCGTGGTCACCGGCGGCGAACTGATGCTCGGCCCCCAGTACGACGGCGCCGACCACCTGGATCTGCGCTGGATCCCGCTGCACGACGACGGCGCAGCCGCCCGGGACCTCGAATGGATCCCGGCCGACCGTCCGATCGTGGAAGCCTTGCTCGCCCGGCTCCGCTGAGCCCTTTCCTCCCCGTCGACCACACCGCTGGTTGCGACCACACCGCGTGTCCGGGGTGCGGTCGACGGGAAACGGTGTGGTCGGCGGAAGGAACGGGAACTCGGTAGACTGTGTCCGGCCCGTGGCAGGAGTGACCTCGGGTCATTCCGCGCGTGGTGCGCCCTGCCAACGGGGACTCCGGTGAATCGACCCGGCCTCTGACGGCCGAGGCGGCTCCACCCGGAGCGCGCGTACCGAAAGCAGAGGTCAAGAAGCCGCATGTCCCAGAGCACGCCAGAACCGACACCGGAGAAGGACCCGGCCGAACCCCAGTCCGTCCAGACCGACGCCCCAGCGGATCCCGCCGTCGATCCCACGGACGAAGCAGCGGTGAACGCGGCGGTCGATCAGGCTCTGGCCGCCATCGACGCCGCCACGGACCTGGACCAGCTCAAGGTCGCCCGGCTGGCGCACACGGGGGAGAAGTCCCCGCTGGCCCTGGGCAACCGCGCGATCGGCAAGCTCCCCAAGGACCAGAAGGCCGTTGCGGGCAAGCTCATGGGACAGGCCCGCGGCCGCGTGAACAAGGCCGTTGCCGCCCGCCAGGAAGTCCTGGAGGCGGAGCACGCCGAACGGATCCTGGTCGAAGAGGCCGTGGACGTCACGGCCGCCGGACGACGACGTCGCATCGGCGGCCGTCACCCCATCAGCATGCTCATGGACCGTGCGGCGGAGATCTTCGTCGGCATGGGCTGGGAAGTGGCCGAAGGCCCCGAGGTCGAGTCCGAGTGGTACAACTTCGACTCCCTGAACTTCAAGCCCGATCACCCCGCCCGCCAGCTGCAGGACACGTTCTTCGTGGATCCGCCGGAATCGCACCTGGTCCTGCGCACCCACACCTCTCCGGTGCAGATGCGCTCGCTGCTCTCGCGCGAAGTCCCGATCTACGTGGTGGCCCCGGGCCGTGTGTTCCGTACCGATGAACTCGATGCCACGCACACGCCGGTGTTCCACCAGATCGAGGGCCTGGCCGTGGACAAGGGCCTGGCCATGTCCGATCTCAAGGGCACGCTGGAGCACTTCGCGCGCCAGATGCTCGGCCCAGAGGCCGAGATCCGGCTGCGTCCCAACTACTTCCCGTTCACTGAACCCTCCGCCGAGATGGACGTCTGGCACCCGAACGCCAAGGGCGGCCCCCGGTGGATCGAATGGGGCGGTTGCGGCATGGTCCACCCCAACGTGTTGCGTTCGGCCGGCGTTGACCCGGAGGTCTACTCGGGCTTCGCGTTCGGCATGGGGATCGACCGCACCCTGATGTTCCGTAACAACGTCCCCGACATGCACGACATCGTCGAGGGCGACATCCGCTTCAGCCAGCACTTCGGAATGGAGGTCTGAGATGCGCATTCCTTTGTCATGGCTGCGTGAGTACGCGCCGGTCCCGCAGGAGGCCACCGCCGAGCAGGTGCTCGAAACCATGGTTTCGATCGGCTTCGAGGAAGAAGAGGTCCACCGGCCCACGGACGAGATCTCCGGCCCCGTCGTCGTGGGTCAGGTCCTGAGCCGCGAGCCGGAGGAACACTCCAATGGCAAGACCATCAACTGGTGCCAGGTCCGCGTGGTCCCGGAAGGCCAGGAGCAGACGCTCACCGGCAAGGGCATCGACCCGTCCGGTGTGCAGGGCATCGTGTGCGGCGCGCACAACTTCGAGGTCGGGGACAAGGTGGTCGTCACCCTGCCCGGTGCCGTCCTGCCCGGTGACTTCCGCATCACCCCGCGCAAGACCTACGGCCACACCTCGGCCGGCATGATCGCCTCCGTTCGGGAGTTGGGCATCGGCGACGACCACGACGGCATCCTGGTGCTCTCCCGAATCGGACTCGATCCCGAACTCGGCACGGATGCGCTCGATCTGCTGGGGCTCTACGACGAGGCCGCCGAGATCAACGTGACCCCCGACCGCGGGTACGGCTTCTCGATCCGTGGCGTGGCCCGCGAGTACTGCCACGCCGTGAATGAACCCTTCCACGACTTCGTCCTCGACGCCGCAGAGCGCGCACCGGAGGCCACCGACGACGGCGGACACCCCGTTGAGCTGGCCGACCAGGCACCGATCAACGGCGTGTCCGGATGCGACCGGTTCGTCACCCGCGTGGTCAAGGGCATCGATCCCTCCCGTCCCACGCCGACCTGGATGGCCTCGCGCCTGCGCCTGGCCGGCATCCGCTCGCTGAGCCTGCCCGTGGACATCTCCAACTACGTCATGCTCGAATTCGGGCAGCCGCTGCACTTCTACGACCGTGCCAAGGTGGACGGAGCGATCGTGGTGCGCCGGGCACAGGCGGGCGAGAGCCTGACCACGCTGGACGACAAGCAGCGCACCCTGGACACCGAGGACCTGCTCATCACCGATGCCTCCGGTCCGATCGGCATCGCCGGCGTCATGGGAGGGGCCTCCACCGAGGTGGGGGCGGAGACCACCGACGTCCTGGTCGAGGCCGCCCGCTTCGACCCCATCACGATCGCTCGCTCCGCGCGTCGGCACCGACTGCCCTCGGAGGCCTCCAAGCGTTTCGAGCGGTCGGTGGACCCGGAGATCCAGGCTGCGGCGGCCCAGCGCGCCGTCGAACTCCTGGTGGAACTGGCCGGCGGAACGGCCGAGCCGGGTGCGGGTGACGTTCGTGTCGAGCGCCCCCGGACCGAAGTCGTCCGTCTCCCGGCCGACTACGTCTCCGAGCGCGTGGGGGTGGACTACACCCCGGAGCGCGTCGAGCAACTGCTGACCCGCATCGGGTGCACCGTGCACCGTGCGGCGGCCACCGGCTCGACCGGCAACGACGACGCAGCCGCCTGGCTGGTCACCCCGCCGTCCTGGCGTGCCGACCTGATCGCACCCGAGGACCTGGCGGAGGAGGTCGCCCGGCTGGACGGGTACGACAAGATCCCGTCCCGCCTGCCCATCGCCCCTCCCGGACGCGGTCTGACCCGCCGTCAGATCGGGCGCAAGCGCGTGCTGACCAGCCTGGCCGCAGCCGGCCTGACCGAGGTGCTGAGCTATCCGTTCGCCGCCGAGGAGGAGAACACCCTGTGGGGCACTCCGTCCGCCGAACAGGCCATCGCGGGCGTCCAGCTGCACAACCCGATCTCCGAGGCCAAGGGGCGGCTGCGTGTCTCCGTGCTTCCCGGCCTGTTGGACACGCTGCGGCGCAATCACGCCCGCGGCTTCAGGGACCTTGCCCTGTTCGAAGCCGGGCTGGTGTTCCTGCCGGGCGAGCAGCTTGGCTCCGCCCACGTGCCCCCGGGGGCGGTCAAGCTCGAGCAGTCCGTCCTGGACGAGATCAACGCCGGGATTCCGGACCAACCGCTGCGCGTCGGCATCGTGTTGGCGGGCAACGACGCCGCGGCGGCCCCCGGTGTCAGCGCCCGTGCCTTCGACTGGCAGGACGCGCTGGACGACGCCCTCCTGGTGGGGCAGGCCCTCGGCGTCCGGCTGACCGTCGCTCAGGGCAAGCACCAGGCCTTCCACCCCGGGCGGACCGCAGAGTTGACCACCCCGGATGGTCAGCACGTCGGGTGGGCCGGTGAACTGCACCCGCAGGTGGTTCAACAGCTGAACCTGCCCGAACGGACGTGTGCGGCGGAACTGGACCTCGACGTCGTCCTGGCGGCCCAAGCAGAGGGTGTTCAGGCCCAGAGCCTGTCGGTCCAGACCGCCGCCACCCAGGACGTCGCGTTGTTGGTTGACGCAGAGCTTCCCGCCGCCGCGCTGGTGGACACTCTCACCGAAGGCGCGGGGGACCTCCTCGAGGAGGTCCGGGTGTTCGACGTCTACGAAGGTGACCGGATCGAATCGGGCAAGAAGTCCGTGGCACTCGCCATGCGCTTCCGTGCCCCGGACCGCACTCTCACGGCGGACGAGGCATCGGCCTCACGGCAGGCGGCGGTCGACCTGACGGCACAGCGCCACGGTGCGGTCCTGCGCGGCTGAGGCTCACCGCCCACACTTCGCGCGATACCGTGGGGTGCAATGCGGGTCCCCCATCGACCACCCAGGTCCCGGCGGGCGGGAGCCGAGCGAACCCTGAGGTATCGGGCCACGTCCACAAGACCCCGGCAGGAGCACTGAATGGAAAAGCACAATCTCTTCGACGACGGCAGCGAGGAATCCGACCTGCTGGGGGGAGAGGCCGTGCCGGAGCGCGAGGAAAGCCCGGAGGCCGACGCCGCGGAGAGCAGGGAGTCCCAGGACGGGGACTCCCGCGGGGACGACCCCCTGCAGGGCTTTTCAAGGCTTGACGCGGACAATGCCTCGGATTCTTCCGTGACCTGGTCCTCCGTCGCTGTGGCCGTGGCGGGACTGTTGCTGGCGGTCCTGCTCATCGCCTTTTCCTACAACGCGTTCCAGCGTGCCGATCAGTTGCGGGGCTGGGCCAACCAGACCTGGGTGGTCAGCGGCCAGTACTCGAACATGACCAATGCCCTGGAGGGCACCGGCTACAACCCCGTCTACCAGATCACCCTTCCCCAGGACGACGAGATCGGTGACCAGCGGTTCGACTCCGGTATGGCCGACCCGTACATCCCGCGTCCGGGTGAGGCGGTCGAGGTCCGCGGTGAAGGCACGGGCGAGGTCACGGACGACTTCGAACAGAGCGCCGACATCGTGCTGGGCGTCGAGGACGACACGCTCCAGGTGCTGGCCACGGAGAAGGACGGGAAGCTCGACGGCGGAGTCACCGATCGCTCCGTGACCCAACAGCAGGTCAAGGGCTGGCTGTGGGCGGTGGCCGGTGTGGCGACTCTGGGCCTCGGCATTGCCGGCGCGATGTGGATGCGCCGTCGGAATCGCTGACGAGCAGGCTTGAACGCCGAGGGGGTGTCCGGTTCCCGCGGGAACCGGACACCCCCTCGGCGTTCAGTGCTGTCAGGGCACCAGCAGGAGCTTCCCCTGGGTGTTGCGCGACTCCAGGTCGGTGTGGGCGGAGGCCGCGTCGGCCAACGAATAGCTGCCACCCACGCGGACCCGCAGACCGGCGTCGACGGCCTCGAAGAGCTCCCGAGCGCGCCACTGCAGTTCCTCGGGTGTGCGCAGGTAGGCGTTCAGGGAGGGGCGGGTGACGTAGAGCGACCCCATGGCGTTCAACCGTTGCAGGTCGAACGGCGGGACCTGCCCGGAGGCACCACCGAAGAGCACCACGGTGCCGCGGGTCTTGACCGCCGCCAACGATTCGTCGAAGGTCGTTCGGCCCACGGAGTCGTACGCCACGTCGGCCCCTTCTCCGTCGGTGAGTTCCAGGACCGCGTCGGCAAAGCCTTCGTAGGGCAGGACGTGATCGGCACCCAGCTGCCGAGCGGTCTCCGCCTTCTCCGGGGAGGAGGTCAAACCGATCACGGTGGCGCCCAGCTGCTTCATGAGCTGGATCGCGAGACCGCCCACACCACCGGCTGCTGCCGTGATGACGGCTGTGGTCTCCGGGCCGACCTCGTAGGTGGACCGGGTCAGGTAGTGCGCCGTGAAGCCCTGCAACGGGAGGGCCCCGGCGTCGTCGTCGCTGATCGTGTCGGGAACCAGCACGGCCTGATCCGCGTTGACCAGGAACTGTTCCGCGTAGGTGCCGGAGCCCTGGGAGGTCATGACGCGCTGCCCCACGGCCAACGATTCCACGCCCTCGCCCACGGCCGCGACCACTCCGGCTCCCTCGGAGCCGGGCAGGAACGGGAGATCGACGTCGTAGACGCCTTCGCGCTGGTAGGTCTCGATGAAATTGACGCCCGTGCGTGACGTCGTGACCAGGATCTGACCCGGTCCCGGCGTGGGGGCGTCGGTGTCCTCGAAGGTCAGGACCTCCGGGCCACCGTGATCGTGAATTCGGATTGCGCGCATCGATCCACTCCTAACGGGCTGCTGCCACGTGTCGTACGTCGTCGTGACTCGAGCCTATCCCCGTTGACGGAGCGGCACACGGTGGGGATTGTATAAATATCGACAGCAATGCATAACTTTGCGTATGGTGGGTCCATGACGATTTCCGTTGCTGTTTCCGGCGCCACCGGCTACGCGGGAGGGGAAGTCCTCCGGCTGCTCACGGCCCACCCCGACGTGCAGATCGGTGCGGTGGCCGCCCACTCCAAGGCGGGTCAGCGCCTCGGCGACCTGCAGCCGCACCTGCACGAGCTCGCCGATCGTGTGCTCACGGATTCCAGCGTGGAGTCCCTGGCCGGTCACGACGTCGTCTTCCTCGCGTTGCCGCACGGGGCCTCGGGGGAGATCGCGGCTCAACTGCCGGCGGAGACCGTGGTGATCGACGCTGCCGCCGACCACCGACTGGAATCCGCCCGGGCCTGGCAGCAGTTCTACGGGTCCGAGCATGCCGGGACCTGGCCCTACGGCCTTCCCGAGATGATCGTGGACCCCTCCGGAACTCGCCAACGCAGCAGGCTCGAGGGCCAGTCGAGGATCGCCGTTCCGGGGTGCTACCCCACGGGCTCGCAGTTGGCTCTGGCACCCGCGGTGGCAGCGGGGGCGGTCGAACCCACCGACATCGTGATCGTGGCCGCGTCCGGAACCTCCGGTGCGGGGAAATCCCTCAAGCCCCATCTGCTGGGTTCGGAGGTCATGGGCAACATGACCGCCTACGGCGTGGGCGGCGTGCACCGACACACTCCCGAGATCGAACAGGGTCTCGGCTGGGCCTCCGGGGGCAAGCAGGTCACGGTTTCCTTCACCCCCACCCTGGCCCCCATGCCGCGCGGCATACTGACGACGGCGACGGCGCGGCTCACCGGGGACGTCTCGGCAGCCGCGGTGCGCGAGCTCTACCTGGAGGCCTACGCGGACGAAGCCTTCGTGCACGTCCTGCCCGAGGGCCAGATCCCCACCACCAAGGCCACGGTGGGGTCCAACCACGTGCAACTCCAGGTGGTCGTGGACGAACGCGCGGGCCGGCTGATCATGGTCGCAGCGTTGGACAACCTCACCAAGGGCACCGCCGGCGGTGCCCTCCAATCCATGAACATCGCGCTCGGCCTGCCCGAACAGGCGGGGCTGACGCAGCAGGGAGTCGCACCGTGACCGCAGCCGAGCAAGCACCCCAGTACTCCTCCCAGAACCCGGGCCACGGCGTGGCGGTGGACACCGACCGCGGCGTGACGGCTGCCGGGGGCTTCCGTGCAGCCGGTGTCACCGCGGGTTTCAAGCCGTCCGGCAAACCGGATTTCGCGCTCGTGGTCAATGACGGTCCGCAGTCCGCCGCGGCTGCCGTGTTCACCTCCAACCGGGTGGCCGCCGCGCCGGTGCACTGGTCGCGCCAGGTCGTTGCCGACGGGGCAGCGCGCGCCGTGATCCTGAACTCCGGCGGCGCCAACGCGTGCACGGGCCCGCAGGGCTTCCAGACCTCCCACACCACCGCCGAACTGGTCGGCGAAGCCTTGGAGGTCGGGGCGGGTGACGTCGTCGTGTGTTCCACCGGCCTGATCGGGGAACAGTTGCCGCTGCAGACCATCCGGGATGGCGTTCCGCTCGTCGTGGCGGCCCTGGCGGAGGGCGAGGCCGCGGGACTGGCCGCTGCCACGGCCATCATGACCACGGACACCGTGCCCAAACAGGCAACCCACCGCAGTGCCGAGGGGTGGGGCGTTGGCGGAATGGCCAAAGGGGCCGGGATGCTGGCCCCGGGGCTGGCGACCATGCTGGTGGTCATCACCACGGATGCCGAGCTCCCGGCCACCGTGCTGCAACGCTGCCTGGCCGAAGCCTGCGCGAGCACATTCGACCGCACCGATTCCGACGGTTGCATGTCCACGAACGACACCGTGGTCCTCATGGGTTCCGGGGCCTCGGGAGTGGCCCCCGAGGAGGCCGAATTCGTCCGCGCGCTGACGGCCGTGTGCCACAGCCTGGCCCAGCAACTCATCCGCGACGCCGAGGGAGCCTCCCACGACATCGCTGTCACCACGGTCAACGCCGTGAGTGCGGAGGAGGCCGAAGAGGTCTCCCGCAGCGTGGCCCGCTCCAACCTGTTCAAGACCGCCATCTTCGGCAACGACCCCAACTGGGGCCGCGTGCTCTCCGCGGTGGGCACCACCTCGTCCGTGTTCGATCCGGACGAGCTGGACGTGAGCATCAACGGTGTGACCGTGTGCCGCGACGGCATGATCGGGGACTCGCGCGACGGCGTGGACCTGGCGGCGGCCCGTGAGGTCGAGGTCGTGATCGATCTGAAGGTCGGCGTGCACGAGGCGACCATCTGGACCAACGACCTCACCCACGACTACGTCGAGGAGAACAGCGCCTACTCGACCTGATCGGCCTCCTCGGTCTCAGGCTGACCGGCCACACCGGCCACACGATCAGCCCCGCCCATCGTCGTACGCCCATCGTCGTCCGTGCATCGCCACCCCGGTGCCGACAACAGGAGAGAACATGCCCTCACCCATCGACCGGTTCGAAACCGCCCAGGTCAAGGCCGGTGTGCTCATGGAGGCGCTGCCCTGGATCACCCGGTACTCGGGCAGCACCATGGTCTTCAAGTACGGCGGCAACGCCATGGTGTCCGACGAACTCCGGCGCGCGTTCGCCGCGGACATGGTGTTCCTGCGCTCCGTGGCGATCCAACCCGTCGTCGTGCACGGTGGGGGTCCGCAGATCAACGCGATGCTCGACCGGCTGGGCATCGAATCCGAGTTCCGCGGCGGGCTCCGCGTGACCTCGGGGGAAGCGATCGACGTCATCCGCATGGTCCTCACCGGCCAGGTCCAGCGTGAGCTCGTGCACCTGATCAACGCGACCGGCCCGTTCGCGGTCGGGCTCTCCGGCGAGGACGCATCACTGCTCAACGCGGTGCGGCGCGGCACGGTCGTCGACGGCGAGGAGGTGGACCTGGGGCACGTGGGCGAGGTGGTTTCCGTGAATCCCGAGCCCCTCAAACGGCTCATCGCCAACGGGAACATTCCCGTGATCTCCTCCGTCGCCCCGGAGGTGGATACGAACGGCAGGGTGACCGGGGAGGTGCTCAACATCAACGCCGACACGGCGGCGGCCGCGGTTGCCGTGGCCCTTGGGGCGGAGAAGTTCGTGGCCCTGACCGACGTCGAAGGTCTGTACGCGAACTGGCCGGACCGGGGCTCGCTGATCGACTCCCTGACCGCCTCGGAACTGCGGGATCTCCTGCCGTCGCTTCAATCGGGAATGATCCCCAAGATGGAGGCCGCTCTGGCGGCCGTCGACGGCGGAGCGGGCCGGGCCACGATCGTGGACGGGCGGGAAGCGCACTCCGTCCTGCTGGAGATCTTCACCGACCGCGGCATCGGCACGGAGGTCCGTCCCGACGGCGCCGCACCCAGCCAGCCGCCCACGGTGGTTCCGCCCGAGGGCCGGGAACCACAGGATGCGGGAGAACAGCACCAGGCACTCGACGACGCAGCAGCGAAAGGCCTCTCATGAGCACCGGAAACGACACCACGAACGGCGGCGACTCCCAGGCCGCCCCCACCCAGAGTGAGCTGCTCACCAGTTACCGGGACCACCTGTTGGGGGTCTTCGGCGCTCCGCAGGCCGTGCTCGTCCGCGGCCAGGGCGTGCACGTCTGGGACGCCGACGGCAACGGCCTGGTCGACCTGCTGGGCGGCATCGCCGTCAACGCCCTGGGGCATGCCCACCCGGCGTGGGTGAAGGCCGTCGCCGATCAGGCCGCCACGCTCGGCCACGTCTCCAACTTCTTCACCACCCCGCAGCAGATCGGCCTGGCCGAAAAGCTGCTCGAACTCGCGGCGGCCCCTGACGGCTCCAAGGTCTTCTTCGCCAACTCGGGGTCGGAGGCCAACGAGGCGGCCTTCAAACTGGCCCGCCGCAGCGGCCACGAGAACCCTGGGCCCAACGGGCCCCGCACCACGGTCGTTGCCGTGGACGGGGCCTTCCACGGACGGACCATGGGATCCCTCGCGCTCACCGCCAAGAAGGCCTACCGCGAGCCGTTCGAGCCCCTGCCGGGCGGCGTGGTCCACATCGCGCCCACGCTGGAATCTCTCGAAGCAGTCATCGACGACTCGGTCTCCGCGCTGATCGTGGAACCGATCCGCGGGGAACAGGGTGTCTTCGCTCTGCCCGACGGCTGGCTCCAGCGGGCGCGGGAACTCACCCGGGAGCACGGTGCGCTGCTGATCGTGGACGAGGTCCAGACCGGCATCGGCCGTACCGGGGAATGGTTCGCCTACACGGCACAGCTGGATGCCGGAGAACTCCCGGACGCGATCACGCTGGCCAAGGGGCTCGGTGCAGGCTTTCCCGTGGGCGCGCTCATCACCTTCGGCGACGCCGTGTCCCAGCTGCTCACGGCGGGCCAGCACGGTACGACCTTCGGCGGCAATCCGTTGGCCACCGCCGCCGGGTTGGCCACGCTCGCGACCATCGAACACGACGACCTGTTGGCGAACGCCCGTTCGGTGGGGAAGGTTGTGACGGACGGTCTCACCGCCCTCGAACGAGTCCAGGAGGTCCGCTCCCACGGGCTGCTCATCGGATTCGACCTCGACGATCCGCGTCAGGACCCCGATTCCGCCGAGCCGCTCGGGGCCGCCGTCGTGGCCGCCGCGCGCGCGGCCGGGTACATCGTCAACGCGACCGGCCCCACCACGATCAGGCTGGCCCCACCGTTGATCCTGACCCAAGCGCAGGCCGAAGACTTCCTAGCGGTTCTGCCGTCGATCCTGGACCGGGCCGACGCCGCGCTCGCCGCCCACTGACCTCACCCCCCAGCCCCGCTGTTCCCGACGGCGGTACCGAAAGGACCACCACGTGCCACGCCACTTCCTGCGCGACACCGATCTGACTCCCGCCGAACAGTCCGAGGTCCTGGACCTGGCCGCGGCCGTCAAGGCCGACCGCTGGGCCCACAAGCCTCTGGCCGGCCCGCAGACGGCGACGGTCATCTTCGACAAGACCTCGACCCGGACGCGGTTCTCGTTCGCCGCCGGAATCGCCGACATGGGGGGCCAACCCCTGGTCGTGAATCCGGGGGAGGCGCAGATGGGTGTCAAGGAATCCATCGCCGACACCGCACAGGTGCTTTCCCGCATGGTGTCCCTGATCGTCTGGCGGACCTACGCGCAAGCGGGCGTGGACGAGATGGCCCAGCACGCGAGCGTTCCCGTGATCAATGCGCTCTCTGACGAGTACCACCCCTGCCAGATCCTGGCGGACCTGCAAACCATCCGGGAGCACAAGGGGCAGACCCAAGGCCTGTCCTTCGCCTACCTCGGAGATGCCGCCAACAACATGGCCAACTCATACCTGCTGGGCATGGTCACCGCCGGAATGGACGTTCGCATTGCGGGGCCGGAGGGGTACCTGCCGGATCCCGCGGTCGTCGCGGGTGCCGAGGAGCGCGCGCGGGAAACCGGCGCCACCGTGCTGGTGACCACCGACCCCGACGTCGCCCTGGCCGGGGCCGACGTGGTGTGCACGGACACCTGGATCTCCATGGGGCAGGAAGCGGAGAAGGCCGTCCGGGCGGAGGTGTTCCGGGCCTACAGCGTCGATCAGGCGGCCATGGACAAGGCGGAACCCGACGCCGTCTTCATGCACTGCCTCCCCGCCTACCGCGGTTCCGAAGTCACCGCCGAAGTCATCGACGGGCCCCGTTCCGTGGTTTTCGACGAGGCGGAGAACCGCCTCCACGCGCAAAAAGCCCTGATGATCTGGCTGCTGGCGCAGTCCGGCAGTTATGACCTGGAGACGGGCGAGGTCCTCCGATGAGCATCCCGGCGACCAAGACCGCCCGCCAGGCGCGCATCGTCGCGTTGGTGGGATCCGGTGCCGTCCATTCCCAGGCCGAACTGGCTGACCTGCTGGGTGCGGACGGACTGCAGGTCACCCAGGCCACGCTGTCCAGGGACCTCGTGGAGCTCGGGGCGGTGCGCGTCCGGGACGCGGAAGGATCGCTGGTCTACGCAATTCCTCAGCCGGGTGCAGGTGATGGGCTCGCGGGCGGGGAACACCCGACGGAGGCCCTGGACGCGCGGTTGGCGGGTTTGTGCAAGGAACTGCTGGTCACGGCGGAGGCTTCCGCCAATCTGGTCATGCTGCGTACACCACCGGGTGCGGCGCAGTACTTCGCCTCCGTGATCGACCACTCGACCCTGCCGGAGGTCCTGGGCACCATCGCGGGGGACGACACGATCATGGTCGTGACCCGTGACCCCCTGGGGGGACAGGACCTGGCGGACAAGTTCTTGGCCCTGACCATCCGCGAGTAGGCGGACGTACGGCATGGCCGGTTCTGTCAGGCCGCCGTCCTGTGCGGCCCTGATCCTGTGATGCAATAGGGGACGCTTTCGGCGTCACCGGGGGAACGAACGTCAACCGTGTCCGATTCCGGCCCGGTGGAAGCCTGCCTCTGCTGACCCAAGGACCTACCCGTGACGAATCTCGCGACCCTGCTCTCCGACACCGCTGCGCGTGACCCGCAGAACGTGGCCGTCCGGGCGGATGCCGCAGCCATCGACTACCGCACCCTCAACGCCTTGGCCGACGCGTTCCTCCAACGCTTGGCCGACCTGGGGGTGCAGCCCGGGGACCGCGTGGCGTTGATCTCCCCGAACGTGCCCCACATGCCCGTGGCCTACTACGGCATCCTCAAGGCCGGTGCGGTCGTGGTGCCGTTGAACCCGTTGCTCACGGAACGCGAACTGGAGGGTCTCTTCCGGGACGCGGGCGTGCGCGCCGTCGTGGCCTTCGACGCCGTCGCCGATCGTGCTGAGCACGTGGTCGCGGAGATGACCGCCGACGGCACAACCCAGGTCGCCTTCGTCAGGCTCGCGGGGGACGCGTTGAGCCCGGAGGCATTGGGAGAGCCTCCGGAGACGGTCGAGCGCGCCGACGACGACCTGGCTGTCCTGCTCTACACGTCCGGGACCACGGGTGAGCCCAAGGGCGCGATGCTGACCCATCACAACCTGGCGTCCAACGCATGGATGACCACCCGCATGTTCGACTACCGCCCCGATGACGTCTTCCTGGGGGCGTTGCCGTTCTTTCACGTGTTCGGTCAGACCGTGGTGCTCAACGCCGTCGTCGCCGTGGGGGCCTGTGTGAGCACGGTGGCCTCCTTCCAGCCGCGTGCCGTACTGCACCAAGTCAACGACCACGGGGTGACCCGGTTCGTGGGCGTCCCGTCGATGTTCGTGGCCGTCAACAGCCTCCAGCGCGCGGATCGGGTCGAGTACCCGTCGCTGGTCAACGCCATCTCGGGTGGTGCCTCCATCCCCGTCGAGGTGCTCAAGGAGTTCGAGCAGCTGTTCGGTGTGACCCTCTACGAGGGGTACGGCCTGTCCGAGACCTCACCCGTGGTCTGCTTCAACCACCCCGTCAACGACCGAGTCCCGGGCTCGATCGGCACGGCGTGCGAGGGTGCGGACGTGCGGGTTCTCGACGACGCCGGCCGTGACGTCGCGCGCGGAGAGGTCGGGGAGATCGCGGTGCGCGGGCAGTACGTCATGGCCGGTTACTGGAACCAGCCGGAGGTCACTGCCGCGGCGTTCACGGGCGAGTTCTTCCGCACGGGTGATCTGGGACGGCAGGACGAATCTGGCCGGTTCTTCATCGTGGACCGCAAGAAGGACATGATCCTCCACAACGGATACAACGTGTACCCGCGCGAAATCGAAGAACTGCTCTACGAACACCCGGCTGTCCACGAGGCCGCGGTGGTGGGCGAAGGGGACATCACCGTCGGTCAGGACGTCGTCGCCTGCCTGGTGCTCAACCCCGGTCACGACGCGGACGCGGTGGTCGCGGAACTGCGCGACGCCGCCCGTCACGGACTGGCCGTCTACAAGCGGCCCCGGCACTACCGGGTTCTGGATGCCTTGCCCAAGGGCCCCACGGGCAAGATCCTCAAGCGGGAGATCGTCCTGGACTGATTGTCCAGCGGGTGTGAACCTCAGGCGTACCGCTCCAGCAGCGGGAGGACGCCTGTCCGCCCGAATTCCTCGGCGACGGCCCGCGCCGGCTGGAAGCCCGTGTCCTGTCCTGCACCTGCCTCCAGCAGCAGTCGAGTGATTTCTTCGTTCCCGCGGAACACCGCGCAGATCAGCGCGGTGAAGCCCATGTCGGACACCCGTTCCGTGTCCGCACCGCGGTCCAGGAGCATGCCGACGGTCTGCGGGTGTTCGTGGTAGGCCGCGAGATTGAGCAGGGTGTCTCCTTTGCTGTTGGTCAGGTTCACGGGCAGGCCCTGGTCGATGGCCGTAGCCAGGGACTCCGTCCTGCCCTCGCGGGCGGCGTCGAACATGGACTGCAACAGTTCCAGTTCGGCCTCGGTGAGTTCGGGGCGCCGGGGTTCACCGGGCGTGGTCGGCTCGGTCAAGGGAAGTCTCCTGACGGGTAGGGAGTGGAGTGGGCGCGGTCGTCGTCGCGAATGGCCTGCCCGGCCATTGTGTCGCACGTCCCGTGGGTGGCGAGAGAACGCCTAGACTGTGGCGCACGTCACGTCCATGTCGAGGGAAGGATCACCAGTGACCAACCTGGCGACTCTGCTGACCACCACCGCTCAGGCCCACCCGGAGCGGGTGATGGTGCACCTTGACGACGACGGACTGACCTACGCGCAGGTGGACGATCTCAGTTCACGCTTTGCCGGACACCTGCAGTCGCTTGGCGTCGAGGTGGGGGACCGGGTGGCCATCGTGCTGCCCAACCTGCCCCACGTCCCGGTGGTGTACTACGCGATCCTCAGGCTCGGTGCCGTGGTGGTCCCGCTGAACCCACTCCTGACGGCTCGGGAGGTGGCCTACCACCTCGACGACTCCGAGGCCAAGGTCGTCGTGGTCTGGGAAGCGGTGGCCGACGCAACGCGAGAGGCTGCCGGTGAGCGCCAGGTGGTCGAGCTCTCGGCGTCGTCGCTGGCCGAGATCTCGGGGCAGACGCCGGTCGAGGGTGTGGTGGAGCGGGAGGAGTCGGACACTGCGGTCCTGCTGTACACCTCCGGCACGACGGGCCGGCCCAAGGGTGCGATGCTGACCCACCGGAACATGCGGACCAACGCGGAACTCGTGGTGGAGCTGTTCTCCATCACGGAGGAGGACGTCCTGTTCGGCGGCCTGCCGTTCTTCCATGTCTTCGGCCAGACCGTGGCCATGAACGCCGTGGCCGCAGCGGGTGCCTCCGTCACGCTGTTGGGCCGGTTCGAGCCGGTCAAGGCCGTGGACGTGCTGGAACGCGATTCAGTCAGTCTGGTGGCCGCCGTTCCGTCCATGCACATCGCCATGCTGTAGGAGGTCGTCAAGCGTGGCGGCATGGACTTCCCTCGCCTCCGGGGTCTCATCTCGGGCGGCTCGCCGCTGCCCGTGGAGATCCTGACCCGAGCCGAACAAGTCTTCGGGGCGACGGTTCTTGAGGGCTACGGCCTGTCGGAGACCTCACCCGTGGTCTGCTTCAACCAGTTCGACGGGCCGCGCAAGGCGGGTTCGATCGGCACTCCCGTCCGCGGCGCGGAACTGCGCGTGGTGGATGCCATGGGTGAGGAAGTGACCGTCGGCGAGGTCGGTGAAATCGCCATCGCGGGTCAGTACGTCATGGCCGGCTACTGGCGACGTGAGGATGCCACGGCGGAGGCGATCCGTGACGGTTGGTTCCATTCCGGGGACCTCGGGTACAAGGACGACGACGGCTGCTTCTACATCGTGGACCGCATGAAGGACATGATCATCCGCGGTGGCTACAACGTCTATCCGCGTGAGGTCGAGGAGATCCTCTTCGAGTTCGACGGCGTGGCCGAGTGCGCGGTGCTCGGAGTGGACGAAGACCGGCTCGGGCAGGAGGTGGCCGCCGTCGTCGCCTTCCTGGAATCGCCCGCCGATCGGGAGGCGACGGCCCGTGAACTGGATGCGTTCGTGCGCGAACGCTTGGCGAACTACAAGGTCCCGCGGGTCTGGCAGCTCGTGGCAGAACTGCCCAAGGGTCCGACCGGCAAGATCCTCAAGCGCACGATCGAGCTGTCGGACGACGCGGTGCGAACGGGCAGCGATGCATAAATACACCGTGGTGTGTATAGTCATGCATGAGTTTTGACCTGACGACTGCAAGGAGAACTTTCGTGACTGAGCGCGTTGTGCTCGCCTACTCGGGCGGCCTGGACACTTCCGTGGCGATCGGCTGGATCGGCGAGGCCACCGGCGCAGAGGTCATCGCCTGCGCCGTCGACGTCGGACAGGGCGGCGAGGACCTGGAATCCATCCGTCAGCGCGCGCTGGACTGCGGCGCCGTGGAGGCCGTGGTGGCCGATGCACGCGACGAGTTCGCCAACGACTACTGCATGCCGGCGCTCAAGGCCAACGGTCTCTACATGGATTCCTACCCGTTGGTCTCCGCGGTTTCCCGTCCGGTGATCGTCAAGCACCTGGTGGACGCGGCCAAGAAGTACGGTGCCACCACCGTGGCCCACGGCTGCACCGGCAAGGGCAACGACCAGGTTCGCTTCGAGGTCGGCATCCAGACCCTCGGCCCGGACCTCAAGTGCATCGCACCCGTCCGCGATCTGGCGCTGACCCGCGAGAAGGCCATCGACTACGCCGAGCGCAACGACCTGCCGATCGCGACCACCAAGAAGAACCCGTTCTCGATCGACCAGAACGTGTGGGGTCGCGCCATCGAGACGGGCTTCCTGGAGGACATCTGGAACGCCCCCACCAAGGACGTCTACGACTACACCGACGATCCCGCCTTCGCCCCGGCACCCGACGAGGTGGTTCTGACCTTCCAGCAGGGCATTCCCGTGGCCATCGACGGCCGC
The DNA here is from genome assembly GCF_003797835.1 of Kocuria soli. GTDB lineage: Bacteria > Actinomycetota > Actinomycetes > Actinomycetales > Micrococcaceae > Kocuria > Kocuria soli. The sequence continues at coordinate 109,170 of NZ_RKMF01000012.1, forward strand.
CCCGTGACCCCGTTGGAAGCCATCCAGGAGATGAACCGCCGCGCCGGTGCCCAGGGTGTCGGCCGGATCGACATCGTCGAGGACCGCCTGGTGGGCATCAAGTCACGTGAGATCTACGAGGCCCCCGGTGCCATGGCCCTGATCGCCGCCCACCAGGAACTTGAGAACGTGACCATCGAGCGCGAGCAGGCCCGGTTCAAGAAGACCGTGGGTCAGCGCTGGACCGAACTGGTCTACGACGGTCAGTGGTTCTCCCCGCTCAAGAAGTCCCTGGACGTGTTCCTGGACGACACGCAGCGCTACGTCAACGGTGACATCCGCATGACGCTGCACGCGGGCAAGGCCACTGTGACCGGTCGCCGTTCGGACACCTCCCTGTACGACTTCAACCTGGCGACCTACGACGAAGGGGATTCCTTCGACCAGTCCCAGGCCCGCGGGTTCATCGAACTGTTCGGCATGTCCTCCAAGGTCGCCTCCGCCCGCGACCAGCGGTTGGCCGCCGAAGGTCTCTGATCGTTCCGACACCGAACGACGACGACGGGCGCCCTCCTTGACCTGCTTCGCTTGACGGTCCGCGGAGGGCGCCCGTCGTCGTCTCCTGTCAGCGCAAATGTGACGGGACCGTATTCTGGTTCCAGTACTTCTGGACGCAACACGAGGGGAAGCATGACCGAGCACGTCAAGCACGGGACGAACGAGGGTGCGCTGTGGGGAGGGCGCTTCGCGGGCGGCCCGGACCAGGCGCTCGCCGCGCTGTCCAAGTCCACGCAGTTCGACTGGCGGTTGGCGCCGTACGACATTGCGGGCTCCCGTGCCCACGCTCGGGTCTTGCACCGCGCGGGCCTGCTCGACGACGCCGAACTCGCGGGGATGATTGATGCCCTGGACCGGCTGGAGGCCGACGTGCGGTCCGGCGAGTACGTCCCCGCAGAGTCCGACGAGGACGTGCACGGCTCCCTGGAACGTGGACTGATCGAACGCGCCGGAACCGAGCTGGGCGGCAAGCTGCGCGCGGGACGTTCCCGCAACGACCAGATCGCGACCCTGGGCCGGATGTATCTGCGGGATCATGCCTCGATCATCGCCAAGAACCTGTTGGACGTCGTGCGCGCCCTGATCGCTCAGGCCGAGGCCCACCCGTATGCACCCATGCCGGGGCGTACGCACCTGCAGCACGCGCAGCCGATCCTGCTGTCCCACCATCTCCTGGCACACGCCTGGGCCATGGTCCGTGACGTCGAACGCTTCGTGGACTGGGACGCCCGCGCGGCGGTCTCCCCGTACGGGTCAGGTGCTCTGGCCGGCTCCACGCTCGGATTGGACCCCAACGCCGTCGCGGAGGAACTCGGCTTCGACTCGGCCGTGTTCAACTCGATCGACGGCACGGCCTCGCGCGACGTGTACGCCGAATTCGCGTGGGTCTGCGCCATGCTCTCCGTGGACGTGTCGCGGATCTCCGAGGAGATCACCACCTGGGCCACCAAGGAGTTCTCCTTCGCCACGTTGGACGACGCGTTCTCCACGGGGTCCTCGATCATGCCGCAGAAGAAGAACCCGGACGTCGCCGAGTTGGCTCGCGGCAAGGCGGGTCGTCTGATCGGTGACCTCACGGGTCTGCTGGCCACGCTCAAGGCACTGCCGTTGGCCTACAACCGTGATCTGCAGGAGGACAAGGAGCCGGTCTTCGACGCGATCGACCAGCTCGAGGTCCTGCTGCCGGCCGTCTCCGGCATGGTCGCCACGCTCACCTTCAACACGGAACGCATGGCCGAAATCGCCCCGCAGGGCTTCGCCCTGGCCACGGACATCGCCGAGTGGCTGGTGCGGGAAGGCGTCCCGTTCCGCGACGCCCATGAAATCGCCGGCGACGCCGTGCGGGTCTGCGAGCAGCGCGGTATCGAGCTGTGGGACCTCACCGACGCGGACTTCACCGCAATTGATGCCCGACTCACACAGGAGGTCCGCCAGGTCCTGACGCTCGAAGGTTCGCTCAACTCCCGGTCCTCGCAGGGCGGAACCGGCCCCGACGCCGTCGCGCAGCAGCTGGCGGAACTCAAGAAGCGGGTGGCCGCCATGGCCGACTTCGAGAACCGGACCCCGGTGGTCTCGGCCTGAGCGGCGAGATGCAGCTGGGCAAACAGGGGCGCCCGGAGCCGTGCGTGGAGCCGGGGCTGGACCGCGACCTGCTGGGCGTCCTCGAACTGCCAGCGCCGCAGGCGGCTCCTCTGCTGTTGGGGTCGTTGCTGTCGCACACCGGCCCGGAGGGGACCGTGACGCTGCGTCTGACCGAGATCGAGGCCTACGGCGGCCCCGCCGATTCCGACCTCCCGGACCCGGGCGCACACACCTTCAACGGGCGGACGGCGCGCAATGCCTCCATGTTCGGGCCGGCCGGTCGCGTGTACGTGTACTTCACCTACGGCATGCACCACGCCGTCAACCTGGTCTGCCGGCCCGCCGGAACCGCGGGCGGCTGTCTGATCCGCGCCGGCGAGGTCCTGGAGGGAACGGAACTGGCCCGGCAGCGGCGCAGCGTGCGTCGTCGCACCCCGGTTCCCGACCTCGCCCTGGCCCGTGGTCCCGGCAATGTCGCACAGGCACTCTCCCTGACACTGGCCGACGACGGCGCGCTCCTCACCTCGGACCTGGCGGCCACGGGGCTGACCCTCCGTCGTGGGGGCCCCGTTGCCGAGATCGTCACAACTGCACGCACCGGAGTCTCCGGTCCCGGCGGCGGCCCCGAGTATCCGTGGCGGTTCGCGGTGGCGGGGGACCCCACGGTGTCACCGTACAGAGCCGCGGTCACTCGCAATCGTCGTCGTGGATGACCGCCACCGGCTACGATGTCGCGTGTGAATCAGCAGCAGCCCGCGCAACCCACCGAGTCCATCGAACAGGTGATCGACCGCTTGTGCGTGAAGATCCCCGACCACCCGGACCCGGGGATCCTGTTCAGGGACCTGACGCCGTTGTTTGCGGACTCGCAGGGGTTCACCCGCACCGTCGATTCCTTGGCGGAGGCCTTCGAAGGCCAGTTCGACTGTGTGGCGGGCGTCGAGGCCCGCGGCTTCATCCTGGCCGGTGCCGTCGCACGCTCGGCGGGCTGCGGCGTGTTGCCCGTACGCAAGGAGGGCAAGCTTCCGCGCGAGACCTACCGGCAGAGCTACCAGCTCGAATACGGCTCCGCCACCCTGGAGATCCACACCGATGACCTGGCCCGCGGCTCCCGCGTGTTGGTCGTCGACGACCTCCTGGCCACGGGTGGAACCCTCGAGGCGACCGGGCAACTGCTGCACCGGGCAGGACTCCACATCGCCGGATTCGGTCTCATCATGGAACTGACCGACCTCCGCGGGCGGGCCAAGCTCGGCGGTCACCGCGTGCGCGCTCTCTACCGCGTCTGAGCCGCGCCGCGGGGACCAGTCCCGTCACCCGAGGTCACCTCACGTTCACCCCGAGCCGTCTACCATGGTGGGTCTGGAATCAGCGGAGGAGAACGATCGCATGACGGAACTCGCCAACGGTGCGGTGCAGCGCGTGGAGCGCCAGTTGGAGCTGGAACGTGAGTACGTGCGCCTGTTGTACGCGCGTCTGGACCAGCTCCGGGAGGAGAAGTCCGCGGAGCTGGACAAGGTGCGTCGCGTGGATGCGGGGAGCAATCATCAGAGCCGCTCCGAGCGTGATGCTTTCGCCACGCACTACGAGGACCGGCTCGCCCAGTTGAACTCCGTGGACAACCGCCTGGTCTTCGGTCGCCTGGACAGCTCAGACGACGACGGCGAACACACCCGCTACATCGGCCGTATCGGCCTGGCCACGGAGAACCACCGGCGGTTGATGGTGGACTGGCGCGCCCGTGAAGCGGCTGCGTTCTACCAGGCCACCGGCCGCCACCCCATGGGGGTCCGGCGCCGTCGCCATCTCATCCTGGACGGCCGCGACGTGACCGCGATCGAGGACGACGTCCTTGACCCCGAGATGCTCGACGACGACGGTGTGCTCCAGGGCGAAGGTGCCCTGCTGGCCGCGTTGAACTCGAAGCGCACCGGCCGGATGACGGACATCGTTTCGACCATTCAGGCCGAACAGGATCGGATCATCCGCGCACCGCTTGCCGGGGTGCACGTGGTCCAGGGCGGACCGGGCACGGGCAAGACCGCGGTTGCACTGCACCGAGCCGCATATCTGCTCTACGAACACCGTGAGCGGCTCCGCAAGTCAGGCGTCCTGATCGTCGGCCCGTCGTCGTCGTTCCTGTGGTACATCGACCGTGTCCTTCCGTCGCTGGGGGAGACGGGCGTGGTCATGTCCTCGCTGGCCGACCTGTACCCGGGAGTCCACGGGGTCCCCGAACGGAATCGTGACGTTGCCCGGATCAAGGCGGGGCTGGACATGGCCGACGTCATGCAGCAGGCCGTCCGGGACCGCCAGAAGGTCCCCGCGAAGGATCAGACACTGCGAGCCGACTCGTACACCGTGCGTTTGCCACGGAAGCTGATTCGTCGAGCCCGCGACAAGGCGCGAGCCACGGGCAAGCCGCACAACGAGGCGCGCGCGACGTTCGTCAAGATCGTGCTGCGGGAGCTGGCGGAAACCCTGGGCGATGACCTGAACAAGCGTTCGGGCAATTCGATCGATCGTTCGTACCTGGTCGAGGACCTGCGCCAGGCACCGGAGATCCGCAAGGCGCTCAACCTGTGCTGGCTCCCGCTGTCACCCGAAACCCTGGTGCGGCACCTCTTTGCCAAGCGGCATTACCTGGACTCCGCCTTCCGGTCGTATTCGAGGGCCGAACGGGATCTGCTGCAGCGCGACGCCGATGCCCCACTCACCGTCTCCGACGTTCCTCTCCTGGACGAGGCAGCCGAGTTGCTCGGGGATCTGGAAGAAGCGGGCGTACGCCTGCGGACCTCCGAGGCCGAGCGGGCCAAGGCCACGGAGAACGCCGAGAAGGCGCTGTACAACATGCACCAGTCCCTCGAGGACGTCGGGGTGGACGGGGTGGTGACGGCGGCCGACCTCACCGCCTTCAACGAGGAGTCCGAGCACCGGATGACGGCTGCCGAGGCCGCTCACGCGGACCGGACCTGGGCCTACGGCCACGTGGTGGTCGACGAGGCGCAGGAACTCACCCCCATGCAGTGGCGCGTGCTCATGCGCCGCTGCCCGATGAAGTCCTTCACCGTGGTGGGCGACATCGCCCAGGGCGGTTCGGCCTCCGCGGCATCGTCCTGGTCCGCGGCCCTGGACCCCTTTGTCCAGGACCGGTTCGAACTCGACGAGTTGACCGTCAACTACCGCACCCCCGCGGCCATCGCGGACGCCGCCGTCGCCGTCGCCCGCGCGGCTGGCCTCGAGATACCGGCGCCCAAGGCGGTGCGCGACGGGGTGCCGCCCATCCTCACCGTGTTGCCTTGCACGGCGGATCCGATCGAGGCCTCCGCCGAATCCACATCGGATCACGACGACGCCCTGACCCGCGCCGTTGCCGAACAGACCCTGGAGGAGATCGATGCGGTCGAAGGCGGCCTGGTCGCCGTGATCGCACCGGAGCACAGGGTTCACCACCTGGGGACTGAATTGTCCCGTTTGATTCCGGGCAAGGTCGGTGCTGGTATGCGGCGGGTCGACAACCAGGTCGTCGTTCTCTCGACCTGGGACGCCAAGGGGCTGGAGTTCGACTCCGTGATCCTGGTGGAGCCCTCGGAGATCGTGACCGAGTACGACGGTGTGGGATCGCTCTACGTCGCCATGACCCGTCCGACCCAGCGCCTTCGCGTCATCGGCACGGGTGACCTGCCCGCGGGGATGACCCCGGTCTCCTGAGTCAGTCCGTTGCGTCTCGGGTGCGGCATCGTGGCCAGGACGGCACCGCTCGGCACAGCGTCCGGGTGACGGGCACGCCCTGGTATTTTTGTGCGAGTGACGGAAAGCATCGACTTTGAGCAGCAGCACAACGACCCCTCCTTCCCCAACATCTGGCAGGAACTCAAATGGCGGGGCCTGGTCTACGTCTCCACGGACGAGGATGCGCTTGAAGAAGCACTCTCCGGTGACCCGATCACGTACTACTGCGGATTCGATCCCACAGCCTCCTCTCTGCACCTGGGCCACCTGGTCCAGCTGCTGACACTGCGCCGTCTTCAGCTCGCGGGCCACAAGCCGCTCGGACTGGTTGGGGGGTCCACGGGCCTGATAGGCGATCCCCGGCAGACCTCGGAGCGTGTGCTCAATTCCCGCGAGGTCGTGTCGGAATGGGTGGACACGCTGCGAGTCCAGATCCAGCGCTTCCTCTCCTTCGACGGCGACAACGCCGCGCGGATGGTCAACAACCTGGACTGGACCGCCAATCTCTCCGCGATCGACCTGCTGCGCGACATCGGCAAGAACTTCCGCGTGGGCACCATGATCAAGAAGGAGATCGTGGCCAAGCGCCTGAACTCCGAGGAGGGCATCTCCTACGCGGAGTTCAGCTACCAGGTGCTGCAGGGCTACGACTTCCTGAACCTGTACCGCGACTACGACTGCGTTCTCCAGACCGGTGGATCCGACCAGTGGGGAAACCTCACCGCGGGAACGGAACTGATCCGCAAGGTCGAGGGGGCGACGGTGCACGCCATCGGCTCGCCGCTCATCACGAATTCCGACGGCACCAAGTTCGGCAAGTCGGAAGGCAACGCCATCTGGCTCAACCCGGAGATGACCTCTCCGTACGCCTTCTACCAGTTCTGGCTCAACACGGCGGACGCCGACGTGATCGACCGTCTCAAGGTCTTCACGTTCCGCACCCGGGAAGAGATCGCAGAGTTCGAGCGCCTGGTGGAGGATGAGCCGTTCCGTCGGGAGGCGCAGAAGCAGCTGGCCTACGACGTGAACACATTGGTCCACGGGGAGACCGCAACCCGTCAAGCGATCGCCGCATCTGAGGCGGTCTTCGGCCGAGGGGACTTCACTGAGCTCGATGCCGACACCTTGGCGGCCGTCGTGGCAGAGCTGCCTTCGGCAACCGTGCCGACGGACCGGCGCGACGTGGTTGACCTGTTGATCGACACGGGACTGTCAGCCTCCAAGACCGAGGCTCGGCGAACCCTCTCCGAAGGGGGAGTGTCCGTCAACAACGTCAAGATCACCGACGCCGAGGCCACGATCACCGACGCCCAGATCCTCCAGCAGCGCTACGTCCTGCTCAAACGGGGGAAGAAGAACATGGCTGCGGCGGTACTCGAAGGCTGACCTCGCGCCACGCGCAGTGCCCGATGGGCGGGTGTGAGCGAGGGCACCGTCCTCGAGGGCATCGGCCAGTTGCGGCACCCTGGGGGCGTGTGTACAGTTGACATCTGTCGCAACGACGGCGGGAACGCAAGAACCCGAACGAGCGACCGGTCCACTTCGAGACCACACCCACACAACGATCTGCACGATCAACAGGCATGCCCTCGGGCTGATCGGTTGATTTGCGAGAAACAGTGAGGGTGCGTATCGTAGCGGTCCGCGACGGAGGCGGAAAGATCCGAAAACGTCGTCCTGTTGTTTGAGAACTCAATAGTGTTTTGTTTGTTTGTTGATACCAAATTTTTTGTTTGTTTGGTTGATGCCTGCCCTCACGGTTTCGTTCCCGTGATCGTGGGGTGGGTTTTCGGCCGGGTTTTGATGTTTTCGTTGAAACGTGTTTTGTTTTTTGACGGAGAGTTTGATCCTGGCTCAGGACGAACGCTGGCGGCGTGCTTAACACATGCAAGTCGAACGATGAAGCGGTGCTTGCACCGTGGATTAGTGGCGAACGGGTGAGTAATA
>NZ_RKMF01000013.1 GCF_003797835.1 Kocuria soli
GTATCACCGGCAGCGAGCGCAGGACACGCTCGGCGGGTTGACGCCCATCGAGTTCGAAGCGAAACTAACCGAGCCGCTCACACTCGCGGCCTAAACCGAATCTGTCATCAGTTCGTTCCTCACGCCCACGCTCCTAAAGAGCAGGGAATACTTAGCCGGGGTATGTTGGGGCTCGGGCGAGTTGCTCCTGGCAGTCGTTCGGACAAGTTCCCCCCCCGATTGGAGGACCGCCATGTATTCGGGGCTGGTGTCTATGGCGTTGGTGGCTATGCTCGTCGTGGTGTTTCTCTATGCCCTGCACCGGCGCACTGCCGTTGCGGCTCGTCTGATCGTCTCTCTGCCCTTCCAATCCGGCTGGATCCCGAATGAGCACGCTCTCTCCCGGTTCCACGTCCGGTGGTACTTGGCTTCTCTGGTGTTTCTTGCCTTCGACGTCGAGATGTTGTTCATGTACCCATGGGCGGTGGTTGTGCTCGAGAAGGGCGCCTCCGCGGTGGCAGAGATGTTCCTGTTCCTGGGTGCCCTGCTCGTCGCCGTGCTGTGGGCGTGGAGGGAAGGAGCCTTCCGATGGGTCTGACCGACGCCCTGGCCAGGTATGCCCTTCGCGCTACCCATGTTCTCGTGGTCGAGGTGCCCGGCGAGTGGCGGACCCGTGTCGGATTGGAACAGCAGATGCTGCGCCGAGGCTGGCGCCCCGCCTGGACACCAGCAGACGCGGACGTGCTTGCCGTGTGCGGCATCCCGGGCCCCGCGCTGGCTGAGAACGTGGGTCAGCTTTGGGAGCAGATGCCCGGCCCGCGTGTGCGCGCCGACATCGGCTCTCTCTCCCACGTGAGCTCCGCCCTCGACGACGCTGCCACCTTGCTGCTCGACACCCCGCACCATCGGGCGGACGCCCAGAACCGACCAGAGAGACCTCAGCTCCCCGAGCCCCACGGCCAAAGTGACGACGACGGCATGGATCACGGCGGCCACGGCCATCACGGGGAGCACCAGAGCGCAGATCACAGCGACATGGGCCATGGTGGCCACGACGGCATGGACCACGGCGGGCATGGTGGGATCGACATGGCCCCGGAAGGGATCCCACTCGCGACAGGAGGTCAGGACCGCGACGGCCTCGAGATGGATGTTCTTCATCTGCCGTGGGGTCCTGTGCTGCCGTTCTGGCCGGCCGGCCTGGTATTACGTTGCGCGTTGCAGGGTGATGTCGTAGTCGAGGCGGGGGCGTCCGTCATTGACGATGCGCACCACCATGGGCCCGGCGAGGGACACCCCGCGCAAGCGCCGTGGGCTGCGGTGCGATGCGACAACGCCATGGCCTTGTTGGCACTGGCCGGGGCCGAGGACGTTGCCGTCCGTGCGCGCCGGGCTCGGGATGCGCTGCTCGACGGTAATGGGGATGCTGCACGAGACGCCGTCACACGGCTGCACCGGGCAGTGCGGCGGTCCCGGTTGCTGCGCTGGTCTTTGCGAGGCGTGCTGCCGCTCACGGCGTCCGACCTGGAAGATCACGGCCTGCCAATGTCCTGCCTCGGGGACGCCCACGACCGCCTGGTGTCGCTCGTAGAGCGGGTGCGGGCCCAGGTGCATGACCGTGGCCCGATGAATCCGTCCGGGACAGGTGCGGTGGTCTGGGACGAGCTACCGCACTTGATGACGGGACTGGAGCTGGCGACTGTGCGCTTGGCGGTGGCCAGTCTTGACCTGGACCCGCTCCCGGGTGCCCGGGAGGTGGCCCGTGCCTGAGGCCGTGGTGATGACCGTGCCCGGTTACTGGGCTGTCCTGGCAGCTGTGCTGCTGGGCGGTCTGGCCGTGTTTGCGGCTGCCCTGGACGCTGGTCTGTCCGACCGGGCGCAGGGCCTCGGCGGTGGCTGGGGGGCGCCTTTGGCCGGCACCGCCCGACTGCTGCGCCAGCGGCGGCGCACCACAGTGGCCGCTGACGCCGTGCTGTGGCGGGTTGGGAACGCTGGGATGCTGATGGGTGCGCTGCTGATGGTGGCTGTGGTGCCCCTGGGATGGTGGGCCCTGGCAGATCTCGATGTGGGCGTGGTGTGGTTCAACGCGGTCGACGTCATGGTCTGGGCACTGGTGTGGTTAGCGGGCTGGGGAGCGAATTCGACCCACAGCCTGGTGGGCGGCTACCGGTTCCTGGCCCACGGGCTGGCCTACGAGCTGCCGCTGATGTTCGCCCTGGTGGCCCCGGCGATCGCGGCCGGTAGCCTGAGCGTCGGGGACGTCGTCGCGGCCCAGGAGGGGCTGTGGTTCGTGGTGTGGATGCCGGTGGCGTTCGTGGTCTTTCTCGTGGGTGTCACGGGTTTTTCCGTGTGGGGGCCGTCCGCCCCGGCTCTGGGCGCTGACATCGCCGGCGGGGTGCTATCCGAGCTTTCGGGGGTGGACCGCCTCGTCTTCCTGGCCGGGCGCTATGCGTTCCTGGCCGCGGGTGCTGCGTTCTCAGTGCCGCTGTTCCTGGGCGGGGGCGCCGGCCCGGTGCTGCCGGGCTGGGCGTGGTCGCTGGTGAAGACCGCGGCGGTGCTGGGCGTGCTGGTGTGGTTGCGACGGAAGCTGCCCGCGCTCCGGCCGGACCGCTTCATGGAGATCGGGTGGGTGGTGATGTTGCCGGCCGCGCTCCTGCAGGACCTGGTCGTTGCTCTCATCGTCGTGGGGAAGGCCTGAGATCATGCTGATCGGTATCGCGTTCTGGGTGCTGGCCGTGGTGGCGGTGGCCGCCGGGGTGGCCGTGTTCGTGGTGGACTCGATGGCCCGGGCCACCTATGCCCTGGCACTGTCCTTCATTGCTGTAGGGGTGCAGATCCTGCTGCTGGGCCAGAGCTATCTGGGGGTCATCACGATCTTGATGATGGTGATGGAGATGGCGGTGATGGCCGTGTACATGGTGATGTTCATGGGCATGAACCCGGCGCTGATGCCCATGGACATGACGCACGGGAAGAAGACCGCCATCGGCGCCTCCGCCGGTGTCTTCGTGCTCCTGGCCGCCGGAGCGCTGTTGATCCCGTGGCCGGAACGACGCGGGGTCCCGCCCGAGGACGTCACCGCCGCCCTGGGTCTGGAGATCATGGGGGAGAAGATGCTGGTCATGGCGGTGATCGGCCCCGTCATGGTGGCCACGATCGTGGCCGGGGTGGTGTTGGCCGCCCACCGCAGCCGCTACGACCGGTTCGGCGACGACCTGCGCCGGCGCCCTGCGGACGATCCTCAGGCCGGGGGTGTGGGTCGATGACGCTCCAGACCGTGCTGGTCGTGGCCGCCGCGCTGTTCGCGGTGGGCCTCTACGGGGCGCTGTCCCAGCAGGTGGTGGTGATGGTGATGATGGGCCTGGAGCTAATGATCAATGGGGTGCTGCTGGCCGCGGCCGGGTTCTGGTGGTTCTTGGCCCCGGACCCGTCCGGGCAGGTGCTGCTGTTGGTGGTGCTGGCGGCGATGACCGTAGAGATGGCTATGGGCTTTGCCGTGGCCACGCTGGTGCACCGTCGTCGGCGCACCGACATGACCGACATGGCTGAGGACCTCGCCCGATGACCGGGGGGCAGGCGGCCCTACTGGCGATGGTGGTGCTCCCCGCTGTGGTCGGCGCCGGACTGTCTTTATCCCGCCGGGCCGAGGCAGCATCGGCACCCATCGCGGTGGCTACTGCCGTGCTGACCACCGCCCTGGGGGTCGTGGCTGCCCTGGCACGCCCGACGCTGGCGGTCCCGTTCGTGGCGGGGGCCGAGTTCGCCCTGGAGGTCGACGCCCTCGCCGCGCTGATCGTACCGATGGTCACCACGGTGACCCTTCTGGTGCTGGTCTTTGCCGCCGGAAACATCCGGTCCTCCCGGGCGCGGTTCCACGGGTTGATGCTGGTCTTCGCCGCCGCGGCGCTGACTACCGCGGCGGCAGCGAGCCTGCCGGCGTTGCTGTTCGCCTGGGAGATCATGGGGGCGACCTCCTACGCCCTGATCGGCTTCTGGTGGCGGGAGCCCCACCGGGTTTCCGCGGGGCTGACCGCCTTTATCACCACCCGCACCGCCGACCTCGGCCTCTACGTGGCGGCGGGGGCGGCACTGGCCGGTGGGGCCGGCATGGCCCTGGCCGACCTGCCGGATGCCGCCGCCCCATGGCGGGATGTGCTCGCCGCCGGGATCTTGGTGGCGGCCTTGGGCAAGGCCGCGCAGTTACCGTTCTCTTTCTGGCTGTCCGGGGCGATGAACGGTCCCAGCCCGGTGAGCGCGCTGCTGCATTCGGCGGCGATGGTGGCGATGGGCGGCTACCTGCTGTTGCGCATGCAGCCGTTGCTGGCCGCGACCGGGTGGGCCGGTCCGGCGGCGGCCTGGATCGGGGTGGTCACCGCGGTACTGCTGGGGGCCGTGGCCTTGGCACAGCGGGAGCTCAAGCAACTGTTGGCCGCCTCCACGGTCGCCCAGATGGGTTTCGTGGTGCTGGCCGCCGGTGTGGGCGCCGTCAGTGGGGGCACGGCCCATCTGGTGGCCCACGCGGCGACCAAGGCGCTGTTGTTCCTGGCGGCCGGGGCGTGGCTGAGCGCATTGGGCACCGAGAAGCTCCATCGGCTGCGGGGGGTGGCCCGTCGCTGGCGGCTGGTGGGCGTCACCGCCACCGTCGGGGCGCTGGCCCTGGCCGGGATCGCCCCGCTGTCGCTGTGGGCGACCAAGGACGCTGTGCTGGCCGGGGCGCTGGAGGCCTCCCCGTGGCTCTATGCCGCCGGACTCCTGGCGGCAGCCCTGTCGGCGGCCTATGCGGGCAAGGCCCTGTGGACGGTCTGGCGACGCGGCGTGCCGGTGCAGGCGCAGCAGGGCGGCACCGGAAAGGTGGGGGTGCTGGAGCAGGCCCCGCTGGTGGTGCTCGCCGTCGGGGCGGCGGTGCTGGGTGTGCTGGCCCTGCCGCCGCTCGGCCCGGTGCTCGCTGAGGCGCTGGGCGGCCACGGCGGGGTGTCCCCGCTGGGGCTGCTGGTCTCGGCCGGGCTCGCCCTGGCCGTGCTGCTAGCCCTGCTGCACTGGCGTGCCCCCGAGCCGGGGTGGGCTCTGCACTGGCTGGGCCTGGAGGCCGCCGCGCACGCCGTGGTCGTCCGCCCCGCCTTCACCGTGGCACACGCCCTGGCGCGGTTCGACGACCATGTGCTCGACCGCGCCGTGCACGCCGTGGCCGGGGCCGTGCCCAGGATCGCCCGGGCAGCTGCACAGGTCGACGATCGGGTCCTCGACCCTGGGATCGAGACCACTGCGGCCGCCGCCGAGGCCACTGGGCGCGCCGCCGCCCAGATCGACGACGCCGGGATCGACGCCACCGTCGAGGGTGTGGCCGCCCGGATCCGCCGGCTCGGACAGCTGGCCCGTGCCCCGCAGACCGGGGCGATCCACCAGTACCTCTTCCAGGCCGTCGCGGTCCTCGCGATCGGCGTCGCCGCCTACTCCGTCTATGCCGTGATGGGATGAGCATGCTCAGTACGATCGTCTTCCTGCCCCTGGCGGCCGCCGCCGTCCTGGCCGCGGTCCCCGCGATCCGGCCCGCCGCCGCTCGCTGGATCTGGGTCACGGTGAGCGTGGCCGAACTGGTGCTCATCGGTGTGCTCTGGGCCAACTACGAGACGCCGGGGGCGAACGAGTTGGCGTTCGAAGAGCAGATGCCCTGGATCCCGGGGGTGGGCAGCAGCTATCACGTGGGCGTGGACGGTCTGTCGTTGCCGTTGCTGGCGATGACCGCGGTGGTCTTTTTGGCCTGCGCCGTCTACGCCTTCCGGGACAACGACCGGCCCCGGGCGCAGGCGGCCCTGTTCCTGTTCCTGCAGGGCGTGAGTCTGGGTGTGTTCGTGGCGGCCGATCTCATCCTGTTCTTCGTCTTCTTCGACCTCTCCATCGTGGGCATGTACTTCGTGATCGCCGGGTGGGGGCACGGCAGCTCCGCCCGTTCGGCCCTGAAATTCTTCCTCTACACGTTCCTGGGCTCCCTTTCCCTGCTGCTGGGTTTCATCGGGCTCTACGTGGCCTCCACCCCGCACACCTTTGACATCCCGGAGCTGGTCGCGGCCACCCCGCTGGACGGGAACCCGCTGGCCGGAGGCTTGGTGCTGGCAGCGATCCTGGTGGGTCTGGCCGTGAAGACCCCCACCGTGCCCTTCCACACCTGGTTGCCGCCCGCGCACACGGACGCCCCGGCCACCGGATCGGCGGTACTGGCCGCGGTGCTGCTGAAAATGGGGACCTACGGGTTCGTGCGCATCGCCATGCCGATGCTGCCGGAGGCCTGGCGGGCGTGGGCATGGGTGATCGTGGCCGTCGGTGTGGTCTCGGTGCTGTACGGGGCGTTCGTGGCTCTGGCCCAGACGAACCTCAAGCGCATGATCGCCTACACCTCGGTTAACCACATGGGCTACATCGTCCTCGCCCTCGGGGCCGTTGGGCTGGTGGTCGACGATGCCGCCCAGGCTCGTTCCGTGGCGGTGACCGGCGCGGTCACCCAGATGGTCAGCCACGGGCTGATCACCGCCGCGCTCTTCCTGCTGGCCGGGGTGATGCAGAAGAGGGCGGGCACCTACGACATGGGTTCCTACGGTGGGCTGGCCGGCCCGGCCCCGCGTTACGCGGCCCTGTTCGCGATCGGGGCCTTCGCATCCCTGGGCCTGCCGGGGTTCTCGGGGTTCATCGCGGAGTTCCAGATCTTCGCCGGCAGTGTGGCCGTCGCCCCAGTCACCGCGATCGCGCTGCTGGGCATCCTCGTCACCGCCGCTCTGTTCCTGCGGGCCCTGCAACGGGTCTTCACCGGACCCACGGAGGGTCGATCCGCCGGATTCGCCGACGTCCGCGCTGAAGAGCTGTGGTCGGTGGTCCCATTGCTGGGTCTATCGGTGCTCATCGGCGTGCTGCCCCGGGTGCTGCTCGATGTGCTCGGGCCGGCCTCGGCGGCGCTGGTCGGCCTGGTGGGGAGGTAGTTCGGTGGAGGCCGGGATGTCCGGGATGCAGATGCGGCCCGAGCTGCTGCTGCCAGAGATCATCGTCTTCGTCGGCGGTCTCGTGGTGCTCCTAGGGGGGTCCTTCCTGCCCCGGGATCGACAGTGGATCGCCCGAGTCCTCGCCGCCGCCGTCCTGCTGGGCGCTACAGGGGCCGCCACGCTTGCCATGGCCGGTTCGACACAGGCCGCGTTCAGTGGCACCTTCGCCGTGGACATCGCCACCAATGCCGCCCGGGTAATCGCCGCTTTCACGACCCTGCTGGTCCTGGGTGTGGCCGCCGGCGAGATCGGCGGCTCCGCCCGGGAGTCCGACACCTACGCGCTATTGCTGTTCGCGACCACCGGGGTCATGGTGCTCGCCGGGGCCACCGACCTGGTGGTGCTGATCGTCGGGTTCCTGCTGGCGAGCATCCCGCTCTACGGGATCGTTGGGCTGGGGGGTGGGGCCGCCGGGGCGGAGGCGGCCCTGAAGACCTACTTGCTGGGCGCGCTCTCCGGGATCCTGCTGATGCTCGGGGTCACCGTGCTCTACGCACTGGCCGGCAGCACAGACTATGCCGCGCTCCGGGAGGCGCTTCCCGCCGCACCGGGCGCAGCCGTGGGGGCCGGTGTGCTGGGTGTGCTTGCGGGCCTGCTCTTCAAGGCCGGCGGGGCGCCCCTACACTTCTGGGTGCCCGACGCCGCCCAGGGTGCCGGGGTCACCGCCGCTACCTTCCTCACCACTGTGCCCAAGGTCGGGGCGATGGTGGCCGTGTACCGGCTCGTGGCCATGCTGCCCGACGGCGACGGGACCTGGCTGCTCATCGCCGCGCTGCTGGCCACCGCCTCAATGTTGCTGGGCAACCTGGCCGCCTACTGGCAAGCCGACCCCCGCCGACTGCTGGGCTGGTCTACGGTCAGCCAGGTCGGCTTCCTGCTGGTGCCCGTGGCCGCCGCCGGGCGCAGTGACCTGGCCCTGCCCTCGCTGCTGTTCTACCTCGCCGCCTACGCGGTCACCAACGTCGCGGCCTTCGCTGTCACGGCCGCCCTGCCCCGGCATCGTGAACTTGGCTCATACCGGGGTCTGGCCCGGTCCCGACCGGGCCTGGCACTGGCGCTGCTTGTGGCGCTGCTGGGACTGGTAGGTACCCCACCGCTGGGGGTGTTCGTCGGCAAGCTCACCACGGCCTCGGCCGCCTGGGATGGTGGTTACACATGGCTGGCACTGATGGTGATGCTCAACAGCGCGCTCAGCCTGTTCTACTACCTGCGCTGGTTCGGCCCAGTCTTCGCCCACCCAGCCGAGGACTCCCCGGGCTTCCCGCCACGCGGCGGGACCGCCGCCTGGCCGGCGGCCACCGCCGGCGTCGCCGCCACCGTGAGCCTGGCCCTGGGTATCCTGGCCGGCCTCCTGTGGGCGGCGCTCGACGGTCCCTTGTTGCCGTAAACCAGATGACGGCCTGCTCCGGCGCCACCGAACCCGGAAAAATCACGCGCCCTCACCCTCACCCGGGGCTGGAATGGGCCACCGAGGTCAGGCCCGCGGGGCGGGTCCGCGCTCAGCGGCGTCGGGCCCGGGAGACCACGTTCACCAGCGCGCTCTGACCAGCGTCGGCTGGACCATCGGCCTTACCGCCCCGCGGGGTGAGCCGGGGCTTTCGCCAGGGGCGGCCTCGACGCCGCAGGACCCTTCCTCGACGTTCCTGACCGCGTGTCTGCCGAACTCGTTGCGCATCGCCGAGAGCATTCTCATGATCGAGTACGACCAGGTCCTTCGGGTACGTCTCCAGCATCGAGCTCACGTGATGAGACATGGTCTCGCTCCGTCTGCCGACCCGAACGGAGCGGGTTGGTAGGCCCCAACCCGCTCCGTTGACCGTAGACAGCGACCGGCGAGAAGCGGAAGGGCGAAGCCATGAAGAGTTCGTGAAGACGCGCGGGCCGGGACGCCGTCCCTCGCGCTTACTCGGCGGGCTGGAGCTCGCTCTCGACGAACCACTTGTGGTTGGTCATCTCCATGCCATCGATCGTGGTATCGACCATGTACACGGTCTCCTGCGTGGAGCTCTCGATCGTCGCCTCCGCGCCGTCCATGCCGGGCATGTGATCGGCATTCAGGACGACCTCGGTGCCCGCCGGAAGCGGCGCCTCACCGGGATCCTCCAGCTCCTCGTGCACGACCCACTTGTGGTCGACGACGGGCTCGCCGCCATCCGTGGGCGTGTAGCTCACCGAGTAGGCCGTCGTGTCGAAGGCACCGGTGATCGTGGCCTCCGATCCGGCCATGCCGGGCATGTGATCGGCGGTGAGGACCACCGTCGAGTCGACCGGGTAGGTGGGTTCGGGCGCGGTCTCGATGCCCTCGGGCGGGGGCCCACCCTCGGGGTTGTGCCCGGCCATACCCCCGGAGCCATGATCCATGCCCATGCCCATGTCCATGCCCGATGACTCGGACGGCGTGGCCGGCGCAGCCGCCGCCTCGGATGCCGTCTGCGTGGGTGCGGGTTGTGCCTCGTCCTGCTCGGCGGTGCCTCCGCAGGCGGTCAGCGCGAGCATGCTCGCGGCCGCGGCCGCGGTGGCGGTGATGCCGGTGGTCCAGCTGGACTTCTTCATCTCGTCTCCTTCATTGATGCTGCTTCGTTGCTGTTCCTTCAGGCGCGGATCGCCCGAAAGCCTCGGTGCCGGCCCGATGAGAACAGGCGGGCGAAGTGTTGAGGGCCATGGTGACGGGCCGGGTCAGGTCTGGTTCCTTGCCCATTCGGCCGCCCCTTCCGCGGTGAGGTCGAGGCCGCGCAGCGTCTGCGCGTTGAACGCGACCACCACCGTGGAGGCGCCCATGAGCAGCGCGCCGACGGCCATGGGCATGACGAACCCGATCGGGGCCAGCACGCCGGCTGCCATCGGCACCGAGATCAGGTTGTAGCCGGCAGCCCACCACAGGTTCTGCACCATCTTGCGGTATGAGGCGCGTGAGAGCCGCACGACCGAGACCACCGCGCGCGGATCCTCGGAGGCGAGGATGATCCCGGCCGAGGCGATCGCGACATCGGTGCCGGCACCGATGGCGAGCCCGACATCGGCCTGGGCCAGAGCCGGAGCATCGTTCACACCGTCGCCGACCATCGCGACCCTCTTGCCCTGTTCCTGCAGCTGGCGGACCCGGGCGTTCTTCTCCTCGGGGCGGACCTGGGCCTCGATGCGGTCGATGCCCAGGTCGCGGCCGACGGCCTCGGCGACGTTGCGGGCATCGCCGGTCAGCATCGCGGTCTCGATCCCCAGCCGGTGCAGGGCTTCGATCGTCTCGCGGGCCGCGGGGCGGACCTCGTCGGCCAAGGCCAGGGCCCCGGCAACGCGGCCCTCGACGAGGACGTGCAGGACGATCCGCCCGTCCTGATCCCATGCATCGGTAGGCAGCGGCTGCGCGCCGGCCTGGCTGAGCAGCGCGGGGCCGCCGACGCGGATCTCGGTGCCCTCGACCGTGGCCGAGACGCCGACCGCGGTCGCGCTGTCGTGGCCGGTGGCCCGCGGCACGTCCAGGCCGCGGTCCTGTGCGGCGGTCACGATCGCCCGCGCCAGGGGGTGCTGGCTCTGCGCCTCGGTCGCGGCTGCCAGGGCCACGAGACGGTTCTCATCCATCCCCGCCGGGGCGTTCGGTGCCAGCGCCACGCCCAGCAGAGCGGGCTCACCGCGGGTGAGGGTGCCGGTCTTGTCGAACACGACGGTGTCGATGCTGCGCATCCCCTCGAGGGCCTGGCGGTCCGAGACGAGGATGCCCTGGCGGGCGGCCCGTCCGGTCGAGATCGAGACGACCAGCGGGATCGCAAGCCCCAGGGCGTGGGGACAGGCGATGACCAGGACGGTGACGACACGGACCAGCGCCATGCCGGGTGTGCCGAGGATCGCCCACACGACGGCAGTGATCGCGGCCGCGATGAGGGCGAACCAGAACAGCAGGTTCGCCGCCTTGTCCGCCAGGCGCTGGGCCCGGGTCGAGGAGGACTGCGCGTCCTCGACCAGACGCCGGATACCGGCCAGCGCCGTGTTCTCGCCGATCTCGGTGACCTCGAGCGTCAAGGGCCGATCGGTGGCCACAGTGCCGGCCACGACCCGGGCTCCCGCACCGCGCGTGACGGGCACCGACTCACCGGTGACCATGGACTCGTCGATATCGGCCTCGCCCTCGACCACCTCACCATCGGCGGGGATGCGCCCGCCCGGGCGCACGAGCACGCGGTCACCGACGGCAAGGTCCGAGGGCGCGACCGTGCGCGTCGAACCGTCAGGGTCAACCACCTCGGCCTCGTCGGGCAGCAGGGCCGCGAGCTCATCGAGCGCACTCGAGGTGCGGGCCAGCGACGCCATCTCGACCCAGTGGCCCAGCAGCATGATCACGACCAGCAGCGCCAGCTCCCACCAGAACTCCAGGTCCGGTGGCAGCAGCCCGAGGTGGCTGCCCCAGGATGCGAAGAACGCCACCGAGATGCCCAGGGCGATCAGGGTCATCATGCCGGGCTTGCGCTGCCGAAGCTCGTCGACCGCGCCCGTCAGGAACGGACGCCCGCCCCAGACGTAGAGCACGGTGCCGAGGATCACGGGGACCCAGGTGATCAGGGCGTTGTCCGGCAGCCGGTAGCCCAGCAGGTGCGCGAAGCTGCCGCTGAGCAGGATCGTGGGGATCGAGATGATTAGGGAGATCCAGAACAGGCGACGGAACATGGCCACATGGTCATGCCCGCCATGACCTCCGTGGTCGCCGTGTCCCTGGTGGCCCGAGTGCTCGTCCTGGGAATCATGGGGGTGTTCGGGGGTGGGGGCCTCGTGCAAGGGCGAGGTCCCACCCTGGTGGTGGGGATGTGGATCCGTCATCGTTGCCTCCTTCATCCCAACAATACCCCCCGGGGGTATGTTTGGCGAGGGGTTTCCCGGGAAGCTGTAATGCTTCCTATCCCCGCTCCGGCCAGCAGGGCGGGCAGGTAGTGGATGGCGGTCAACCCGATCAGAGCCAACTCCCGTGCTGCGTCGATGCCGCTCAGCCGCTTCCGCGATATGGCCGCGCCTTCGGCGCTCACCACCGGGCCAGCCCCCTGATGCGCAGAGGCCTCGCTCATGATCGTCTCCCTGATGTTGTCTTGTTGCGTCGGGCCCACCCTGCGGGTGTCAACCCTGGTCAGCTCGCAGTGCCGGTTATCACAACAGCTGCTGGGTGATCGCTCCCCCGTCCACCGTGCGCAGCACCTGGTTGTCTGCCATTAACAGCGCTTCCACGTCCCCGTCATCGGTGCGGCTGGCGCCCAGGGCGGTGACCTCCCCGATAGGTTCTTGGCTGGAGGTCCAGCTCGCCCCGGCATCGGTGCTGGTCAGCAGGCGCCCGTCGATCCCGGCGGCGACGATGGTGCGGTCATCGGCCCAGGCCACCAACGAGGCCAGCTGGGGGGTGTTCAAGGGGGACCAGCTGGCGCCGTCGTCGGTGGAGCGCAGCACGCCGTTTTCCGTGGTGGCCAGCACCACGCCCGATTCCGGGGACACGGCCAGGGAGGCCGGGGCGGAGGGGATGGAGCGCGTCTGCCAGGTGCGCCCGTCGGGGCTGAACCGAAGCTGCCCGTCGAAGACGACGATCCCGGCGGGGCCGGCAGCCAGGGCGTGGAAATCCGATTCCCCGCCGCGAGAGAGCACGCTCCAGCTCTGCCCGCCGTCGGTGGACTCGGCCAGCCCCAATGGCTCGGGTAGGTCCACACCCGGGCCGGGGTGGCCTGAGGCCAGGTAGCGGCCGTCGGCGGCGATGGTGAAGCCCATCAGATCCACGATGGGCCCGGCCCTGGTCAGGTCCCCGTCCTCGAGACGGTAGAGGCCTTCGTGGGTGGCCAGCAGCACGACCCCGTCGTCCGGGGCGCGCGTGATGGCATGAACATGGGTGATCGCCGTGGCCCCGCCGGCGCCCTCACCGGAGGGGGCTGATGTGGAGGTGTCCGGCTGCGGGGAGCAGGCTGCGACCGCCAGCCCGGTTCCTGTGACCAGGCCTAAGCTGAGGAGAGCCCGTCGGGGCATCAGGGTCATTAGCGATACCTCATCTCGATCATCATTCCGGCCTCGCCGTGGTAGAGGTTGTGGCAGTGGACCATCCAATTCCCGGGGTTGTCGGCTTGCAGTTGCAGGGCCAGGGATTGCATCGGGGCGAGCATGACCGTGTCTTTGCGCAATCCGTTGGGCAGGGCGAAGGTGTGGCCGTGGACGTGCAGCGGGTGGGGCATCATGGTCTGGTTGGTCGCGTCCAGCTGGACGCGTTGGCCTTCTCGGATCATCAGTGGATCGTTCTTGCCGTAGGGGGCGCCGTTGAACCCCCACTGGTACGGGTCCATCTGTCCGGTCATCGCCATAGGCAGGGCCACGTCGATGTCTCGGGTTTCCAACCGGGCGGTCTCGGCCGGTTCCAGGTCGGCGCCGATCAAGGCCGGGCAACGCAGTTCCTTCGGGGTCACCGTCGGGGCTGGGGCGGCGCCGGGGCCGGTGCGGATCAAGGCCAGGGCTTGGCCGTCCTTGCCCATGGGGGCGGCCACGAACGGGAAGACCCCGTCGGCCAGGGTGACGGTGGCGTCGTAGCGTTCACCCATCCCGATGGCCAGCGCGTCCGTCTCCTGCGGCTTCACGGGGAACCCGTCGGTGTGTGTCACCTCCATGCGGTGCCCGTCCAGAGCGACGGTGAAGATGGTGTCGGCGGCGGCGTTGATGATCCGCAGCCGCACCCGGTCCCCCGGTTTGGCGGCCAGCACATCCGGGGCCTCCGGCACCTTGCCGTTGATCAGGTAGTGCGGGTAGGTGACGTCCCCAGCGTCCTGGCCGTAGGGCGAGTCTCCACCGCCCATCATTGCTCCGTGATCCATACCGCCCATGGCCTCCGGGGAGCTCATGTCCATGTCCCCGTGGCCCATTCCGGCCATGCCTCCGTGGCCGGCCTCGTTCCCACTGGAGGAGGTGAGCATCTGGAGCACTTCCTCGGGAGTGCGTCCCGTGCCGTCGAGCCAGTCATCGAGCACGAGCACCCATTCGTGGTCATAGCGCCCTGGTTCTCTGGGGTCGTCGATGATCAGCGGGGCGTACAGAGCCCGGTCCAGTTGGACCCCGACGTGGGGGTGGTAGAAGTAGGTCCCCGGATCCGGTGCGGTGAAGTCGTAGGTGTAGGTGCTCCCGGCGGCGATCGGGTCCTGGGTCAGCCCTGGCACTCCGTCGGCGGCGGCTTCCAGGGCGATGCCATGCCAGTGCACGGTGGTCTCAGCCGGCAACTGGTTCTCAACGGTGATCCGCAGCCGATCCCCGGCCGTGGCCCGGATCAATGGTCCGGGGACCGTGTCACCGTAGGCCCACGTATCGACCGGCAGGCCTCCCAGGTCCAGGGTCGCCGGCTGTGCGACAAGCTTTTTCTCCACCAGGGCCCGGCCGGGACGTGACGGTGCCGCGGAGGAACCCATGGCAGGTGCACCCCCTGCCAGGACACCAGCACTGAGCAGGCCGAAGCCACCAGTCATCAACCGTCTGCGGGAAACCTGAGTCATGATTCCTTTCCGAGGCACAGCAGGGCACGAACGACGACCACCATTCTGGATCCGGGCGCGGGCACAATGACTGGGTTTTTCTTGAAGATTCAGCGAAGACTGCGGAGAGTCAGCGCTCTTGCGGTGACCCGGCCACAGCGTGGGGGCCACACTGGAGGCATGAACCCTGGCACCGATTCCGCGACCCTTCCGGGACGGGTGCTCGTGGTCGACGATGAGAAGCCCCTGGCGCAGATGATCGCGACCTATCTCGTCCGCGCCGGCTACACCGTGGGCCAGGCCCACACCGGTCCCGCCGCCCTTGAAGCA
The DNA here is from genome assembly GCF_003797835.1 of Kocuria soli. GTDB lineage: Bacteria > Actinomycetota > Actinomycetes > Actinomycetales > Micrococcaceae > Kocuria > Kocuria soli. Next base: position 14,804 of record NZ_RKMF01000013.1, read on the forward strand.
GCCCGAAGCCAGCACCCGGACGTGGTGGTCCTGGATCTGGGACTGCCAGGACTGGACGGGATCGAGGTGTGCCGCGCCCTTCGGTCCTTCTCCGAGTGCTATGTGCTCATGCTCACCGCCCGTGGGGACGAGGACGACAAGCTGGCCGGACTGGAGGTGGGGGCCGATGACTACATCACCAAACCCTTCAGCGTGCGCGAACTCGTCGCCCGGGTCCATGCCGTGCTGCGCCGCCCGCGCACCGTCGCCGTTCGAGAGGCACCACGGGTCTTCGGGGACCTGGCCATCGACCTCGCCGCCCACGAGGCCCGGGTGGCCGGAGACGCTGTCGCGTTGACGCGCACCGAGTTCGACCTCCTGGCAACCCTCTCGGCCGGCCCCGGGCGGGCCTACTCCCGCCGTCAGCTCATCGACATCGTGTGGGATCCGTCCTGGGTGGGCGACGAGCGGATCGTGGACGTGCACATCGGACATCTGCGCCGCAAGCTCATGGACGCACAACCCGATCTTGATTGCATCAGCACAGTCCGCGGTGTCGGTTACCGGATGGCAAGCCGATGAGCGGGCACCGCCCACGGGGGTTGGCCTCCCGGTTCTTCCTGGCTCAGGCCATCGTGGTGATCGCCAGTATCCTTGCCGCGGTCCTCGCCGCATCCTTGGCCGGCCCGGCGATCTTCCACGAACACCTGCTGCGCGCTGGGGCCGGACAGGGTGCCACCCAGCTGATGCATGTGGAACAGGCTTACCGCGACACCAACCTCTGGACCCTGGGGGTGGCCCTGGCCACTGCCCTGGTGTGCGCGCTGGGTGTCACGTGGTTGTTCACCCGCCGCCTCCAGCGCCCGATCGACGCGCTCGCCCAGGCGGCCCAGGCTATGGCCCGCGGTCGCTTTGACACCCGGGTCCCCGCGATGGGCGCCGGCGCGGAGGTGGATGCCCTGGCCGGGGCGTTCAACACCATGGCCGCCCAGTTGGAGCGCACCGAGGACACCCGCCGACGGATGCTCTCCGACCTGGCCCATGAGATGCGCACCCCCATCTCTGTGCTCACCGTGTACCTGGAGGCGCTTCAGGACGGGGTCGCGCACTGGGACGCGACCACCAGCGAGCTCATGGGGGATCAGCTGGCCCGACTCACCCGGTTGGTGGAGGACATCCACGACGTCTCCCGCGCGGAGGAGGGCCGCATCGTCCTGGAGCGCGCCGAACAACCCGTGGTCGAGCTGGTGCGCGCAGCCGCTGAGACCCACCGGGAGGCCTACGCCGCCGAAGGCGTGGCCCTGAACGTCGACGTCGGCGAGGCCGCCGGGGACATCTCGGCCGACCGGCAGCGCATGGGCCAGGTGCTGGGCAATCTGCTCTCCAACGCCCTGCGCCACACCCCACCCGGCGGACAGGTCACGCTCAGCGCCATCCGACAGGTCCCAGGGCGGGTGGCCATCCGTGTCGCCGACACCGGCGACGGCATCAGCCCCGAGCAGCTGCCCCACCTCTTCGAACGCTTCTACCGCGGCGACACCGCCCGCGACCGCGACCACGGTGGCTCCGGGATCGGGCTGACCATCTCCAAGGCCCTGACCGAAGCCCATGGCGGACGCCTCACCGCCGCCTCCCCCGGTGTCGGGCAGGGCGCGGTCTTCACCGTGGAACTACCCACCCATCATCGGACCGGGCCATCCCCGACTACGGAAATCGCACGATGACCCCCGCCTCTAGTGGCCCAGCCGTCCCAGTTCCTACCTCTACCGAGGCTCGTGCCTGTCTCGCGTCACCGACACGCGGCACCCGACCCCTCTACCCGCGCGATCTCCTAGGCGTTTTTCGGGTTGACGACGCTGTCCTCGTCCTCCTCCATGCCGGGCCGCTCCTCGTTTAGCGGCGAGGGGTCCGCCTCCTGAGAAGGATCGGCGTCTTCTTGGAGCTTGCGATCAACGGTGTCGTTGAACTGGTCAGCGCCAGCGGCGGGTTCGCCCCTGTTCTGGGACGTGCCGGCCATGTCCATGCTCGACGGTGCGGCTTGTGATTCGTCCTGGTTCTGCCGGTTCGTGTTGTGAGAGTCGTTCATGGTCTCTCCTTTGGGTTGTGCGCACGTAAGAACTGCTGCGGCGCTGGGGTCATCTGGTCGCACCGCCCGGGATTTGAATCGCCCCGGGTCTGGTGGAGGCTGTGATCCCACGGGAGGATGAGGAGCATGGCAGCACCGAGGAAGTACCCCGACGAGCTTCGGGAGAGAGCCACGAGGATGGCAGTTCAGTCACGGCGCGATCCATCGACGAGGTCGGGAACGTTTCGCCGTGTGGGCGAGCAGCTCGGGATCAATCCTGAGACTCTGAGGAACTGGGTCGTGCAGGCCGAGGTTGACGAGGGGCACCGTCCCGGGACCACGACCAGCGAGTCCCAGCGCCTGGTCGAGCTGGAGAAGGAAGTGCGTGAGCTGCGCAGGGCGAACTCGATCCTGAGGTCAGCCTCGGCTTTTTCGCGGCGGAGCTCGACCGCCCACAGCGTTGATCGTGGAGTACATCGACCAGTACAGGCATGAGTTCGGCGTCGAGCCGATCTGTCGAACGCTGACCGCAGCGGGCACGCAGATCGCGCCGAGCACGTACTACGCGTTCAAGACCCGCCCACCCTCGAAGCGAGCACTACGCGACGAGGAACTGCTGGTCGAGATCCACCGCGTCCATGCGGCGAACTTCGGCGTCTACGGGGCGAAGAAGGTCCACGCCCAGCTGCGCCGCGAGGGCGTCGTCATCGCGCGTTGCACGGTCGAGCGGCTCATGCGCGGCGCGGGGTTGCGAGGGGTCAGCCGGGCCAAGGGCCCGCGCACCACGATCTCCGGTCGTGGCCCGGATAATCGTCCTGACCTGGTCGAACGTGACTTCACCGCGACCGCTCCGAACCAGTTGTGGGTCGCGGACATCACCTACTGCCGCACCTTCGCCGGCTGGGTGTATGCCGCGTTCGTCATCGATGTGTTCTCCCGCCGCGTGGTCGGCTGGCAGCTGTCGAAGTCGCTGCGGACGGACCTCGCGTTGGACGCGCTCGAGATGGGCATCTGGACCCGCGATCACGCAGGCCAGGCCGTCTCCGGGCTCACGCACCACAGCGATAAGGGCGTTCAGTACGTCGCCATCCGCTACACCGAGCGTCTTGCTGAGGCCGGCGCGGCCGCCTCGGTCGGCTCCACCGGCGACTCGTATGACAATGCCCTGGCCGAGGCCTTCAACTCGCTGTTCAAGGCTGAACTGGTCCGCAACCGCGGGCCCTGGAAGAACATCGACGACCTCGAGATCGCGACCGCGGAATACATCGACTGGTTCAATCACCGGCGACTTCACGGCGAGATCGGCATGATCCCGCCCGTCGAGCTCGAGGACACCTACCATCACAACCACCCCGCACCGGCACCCGCCGACGCGGCACTTGCGAGCCTCTAACAAACCCGGGGCGTTTCAGAGAGGATCCCGGCCTGCGAGCACGGCTTCCACGCCGTCCGCCGACTCATCCGCCACCCGGCCCGCCGAGCCTCGTCTGCCAGGTATCGGTATCCGAACGTCGGGTCGTCATCGTGGGCATCCCGCAGTGCGTTGATCCGATACGCACGGAGAACGTCAGCGTTCTGCACAGGATCGTTCCGCCACCGGTAGTAGGGCTGTCTGGCGAGCTTGAGAACCCGGCACGACACCGTCACGGGAATCCCCGATCCGGCAAGCTCAGCAACGAGCGGGTATGTCATTTTGGGGAACCACCAAGGCGCAGATTCGCCTGCGACAGATACGCCGCAGCCCTCCTGAGCACCTCGTTCTCCTGCTCAAGCAGGCGGATCCGCTTCTTCAACTCACGAGCTTCCGCCGCGTCCGCCGCAGTCTGACCTGGGCGGTTGCCGTCCTCGACGTCGGCCTGACGGAGCCAGTTCTGCAACGTCGCTTCACTGATACCGAAATCCGTGGCGATCTGTTTGATGGTGACGCCGCTCTCACGACGCCGAGCGACCGCGACAACATCCTCGCGGAACTCTCTGGGATAGGGACCAGGCATGATGACATCCTCCCCGCCAGCGCCCCTAAGCGCTAACGATCAGTTGTCACCAGTTCGTTCCTCACGCCCCAACGGACCAGAGCCCGTGCCGTCTCCTGACGTGGATAGCCTGCTGGCATGAACCCGAGTGTGAGTTGGGTAGAGACGTCGGATGGCCGCAAACTTCAGACCTTCACGTGGGGCAGCGGTGACGGAGTGGTCGTCTTTGAGGCGGGGTTGGGCGCCGGCGCACGGTCCTGGGGACTGGTCGCCCAGGAACTTCCTGCTCGCGTGAGAGCGGTGGCCTACAACCGAGCCGGGATCGGCGAGAGCACGCCGGATGACCAGCATCCGACGTTGGACAGGCTCGCTGCAGATCTGTCATGCGTCGTCGGTAACCAGGGCAGTCGAGTGGTCCTGGTTGGTCATTCCTGGGGTGGACCAATCGTCCGACGGGCGGCCAGTGGTCCTGCAAAGGAAATAGTGCGCGGAGTGGTGTTGGTCGATCCCTCTGACGAAGGTGCCACGGTCTATTTCACGAAGGGCAACGCGGTGATTACAGCAGTGCAGTCTGCTGTGATGCCGGTCTTGGCACGAATGGGGATTCTGCGGTGTGTACTCAATGCAGTGATCAGGGGCGTTGGCCTGCGTAAGCACCTCAGAGGCGCAGTTGAGGAGTCGACGACGCTCGCCGCAGTGCGAGCCACTGCCGCGGAGGACCGCCAGATTCGTAACGGTCTGAAAATGCTCAGGTGCGATCCTGATGTGATCGATGTGCCGGTCACTGTGATCAGTGGCACGAAGAAGACACGTTGCGGGTCGAGCCGTCAGGAGTTGATCGAAGCACATCGGCGTTCCGCGGGGCTCTACCCACGTGGGCGTCACGTAGAGGCCCATAACTCTCAGCACTTCATTCCACTGACTGACCCTGAGCTGGTGGGTTCAGAGGTCTTGAGGATTCTCGAATCCCCGACTTGATCGTGACCATTTCGGGCCGGAGGTGCTGGTGCGTTGCTGCCGACGCCGCGGGCCTGGAGTGAGCACTGTGAGCAGCCCCGTACGAGGTAAGTGCTTGTGGGCCTGTCGTTGATGCCCATCCCTGGAGCGTGGTTGCGCAGCTACTCTGCTGCGCGGATGGGGCTTCGAACCCGACCGCTGGTCCGGGCGCTCCCGGCTCGGCAAAAAGGCCAGCCAGGTCAATCTCGTATTGGGGATCATGCTGCACGCGATTGACCGCACCCTGACGCTGAACGAGGCCAACGTCATCCCCAACATGATCTGATGACCTGACGGTATAGGTTGGTCATTGCATGCGAGGTGGCGCTTCCTTCACATTCAACCGTTATTTATTCGAGGTTGCGAGTAAACGTTGTTCTATTCACCAATGCGCCCCGGATCCAACCAATGATGGCCAGCACGACCCCGAGCCCAATGAGAACGGCTCCCGGACTCGTGTCTGTGGCGCGGGGATCCAGGAGGAACAGAGCCAGGGCAACGAATAACCCGACGATGACAAAAAATCTACCCGTCTGTACCAGGTCTGATTTTGTCTGCTTCTGATTTTTCGTTCCGGTGGTCATTTCACCGCCCTCTCAGCGGAGCTGCAATTGGGCACGTTGCCAGTGATGTGCTGAACCGTGTCCCACCCCCTCACCGCACCCGAACCTCCGCCTGCAACATGTACGGCGCCGCGGACACCAAACTCGGGAACCGCTTGCGCAGTCGACTGACCTCCGCCCGCACGGCGACGTCGGAAATGCCCGGCTTGGGCCACGCGGCGATCGCCAGTTCGGTGGGCGTCATGGCCCCGTGCGCCCCGGCTAGCGTCAGGATGATGGCCGTGTGGCGGCCGCTGAGGTGGTGCGTCGTCGTACGGTCCCCGAGCTCGATCTCCAGGGTGGACGCGGCCGGGTCCAGGACATAGGCGTGGTCGGCGTGGGTGGGGCTGACCTGGGTGATCAGCACGACGTCGCCCAGGTTGTCCACCTCGCACAACCCCACCCCGGGCACCACTTGACGACCACTCCGCAAGGGCGCCTTGTCCGTGCCCAGCGAGATCCGTTCCGTCGGCACCACGTGACTGGCACCCAGCACCCACCCGTGGCGATCGCACAGCAGCCACGGAACCTGCAGGTCGGCCACCAGATGCCAGGACCGGGTCCGCAACCGCTCCAGCTCTCGCAGATGCGCGTTGCGCAGGGACAACTCCACCTGCGCAGTCACGGACTTGATGAGGCCAAGGATCGCCGGATGCGCCTCGTCCAAGGGCCCGGAGATGTCCAGCACCCCGATGGTCTGCCCACTCGCGGGATCGTGCAGCGGAGCCGCAGCGCAGGACCACAGGTGCTGGTCCAGGCACCAGTGCTCGGGGCCGTGGACCTGGATGGGGCGGCCCAGACGCGTGGCCATGTCGATGGCATTGGTGCCCACGCTGTTCTCACCCCACCGGGCACCGGGGACAAAGCCGATGCCGTCGGCGGCCTGCAACACGTTCCAGTCACCGAACCGCCTGGTCACCCGCGCATCGGCGGTGGCAAAGACCCCCACCAGCCCGGAGTCGGCCAGGGTGGGGCCCAGGATCGAGCCGACCAGCTTCTCGAGTCCACCCGCCGTGGTCCCGTAGGTGGTGACCATGGCGGCACGGGCATCGGCGGCCGCGGTCTCGTCGACGTCGGGGTCCTGACGCTCCACGGGAACCCCGATGCGCTGCATGCGATTCCAGGAGTGTTCGATGACCGGCCGCGGCCGGGCGGGCAGGGGCCGACCGGCCAGGCGGGCCTGGTGCACCTCGGACAGCACGTGCGCGTAATCGACGGGGTCCACGTCGGAGAAGAACGCGGGCTCCAGCCGTGCCTGCTGCACCATGGCGACCTCCTGGAAATGTGATGGGGGCCACGTTGAGTTTATCGGCGGGGGTCTGTGGGAGGCCAGGGAACGTTGCATGCCGTTGCAATCGGGCGTCTGCCGTTGTGAGCCGGGCCGCACGGGCGTCATACGCACCTCTCCGGCGCGAGTCCAGGGGCACATCCCTATGGTTCAGGGACTCGCGGCCGCGAGCGCCATGCCGAGGGCGGCCGTGCATCACAAAGAAGTGAGGTCTGGACATGGAGTTGTCAGAGTTGTCAAAAGAGCAGCTGCTGGATGCCTACCGGAAGATGTCCGAAATCCGGGCATTCGAGGACCGGCTGCACAAGGAGAACACCGGAGGTGACATCCCCGGGTTCATCCACCTGTACGCAGGTGAGGAGGCCATCGCCGTCGGCGTGTGCGAGCACCTGACCCCGGCGGACAAGATCGCCTCCACCCACCGCGGTCACGGCCACTGCATCGCCAAGGGCAGTGACATCGAGGGAATGATGCTCGAGATCTTCGGGCGCAAGGAAGGCCTGTGTCACGGCAAGGGCGGCTCCATGCACATTGCCGACCTGGCCACGGGCATGCTCGGTGCCAACGGCATCGTGGGTGGCGGCCCGCCCATCACCATCGGCGCCGCGCTGACCGCCAAGTACAAGGGCGACGGCAACGTGGCCGTGTCCTTTACGGGCGACGGCGGCTCCAACCAGGGCCTTGTGCTCGAGGCGATGAACATGGCGGTGGTGCTCAACCTCCCCGTGGTCTTCGTGTTCGAGAACAACGGAATGGGCGAGGCCACGGGTGCAGAGTTCGCCGTCGGTGCTCCAAGCATTGCCAAGCGTGCCGAGGGCTTCGGACTACCGGCCGTGACCGTGGACGGCACCGACTTCTTCGCGGTCCACGAAGCCGCGGGAGAAGCCATCGAACGAGCCCGCACGGGCGGCGGCCCCTCCGTCATCGAGGCCAAGTGCAACCGCTTCTACGGCCACTTCGAAGGTGACCAAGCGCTCTACCGCACCCCCGAACAGCTCGAAGAGCTCAAGGCCAAGACCGATCCGCTGTCGATCTTCCGGGACCGCACGGACGGCGTCCTCGACCCGGCCGAGCTGGCCCTGATCGATTCCGAAAGCGAACAACGTGTGGACGCCGCCGTCGCCACGGCCCGCGCCGCCGCCCTGCCCGACCCCTCCGACGTGGACACCGACGTCTACGTCTCGTACTGATTCGTACCCGACCGGTACTGACAGGAGCTATTCGTCATGACGAAAATGAGTTTTCGCGAAGGCATCCGCGCGGCCATGGCCGATGCGATGCGCGAAGATCCCGACGTGGTTCTCATCGGTGAGGACCTGCGCGGTGGCAAGGGAGGAATCAACCCGGACAAATCGATCGAGGCCTTCGGCGGCGTCTTCGGAGTCACCCAGGGACTGTGGACCGAGTTCGGTGACGACCGCGTCATCGACACCCCCATCACGGAGTCGGCGATCGTCGGCATGGCAGCCGGCGCTGCCGTGACCGGTCTGCGGCCCGTGGCCGAGTTGATGTTCATGGACTTCTTCGGCGTGGCCTACGACATGATCTACAACCAGGCCGCGAAGTTCCGCTACATGTTCGGCGGCAAGGCACGGACCCCGTTGGTGGTCCGCGGCATCATCGGCGCCGGTGTGGGGGCGGCGGGGCAGCACTCCAACTCCCCGTACAACATCTTCACCTCGACCGCCGGCATCAAGGTGGTCGTCCCCTCCAACGCCTACGACGCGCGCGGCCTGCTGCTGCAGTCCATTCGCGACGACGACCCCGTCCTGTTCTGCGAACACAAGACTCTCTACGACGTCAAAGTGGACGTCCCGGAGTCCGCCTACGCGATCCCGCTGGGCGTTGCCGCCTACCCGCGTGAGGGCACGGACGTGACCGTGGTGGCGCTGGCCAAGGCCGCCGTCGACTCGATCCAGGTTGCGGACAAGCTGGCCGCCGAAGGGATCTCGGTCGAGGTCGTGGATCCCCGCACCACCTCCCCGTTGGACGAGGACGGGATTCTGGAGTCCGTGGCCTCCACCGGCCGCCTGGTCATCGTGGACGAGTCCGCGGCGCGCTGCGGTTTCGCCCACGACGTCGCCGCCCTGGTGGCCTCCAAGGGCTTCGACACCCTCAAGGCGCCGATCCAGATGGTCATCCCGCCGCACACCCCGGTCCCGTTCTCCACCCCGCTCGAGCAGGCGTGGATCCCCGGCCCGGAGAAGATCGAGGCGGCCATCCGCGCGGTTGTGGAGGCTTGAGATGGCACCGATCTACGGACTAGAGATCCCCAAATGGGGAATGACCATGGACGAGGGTGTGGTCACCGAATGGCTGGTGGGCGACGGCGCGGAGGTGACCGCCGGACAACCGGTGGTCTCCGTGGAGTCCTCCAAGCTGGCCGGTGAGATCGAGGCGCAGGGTGCCGGCGTGATGCGACGGCAGTTGGGCCAGCTGGGGGAGACCTACGTGGTGGGCACCCTGATCGGGGTCATCGCCGACGCGGACGTGTCCGACGCCGAGATCGACGACTTCGTCACCGGTCACGGTGCGGCGGCCGGTGGTGGCAGTGGCAGCGGCGGAGGAGCCGCCGTCGGTGCCGCGACGGACAGCGAAGGCGAGCCCCTGGGTGCAACAGAGACCCCGGCGAACACGGCCGCCCCGCAAGGCGACAGCGCCACGTCCCGCACCCCAGCACCGGCAGCGACGGCGGCAGCCACCTCACCCACGGTGCCCGCTCCGGCGGAGGACACGGGCGCCGACCGGATCCCCGAGCAACTGCGCGGCAGCGATGACGGGGAGATCCCCGCGACGCCGCACGCCCTGAAGCTCGCACAGGAACACGGGATCGCCCTGTCCAAGATCACCCCCACGGGTCGTGGCGGGCGCGTGAGCGTCCGCGACATCCAGGAGGCGGTGTCCGCCGCCGGTGGCCAGGTGAGCTTCGGCAACGACCGCCCGAAGGTGGGCAGACTGCCCGTCACGGGGGACGACTCCGCGGTGGCGGCAACGCCCATCGCGCGCCGCCTGGCGGCCGAGAACGGGATCAACCTGAACGGGATCCGGCCCTCGGGTAGGGGTGGGCGGGTCACCCGCGAGGACGTTCTGGGCCATCTGGCTCGGACCACCGGTTCGGCCGGTGGGACGGCACAGCCCGTGGCGCAGGAACCTGCCCGGGCGGCCGCGGCGCCGTCGTCGTCGGAAAGCGGCACCGGGAACAACACTGGGAACAAGGGGACGCAGATCCCCCTGACCCAGATGCGCAAGGTGATCGCCGGGCGGCTGCAGGAGAGCTACCAGCAGTCCCCGCACTTCCGGGTCACCACCCACGCCGACATCGACGAGCTGCTGAGCATCCGCAAGCAGATCAACGCCGGCCGGGACGACGCACGGGTGACGGTCAACGACCTGGTGGTCGGCGCCGCGGCCCAGGCGTTGTTGCGGGTGCCGGAGGTCAACGCGCAGTACGACCCCGCCGCCCAGGTGGTCACGCAGTTCGAGCACGTGGACCTGTCCGTCGCCGTTTCCACGGGGGAGGGGCTGATCACGCCGATCGTTCGCAATGCGGACCAGAAGAAGATCACCGCCATCTCCGCCGAGATGACGGACCTGGCCACCCGTGCCAAGGCCGGAACGCTGGGGCCGGACGAGTTCCAAGGCGGCACGTTCACGGTCTCCAACCTGGGAATGTTTGGTGTCTCGCACTTCGACGCGATCATCAATCCGCCCCAGGTGGCCATCCTGGCGGTCGGCGCGGGACAGCGTCAGTTCGTCCCGGACGACGACGGCGCCCCCGTGGCTCGCACCCGCTTGCCGCTGACCCTTTCGGCCGATCACCGCGTGGTCGACGGCGCCACCGCAGCCCGGTTCTGCCGGGAACTGCAGCGCATCCTCGAATCCCCCAGCCTGATCTTCGCCTGAAGGGGGACGCGATGAATGAACCCAAACAGTTCGACGTCGTGGTCGTCGGGGCGGGCCCCGGTGGTTACCCCGCGGCGATCAGGGCGGCGCAAACGGGATTGCAGACGGCCGTGGTGGAGCGCGGTGACTTGGGAGGGATCTGCCTCAACTGGGGCTGTATCCCCACCAAGAGCCTGTTGCACGCGGCCGAGTTGGCCCGGACCTCCCGGCACAGTGCGAACTTCGGGGTGCAGTACCCCGCCCCGGAGATCGACCTGGCCGGGGCGGTTGCGGCGTCGCGGTCCGTGGCCGGACAACTGGCCGGCGGTGTGGGTGCGCTGCTGGCCGGCAACGGTGTGGAGGTGTTCCGGGGTTCGGCCCGGTTGGCGGACAAGGGCGAGGTCAACGTCACCGACGACGACGGCCGGGTGACCCGGTTGTCGGCCGACCACGTCGTGCTGGCCACGGGTGCCGCGCCGCGCTCGCTGCCGGGGATCGACCTGTCCGATCCCGGTGTCTGGTCCTACCGTGAGGCGCTGGCACCGGAGACGTTGCCGGAGTCCCTTCTGGTCATCGGTTCGGGCGCCATCGGGTCCGAATTCGCCTCCGTCTACTCGGCGTTGGGATCGCAGGTGACGCTTCTGGAGGCGGCCGACCGGTTGCTTCCGGCGGAGGCGCCGTCGGTGTCCCAGGTCCTGGCGAGCGAGCTCGGCAAGCAGGGCATCACCACGGCAACCGGGGTGAAGATCACCTCCGTGACCCGCACCGGTGAAGGGCCGGGGTCGATGGTGACCACCTGGGAGGACTCCAACGGAGCCGCCCAGGAGACCACCTCCGATGCCGTGCTGCTGGCGGTAGGCGTCAAGGCGAACACCGCCGACCTGGGGCTGGAGCCGTACGACATCCTGCGCCCGGACGGCTCCGTGATCACCGACGACGTCGGCCGCACGGGCGTGTGGGGACTCTACGCGATCGGAGACGTGGCCGGTGGCCCGTGTCTGGCCCACAAGGCCACCACGGAAGCCGTACGGTGCATCGACGCGCTCGCGGGCGTCCGCCGGGTTCCCGAACCGGAGGACTGGCGGGACTGGGTGCCCAAGTGCACGTACACCTCCCCGGAGGTGGCCAGCATCGGCATCACCGCCGCCGCAGCCCGGGCCAAGGGCCTCAACGTCAAGTCCGGCCGGGTGCCCATGTCCGAGAACGGGCGGGCGCTGGGCGCGGGGGAGACCGTGGGCTTTGCCGAGGTCACGATCGACACGGACACCGGTCACATCCTGGGTGCCACCCTGGTGGGTGCCGGAGTCACGGAGTTGATCGGGATGCTCAGCGTGGCCCACGCCGCCGGGATGACCGCCGAGGAGTTCGCGCGGTCCGTCATCCCGCACCCCACGCGATCGGAGGCCGTGCACGAGGCGGTTCTCAAGGCCCTCGGGAGACCGATCAACAGTCTGTGACGGTGGTCGGTGCCCGAGAGCCGGCGACGGCGGCCCCGGAGTTCCGCTCCGGGGCCGCCGTGTGTCCGGGACGCGCCGTCGTCGGGAAAAACCTGGCGACTTCCCGACGTCTGCACACCCAGCTGACCTGCTGAAACACCGCAATCCCAAAAGTAGCCACAAGGCCCCACGGAAAACCTCGGGCAACCGTCGCCATCTGAGGCGACTGAACGTCTACTGTTCAATCGCGCCTAAGTCCTCGGTGCGGTACGGATCCGGTGGGGCCAACTTGCGGGTGGGCCTCGGTCCTGAGTGACCTTCGTTGTCCGGTGAGGTGTGCCATGCGCAGAACTTAGGCCTAACGTATGACTGCGCCGTGTGGCGCCCGCCCCTGATCAACGGAGAGAAGAGGGACGCAATGAGTGACCCGACGACGGCCACCAGGATCGATTTCATCGCTCCCCTGACCGGCGTGTTGGTGCCGATCGAAGAGGTACCGGACCCCGTGTTCGCGCAGAAGATGATGGGCGAGGGGTTCTCCATCGACCCCCTGGCCGGTCAGCTCGTGGCCCCGGTGGCCGGTGAGGTGGTGGACGTCCAACAGTCCGGCCACGCCGTGACCGTCCGCTCGGAAGACGGCCTGGACGTGCTCATGCACATCGGCCTGGACACCGTCGCCCTTCAGGGGCAGGGCTTCACCCCGCTGGTCGAACAGGGCCAGCGTGTGACCGTGGGCCAACCGCTCATCGACTTCGAACTGGACTTCCTGGCCACCCGCGCCAAGAGCCTCCTGACCCAGATCGTGATCGCCAACTCTGATCGGGTGGACTCCCTGTCGCCCAAGTCCGGGCTGGTCAAGGCCGGCCAGGACGTGGCCGCCGAGGTCGTCCTGGCGGGCGAATCCACCAACGACGGCGCCGCGGGTTCCACCGCCGCCGGGGTCGCGGCGGGTGCCGGGGCAGGCGTAGCTGCTGGTGCGGCCGCTGGAGCCGCTTCCGCCGGTGGGTCGGACACCGCGATCGCCGAGGTCATCATCCCCAACCCCACGGGTATGCACGCGCGCCCCGCGGCCAACCTGGTCAACGTGGCCAAGGACTTCGAGTCCGACATCCAATTGGACAAGGAGGACGAGTCCGGCAGCGCCAAGAGCATCGTCTCCATCCTGGCCATGGCCCTCGCCTTCGGCGACAAGATGACGATCACCGCCACCGGCCCGGATGCCCAGCAGGCCGTGACCGCGCTGACCGAGGCCATCAACGGTGGCCTGGGCGAAGACGTCGGAACCCTGCCGTCCGGCACTGCGGACACCCTGGCCACCCCCGCCGTCGAAGAGCCCTCGCAGGCCGAGCCGGTGCACGTCACGGATGAGCCCCGCTCGGGCGACCCGAACGTCCTGCTCGGCGTGACCGCCTCGCCGGGTCTGGGCATCGGCCGTGTGGTGCAGATGCGTCAGACGGAGATCCAGGTCCAGGAGACCGGGGAGGACCCCGGCCAGGAGCGCGCCAAGCTCGACGCGGCGATCCAGACCTCAATCAACGAACTCGGCGCACTCCAGCAGCGCCTGGTGAACGAAGGCTCCGAGGACAAGGCCGAGATCTTCGGCGCGCACCAGGAGATCCTGCGCGACCCCGAACTGGTCAACCAGGCCCAGACCGGGATCGACCAGGGCAAGTCGGCGGCCTTCGCCTGGCGGGAGTCCTACACGGGCTTCGCCACCCAGCTGGAAGGTCTGCAGAACGAGGTGCTGGCAGGGCGTGCTGCGGACATGCGCGACGTCGGTCAGCGCGTGCTCGAGACCCTGACCGGGCAGCACCGCGAACAGGCCGAACTGGCCGAGGGCACCATCCTGGTGGCCGAGGACCTGACCCCGTCCGACACGGCACAGCTGGACCGCTCCAAGGTCGTGGGCTTTGCGACCACGCAGGGTGGTGCCTCCTCCCACGTGGCGATCATCGCCCGCTCCATGGACATCCCCGCCGTCGCCGGCATCGAGGCCCGCGCGCTGGACATCGCGGAGGGCTCCCGCGTGGTGCTCGACGGCACGGCCGGCAAGCTCCAGGTGAACCTTTCCGACGAGGAGATCGCCGGGATCGAGGCGCGGCAGCAGCGCATGGCCGAGCGCAAGGCCGTCGAGGACGCAGCCAAGGACGAACCCGCCGTGACCACGGACGGGCACCAGGTCGCCGTCGTCGCCAACATCGGCGGTGCCGACGACGCACGGGAGGCCATGCAGCACGGCGCCGAGGGTGTGGGTCTGCTGCGCTCCGAGTTCGTGTTCATGGAGCGCCCGACCGCGCCCACGGAGCAGGAACAGGCCGACGTGTACGCGGAGTGCTCGCGGGCCCTCAAGCCGGGTCAGCCCCTGGTCCTGCGCACGCTCGACGTCGGCGGCGACAAGCCCTTGAGCTACCTCCCGATCCCCAAGGAGGAGAACCCGTTCCTGGGTCTGCGCGGTGTGCGTGTGGGCCTTGAGCAGCCCGAGGTTCTGCGCACCCAGCTGCGCGCGATCTTCGCGGCCGCTGGCGCCGGCGCCGAACTGCACGTCATGTTCCCCATGATCGCCACGATCGCGGACTGGCGTGCCGCCAAGGCCATCTTCGACGAGGAGAAGGCCGCCTCCGGCATCACCACCAAGGTCTCCTGCGGCATCATGATGGAGGTCCCCTCCGTGGCCGTGATGGCCCAGCAGTTCGCCGCCGAGGAAGGCTGTGACTTCTTCAGCGTGGGCACCAACGACCTCACCAGCTACACGCTGGCGATGGACCGCGGCCACCCCAAGCTGGCCGCGCAGGTGGACCCCTGCAACCCCGCCGTCCTGACCCTGATCGGGCAGGCCGCCGCCGCGCTGCACGCCCAGGGCAAGTGGCTCGGCGTCTGCGGTGGCGTGGCCTCCGATCCCCAGGCCGTCCCGATTCTCGTTGGGCTCGGTGTCGACGAGCTCAGCGCCTCCATCCCGGCGATCCCCTCCGTGAAAGCGAAGGTCCGGGAGTACTCACTCGAGCAGTGCAAGGAATTGGCGGCCCAGGCCGTCACCTGCTCGACCCCCGAAGAGGTTCGCTCACTGGTCCCCATGGACCAGGACTGAATCACCGGCCGCCAACCGGTGACAAAACCCCAGAGCGAAGACTGACAAGGATCCCTCCCCATGAGTAATTCAGCACAGCAGATCGTCGACGCCGTCGGCGGTCCGGACAACATCTCGAGCCTGACGCACTGCGCCACGCGTCTGCGTTTCCAGCTCAACGACGCGAGCGTGGTCGATGCCAAGACCGTGGACTCCATCGACGGCGTCATGGGCTCCGTGCCCCAGGCCGGTGAGCGCTACCAGGTGATCATCGGTGGCGCCGTGCAGTCCGTGTACAACGAGATCAACGCCCTGCCTGCGATGGCCAACCGCGGCGGTGGCGGCGGAGAATCCGCCGACGACGTGAAGGCTGCCGCCCGTGCCAAGGGCCCGCGCGGCAAGTTCTCCTGGTTGGACAACTTCTTCGAGTTCCTCTCCGACTCCTTCCGCCCGATCCTGGGTGCCCTGCTGGGCGCCTCCCTGTTCATCACGTTCATGGCGCTCATGGGCACCCTGGGCGTGATCGGCAACTGGGCGGACCCGCGAACCGACCTGGACCCGTCCTGGCAGTTCGTGAACTTCATGTGGCAGTCGGTGTTCGTCTTCCTGCCCCTGATGGTCGCCTACAACGCAACCAAGAAGTTGGGCGCTGACCCGTGGGTCGGCTTCGCCGTCATGGCCCTGGTGATGCTGCCGGGCTTCGCCGCCCTGGGGGAGTCCCCCGCTGCGTACCAGGCCAACGTCGCAGGCAGTGACGTGACGCTGGTCGACGTGTTCGGCATCCCGCTGACCATCTTCAACTACGGCTCCCAGGTGTTCCCGCCGCTGCTCATGGCTGCGGTGCTCGGGCCGTTGAGCAAGGGCTTGAAGAAGATCATCCCGGCCAACGTGCAGTTGATCTTCGTGCCCTTCCTGTCGATGCTGATCATGCTGCCACTGACCGCGTTCCTGATCGGCCCCATCGGCGTGTTCGCAGGTGCCGGTCTGGCCAACGTGCTGCAGTCCGTGAACGCGTTCTCGCCGTTCATCTTCGCGATCATCATCCCGCTGGCCTACCCGTTCATGGTGCCGCTGGGTCTGCACTGGCCGATCAACGCGATCATGCTGCTGAACATCCAGACCCTGGGCTTCGACTACATCCAGGGCCCCATGGGCGCGTGGAACTTCGCCTGCTTCGGCGCCACCGCCGGCGTTCTCTTCCTGGCCATCAAGGACAAGGAAGTGCAGATGCGCCAGACGGCGACGGGTGCGCTCGCGGCCGGTCTGCTGGGTGGTATCTCCGAACCGTCCCTGTACGGCATTCACCTGCGCTTCAAGCGCATCTACCCGCTCATGCTGGTGGGCTGTGCCGTGGGTGGTCTGGTCCAGGGCTTCGGCGGCGGTCAGGTGCACACCAACGCGTTCGTGTTCACCTCCCTGCTGACCATCCCGGCCTTCGACCGCATTGGCCTGTACACCCTGTCCATCGGTGCCGCGTTCCTGGTGGCCATGCTCCTGGTGATCTTCCTGGACTACCGCACCCCGGAACAGCGCGCCGAGTCCAAGGCCGCCAAGGCCGCACTCGAAGGTGGCGACACCTCCGGTGCCGCGGCTGCCGGTGGTGCCGCTGCGGGTGGTTCGACCGCCGCGGGCGTCGCCGCTACCCGCTCCACCGACGCCGGGGCCGGCTCGAACGGAACCGGTGCGAACGGAACCGGTGCCGCGGATCCCAAGGACGTCGTCTCCGACGAGGACCAGGCCAAGGCGAGCCAGTGGCTGGCCGCCTTGGGCGGTCCGGAGAACGTCTCCCAGGCAGACGCCGCCGCCGAAACCCGGCTGCGGGTCCAGGTCAAGGACTCCACCAAGGTCGACGAGGCGGCCCTGAACGCCGCGGGTCTGCCCGGAGCCGTTCAGGTCTCCCCGGACCTGTGGCACCTGGTGGTCGGCTCGAACGCCAACCAGTACGCCACGGCGATGGGCGCCAAGCTCGGCAAGCAGCCCGTGGGCTGACAACCTGGCGGCTTGACCGCCTGACGTACGAGGGCCGGTGACCACGTTCCGACGTGGTCACCGGCCCTCTTTCGTGCCGCCCGTCCTTGTGCGGCTGTCTTGTTCGTATGCCGTGTGCGGCTGCGACGGGGGGTGCCTCAGGTACGGGCCGCGACGACGTCGTCGGTGTTGGTCGGGCGGGAGCGTTCGAGTCGGAACGCGAACAGCAGAATTCCGGCGCCGGCCAGAGCCATGGCGGCACCCACCAACGACGGCGTGCGGTAGCCGAGCCCAGCGGTGAGGACCAACCCGCCGAGCCAAGCACCCAGGGCGTTGGCCACGTTCAGCGATGCATGGTTCATGGCCGCGCCCAGCGTGACGGCGTCCCCGGCCACGTCCATGAGGCGCAGCTGGAGGTTGGTCACCAGGATCGACCCGATGGCGGTGATCAGGAACAGCACCGGCAGCGCCCACCACCCGCGGGGGATGACCAGCCAGAACAGGAGCATGGCGACGGCGGAGCCCGCCGAGCCGAGCAGCAGGGACTTGGCGATCGACCACCGGGCCAGTTCACCGGCCAGCCAGGTCCCCACCGTCATGCCCAGACCGAAGGCCAACAGGAACAGGGGGACGCTGGAGGCGGACAGCCCTCCGACGTCGGTAACCGTGGTGGCGATGTAGGAGTAGATCGCGAACAGACCGCCGAATCCCACAGCGCCCGCGGCCATGGTCAGCCAGACCTGGCTGCGGCGGAAGAAGTCCCGGGCCTCGGAGAGTCCCTTGGCGTCACGGTCGGCGGGGGTGGCCGGGACGAAGATCATGACCAGGACCACCGTCAGTACGGAGATCGCGGCCGCCAGGACGTAGGTGGACCGCCATCCGAAGGTCTGGCCCATCCAGGTGGCGGTGGGCACGCCCACGATGTTGGCCACGGACAGTCCGATCATCACGCCGGCCACCGCGCGCCCACGGTACTGCGGGGCCACCAAACCGGCTGCGACTAGGGACGCCACCCCGAAATATGCCCCGTGCGGCATACCGTCGAAGAACCGGGCCAGCGTGAAGAATGCGTAATTGGTGGCCAGGCCGCTCAGGATGTTGAAGACGGCGTACACCCCCATGAGGGACAACAGCAGCCCCTTGCGTGGCAGGCGCGCACCGAAGATCGACAGCACGGGGACGCCGACCACCACGCCCAGCGCATAAGCGGAAATCGCGTGCGCCGCCTGGGGTTCGGGCACGCCCAGGGACTCCGCGATCTGCGGGAGGACGCCCATGGTCATGAACTCGGTGGTGCCGATCGCGAATCCACCGACCGACAGGGCGATGATCGCAACGACCGCCCAGGCGGTCTGGTTTCCACCGGGGTGTGCGCCGTCGTAGGTGGTGCGGGCACTGGGCGGTGAGGGGGAGGAGGTGCGGGCCACGGAACATCCCATCACTGGTCGATCGGTCGGGTGCGTGCCCGGACGTGAACTGCAGTGGACGTCACGCCGGGCCAGCGGAAGAACACACGGGCGCGGGTGGTTGTTCCGAACATGTCCGTCCTCGTATTCCTGCACGCCCATCCCGACGACGAGTCCTCGGGAACCTCGGGCACCATGGCCAAGGCCGTTGCCGAGGGTCACCGCGTCGTTGAAATCATCGCCACCAACGGCGACCACGGCACCCCGCCACCCGCGCCGAAGAACGGTGAACCGGTGCTGGGTGTGGTTGAGCACCGGCGACTGGAGGCTGCTGCGGCCGCGCGGGAGATCGGGATCCACCGCGTCGAATGGCTCGGGTACACGGATTCCGGCATGACCGGGTGGGAGCAGAACTCCGCCAACCGCTCCTTCATGGGGGCCGACGTGGACGAGGCCGCCGCCAAGGTGGCCGCGATACTGGACCAGGAGAGCGCGGACGTACTGGTCGGATACGACTGGCACGGGAATTACGGCCACCCCGATCATGTGAAAGTACACGCCGTGGCCCACAGAGCCGCCGAGTTGGCCGCCACGCGGCCGCGCCTGCTGGAGACCAGCATGAATCGGGACGAGATGCGTCGACGTTTCGAGGCCGCGGTGGCCGCCGGTGCGGACCCGGAGACCCTCTTCGACCCCGAACACCCCGGCGACGACGGCAACGGGCTCGGTCTCCCGGAATCAGAGTTGCATTGGGCGGTTGAGTTGGACGGCGAGTTGCTGGCCGTCAAACGCCGCGCCCTGGGCTGTCACTCGTCTCAGGAGGACGTGCAGAACTTGCTGTCCTTGCCGCAGGACCAGTTCGAGGCTGCGTTCGGCACCGAGCACTACCGGGAGGCGGGACGTCCGGACGGAATGTTGCGGGAGTGGCCCTTCTGAGCTGAGCCTGACGGCCGTGTTTAACTGCCCTGACACCATATCCACCTGAACACCGAGGTGAAGGGGCAAGTTCATGAACAAAGACGTTCTGGGGCCGCTACCGGGCATTGATCCCAACGAACCGCAGGAGCGGTTGCGTGGATGGAAGATCGTGGGTCCGGGCCTGGTCGTGGCTGCGACCGGCGTCGGCGCTGCGGACCTGGTGGCCACGCTGGCTGCGGGCTCACGCTACGGGTACGCCCTGCTGTGGGCCGTGATCGTGGGAACGATCATGAAGATCGTGCTGGTCGAAGGTGCCGGGCGGTACTCGCTGTCCACCGGGCGCACCATCTTTGAGGGATGGCGCTCACTCGGTCGGTGGACCACGTGGTACTTCGGCCCCTACATCATGATCTGGGGGTTCGTGTACGGCGCGACGGCGATGTCCTCCTCCGCTCTGCCGCTCGCGGCGCTGTTCCCGTGGCTGCCCCTGTGGGTATGGGCGATCCTGTCCGGGCTGATCGGCCTGGCGCTCGTGTGGTTCGGACGGTATGCCGCGGTCGAGAAGGTCACCGCCGCGCTGGTGGGAATCATGTTCGTCGTGGTCGTGGGGCTCGCGATCCTGGCATTGCCCAACATTCCGAACATGATCACCGGGCTGGTCCCGGTCATTCCGGAAGGTGGGCTGGTCTACACACTGGCGCTGGCCGGAGGTATCGGCGGCACCATCACGCTGGCCGCCTACGGGTACTGGTTGCGGGAGAAGGGCTGGGCCACTCCGCGCTGGATGCGGGTCATGCAGCTGGACAACACCACGGCATATGTCGTCACCGGCATATTTGTTCTGGCCATGCTGGTGGTGGGCGCGGAGGTGCTCTACACGGCCGGACTGACGGTTTCGGCCAGCGACAGCGGCCTGCTCGATCTGGACGAGGTCCTGCGTGATCGGTACGGCGATTTCATCGGTGTCATGTTCCTGGTCGGCTTCTGGGCGGCGTCCTTCTCCTCCGTGGTAGGCGTTTGGTCAGGGGTGTCCCTCATGTTCGCTGACTTCTGGGGCAACATGCGCAACAAGCCCGCCGGGCACCCGGACACCCGCCCCGGCGGGAAGTACACCAAGTTCTACCTGCTCTGGTTGACGTTCCCACCCATGCTCCTGCTGCTTCTGGAGCGGCCGATCTTCTTGATCTTGCTCTACGGGGTTCTTGGCGCGCTGTTCATGCCGTTCCTCGCCATCACCCTGCTGGGGTTGCTCAACACGGACCGTGTGCCCAAGAACTGGCGCAACGGCTGGTTCACCAACCTGGTCTTGGCCGTCTGCGCGATCCTGTTCATCATCCTGGGCGTTTACCAGACCTGGGACACCATTCAGGACGTTCTGGGCGCAGGGGGCTGACCGGCCCTCTTCCGCCGCCTCCTCCCGCCGACTTCGGGGTTGTTCCGCCTATAGGGCCGAATAGGCGGAACAACCCCGAAATCGGCGCGGGAATGTAGGCCCGGACATACGAAGCGGCCCCGCACCTCCGGAAGAGGTGCGGGGCCGCTGTGATCGCGTCAAATCACGACAGCGAGATCAGGCCTGGTTGTTGTCCGTGCCCTTGATCTGCTCCTTGATGTCCGCAGCGGTGTTCTTGGCGTCGTCCTTGACGGACTTGGCGGCGTCCACCGGGGACTTGGCGTCCTTGGCGTCGTCGACCTTCACACCGGAGCCCGCGGCAACGGTGGTGTTGGGGTCAACCGGGGACGCGGTCACGCGCGGGGACGTGGAGGCCGGGGTCTTCCAGGGATCCTGGACCGGGCGGGACGCCTTGAACGCGGCAGCACCGGCGACGGCACCAGCCGCAACCAGCCCGAGGATCAGCCAGCCCTTGCCGGACTTCTGGGCCTTCTTCTGCTGCTTGGCGTAGTCCTTGGCAACCTTGGCGGCAGCCTTCTTTGCCTTGGTGACGGCCTTCTTGTCGCCGGTCAGACGGGCCACAATGGCCTCCAGCTGCTCCGGGGTGTCAGCGTTGGCGAACTTGCCGGCCAGCTGCGCGGCGGCAGCGTTGTAACGCGCGGAAGCAGCATCCCGGCCCTCGCCGTAGACCTTGGCGGCCCGCTCGGAAGCCTGGGACGCCTTGACCTTGGCCACAGCGGGGGCAGCTGCGGCTGCGGCCTTGGCAACCGCCGGGCTTGCGCCGACCTTTGCCTTGGCTGCAGCGCCCTGTGCCCGGCCGATGCCGTCCTGGACGTAGGGGCTGGCAGCGTGGACGCCGCCGGCCAGGGTTGCGGCGCCTGACTTGGCGCTCTGCTGCAGGGTCGGGGCGACGGCGCCGATCTCCTTGGCGATCCAGTCACCGGCATCGACGATGCGGTTCTCGATGGCGCTGTGCTGGGACTTGGCCTTCTTCTGGGCCTTGGACTTGAACAAGCTCATGGAAGCTCCCTCCTAGGGTGACGAGTCTCCTGTGCCAGCATACGGCCACACGTGTACTCAAGCACGATAGAAAGCCTACTTACCCCGTAATGACGGCCCGGATCAGCGCAATTTTCACTGTGCGCTGAACAGTTCGGGGCCTCGACCGTCACCAGTTCGCACGCGTAATCGTGCGTGCCATACTGAGCGTCATGACTGCTATTGCCACCGCCAAGGCGACAATCCACACTAACCACGGCGACATCGTGGTGAACCTCTTCGGCAACCACGCTCCCAAGACCGTGAAGAACTTCATCGGCCTGGCCGACGGGTCCCAGGAGTGGGTGCACCCGCAGACCGGCGAGAAGGGTGAAGGCCCCCTCTACAAGGACGTCATCTTCCACCGCATCATCAAGGACTTCATGATCCAGGGCGGTGACCCCCTGGGTCAGGGTGTTGGCGGCCCCGGCTACATGTTCGACGACGAGATCCACCCCGAGCTGTCCTTCAGCAAGCCCTACCTGCTGGCCATGGCCAACGCGGGCAAGCGCGGAGGCAAGGGAACCAACGGCTCCCAGTTCTTCATCACCACCATCGCCACCGAATGGCTCAACGGCAAGCACACCATCTTCGGTGAGGTCGCCGATGATGCCTCCCGCAAGGTGGTCGACGAGCTCAACAACGTCACCACCGGCGGCATGGACCGCCCGGTGGAGGACTGCGTGATCACCTCGATCGACATCGAGCAGCTCTGACCCACACCGACGTCGCGCATGCGCATCACGGAGGGCCCCGCCGAGCATCGGCGGGGCCCTCCGTGATTCCCGGTACCTCAGAAGGACACCCATGAACCAGTACACCTCCGGTCCTGATCCCGACGACGACGCCGCCCACCGCCCCGTCCCGTACGAAACGGCTCACGGTCGGCCCCACCACGCCGAACACACCGGGACGTCCGGCCCTGCCGAGCGTCAGGCCCCCGTCCGTCCCCGCAACCCGATGGTCGTCACCTGGACGTTGATCTGGACCAACGTGGCCGTCTACGCCCTGATGTGGATCCTGAACCTCACGGGGATCGACGCGACCTACTGGCTGGGCCTGGCACCGGCCGTGGCCTTTACGGAACCGTGGCGCATCCTGACCAGCGGGTTCGCGCATTCGATGACCAATCCCACGCATCTGCTCCTGAACATGTACACGCTGTGGATCTTCGGTCGGATGCTGGAAGGGGGACTGGGGCGTGGCCGGTTCCTGAGCGTCTACGTCGCATCACTGCTGGGTGGCGCTGCCGCCGTCGTCCTGCTGTCCCCGGAGTACTCGCTGACGGTGGGTGCCTCCGGCGCCATCTTCGGTCTGTTCGGGGCCGTACTGGCCGTGACGCTGTGGGGGCCGCGCCAGTTCCGGTCGAACCTGACCACCATCCTGGTCCTGATCGGGCTCAACGTGGTGTTCGGGTTCCTGGTCCCCGGGATTTCCTGGCAGGGACACCTGGGCGGGCTGGTGACCGGTTTGGTCGTCACGGGCATCTTCCTGGCCCGTTCCAGGCGAAACCCGCGGAGTGCCGGAGGCAGGCCTCAAGCCACCGAACAGGGGCGCTGACGGCGTCTGCGTACCCGCCGTCCACAGGCTTCATCCACACCCGTGGACAAGTTCCACACGTGTAATTCCACATGTGTGAACAACCCTGTGGGCAGTGTCCTGACGCGGATCCCGCCGTTTGACCGAGTTCATGGTTCACGATGTGCACAATGTTCTCCACACCTGTGGACAACCTTCTGCACGGGGTGGGGATCGGGCAGCCGTGCGTTTCGATCAAGTCAACAGCACGTTCGGGGCTGGGCGGACGGGCCGGGCGCTAGGTTGAGATCTAACATGCGCACACGAGCGCACGGTCCCACGGCAAAGGCGGCGATGGTGACAACCCCGGATTTCCCAGGCACTTCGAACAGCACTCCTCAGCAGGACGACGGCGGCCCCGCAGCGGGTGTCGCACCCGGCGGACCCAGCCGGGGAGGGGAGGAAGATGCGCTGACCTTTCACCACGTGACCCTGGGCCAACGCGTCCTGTTCGGCTCCGGCAAGGCGGCCGAAAACATTGCCCAGGAACTCGATCGGCTGGACGCGCGCCGCGTCATGGTCATCAGCAGCGCGCGGGACGCCCAGACCTCCGAGCGCCTGGTCCCTGACAACCGAGTCTCTGTGCGGTGGACCGACGTCGCCCAACACGTTCCCGCTGACCTCGCCGAGCGGGCGCGGGGTCGTGCACGGGAGGGCCAGGCTGACCTGTTGGTGGCCATCGGAGGCGGATCGGCCATCGGTCTGGGCAAGGCCGTGGCACTGACCTCCCGCCTCCCGCTGATCGCGGTGCCCACCACCTACGCCGGCTCCGAGGCCACGGACATGTGGGGTATCACCGAGGACCGGACCAAGACCACGGGCAATGCGCCTCAGGTCCTCCCGGTCAGCGTGGTGTACGACGCGGACCTGTCCATGACCCTTCCCGTGGACCTTGCCGTCAGTTCCGGCCTCAACGCCCTGGCACATTGAGTGGATTCGTTGTGGGCCCCGCGGGCTGATCCGATCAACCAGGCGCTGGCGTTGTAGGGAGCCCGCGCGCTGGCTCGCGCATTGCCGGGGATCACGGCTGATGCGGGCGCGCGGCACCCGCGGGAGCAGGCGCTGTACGGCTGCTACCTGGCCGCGGTGGCCTTCGCCTCCGCGGGGTCGGGGCTGCACCACAAGATCTGTCACACGCTGGGCGGCACCTTCGGCCTGCCGCACGCCCAGACCCACGCCGTCGTCCTGCCCTACGTCCTGGCGCTCAACGGCCCGGGGACCCCGGAGGTCATGGGGCGCCTGGCCACCGCGTTGGGAGCCACCGACGACAAGGACAGCGGTACGGGCGGCGGCACGGGCGACAGGAACGACGACGCCGGCCCGGCGACCGCCCTGACCCGACTGCTCGACCTGCGCGCAGCTGTCCATGCCCCGGATGCGCTCGAGCCCCTGGGCCTGGTGGCCACCGAAGTGTCCGAGGCCGTATGTCGGGTGGCCGCGGTGGTGCCGCCGTCGAACCCCGTGACGGTTGGCGAGTCCGATCTGGAACGCCTGCTCACGGATGCTCAACGGGGCGACCTGCCGCGCTCGCCGTACCGCCTGGACGGGTGACGCCCTGAGCGCAGGGCGGGCGCGGTCCCGGACAGGGCCGCCACCTCAGACCGGGGGATGACGCTCCGGGCGGTCACGGACGGAGGGCATGCGACCCCGGCATGAGGTGGTGCGGCCGGAGTCCATCCCGGCGGGCGATGTGCCGGGCAGGGGCCAACGAGCACTGTGGAGCCATGACTCATCCACAGTTGCAAGCCGTCAATCTCAGTCAGTTCTACGGGCCCACCGCAGCCCTCGATCACCTGGACCTCATCATTCATCGGGGCCAGTCCGTGGCCATCATGGGCCCGTCCGGTTCCGGGAAGACCACGTTGCTCCACGCCCTGGCAGGCATCGACGTTCCGCAGGACGGGGAGGTGTACTTCCACGGCGCCACCGGAGCAGAGGCAGTGCACGTCATGAGCGCGGAACAGCGTGCCGAACTGCGTCTCAAGCATTTCGGTTTCGTGTTCCAGGCGGGGCTCATGCTCACGGAGCTGACCGTGGTGGAGAACGTGGCCCTGCCGCTCATGCTCTCGGGCGTGGATCGCGCCAGTGCCTACCAAACAGCCTCGGCCTGGTTGAACCGACTGGGGTTGGAGGGCATGGGGGACCGGCGTCTGGGACAGCTTTCAGGCGGGCAGGCCCAACGCGTAGCCATCGCCCGTGCCCAGGTGTGCGGGCCGGAGGTGATCTTCGCGGATGAACCCACGGGCGCCCTGGACTCCGTGACCTCCGCGGAAGTCCTGCAGGCGCTGCTGGAGTCCACGGCCGAACGCGGCGCGACCCTGGTGGTGGTCACCCATGACGAGCACGTGGCGGCCCGGTGCGCGCGCACCATCCGGCTGCGCGACGGCCGCATCGTCGCCGATTCAGAAGCGGCCGATTCAGAGGCTGCTGACTTGAACGTACCCCGCGCCGGCGCGGCCCGGACGACGAGCGAGCGAGTGGCCCCGTGAAAGCCCTGACGACCGTCCACCCGGGTCGACTCCCCAAAGCCCCGCTGCCCGTTCTGACGCTGTTCGCCCGCAAGAGCGCGGCCGATCACCGGTCCTGGGCGTTGCCCGTGACGGCCTACGCACTGGTCAGCGGCCTGCTGGTCTCCGTGATCGCCGGCGTGGTCATGTACTGGCAGTTCCAGTTCACAGCTCCAGGCATGGTCTCCACCTATCGGATCCTCTCCGCGGTGGCCTTGTTCATCCTGGCGCTGCCGCTGATCAACCTGGCCTCCGCGGCAGCCAGACTCTCCACCCGCCGCAAGGACTCCAGGCTCTCCGGGCTCAGGCTGCTGGGGGCGCCCCGCCGAACCCTCTCGGCTTTGATCCTGGGGGAGGCGGTTACCCAGGCCACCCTGGGTGTTGTGATCGGAGGTGGGCTCTACGCCCTGCTGATCCCCGTCCTGGGTCTGCTGCACGTCGACGGACGTCAGATCGGCGCGGGGGCCATGGTGCTGCCCGTTCCGGTGATTCTGCTCTGCTGGGCCCTGCTGATCCTCCTGGCAGGCGTGAGCTCCGCCGTCGGCCTGCGCAGAATCTCCATCTCCCCGCTGGCTGTCCGCACTCGACGGGACGTGCCGAAGATGCACTGGCTGCGAGCGGTCGTCCCCGTGATCGCCCTGGTGGCCGTCGTGCTCCTGTGGCGGGAGTCCCTGAGCCTCCCGGAGATCGGGGTGGCCCTGGTGGGCAGTGCCGTGCTGTTCGGCGTGCCCATGATGGCGATGGCCTTCGCGGGGCCCTGGATCGTGGCCCGTTCCGGACGGCGGATGCACCGCAAAGCAAAGTCACCCGAGCACCTGGTGGCCGCGCGCATGATCCTGTCCGACCCGCGGGCCGCCTGGCGCCAGCTACAGTCCGTGGTCCTGCTGGCCTTCGTGGCCGTGACGGTGGGAGGCGGGCTCGCGGTCATGGCCCAGACTTCGGGCCAGCCGGGCGTCGAGCACCTGGTCGCGGACATGAGGACGGGTGCGGTGCTGACCGTCCTGTTCGGCTTCTTCACGGTGGCCTGCGCGGTCATGATCGACCAGACCGCCGCCGTCGCGGACCGACGGGACGTGTGGCGGAACCTGGACCTCGTGGGCATGCCCTTCGGCAGCGTCGATCGGGTCCGTCGCATGGCGGTCACCCGCCCCATGCGCGCTCTTTTGATCGTGGCGCTGGTCAGCGCCGTGGTGGTGCAGGCCCCGGTCCTGGGCGTCGGCCTGGTGTTGTCACCCACCAGCGTGGGCGCGGCTGCCGTCGTCCTTGGGCTGGGGATTCTCATGGTGCCTCTCGCGGTTCTGCTCACGCGGTCCTCCCTCACGACGGCGGTCCGTGAGCCCGTGGGTCAGGTCCTGTGACCTTGACTCCGGCCTGGCAACGCATGGCAACTCGACCAGAGCTTGATCGATGTCAAGGCCCACGATGGGTAGCGGTCGTAGCGTCCAGTCCGGCTGGCAAATGACGGCCTGTCACCAATCGTCGGGTGCGAACCCGAGGAAGAAGGATCCATGCTCTCGGAGAAGTCCAAGCCGCTGATCGAGGCCACCGCGCCGGTGATCGTCGAGCGTCTGCCGGAGATCGCGCCCAAGTTCTACCAGTCGATGTTCGAGGCGCACCCCGAACTGCTCGACGGTGTGTTCAGCCGCGCGAACCAGAAGTCCGGCGCTCAGCCGCTGACCTTGGCCGGTTCCGTGATCGCCTTCGCTCAGCACTTGCTGACCCACCCGGACTCCTACCCGGACGAACTGCTCTCCCGCGTGGCCCACAAGCACACCTCCTTGGGCATCGTGGAGCCGCAGTACCAGATCGTGCATGACCACCTGCTGGGTGCGATCGCCGCGGACCTCGGTGACGCCCTCACACCCGAGATCGGCGAAGCCTGGGACGAGGTCTACTGGCTCATGGCCGAGGCCCTGCTCAAGCTCGAGCGTGGCCTGTACGCGAGCCAGGCCAACGACGTCATCTTCGCGCCGTTCCGCTTGGCCGAGCGGACCGAGACCGGCGGCGGCACCGTGGTGTTCACCTTCGAGCCGGCCGACGACACCCCCATGACCCCCGCCATTGCCGGCCAGTACGTGAGCGTCAAGGTGCGCATGTCCGACGGCATCGAACAGCCCCGTCAGTTCACCCTGATCCCCGGCCAGGAGGGCACGCGCCGGATCGCGGTCAAGAAGGACATGGACGGTGAGGTCACGCCCGTTCTGCACGAACTCCCGGTCGGTACCGAGCTGCCCATCTCCAACCCGTACGGCGACGTGGTGCTCACGGACTCGGAGGCCCCGTTGGTCTTCCTGTCCGCCGGAATCGGTGTGACGCCCATGGTGTCCTTCCTGGACAACCTGGCCACGGAGGGTTCCACCCGGGAAGTCCGTGCCATCCGCGTGGATCCGACCGACGCGGACGCCCCACTGCTGTCCGAACAGCAGGAGGCCGTGGCCAAGCTGAGCAACGGCTCCCTGGAGCGGTGGACCACCAAGTCCCTGGAAGGCGACCACACGGGCCGCCCGGACTTCGCTGAGCTCAACGTCTCCCCGGACTCACACGTGTACCTGTGCGGGCGCCTGGGATTCATGCAGGACGCACGTTCCGCCCTGGTGGCGGCCGGCGTTCCGGGCCAGAACATCCGCTACGAGATCTTCGGCCCCGACCTGTGGATGCTGCACGACGACGCCGCACGTGTCCAGGCGGCCTGACGCCGACCGGTCCGAAGGCCTGAAACCGGAGGACCGATCATCCGTGGAGTGAACCGACTGACCGGTGAGTTGTCCCGCCCATGCACGCTCGTGGGTGGAGGAACTCACCGGTCGATCGTTTTACGGTGCGGGTCGTTCAGACCCGTGTGGTCGGCGGGCTCCATGAGCCGCGACGTGACGTAGCCGATCACGATGCCCCAGAAGGCCGCGTGAATGTTGAACAGGTCCAGTCCGGACACGGTGACGACGAACGTCACCAGGGCACCGAAGGTGAACTTGTGGGCGAACGCGGCAACGAACGCGTTCTGCAATGCCTTGATCATGGCCAGCCCGCCCAGGGCCAGGATGAAGGCCTCCGGCGTCGCGAGCATGAATCGGGTGTAGGCCGGTGCGAACAAGGCGCACACCAGGGACAACACCCCGTAGGTCAGGGCGGCCGTGTACTGCCGCTCGCGCTCGCCGGAGGTCGTGTACTGCCGCTCGCGCTCGCCGGAGGTCGTGAGCAGAGCGTTGGTGGGGCCGGTGACGCACGCGCTGACCGCACCCACCGCGGCGTTGAGCACGGAAAAGGCACCCGAGGCCACGGCGAACATGTTGATGGGCGGTTGGTGCCCCGCTGAACGCAGCACCGCGATTCCCTGCCCGTTCTGCACCACCAGCACCGTGATGGCCAGGGGAATGAGCAGTTCTAGCTGGGCCGCCACCGTGAATTCGGGGGCCGTGAACTGCGGCTGGGCCAGAACGGGGCCCGCGGCGTCGAACGTGAACTGCCCGCTGAGGACCACCACGGACACCCCCACCAGCAGCGTGGCCAGAACCGGTGGGACGGCCTTGCCGAGTCGGGGAACCGCTGAGAACAGGACGAACGTGGCCACCATGGGAAGCGCGATCAGGGGAGCCTCCGTGGAGGAACTCACGATGTCCGTCCCGAACCGCAGGAACACCGCGGCGACCATGGCCATGATGATCGGCATGGGGATGAAGGCCATGGCCTTGCGCACCACCCCGGAGGCGCCCAACGCCAGGACCAGGACGCCCGTGGTGAAGAAGGCCCCCACCACCTCTGCGAAGCTCAAGTGCTGGAGGGAGGGACCCAGGAGCACGGTCCCGGGGATGGACCACGCGAAACCCAGGGGCTGGCGATAGATCAGCGACATGACCACCGTTGCCAAACCTGCCGAGAGGAAGATCCCGAACACCCAGGAGGCGAGCTCCCCGTCGCTGAGGCCACCGGCGGCACCCACCGCCAATGTCACGGCAATCGGACCGGACGCTGAGAAGACCAGGCCGATCAGCCCGTTGATGCCGTAGACCGGCGCCCAGTCGCGCAAGACGGCCCGCGGCCCGGCAGGGCGTACCCCGGGCCGTTCCAGGATCGGTTCGCGCTGATCGGCTTGCATTCTCACCCTTCCGGAGACCGCGGCCACCCGGTGGGTGGTGCGACGACGGCCACGGTGCCGCCGCTCGGTCAGTTCACCAGACCGGGCGGACTCGGGGAAGCGAGGCGGACCCCAGTCTTCGGCCCCGGGTCGCCACCAGGCGGGTCCGGAAACACCGGGATTGATACCTGAGAACAGAAGAAACCTGCGTGAATCAGTACGATCCACGCAGGTTTCTCTGTCGCCTTTCTCTGTCGCCCTTATCCGCCGTTGGGAGGTCAGGCTCCGGGTGCCCCCATGGGCGCGCCCCCGCCACCGGCAGGCATCGAGCCGCCCGTGGGCTCCGTCCCGGTGTCCACACCGGCGGTCAGGGCCACCTTGTAGCCCTTGGACACGTTGCCGGTCACCGTGGCCAGCTGGCTCGCGCCGCCGTCGTCACCGAAGACGTTGTCGGAGTCCAAGGTGATCTGGGAGAGATTGGTTACCGACTGCTCGTAGCCCGTGGTCGCGTAGACCGTGTCGCACACGTCCTGCGGCAGGGCCACCTGGGAGGTGGAGATCGCGTTGGTCGAGTCCGTGATCGAGGCTTCGTCCGGGTAGACCTCGAAGTGGATGTGCGGCCAGCGTCCCGAGTAGGTCGCGGGGAAGATGCTGGTGAACGTGACCTTGCCCTGACCGTCGGTTATCTGCACGCCGCGCAGGTAGTTCTCCTCGGCGATGCTCTCCGAGTACATCGAGTACTCGCCGTCGCGGTTGCAGTGCCACACGTAGACCGCGGCGCCCTTCATGGGAGCGTTGCCGTTGGCCATGTCCGCGATGGTCAGCTCCAGGGTCATGGGGACACCCTCGGCCGTGCCCGTGGGGCCGTTGAAGCTCGAACGGATGTCACTGCGGACCACCCCGGACTCTTCCAGGACGTCGGCACCGTTGGAACCGTCACCGGGGTAGGGGCCGGCCGTCTCGTCCGGGATCTCGGAATCGACGTCCACCGTGGCATCCGCGGAGGCAGACTCCGTGGCAGACCCCGTGGCGGATCCGGTCGCGGTGGCGCTCGCCGAGGAGCTGCTGCCGGACGACGACGTCGGAGCGCACGCGGCCAGCCCGAAGGCGGCGGCTCCCAGGCCCATCGCCGACAGGACGCTGCGCCGGTTGACCAGGGTCTGGATGTCGAAGCCCAGGCCCTGGTCGACCACTTCCTCGTCCTGCCGAGGAAGCTCGCGGCCCTGGTAGGTGTGCTTGCCGTCGACCACCTGCATCTCGATGCCGAAGGGGTCGGTGTAGGTCTCCGGCTCCTGCTCCTCCGGGGTGGCCGGGTGCTCCGCGGCGGTCTGGATCTCCTGGGACGGGTGGGACTTTCGGAACAGCACGGGTGCGCCTCCTGCTCTGGGTCATGGTCTGAGCCGCGCGGAGTGACACCCGGCGGCCCGGTCTGAGACTCAAGGTAGGGGCGCACCCTGTGGTGGCGGGTGCGTCAACCTGTGATCAGGCTGTGCCTGTGGGGGCGCGTCAGCCGGGTGGGGGCCTCAGCCCTGCATCTGACGAACTTCCACCGCCTGGCGGCAGGCAGCCGAGGCCTGAGCACCCAGGTCCTGGGCCTCCTGTGCATCGGTGGCCTCCAGGATCCAGAAGCCGCCCAGCTGGACGGGGGCACCGCTTGCGGTCCCGTCGGTCACGGTGGTCTCTCCCGACGTGGCATCCACGAGCTTGGCGGCCGTGGCCGGCTGCTCGAGTGCGCCGATGAACACGATGCGCTGTTCGTCCTGCATCTTCTGGTTGAAGGCCATCACGGCTCCGTGGAGTTCCTCCATGCTCACGCCTTCGGGCAGGCCGGCGTCGTCGGTGTGGTTCACGGAGATGAAGAACTGGGGCATGGTGTTTCCTTTGTGCTGGCCGGTCCTTCTTCCGAACCAGACGTGGTCGGGACGGAGGATGCGATCGAGGCGCTGTGCGGCGAATCCGGACGAGAGTTTAGGACCTGGTAGCACGTGCTGACCATGCCGGATGCGGTGGTCGCCGTGCCACGATGCACCAGGTGCAGATCCGCGGGAAGCGCCCCGAACAGCGGAATGCCCGAGCCGATCAGAACCGGGACGTAATTGACCACCACCTGCGTGACCAGCCCGGCGGCCAGGAAACTCTGAACCGTCCTGCCGCCGTCGACGTACACGTGCCGCGCCCCGCGATCATCCAGCAGTGCCACCGCGTCCTCGAAGTCACGCGCCACCAGGACACCGTGCGGCTGAGCGTCACCGAGGGTCGAGCTCAGCACGATCACCTGAAGGGGGTCGTAGGGCCAGAACCCCATCTCCAGCACCTTCTGGAAGGTGAGCCGACCCATGACCATGTGATCCGCGGATGCCAGGAGGGAGTCGAAGTCCGGGACATCCGGATGCGCCCGGGCGGCGGCGTGTTCGACGGCGGGGTGGTCCTCCAACCAGGCGATGTCATGGTCCGTGCGGGCGATGAATCCGTCGACGCTCAGACCGGCGAAGACGGTGGCGTCCCAGGTGTGTGCAGGCATGCAGCCATGGTGGCCCGGGCCACCGACAACGCAAGCCGGGTCACGTTGCCGTGGTTCACCCCGAGACCATCAACTTGACCGCGATCAGCAGCATCACCAGCCCCACGCCGATGTCGATCGCCTTCCACGTGCCCGGGCGATCCAACGGCTTGGCCAGGGCTCGCGCGCCGACGCCCAAGACCGTGAACCACAGCACCGAGCCGGTGGCGGCACCCAGGGCGAACACCCACCGCAGAGCTCCCTGCTGATTCGCCAGGTTGCCCAACATGACCACGGTGTCGAGGTACACGTGCGGGTTGAGGAAGGTCAGGGCCAGGGTGGTCGCCAGAACAGTCCCCGCGGACTTGGCGGCGGTTGCGCCTCCGGCCTGGGAGAGGGACGCGTTGCCGAAGGCCGACCGGAAGGACTGGAGCGCGAACCAGATCAGATAGGCGGCCCCGCCCCATCGCAGGACCACCAACGCCCACGGGAACCGTTCCACGATGGTTCCGATCCCCAGGGTCCCGACGCCGATCAACAGGGCGTCGGCCGCGATACACACGGCGACGACGATGCCCACGTGCTCCCGCCTGATGCCTTGACGCAGCACCCAGGCGTTCTGCGCGCCGATGGCGACGATCAGCGCAAGTCCGGCGAACATTCCGGTCAGAAAGATTCCCATGGGGAAGAACGTTAGGCCGACGGCAACCGGTGGTACAGCGAAAGATTCTTCGCTAGAAAAAGAATTGCTTAAGATCATGCTGCGGGCCGTGCGGAACTCGTGCGGAACTCCACGGAGCGGCCGCACAAGGAGGCACACGATGGACATCGAACAGCTGCGCACGTTGGTCACGGTGGTGGACGAAGGAACCTTCGACCGGGCCGCGGCGCGCCTGCACGTGTCCGCCCCGGCGGTGAGCCAGCGCATCAAGGCGCTCGAGACCCAGACGGGGCACGTGCTGGTTCAGCGCGTTGTCCCGGTCCGGCTCACGGAGCCCGGGACCGAGGTGTTGCGGCTGGCGCGCCAGGTCCTCGCCCTCCACAACGACGCCATGGAACACCTGGGTCTGGGCGGTGACCCGAACGGCCCGGGAGCGGCAACGGGGCGGCGGCAATTGCCCGTGGCCGTCAATGCCGATTCCCTGGCCACGTGGTTCCGGCCGGTGCTCGCGGAGGTGGGATCCGCCGTCGTCGCTCCCGGACAGGTACCCGTCACGGTGCGGTTGAGCGTGGAGGATCAGGACCACTCACTCGCGTTGCTGCAGGCCGGGACCGTGGCGGCTGCCGTGACCACGTCCGAGCGGACGGTCACGGGGTGCCGGAGCATCGCGCTCGGGGAGATGGTCTACGAACCCTGCCTGTCCGCCACCCTCCTGGACCGGCTGACGGACCAGGCCGACGGGAGGGGAGGGGACAAGGGCAGCACGGACTCGGCGTTGGACCTGAGCGTGGTGCCCGTGGTCGTGTTCAACGACAAGGACGACCTCCAACACCATCAGCTCCGGAGGGTCCAGGCGGACGGTGCCGCCCCCGAACACCGGGTTCCGTCATCGGAGGCTTTCATCCGTGCCGTGGCCGACGGGCTGGGCTGGGGGATGGTGCCGCGCCTGCAAATGGCCCGGTCACCGTTCGCGGCCGTGACCGAGGACTTTGCGCGGGTTCCCGGTTTGGAGGACGACACCGTGACCCTCTTCCTGCAACGCTGGAAGACGCCGCTGCCCGCCCTGGACCGGCTCGAGGCCAGCGTCCGCAAGTACGCCGACATGTACCTGTGACCGGGTGCTCGGCGGGGGTGCCGGGTGGGATGATCGGGTCATGACACAGAACGCCCAGACCACGGAATCCACGGACCTCCCCGAGGGCCCCACCGTCTCCGTCGAATGGTTGGCCGCGAACCTGGACCGGGTGGTGGTCGTGGACGCCTCGGCCATGGACCACCGAGGTGCGGACACGGGGATCCCCGGCGCCCGGCGTTTCGATCTGGACGGGGAGATGTCCGCCGATTCCGCTCTCCCGCACACCATGCTCCCGGCCGGTGACTTCGCGCAGCGCCTGGGTCGGCTGGGTATCGGGCAGGACAGCGTGGTGGTCGCCTATGATCGGGCCGGCATGTTCTCCTCCGCACGGGCCTGGTGGATGCTGCGCGCCACGGGGGTCAGTACGCCCTACGTCCTGGACGGCGGCCTGCCCGCGTGGGTGGCCGCCGGGCATCCGGAGGCGCCGTTGGACCTGGACCCGGAGCCCGTTGCCGCCCCCGACGTGCGCATCACCGACGGTGCGTTCATCGACGACGCCGACGTCGCGGCCCGGTTGCAGGACACCGAGCAAGCCGTGGTGGATGTCCGTAGCGCGGAGCGCTTCGCCGGGACCGCCCCCGAACCCCGTCCGGGCCTTCGGGGTGGGCACATGCCCGGTGCCGTGAACGTGCCCTTCTCCGAACTGGCCCCCGGTGGGTTCCTGCTCGATCCGCAGCGACTGCGCGACAGGCTCGCCGGCGCGGTCGGTGACCGGCAGCGTCTGACCTTCAGCTGCGGCTCCGGGATCACGGCCTGCGTGGGTGCGCTGGCCGCCGTCGCGGCAGGACGCAAGCAGGTCTCGGTCTACGACGGTTCCTGGGCCGACTGGGGTCGGGCCGACCACGACCCCGACGAGCGCCCCGTGGTCACGGGTGCCTGAGGCCTCCGACGTCGCACAGCCACAACCGTCTCCCGAATCCGCTCGCCCGACTCGCCGTAATCTCCTGCGCGCCGCGGGTGTGACGGTGCTGGGAGCGGGTGCCGCCGCTGCTCTCACCACGCCGGTCGGCACCGGCTCCGTCGATTCCGGGCAGGTCTCGGGTCATCGCAGAGCGGGGCGGCCCGTGGACAGGGGCCGTTTGACCTGGGGTGATGATGAAGAACGTCAGACGGGGTGGCTCTTCGTCCCCGATCCCACCGAATGGTCTCGGGGAGAGATCGATCCCGCCTACCCCGTCGCCGTCGTGGTGCACGGAGGGTCCTGGCACGATGCCTCCTCGCCGAGCTACATGGCCGACATCGCCCAGGACCTTGCCCGGTACGGACTAGCCGTCTGGGCCCCGACCTATCGGGGTCTGGACGGGCCCGGAGGCTGGCCCGAGACCTTTCAGGACGTGTCGGACGCCATCGACTTCGTTCCGCAGCTTGCCGAACAGGGCCGGTTCAGACCGCAGCGGGATAACGTTCACCTCCTGGGGCACAGTGCGGGCGGGCACCTGGCGACCTGGGCCGCCGGGAGGTCCGAGCTCCCCGCGGGTGCACCGGGTGCCGATCCCGTGATCGAGGCCCGCAGCGTCACCTCCATGGCCGGCCTCTACGACCTCAGCCTGGCCGAGAACTTTGAAGGCGGCGATCTGATCAGGGACCTCCTGGGCGGGGTCACGCCGGAGGAGGACCCTGAACGCTACGACATTGCCTCCCCGATCGACCGGCTGCCCCTGGGGATCCCGGTCAACGTCCTGCACGGCACGGAGGACCAGGTCATCCCACTCGAAGCGGTCGAGGGCTACTTCCAGGCCTTGCGCGATTCCGGGAACCCCGGGGCGCGGGAGATCCTGCCCGGTGTGGGACACGACGACTGGTCCGATCTGCACGGGGACCCCTGGGCCCGGGCGCGCAAGGCCTTCCTGGACTCCGTGTTCCCCACGGGGACCGAATCCGGCGTCGGGGCCATGGGGGTTGGTTGACGTGCGGCGACGACCTTCAGATCAGGAACATGCCGGCCGATCACTGCCCGGGTTCACCCGCAGGGCCTTGTTCCGTGCCGCCTGGCTGGCCGGGTTGGCGGGAGGTGCGCTCGCGGGGTCGAGCGTGGTGCTCCCTCGGCAGGCGCACTCGATGGTCGTGGCGGGGCGGCAACGGTCGGGGACTCCCGTGGAGATCGAGAAGATCCGATGGGGCGAGGACCCTGAACGTCAGTCGGGACAGTTGTACCTCCCGGATCCCATTGTCTGGTCCGGGGGAGACCGGCGCCCCACGTATCCCGTCATGGTGTTCTTCCACGGTGGCGGCTGGACGGACACCTCCGGTCCCGAGTACTGCCAGGCCGCAGCCAGGGATTTGGCCTGCTACGGGGTCGCGGTGTGGATGCCCACGTACCGGGGCACCCCTTCTCCCGGTGGTTGGCCCATGACCTTCGACGACGCCGCCGACGGTCTGGACTTCGTGAGGGAACTGGGAGCCCACGCCGACTTCACCCCGAATCTGGAGCGGGTGCACGTCACCGGGCACAGCGCGGGCGGCCAGTTGGCCGCGTGGGTCAGTGCCCGCAACGCTTTCCCCGCGGGAACACCCGGCGCGGGGTCGGGGCCGAGTGGGGACCGCGTGCGTGTGCGCAGCGTGACCGCACTCTCCGCTGTCCTGGACCTCGACAAGGCCGTCACGGAGGACGACGACCACTGGGCGTTGGACGTCATGGGCGGCCGCCCGGACGAACACCCCGACCGCTACCGCCGCGTCTCACCCCTCCGGGGGCTGCCGTCGTCGGTCCCCGTCAACGTCCTCCACGGACGTGCCGACTCCACTGTTCCGGTCAACACCCTGCGTGACTACCTCAAGCGGCACGCGCAGACCGGCAACACGGGGCGGGTGATCCTGCTGGACGGAGCCGAACACAACGACTTCGTGGCGCTCCGCAACCGCGCGTGGGCCGTGGCCCGGGAGGTGTGTCTGTCCAGCGTGGGAACTCAGGAGGACCGGGCGCGGACCGGGGCGACCCCCTAGACTGCCTTCCCGTGGACACGGGCAGCAGCAGGGCAGCGGGCGCAGCACAGCGCGCGGTCCGCCGTGCCTTCGCGCCGTTCGGGTACTCGGGGTACCCACGGCTGGCCGTCGCCATGCTGTCGATGGTGCTCGGTCAGGGCACCTGGGCTCTCTCCACCGTCTTCCAGGTCATGCACGACGGCGGCGACCCGGTGGCGTTGTCCACGGTCACCGCGATCGGCTCGTGCGGATTGATCGTGTTCGCCCTGTTGGGCGGGGTCGCGGCTGATCGCCTGCCTCCGCACCGAGTCCTGTTGGGCGTCTCACTCACCCTGACGGTGGTGGTGAGCACGGTCTCCGTGCTCAGTGCCACGGGTGTGCTGACCACCTGGCAGTTGGCCGGTGCAGCTTTTCTGATCTTTGCCGGCGTGGGGATGTTCTACCCGTCCTACTCGGCGTCCTTGCCGCGTCTGCTTCCACCGGACAAGCTGCTGGCGGCCAACGGCGTGGAAGGCTCCGCCAGGCCGCTGTTGCAAACGGCTGCCGGCCCCGCCGTGGCCGGATTCCTGGCTGCGGCCTGGGGCCCCTGGTCCGGTTTCGCGGCGGTGGCGGTGTGCGGCGTGATCTCCGTGGTCACGTTGCTCGGTTTGGAAGTCCCCGAGTTGGAGCACCAGGACTCCGGCAGTGGGCAGGACGATGCGAACCCGGCCGGTCCCGACACCGGCTCCGTCAAGATCTCCGGTATCGGCGTGGAGGCCGTCGGCGCGCCCGTGGAACCGGCCGCTGCTCCCAGCGGCGCCTTCGGCAAGGTCCTGAGCGACCTGAAGGAAGGTGTGGGTTACACGATTCGGACCCCGTGGCTGCTCGGTACCTTGCTGTTCGCCGTGGTTGCGATCTTCTTCTTCCTGGGGCCCCTGGAGGTGCTCCTGCCGTTCGTCGTCCGGGATGCCCTCGGCGGCGGGGAGGCGGAATTCGGTCTGCTGCTGGCCGTCACGGGCACGGCCTCGGCCGTCGGAGCCATGACCACCGCGGGACTGCCCTACCCGCGCAGGTATCTCACCGTGATCGTGCTCGTGTGGGGATTCGGGACCCTGCCGCTGGCCTTCGTGGGATTCACCGAGTCCTGGGCGGTCATGGTCCTGATCCTGCTGGTCGTGGGGGCATCGGACGGCATCGGCCAGGTGCTGTGGGGCACGCTGCTTCAGCGGCGTGTTCCCGGGCGCATGCTCGGGCGGGTGTCCAGCCTGGACTTCTTCGTGTCCCTGCTGTTGCTCCCGGCGTCCATGGCCGTGGCGGGTCCGTTGTCGGTGGTGGTCCCGATCCCCGTGATCTTCGTGATCGCCGCGACGGCGCCGGCCGTTGCCGCCGTCGTCGTGTGGTGGGTGGCACGAATGGGCCGTGACGAACTCACCAATCCCCTACGCAGCTGACGGCCGACGGCGGTGGGTGCGACGACGTCGGGCGAGCGGTCCTCAGTCGTGCATGTCCTCGAGTTCCACGCCCTTGGTCTCGCGCACCGCCTTGATCACGAAGAAGATCGAGGCGAAGGCGAAGAACGCGTAGAGGCCGTAGGCCAGAACCAGCGAGATCTCCGAAATGGCGGGGAACGTGACCGTGACCAGCCAGTTGGCGATCCACTGGATGAAGCCCGCCACGGCCAGCGCGGCACCGCGAATCCGGTTGGGGAACATCTCACCCAGCAGGACCCACATCACGGGGCCCCAGGAGATGCCGAAGAAGATCACGTACAGGTTCGCCGCCACCAGGGCGATCGGTCCGGCAACGTCGCCCAGAACGGGCCCTGCGTCGGTGACCGTGGCAGTGGCGAAGACGCCAGCCATGGTGCCCAGTGTCAGGGCCATACCCACCGAACCGATGAGCAGGAGCCGCTTCCGGCCGATCTTGTCCACCAACAGGATCGCCACCAGGGTGACCACCACGTTGGTCACGGAGGTGATCGTGGAGATCGTGAAGGCATCGCTCTCCTGGAAGCCGACCGACTCCCAGAGCTGGTTGGAGTAGTAGAAGATCACGTTGATCCCGACCAGCTGCTGCAGCGCAGCCAGTCCGATGCCGATCCACATGATCGGTTTCAGACCGAGCGCCTTGCCCGCCAGGTCCGAGAGCTTCGGCTTGTGTTCGGTGTCCAGAGTGCGGTCGATGATGGACAGGCGGTGCTGCGCCGGTCCTTCGCCCTGGAGGTGGGTCATGACGGCCATGGCCTCGTCCCGGCGACCCTGCTGGACCAGCCACCGCGGAGACTCCGGGATCAGGAAGGCCCCCACCAGGTAGACCAGGGCGGGGACGGCGCAAAGGAGGAACATCCAGCGCCAGGCCGGCAGACCCGCGAGCCAGGTGGCGTCGGAGGAACCTGCCAGGGCCACGATGATGCGGTTGGCGATCTGGGAGGCGAAGATCCCGAGCACGATGCCCAGCTGCTGCAGAGAACCCAGGCGCCCGCGAATGTCCGCGGGGGCGATCTCGGCAATGTAGGCCGGGGCGATGATCGAGGCCACGCCCACGCCGACGCCGCCGACCACGCGCCAGAACACCAGCCAGTAGAAGCCACCCTGATCTGCGCCGAAGAACGGATCGATGCCGCAGAAGATTGCGGAGAACAGGAAGAGGATCGCGGCGATGCGCATCACGCGCACACGGCCGATCTTGTCCGCCAAGCGACCACCGAGAGCTGCACCTGCCGCAGCTCCCAGGAGGGCCGAGGCCACGGCACTGCCGAGTGCGGTGGCACCGACGCCGAAATACTCGCGCATGGCCGAGGTCGCGCCGTTGATCACCGCTGAGTCGTAGCCGAACAGGAATCCGCCGATTGCGGCGACGATCGTGATCCGCAGAACGGCCGCCGTGTTGGCGGTGTGCGCCGCAACGGAGGTGGGAGACGTGTACGTGGACATATCGGGCTCCTTCGCCACAAGGACGGCCGTCGCGGCTGGTGTGGCCCGGGGCACGTCCTGAAGATTCCTGTCAGGCTAGAACTCAGTGCGCTGCGTGTCCATTCGTGACCCGCTCGCGTCCGGGTGCAGCTGGGGGTTTCAGCCTGTGGCTGGTTGGTGGCCTGCGTCCTCGAAGGGGGCCGGTGGGGATCGGACCTGTGATCTGATGCTGATCTCTTGAAACTCTTGCCTCTGTGTTGAGGCGCGTCGTGATGCGTCACTAAAATCGGTGAAACACCTCATGTTGATTCGGGGACCTGTCCCACATATTGGTGACAGGTCCCGGGCGAGGCCGGATTGGGAACCGGGTTCGTGACACGGGGACGGGCCCGCCGGGCAGCGGGCCTTGCCGAACACGCCGTCAACGGCGTGACACAAGGGGGACGAGTGCACGAGGAAGGCCGCGAAGCGGACGACGACGGCAAAGCCAATGGCCGGCATCGTGATCCAGGGGCACGTGTCCTCTGGGGTCCCAAGGGTGCCGTCTCTGCGGCGGGAGTGCCGCTTTACATCACGCTTGCCGCCGGTGTGCTGGTGGCGGGAGCCATCACCACGGTCGCGCCGAGCACCACCGCCGAGACGACGACCTCGGACCTGCAGTCCACCCAGCAGGACAATGACGACGTGGGTCGAGACGCGGCTCTCAGGTCCACACCGCGTACCACCATCACAGCCCGCCCGGGCATGACCTCGAACAGTTACGGGGACCCCGGGCCGACCTTCAACAGCTTTGGTGAACCGCCCTACCTGCTGGTCGCTCCCACCGGAGCTTTGCGAACCGAAGCCGGTGTGCGACACATGGGCAAATGTATTTGGGCGACATTCACGGTTGACGGCCAACGGCTCTGGTTCCCCCCCTCCGGGAATGCGGGTGCGGGGCTCGGTGCAGATCACATCGTGCCCCCGGTGCCCTCCGTGTTCTGGCCCGCCCCGGCCTTGTCCTCGATGGCTCCTGCCCCGATCAGCGGTGTGGAGCCTGAGCCGGACACAACTTCACCGTCCGACCCGGTTACCGCTGTCTCCGCGCCCTCCACCGGCCTTCCTGCGCGCTTTCCCATGGTCCCCACAGGGGTCATTGCCGTGTCCGAGGGCCTGGTGGACGCGAGTCCGAACGTTTCACCGAACGGTGACGGCGCCGCCGGTGTGCCTAGACCCGTGGAAGAAGTCCCCTACGTTTTGGGCCGTTCGTCCGCGATGACGGGTGCGGATCTCGCGGGATCCGGAGATCCGGACCAGGACCCTGCGACCGATGCTTACAGCCTGGATGACTCCGGCGCTGACGATTCCTTGCCGGAACCGACGGAGGTCGAGGAATCGGAGACTTCCCCGCCGGCCGTCACTCCAACCGAGCCTGCTACCCCAACCGAGCCTGCTACCCCAACCGAGCCTGCTACCCCAACCGAACCTGCTACCCCAACCGAACCGGAAGCCACAGAGGAACCGGAAGTCCCACAGGAAACCGAGACACCGGTCGAATCGGAGGGGGCGGCGGAAACCAAGGCTCCGGGAGAATTCACCGAGCCGACCCCGCCCACAGAATCGACGGCCACAGTCGAACCGGTTGTATCGGACCAGCCGTCGGATCAACCCGAACCGTCGGGTCAACCCGTGCCATCGGATCAAGCTGAACCGTCAGATCCAGCCGAGTCCCCTGAGCCGTCCCAACCTGCTGAACCCGCTACCCGTGAAGAGCCTGCTACGCCAGCAGAGCCCGCTGAGCCATCCAGGACGCAGGCATCCCCGGCAACTCCCGGCCAGGACGGCGGCCCGGCAACTCTCGCAACTTCCGCCGGTTCGTCAGTGCCTGTGGTGCCCGTCGTCGATTAACTGTTTGACTGAGAAACATTCACACCCGATGCAACAGAAGCGGTCACAACCGTGTCTGACCTGAGGTGCACACTGGGTGGTTCCTAAAAATATTCCCCGTTTGTTGTTCAACCTCGACGTGGCGTTCAGAGATTCTCCCAAGTGATGCCACAATCGAAGAATGTCTTTCCCGGCGCAGTACACTTCCCCCTCGCCGGACCGAACGACATGGCGGTTGCCGCAGCTGGAGCACTGGGTGGTCGTCCCGCTGATCGTCATTCTGACGATCGGAACCCTGGGACGAGTCATCAGTTTCACGCCACCGGTCGGAGCCGCTGAGTCGCAGGTCCTCGCGGCCCTCGAACCCGTGCGTTCTTCCATCATGCTGGCGGCAGCAGGCGTCGTGCACGGAATCTTCAGTGCCCCCATGGTCTTCGCACTCATCGCCGCCCTCACCGCCTGGCTGGTCGTCATCCGCCGTTCCGCGCGGGACGCTGCGGGCTTCGCCGTCACGGCCGTGGTGGGCGCCATGGTCTGCTTCATGGTGCAGCAGATCGTCGGTCGCCCCGCTCCCGTGGTCCCCGGCGAAACCTTGACCGCCGCCGAGACCTTGGCGTCCATGCCCGCGGGTGCGGTGTGCGGGGCGATCGTGGTGACCTTGGCGTTGCTGGTCTCCGCCCGGCAGCACGCCCGCGCGGTCTTCACGTTGACCGCCGGAGGCACGGTCACGCTGGTCGTGGCGCTGGCCAGCCTGGTGGGTTCGTACGCCTACCTCCTGGACGTCGTCGCCGCCTTGCCCGTGGCCTGGGCCGGCGTGGTCCTCGGCTGCGGTGTGGCCAACCAGGCCGTTCCCGCCATGGCCTACCGCTTCGGGTGGGACCTCGACGAATCCGGGCGCAAGCTCAACTACCGCAACCCGGACCGCAGCGTGGCTTACGCGGACGCCTACGTGGCCCCCGACGTCGACACCACCGCGCGGACGCGCTCCGCCGTCGTTCCGAAGGGTACGGATCACGACGTCGCGCCCGCCGAGATGACCGACGAGTACGACGACGGACCCATCACCGAGGAGATCCCGGTGATCCGCCACAGCGCCGCCTGACCCACTGGCCCACCGCCGGGCGTGAGACTCCAGTTCACGCCCGTGTGCCAAAGGACCGGGGCCGGATCCTTCGAAGGATGCGGCCCCGGTCCTTTTCATGGCTCACCGTGAGATCGGCGCGGGCGCGGGTGGGACGCTCACCGTTCGATCTTCTTGTGCAGGGGCCACCAGATCACCCGCCCGAGGTCGTAGGACAGCGCCGGTACCAGCAGAGACCTGACCAGCAGCGCGTCCAGCAGGACCCCGAAGGCCACGATGAAGGCCAACTGCACCATGAACACGATGGGAATGACCGCCAGGGCCGCGAAGGTGGCTGCCAGGACCACGCCCGCCGAGGTGATGACGCCGCCGGTCAGGACCAGTCCACGCAAGATGCCCGCCCGGGTGCCGTGGACCAGGGACTCCTCCCTGACCCGTGACATGAGGAAGATGTTGTAGTCGATCCCCAGCGCCACCAGGAACACGAAGGCGTACAGCGGCACGGACGCGTCCGAGCCCGGGAAGTGGAACACGTGGTTGAACAGCAGCGCCGAGACCCCGAGTGCCGAGGCGAAGGAGATCACCGTCAGGACGATCAACAGCAACGGGGCCAGGACCGAACGCAGCAGCAGCATCAGGATCAGGGTCACCACCACCAAGATCACGGGGATGATCAGGTTGCGGTCGTGGATCGAGGCGGTCTGGGTGTCCATGGCACTGGCCGTCTCACCGCCGACGACGATCGACGGGTCGATCTCCTTCAAATCGTTGCGCAGCTGCTCGACCGCGGCATTCGCCTGATCCGAGTCCGGCGCGACATTCGTGGTGATCTGGATCTGCACGTCCCCGTCGGAGACCGTGGGTTCCACGCCCTCGAACGGATTGGCCCCACCCGGAGCGCCCTGGAACTGAGCAGCCTGTTCCTCGGCGGCCTTGCCCAACGGCAGTGACCCCGACGGCGAATCGTTGGCGGTCACGGACACGGAATCCGTCACGTCCAGGTCCTCGGCGGCTTGAGCCACGCGGTCCTGGGTGTCCTCGGGGGCGATCACGGTGATGGGTGAACCCGTGCCGCCCGGGAAATGGGCGGAGAGTGCGGCTTGACCA
Organism: Kocuria soli; assembly: GCF_003797835.1. Lineage (GTDB taxonomy): Bacteria > Actinomycetota > Actinomycetes > Actinomycetales > Micrococcaceae > Kocuria > Kocuria soli. The sequence goes on from NZ_RKMF01000013.1 coordinate 59,132, forward strand.
TCCGCGGCGGGTGAAGCACCCAGCAGCGTCTCCGACTGCTTGAGCCCCGACGCCTGCAAAGTGGGCGCGAACACCGCCATGGCCACCAGGGCGACCGTTGCCACGATCCACACCGGGCGGAAGCGCCGGGCCACGAACCGCCCGACGCCGGCCCAGAGACCCTTCCCTGTGACCGTCGGCAGCCCTTGCGGGCCCTCGTGGTCGACCACACGAATCGCGTCCGGGCGGTGGGGATCGTACTTGGGGCGGCTCGGCCAGAACGCTGCCCGACCCAGGATGTAGAGCACGGCCGGCAGGAACGTGAGCGCCGCCAGCATGGAGAAGGCGATGCCGGTTGCTGCTGCGGGCCCCAGCGCCTTGGTGGAACCGAGATCGGAGAACAAGAGGCACAGGAGTCCGGCCATAACCGTTCCGCCGGAGGCCAGCACGGGTTCGATCGTTCCCCGCAGGGCGGCACGGGTGGCCGCACCCTTGCTGCGATGCTCCCGCAGGGCCTCCCGGTAGCGGGCCGTGTAGAGCAGGCAGTAGTCCGTCGCGGCACCGACCACCAGGATGAACAGGATGCCCTGCACCTGCCCGTCGATCTGGATCACTCCGCCGGAAGCCAACAGGTAGACCACGATGATCGCCGCGCACAAAGCCGCCATGGCGGTGATCAGAACCAGAACCGGCAGGAACGGGGAGCGGTAGACGATCACCAGGATCACGAACACCACGGCAAGCGCCACCAGGAGCAGCACGCCGTCGATCCCGGAGAAGCCCTCGGCCAGCTCGGTGGCGAATCCCGCCGGCCCGGTCACATAGGTGTTCAGACCCTCCGGGGCGGTGTCTGACATCTCAGCGCGCAGGTCCGCGACCTGTTCGTCGAAGGTCGTCTCGCTCATGGGGACGAAGATCTGCAGTGCCGCGCCGTCCTCAGACTCGACGGGCGGGGACCCGGCCTCCTCGGCCAAGCCCTTGTCCACGAGGCCTTCGCCGAGCTCCTGTGCCCACTGCTTGTCCTCGTCCGTCAGGCCCCCGTCGCGCTGGGCCACGGCGATTCCGGGCAGGTACGGGTCGGCCACGAAATCTTCCGCCCGCTCGGAGACCTGAGTGGATTCCGCGGTCTCCGGCAGGAAGGTGGACTGGGAGTTCTCGACGACGTCGCTGATCCGCCCGAAGAACGGGCCGCCGAGCCCGATGACCAGAACCCACGCGACCAATGCCAGGGCGGGCAGCAGCACACGGACCCAACGGGGGCCTCGAGCGCGGCGCCCCTCGCCGGTGGTGGGCCTGTCGGCGCTCGGCTCAGTGGCAACGTCCTCAGGGCCGACGGACCCGGCGGCGCTCCAAGGGGGCTCGTGGTCCGTGGAACGCGGTGAGGAAGAGGGTTCAGGCGCCAAGGCTGACTCCGATGCGGTGAGAACTGCGGTGAGGACCGCGATGAAGACCGCGGTGAGAACGACGCGAATGCGGAAAGGGCGAGGCCCGTCACAGGCCTCGCCCTCACACTACGTGTAGTTCACGTTTCGTAGTAAATGGCTGCGGCGGCTCACGCCGCTTCAGGTGCCGGGTTCAGTTGAGCTCCATCGGGTTCGGCCCCAGACGGCCGTTCTCCCGCCCCAGTCCGGTCAGGCGCTCGAGCTGTTCCTCATCCAGCACGATGTCCAGGGCGCCCCAGTTCTCCCGGATCCGATCGGGGGTCACCGACTTGGGGAAGACGATGTTGCCGATGGCCAGGTGCCAGGCCAGGACGGTCTGCGCCGGGGTGGCCCCGACCTCCTCGGCGATCTGCGTGACCACGGGGTCCGTGAGCACCTCACCTCCCTGCCCCAGGGGGGACCAGGCTTCCGTGAGCACACCGTGGGAGGCGTTGGCTGCCCGCAGTTCGACCTGGGGGAAGTACGGGTGCAGTTCGATCTGGTTCACCGCGGGCACCGTGCCCGTCCCCACGAGTTCTTCGAGCAGCGGGGCCGGGAAGTTGGAGACACCGATCGACCGGGCACGGCCGCTCTCACGCAGACTCCGGAATGCTTCCCAGCTGTCGCGGTACAGGCCGTTCTCGGGGCACGGCCAGTGGATCAGGTAGAGGTCCACGTAGTCCGTTCCCAGGCGTTCCAGGGACTGGTCGAAGGCGGCAAGCGCCGAGTCGTAGCCCTGGTCCGTGTTCCACAGTTTGGTGGTCAGGAAGATCTCCTCACGGGGAACACCGGATGCGGCGATCGCGCGGCCGACGCCCTCCTCGTTGCCGTAGATCGCTGCGGTGTCGATGTGCCGGTATCCCGTTTCCAGGGCCGTGGCCACGGAGGCTTCGGCAACGTCGGGCTCGACCTGCCAGGTGCCGAAACCGAGCTGGGGGATGCGGTGGTCGTCGTTGAGAACCAGCGTGGGGGACGTGCTCATTTGGTGCTCCAATCGCGCGACGGGTCAGGCCGCAGAGTCTTGACCTCGGTGCAGTCAACCTGTCCAGTCAACCGCGCACGGACACCTTGCACAACTCGGCGGCCCGCTTCCGGACGTTCACAGCTTGGCCATCATGAGGGGCAAGGCCGTCCCCGACGGCAGGCGGACGGTGTAGTCCGCGTACGCGGAGAACTCGGTGGCCTCCGGATTGATTTCGACCACCGGAACACCCAGACCCAGCGCCGCCAGTGGCAGGGAAGCCGCGGGTTGGACGATCCCGGAGGTGCCGATGACCAGGACGAGATCGGCTTCCGTCATGGACTGTTCCGCGGCCTCGAACGCATCCCACGGCAGGGCCTCCCCGAACCACACGACCCCCGGCCTGATCCGCGCGTCGCACTCGAGGCACTCGGGAGGCTCAAGGGGCTGTGGGTCCGTGTCGACAGGAGCGTCCAGGCGCAGTTCCCCGATCTGCCAGCGGTCGGCCGGGCGCTCGCAGGACTCGCAGCGGAATTCGAAGAGCGATCCGTGCAGGTGCGAAAGCACCCGAGAACCGGCTCGCTCGTGGAGGTCGTCCACGTTCTGCGTGCTGATCGTGAGCTCAACGTCCTGCGCCCAGCGCGCAAGGGCACGGTGTCCGGCGTTGGGCTGCACTCCACGCACCATGCGGGCTCGCTGGACGTACCAGGACCAGACAACGGCGGGGTCGTCCTCCCACGCTTCCGGAGTGGCCAGTTCCTGGGGCGAGTAGCGGGACCACAGCCCGGTCTCGGGGGTGCGGAAGGTCGGCACGCCGGACTCCGCCGAGACTCCCGCCCCGGAGAGCACCGCCACGCGGCGTGCTGTTCGGGCCAGATCCAGGACGGCGGGGTCGAAGGCGTCGAGTTGCGAGTTCAGGCGGGCGGCGAGCTCGGCCAGGTCTTGTGTGCTCGAGACGGCGTGGCTCGGTGGTCCGGGATGGCCCGGGGAGGTGGAAACGTCGTCGGACATGACTCCACCGTAGCGGTGCTCCCTCGGAAATCCGGTCGGCCGATTCCAGACCTCCGTCGGTCCTGCCGAGGGTTGGTGCGGGGGGTCGTGTGGTGGAATGGATGCATGAAGTTTGACTTCCGGCGCCTGACCCCCGCACTGGTGACCTCGTTGGCCCTGCTGTTCCTCGCGCTGTTGTGCGCGAGCATCGGCTGGGTGATTCTCGCCTGGATCGTCGGCCTGGCCGGCCTGGCGCTCAACGTGATTGCCGTCGCCGTCGTGCAGATCGACGTGCCCATGGAGTCGAGTCGGACGACCAACGACCGCAAGGCCAGGCCCACGACAACGACCGTGCGCTCCAACCCCTCCGAGGACCGGGCCAAGGACGCACGGACCGCGCTGCGGGACTCCGCCGCGCGGACCGGATCGACCTCGACCTCGGTTTCGTCCTCCACCCCCACCTCCTTCTCGGCATCGGCATCGACGTCGAGTGTCACCGGGGACACCGCCGCCGCCGTCGGCGAACCGAAGATCACCAAGCGCTTCTGACGCTGGCCGACGCATGAGCGAATCCTCGGTGGGCACCGTCCTGAGCGTGAACGTCGGCCGGCAGCGCTCGAATCCGGTGCCCGGTCGGGTCGACACCGGGATCCACAAGGCCTCCGTTGCGGGGCCGGTCAACGTTCGTGCCCCCGGTCTGCGCGGTGACGGGGCGGGATCGGGATTCGTCGGGGACTACATCGGAGACGACAAGCATCACGGTGGAGACCATCAGGCCGTCTACGCCTTTGCACGGGAGGAACTCGATCACTGGGCCACGGAGCTCAATCGCGAGATCCCACCCGGATTGTTCGGGGAGAACCTGACCACCTCCGGTTACGACGTCGATGCCGCCGTCCTGGGGGAGATCTGGCGCATCGGTAACCTGCGGCTCCAGGTGACCGGTGGCCGTACGCCGTGCGCGACCTTCGCCGGTGTCATGGGGGAGCCCGGATGGGTCAAGACCTTCGCACAACGGGGACGGACCGGTGCGTATCTGATGGTCCTCGAGCCCGGGGCCGTCAGTGCCGGGGCCGAGATCGTGGTGGAGTCACGTCCGGACCACGGCATCACCGTGAGCCAGGCCTTCCGCGCCGGGACCACAGAGCGCGCACTGCTGCCCCAACTGTCGGACCTGGGGCCCTACCTGCTTCCGGAATTGCGAGCGAAAGCGGAGAAGGCAGCCGGGCGATCCCGCTGAGAGCGGTCAGTTGAGGGCCGCGCCCCGGTAGATCTTCTGTACGGCCTCGGGCTCCAGCCGGGTTTCGACGGCGGTGGTGGTCTCCGGGCTCCGGCGCAGGTAGCGCACCGGACCGTGCTGGCCGGCCGCCAGGCGCATCGCGTCCAACGTGGCGTAGCGCTGCACGGTCTTCGCCGTGAAAGCCACGCCCTGAACGGGGGAGACGGCCAAGGTGAGCCGGGCCCCGACGCTCGAGAAGTCGTCCTGGCCCCCGGATTCCTCGGGATGTCCGGATTCTTCGGCATCCGCGACCGTGGCGTGATCCGCGGCGTCGTCGGGAACCTCAGGATCGGAGCCTTCGGTGCCGAGCAGCTCGACCTCACGGATGACACCCACGCCGTAACCGACCGAGCCGGAAAGGTGATCACCCAGCACCTGGTGAGCCTGCGACATGACGGCCTTGACCCGAGAGATCCACACCAGGGCGGCAACCACGATCACGACGGCGATGACCGCCAGCCACCAGGCCGAACCCGAGGCGCGCCACTGCAACCAGGCCAAGGCGAGCACGGCTGCGGCCAGGATCGGCACCAGGAGGATCAGGACGTTGCCTTTGACGCCGCCGATGGCCTTCAGCGCTTCCGGGTCCGACCGGAGTTCGTCCATGACCTGGCGGTCGAACTCGCGTTCGGGAGTGCTGCCGCGCGCAGACAGGGGGGCGGGCCAGGTTCCGAGATCGTCCATGGCGCACATTCTGGCAGAACCGCAACACGCCGAAGGCTCCGGGTGGTGCATGATGAGGCCGGAATCACGCCGGAGCCCCTGCAGACGCGGCCCTGACAGGCGGCTACTAGGCAGGCAGCTGATAATTGTGGGCACATGTAGCTACCCGGCACTTGTTGATGCGTCCAACGCAGATATTAAGCACTATGATAATCGTCATGTCAGATACCCAGTGGCTGAGCTCGGACGAGCGTGAGGCCTGGTTGGCCCTTGTTTCAGTCATGTTCAAGACGCCCGGCACCATCGAGCGTCAACTCGTCGAGGACTCCGGACTGAGCTTCGCCGAGTACCTCGTCCTGGCGATCCTCTCGGAGGCGCCCGACCGGCGTCGTCGGATGTCCGACCTGGCGGCCGCGACCTACACCGCGCAGTCCAGGCTGTCACGCATCGTCACTCGCCTGGAGGCCCAGAACCTGGTCGAACGCTACGGCGACGGCGGTGACAAGCGGGTCGTCGTCGCCACGCTCACCGACCGCGGAATGGAGCGCGTGGAAGCCGCTGCCCCGGGGCATGTGGCACACGTCCGGAACGCTGTCTTCGACAAGCTGAGCGCCCAGCAGGTCCGCCAGCTCGCGACCATCTGCCAGACGCTCGCCGGTGCTTCGGACCAGGGGAAGGTCGAAGCCTCCCAGGCCTGAGCGCGGCTGAGACCGGCGTCACCCGGGCCCTCGGCGAAACCGCAATTCTGGCGGTGGAACCGGTCCTAGAGTGTGCGCGTGAGTATGCAAAATTCGCCGATGGCTCTGCTGCACAGCACTGCCCGGAGCCAGCAGTTCAAGGGCAGTCGCGTGTCCCGGGAGACGGTGGGCCGCATCTTCCGTTTCGCTGCCCCGCACCGGCGGATGCTGCTGCTGTTCCTGCTGGTGTCCATAGCCGTGTCAGGCCTGGGCGTGGTGACGCCCGTCCTGGCCGGAGACGTCGTCAACGCCATCACCGGTGGTGGGCCGGTGGACCTCGTGGTGCGGTTGGCGATCCTGATCGCGGTCGTGGCCATCGCCACGGCGGGGCTCGGCGTGCTGAACCGGTGGTTGTCCTCGACCATCGGGGAGGGTCTGATCCTGGATCTCCGGACGGCCGTCTACAACCACGTCCAGACCCTACCCATCGCCTTCTTCACCCGGACGCGAACCGGTGCGTTGGTGTCCCGGTTGAACAACGACGTGATCGGGGCGCAGCGGGCCTTCTCCAACACCCTCTCCGGGGTGGTGTCCAACCTGGTCTCCGTGGCTCTGACCATCGGGGTCATGCTCACGATCTCCTGGCAGGTCACGCTGCTCTCCCTGCTGCTGCTGCCGATCTTCCTGGTCCCCGCGCGACTCGTGGGTGGGCGGTTGGCGGACCTCCAACGGGAGGCGGCGCAGTACAACGCGGACATGTCCACCCAGATGACGGAACGCTTCTCCGCCGGTGGGGCCACGCTGGTCAAACTCTTCGGTGATCCGCACGCGGAGTCCCGAGAGTTCGCGTCCCGAGCAGGTCGGGTCAAGGGGATCGGCGTGCGCGTGGCCATGCTGCAGGCCACGTTCGTGACCGCCCTGACCCTGGTCTCTGCCTTGGCGCTGGCCTTGGTCTACGGCGTGGGTGGCGTGCAGGCCATCCTGGGCAATCTCGACGCCGGGCAGGTGGTCACCCTGGCCATGCTGCTCAGCCAGCTCTATACACCGCTCACCATGCTGGCCAACGCCCGGTTGGACATCATGAGCGCATTGGTGAGTTTCGAGCGGGTCTTCGAGGTCCTGGACCTCAAGCCGCTGCTGACCGAACCAGTGGATCCGCGCGCCATTCCGCAGGGCGCGGTTTCGCTCGCGTTCGACGACGTCGCCTTCACCTACCCGTCGGCGGAGCAGGTGTCCCTGGCCTCCCTCGAGGACGTGTCCGTGCTCGATGCGCGGACCAGTGAGGAGGTCCTCCACGGCGTCGACTTCACGATCGAGCCAGGTCAGACCGTCGCCCTGGTCGGGTCATCGGGTGCGGGGAAGTCGACCATCGCCTCCCTGGTTCCCAGGCTCTACGACGTCTCCGACGGCGCCGTGCGGTTGGGTGGCGTGGATCTTCGGGACACGTCCTTCGAACAGATCCGGCGCACCGTTGGGATGGTCACGCAGGATGGGCACCTGTTCCACGAATCCATCCGGGCGAACATGGCTCTGGTCAGGCCCGGTGCCACCGACAACGACATGTGGTCCGCTCTGCGGCGGGCGCGCATGGACCACGTGGTGCGCGAGCTGCCGGACGGGCTGGACACCGTGATCGGTGAGCGTGGCTACCGGCTCTCAGGGGGCGAACGCCAACGGCTGACCATTGCCCGCCTGCTGCTGGCCGCCCCGCGCGTCGTGATCCTGGACGAGGCCACCTCCGCTCTGGACTCGACGAACGAGGCGCACGTGCAAGCCGCGTTGGACGAGGCCATGACGGGGCGGACCGCCTTGGTCATCGCACACCGGCTCTCCACGGTGCGCAAGGCGGACGAGATCCTGGTGATCGAAGGCGGCCGCGTGGTCGAGCGCGGACCCCACGCGGATCTGCTCGCAGCGGGAGGGCGCTACGCGGAGCTCTACGAAACCCAGTTCGCCGAACAGGAGTGATACGCCGAGACCTCCGTCACGGCCCAAATCCGTGTCGATTGTGGGCTGTAACGGAGGTCTCGGTGGGGACCGGCGTCGGGCCGGGGGTCAGTGCCGTGGGTCGTGGTCGGCGGGAACCGCCTCGTGCCGCCCCGTGGCGGTGGACCCCGGGTGACGGGTGGACATCTGACCCTCCTTGCGACCGGTCATGGCCTTGATCGCGGTGATGACCAGAACCACCACGGCGCCCCAGATCAGGCCCAGGACGGCGGAGAAGAAGGTGTTGACCACCCAGGCCACCGCCCCGGAGAGGAACGGAACCGCATGGGCGGCGGCTTCCTCCGCGTGGTGGACGAATTCGTAGAGCGGGTGCCAGCCGAGTTCATCGAGGCCGACCAGGATGATGTGCCCGCCGACCCACAGCATGGCGACGGTGCCCACCACGGAGATCACCTGCAGGATCTTGGGCATGGCCGCGACCAGCAGACGCCCGAACTTCTGGGCACCGGCGGAGTCCTTGCCGGCCAACTTGAGTCCGACGTCGTCCATGCGGATCAGGGCCGCCACCGCGCCGTAGACCAGAGCGGTGATGGCGATGGCCACCACGATCAGGATGAGAAGGCGATTGAAGAAGGCCTCACTGGCGACCTCGTTCAAGGAAATCACCATGATCTCCGCGGAGAGGATCAGGTCCGTGCGAATCGCGCCGGAGACCATCTTGTCCTCGGGAGACTTGCCGCCGTCCTCGCCGTCGCCCTTGCTCTCATTCTGGCCCTCGTGAGTTTCGACGACGGATTCGATGTGGCTGTCGTGCCCGGAGATCGCGCCCCAGATCTTCTCGGCGCCTTCGAAGCACAGGTAGGTGCCACCCAGCATGAGGATGGGCGTGAGCGCCCACGGCGCGAACTGGCTCAGCAGCAGGGCGATCGGGAGGATGATGACGAGTTTGTTGAACAGCGAGCCCTTGGCGATCCGCCAGATGATGGGCAACTCACGCTGTGGATCCACGTCCTGGACGTACTGCGGGGTCACGGCCGTGTCGTCCACGACGACGCCGGCCGCCTTCGCGCTGGCCCGCCCCGCGGCCGCGCCGATGTCGTCGATGGAGGCCGCTGAGGCTCGCGCCAGTGCTGCGACGTCGTCGAGAAGGGCGATCAGACCGCCGCTCATCGGGTGCTCACCCGTTCGAACATGCTCATGGGGTCAAGCGTAAGGCCCTCTGTGACCTCGAATTGTTAAGTCGCCTGATGATGTCGGACGCGTGACATAGTCTGGTGCGGTCACTCGAGGTCAGGAAAACCTGCCATGGGCAATCACGCCATCAGCTTCCGAGAAGTGCGGAAGACCTACCCGGACGGCACCACCGCCGTCGACGATCTCACCCTGGACGTTCCGGAAGGGTCGTTGACAGTTTTCGTGGGCCCGTCGGGCTGCGGCAAGACGACCTCCCTGCGCATGATCAATCGCATGGTGGAGCCGACGGCCGGCACTGTGGAGGTCAACGGACAGGACGTTTCGACCGTTCCGGAAGCGCAGCTACGGCGCTCCATGGGTTACGTCATGCAGGCCTCGGGGCTGCTGCCGCACCGCACGGTGGTGGAGAACATTTCGACCGTGCCCCGGCTCCTGGGCCAGTCCAAACGCGCCGCACGGGAGCGGGCGGAGGAACTGTTGGAGACCATCGGGCTCGACCGTGGGCTGGGGGGTAGGTATCCCTCTCAGCTCTCGGGTGGACAGCAGCAGCGCGTGGGCGTGGCGCGCGCGCTCGCCGCGGATCCGCCCGTCCTGCTCATGGACGAACCGTTCTCCGCGGTGGACCCCGTGGTTCGCGCGGACCTGCAGCGTGAACTGCTCGATCTCAAGCAGCGCCTCAACAAGACCATCGTCTTCGTGACCCATGACATGGACGAGGCCGTTCTGCTGGGCGACCGGGTGGCGGTCTTTGCGCGGGGTGGGCGGTTGGCGCAGTACGCGTCCCCCGAGAAGATCCTGCGCGAACCTGCGGACCAGTTCGTCTCCGACTTCGTGGGCCGGGACCGTGGCTTCCGGGCGCTGTCCTTCGACACGCACGACATCCCCCTGTCCGGCGTCCTGACCGTTGACGGACAGGGCCACACGGCGGAAGTCGGCGGACCAGCGGGCGTGACCGACTGGGTGCTGGAGGTGAACTCCGCCGGGCAGCCCGTCGGCTGGGTCACCAGCACGCAGTCCGCAGAGATCACGGACCAGGCCCATCGCGTGGGTGGCTCCTTGCACCACCCGGGCGGTTCGCTCCGTTCGGCGCTCGACGCGGCTCTCTCGTCGCCCTCGGGATTGGCCGTGGCGGTCGACGACGACGGGCGGTTGCTCGGCGTTCTGCGGCCCCAGGACGTTCTGGAGGCCATCGACAAGGTGCGGGAGTCACGGCAATGACCTGGCTTCCGGAGAACCTGGACCTGCTCCTGCGTCTGACCGGGACCCATCTGTTCCAGTCGGTCCTTCCCGTGGTCCTGGGCCTGTTGATCTCCGTCCCGCTGGCCCGCATGGCTTCGGGTTCCCGGTGGCTGCGCCCCGTGACCATCAACGGCGCGGCGCTGCTCTACACGATTCCTTCGCTCACCCTGTTCGTGGTGCTGCCGGTGATCCTGGGGACCCGGATCACCTCGATCACCAACGTGATCGTGGCGCTGACCGTGTACGTGATCGCCATCCTGGTGCGCTCCTGCACGGATGCCTTCGAATCCGTGGACCCCGCCGTGCTGCAGGCGGCCACGGCCATGGGGTACACCCGCACCCAGCGGTTCTGGGCGGTCGAGCTGCCACTGGCGGTACCCGTCATGCTCGCGGGCGTGCGCACTGCGCTGGTGGCCAACATCTCCATGGTCTCCGTGGGTGCCGTGATCGGCGTCCAGTCGTTGGGAACGCTGTTCACCGACGGGCTCCGACGCAGCATCGCGGAGGAGATCCTGGTGGGCGTGGTCGTCACCGTCGTCCTGGCGGTGCTCCTGGACCAGGTCCTCCGGTTGGCCGGTCTGTTCCTGACTCGCTGGCAGCGCCCCGGTAGGGTCGACACCCGTACGCGTTTGGCCGCGACGGGGGGTGCGGCATGAACCTCTTGAGCGGAATGTGGCAATGGCTCACGGACCCCACCAACTGGACCGGCACGGGAGCCATCCCCGCGCGCATGTTGGAGCACGTGGCGTACTCGGGAGTCGTCATGCTCGTGGCCGTTCTGGTCGCGGTGCCCCTGGGCCTGCTGGTGGGGCACACGGGGCGCGGGGCCGGCGTCGTCATCGGCGTCTCTGGTGCCCTGCGGGCCCTGCCGACACTGGGTCTGCTGACCTTGTTCTCGTTGCTCATGGGTCTGGGGTTGGTCCCTCCGCTGCTGGCCCTGGTGATCCTGGCCGTCCCGCCGATCCTCACCGCCACATACGCGGGTGTCGCCGAAGTCGACCCCGCCGTCAAGGATGCCGCCAAGGCCCAGGGCATGACCCCCGGTCAGGTGCTCGGGCACGTGGAGGTTCCTTTGGCGCTGCCCGTGGCCATGGGCGGGATCCGTAACGCCGCCCTGCAGGTCATCGCGACCGCCACCGTGGCCGCCTACATCAATCTGGGCGGACTGGGCCGGTACCTGATCGACGGGTTGGCGGTCCGCGACTATTCCCGCATGCTGGGATCGGTGCTCCTGGTCGCCGTTCTCGCCCTGGCCGCCGACGCCGTGCTCGCCGCCCTCCAACGCGCCGTGAGCTCACCGGGTATTCGTACCTCCCCCACCGAAAAATGATGGAGAAATCATGACGACGACGTCACCCACCCCCGGCCCCCGTGCACCCCGGTTCTCGCGGCGCGCCCTGCTACCCGCGGCTGTTGCCGGAGTGCTCGTGTTGAGCGCCTGCGGTTCCTCCGACCCGTTGGCGGAGGACGACCAGAGCGCCGGGTCCGACGACGGTGCGGTGACCGTCGGCTCGGCGGACTTCCCCGAATCGCAGATCATCGCCGAACTGTACGCCGGTGTCCTGCGGGACGCGGGCGTGGAGGCCACCACCGAACCGGGAATCGGCGCCCGTGAGGCCTATGTGAGCGCGGTCGAGGACGGGTCGATCGACTTGGTCCCCGACTACACGGGCAACCTCCTGTTGTACGTGGACTCCGAATCCAAGGCAGCCTCCGCGGACGAGATCATGGCGGAACTGCCCGACGCGCTGCCCGAGGGGCTGACGGTTCTCGAGCCCTCCGAGGCAGAGAACAAGGACGCCATGGTGGTCACGCAGGACACCGCGGACGAGTATTCGCTGACCAGCATCTCGGACATGGCTTCCGTGTGCGGTGAACTCGTGATCGCGGGCCCGCCCGAGTTCCAGGAACGCGCCTACGGCCTGCCGGGGCTCGAGTCCAAGTACAACTGCGTGCCCGAGTCCTTCGAGCCCATCAACGACGGCGGAGGCAGCCTGACGGTGGACACCCTGACGCGGGGGGACGCGGATGTGGCGAACATCTTCACGACCACTCCCGCCATCGAGGAACAGAACCTGGTGGTTCTGGAGGACCCCGAGAACAACTTCATCGCCCAGCAGGTCATCCCGTTGGCCGCCGAGGACCGACTGCCCGAGGGAAGCGAGGACGCACTCAACGAACTGTCCTCGAAGTTGACCACCGAGGATCTGATCGAACTCAACCAGGCGGTCTCGGGCGACGGAGCCGTGAGCCCGCAGCAGGCCGCGCAGAAGTGGCTGGAGGAGAACGGGTACGACGCCGCTTGAGCGTGTCCTGTTGAGTGTGTACCGGCCGATGCGTCCGGTTACCCCCGAGCACGCCCTGACCGGGACCCATCCACAGGTTGTGGACAACTCTGTGGAGAGGATGTGGATACTTGTGGACGAGGCAGGGGTCTGCAAAAAGTAGGACTCGTCACTAAGATGGCGGCAGAACCGACCGCGGCGTGCACCACCCGATCCAGCGGAACCTTGTGCTGCAGCCGACATCACTCGACCTCGGAGTCAATGGCGATCCTGAGTCCGGTACGCATGGGGGCCTTGTGCGTCCTCACGCCGATCCCAGGGAGTCACCATCACTCAACACGTCCAGTCACACGTTCCCTCCGACCCGCTGAGTCTGGAGTACCTCCTGCCTGACACGGAATTGGGCAGCGGTGGCGGGGCACGCCGTGCTCGTCGAGGCGACGGGGCTGTGCAGGTCCAGGACCGTCCCCAGGAGCAGGATCCTGTGTTGGCGGACCTGCTGGACGTGGTCCGCGGGCGTCTCGGGGAAGTCGATCTGCGGCAACAGGCTCAGCGGGACGAGTTCCAGAGGCGCCTGGATCGCCATCTGCGGCCGCTCATCTCCATTGTCCGGGACCTCTACGGTGGCGGAGTTTCGCCCGAGGAGCTGCGTCGGGTGGCGGGAGACCTCGGGTCGCTGATCGTCCACGCCTGGGTGACCCGTTCCGATTACCTCCGCGGGGTCGATTCCGACCGGGAGAACCAGGCGCCGTGGTGGAACTCGCGCCACGCCGTCGTCGCCGCGTGTTATGCGGACCGGTGGGCGGGAGGCTTTGCCGGCGTCCGGGACCGCATTCCGTACCTGCGCGAACTGGGTGTGACGCACCTGCGGTTGCTCCCCCCGTTCCGTGCCTCCGACACCCATGACGACGGCGGTTTCTCGGTGGCCTCCTACCGGGAGACCAACCCGAATCTGGGCAGCATCGAGGAACTGGCGGAGCTGGGCCAGGTCCTGCACGAGAACGGCATTTCCCTGATGCTCGACGTCGTGCTCTCCCGTAACGCGCCCGAGCACCCGTGGTCATTGGCTGCGGCGCGGCACAACTCCTTCTTCGAGAAGTTCTACTGGATCCAACCGGACGGCCCCACCGGCGAGGCCTCGCAACGCTCCGTGTGGGCACAGGGGCCGGCGTGGGAGCGTGTGGTCCCCGACGACCCCACCGACCGGCGTCGGGTCCGTACCTCCGAACACGCCCACCAGTGGGACCTGGACTGGACCAACCCGCGGGTCTTCGTGGCCATGGCGGGAGAGATGCTGCACGTCGCCGGACTGGGAGCGCAGGTGCTGCGCGTGGGTTCCCCGTGGCACCTGTGGCGACCCGTGGAAGGCGCCGGGGATGTGCTGTCGCGCGGGCGAACCGTGCTCCGCGCGCTGGACGTGCTGCTGCAGATCGTTGCGCCGTCCGTGGTGCTCGAATCGAACGACCCGGCCGAGTTGCAGGTCCCGGCCGGCGGCGTCCACGTCGCCGATGGACTGGACCGGTCCGCGTTGATCTGGAGCTCGATCGCCACGCGGGACGCCACGCTGCTGGCCGAACACATTCGCCGGGACAAGAACCTGGTCCGGGGCAAGGGACGTCTGCAGCCGGTCCGCAACCATGACGCCCTCCAGTGGGCCTTCCCGGACGAACTCGTGGTGGCAGCCGGGCTGAATCCCGACGCCCACCGCCGGTTCCTGGGGGAGTTCTATTCCGGGCGTTTCGAAGGGTCATTTGCGTCCAACCCCGCGGTTCCGGCCCGTTCCGGCCGGGTGGGGGCGGCCGTGTGCGGGACGTCCGCATCCCTGGCGGGAGTACGGAACGAACCCGGCCCGGGGGCGGACCGGGTGATCCTGGCCCACGCAGTGGCCTTCTCCCTGGGGGGAGTGCCGGAACTGTGGCTGGGCGACGAACTCGGTGTGCTGGACGATCCCCTGTGGTCCCTGGAGACCGGGCACGACAAGGACCCGCGGTGGGCCAACCGCCCCCGGGTGGATCAGGCCACCATCGACTCCCGCCACGACCTGTTCTCCGTCTCCGGTCGGCTGTACGGATCGATCCGGCGGCTGCTGGAGTTGCGCGGTGCCGCCCCGGAGTTCGACGGGCAGGCCGTGATCGATTTCGACACGCGCAACGAACCGGTGCTGGGATACCAGAGGCCCGGTTCGGACGGCAGTGTCCTGCTGTGCCTGGCGAACTTCTCCGACTGGACGCAGTACGTCACCGGTGAGACGTTGTCCGGATTCCAGGCCCGGGCCCTGCGGCTGCAGGACGAGGCTGAACTGGACTTGCGTGACGGTGTGTTGTTGGAGGCCCACGGGTGGGCGTGGATCCGCTGCACCCCGCGTAGGTCCTTGGATGACTGAGCCTCCGCTACTGGCGGAAGGGCCTTGACCAACCGCCCCCGTGGTCGATTGGATTGAAGGGTTGGTTCCTACAGGAAGGGAAATCTCATGGCTGAGAAGTACGTTCTGCCCGAACTCGATTACGACTACGCCGCGCTGGAGCCGCACATCTCTGCGCGCATCATGGAGTTGCACCACTCCAAGCACCACAACACCTACGTGACCGGTGCGAACACGGCGCTCGAGAAGATGGCCGAGGCCCGCGAGAACGGCGATTCCGCCGGTGCCGCCAAGCTCTCCAAGGACCTTCAGTTCAACCTGGGTGGCCACGTCAACCACTCGATCTTCTGGAAGAACATGTCCCCGGACGGTGGTGGCAAGCCCGAGGGTGAGCTGGCTTCCGCGATCGACGACGCCTTCGGCTCCTTCGACGCTTTCCAGGCACAGTTCACCGCCGTGGCCACGACCATCCAGGGTTCCGGCTGGGCGATCCTGGCCTACGAGCCGATCGGCGGGAACCTGGTCATCGAGCAGATGTACGACCAGCAGAACGGTGTTCCGCTGGCGACCATCCCGCTGCTGCAGCTGGACATGTGGGAGCACGCCTTCTACCTGGACTACCAGAACGTCAAGCCCGACTACGTCAAGGCCTGGTGGAACGTCGTCAACTGGCAGGACGTCGCCCAGCGCCTGGAGAAGGCCCGCACCGGCGCCGCTTCGATCATCTGATCGATTCTTTTCTGCCAACCGCGGCCATCGACGTTCGTCGTCGGTGGCCGCGGTTCTTTCTTGCCCCGTCCACGCGTGAAGCCCCTCATGGGCGACCCTTACAGTGGGGGTGTGTCCCGAACAGTCAACACCGGGTCGAACGGGCTCTCGCGAGTTCACAGCGGGCCGTCCCCCACTTTGCCCGCCGGGCTCAGCCTGCCCGAGGCCTTCCACTGGCTTCTGGAGGCGGGACACAAGGACCTGCTCGGGGTTTCCGAGCAACTCCTGATGGTGGACAGGGAGCCCGCCAAGGTCTTGGCCCTTTTCGGTCACCGTGAGCTGTGGGCCTGGGCGCACGACCAGACCCAGGCCGTCATGGGCTGGCAGCCGTTGCCGTTCCTGGACGGGCGGCCCGTTCGGCTGCTGTGGACGCAGTGGACAACGCTGGGTGCGATTTCGGGGGCGATCTTCGCCCTGGGCGCCCCCGACGTCGAGCAGGCCACACCCGCGCAGGAACCTGCCGAGCGCCCCGGCGACATCTTCGCCGACGTTGTTCCCGGCACCAGCCCGGCCGCCACGGCGATCCGCGGGCAACTTGCCTCCTGGGTAGGAAGGTGCCTGTGCGTTCGCGTGACCGGACCCCGCGGTGTGGGGAAGGACTACGTCGCCCGCGCCTTGCTGAGCACACAGGAGCGCCTGGCGCCGGGTCGGTTGATGGACCCGTTGGTGGTGGACGACCCCAAACTCATCATCGGGGAGATCTGGTCCACCCGCGTGCGTGATGCCATCGAACGCGGGCGGCCCTTGTTCATCCGGGATCTGCACTCGGTCCCGGATCGGGACGTGCACGTCGTGTTCGAGTGGGTCACCAGGGCCGTCGCGTCCGCCACGCCCCTGGTGGTCAGCCACGCACCCTGGGCCTCGGATTTCAGCGCTCGCCGATGGGAGCAGGTCCTCCCGGAGCAGATTCGGATCCCGGAACTCGTGAGCCGCCCGGAGGACTTGCCGGAACTGGTGCGCGCACTCGGGCACGCGACCTTCGGGCAGCGCTGTGATCTCAAGCTGACGGCCGGCGCGTTGCGCCTCCTCAGCGGCGTGCGCTGGGTGGGCAACACCGCTGAACTCGAGGCGGTGGTCATCGACGCACGACGACGCAGTGGCACGGACCGCCTGTCCGAGAACTGGATCCGGCTGCCGTCCGGGGCAACGGGCGGTGCCGGGCTGGCGGATCTGGAACGCCGTGCGGTCCAGGACGCGCTGGAGCGCACGGGCGGCAACCGCACGGCAGCGGCCGCGCTCCTGGGGATCTCCCGTTCCACACTGCACCGGCGGCTCAAGGCGCAGGGTGTGTGAACGGTGCTTTCGAAAGCGGCTCACGGTCCCGGCACGTGTGAGCCGAGACCGTGAGCACTCTCAGTGTTTGTGGTGATCCTGCGGGTATTCAGTGGTGTTCAGAACGGTCAGGCGAGAGTTGAACGGTAGGACCAAGGGCTCCTGGGTGGTGTCGTCCCAGCCGAACATGCGTCCGATTGAACGTTGTTCGCGGAGATCGATCAGCAGCACGGATTCGATGGTCATGACGTGCTCGGTCCAGAAGAAGATGTACAAGTCCTCGGCCACCTCGAACGTCAAGGTGCGGTCGACGTCGGCCAGCCCCTTCTCGCCACCGCGCAGGCAGTGCCACACGAAGGTCCCGGCGTTGAGATAGATGTGCTCGTACGCCTCGACGTCGCTGTAGCGGTAGTAGATCCGTTTGCCGACCAGTGCCGTCGAACGGTGGTGGAACGGTGCGTCGGTCCCCTCGATACGGGCCTGAGTGAACTCGGTGCTGCCCTTGACGGCGCTGCTCTCCAGGTGCAGCGCGGAGACCGCAACCGTGGCCGCGCCGATGTTGCGGTCCACGATCACGGTCACGTCGCACATCTGTTGAGCTGCGCCGTGGACGAAGTCGATGATGAATATCCCGGGGCGGGCTTCAATCGCCTTGTAGGTGGCGTCCGCACTTGCGTCGTCGTCCGAACCGGTGCCGGTGGTCCAGGTGAGCGACGAGGCATCGTTGAAGGCCAGGACGAAGTGTTGATCCTGTTCCCCGTGAAGGACGATCGTGGTGCCTGCCAAGGCCGGGGACGCGGGGAGGGTTTGGTCCCCGAATCCGTCGATCATGGTGGACACGGACGGCCACTGGTCGACGGGCACGTAGTCCTGGAACGATTCGTCGGTGGTCATGACTGCTTCCTCTTCCTTGGCCGAGGCTGTGGTGGCGCTCGTTCGCCTCGGGGTGGTGCGCGGCGAGGCTTGAGGCCTTGAGTGCCCACGAGTATTCGCCTCGGGTAGCCGGGCCTGCTTGCTCCACGGCGAACAGGACCTGTCCGTGGGCGCACAAACTGTGTCGGCAGTTGTAGTTGGGTAAATGCTGGCCGCTGGCCTGCCGAGTCATCGCTTGGATCACAACGTGATTCACATGTATCAATCAAGGACTTTTCAGACCTAATCCCGCATGACCAGCGGTGAGGCATTCCCCGCGGCCGGCTGTGTCAAATTGGCACAGCCGGTCTGTGATTCGTGACACATACCGTGGCTGCATCGACGGCGCAGAACTGAAGTTTCCAAGCCTCCGCCGTCAGACATCAGGTCCGAGGCCAAAGGTCACCGGACCAATCGACACCCCCGCAACCACGGAAGGAGTCACGGTATGAGCCCCGAGTCCACGGCAACCGACGCAGCTGCCACAGTGGATCCGCGCAGGTTGCGCAATGCGTTCGGAACCTTTGCCACGGGAGTCACCGTGGTGACCTGCAGAACCCCGGACGGAACCCCCCCACGGCGCCACCGTGAACGCATTCACCGCAGTCTCCCTGGATCCCCCCTTGGCGCAGGTCACGCTGATCCGCAAGAACAAGGCGGCGCAGTTCCTGGAGGACGCCCCGTTCGCAATCAACATCATGGCCGAGGAGCAGTTGGACGTCTGCCTGAATTTTGCGGGCAAGCCGATGTCCTCGCCCGTGCAGTGGCGCCCCGACGGCCCCGAGTGCGTACCTGTTCTGGATGGCAACGCCGCCACCATCGAGTGCCGCCCCTGGAAGATCTACGACGGCGGAGATCACGTGATCGTGATCGGTGAAGTCGTCGACGTGGAGCTCACCGAGCGCAGGCCCCTGGTCTTCTACAAGGGCAAGTTCCGGCAGATGGGCCCGTTCTGCGGCGGTACGCCGTGGGAAGGCTCGGCCGATGCGCCGTCGTCGGGTTGGTTCGAAGGTTCGACGTCGTTCCTCAGCCTCGACTGACCCCCGCAAGCCCCGATTGCACCCCTGAATTCACGCGAAAGGACCTGCCATGACTACAACTGCCGAGAATCCGTCCACCGACAACCAGCCCACCAAGGGTGGGGACCGTTCGATGTCCGAGCGGACCACGCCCAAGAACCCCAAGTTGCCCATGACCGGTGACGAGTACATCGAATCCCTCAAGGACGGCCGCGAGGTCTACATCCACGGCGAACGGGTCGACGACGTCACCACTCACCCGGCCTTCCGGAACTCCGTGCGCATGGTCGCCCGCCTCTATGACGGCTTCCACGACCCGGAGACCTCAAAGGAGCTGCTGACCGACACGGACACCGGCAACGGGGGCCAGACCCACCCGTTCTTCAAGGTCCCCAAGTCGGTTGACGACCTCAAGGAGTCCCGCCGCGCGATCGAGACCTGGGCACGCATGACCTACGGCTGGTTCGGCCGTTCCCCCGACTACAAGGCCGCCTTCCTGGGCACCCTGGGTTCCATGCCGGAGTTCTACTCCCCGTACCAGGAGAACGCTCAGCGCTGGTACAAGGAGTCCCAGGAGAAGGTTCTGTACTGGAACCACGCGATCATCAACCCGCCGGTTGACCGCCACCTCCCGCCGGACGAGGTCGCGGACGTGTTCATGAAGGTCGAGAAGGAGACCGACAACGGCATCGTGGTCTCCGGCGCCAAGGTGGTTGCCACCGGCTCGACCATCACGAACTTCAACTTCATCTCCCACTACGGGCTGCCCATCAAGAAGCCCGAGTACGCGATGATCTGCACCGTTCCCATGGACGCCCCGGGCATCAAGCTGATCTCCCGCCCCTCCTACGCGCAGAACGCCGCCGTCACCGGCACTCCGTTCGACTACCCGCTGTCCTCCCGGATGGACGAGAACGACGCCGTTTTCGTGTTCGACAAGGTCGAGGTGCCGTGGGAGAACCTGTTCGCCTACGGGGACCCGGACCAGATCAACGGCTTCATGCCCAAAACCGGGTTCATCCAGCGCTTCACCTTCCAGGGCTGCATCCGCCTGGCCGTCAAGCTCGACTTCATTGCCGGCCTGCTGCTCAAGGCGTTGGAGATCGCCGGTACCCGTGACTTCCGCGGTGTGCAGGCCCGTGCCGGTGAGGTGATCGGTTGGCGAAACCTGTTCTGGGCGATCGTCGACGGCATGACCCTGAACCCGGACGAAGGCCCCAACGGGTCCGTGCTGCCCAAGATGGACTACGGCTTGGCCTACCGCATGTTCATGGCCCAGGGTTACCCGCGGATCAAGGAGATCATCGAGCAGGACGTGGCTTCCGGCCTGATCTACCTGCCCTCCGGTGCGCTGGACTTCAAGAACGCCGAAATCCGCCCCTACCTGGACAAGTACGTGCGTGGCTCCCACGGCGTGCAGGCCGTGGACCGGGTCAAGCTCATGAAGCTCCTGTGGGATTCGATCGGCTCCGAATTCGGCGGCCGCCACGAACTCTACGAGCGCAACTACTCGGGCAACCACGAGAACGTGCGCG
The DNA here is from genome assembly GCF_003797835.1 of Kocuria soli. Classification (GTDB taxonomy): domain Bacteria; phylum Actinomycetota; class Actinomycetes; order Actinomycetales; family Micrococcaceae; genus Kocuria; species Kocuria soli. The sequence continues at coordinate 79,635 of NZ_RKMF01000013.1, forward strand.
TGGAGATGCTGATGAACGCCATGAACAACGGCGTGGTGGACTCCATGAACGGCATGGTCGAGCAGTGCATGTCCGAGTACGACCTGGACGGCTGGACCGTTCCGGACCTGTTCAACAGCGACGACGTGAACGTCTACATGAAGAAGTAACCGTTCCCGTTCGCCGACGCTGCCGAGTGCGCAGTTTGATCGCCCCTCGCCACCTGAGCAGCGATCAAACTGCGCACTCGGCGTATCTGGGCCACCGGGTGCCGGACCGGGGCGAGGTGACACACTGGTGAGTACCCGCAAGTGTGAGACAGAAAGGTGCCACCATGCCGTCATTCCTTTTCACCGCACCCCTGCCAGGTCCCGCTGAGGACATGCTGCGCCAGGCCGGCGACGTCGAGATCGGCAACGGCTTCACCGCCGAAGACCTCAAGGAAGCGGCACACAGCGGTCGCTACGACGTGCTGATCACCCAGCTCTCGGACAAGGTCACGGCCGATGTGCTCAACGGGTCCAAGCTCAAGGGTGTGGCGAATTTCGGCGTGGGCTTCAACAACATCGACGTCGAAGCGGCCACGGCCAATGGCATCTTCGTGGGCAACACCCCCGACGTTCTCTCGGACGCTTCCGCCAACATCGCCATGCTCCTGCTCCTGGCCGCCGCCCGGCGTGCCCACGAAGGTGAGGAGTTGGTGCGCTCCGGGCAGTTCAAGGGGCTGACCCCGGAACTCCTGCTGGGCGCGGACATCACCGGAACTCGGCTCGGCATTGCGGGACTGGGGCGCATTGGTAAGGCCATGGCCCGCCGCGCGTTGGGCTTCGGCCTGGAGGTCGTGTTCGTCCAGCGGCCGCCCCGGGACCGCCCCGTGAACGACGACGAACTGGGCGATCTGGCCGGTCGCATCAAGCAGGTGTCCTGGGACGAGTTGCTGGAAACCTCGGACCACATCTCCTTGCACGTGCCGCTGACCCCGGACACCACCCACCTGATCGGCGCGGAGGAACTGGGCCGGATGAAGTCCACCGCCGTGCTGGTGAACACTGCCCGCGGCCCCGTCATCGACGAGGCGGCGTTGGTAACCGCCCTGCGTGAGGGCACGATCGCCGCCGCCGGCCTGGACGTGTACGAGAACGAGCCTGCGCTCGCGCCCGGTCTGGCCGATCTCCCGAACACCTTCCTGCTGCCGCACATCGGTTCGGCTGAGTTCGGCACCCGCGCCCGCATGGGGGAGATGTGTGCCGAGAACGCGATTGCCATGGCCAAGGGAGAGGTCCCGCCCTACCCGGTGAACCCGGAAGCGGCCCGGTAGGCGCCCGTCGTCGTCCCCACGCTGCCCGCGCACCCCGCCCGTCTCGCTCACGCATCCCGTCGAAACCTCCGGAAGGACCCGAAATCCCCCGCCGATCGGGCCCTTCCGGAGGTTTCGACGTTCCCGGACCACCGCCGAAATCGTTGGCTCAAATAATCGTTGAAAAAATCAATGATTGGCTCTAGTCTTGCCCCTGTGAGGTAGCTCACGCCCTTCCTCAGGCTGCGGGCGCCTCTATCTACCGGTTTCGGGGGCCAGGGTCCCCACCCAGAGAGAGGGGAGCGGCCTTGAGCGCAGCCACCCACCATTCAGACCTGCAGGACATGTCGACCACCGAGCGGCAGAAGGAAGCCCGCCGTGTGGTCATGTCCAGCTACCTCGGCTCGACCATCGAGTTCTACGACTTCCTGCTCTACACCGCGGCTGCTGCCCTGGTGTTCCCGCAGGTGTTCTTCGCGGACATGACTCCGCTGGCGGGAACCATCGCCTCCTACCTGACCTTCGCGGCCGGGTACGTGGCTCGCCCGATCGGCGGCATGATCTTCGGGCACTTCGGTGACCGCCTGGGCCGCAAGAAGATGCTGGTGCTCTCCATGTTCGTCATGGGTGGCGCCTCCACGTTGATCGGCCTGATCCCCGGGTCCGCGACGATCGGCATGGCGGGTGCGTTCATCCTGCTGACGCTGCGCCTGCTGCAAGGCATCGCGATCGGCGGCGAGTGGGGCGGCGCCGCCCTGATGGCCCTCGAGCACGCGTCGCCCAAGAGCCGCGGTTTCGCGGCGTCCTTCGTCAACGCCGGTGCACCCTCGGGTGCGGCCCTGGGTACGTTCGTCCTGGGCCTGTTCGCCTCCATGCCGGAGGAGCAGTTCTTCAGCTGGGGTTGGCGCATCCCGTTCCTGGCCTCCGCGCTGCTGCTGGCAGTCGGCCTGATCATCCGCCTCAAGATCAGCGAGTCCCCGATCTTCGAAGCTGCGGTTGAGCGCGACGAGGCCGCCGAGAAGCCCCGCGACATCCCCATCCTCAGCGTCATCAAGCGCCCCAAGAACCTGCTGCTGGTCATGTTCGGCGGTGCCGCGGGCTTCGCGCTGCAGACGCTGCTGGCCACCTTCACGGTTGCCTACGCGGTGGCCCACGGAGCCGAACGCCAGTCGGTGCTCTACGCCTTCGCTTGCGCGTCCGTGCTGTCGATCGGCATGGTGATCCTGGCCGGAAAGGTGTCGGACCGGATCGGGCGTCGCCCGCTCATGCTGCTTGGCATGGCCCTGTTCATGGCTTTCGCCTACCCGCTGTTCGCGCTCATGCGCACCGGTGACACGTTGCTGATCTTCGTGGGCTTCACCGTGGCGTTGCTCTGCCACTCGACCATCTACGGTCCGCTGGCGGCGTTCATCTCCGAGCAGTTCGGAACCGCCGCCCGTTACACCGGTGCCTCCGTGGGCTACCAGATGGCCACGCTGCTGGGCGCGGGCTTCACGCCGACCATCCTGGCCGCGATCTACGGCGGCGACGGGAAGATCGGCCCGGTGGTGATCTACCTGATCGTGCTGACGGCCATCTCCGGCCTGGCGGTCCTGCTCACCAAGGAGTCCAAGGACATCGACCTGGAGACCTACGAGCACTGATCCAAACCTCCCGACGACGGCGGGGTGCGCTCACCAGCGCACCCCGCCGTCGTCGTATGCCCCGCGTGAGCAGAACTTTGAACACGGAATTCGGCCCACATCAGGCAAGATGTGGGCCGAACTCCGTGTTCAAAGTTGGGGTAGGGGCCCCGCCAAAGAATGGTGACCGTGGGATCCCCAACGGTCCACGGTCACCATTCACAGTGTGGGTTGCCCACACAAAGAGGCGGGGCAGGTGGTCCGCCCACCTGCCCCGCCAGACACCTCACGCGTAGAAGCGGTTCAGGAACGTGGCCACCACGGCCGGGCGCTCCTGGCCCTCGATCTCGATGGTGCCGTCGGCCACCAGGTGCAGGCCGTTGCCCTTGACCTCCTGGACGTCCGTGATGGTCACCGTCAGGCGCACGCGGGAGCCCACGGGGACCGGTGCGGTGAAGCGGCACTTGTCCAGGCCGTAGTTGACCTTGGTGGACACGCCGGTGACGTCGAACAGCTCGGACCACATCGGGATCAGCAGCGAGAGCGTCAGGAAGCCGTGGGCGATGGTCCCGCCGAACGGACCGTCCTTGGCACGCTCGGGATCCACGTGGATGTACTGGTGATCGTCCGTGGCATCGGCGAACAGGTTGACCTGCTCCTGGGTGATCTCACGCCATTCGCTGTAGCCCAGGTTCTTGCCGATCAGGTCCTTGACCTCGTCGAAGCTGACGACGGTCTTGGCGGTGGATTCGGGGGTGGTTTCGGTCATGGTGTGTGTTCCTTTCAGACGGACGACGGCGCGGGTTCGCGCAGTCATGGAGTGATCAGGCGAACGCGGAGACCCCGGAGATGGAACGCCCGACGACGAGCGCGTTGATCTCATGGGTGCCTTCGTAGGAGTAGACCGCTTCCGCGTCGGCGTGGAAGCGGGCGACGTCGGTGGCCAGCGTGATCCCGTTGCCGCCCACCACTTCGCGGGCCAGCGCCACGGTTTCGCGCAGGTGCAGGCTGATCCACATCTTGGCCAGTGCGGAATCCTCGTCCCGGTAGATGCCCTCCTGCTGCTTCTCGGCCAGGCGGGACACCATCGACAGGGAGGCGGTCAGGTTCCCCAGCATGCGGGCCAACTTCTCCTGAACCAGCTGGAAGCTGGCCAAGGGGCGGCCGAACTGCTGGCGCTCGCGGACGTAACGCACCGCGGCCTCGTAGGCCCCGGCCTGGATACCGCAAGCGATCCATGCGACGTCGGAGCGCATCTGCCGCAGCATGGCCGCCACGTCCTTGAAGGAGTTGCAGTTCTGCAGTCGCGCAGATTCAGGAACCCGCACCTCGGAGAGGGTGATGTGGGCGTTCTGCATCATCCGCAGGGAGGTCTTGCCGTAGATCTTCTCGAGAGTCACCCCGGGCGCCTCGCGGGGCACCAGGAAGGCCTTGACCTGGGAGTCCTCGGTGTCGCGGGCGAACACGCACAGGTAGTCGGCAGTGAAGGCACCACCGATCCACCGCTTCGCGCCGTCGATCACCCACTCGTCCCCGTCGCGTCGGGCCGTGGTGGACAGCCCACCGGCAATGTCCGAACCGTGTTCGGGCTCGGTCAGGCAGAACACGCCCTTCATCTCGAAGGACTTTATCTTGGGATCCCACTCGGCGAACTGCTCCTCCGAACCACCCACACGGCAGGCGGTCCGGAACAGCCCGGCCTGAGCCGTGTAGAACGTCGCCACGGAGGCGTCACACCGGGCGAGTTCGAAGATCCGGAACCCGTGGTACAGCGCCCGCGGGGTCTGGTCGGCCAGCTCCGGCGGGTGCATGAGCTCGAGCGCCTGCAACGCGGGACCCACGGATTCCGGGAAGGTTCCCGCCTCCCAGTGCTCCGCCAGCTGCGGGTAGGCCTCCGATTCGAGAACGGCCCGCAGCCGCAGCAGCGGCGCCCGCTCGTCCTCCGTCAGCGCGTCCGCGATCCCGTACGGATCGCAGTCCGGGTACAGCTCACTCATCTTGAACCTCCTGGCTCAGACCGCAAGCCGCACGGCCGCGGGTTCCGACGACGGACAACGCCGTGGTTCAGTTGCCCAGGCCGAGCAGCCTGACCGCGTTGTCCTTGAGGATCTTGGGCCGGACCTCGTCCTTGAAGTCGGCCTCCTGGAACGCGCCCAACCACTTCTGCGGAGTGATCAACGGATAGTCCGTACCGAAGAGCACCCGGTCCGGGAACATGCGGTTGGCCGCGTGCACCAGCGACTGCGGGAAGTACTTGGGGGACCACCCGGAGAGGTCGATCCACACGTTGGACTTGTGGGTGGCGATCGAGTTGGCCTCTTCCTGCCACGGCACCGACGGGTGCGCCATGATGACCTGCAGTTCGGGGAAATCGGCCGCGACGGAATCCAGCAGCAGCGGGTTGGAGTACCCGAGCTTGATCCCGTAGCCACCGGGCAACCCGGCGCCCATGCCGTTCTGCCCCGTGTGGAACAGCGCGGGTACGCCCAGGTCCTGAATCGCCTCGTACAGCGGGTAGAACTGCTGGTCGGAGGGGTCGAAGCTCTGCAACGACGGGTGGAACTTGAAGCCCCGCACGCCGAACTTCTCCACCAGGACCTTGGCACGCTCCACGGCGGCTGCGCCCTGCAACGGGTCCACGGACCCGAACGGGATCAGGACGTCGTTGTTGCGCGCGGCCCCGGTGGCGATCTCCTCGATCGAGTTGGGCTCGTGCTTGAGCGCGGTGGTGGCATCCACCGTGAACACCACGGCCGCCATGTTCCATTCGCGGTAGCGTTCGGCGATCGTGTCCAACGACGGCGACCGGTCCTCCGCCTTGAAGTACTTGGAGGAGGCATCCACGAGCGGCTGGGGCAGGGACAGGTGTCCGTGCTCCGAGCACTCGATGTGCACGTGCATGTCGATCGCATGGATCTTCTGCAGGTCGATGCCGAATTCGTAGCTGTTGTCTGCCTGGGACATGGCGGGTCAGCCCTGCTTCGGGTGAAGGTCTTCGGGCAGCTGCGGCATGACTTCGCCGCACTTCTGCAGGTTGCCCTCGGCCAGGCTGTGGAAGTCCGCGGCCAGGTCGTCGTAGCTCCAGCCGCCTTCCTTGTACTCGGTCACCACGGGGGCCGGGTGGGAGAACAGCTGCAAACGGTCACCACCGGCGCCGATGGCCTGGCCGGTGATGTCCGCGGCGTCGTCGGAGGCCAGGAAGGTGATGAGTCCGGCGACGTCGTCGGCGGTGCCGAAGCCGAGGTCGTGGCGGAAGAACGCGGGCATGGCCTCGCCGGCTTCGTCGGCCTCGACAGCCTTCTCGAAGAACGGGATGGTCTTGGTCATGGCGGTGGCCGCCACGGGAATGACCGCGTTGACGGTGACACCCGCCTTCTTCATCTCGAGCGCCCAGGTGCGCACCATGCCCACGATCCCGGCCTTGGCGGCGGCGTAGTTGGTCTGACCGAAGTTGCCGTACTGGCCGGTCGGGGAGCCGATCGTGATGATGCGGCCGGCCACGCCGTTCTCCTTGAAGTAGCGGTACGCCTCACGGACACAGGTGAACGTGCCGCGCAGGTGGACCTGGATGACCAGGTCGAAGTCCTCGTCGGTCATCTTCAGCAGCGACTTGTCCCGCAGGATGCCCGCGTTATTGACCAGGATGTCCAGGCCGCCGAACGCGTCAACGGCCCCCTTGACCAGGGCCTCGGCGGTCTCCGTGCTCCCCACGGGAGCGACGACGGCGGTGGCCTTGCCTCCGGCGTCGACGATCGAGGCGACAGCTGCATCGGCGGTGGCCTGATCGACGTCGTTGATGACCACGGCGGCTCCGCGGCGGGCGAGCTCCTGGGCGTAGGCCAGGCCCAGACCCTGACCCGAGCCGGTGACGACGGCGACCTTGCCGGCCAGGGGGGTGGAGGTCGGGGCCGATGTTGCTGCGGAAGTCTCGGTCATGGTGCGCGCTCCTTTGCGGCTTGCTGCTGCGGGGATCGGCCGCAGCGGGAACTCGATCGGGCGACCGTGACGCGCGCCACGATCTCTGCCTTCATCTCAGTCGAAACCGTTGAAAATGTCAACGATTAGGGCAAGGGTGCCGTGGGGGAGAATGGAGAACCCCGGGCGTTGAAGGTGCGAGGCCCCGGGGTCGAGATGTCTGAACGGAGGAGCGATGGTGGCGGTTGATCAGGCGGTGGAGGATCTGGTGCAGCACCAGAACGAGCGATTCGTGGACGCCCGGTTGGCGCAGGAGTCGATGTTCCTGATGAATCGCTTCGGTTCACTCGCCTCCGCGTTGACCAACGGGTACCTGCGCGACCTGGACCTCAAGGTGCGGCACTACTCGGTGCTCTCCCTGGCCAGCGAGGAACAGCCCCCCACACAGCGCGAACTCAGCGACTTCCTGGTGTTGGATCCGAGTCAGGTGGTGGCGCTCGTGGACCACCTGGAAGGTGCCGACCTGGTTCGGCGTGAACCCGATCCGCGCGATCGGCGGTCCAAGATCATCGTCCCCACGGACCGCGGCCGCGAGGTGCTGCTGCAGGCGGAGGCCCAGGTCGGGGCCGCTTCGGACCGTCTGCTGTCCAACCTGACGGAGGCCGAGCAGGCCGAATTGCAGGGACTTCTGCGCAAACTTGCCTCCCGCTGACCCTGGACCTGTGACGGGTGGCACATCTAGGATCGCCAATTAGTTGAAAAGTTCAACGATTGCCGGTTGCGGTGGCGCTCCTTCGAACGCGGGGTTGGCCTCGGTGTGCCGGCGGCGGAGGAGGACGCGTGCGCAACACCGGCATCGGATCATGGTTGGACCGCCGATTGGAACGTTCCGGTTCCAAGACGGCCGTGATCGACGGCGAGAACACCCTCACCTACGTGCAACTGCGCGACCAGGCAGCGCGGATCGCCTCCGCGCTGGACGCCGCGGGCGTGCGACAGGGCGACCGGGTTGCGCTGCTGGGGGAGAACAGCGCCGAGTTCGTGACCGCCTTGTTCGGCACGGAAATGCTCGGTGCGGTGTTCGTTCCGCTCAACACCCGACTGGCCCCGGCTGAGATCGCCTTCCAGCTCGAGGACTCCGAGGCCAAGGTGCTCATCCACGACGTCGCGCTGACGCAGCTGGCGGCGGCCGCCGTCGCGAATCTCGGCACCGACCTGCCGCGGTGGACCACGCAACCCAACCAGGACGGAACCCCATCCCTGGGGGAACTCACCGCCGAGGTGCAGCCGTGGGCCGAAGATCGTGAAATCGGGCTGGACGACCTGGCCGTGATCCTCTACACCTCCGGAACCACGGGTCAGCCCAAGGGTGCGTGCCTCACGCACGGCAACTTCACCTGGAACGCCTACAACGTGCTGGTGGACTTCGACGTCGCCTCCACGGACGTCTCGCTGCAGATCTCGCCGATGTTCCACGTGGCCTCGCTGGGCATGGGGGTCCTGCCGGTGCTGCTCAAGGGCGCCACCCTGGTGGTCGAGTCCAAGTTCATCCCCGGCCGCGCGCTGGAGCTGATCGAGCAGCACGGCATCACCTGGCTGGCGGGTGTGCCCACCACGTACCAGATGCTCACGGAGGACCCCGCGTGGGAGACCACGGACATCTCCACGGTCACCAAGATGACCTGCGGGGGTTCGGCCGTGCCCATGCGGGTCATCGAGGCCTACGAGGAACGCGGTCTGCACTTCACCAACTGCTACGGCATGACCGAGACCTCACCCGGGGTCACCACGCTGCCCGCGGACCGCTCGCGCGAAAAGGCCGGGTCCTCCGGCATCTCCCAGTTCTGGACGGACTTCCGCATCGTGGACCCCATGGGGGAGACGGCACCCTCCGGGGAGCCGGGCGAAATCCTGGTGGCCGGCCCCAACGTCATCAAGGAGTACTGGAAGCGACCCGACGCCGTCACCTCCTGGGAGGACGGCTGGTTCCGTACCGGGGACATGGGTTACACCGACGACGACGGCTTCCTGTACATCTCCGACCGGATCAAGGACATGATCATCTCCGGCGGTGAGAACGTTTACCCGGCCGAGGTCGAGGCCGCGATCCTGCGTATGCCCTCCATCCAGTCCGTCGCCGTGGTGGGAGTCCCGCACCAGAAATGGGGCGAGGTCCCGCACGCCGTCGTGGTGCTCCGGGACGGCGCACAGCCCATCACGGACCAGGACCTCCAGGACCACCTGGCTGACAAGCTCGCCCGCTACAAGGTGCCCAAGACGCTGACCATCGTGGAGGAACTGCCCCGGACGGCTTCCGGCAAGATCCGCAAGAACCTCCTGCGCGAACGCTTCTCCTGACCCTTCACCGGAGGGCCCGGCCTTGTACGGGCCTTCCGGGGCGGGCGGCCCGCGGTTACATTGAGGCCGTGGAGCTGGACCCGTACGTCGAGCGATTCGCCCTGACGACCTCTCGCATGATCGGCGAGAACCTGCACACCGGCGTCAGCGTCGGTGAACTGGCCGATGCCGCCGGCTACAGCCCGTTCCACTTCAGCCGCCTGTTCGCCAAGGTCTTCCGGACCTCACCCACGCGCTACGTGAGCGCGGTCAGGTTCCATCGTGCCAAGCAACTGCTGTTGGCCCAGGACCACCCCGTGATCGACGTGTGCCACGAGGTCGGCTTCAATTCACTGGCCACCTTTTCCCGGCGCTTCCTCCAGGCCGTGGCGGTCACGCCCGGCAACCTGCGCTGCGTCGCGGACCGTCTGGGGGAGACAGAGATCCCCGCGTTCGCGCTGGGGGACCAGGCGGCCGTGGCCACCGGGCGGGTGATCTTCACTCCCGAGCAACGTGCGGCCCTGCGGGACGACCTGGTGCACCGGGAGCCGCTGGTCTGGATCGGAACCTACCCGCAGCCGGTTCCACTCGGGCGGCCGGCCAGCGGAGTTCTGCGCCGGGGAGAGGGCGAGTTCTGTCTCCCGATCACGACGACGGCGCCGTGGGTGCTGGCCACCGCGTACCCCGCATCGGCGGACCCCGCGCAGCAATTGGCGGCCTCGGTGCCCATGGTCGGCATGTATCCGGGCCCCGTGCGGGTGACGCCGGGAGAGGTCAGAGGCGGGACGGACATCCACTTCCGGACCGCGCTGCCCTGGGATCACCCCGTGTTGACCGCCCTGCCCTCCCTGGCCGGGGCGCCGTCGTAACCGTCCCCTTCCCGCGGCCGTCCCCGCCGCCCCCGAAACCACGCCGAGACCTCCGTTCCGGCCCATTCCGGGGCTCGGATCGGGTCGGAACGGAGGTCTCGGCACAAGGCGGCCGTGATCAGGAGAGCAGGATCGGACAATCACCCGGGGGTAGCTCTTCTTAGGCTGACAGTGTTCACCTCAAGAGGCCGCTCGGACAGGCCCAGAAGCGTAGGAGTGAGAACCATGTCGGCATCACCACGTCCCACCGGAGTACCCACGTGGCTGGACCTCATGGTCCAGGACGTAGAGCGCGCCAAGACGTTCTACGGCGAACTCTTCGGCTGGGAGTTCGAGGACCAGGGCGAGGACTACGGGCACTACACGATCATCCAGAAGGACGGCGTACCCGTGGGCGGCCTCATGGCAGCCATGGATCAGCAGGGCAACCCGGTCGAGGCGGATTCCGTGTGGACGCTGTACCTGGCCGTCGAGGACATCGAAAAGACGGTCGCCGACGTGCAGGCAGCCGGGGGCAATCTGTGCATGGGCCCCATGCGGGTCCCGGGTTCGGGTCACATGGCGGTGATCAGTACGCCTTCCGGGGCTGCGGTGGGCCTGTGGCAAGCGGTCGAATTCAGCGGCTTCGAACTGCCCCTGAAACCCGGGACGGCCGTGTGGTTCGAGGCCATGACGTCGAACTTCGACGCCGACCTGGCCTTCTACCGTGACGTGTTCGGCTGGGACATCGCCTGGATGGGAGCGGAAGGCGGAACGGACGAGTTCAAGTACGTGACCAACGGGGCCGGGGAGAGTTCCGTCGCAGGCCTGTGCGACGCGCACATGTTCTTCGACGACGGCCGGTCCTACTGGCGCACGTACTTCATGGTCGAGGACACGGCAGCCGCCGTCGAGAAGCTCACGGCCGCGGGTGGCCGGGCCACCGACGGTCCGGAGGACACCGAGTTCGGGCGCATCACCACGGTCCCGGATCCGGAAGGTGCGACCTTCCAGCTGCAGCAACCGCTGTGACCCGCGCGCAGTACGTCCGCACTTGACCGGCTCCATCGGTTGCCCAGCACTTTCTGTGGCAACCGATGGGGCCGCGGTTCAGCCGCCCCGTGCCCCCACAGTCCGTCGTCAACCCGTTCAATTCCACGGACTAGGGTGGGTCGGGTGCTCGCCTGGATCGAATCCCTGCCCTTTCTGTGGGCGGTGCTGTTCTTCTGGGCGGTGGGGATCGTGCGCACGTCGATCGTGTTCGGTCTGGGGCGCGCAGCCGCCGAGGGTTCCCGCCGCAGCATGGGCTTCGTCCAACGGGTGATCGAATCCCCGGCCTACATCCGGGCTGCGGGGTTCGTGAACCGCTGGGGTGTCCTGGCGGTTCCGGCCTGCTTTCTGACCGTCGGGTTCCAGACCGCCGTCATCCTCACCACCGCGTTGACCCGGATGCCGCTGACGCGCTGGATCCCGGCGATGCTGGTCGGCACGTTCCTGTGGGGCTGTATCTACGGAACGGTCGGCATGGCCGTCGTGCGGGCCTGGCTGGCCAATCCCGTGATCACAGCCGCAGTGGTCGTGACCCTGGCGTTGGCCGGGGTGGTGGTCCACCTGGTGACCCGGGATCGGTCGAACGCCGCTCCCGAGGACACCTGATCACACACCCATTTCCTCGTACAGTCCGGCGATGCGCGTGCGTTCGTCGTTGAGGAAGGTCTCGAGTTCGGGCCCGTCGAGGTAGTTCTCGGTCCACGAGTTGCGGTCCACCGCGTTTTGCCACTCGGGGGTCTCGATGGTTTCGCGGACCAGTTCGGTCAGGTTCTCGCGTTCCTCGTCGCTGATTCCGGGAGGGGCCACGATGGCGCGCCAGTTGGCCAGGTCGACCTCGTAACCCTGCTCGCTGAGCGTGGAGATGTCCACGCCGTCCATGCGCTGGGGTGCGGCCAGACCGAGAGCCTTGAGGCGCCCCGATTCGATCTGGTCCGCGACGTCCTGGTACCCGGAGGTGGCTGCGTCCGCTGTTCCCGTGATCAGCGCCTGCGTGGCCTCGCCGCCGCCGGAGTTCGGGAGGTAGGAGGTCTTGGCGGGATCCACCTCGGCCGCCAGGGCGAATTCCGACATCACCAGTTGGTCGAACGAGCCGCCGCCCGTCCACACGATGGACCCCGGATCCTTCTGCCAGTCGGCCACGAGGTCGTCGATGGAGTCGTAGGGCGAATCAGCGGGCACGACGACGACGTCGTACTCCTCCACCACCCGTGCGATCGGGGTGACGTCGTCGTGAGAAACCGGGGAATTGAGCTGTTCCACGCCGGCCACCAGGCCGGCGCCGGTCACCATGATCGAGGACGCATCGCCCTCCATGGTCGAGATGCGACCCAGGCCGATCGTGCCGGCAGCGCCCGGAACGTTGACCACCTGCACGTTGCCCACCAGGTTGTTGGAGGTGTCCGCCTGCTGCATCTCACGCATGAACGTGTCCCAGCCGCCGCCGGGGCCGGCCGGAGCCAGGTAGGTCATGTTCGCCCTGATGTCCTCCCCCTGTTCCGCCGCCCGGACGGAGAAGGCCGTGGCCACCCCGACCACGACGACGGCGAAGATGGCCCAGATGACCAGGGGCAGAGGGCGACGCTGGCCGGTGGCGGGCTTCGTCTCGGTAGGCGTGCTCACAGTAGGTCCTCGGACTCGAACGGACGTGACAGGTCGGCGCCGTCATATGACACGGCTCACATTGGGGATCACTGTACGTGCTACCAGGCCCATCACGCACATGTGCGGCGGGTGCGCCCCCACCCAAACGTCATGCACTCTCGACCAACTCGTACGGTGTGTGCGACATCACACTGTGGGCATGGGTGAGACACAGCAGACCAACAGTTCCTACGTGGTCGTCGGTGCCGGGACGGCGGGCTCGATCGTCGCCCGCAGACTCGTTGAGGCGGGCCACCGCGTCACGGTGTTCGAGGCGGGCAGCAACGACGACAATCCCGCGATCCACCAGGTCTCCCGGCTGGGCGAGCTGTGGCACTCCGAACAGGACTGGGACTACCGGACGGTTCCCCAGAAGAACTCGGACGACCGCGTGATCCACTGGCCCCGGGGCAGGGTGCTCGGTGGTTCCCACGCCCTGAACGCCGCGATCTGGGTCCGCGGGGCGGCCTCCGACTACGACGGTTGGGCGGATGACGGCTGCCCCGGATGGTCCTGGGCCGAGGTCGAACCCTGGTTCAAGGCGCTCGAAACCTACACCCCTCCGGCGGGGCAGCAGCCCGCGCCCACCCGCGGGACCGATGGCCCGGTGCCCGTTCGACAGGACTACGTGCGCAACTCGATCTTCGATTCGATCATCGAGGCGGCCGGGCAGGTCGGGGTGGAGTACAACCCCGACTACAACGCGGGGACCCTGGACGGGATCTCCCAGCAGCAGGTCAACGTCCGCGACGACCGCCGGTTCAACACGTGGATGGCGTTCCTCAAACCGATCCTGGACAACCCGTTGCTGACCGTCATCACCGGCGCCCACATTCAACGATTGGTGATCGAAGACGGCGCCGTGCGCGGTGTGCGCTACTCGCCGCTGGAGGACCCCGACGGCGTGGGTGAGGAGCTGCGGGCGGACGAGGTCATTCTGTGCGCGGGCGCCCTGGACACCCCCAAGATTCTGCTGCGCTCCGGTGTGGGCCCTGCTGAGCATCTCCGGGACGTCGGAATCACCGTGGAGGCGGACCTTCCCGTGGGGGAGAACCTGCACGACCACCTGTTGGCCCCGGTCATCGCCGAGACCACGGGGCGGGAGATCGAGCACCCGGAGACCGACTGGTCCGTGACCCAGACCCACCTGTTCTGGCGCTCGCGGCCTGACCTGTCCGAGCCCGACACCCAGCCCATTCACTTCTCCGTGCCGATGTACGACGACGGCATGGAGGGTCCCGCGAACGCCTTCACCTTGCACGCGGGTCTGGTCCGCCCCTACTCGCGGGGCACCGTGCGACTGACCGGCGCCAAGGTCTCCGACCCTGTCGAGCTGGATCCCAACATCTTCGAGGACCCACGGGACCTGCCCGCTCTGATGGCCTCCTTCCGGCAGGCGCGGGACATGGTTGCCGCGCCGGCGCTGGCGGAGGACTGGGGCGCCGTCGAGGTCTATCCGGGGGCCGAGGTCTCCGCGGGAGATGCAGAGGAGACCTACGTCAAGCGGTGGGTGACCACCTACCACCACCAGGTCGGAACGTGTCGGATGGGATCCGGGCCGGAAGCGGTGGTCTCCCCCGAGGACCTGCGGGTCCGCGGACTCGGCGGGGTGCGGGTGATCGATGCGTCGGTGATGCCCACCGTGCCCACGGGCAACACCAACGCACCCACGGCGATGATCGCGCTCAAAGGGGTCGCTGCGGTCTTGGGGATCGTATCGCCCGAGACTGCGCGCCCGGAAACGGGTGAGCTGTGACGGTGCAGGTCTGACCCACCCCGTGGGCGCGGCCCCGTCCGGTAGCGTGAACTGCGCCTCGGGCAGGTCGCGTCCACTTTCGAGTGTGCACTGCGCGAGGGGTCCGTCGCCGAGCCCGGAAGGTCCAGAATGCGCGTGCTGATCGCCCCCGACAGCTTCAAGGGAACGTACACCGCGGTGGAAGTCGCCCGCGCCATCGCGGCCGGGGTACGCGAAGCGGGTGGCCAGCCGGTGGAACTGCCGGTCGCCGACGGCGGGGAGGGCACGATGTCGGCGGTGGCATCGACCACCGGTGCCACCCTCCATTCGGTCCAGGTGACCAATCCCTGGGGAGCGCCCGTGACGGCCGAGTACGCGATCACCCGGGACGGCACGGCCGTCGTCGAACTCGCCCAGGCCAGCGGGATCACCGTTCAACACGACGGCGCACGAGACGCCTTCACCGCGGACACCTACGGCACGGGGCAGGTCATCGTGGACGCGATCAAGCACGGGGCCCGGCGCATCCTGGTCTCGGCCGGTGGTTCCGCCACGAGCGACGGGGCCGAAGGAGCCATTCGGGCCATCGAGGAGGCCGGCGGCCTCGCGGGCGTCCCGATCACCGTGCTCACGGACGTCACCACGCCCTTCGAACGCGCGGGAGAGGTGTTCGGCCCCCAGAAGGGGGCGGATCCGGAAACGGTCGAACGGATCACCGCCAGACTCCGTGACCAGGCTGCGGCATTGCCACGTAATCCGCTGGGTGTTGCCCGCACGGGGGCCGCCGGTGGATTCTCCGGTGGCATGTGGGGCCGCTACGACGCCGAACTGGTCTCCGGTGCCGAATACGTCCTGGACTTCGTGGACTTCGACCACGCGGTGGCGCAGGCCGACGTCGTCGTGGTCGGAGAGGGCCGGCTGGACTCCCAGACGGGGGAGGGCAAGATCATCGACGCGATCCTGAACCGAGTCAACAGCGTGCGTCCGGGACTGCCCGTGGTCGCGGTCGTGGGATCCGTGGACGAGGACCTCGGCGCGTACCGCGAGAACTTTGCCGACGTGATCGTGGCGACTGATGCCGAGCGCATGCGGGCCGCGGGCCTGCGCATCGCGAGCAGCTGAGGGATGGCACGCAATGCACTGACCTGGCTGTGGATGCTGTGCCTGGCCGGCGCCCTGACCCAGGGTGGACTGAACCTGCTGCGGCCCGTGACCAGTTACAAGCTGATCGCGCTGGGGGCCGGTCCGGTGACCATCGGTCTGGTGACGGCTGCCTACGCGCTGCTGCCGTTATTCGCGGCGGTGTGGTTGGGACGTGTGTCCGACCGCATGGCCTCCCTGCGGCTCATGTTGAGTGCGGGGGTTGCGGCCCTGACCCTGGGCGGCGTGGCCCTGGCCCTGGCCCCGAACATTGCGGTGGTCGCCGTTGCCAGCGCGCTGTTGGGCATGGGGCACCTGGCCTTCACCGTCGCCGGGCAAACCACGATCGCACGCACCGCGGCCAATGACGCCTTGGACGCCGGGTTCGGGTGGTTCACGGCCTCCTACTCCATGGGGCAGATGATCGGCCCGTTGCTGGGCGGCGCGCTCCTGGGGACGGCCTCCGTTGCGGTGGAGCCGGAGAGCATGGGGCGGGTGAATCTGGCGTTGTGGGTGGGTGCGCTGTTGGCCGCGGCGGCGCTGGGCCCGGTCGCCCTCAAGTTCGGTGGCGCGCCCTTGCGCGATGTCACCGCCTCCGCGGAGGAGGACGGCAGGCCGTCGGTGGCCCGCATCCTGGGCATGGGCGGTGTGGTGCCCTACATGGTGGCCTCCATGGGGCTGCTGGCCATGCTGGACATCCTCACGGCGTTCCTGCCCGTGGTGGCGGAACAGGCGGGCGTGGCGCCCGTCGTCGTCGGTGTCTTGCTGGCTATCCGTGGAGGGGCGTCGATCCTGTCGCGTGTGGTCCTGCCCTGGCTGTCCCGGCGCTTCCGGCGGACCGCCATGCTCAAGGCGAGCCTGGTCATCTCGGCCACCACCCTGGCCGTGCCGCCTTTGTTCATCCAGAACGAATGGCTCGCGGCGCTCTTCCTTGCCGCGGGCGGGTTCTTCCTTGGCCTGGGGCAGCCGCTGACCATGACCATGATCACGACGACGGTCCCGGACAGTTGGCGGGGTTCGGCCCTGGCCGTGCGCCTCATGGCCAACCGACTGGGTCAGGTCGGAATGCCAGTCCTGGCCGGCGCGGTGGCCGCACCGTTGGGTCCTGCGGCGGCGATCTGGATGACCTGCGCGGTCCTGGCGGGTTCCGGGGTGGAACGGATTGTGAGAGACCGGCCACAGTCAGGGGTCTGAGTCCCGGTCGCCTCGAACCCGCTGACCAGGGCATTTGGGTGCCGCCCAGAACGAATCCAGGGCGTTCACCGGTCCCGTCGATCGGAATCACCGAAGCATCCCACGATGTGTCCATAGGGCCCGAGCACACTTCAGTGCACGCCCACCGTTCGGGTGATGCACGGGGATGAACGATCCCGGTGTGCCACAGCACCCGCCCGGTGGGCTGCCAAGCCCCATATTGGAACCGACCCCCAGGAGTCACCGTGGCCGCCCTGACCCGCGCCGTACAGAACGCTCGCACGAGCACCCGATCCGAGTTGACGGGGAGGGTGGTGAAAGTACTCGGCCCGCACTGTGCTGCCCTGCTCGCCGAGCGCACCGGCAGCGGTGACACCTTGGACGAGGAAGTCGTGCTGCACGGACCCGAAGGTTGGACGCGGGACCTGTGTGCGGGACAGTCCGTGCACGCCGTCGGCGAGTGGGCGGAGATCGATTGGCGTGCCTGGAGCACTCGCGAGCGATCCCGGTTCCTGGGTGTTCCTGATCGGCTGCAGTTCCGGGTGAACACCGCCGATGTCCACGGCATCCCCGTCCCCCGGGCGGCCTGAGGCGCGCTCCGGTCCGGCCCGGTTTCAGGCGGGCCCGGCGGACCCCGCCGGGTAGTCCTGCACCGGCACCGCACCGTTGGCGATTCCCGTGATCGCGGGCTCCACGATGCGCCATCCCTGTTCCGCGGCGTCCCCGTGGACGGAGAAGGCCGGATTGCCGTCCAGCAGCCACCGCACGACGTTGCCGTAGGCGCCCAGCGTCTGAGTGCCCGTCGAGGAGGACAGGGACAGCCGCGTGAGACCACGGACGTCGAAGGGCCCACCGGCGTTGACTTCCATCGTGATCTCACCGTCCTGGAAACCCAGACGGAGGACGTTCGGAGCCCCCTCGCTGACGCCGTCGATGATCTGGGGCGCCGGTCGGAAACGCACGACGATCTCCTGTCTGGGAGAGCCGATGGCCTTCCCCGAACGCAACGTGACGGGCACGCCGTTCCATCGCCAGGTGTCGACCTCCACCGTGATCTGGCCGAAGGTCTCCGTGCGGCGGGACGGGTCCACGCCCTCCTCCGCGACGTAGTCCGGGAGGTCGCGACCGCCGACCGATCCGGCGGTGTATCGCCCGGCCACCACGGAGTCCTCGACCGCACCCGCCAAGTGGGTGTGGCGCAGGACGTGGCTGACCAACGCGGGGATTTCGTCGTCGTCCAGGGCCGCGGGCGGGCTCATCATCAGCACCCCCATCACCTGGAGCAGGTGTGACTGGAGCATGTCCCGGATCGCTCCGGTGCTGTCGTAGAACTCGGCCCGGCCTTCCAGCCCCAGGGTTTCGTCGAAGGTGATCTGGATGGACTCGACGTGCTCCCGGTTGAGTACAGGCTCCAGGATCCGGTTGGCCAGACGCAGTCCCACCATGTCCAGTACGGCGGGCATGCCCAGGAAATGATCGACGCGCAGGATCCGGTCCTCCGGGACGATGCGGGCGGCCGCCTTGTTGAGCGCTGCCGCACTCTCCTGGTCCGTCCCGATCGGCTTCTCCAGGGCGATCCACAAATCGTCCAGTCCCTCGATTTCCGAGAGCGTGCCCAGTGCTTTTTCGGTGACGGCCGGGGGCAACGCGTAGTACAGCACCACGCGGCCCTCGACGACGGCGAGCAGGTCCCGTAGGTCGGACAGATCGGTGGTGTCGCCCTGGACGTAACGAGTCTTGGCCAGCGTCCTCTCCACGGCCGGTCCGTGGGCCTCCACCGACTCGAACGCCTCGCGGACGGTTTCCGCCCAGTTCGGGTGTTCCCTTCGCGCCGTTCCCACGACCAGGACCTCTCGATCCGGTTCCAGCGTGAGCACTTGTCCGAGACCGGGCAGGAGCAAGCGTTCGGTCAGGTCGCCGCTGGCCCCGACGATCACCAAGGTGATCGGCCGGGCATGGTTGCGATGACGGGCGACGCCGTGCGAGGTGTCCATGAACAGGAGCCTACTTATCAATGCGGTAGGTACGCGTCATCCGCCCCTGGGCATCAGGCCGGGTCGCCCGCCGCGGCGCGCTGCATGACCGAGGCGTCCAGGCGGGTCATGGTCATCATGGCCTCGACGGCGCGTTTGGCGGCCGCGCGGTCCTCCAGCATGAACAACTCGTTGACCCCTGGCGGCACGATCTGCCAGCTCAGCCCGAACTTGTCCTTGCACCACCCGCAGGGAGCCTCGGACCCTTCACGGGTCAGCTCGGTGTAGTACCGATCCGCCTCCTCCTGCGAATCGCACTCGAGCACGACGGAAACGGCTTCGTCGACCGCGAAGTGCGGTCCGCCGTTGATGATCTGGATGTTCTGGTCGCCGATCCGGAAATCCACCACCAGGACCTGCCCCTCCGTGGTGTGCGGGTTGCCGCCGGGGTCGGTCATGACGTTCGTGATCTCGCAGTCCTCGAACACGGACGCGTAGTACTCGGCGGCCTCCAGACCGTTGTCGTCGAACCACAATGACGTCGCGGTTTTGCGTGCCATGGCTGCTGCTCCTATTCGGCGTCGTCGTGACTGGTGCTTCCGGGGAGTCCCGTCACGGTGGTCAGCAGGAACACGGAGTCCTCGTGCGCCGTGACGCCGTGGCGGTGATGGGTCAGGGCGGCGATCTGTCCTTGGGAGAGCTCGTCCGTCTCCTGGGCCGTGACGGCGAGCCTTCCCTCGAGGACCAGAATGCTCGCGGCCGGCGGGGAGTTGTGTTCGGCCAACTGGGTGCCCGCGGTCAGGGCCAGCAGCGTCTGCCGCAAGGGTCCGTCGTGGATCAGGAGGCGAGCTGCCCGACCGTTCTCGTTGGAGCGGGCCTCGGCCATCAATTCGCGTGCTGTGCTCTGAAACGTGTCCATGGCCACAGTCTTCCTCAGGTGGTGGGCCTCACGCATTCTGTGCCCGGGCGGGTGCGCGGGGAAACCCGCGCACCCGCCCGCAGCGGCCGTGTCAGTGGTACTGCGCAGGAATTTCCAGGAGCTGGAAGGAGGCCCCTTGAGGGTCGGCCACGGTGGCCAACCGCCCCCAGGGGGAGTCCACGGGCCCGTCCAGCAGGGCAGCGCCCAGGGCGTCGACCTGGGCCAGGGACTCGTCCAGGTTCGCCACGCCGAAGTACACCCGCCAGTACGAGTCGACGTCGTCCGGCAGGAAACCGGCCGCGTCACACATTCCAGCCGCAGTGCGCTCGCCGGTGCCGTGCGTGACGTACCTGAAGTCGGCGTCGTCACCGGGCATCGCGTGAAGATCCCACTCAAGTGCGTCCCGGTAGAAGACCGACGCCGCGTCGAAGTCCTTGGTCATGGTCTCGAACCACACGGGTGCACCCAGGGTGGCGCAGATTTCCAGGCCGTCGAACGTGTCGGGCTGCCACAGACCCACGACGGCGCCCGCGGGGTCACTCAGAACCGCCATGCTCCCCAGGTCGCCGACGGGCATCGGCGGGATGAGCAGCTGACCGCCGTGTTCCGTGACGGCTGCGCAACGGGCCTCGATGTCATCCGTGCGCAGGTACACCGTCCAGTTGGTGGGTGCCTGCGGCTTTTCGGTGGGTCCTTCGGGCCCGGAGAGCGAGGTCATGGCGCCCGCGACCGGGAGCCCGTCCTTGAGCACCACGCGGTAGCCGCCGAATTCGGGGTTGCCCTCCGGGAACTCCCACCCCAGCAGCTGCGAGTAGAACGCGATCGCGCCGCCCACGTCGTGCGTGGTCAAACCGATCCAGACCGGGCCGCCTTCGACGGCCACCGGTTTCTGCGCGGGCATGCGCACTCCTTCCGTCCTGACCGGGGCCGATCCCCGGCGAGTGAGGATCAGGATAGGGCCAGGGCACGGGTGGGCTCGGAGGAATCTCTGGAAAGATGTCGCCTGACCCGTAAGGAGTACCGTGAGCCTTCCTTCCTTGAACCTTCCCGCCCTGTCGCATCCCGACGGGTCACCCGTCCGGGTGCTGGTCGTCGACGACGAACCCTCCCTGGCGGATCTGGTGGCCATGGGGTGCCGCATGGTCGGGTGGGAGACCCGCATCGAGCACGCCGGCCGCGCCGCCGTCGAACAGGCCAAGGAATTCGTGCCCGACGTGCTGGTCCTGGACTGGATGCTCCCCGAATACGACGGCCCGGAGGTGTTGGCCAAGATCCGTCGCACACAGCCGCACGTCCCCGCCCTGTTCCTGACGGCCAAGGACTCGGTCGAGGACCGGATCGCGGGCCTGTCGGCCGGGGGCGACGACTACGTCACCAAGCCGTTCTCCATCGAGGAGGTCCTGCTGCGTCTGCACCGCCTGGTGGAACGCTCCGGAGTGACCGCCCAGGAGGCCGACGAACTCGTCGTCGGGGACCTGGTGCTCAACGTCAGCACCCGGGAATGCACCCGCGGCGGGGAGCAGATCGAATTGACGGACACCCAGTTCCAGCTGCTGCGCTACCTCATGGAGAACCCCAGGGCCGTGCTCTCCAAGTCCCGGATCCTGGACGCCGTGTGGGACTACGACTTCCAGGGGCAGGCCAACATCGTGGAGCTCTACATCTCTTACCTGCGCAAGAAGATCGACGCCGGGCGCAACCCCATGATTCACACGGTCCGGGGTGCCGGGTACGTGATCCGACCCGCGTGAACGGCACGTCCGCATGAGCCAGAGACTCCCGTTCCGCAGGACCTTGGCCTTCCGCACGGTTGCCGGTGTGGTCCTGTTGCTGGCGGCGGTGCTGACCGTCACCGGACTGGCCATCACGGCCACGGCCGAACGCACCCTCGACTCGCAGCTCGATGATTCGGTGCGGCAGGCCATGGCTCGCTCGGCTGCGTTCACCGGCGGGGACCCGGCGCTCGCGGAACAACCGGCCGCGGGCCCGTCGCCGGGCGCATCGCCGATGCCCACGCCGGGGAGCACGAGCACGGCCCAACCGGAGGAGTCGGGAGGGGACAGCGCTCATTGGGACCGCGATCCCCTGGAGACCCCGGGGCAACCGGTGGGCGTCGTGTCCGTCGTCGTGGAGAACGGCAAGGTCCAGCGGGCCACCTGTCTGAGCGACGAAGGCTCCGCCGAGGAGCTGTCCGATGCGGACATCGAACTCTTGACCACCGCGGGAATCGTCAACGACGTGTCGGCCGCGACTCCGGAGGAGATTGAGCACGCCCCGCTGAAGGACATCGAACTCTCCAGAGGGGATTACCGCGTGGGGGTTGCGGGGCCACTTTCCCAGGCCGGAGCACCGGCCGCTCCCACGCAGGACACGGACTCCGGCACCGCTGAGTCACAGCGGTACGTGATCACCGGCCTGCCCTCTCAGCAGGTCGATCACACGCGGGACGTCCTGTTGGCCACCATCCTGGGCGGTTCGGCCGCAGCGCTCCTGGTCACCGCTCTGCTCGGATTCTGGTGGATCCGGCGATCACTGCGTCCGCTGGCCAAGGTGTCGGAATCCGCCGCTGACGTGGCCGCCCTGCCGCTGGAGTCGGGCGAAGTCCCGGTTCGGGACCACCTGGTCCGCGGTGACCTGGCCCAGCCGGGTACGGAGATCGGCGACGTCGGGTATGCGCTGAACCTCCTGTTGACCAACATCGACGACGCACTGCAGCAACGCAACGCGTCGGAGGCCCAACTCCGCCAGTTCGTGGCGGACGCCTCCCACGAGCTCCGGACGCCGTTGGCCTCCGTGCGCGGCTACGCGGACATGCTGCGGTTGAGCGAACAGCTCTCTCCGCAGGGGCGGGCCTCCCTCGACCGTCTCCTGGCGCAGGCCCAGCGGATGGGTGGCCTGGTCGAGGACCTGCTCCTGCTCGCCCGGCTCGACGCGGGCCGGGCACCGGAGTGCAAGCAGGTGGACCTGGGGGAGATCGTGGCCGAAGCGGTCATGGACGCCAGCGCCGCCGGAGCCGATCACCGATGGGACCTGGACGTCCCGCCGGAACCAGTCACGGTTTCAGGGGATTCGCGGCAGCTGGCCCAGGTGGTGGCCAACCTCTTGTCCAATGCTCGCAAGCACACTCCCGCGGGCACCCGGGTGACCGTCACCCTGGAGTCCGCCGGGCCCCAGGCGATCCTGCACGTCGACGACGACGGCCCCGGTGTGGCGGCGGAGTTGCAGGAGCACCTGTTCGACCGGTTCGCGCGGGGTGACCAGGCACGGACTCACGCACCGTCAGGTGATGAGACACGCGAGGGCACCGGTGAAGATTCGACCGATTCCGCAGTGGAAGGTTCTACGGGACTGGGCCTGGCGATCGTGCGGACCGTCGTGCAGGCCCACGGGGGCGAAGCCACGGTCATCTCGCCGCGGCCCGGTTCCCGTCGCGGGGCCCGTTTCACGGTGCGGTTACCTCTCGCGTGACCTGACCAGGGAGGCCTCAGTTCACCTGGTCGACTTGACCGCCAGGACCGGCGCGTTGGCCTCGAGCAGCAACTGCTGTGCTGCGCTGCCCAGGAACAGCTTGCCCACGGGGCTGCGGTGCTTGATCCCGACGACGATCAGCGAAGCATCCACCTCACCGGCCACATCGAGCAGGTCACCCGTGGCGTCGCGGCCGCGGGGCTCGGGGAAGCGGTGGGTCACCGACACTCCCTCCAGCTCCGGGGTGTCCGGGTCCAACTGCTGACCGTCCAACTGGAAGATCACAGCGTCCTCGCCGCGGTGCTTGGCTTCGACAAGCCCTGCCGCCAGGGCGGCTTCACTCTCGGGGCTGTTGCTACGGGCGATGACGACGGTCATTGGTCCTCCATGGTCCGGGCTGGCAGTATGCTTCCCTGTGACCTGCATCATACTGGTGCGGCGGGGGTGATTTCCTCGCATCGTTCCGGTAGGTCCTCGCACCACTTCGCGGCCCTGTAACCCACGGATCACCCCAAGGACCATTGTGAGCCCATCCTCCACGAACAACGCTCCGGAGCATTCCGGGCACCCGCCCGCGGTCCGAGTGCCGGAGGCGGACGGCCCCGTGGCCGTCGGTGAACCGCGGACGTCTCAGACCCCGGAGCGCTCCGGGTTCATGGCGGGTCGCAGCGGCTTGGTGGTTCCCCTGGTCCTGGCCGGAATCAGCACGTATCTGGTGTACGGCATCGTGACGATGTCCGTCCCCGAGGACACGGAGTTCCCCGGCCCCCGGTTCTACCCGCTGCTGCTGGCGGTCGCGGGTTACGTGTTGGCGCTGCTGCTGGTTCTGGAGATTGTGCGCAAGCCGTCCCCGCCGGACGAGAGCAACAGCCTGGGTGTCTACCGCTTCCATTCGGACTGGACAGCACTGGCCTGGCTGGTCGGCGGGTTCCTGGTGTTCTCCGTGGGCCTGGAGTTCCTGGGGTGGATCATTGCCGCGGCGCTGCTGTTCTGGTGTGTGGCGCGCGGGGTTGGTAGTCGGCGTCCGCTGTTCGACATCTCCCTGGCCCTGGTGGTCTCGAGTTTGATCTATCTGGCCTTCGCCGTCGGCCTGGGGCTAAATCTTCCGTCCGGCTTGTTGGGAGGGCTCTGACATGGAATCACTGGGCATGTTGGCCGAAGGTTTCCAGGGCGCACTGACGCCCATGAACCTCCTGTGGGTGCTGGTCGGGTGTCTCCTGGGCACCGCGGTGGGTGTTCTGCCCGGGCTCGGTTCGTCCATGGCCGTGGCGCTGCTGCTGCCCATGACGTTCGCGCTGGATCCCACGGCGGCGTTCATCATGTTCGCCGGCGTCTACTTCGGCGGTCTCTTCGGCGACTCCACCATGGGCATCCTGATGAACACCCCGGGGCAGGGCTCTGCCATCGCCTCGACCTTCGAGGGGCACAAGATGGCCCTCAACGGGAGGGCCCCGCAGGCCTTGGCCACCGCGGCGATCGGTGCGTTCATCGGCGGCATGACGGCCTCGATCGTGGTGGTGTTCCTGGCCCCCAAGCTCGCCGAACTCTCCGCGCTGTTCGGCCCGCAGGAGTTCTTCGCCTTGGCCCTGTTCGCCTTCGTCGCCACGTCGTCGGTGGTGTCCGACTCCGCCATCAAGGGCCTGGCCTCCTTGGTCATCGGACTGGCCATCGCCACGATCGGTATCGACGCGATGTCGGGTGTGGAGCGCTTCACTCTGGGCGCGCCGCAGATCTTCGACGGGATCTCGCTGGTCACCGTGACCGTCGCGATCCTGGCGCTGGGCGAGGTGCTGCAGGTCGCGTCGCGGATCAAACGCGACCGCGACGGCAAGCAGGTCGATGCCTCCGGGCGCCCCTTCCTGAAGGCTCATGAGCTCAAGGAGGCCGCCCCGGCCTGGGCCCGTGGCACCGCGATCGGTCTGCCCTTCGGCGTCATTCCCGTCGGAGGATCGGAGGTCCCCACCTTCATGGCCTACGACGTCGAACGCCGCCTGGACCGCCGTCGGCACGACCCGCAGTTCGGCAAGGGCGCGATCCGTGGTCTGGCCGCGCCCGAAGCTGCGGGCAACGCGACCACCGGAACCGCCATGGGTGCGCTGCTGGCCCTCGGGTTGCCGGTGTCCTCGACCGCGGCGATCATGCTCGCGGCCTTCCAGCAGTACGGTCTACAGCCCGGTCCGTTGCTGTTCGAACGAGCGCCGGATCTGGTGTGGGCGTTGCTGGCCAGCTTCTTCGTGGCCATGGTCGTCCTGCTGATCCTCAACCTGCCGTTCGCCCCGCTGTGGTCCAAGCTGCTGCTGATCCCCAAGCCGTACCTCTACGCGGGAATCACCGTGTTCTGTGGTTTGGGCGTCTACGCGACCTCGGGCCGGATCTTCGACCTGCTCCTGCTTCTGGGCCTGTCCCTGCTCGGCTTCCTCATGCGCCGCTACGACGTGCCGTTGGCACCGCTCATGATCGGCATGGTCCTGGGGCCGCTGGCCGAGTCCAGCCTGCGCGATGCGCTGCTGAGTTCGGGCGGTGACTGGTCCGTTCTGGTGACCGGACCCATCCCGCTGGTGCTGTACGGCGTGCTGCTGATCATCATCGCCCTGACCGTCCGGTCCAAGGTGGTCAACCGCACCGCTCGGGACGTCTGACCCCGCGGTCGACGTCGCGCGTTGCTCGCGTCCCCGGCTGATGGCGGTGCGAGGTCCTCAGTCAACGGTCGAGGTGGCGGTGGAGGGTGCTCCTTGTGTTGCGGCGCCGGAGGTGACCGTGAGCGTGCCTGCCAGGCCGAGCGCCCATTGCCGGGCAGGCCTTGGGGCCCGCGGTGACAGTGAAGTCGCCCTGTGCAGGAGACAACCACCGAGCACCATGTCGGCCAGGGCATCAGCCTGGGGCTGGTCCGCTCCCGCCAGCTCTCCGCGTGTGACCGCGCGGTCGAGGATCTCGGCGAGGACGTCACGGGTGGGTTGCAGCAGAACCTCGTCCAACACCCCGAGCAGTTCGGGGTCGTGCTGGGCCTCGGCGAGCAGCCCGAGGATGACCGGGCCGACCTGTGCCATCAGCTCCTGCAAGCACTCGATCTCGGCCGTCAGATCGCCGACCAGGGACCCGGTGTCCCCCAGGTCACTCCCGTCGTCGTTGTTGACGGGGGAGAAGGTCCGTGCGGCGGCGAGCACCAGGTCTCGTTTGCTCGGCCACCTGCGGTAGAGGCTGGCGGTCGAGGCGCCCACGTGCTTGGCAATGGCCGCCATGGACACGGCACGGTAGCCGTGGGTGGAGATCAGTTCGACGGTTGCCTGGAGGAAACGGGCCTCCAGGGTTGTGTCCACGGGTCTGCCCATGGGGCGGCTCATGCCCGTGTGCCTTCCAGCTGGGTCATCATCTCGCGCAGACCGTTGTCGAGGCTTCGGTAGGTGACGCCGAGCTCGTCCTGGGTGCGCGTGGTGGCCAGGTGAAGGGGGTGACCGATGTTGTCGCGCGCGTAATCCCGGGTCAGCCCGATGAGTGGCGCGATGAGGACGGCAAGGGGCTTCGGCAGCGCGCGGGTGGCCACGAGTCCCGGCCGTGCCGCGTGTGGTCGGAGCAGCCGTCCGACGCGCACCAGGTCGCTGGCTTCTGCGGCCACCAGGTATCGGCCGTGGGCGGTGGGGGTGTAGGCGGCGGCCAGGTGCGCGGCAGCGACGTCACGGACGTCGACGAACGTCATGGCCAGGTTCGGCACCCCGAATCGGCCGCGGCCATCGGTGAGTTGTCCCACGATGGTGAAGCTGTCGCTCGTGGGCTTGTCGTTGAGGGAGGGGCCCAACACCAGGGCGGGATTGACGGTGACCAGGTCCCACCGGCCCTGCCCCTCGGCGAGGTCCCAGGCAGTCTTCTCCGCCATCGTCTTGGAGTACGAGTAGGGCTCGTGGGTGAGGCTGGACGTCGTGTTCCAGCAGGATTCGTCCAGCTTGCCGTCGGTGGTGGACAGTTCGGCGGCGTCGCCATACATCGCGGCGACCGAACTCGTGAGGACCACGCGACGCACGCTTGGGGTGCGGTTGGCCGTGGTGAGGACGTTCGTCGTTCCCCGGACGGCCGGATCGACGAGATCCCGCTGGGCGTCCTTGACGTCCCGCACGAACGGGGAGGCGGTGTGGAAAACCACCCGGGTGTCCTGCATGGCCCGGTCGAAGGAGCCCTCGGTCAGTAGGTCTGCATCGAAGAAACGGATCTGCCCGGGGGACTGATCGGCAATGGCGGTCAAATGCGCCAGTCGCGCGGAATCGGAGGAATCGCGCACTGTGGCATGAACCGTCACGCCCGCCTCGAGCAATGACTTGATGATCCATCCGGCAACGTATCCGGTTGCGCCGGTGACAAGGGCGGGGGCGGTGGTGTCGACGTGGTGGTTCACGGCTTCTCTTTCATCGGGTGTGAACCAGACTGCCTCCCAATAGAAAAGAAATCAAGTCGTTTCATAAGTGATAGAGTCGGCGCAGGAGCGGGATCAGTTGCCTACCCGCCGCGATTCCGATCGATCGGAGAGTGTCATGGACACATCAGCCAACCGCCGCATCATCCTGCTGGGTGCCACCGGATACACCGGAGGCCTGGTCGCCCAGGAGTTGGTCGACCAGGGCGCTCGACCGGTGCTCGCCGGCCGTGATGCAGGTCGACTGCAGGACCTTGCAACCCAACTGGGCGGCCTGGAGACCGCAGTGGCCGACGCGGGTGATCCGGACAGCCTCCAGCCCCTCATGGGCCCCGGGGACGTGGTCATCTCCACGGTGGGTCCCTTCGAGCGGTTCGGGCACCACGTGGCGGAGACCGCGGCACGTGCGGGCAGCCACTACCTGGATTCGACCGGCGAGGTCGGCTTCGTCCAAGGCCTGGTGGACAACCTGGACGGCACGGCCAAGGCATCGGGCTCAACCATGCTCCCGGCCTTCGGCTTCGACTACGTCCCGGGGCTGCTCGCCGGTGCGCTCGCGGCCCGAGACGCCGGTCCCGAGATCGACACCCTGCGTATCGGCTACTTCCACATCGGGCCCATGAACCCCCTGGTGGACCTGAGCGCGGGGACGCGGCAAACCCTGCTCGACGCCGGCGGAACACGCATGCCCATGTGGCGCAACGGCACCTCGGTTCAGGTGCGCCCCGGGTCGGCCAGTGCAACGTTCACGGTGGCCGGGCAGCGGCGGAGAGCCGTCAGGCTGAGTGGAACCGAGGTCGTTTTCCTACCTCGTGGTGTTCCCGGTCTGCGCACCGTGGACGTCTACAACGGATGGTTCCCCGCTCGCCCGGCCCAGGCGTTGATGGCCGCATCCGGTGTGACGGCCAAGCTCCCGCGAGTGCCCGGGGCTCTTGCCGACAAGGTGAAGGGTCGGATCGTCGGCCACGGCGGGCCCGATGCGCAGCGGCGTGAGCGCCAACGCATGGGCGTTGTGGCAGTGGCCCTCGCGTCCGACGGCACCGAGCTGGCCGAGGTGCACCTGGAAGGCCCCAACACCTACACCCTCACGGGGCGCCTGTTGGCCTGGGGTGCGCGGGAACTCGCGGCCGACACCTTCCCCCATGGCGTGTGGAGCCCCGTGGAGGCCTTCGGGCTGCAGCGGCTCAGCGACGGTGCAGCGCAGCTCGGACTGACCCGTGTGGATCACTGACGACTCCCAGCAGGTGGGCCGTTGACTACGCCGCGCGCGTGGGCCGCTGCGCCGCTTCCTCTGCCGCCTCCAGTCGATAGCCCACGCCGCGGACCGTTTTGAGGCAGTTCTTGGTGTCGTGCTCGGCCAGTTTGGTTCGCAGCCCGGACACGGCCTGATCGACCACGTTGGACTCGAGTTGCTCGGCCGGATCCCAGACGGATTCGAGCAGCTGGTCCCGCGTCAACGTCCGGCCCGCGTTGCGCACCAGGACCGTGAGGAGCCTGAACTGGACCGGCGTCAGGTCGAGTTCCCGGTCGTGGGCCAGGGCCCGATGCCCCATGAGGTCCACTCGCAGGGGCCCGTTGCTGAGTTCATCGGGTTCCCACGTTGCCGGCCGCCGCGTCAGTGCTCGCAGACGTGCGCGCATCTCCACCACGCTCACGGGGGTGGGGACGACGTCGTCGGCACCGGCTTCCAGCGTCTTGGCCACGGCTTCGCCGTCGGCCTCGTGCGCCAGGACGAACACGGGGGTGTGAATTCCGTCCGCGCGCAGGGTTCGGGTGACCAGGGTGTCGTAGGTGCCTGCAGCCTCGACCGTGATCACGACGGCGTCGGGTTGGAGGTCCACGCAGGACCAGGAGAGTTCCGAGGGGCGTTCGATCCGCTGCACGGTGTCCGCGGCATCGGCCCATTCTGGCGTCGTCGATCGGCTGGCACCCGCGGAAGTCAGGTCCACAGTGAAAACTCGCATGAAAAAAATATCGACGGACTTCCTGTGCCGAGCCTGTGGCGGTTGCTTGCCCTGCCTGAGCACTTCTCCACCGCTCTGACCAAGGCGCACGGCGGTGGAAAGGGCCCACACGTTCGGCCGGGCTGATGACGACGGCGTTCCGGGGGGGCCTGTTCCTGTCGGCGCGACATGTCCTGGACATGTCAAAGACACGGAGGGGCCGAAAGGTTGTCGTCGTTCCTGCGGCCCATGTGGTCGCGACGACAGGTGCCGTTGCCACGAGACAGCATTCGAGGACGCGGTGCCGGACTGATGTACACCGAAGAACTGGAGAAGAGATGACCACCATGACCACGCCCATGACCCGCCGTCGCGCCCTGCTCCGCCGGGGAGCGGTCGGCCTGGGTGGCGCAGCCCTGGTGCTCGGCGCGGGCTTCGCTGCCGCACCCGCGCAGGCTGCAGACACGGGTGTCTCCACCCTGGAACAGATCAAGAGCTGCGAATCCGGCGGGAACTACTCGGCAGTGAACGCATCCTCGGGTGCTTCGGGGGCCTACCAGTTCCTGGATTCCACGTGGCAGTCCCTGTCCGCTTCCGCCGGGTACTCCACTGCGGCAAGCGCCCCGGAATCCGTGCAGGATGCGGCCGCCCTGGAGCTCTACAACGCTCAGGGCACCAGCCCGTGGGCGGCTTCCGAGTCCTGCTGGGCCAGCGCTTCGGGTGAATCGACCTCGAGCACGACTTCGAGCGCCGATTCCACCACTGCCTCCACCGCCGAGTCCTCCACTGCGTCGACTGACTCCTCGCAGACCTCTGTCACGGTCCAGGACGTCGCGACCACCGAGACGGCCGGGGCCTCCTCGGAGCAGGCTTCGACCACGCCTTCCGCGACGGCTGAGGCTCCCGCGACCGGTGCCGTTCAGCAGCCGATCCAGGGTGCGCCTGCCGAGCAGGCCGTCGTTGCCGGTGAATTCGGGCAGGCTGCTCCAGCGCAGCCCGCCGCCGGTGCACCGGCGGGTGACGCTCAGGTCCCCGCAGGCGCTGCCTGCTGACCTTTCGCCGCGGTCGGTCCTGATTCATCCGATCAGGCCAGGCCGCCCGGAAGAATCCGATCCCCGTGGGAGCTGTCGAGGTTGCTCCCACGGGGATCGTCCATGTCCGCGGTCGGCGGTCAGTCCTGCCCGTGGTCCAGAATGGCCCGCGCCCGGGCGACCACCGGGGCCTCGACCATGGAACCGTCCACCGACGTCGCGCCGTCCTCCGCGTGGATGACGGAACGGGCCCACTCGATCTCGTCGGCCGTGGGTTCGAAGGCTTGGGTCACGGCCGGGACCTGGTCCGGGTGGATGCAGGCCTTGCCCGTGAATCCGTCCTCCTTGGCCAGACGGGCTGCGACCTGCACCGGACGGAGGTCCCGGAACTGCGGGGTGGGGGAGTCAAGGGGGCCTGCCAGCCCCAGCGCTCGTGACACGGTCACCAGTCGCGCGCGGGCCGCGTCCATGGTTCGTGAGTCCAGTGTGCAGCCGAGATCCTGTGCCAGGTCCAAGGTGCCGGTCGCGAACCGGATCAGGCTGTCCTCGGCCGCCAGGTCCTCCAGGCGCAGGAGTCCGGCCGCGGATTCGATGGTCCCGACGATGCCCTGGATCTGCGGCAAGGTGCTTCGTACGGCCCGGATCTGAGACGGCTCTTCGAGCTTGGGAACGACGACGGCGTCCAGCAGCCCGAGGTCGCCGATCCCCGCGAGCATCCGAAGATCTTCGCTCCCTGCCTGCGTGCGGGGGGAATTGACGCGAACTCCCACGGGGGCGGACAGAGCGCCCACCTCGCTGTTGCCCGTGAGCAACTCCGCGAGGTTCTCACGCGCCTGGCTCTTGTCCTGGAGGGCAACCGCGTCCTCGAGGTCGACGATCACCACCTGCGCCCCCGAGCTCTGGGCCTTGAGCACCCTGTCCGGGCGGCTGGCCGGGGCGAACAGTGCGGTTCGAGCGGTGCTCAACAGGGGCGTCGTCGTCATGGCCCAAGCCTAGATGTACCTGGCCATGACGTTGGTAGCAGCGGGTCGGGTTGAACGAGGGAGAACCTCCGAGTGGGATGTGGCTTGTCTAAGGCCCACTCCACCCCGGAGGTTCTCATGTCCCACGGTAGTGCCCGCCTG
>NZ_RKMF01000014.1 GCF_003797835.1 Kocuria soli
GACCAGGGGCGCTGAGCGGGGAGCAAGGGCTGGATCGTCTCCCATTGGGTATCGGACAACACGCTTCGCCGGCTCATTGACCTACCGTCACCCCCGCGTCCTCACGAACTTAGGAGACACGCGCTAGACGATGCGTGTCACGTTCCAGCCTGGGCAGCAGATACGTCAGGACGGATGTCACCGGTCAGACTGCCCTCAGCACTGTTCTGCGCGGCCTCGGTCAAGGCACCTATCCAACGCGTGATCTTGACTTTGGCCACAACCTGCGAGAATCCAGCCCCCATGCCCAGTGCGCTGATTCGTCTCCCGACAACGTCAACCATGATCTCGGCTGGCACAGTCCGCGCTTGCGGTGACGTTGCCGACATCCCGAGCGCCAGAAACTTGGCTGCCTCAAGGCTCCACGCTCCCGGATGGGAACCCAGAATCCGCAACAGGTCGAGGTCCTGCGTCTTCCTGTAACCCGGGTTCTCTTCATCAATGACGTAGACGGCACCTGTCCACCGGCCACAGGGGTTGGCTTCCAGAATCAAGAGGTCCTGGTGCAGCTCGTCCAAAGCAGCGCCACGTCGGATGGACTCCGGCAGCGCACCCAGGAACGACGGCACAGGATTCTCTGAGTTCCGGGACATGCGCGACCTCCAAATCGATCGAAACATCAGTCGTATGCCGTGTCCCGAGGAGACACCTTGTCACACGTTGATTGGTTGCATTGCAGCCCGTCGCGTGCCGATTCCATTGAGGTCGGCCAGGTTTAATCCGGCCGCATCATCCCGTCGGTGTCTCCACGCTCTTCGAGATCGGCAAGTGGATCAGCGTGGGGCCTTCTGCTTCCAGGGCTTCCAGGACGCGGGTGGCGAGGTCGTCGGTGGTGGCCGAAACGCCACAGGCCCCGAAAGCCTTCGCCAGCGCAACCCAGTCCGGCTGCCGCAGGTCGACCGCCAGAGGATCAATCTGACGGTCTTCCATATTGGCCCTAATTTCTCCATAGCCGCCGTTGTCCACGCACACGATGGGAAGGGTCAGTCCGAGTTCCACCGCGGTCATGAGCTCCTGAATGGAGAACATCAACGCCCCGTCGCCAACCAGAGACACGACGGGACGTTCCGGTGCTGCGAGCTTTGCCCCGATCGAGGCGGGCAGCCCATAGCCAAGTGTGGCGTATGTCCCCATGTAAAGCAGTGATTTGGGTAACTGCGCGCGGAAAAATGTGGTGGACCCCATGTACGTGACCTGGGACGAGTCCCCACCGATGATGGTGTCGTCCGGGACGGCGTTCATGATGGCTTCGTTGAGTTCAGCCAGCTCCGGCGCCCTCTGTCGGCCTTCCGCGTCCAGGCGAACGAAGACCTCGGACAGGTCCCGCGGTTCCCGTGGTGCCACGTCCCCAAGAGCCTCGATCAGCTGCGGAACGACGGCGGCCGAGTTGCCCGGCAGCTCGATCTCCGGGTCCACGTTGCACAGCATCTGATCCCGCATGATGTCCACGCGGATGATCGGGCCCGCGGGAGTGATGTCTCCACCCCAGAGCTCCGCGGCACCGACCTTGGACCCGATCACCAGCAGAGCATCCGACGCGCGTAGGAACTCGTGCGCGGTCGTGAGCCGCAGATCCGCGCCCAGGGACAACCGATGGCGTTCGGGGATCGCTCCCTTTCCGTTGGTGGTGGTGATGACCGGCGCTTCGAGTTTGACGGCCAATTCCAGCAGGTGTTCACCGGCGGCCAGGGACCCGCCACCGGCCAGGATCACCGGCCGTTCGGCCTCGGTGAGCACGTGCGCAGCCCGTACGACGTCGTCGACGGGCGCGGGTTGCGGGGCGCCCAACGGTCGGGGCGCGACCTGGCGGTCCGTGTACTCGAGCTCCGCTTCCAGGATGTCCAGCGGGATCTCGATGTGTACGGGTCGGGGACGGGAATGGGTGAAGTCCCGCATGGCGTCGTGGATCATCGTGATCGCCTCGGACCCGTTGGTCACCCTCCGCGAGCGCCCGACGATGGAGTTGACCGCACCCGACGGGTCTTTGGTCTCGTGCAGGTCGCCGATGTCGCGGAAGTCCTGTCCAAGTGGCCGCCCCGGAGAGAGCAGAATCATGGGTCGGGACTCCGCGTACGCCGTCGCCGCACCGGACAGAGAGTTGAGCAGCCCAGGACCCGACGTCGTGATCACCACCCCCGGAAGGCCGGAGATCAAGGACCATCCGTCCGCGCCGTACGCCGCCCCCTGTTCGTGCCGTGGCGTGATCGCGCGGATGCCAAGGTCACGCATGGGCCGGTAGAACTCGAGCGAATGGGTTCCCGGAATTCCGAACACCGTGTCGATCCCGTACCCGCGCAGGGCCTCCAAGACAGCCCGGCCGGTGGTGCGGTGCGCGGTCATGCTGTTGCCCCTTCGGATTCGTGGCCCGGATGCACCGACCGCACCGATTCGTGTCGACCACACCGGGTGTACGCGGTGTGCTCGCAACAGGCGGTGCGGTCGGCGGCACGGACAGCCAGGCTCATGGATCAGGCTTGGGCGGCGGTGGCCGGGTGTTCGCCGGCGTCCTCGGCTTCGGCCTCCGGCCCCGCGATGAACAGCAGCCGCTTGTTCACGAACTCGTCCATTCCCAGCGGGCCCAGTTCACGGCCGTAGCCGGAACGCTTGACACCCCCGAAGGGCATCTCCGCGGTCTCCGCCGACGGCGCGTTGACAGCGCTCATGCCCACCTCCAGCAGCTGCGCGATCGCCTCCGCTCGTTTGGGGTCGGTGCTGTGTACGGAACCTCCGAGCCCGAACGGGGTGTCGTTGGCCAACGCGAGGGCCTCCTCGTCCGACTCGACGCGGTAGACCACGATGACTGGTCCGAACAGTTCCTCCTTGTATGCCTGGGTCCCCTCGGCGACATCCGTCAGCACGGCCGGGCTGAAGAAGGCCTCCGGGCCGGAGGACAGCTCACCGCCGACGTGCAGGGTCGCGCCTTCCTCCACTGCCGTCTTGACCTGCTGATCCAACTTCTCCGCGGCAGCACGCGAGGACATCGGACCGTAGGTCTTCGGACGCTCGGCGGCAGGATCGGCCGGTTCGAGCTCCGAGGTCAGGCGGACCATTTCGGCCACGAAATCGTCATAGATTTCCCCGGAGACGATGATCCGCTTGTTGGAATTACACGCCTGCCCGGTGTTCTCGATCCGGGTGTCGAAGGCCAGCTGGGCGGACTCGGCCACGTTGTCGGTGTCCAGGACGACGAACGGGTCCGACCCACCCAGCTCCAGGACCACCTTCTTGAGGTTGCGCCCGGCGATTTCGGCCACCTTGGCACCGGCCCGCTCGGACCCGGTCAGAGACACACCTTGGATCCGCGGGTCACCGATGACCCTCTCGATCTGGTCATGACTGGCGAAGATGTTCTGATACACGCCTTCCGGCACGCCCGCTTCCCGCATGATGTCCTGGATGGCCAGAGCACACTGCGGAACGCTCTCGGCGTGCTTGAGCAGGATGACATTGCCGAGCATCAAGTTGGGGGCCGCGAACCGGGCCACCTGGTAGAACGGGTAATTCCACGGCATGATCCCCAGCAGGGCGCCGATCGGCCGAGACTGGATCACCGCCTTGCCCTCGATCGTCGACTTGATCGGCTGGTCGGCGGCCAGCGCGGGCCCCTGATCGGCGTAGTAACCGAAAATGTCCGCGCAGAACTCCGCCTCCCCGCGGGACTCGGCCAACGGCTTTCCCATCTCCTGGGTCGCAATGGCGGCCAGGTCGTCGGCCCGGTTCTTGAACAGTTCGGCCACGTGGGTGACGATCTCGGCCCTATCCTCGATCGGCATGGCCCGCCACGCGGCGAACCCTGCCTCGGCCTTCACCAGAGCCTCTTCGAGCTGCTCGTCGGTGACGGTGTCGTACTCGGCCGTGGTCTGGCCCGAGGCCGGGTTCACGGTCTTGTACTGCGTTCCGTTGCTCATCGTCGTCGCTCCTTTGCGTCGTCGTTCACGTGCTTGCCATGCTTCTAGTTGACTTCTTTGGCCGCAAGGCGTCTGTCCCACGCCTCCAGCACGGCGTCGTCAGTACGGCCGCTGGCAAGGGACACGACGACGTACACGACGGCCGAGACCCCCAACCCGATGTAGATCGGCGCGTTGGCCATGACCCCGAAGGCGAACATCCCGATGACCACACCCACGGATCCGGCGACCATCGACCACGCGGCTCCCAAGGCGTTGCCCCGCCGCCACACGAGTCCACCCAGGATCGCAACCAGCAGGCCACCCACCAAGATGTCGTAGGCGATGGTCAACGCCGTGACCACGTCGCTGACCAGGATCGATGCCAGCGTGACCAGCACGCCGAAAACCAGGAGATAGGCGCGGTCGCCGCGCAGCGACGGTCGGGACTCGTCACCGCCGCTGATCAAGGTCTTGATCAGCGGCACCACGTCCACCCGTGCCACGGTGGCCGACGCGATGAGCGCTCCGGAGGCTGTGGACATCATGGCGGCGACACCGGCGGCCAGGACCACACCGCCCAGCCCGGCCGGAACGTGCTCTTGGGCCATCATCGCGAACGCGTCGTCGGGACTCTCCAGCACGGGGAGAACAGCTGCGGCAGCTGTTCCAATCAGCGCCCCGGCCACGCCGTAGAGGCCGACGTACACGGATGCGCTCAACCCACCCCAGCGGGCCACCCCGGGTGATCTGGCGGTGAACACCCGCTGCCAGATGTCCTGACCGATCAACATCCCGAAGCCATAGACCACGAACATCGTGGCGATCGACTGCAGCCCCATGGAATCCACGGCGAAGAACGTGGCGTCCAGTCTTTCAGTCAGCCCGTACCACCCACCGGCCGCGCTCAGGGAGAAGGGGAGCAGGATCAAGAAGATCCCCACGGTCATGAACAGGAACTGCATCATGTCCGTCAGCGTGATGGACCACATCCCGCCCAGGACCGAGTAGGACACGACGATCAAGCCACCCAGCAGAATCGCACCGGTGCGGTCGATGGGGAACAGGACGGAGAAGATCGAGGCATACGCGGAGGTCGAGGTCACCGCGAGCATCAGCGTGTAGGCGAGCATCACGACGGACGAAACCCTCGAGGCGATGCCCTCCCCGTAGCGCAAACCGAGCATCTGGGAGACCGTGTAGATCTTGAGCCTGGTGAGTCGGCCGGCAAACACCACGCTGAGGATCAACAAGCCGATGGCGATGGCCAACACCAGCCACATTCCAGAGATGCCGTAGGTGTAGCCGAGTCCGATGCCGCCGACGGTCGACGCCCCACCCAGCACCACGGCCGACATGGTCCCCGTGTAGAAGAAGGGCCCCAACCGACGACCAGCCACGCGGTAGTCCTCGGTGGTCGACGCGCGGCGAGCAGCCCAGAGTCCTATGGCCACCATTGCGACCAGGTAGAGCACGATGATTGCGACGTTCATTGGGGACTCCCCCTCTTCCCTGCGGGTGCTCATCGAGCGGGCCGCCCCGCCAGTTGTCTGTCGCGAAACAAGAGTTTCGTACTAGTGTAATAACAGATGTGACCCATGACATAGAGATCCAGTCGGTTCGGTTCATCATCCGACGTCCGGCCGCAGGTCACAGAGGAGGTCGACTCGTGAAATCTCTGCCGGTGCACAGCGGTTCCGGGGACCCGAGGATCGGGGCGCGGCTGCGCAATCTCCGCCGTCGCAATCACATGACCGTGGAGCAGCTGGCCGCCGGGGCCGACTTGTCCAAAGGCTTCGTCTCGAGGGTCGAACGGGATCTGACCTCACCGTCCGTGGACGCCCTGGTGCGTCTGTGCCGGGTCCTACGGGTGGAGGTCGGTGACGTCTTCACGGCGGAGTCCGACGTCGACGTCGTGCGGTTGGCGGAGGCGCCCTTGGTGCGGCTGGGTGGGGAGGGCATCCGGGAGCAGCTGGTCACGCCGTCGGGTAATCGCAGCCTGCAACTCATCCGCGCGACCATTGCCCCGGGCGGGCGCAGCGAGGACGAGCTGTACAGCATGGACTGCCGGCACGAGGCCCTGCACGTGATCGCGGGCAGGTTCAGCCTGATCACCCCGGATCGGCGATTCGAACTGGAAGCGGGCGACACCGTGAGCTTCCCCGGGTCCGAACCTCACGGATGGGTCAACCCCGGAGAGACGGAGGCCGTGGTCCTGTGGGCCATGGCCACGTGAGAACAACCGACACCGCCCATGGAGCACAGCAGCCAGGCATGGAACTCAGCAGTCACGCGAGCAGGAGCAGGAAGATGATCACGGACAAGATGAGCACGGACAAGCAGTCACGGACACAGCCCGAACGCGTCATGGCGACCGGCCCGGACGGACGCCAACTCGTCGGCCCCGTCAACGCGGCCAAGACCCCCCGGTGGGCCGGGTTGGGAACTTTCGCCCGGCTTCCGCGGATCGACGAGGTGGAGCACGCGGACCTCGCCGTTGTGGGTATTCCGTTCGACGCGGGGGTTTCGTACCGCTCGGGTGCTCGATTCGGGCCGAATCACGTCCGAGAGTCCTCGCGACTGCTTCGTCCCTTCAACCCTGCCCAGAGCGCCTCCCCGTTCGCGTTGTGCCAGGTCGCGGACGCGGGGGACCTGGTGGCCAATCCGTTCGACATTTCCGAAGCCATCGACGCCATTGCCACCGACGCCTCCGAACTCATTGGCGCGGGCACCAAGCTGGTGAGCATCGGTGGGGACCACACCATCGCCCTCCCCCTGCTGCGCGCGGCCCACAGGGCCCACGGGCCCGTGGCCCTGCTGCACTTCGACGCACACCTGGACACCTGGGACACCTACTTCGGCGCCGAATACACCCACGGCACCCCGTTCCGCCGGGCACACGAAGAAGGCCTGATCGACCCCGACGCCGTCATGCACGTGGGCACCCGTGGCCCGCTCTACGGCACCCAGGACCTCAACGACGACGAACGGTTCGGCTTCGGCATCGTGTCTTCCGCTGACGTCATGCGCCGCGGAGTGGATTCCGTGGTGGCAGTCCTCCGTGACAAGGTGGGTGACCGCCCGCTGTACGTCTCCCTGGACATCGACGTCCTCGACCCGGCACACGCGCCCGGCACGGGAACCCCGGAGGCCGGGGGCATGACCAGCCGGGAAACGCTGGAGATCCTGCGCGGGCTGCGCGGACTCAACATCGTCGGCTGCGACGTCGTGGAAGTCTCCCCCGCCTACGATCACGCGGAATTGACGGGTATCGCCGCCGCGCACGTGGTGTACGAGATGCTGACCCTGCTGGCTCTGGGCCCCGGTGCGGCACCGGGCTCACCGGCTTACGGGATCTCGGAGACCACGTACGGGGAGTCGGCGGAGCAGGACAAACCCGGTGGCCGGGTATGACCGCCTTCGCCAAGCGGGCCGAAGAGTTCCGCCCGTCGCCCGTTCGCGCAGTATTCGAGACGGCCATGGACCCGTCCGTCGTGTCTCTGGCCGGCGGAAACCCTGACCTCTCACTACTGCCGGGAGGGTCGATCGGAACATTGGCCGCCACCCTGCTGGCGGACCGAGGCCCTGAAGTCCTGCAGTACGGATCCGGCGCAGGCACGGAGGCGTTCCGCGCGCTCGTCGTGAATCTCATGAGAAGCCGCGGTTCACAGGTCACCGAGGACCAGGTGCAGCCACTGGCGGGTTCCCAAGCCGGGCTGGACCTCGTGACCAAGCTGTACTGCAACCCCGGCGACGTGGTGCTCGCGGAAGGTCCGACGTACGTGGGCGCGCTGGGCGTGTTCGGCAGTTACGAGGTCGAGGTTCGTCACGTGGACATCGACGGTGAGGGTCTGAATCCCGACGACGTCGCGGCCGCCCTGGACACCTTGGCGCGCGAGGGACGACGTGTCCCGTTCCTCTACACCGTGCCGACGTTCCAGAACCCCACCGGAGTGAGCCTGTCCACCGAGCGACGCCGCGCGCTGGTGGAGGTCTGCGCCGCGCGGGACGTGATGATCCTGGAGGACGATCCCTACGGTCTGCTTGCCTTCGACCGCGGTGCGGATCCCGCGCCCACTTTGCACTCGCTGGCCCCGGACCATGTGATCCACCTGGGCAGCGCGTCCAAGATCTTCTCCCCCGGTCTGCGTGTGGGGTGGGCGGTGGCACCCGGGCCAGTCCGTGCGCGGATGCAGATTGCAGCCGAAGCGGTGCTGATCCACCCGTCGATGCTCTCCCAGGAGTTGGCGGTCGCCTGGCTGGGCTCACCCGAATGGCCCGACGTCCTGGATCGCACCGTCGCGCTGTACGCCGAACGAGCCGCTGCGGTCACAGGCGCACTGGCCGAGCACCTGGGTGACCGCGCCGAATGGACCGATCCAACCGGTGGTTTCTTCACCTGGGTTCGCATGCCGGGAGCGGGCCTGACGGACGTGCTGGGACGAGGTATCCGGGAAGGTGTGGTCATCGTCCCGGGAGCGGCGTGCTACGCCGACGGTCGATCCTCCGACGCCGTACGAGTTGCTTTCTCCGGCGTGACACCCGACCGGGCCAAGGAAGGCATTCGCCGCCTGGCCTCGGCTGTTCGGCCTGCCTGAACCATCCACATCGGTGTCACGGGCCACTGCATGCCTAGAGGCTCCCGTGTCAGACCTCCACGTCCCACAGATGGTGCTCGGCCTCGTGAACCTTGAACTGGCACAGCGACCCCAGGGTGAAGCTCACGCCGTCACCCCGGTGGCCCGGACGTTGCCAGTCGTCGGCGCCCACTGCCTTGAGTTCAGCCACCGCACGTTGCGTGGCCTCAGCAATCTCCCGGGACACGACGAGCGGATCCGAGGCCCAGGTGCGCTGCTCGACGGCAGCGGCGTCGCCGTCGTAGTTCGCGAACTCCGGGTCATCCTCCGAAAGAATCGCCTCGACGCGATCCGCCAGCAACTGCAGCAGATCACGGACGTGACAGGCGTATTCCACGGGTGACCAAACGAGCGGATCGGGGCGCATTGAGACGTCGTCGCCCTCCAGGACGCCCTCCCAGCGCAGGGCAGCATCGCTCAGACGCGCAGCGGTCTCTCGCGGCTCGAAGGGCTGCCAACCGCACTGTTCACACCCCTTGTCCAACACGGCAACCCAGTTCTTGGTGTCGGCGGGCACGGGCTGGGGTTCTTGGGTCTCTGACATGACTGCCTCCTCCGTGCTGGTGGTTTCTCACCACGCTATGCGTGCCGTTGCCGGTGCGCACGACGCACGAACTCCGAGTGCAACGTGAGGTCATGCGTGAGCTCGGGATGGAAGGACATGCCGATCACCTGATCGGTGGCCACCGCGACGACGGCGCCCGCCCCCTGCGGAGAGCTCCCGCGACGTGCGATCACCCGGACATCGCCACCCACGGCCGTCACCTCCGGGGCCCGGATGAAGGCGGCATCGACCTTACCGAAGGCGGTGCTGACCTCTTCCCTGGACGAATCGACCTGCCGTCCGAACGCGTTGCGCCGGACGGTGACGGGGAGAACTCCCAACGACGTCTGACCGGGCGCGGGGTCCTCGATGCGTTCGGCCAGCAGGATCAGCCCGGCGCACGTGGCCAGGACTGGCACCCCGGAGGTGATCAGTTCCGCGAGCGGGTCCCGCATCCTGAAGCGCCTGAGCAGTCGGTCCATCGTGGAGGACTCACCCCCGGGAAGAACCACGCCGTGCCATGGGCCAGAAGACAGTGCCGCCGCAGACCGCACGGGTACTGGTTCGGCACCCAGCTCACGCAACATCTCCACGTGTTCGGCGACACCGCCCTGCAGGGCCAGGACAGCTATGCGCGGCACCCCGGTGATGCCCGGGTTCACCACCCGCGTTCTGCGAGCCGGTGCGGCGCGGGGAGGTCCGCCACGTTGATGCCCACCATGGCGTCCCCCAGTCCACGGGAGGCTGCGGTCACAGCGGCCGGGTCGTCGTACTGCGCCGTGGCGGCCACGATCGCCTCGGCCCGCTGGGCGGGGTTGCCGGACTTGAAGATCCCGGAGCCCACGAACACCCCATCAGCCCCGAGCTGCATCATCATGGCCGCATCGGCCGGGGTTGCCACGCCACCCGCGGTGAACAGGACCACGGGGAGCTTTCCGGTCTCCGCGACCTCCCGGACGATCTCGTACGGGGCCTGCAACTCCTTGGCGGCCACGAACAGTTCGTCGGGGTTGGAGCGCAACGTGGCCTGCAGATCGGCGATCTGTTTCCGGATGGTTCGGATGTGCTTGGTGGCTTCCGAGACGTCGCCCGTTCCCGCCTCGCCCTTGGAGCGAATCATCGCCGCACCTTCGGCAAGCCGCCGCAGGGCTTCCCCGAGATTGGTCGCCCCGCACACGAACGGCACGGTGAAGGAGTGCTTGTCGATGTGGTTGACGTAGTCCGCGGGGCTGAGGACCTCGGACTCGTCGATGTAGTCCACTCCCAGCTCTTGCAGGATCTGGGCCTCCACGAAGTGCCCGATCCTCGCCTTAGCCATGACAGGAATGGACACGGCCTCGACGATCCCGTCGATCAGGTCGGGGTCGGACATGCGGGCCACCCCGCCCTGCGCTCGGATGTCCGCGGGGACCCGGTCCAATGCCATGACGGCGACGGCGCCCGCATCTTCCGCGATCTTGGCCTGCTCGGCCGTGACCACGTCCATGATCACCCCGCCCTTGAGCATCTCGGCCAGGCCGCGCTTGACGAGGGGAGATCCGGTGGTTGCTGTGGAATCAGTCATGACGATCATGCTCGCCCGGTGACTGGTTCAGCTCAAGATCCACTTGAGGCCTCCTTGAATGGACCAGTGAGCGGATTGCGACCACACTGGGAACATGACAGCGCGCGCAGCCACGGACGTGAGCCTGACCTTGGACCGCACCGACCACCGCTCGTTGCCGGTCCAGGTGGCCGACGCACTCCGCGCGCAGATCACCTCGGGTGTTCTGGCACCCGGAGAGTCGGTGCCGTCCACCCGTCACCTCTCCGAACGTCTCGGCATTTCCCGTGGCACGGTCGTCACCGCCTACGACCAGCTCCTGGGCGAGGGCTACCTGCAAGCCTCGCAAGGGCAACCGACCGTGGTGCACCCGGCACTGAACAAGATTCATCCCCGGTTCTCGGGGCAGCCGAAGTCAGCGGGAACACAAAACAGCTTTCGGAACACCGACGGCGCAACCGCCCTCACCGATACAGACACCCAGTCCCTCGTCGACCTGCGGCCCGGGCAACCCGATTCCAGCCGTGTGGCGGGGCCCGCCTGGCGAGCCGCCTGGCGTCACGCAGCCGCCCAACCCACGGACCTCTCCCCCGCACCGATCGGTCTTGATCTCTTGCGTGAGGCAGTAGCCGAACACCTGCGTTTGATGCGCGCGCTGCCGGTGCCGGCGTCGTCGCTGGTGGTCACGGCGGGTGCGCGGGAAGGACTGACCCTCCTGTTGGCGGCCACGGCACGACGCAACGGACGGGCCCAGTTGCGCGTGGGCCTGGAAGCTCCCGGGCACCCGGGGCTTCGGGAGGTGCCGAGCACGCACGGTCACACGGTGGTGCCCTGCCCAGTGGACCGGAACGGCCTACGAGTGGACCAGTTGCCCACGGGCCGCAATGCCCCCGACGTCCTGGTGGTCACCCCGAGCCATCAGTACCCTCTGGGAGGGTCGCTCACCTTGGAACGGCGACTCGAACTCCTGGACTGGGCACACCGCTGGGACGTCCTGCTGGTCGAGGACGATTTCGATTCAGAGTTGCGGTACGTCGGATCACCGCTGCCCACGTTGTCCGCCCTCGACGCCTTGGGTGAGCAGGTTGCGCTGCTTGGCACCTTTTCCACGCTGCTCACGCCGTCCTTGGCCACGGGGTACGTGACAGCACCGGAAAATTTGCTCCCGGCGGTGCGGCACATCCGTGAAACCCTCGGCGTCCCGGTGGCTGCGATCACCCAGTTCGCGCTCGCTCACCTTTTGTCCTCGGGGCAGGTCCGGCGGCACACTCAACGCATGCGCACCGAGTACCGACGACGCCGGGACGCTGTGCAGGCGGTGTTTTCGGAGGCCACGCACGCCCAACTTGTCCCGATGCACGGGGGTATCGACGCCGTGATTCACACGGATCGACCGGAACAGGACGTCATCGCGGCCTGCCGGGAACGCGGCTTGGTGGTCGGTGGCCAGTCCGAGTACTGGACCTGGGGCGACGGCAAGGTATCACCGACTGGGGATCGTGGACACGGGGTGGTTGTCGGGTTTGCCCGCCCGGACGACAGCGATTTCCAACGGGTATTGCCCGTCTTACTGGAGGTTTGTGATCGACCGGAGTGACACGGGAACAAGAAGCTGCCGGGCCTCGAACGGTTGCCGTGCCGGTCTGGGCCTGGAATCAACTTTTCGGTGACCACCCACGGCGGTTCTCACTCGCCAAGACGGGTGTACGCGCGATATTTTGCACTCTGACCGCACAACCGCAAATCGATGAACGGACAGCAACATCATGCAGGACCTGATGACCCATCGGTTGATTCTGCATCCCCTGACCGAGGCCGAAGCCACGGCCGTCATCCGCGCGGGCGTCCGCAGCCCCGGCTACCCGTCAGCGGCGAACATCGAAGCCGCCGCAGATTTCCTGACGATCCACCGCTTCCGGGGCAACCCTCACCCGTTCGGCACTTACGAAATCCGGCTGCGGGACTCGGGTCGACCCGTGGGCACCGCCGGGTTCAACCGACCCCTGGACGAGGACGGCATGACCACCATCCGGTACGAGGTCGCCGAATCGGCACAAGGCCTGGGTTACGCGACCGAAGCCGCCCGGGCCCTGCTCAAGATCGCCCACCTCAAGGGTGCCCGCATGATCCGCGGCAGCGCCCACCGGGACAACGTGGCTTCCCAGAAGGTCATGGAAGGCGCCGGCATGGTCTTCTCCTTCGCGGATGACCACGAACGGTTCTACTCCACGGATTGGGAGAACCAGTCGGAG
The DNA here is from genome assembly GCF_003797835.1 of Kocuria soli. Lineage (GTDB taxonomy): Bacteria > Actinomycetota > Actinomycetes > Actinomycetales > Micrococcaceae > Kocuria > Kocuria soli. The sequence goes on from NZ_RKMF01000014.1 coordinate 12,903, forward strand.
GCCCCTTCCGCGGAGAGCCTCGGGTCTGCGACACCAGGCATCGGGACGGGGGCTGCCGTCAGCACTCGACCACGTTCACGCCAACGCTGACGGCCAGACCGCCGCGCGCGGTCTCCTTGTACTTCTCGGACATGTCGGCACCCGTCGCGCGCATGGTCTCGATCACCTGATCCAGGCTGACGTGCGTGGGCCCGTCCTCGAACAGGGCCATCCGCGCCGCGTTGACCGCCGTCACGGCAGCGATCGCGTTGCGTTCGATGCACGGCACCTGCACCAACCCGCCCACCGGGTCGCAGGTCAGTCCCAGGTGATGCTCCATGGCGATTTCCGCGGCGTTCTCCACCTGCTCGGGGGTCCCGCCCATGACCTGAGCCAGTCCCGCGGCGGCCATCGACGACGCCGACCCCACCTCACCCTGGCACCCCACCTCTGCACCCGAGATCGAGGCCTTCTCCTTGATGAGGGCTCCGATGGCACCGGCCGCCAGCAGGTAGTCCGCCACGATCTCGGCGCGCGGTCGCGCCTCGGGCCCGCGGGCCGCGGCGGTGTAGTGGGTGGCGTAGAACAGGACGGCCGGCACGATCCCCGCTGCCCCGTTGGTCGGCGCGGTGACGATCCGCCCGCCGGACGCGTTCTCCTCGTTGACCGTGAGCGCCACCAGGTTGACCCATTCGACCCAGTACTGGGAGTCGAAGGTGGTGTCCATGGCCTTGAGCCTGGCGTACCACTCCGGTGCCCGTCGTCGCACCGCAAGACCCCCGGGGAGGCAACCGGAACGGCGCAGGTTCGAGTTCTTGGACTCCTCCATCACCGCGGCGATTTCCGCCAGCCCGTCCAGCACCTCCCGCTCCGGACGCCGTGCACACTCGTTGGCCAGGGCGAGTTCGGCCACGGTCAGGTCGTTCTCCGCGCAGAGCCGCAAGAGGTCGGTGGCCTCTGAGTACGGGTACGGCACCGCGACGTGGTCGGAATCGGCCATGGGATCGGCCCCCTCCACCGGATCCACGACGACGAACCCGCCCCCGCAGGAATAGGCCGTACGTTCCCCGATCACCTTGCCGTCACCGTCGAAGGCCCTGAACCACATGCCGTTCGGGTGGTACGGCAGCAGCGTCAGCGGTCGCTGCACGATGTCGCCTTCGTGGAAGTCCAACCGGAGCGGTTCCGTGACGCCCTCCACCGCCGAGGCCAGCTGCAAGGGTTCACCCGCCTCCAACGCTTCGCGCCGCCGGTCGACGGTCTCGGGGGAGATCAGCTCCGGCCGGTACCCCTCGAGCCCCAGGAGCACAGCGGTGAACGTGCCGTGTCCCTTGCCCGTGGAGGACAGCGAACCGTAGAGGTCGACCCCCACCGTGGCCACGCGCTCCAGCAACCCGTCCCCGACCAGATCGGTGACGAAATCGGCTGCAGCGCGCATGGGGCCCACCGTGTGAGAGGAGGACGGCCCCACGCCGATGCTGAAGAGATCGAAGACACTGACGACCACCCGTTTCCGCCTGTCTCAGTCCTCGTCGTCCTGAGCCGCCGCGTACTCCTCGGGGGTGAGCAGCTCCCCTTCGGACTCCACCTCGACCGTGAACAGCCAGGCCTGGCCGTAGGGGTCGGAATTGAGCATCGCGGGGTCATCGACGACGGCGTCGTTGGCCTCCACCACGGTTCCGGTGACGGGTGAATAGATCTCGGAGACGGACTTGGTGGACTCGACCTCGCCGCAGACCTCCCCCGCGGTCACCGTGGTTCCGGCCTCCGGGAGGTCCACGTAGACGACGTCGCCCAGGGCGTCCACCGCGATCTGGGAGAGACCCACCTTGGCGGGCGTGGACGAGTCCACCCATTCGTGTTCGGCGGAGTAGCGGTAGTCCTTGTTGACCTTGTCAATGGCGCTCATCGTGGGTTCCTCTCGGTTCTGACCTGGGGTGATGGTGGGTGGATGGTGCGGATGGGGTGCGTCGGGTGGGCCCACCGGTGCCCGATGCGGCTCAGCGTGCTCTCTTGTAGAACGGGAGCTCGACCACGCGGAACGCCGTGGGCTTGCCGCGCAGATCGACCTCGAGCTCCGTCCCCGGTTCCGTGAGGTCCGGGGACACGAAGGCCAGGGCGATCGCGTGACCAAGGGTCGGGCTGGGCGCACCGGAGGTCACCTCACCCACGGGTTCACCGTTGTGGAGCACCGTGTACCCGGGGCGGGCAGCACGCTTGGTGTCATTGGCCAGGCCCACCAACTTGCGAGCCGGCCCGTTCTCCTTGATCTGCGCGAGCGCGTCCCGGCCCACGAACGCCTCCTTGGACTTCAGCGCCACGACCATGCCGAGTCCCGCGCTGTAGGGGTCGATCTGCTCGGAGAGTTCGTGCCCGTGCAGCGGCATCCCCGCCTCCAGGCGGAGCGAGTCGCGCGAGGCCAGACCGCAGGGGACCAGTCCGTGTGCCTGGCCAGCTGATTCCAGCACAGTCCACAGCCGCTCGGCGGCGCCGTCGTCGTCCTGGGCGTCCACGTAGATCTCGAAACCGTCCTCCCCCGTGTACCCGGTGCGGGCGAACTTGACCGGCAGCTCTCCGGAGGGGGTGTTCACCACGACGTCAACGATCGCGTAGTACCGCAGGGACGTGACGGCATCCGTGCTCTCGGGAGCAACGACCTCCAACAGGATCGCCTCCGACGCGGGGCCTTGGACCGCGATCAGCGCGGTAGCGGCGGTACGGTCCTCGATCGTCACGTCGAAGACCTCACCGTCGAACCCCGTGGTCCGTTCACGCAGGGCGGCGAGCGCAGCGGGGGTGTTGGCCGCGTTGGGCACCACCAGGAAGTCGTCGGCCCCGAGTCGGTAGGTGATGAGGTCATCGATCACCCCGCCCTGTTCGTTGCACAGCAGTGAGTACTTGGCCTTGCCGACCTCGATCGCGGACAGTCGCCCGACCAGGGCGTGGTCCAGGAAGGCCCCGGCATCGGGACCGGTCACGGAGATCTCACCCATGTGGGAGAGGTCGAAGATGCCCGCGGATTCCCGGACCGCCTTGTGTTCGGCCACGTCCGACCCGTAACGCAAGGGCATCCACCAGCCGCCGAAATCGGTGAAGGAGGCACCCAGGCGTTCGTGGACCGCGGTGAGCGGGGTGGGCTTCGATTCCTCGGTGTTCATCACTCGGTCTCCTGGGCGGTCGTGGCGGTCGTGGTCGCGTCGGCGAAGGCCTCCGGGGGCGGGCAGGAGCACACCAGGTTGCGGTCACCGTGGGCGCCGTCGATGCGTCCGACGGGTGGGAAGTACTTGTCCACCCGCAGCGCCGACAGGGGGAACGCAGCCTGTTCGCGGCTGTAGGTCCGGTCCCATTCGTCAGCCACCAGGACGGCGGCCGTGTGCGGGGCGTTGCGGAGAACGGAGTCCTCCGCCGTGATCTTGCCCTGGGCGACCTCCTCGATCTCTGCCCGGATCGCGATCATGGTGTCCACGAACCGGTCGAGTTCGGCCAGGTCCTCGGACTCCGTGGGCTCCACCATCAGTGTGCCGCTCACGGGAAAGGACTCCGTGGGTGCGTGGAAGCCGTAGTCGATCAGACGCTTGGAGACGTCGGCCACCGCGATGCCCGAACGCGCCGTGAGCTTGCGGAAGTCCAGGATGCATTCGTGGGCCACCAGCCCGTCCTCCCCCGTGTAGAGCACCGGGAAGTGTTCGTTGAGCCGCTTGGCCAGGTAATTCGCGTTCAGCAGCGCCACCGACGACGCCCGGGTCAGGCCCTCCGCACCCATCAGGGCCAGGTACGCCCAGGAGATCGGCAGCACGCCGGTGGAGCCCCAGCGGGTGCTCGTGACGGGGAGACCCTTGCCGAGAGACTCGGCGTCCTTCGGGGGTTCGGCGTCGTTCGTGGACCCACCCACGGTGGGTCGGCCCGGGTCCCCGGCCAGCGGGTCACCGGGCAGGAAGGGCACCAGGTGCTCGGCCACGGCCACCGGTCCGACGCCGGGTCCGCCGCCACCGTGCGGGATGCAGAAGGTCTTGTGCAGGTTCAGGTGGGAGACGTCCCCGCCGAACCGGCCCGGACGTGCGAGTCCCACCATGGCGTTGAGATTGGCCCCGTCCACGTAGACCTGGCCGCCCGCGGCGTGCACCGTGTCGCACACGGCCCTGACCTCGGACTCGAAGACCCCGTGGGTCGAGGGGTAGGTGATCATGATGGCGGCCACCCGACCCTCGTTCTCCGCGATGGCCTTGTGCAGGTCGGCACTGTCGATCGTGCCGTTCTCAGCGGTCTTGACCACCCGCACCCTGAGCCCGGCGAGCACTGCGGACGCCGCGTTGGTGCCGTGCGCGGAGGCGGGGATCAGGCAGATGTCACGCTGTTCGTCACCGCGGGAGATGTGCCAGCGGCGGATCGCCAGCAGGCCCGCCAACTCGCCCTGGGAACCGGCGTTGGGCTGGACGGAGACCTTCGCGTAGCCCGTGATCTCGGCCAGCCGCTCCTCCAGGTCCGTGACCAGGTACTGCCACCCCTGCATGCGTTCGGCCGGTGAGTACGGGTGGACGTCCGCGAACTCCGGCCAGGTGATCGCCGCCATCTCCACGGCAGCGTTGAGCTTCATGGTGCACGAGCCCAAGGGGATCATGGTGCGGTCCAGGGCCAGGTCCCGGTCGGCCAGCCGCCGCAGCCAGCGCATCATCCGGGTTTCGGAGCGGTACGCGTGGAAGTTCTCGTGGGTGAGGAAGTCGCTGCTTCGCCGCAGGTTCTCGGGCAGGTCCGGTTCCCGGAGTTCCGAGCTGGGGGCCTTCGCGCCGAACACCTCGGCCACGGCGGCAATGTCGGCGGCCGTCGTGCGTTCGTCCGTGGAGACACCCACGTGGTCGGCATCGACGCGCCGCAGGTCGATCCCCCGGTCTGCGGCGGCGGCCAGGATGTCGTCCGCCCGGCCGGGCACTCGTGCCACGACCGTGTCGAAGAACTGCTCGACCACCAGCTCCACTCCGGCCTCGGTCAGAGCAGCCGCCAGGTTGACCGCGTGTCCGTGGACGCGCTTGGCGATCGCCGTCAGTCCTTCCGGGCCGTGGTAGGCCGCGTAGCAGGCAGCCACTTCCGCCAGGAGCGCCTGGGCGGTGCAGATGTTGGAGGTCGCCTTCTCACGGCGGATGTGCTGTTCGCGGGTCTGCAGGGCCAGACGGTAGGCGGGGCGACCGGCGTCGTCGTGACTCACGCCCACCAGGCGGCCGGGCATGGAACGTTGCAGACCTTCGGAGACCGCCATGAACGCGGCGTGGGGGCCACCGGCGAACAGCGGCACACCGAATCGCTGGGACGTGCCCACGGAGATGTCGGCACCCAGGTCCCCGGGGGCGGCCACCAGGGTCAGCGCCAGGAGGTCGGCGACCACGGTGACCATCGCGTTCCGCTCATGCGCCGCACCGATCAGCCCGGACCAGTCGTGCAGCCGCCCGGAGGAACCGGACTGCTGGAGAATCACACCGGCCACCGGCTCGTCGATCTCGGGCAGGCCCTCGGTCAGGTCCAGGATGCGCAGGTCCAGGCCGACGGCGCGGGCACGGCCGGGAAGCAGCGCGAGTGACTGCGGGAACAGGTCCTGGTCCACCAGGATCACGCCGTTCTTGGCCTTGCGGTTGGCGCGGCTCATCAGCAGCGCGGCCTCGGCCACGGCGGACGCCTCGTCCAGCAGGGAAGCGTTGGCGATCGGCAGGCCCGTGAGGCCCTGGACCATCGTCTGGAACGTCAGCAGCAGCTCGAGGCGGCCCTGCGAGATCTCCGGCTGGTACGGGGTGTAGGCGGTGTACCAGGCCGGGCTCTCCAGCAGGTTGCGGGCGATCGCGGGCGGGGTGATCGTTCCGTAGAAGCCCTGGCCGATCATCGGGGTGCCGGGGTCGTTTTGGTCGGCGATCTTACGAAGCTCGGCAAGAACCTCCGCCTCCGTGAGTGCGTCGGGAAGCTCCAGCTCCTGGTCCTGCCTGATGCTGGCGGGAATCGCCCGGTCAACCAAATCGGCCAGGGAATCCACGCCCACGGTGCTCAGCAGGCGCTCGTACTCGGCGCCCCGGGGACCGATGTGCCGGTCCACGAAAGCGTGCGCATCCTGCCCCACGGGGCGGGCGGGTGCTTCTGACGAACTCATACGGGACTCCCTCGTTCGTGGGGCCTCGCGCGAGCCCCATCCGGATCCTCCCCGCTCTGTCATGGAACCTGAGAGATTCAACGGGAAACTTCCCGTTTGCCCCGTCGGTGACGGCGTCCGCTCCATCAGGACCGGCCCGTACTTTCCAGAGTTGCCGAGCGTCCCGGTGCGGGTGCCTGAGAGTTTCCCGGGGAGGGATTGCTCCTACGGCGCCCCACGCAGTTTCCGCGGGGTCTCTCCCGGGAACGCTCGTCGGCATGTTCGTTTATGCGGTGAGCTTAGCGTGACGTGAGTCTCCGCACCAAGGTCCGGGTCGGTCACCGGCTGCGCTCCACGGTGCGGGTCAGTCGCTCACTCATCGCGCTCATGGCGGCCACCAGCTCGGGTGGTTCGAGCACTTGGACGGGCATGGGCAGGGACACCAGGCGGAACGCCACCCAGTCGAACTCCTCCGTGAACGTGGTCAGCACACAGCTGCCCGGCCCCTCGGCTTCCAAGGTCCCCACCTCGGCCGGAATCACGGCGACGACCTCCTCCCGCGATGCCAGGAACCGCACACGTACCCGGGTCGTTCGAGCCCCTTGGGACACCGCTTGGCGCAGGTGCTCCTGGATGTCCGGGGTGGGCCGGGCGGTGTAACGGAACGTGGTGACCCGCGCGGATTCGATCCGGTCCAGACGGAAGGTGCGCCAGTCATCACGGTCCAGGTCCCAGGCGAACAGGTACCAGTTCCGCCCCATGGACAGGACCCGGTACGGCTCCACGCGGCGTCGCGTGGCGGCTCCGTCCCGTGCCACGTAGTCCAGCCGCAGCTGGACCTGCCCGCGGACCCCCTGGGCCAGAACCAGCAGGGTCTCCAGTTGGACGGGTGGGACACCCGTGAGCACGACGTCGACGGCGGCCCCCACGGTTGCGATCTGATCCTTGATGGATTGGTGCACCAACTGTTCCAGGTGGGCCAGGGACCTGACCGCCACCTCGTCCAGGCCCGTGATGCCGGACGCCGCAGCCAAACGCAGCCCAACCCCCACGGCCACGGCTTCGTCCGCCTCCAGCAGCAGGGGCGGGAGACGTTGCCCGGCACCCAATTGGTAGCCGCCGCCGTGGCCCTTCTCGGACAGCACGGGATAGCCCAGGTCTCGCAGGCGTTCGATGTCACGGCGCAATGACCGCGTGGTGACGCCGAGTTCGTCCGCCAGGCTCTGTCCGGTCCACACCGGTCGGGCCTGCAGGAGGGTCAACAGGCGCAGGGCACGTCGGGTCGTGTCGCTCATGGATTCATCATGGCCTTTTCAGAGGACAAAAAGTGACCTATGACCGAGCGAACCTGGTGGTGTCCGGGGCGCAAGGGCCGCCCGGTTCGCATTCGGAGGAGCGACACCGATGAACACCCAGATCGACACCCTGACCGCCGTCGTCGAGCAGTTCGAGATCCACTGGAAGCACCAGTTGGAATCGCGACTCTCCGCCTTGACGGATGACGAGTACTTCTTCGACCCCACCCACGACCGTTCCGCCTGGACCGTCCACTCCCGCGATCACAAAGGGGCTGCCGTTCAGGGCGGATCAGGTGAGATGGTGATCGACTTCGAGTTCCCGGAACCGGACCCCGCGCCGTTCACCACGATCGCCTGGCGGCTCGGACACGTGATCGTCGGTGTGCTGGCCGTTCGCAACCACGACCACCTGGGCGCCCCGGAGGCCTCCTACATGACCTGGGACTACTCGCCCACGGCCGCCGGGGCGATCGAACAGCTGGAGCACGAGCTGGACGTCTGGTTCAGCGGCATCCGCAGTTTCGACGCCGATCGCCTGGCGGCTCCGTGTGGTCCGGCGGAAGGCGAATGGGCCGACCGCCCCATGCTGAGCCTGATCCTGCACATCAACCGAGAACTCATCCACCACCTGTCCGAGGTCTCGCTGTTGCGTGATCTCTACGCCCACACCCGCTGAACCCGAACGCACCGAACATTCAACCTGTGTCAACAACCCATCAATAGGAGCAGTCATGCCGTTCTTCACCCGTCAAGTCACCACCGAAAAAGATGCCCTGGCTGCGTACGCAGCTCAACAGATCCACCAGCTCGCCACCACCCTGATTGGTCTGGACGACGAACAGATCCGAGCCACGCCCACGGCCAGCGACATGAGCCTGGCCTCCCTGGCCAGACACTGCCTGTACGTGGGCAACGACGGGCTACTGGCCACCACTGTCGACCCCTCAAGGGCTGAGACACACGGCACGGGCGACATCTCCGCGGGTGAACCACTGGCCGCGGGCATCCGCCCGGAGGACACCTCGGAGAGCCTCATCGAGGCACTCGAGGACATGGCCCGATGGGTGGAGAATCTGGTCCCCACACTGGACATGGATTCTCGGGTGGAGAAGCCGGACGCTCCCTGGTATCCGCAGGACCTCGAATCGTGGCCCATGCGGTGGGTGGTACTGCACTACGTCGAGGAATACGCCCGTCACGCGGGTCACGCCGACATCATCCGCCAATCGATCGACGGAAAAATCGCCTACGAACTCAATGCCCTGGCCGATGGCGAACCGTGGCCGCCAGAGGACTGGGGCAAGGAATGGGATGCGTGGATCGAGGGACGGCAGGGCGACTGAGGTTTTCATCTCCTGCCCTCCACCTTCGCCCACAGAGGTTCGATAATGGTTGCGTGGATCACATTCAGTGGTCCACGCAACCGTCGTGCGAGTGCCTTCACCTCACGGCGGCGGACCTTCAGAAAAAGCGATCACCTCAACTTCGCTTCCAGCCGCATCAAGGTCACGTCAAGGGAGAAGTTCCATGCAGGTCACCGCCGCCGTCGCCACGGCCGCCAAATCCCCGTTCGAGATCGTCGAGCTGGACCTGGATGACCCCCGTCCCAACGAAGTGCGCGTGCGCTTGGTCGCCACAGGGGTCTGCCACACGGACGCCATCGTGCGCGACCAGTGGTATCCCACCCCGTTGCCCGCCGTCTTGGGGCACGAAGGGGCCGGTGTGGTGGACGCCGTGGGCAGTGCGGTCACGGCGGTGGCCCCCGGAGACAAGGTGGTCCTGAGTTTCAACAGCTGCGGTTCGTGCCGTCTGTGCCTGACCGGGCACCCGGCCTACTGCGAGCAGTTCTACGCGCACAACTTCGCGGGTCGGCGCGGTGACGACTCCTCAGCGTTGAGCAAGGACGGCCAGGTCCATTCCTCGCACTTCTTCGGCCAGTCCTCCTTCGCCACGTACGCGAACGTGGCGGAACGCAGCGTGGTCAGGGTGGACGACGACGCCCCGCTGGAGCTCCTGGGGCCGCTCGGTTGCGGAATCCAGACGGGGGCCGGGGCAATCCTCAACGTGCTGCAGCCACGACCCGGCTCCTCCGTCGTCGTGTTCGGTGCGGGTGCGGTGGGTCTGTCTGCCGTCATGGCAGCCAAGATCCGCAACGCCACCACGATCGTCTGCGTGGACGTCGTCGCCGAACGGTTGGAGCTGGCACTCTCCCTGGGGGCCACGCACACGGTCAACGGCCGCGACCCGGACCAGATTCAGCAGATCAAGGACATCACCGGTGGCGGTGCCGACTACGCCCTGGACACCACGGGCGTGGCGGCGGTGTTCCGGACCATGACGGACTGCATGGGGATCCTGGGACACGCGGCGCTGGTGGGTGCCAGCGCGCTGGGAACCGAATCCACGATCGACATCGGCACCCAGATGCTCTCGGGGCAGAAGATCTCCATGGTCATCGAGGGTGATTCCATGCCACAGGTGTTCATCCCCGAACTCATCAGGCTGCACCGGGCCGGCCTGTTCCCGTTCGACCGGCTGATCCGGACCTACACCTTGCAGGAGATCAACCAGGCCTTCGACGACAGTCACTCCGGGGATACGCTCAAACCGGTCATCGTGTTCTGAACCCGCAGCACAAGGAAGTGAGCATGTCTCTCAAGGAACAACTCAGCCTGGACCTCCCCCTGATCGCAGCGCCCATGGCGGGCGGCCCCAGCACTCCGGCGCTCGTGATCGCCGCCGCGCGGACAGGGGCCTTCGGTTTCCTGGCCGCCGGGTACAAGACGGTCGAGCAGGTGGCCGATCAAATCGACGAGGTCCGTGAGAGCACGCAACGCTTCGGGGTCAACGTGTTCGCCCCGAACCCTGTACCGGCTCAGCAGGCTTCCTTCGAGGCCTACGCGGAATCCCTCCGACCGGAGGCGGCTCGGTTCGACGTCGAGCTCAGCACAGCGCCCCGGGAGGACGACGACTCCTGGTCGCAGAAGATCGATCTCTTGGTGGAGAAAGCGGTTCCGGTCGTCAGCTTCACGTTCGGCCTTCCTGCAGCGGACGACGTCCAGCGGTTGCACGACGTGGGAACCGTGGTCCTGCAGACCGTGACCAACGTCGAGGAGGCTCGGCAGGCCGTGGCCCTGGGTGTGGACGCGTTGGCGGTGCAGGCCACCACGGCCGGTGGGCATTCCGGAACCCTCACCCCGGATCGGCCGGTCCCGGACGTCCCGTTGACCGACCTCGTGGCGGAGATCCGGCAGAAGGCCGGTCTGCCCGTGGTGGCTGCAGGTGGCATCTCGACGTCCGAACAGGTGCGGGAGGTCCTGGCGGCCGGGGCCGACGCCGCCGTCGTGGGCACCGTCCTGCTGCGCACACCCGAGAGCGGTGCGTCACAGGTCCACAAGGACGCCTTGGGTGACCCGTCGCGCAACGAGACCGTAGTGACCACCGCGTTCTCCGGGCGCCCCGCGCGGGCCCTGCGCAACAGCTTTACGGACAGGTTCACGGACCTGGCGCCGTTGGCCTATCCCGCGGTGCATTTCCTGACCAGCCCCCTCCGCAAGGCAGCAACGGCGGCGAGCGACCCCGAGCACGTCAACCTCTGGGCCGGTCTGGGATACCGAAACGCAACCACGGATTCGGCGGAGACGGTGCTCCGGCGCCTCGGTGGCGACCTCCCGGCCTGATTGGAACCTCTCGTACAGCAACGACGGCGGGCCGCCTGCTTGCGCAAGGAGGCGGCCCGCCGTCGTCGTGCGAGTCAGACGCTCAGCACCACCGGGTCACTTGGAGACGGAAGTCCCCGCGGATCCGAGGTTCTGGCAGGCCTCGACCACGCGGTTGGCCATGCCGGTCTCGGCCAGGGCGCCCCAGACGCGGGGGTCGTACATCTTCTTGTTGCCGACCTCCCCGTCGATCTTGAGCACGCCGTCGTAGTTGGCCAGCATGTGACCGGCCACGGGGCGGGTGAACGCGTACTGGGTGTCCGTGTCCACGTTCATCTTGATGACGCCGTAACGCACGGCGTCGGCGATCTCCTGCTCGGTGGAGCCGGAGCCGCCGTGGAAGACCAGGTCGAACGGGCGGTCCTTGCCGTACTTGGCGCCGACCTCGTCCTGGATCTGCTTGAGCAGCTCGGGACGCAGCTTGACGTTGCCCGGCTTGTAGACGCCGTGGACGTTGCCGAAGGTCAGAGCCGTGATGTAGCGGCCCTTCTCGCCCAGGCCGAGGGCCTCGACGGTCTTGATGGCGTCATCGGTGGTGGTGTAGAGGGTGTCGTTGATCTCGCCGACCACGCCGTCCTCTTCGCCGCCCACGGCGCCGATCTCGACCTCGAGAACGATGTGCGCCTTACCGGTCCGCTCGATCAGCTCGGCGCCGATCTTGAGGTTCTCGTCCAGGGCGATCGCGGAGCCGTCCCACATGTGGGACTGGAAGATCGGGTCCTCACCGCGTGCCACGGCGGCCTCGGACTCGGCCAGCAGCGGGAGGACGAAGCCCTCCAGCTTGTCCTGCGGGCAGTGGTCGGTGTGCAGGGCGATGTTGACGTCGTAGTCCTTGGCGACCTCACGGGCGAAGGCGGCCATGGCCAGCGAACCGCGAACCATGTCCTTGACGGAGGAACCGGACCAGTACGCTGCACCGCCGGTGGACGCCTGGATGATGCCGTCGGAGCCGGCCTCGGCGAAACCACGGATGGCGGCGTTCAGGGTCTGGGAGGAGGTCACGTTGATCGCGGGGTAGGCAAAGCCCTTCTCCTTGGCCCGATCGAGCATCTCGTTGTAGACCTCAGGGGTTGCGATGGGCATGCTGGCTCCTTCTTCGTCGAGTGCCTAGGGCTGCTGCGCCTGAATACCGCGCAGCACTGCCACCCAGTCTAGTCGGCCCGGTTATTCACGGGCAGGGTGGATGCCATTACGTGCCAGGGACCGATCGGCTCTCCCGTAACCTTCGTCCCTGAATCAACGATCAGCCGAAGACGGCCTGCCCGAACACGTGCCGTCGCACCCAGGCGTGCATGGCGACGGCTGCAGCAGCCCCCGCGTTGATCGAGCGGGTGGAGCCGAACTGGCTGATCTCCAGGACGGCGTCGGCCTGCACCGTGACCTCAGCGGAGAGACCGGGCCCCTCCTGACCGAAGACCAGGACGCATTTCTCCGGGAGCTCGAAGGTCTCGATCGGCACGGACCCGGCCACGTTGTCGATGGCCAGCACGGCCATCCCTTCACCACGGGCCCATTCCATGAACTCGTTGACGGTCGGGTGGTGGTGGACGCTCAGGTATCGGTCGGTGACCATGGCTCCGCGGCGGTTCCACCGGCGTCGGCCGATGACATGGACCCCACCGGCGTTGAAGGCGTTGGCGGTGCGCACCACAGAACCGATGTTGAAGTCGTGTTCCCAGTTCTCGATGGCCACGTGGAATCCGTGCCGACGGGTGTTGAGTTCGGCCACGATGGCGTCCAGGCGCCAATAGCGGAATTCGTCCTCCACGTTGCGGCGGTCGCCGTCGCGCAGCAGCTCGGGGTCCCAGTGGTCCCCTTCGGGCCACGGACCCACCCAGGGTCCCACGCCGACCTCCGGACGGGGCAGCAGGTCTTCCACCGGGTCCACCTGCGGGTCAGTCAAGGCCGAGTTCGTCCTTGCCGTAGGCGTACAGGCAGGGCACACCCGCGGTTTCCTCGATACGCTCCTTGGCGCCGGTGGCCCGGTCCACGATGATCGCCACGGCCACCACGTTCGCACCGGCCTTCTGCAGCGCCTCCACGGCGGTGAGCGCGGATCCACCCGTGGTGGAGGTGTCCTCGACCACGACGACGTCCCGACCCTCCACGGAGGGTCCTTCGACCTGGCGCCCCATGCCGTAGGACTTCTGTGCCTTGCGCACCACGAACGTGTCGATGGCGCGGCCCCGGTCACCGGCGGTGCGCATGATCGCGTGCCCCACGGGATCGGCACCCATGGTCAGGCCGCCGGCGGCGTCGAACCGGACACCGGCGTCGTCGAGCATGCCCAGCATGACCTGTCCCACCAGCCGGGAGGCCTCGTGGTGCAGGGTGATGCGCCGCAGGTCCACGTAGTAGTCGGCGTCGATGCCGGAGGCCAGGGTGACCTTGCCGCGTACGACGGCGAGTTCGACGATCAGTTCGCGCAACCGCTCGCGTGCAGTGGCAAGGTCCGGGGCGTTCAGCTCGGTGCTCATGGGCAACATCCTAGAGGGGCCCCTGGCTCCGGACGCGGTCATGCGAAGGCGCTGAAGCCCGTCAGTTCCCGTCCGATGATGAGCGCCTGCACGGACTCCGTCCCTTCGTAGGTGTGGATGGCTTCCACGTCCAGCAGGTGCCGGATCACGTGGTTCTCCAACAGGATGCCGTTGCCGCCCAGCATGTCGCGGGCGGTGTTGCCCACCCGCCGGGCCGCGCGTGTGTTGTGGAACTTGACCAGGGACGCCTGCTGCGGGCTCAGCCGCCCGGCGGCCTGGAGTTCGGCCGCGGCCACGCACTGCAACTGCATGTTGGTGACCTCCTCCAGCATGTGCGCCAGACGCTCCTGCACCATCTGCTTGGTCCCGAGTTCCTTGCCGAACTGGATACGACGCTTGGCGTAGTTCAGGGCCGCTTCGAACATCGCCAGAGCGTGCCCCAACGCGGACCACCCCACGCTGAGGCGCGTTTCCACCAGCACCTTGGAGACGTCCTTGAAGGATTCGACGCCGGGCAGGCGGGCGTCGTCGGACACGCGAACGTCGGTCAGGGTGATGTCGGCCTGGTGGATCGCGCGGATCGCACCCTTGCCGCGGATGGGTTCGGCCGCATAGCCGGGGGTCTCCTGGTCCACGACGAACCCCTTGACCTGTCCGTCCCCGAGGTCGCGGGCCCACACCATCGTGATGCCGCCGGAAGCCCCGTTGCCGATCCAGCGTTTGTGGCCGTTGAGGACCCATCCCTGGTCGTCACGCTCCGCGGTGGTCTCCAGGGAGACCGAATCCGACCCGTGATCGGGTTCGGTCAGCGCGAAGGACCCGAGGAGCTGTCCCGTGGCGATGGGAAGCAGCCACTTGTCCTTCTGCGCATCGCTGGCGAACATGGCCAGGCTGCGTAGGACGAGGCCGCCCTGAACGGCGTGTGCGGCACCCATCGAACCGTCGGCCCGGGAAATCTCCATGGTCACGAGACCGGCGGCCAGGGCCGACATCGGTTTGAGACCCTCGATCGAGAGCCCGTCCGTGAACAGTTCGAGTTCACCCATCCGCCGCACCAGGTCCAACGGATACTCCGCGCGGTCCCAGGAGTCACCGATCCTGGGGATGGTTTCGTCCGCGAACGTTCGCGCCCGGCCCCAGTGCTCCCGGTCCGCCGGGTCCAGGTCCGCGAACACCGCCAAGTAGTCGGTGTCCAGGCGCTCGTGCAGGTTGTAGTTCTGTGGTGCTCCACCCATGGCCGATCTCCTGATTCACTTCACCGCGTCACGTGCTGGTCGTCGCCGCACGGCAGTCGCCTTGCACCGCACGTCAGCGGGGCGGCATACGAAGCGCCGCATCCATGCGAATGGTCTCCCCGTTGAGGTAGTCGTGGTCCAGGATCATCTGGACCAGCCGGGCGTATTCCTGTGGTGCGGCCATTCGCTTGGGGAACTGCACGTTGGCCTCGAGCTCCTCCCGGAACTCCTGGGTGATCCCGGCCATCATGGGCGTCTCCACGATGCCCGGAGCGATCGTGCACACCCTGACGCCAACGCCCGCCAGGTCACGGGCGGCCGCGATCGTCATCGAGTGCACACCACCCTTCGACGCCGCGTAGGCCACCTGGCCCACCTGACCCTCGAACGCGGCCACGGATGCGGTGTTCACGACGACGCCCCGCACCCCGTCCGCCAACGGCTCGTTGTCGGCCATGACCGCAGCCGCACGCGCCATCACCGTGAACGTACCGATCAGGTTGACCTCCACGACCTTGCGGAACAGCCCGAGGTCATGGGCCCCCTTCCGCCCGACCATGCGGGCCGACGGCGCGATTCCCGCACAGTTGACCACCGTGCGCAGCGGAGCCAGTTCGACCGCCCGGGCGATGGCCGCATCCACGGCCTCCCCGTCGGTGACATCGGCGGCCACCAGGACCACGCCGTCGGGAACCGACCCGGCCTCCGTGGCCTGTGCGACGCCGGCCTCCAGGTCGATGCCCACGACCTGGACACCCTGGGACGCGAGCGCGGCGGCCACGGTGGCGCCCAGACCGGACGCGGCCCCCGTGACGACGGCGCTCGAATTGTTCAGTTCCATGGTTCTCCTCGGGTACGGGTCAGGTGTGAGTTCAGAATGCGGGATCAGTCGGCCGGTGACCAGACTGCTGCGCTCACATCAGACGAACGCGGACTGACCGGTCACGGCCCGTCCGACGATCAGCGAATTGATTTCGTGGGTGCCTTCGTAGGTGTAGAGGATCTCGACGTCGTTCATGATCTTGGAGATCTCGTAGTCGTGGAGCACTCCGTTGCCACCCAGGATGTTGCGTGCCAGGGCCGCCGATTCGCGGGCCGCGGCCGTGGAGGTGGCCTTGGCCAGGGCCGCGTGCACCATGTCGAACGTCCCGCCCTCCTGGAGCTGGGCCAGCCGCACCATGAGAGCCATCGACGACGACAGGTTGCTCATGATCTTGGCCAGGTCCCCCTGGACCAGTTGGAACTTGGCCAACGGACGGTCGAACTGTCGGCGTTGCAGCGCGTAGTCCCTGGCGATCTCGAAAGCCGCCATCTGCGCCCCCGCCCCCTGCCAGCCCACCCAGGCGCGGGAGTCACGCAGTTTGACGTTGGCCGCGGCGAACCCGTCGCCACCGGGCATCAGGTTCTCCCCCGGGATCCGTACACCGTCAAGTTCGATGTCCGCGTTCTGCATGATGCGCAGGCCCATCTTGCGGTGGATCTTGGTGGCCGACCAGCCGGGGCGATCGGTTTCGACGATGAACGCCTTGGCCTGCCCGTCGGTCGTGTCCTTGGCCCAGACGATCGCGAAGTCGGCGAAGGTTCCCGCCCCGATCCACCGCTTGCGCCCGGTGAGCACCCATTCGTCGCCGTCCCGTTCTGCGGTGGTTTCCAGCCCTCCGGCGATGTCCGAACCGTGGTCCGGCTCCGTGAGCGCAAAGCATCCGATGGCCTCGAAGGTCTTGAGCGGTTCGAGCCACCGAGCCTTCTGATCCTCGGACCCGAGTTCGTTGACCAGCCCCAGGACCAGCTCGTTGTGGATGCCCACCAGCGCGCTCAAGGAGATGTCTGCGCGGGCAATCTCCGCATACGCGAGTCCGATGAACAGACGACTGTGCCCGCCCAGAACCAAGTTGCCGAGCCCCGCTCTGGCCAGAGTGGGTAACAGATCGAAGGGAAACTCCTCCCGGTCCCAGAACTCACCGACCTGCGGACGGACCTCCTCGCGCAGGATGCTTCGCAGGACGTGGAGGTGGTTGCGTTCGTCGTCGTCGAGCAGGTGCTCGTAGTGAAAGAGGTCGACGTCAGGCTGCGCGACACCGACCTGGCGTTCGACCGCAGGGGACTCACCGCGCATGACCGGTGTCATGAGAACTCGCTTTCTCGAACTGTCCCGTGGGGGTGGCCCCGGGAGCGTCGGACATGGACCGGTGACCAATCTTGTGGCCTGGCTCACCTGTACGATATAGAGCACGATCGTACTGTGCAAGACTTTCACCCGACCGCCGGAACGGAGGCGGGAGCGGCCACACAGAAGGAGGGGCGCAATGGAGTTGAGCCCGCGCCAGGCGCAGGTTTTTGCAGAACTCCGCGCCATCTTCCTGACCGAAGGCTTTGCGCACTTCACCGTCGACGGCGCCGCCACGCGCCTCCAGTGCTCGAAATCCACGCTGTACGCGCTTGGGCGCACACGGGAAGAGCTGATCAGAGCCGTGCTCGTCGACTTCTTCAAGGGGGTTGCAGCGGCGACGGACGCGGCACTCACGCGCGAGGCCCCGGTAAGTCACCGACTGCTCGGCTACCTCGACACCGTGGCCGTGGAACTCGAGCCCGCCTCCGCCCAGTTCATGCGCGACGTCGCCACCAGCCCGGCAGCCTCCGAGGTCTACGCGACCAACACGCGCGTCGCCACAACCAAGCTGACGGACCTGATCGACCAAGGCATTGCCAACGGAGAGTTCCGGCCCGCACCCACCGACCTGGTGGCGGACATCATCGCGACCGCCATGGACCGGTTGCAGCAGCGAACCATGCAGCACGGCGCCGGAGATTCCACCTCCTACCGGGCCCTCGGAGAGCTCATCGTCCACGGCATGGCATCGGGCACCGCCAGGGGCAGTCACGGGGGCAATCCGGCGAATGAAACCCTTGTCAATTACTAGGATGTCCAAATAGTCTTCGCGTGATCCCGTTCACATGCAGCGTGGGACACCAGGACGCAAGGAGCACGCACATGACCACTCAGGGCACCGAGAGCAACCACACCGTCACCGAACGTTTCCGCGCGGCACGCGACCAGTTGCTGTCACTGCGCACGGATCTGGCTGCCGCTCACCGTGAGTTCGAATGGCCCCGGTTCGAGCACTTCAACTTTGCCTACGACTGGTTCGACCAGATCGCCGCCGGCCCCCGTGGAGACCAGGAGGCCCTGGTCCTGGTGGAGCAGGACGGCTCGGCGACCCGACGCACGTACCGCGACCTGTCCCGGCGTTCCACCCAGCTGGCCGCTTGGCTGGACGGCATCGGTGTCCGGCGCGGGGACCACGTGGTGCTCATGCTCGGCAACCAGGTCGAGTTGTGGGAGGCCATGCTGGCCTGCACCAAGCTGGCGGCCCGCATCATCCCGACCACTGTCATGTTGGGTCCGACCGACCTTGCGGACCGGACCGAACGCGGCCGTGCGTCGTGGGTGATCACCAGCGCCGCCCAAGCCCCCAAGTTCAATGCGGTGCCGGGGAATTTCGCCGTGATCAGCGTGGGCCAGTCCACCGGTGAACCCGTGCCGGGACACGACGGCGACCACCAGCACCCCCAGTTCGACTGGGCGGATTCCCACACCGCCCCGGAGGAGTTCCGGCTGGCAGAGCCCACCGCGGCGGACGAGACCCTGCTGCTCTACTTCACGTCCGGGACCACGTCCAAGGCCAAGCTCGTGGAGCACACCCACACCTCCTATCCCGTGGGGCACCTCTCCACGATGTACTGGATCGGCCTGGAGCCCGGCGACGTTCACCTGAACGTCGCGTCACCCGGCTGGGCCAAGCACGCCTGGTCGAACTTCTTCGCGCCGTTCATCGCCGAGGCCACGGTCTTCCTCTACAACTACGGACGCTTTGACCCCAAGGCCCTCATGCAGCAGATGGATCAGGAAAGCGTCACCAGCCTCTGCGCTCCCCCGACCGTGTGGCGCATGCTGATCCAGGCCGACCTGACGCAACTGAAGACACCTCCGGCCAAGCTGGTGGCGGCCGGGGAACCGTTGAACCCGGAAGTCATCGCAAAGGTCGAACGTGCCTGGGGCGCGCGGATCCGGGACGGGTTCGGACAGACCGAATCCACCCTGCAGATCGCCAACACCCCGGGCCAGCCCGTGGTCCCCGGATCCATGGGACGCGCCTTGCCGGGGTACGACGTCGTGCTGATCGACCAGGCCACGGGCGAGGAGAGCGCAACCGAAGGTGAACTCTGCCTGCGGCTCCATCCCCGCCCGGTGGGCCTGACCCCCGGGTACTGGGGGGACGAACAACGAACCGCAGAGGCTTTCCGGGACGGCGTTTACCACACGGGCGATGTGGTCAGTCGCACCGAGGACGGGGTCATCACGTACGTCGGTCGCGCCGATGACGTGTTCAAGGCCTCCGACTACCGGCTCTCACCGTTCGAACTCGAGTCCGTGGTCATCGAGCACGAGGCGGTGGCGGAGGTCGCCGTCGTCCCCTCGCCCGACCCCATGCGACTGGCCGTGCCCAAGGCCTACGTGGCGCTCGTGGAGGGTTTCGCGGCGGACGAGGAGACGGCCCGGAGCATCCTGCAGCACTGCCGCGACGGGCTGGCACCGTACAAGCGGATCCGGCGTCTTGAGTTCTTCGAGCTGCCCAAAACCGTCTCCGGGAAGATCCGCCGCGTAGAGTTGCGCCGCAGAGAGACCGAGATTCACGACGACGGAGGCGTGGCGACCGCCGGCCAGGAGTACACGGACGGCGATCTGCTCAAGACCAGCAGCAATGAATGACACCACGTCAGGCCCGGGTGCGGGCGATCCCATCGACGAAGCCCGGCGGAACTGGGAGCAACGCGGCTGGAAGGATGCCGCCCCCGGGATGGCCACGGTCACCGCGATCTTCCGGGCCCATCAGATCCTTCTGACCCGCATCGACCAGGCCCTGCGCCCGCACGGACTGACGTTCTCCCGGTACGAGCTGCTGGCGCTGTTGCAGTTCACCCGCTCCGGTGCCCTACCCATGAGCAAGGCCAGCGCGCGACTGCAGGTCCACCCGACGTCGGTGACCAACGCGGTCGACCGCCTGGAGGCCGCGGGACTGGTCAGGCGCGTGGCCGACCCGAACGACGGCCGCGGGCGACTGGTCGAGATCACCGACGCCGGCCGGGACCTGGTTTCCGCGGTCACGCCAGGCCTCAACGCCGTGTTCGAGGACGTGGGAATGTCACCAGCGGACCTCGAGGCCGTCTACAGCGCGCTGAAGACCTTCCGCCACTCCGCGGGCGACTTCGGGGAGTAACTCACCGCCGAACCCTCGCGACACTCGCCCATCAGGTGCTGATGCGTGAGTTTCGCGAGGGTTCGGCGGTGAGGGGGCTGGTTCAGCGGTGTTTGAAGTCCGGCGTCCGTTTTTCGGCGAAGGCCGCCATGCCCTCCTTCTGGTCCTCCGTGGCGAAGGCCGCGTGGAACACGCGGCGTTCGAACAGGACACCTTGGGCCAACGTGGTCTCGAAGGCCGCGTTGACCGCTTCCTTGGCCGCAACGGAGGCTGCCAGGGAGCGGGTGGAGACGGTCCGGGCGACCTCGAAGGCTTGATCCAGAAGTTCGGTCGCGGGGACCACCCGGGAGACCAGACCGGAGCGTTCGGCCTCCTCAGCCCCCATGCGACGTCCGGTCAGGATCATGTCCATGGCCTTGGCCTTGCCCACCGCTCGGGTCAGTCGCTGGGATCCACCCATTCCCGGCAGGACGCCCAGGTCGATCTCCGGTTGCCCGAACTGGGCGGTGTCCGCCGCGATCAGCAGATCGCACATCATCGCCAACTCGCACCCACCGCCGAGCGCGTAACCAGACACGGCGGCAATCACCGGCGTGCGCACGCGGGTGAAGTTGTCCCAGTGGGCGAACCAGTCGGACAGGTAGACGTCGGCGTAGCTCTGGGAGGCCATCTCCTTGATGTCCGCACCCGCCGCAAAGGCCTTCTCCGACCCGGTCAGCAGAATCGCTCCGATGCCCGGGTCCGCGTCGAACGCCTGGGCCGCGGCCACCACCTCGTGCATGGTGTCCGAGTTCAGGGCGTTCAACGCCTTGGGGCGGTCCACGGTGATGACGCCGACCCGCTCGCGAGTCTCCACCCGAATGTTCTGATAGGTCTCCTCAGTCATGCCCGCCATGCTCAGGCCTCCTCGCCTCGGTCAGCTGCCGGTTCCGCATCGCCGGAACCGGCCCGGATGGTGTTGATGATTCCCGAGAAGTCCGTCCTCGCTCCACCGTCTTCCGTGTAGGCCGCGTAGATCTCCGCCGCCAGCGGGCCCATCCGCGCCGCGGTTCCCGTGGAGGCGATGGCCTCCACGGCCAACCCCAGGTCCTTGGACATCAGCGCACCCATGAAACCGGGCTGGTAGTCCCGGTTGGCCGGCGAGGTCGGCACCGGACCGGGCACGGGGCAGTTGGCGGTCAACGCCCAGCACTGTCCGGAGGAGTGAGCCGCGACGTCGTAGAGCGCCTGGTGACTCAGCCCCAGCCGCTCCCCGAGCACGAAGGCTTCCGAGACGGCGATCATGGAGACGCCCAGGATCATGTTGTTGCAGACCTTCGCGGCCTGGCCCGCCCCTGAGGAACCGCAATGGACAAGGTTCTTCCCCATGACCTCCAGGAACGGCCACACGGCGTCGGCCTCGGGCTGGTCCGCACCGACCATGAACGTCAGCGTCCCGGCTTCGGCGCCGACCACACCACCCGAGACAGGGGCGTCGACGGGGCGGTGCCCGGCCGCCCGGGCGAGGTCTGCAGCAGCGCGGGCGTCGTGGACGTCGACCGTGGAACAGTCCAGGAACAGTGTTCCGGCCGGGGCTGCCGCCAGGAGTTCGCCCTGGTAAGCATCGATCAGGTGCCGGCCGCTGGGGAGCATGGTGACGACGACGTCGGCCTGGGCCGCCGCGGCCGCACCGGTCTCCGCGACCTCGACCCCTCGCCCGGCTGCAGCTTCACGTGCCTCCGGGAACAGGTCGTAGCCGATCACGCGATGCCCGGCGGCGACCAGGTTGCCCGCCATGGGGCCGCCCATGTTGCCCAGTCCGATGAATGCAACGGTGCTGGTCATGACTGGTCTCCCGAAGGCATGTGGAAGCTGGACTTGGCCCGGTCCGCGGCCAGGACGGTCTCCGCGTTGGGGGTGGTCCACCGGGAGGTCACGGTCTTGGTCTTGGTGTAGAACCGGAACGCATCGGGCCCGTGCTGGTTCAGGTCCCCGAACCCGGAGGCCTTCCACCCGCCGAAGGTGTAGTAGCCGATCGGCACGGGAATGGGGATGTTGACCCCTACCATGCCGACGTCCACGCGGGAGGCGAAGTCCCTGGCCGCGTCCCCGTTCTGGGTGAAGATGCTGACGCCGTTGCCGTACTGGTGATCGGTGGGCAGCGCCAGGGCTTCCTCGTAGTCGGCGGCCCGGACCACGCACAGCACCGGCCCGAAGATCTCTTCCTTGTAGATCCGCATCTCGGGAGTCACGTGGTCGAACAGCGACGGCCCCAAGAAGTACCCGCCTTCGTGGCCCTCGACCGTCAAACCGCGCCCGTCGACGACGAGTTCGGCCCCCTCCTCCACGCCGATCCCGACGTACTCGGTCACCCGGTTCAGGGCGTCCGGACCGACGAGCGGACCGTAGTCGGCGTCGTCGTCGAAGGAATGCGAGACCTTGAGGCTCTTGGTGCGTTCGGTCAGTGTGGCCACCAGAGCATCCGCGGTTTCCTGCCCCACGGGGACCGCCACGGAAATCGCCATGCAGCGTTCGCCCGCGGAACCGTAGGCCGCGCCGATCAGGGCATCGGCCACCTGGTCCAGGTCCGCGTCCGGCATGACGATCATGTGGTTCTTGGCGCCACCGAAGCACTGGGCACGCTTGCCGTTGTGCGCCGCGCGCTCGTAGATGGACTGCGCAATGGGCGTGGAGCCCACGAATCCGACAGCCTTGATGCGGGGGTCGTCGAGCAGCGTGTCCACGGCCTCCTTGTCCCCGTTGACCACGTTGAAGATGCCCGCCGGGAGCCCCGCCTCCGTCCACAGCTCGGCAAGTTTGAGCGGCACGGAGGGGTCGCGTTCCGAGGGCTTGAGAACGAAGGCGTTGCCCGCAGCGATCGCGGGACCGCACTTCCACAGCGGGATCATGGCCGGGAAGTTGAAGGGGGTGATCCCCGCGACCACGCCCAGCGGCTGGCGCATCGAGTAGGTGTCGATGGACGAACCCACCGAATCGGAGAACTCGCCCTTGAGCAGGTGCGGTGCCCCGACCGCGAACTCGATGACGTCCAGACCGCGGCGGATGTCGCCCTTCGAGTCCGGGACCATCTTGCCGTGTTCGGAGGACAGCAGCTGGGCCAGTTCCTCCATGTCCCGCTCCACCAGGTCGACGAAGCGGCTCAGGATCCGAGCCCTCTTGGCCGGGCTGGTCGCTGTCCAGGCGGGTTGCGCCTGCGCCGCGGTGTCCACGACGGCGCGCACCTCGTCCGCGTCGGCAAGGGGAAGCCGCGCCTGAACTTCACCGGTGCTGGGGTTGTAGACGTCCGAAAAGCGGCCGGACGTGCCTTTGACGTGGGCTCCACCGCTGTAGTGCGTGAGTGTCCTGGTCATGCAAGGGCTCCTGAGTCACTGGATCACGTTCCACACCGCAATTGGTGTGTCCTGGAGCACACCTTAGTTGGACTTCCTACTATTTGGGAAGGGTCCCATCTCGAGCACTTCGTCCGCGAGCGCCTGGACGTCCCAGGGGTCATGGCTGACCACCACGGCTGTTCGCTCCCCCAGGACGTCCACGAGCAATCGCCGCAGGTCGGCTTTGCCCTCGATGTCCACCGGGGCCAAGGGTTCGTCCAACAGGAGGACCTCCGGTTCGGCCGCGAGCGCCCGGGCCAGCGCCACCCGTTGCGCCTGGCCGCCGGAGAGGGAGTCGGGCCTGCGCGCGGCGAACCGGTCGGCATCGAGCCGAGCCAACCAATCGCCTGCTGCCTCCCGCGCCGCCTTGCGGGACGCCCCCTGTGACCGGGGCCCGAACGCCACGTTGTCCAGCACGGACAGGTGGGGGAACAACAGTGGCCGTTGGGCCATGAGGGTCACTCCTCGCTGATGCGGCGGCACCCACTGGCCCCGGCCGTCGTCGTCGAGATCGAAGAGGACCCGAGGCCCCACTCGGGCGTGCCCCGAGGGCGGTGCGAGCAGTCCCGCGAGCACTTCGAGCACGGTGGATTTCCCGATCCCGTTGGGGCCGACGATGCCGAGCGTTCGCCCGAGGGGCAGGTCATGGGCGACGTCGACCCCGCGGTCCTCGACCCGGACACGGAAGCTCAGGGTCATCCTGGCCTCCCGCCCACGGAGAAGGCACGCGGGGCCGAAATCCCGACGACGGCGACGGCCACCGCGACCAGGACCAACGACAACGCGACCGCAGCGGCCGGGTCCGTCTCACGCTGGAGGTAGATCTCCAGCGGAAGCGTGCGAGTGACCCCTTGCAGGGAGCCGGCAAAGGTCAGCGTGGCCCCGAACTCCCCCAGGCTCCGGGCGAAGGCGAGCACCGCGCCGGAGGCCAGTCCGGGCAGGACCAGCGGCAGCGTGATCCGGTGCAACACGGTCCCCGGCCCCGCGCCCAGCGTTGCCGCGAGGCCCTCGTACCGGGTACCGGCGCTGCGCAAGGCTCCCTCGAGGCCGACCACGAGGAACGGCAAGGACACGAAGGTCTGCGCCAGGACGACGGCGGTGGTCGTGAAGGCCACGGAGAATCCGAAGACCTCGAAGTACCGTCCCACCAGGCCGGCCCGACCGAAGGCGTGCAGCAGCGCGATGCCGCCGACCACGGGCGGCAGCACCAGCGGCAGCAGGATCAGGGAACGCACCAGGCGCTTTGCGGTGAAATCCGACCGCGCCAGGACGAGCGCCAGTGGGGTGCCCAACAGGATGCACAGAGCCGTGCTCGCGGCCGCCGTCCGCAGACTCAGCCAGAGCGCCGCCACCGATGACTCCGAACTGATCAACCGCCAGAATCCAGCGAAGTCGACCTGCACCACCAGCCCCAGGACGGGGACCGCAACCACCAGCGCCCCGAGGACGGCCGGGAGGATCACCCACCAGGGCAGGGCCGTGTGAGACCGAGGTCGACGAGGACGAGCGCGACTCCACGCGGCACCGCCGTGCTCCCGGCCGACCCGGTTCCCGCGCCGTCCGTCCGTGGCGTTCGAGGTCTCCGTGGTCACGGTGAACGGAAGCCTTCCTCCGCGAGCCGCGCCTGTCCATCAGGACCTTCCACGAGCTCGATGAACTCCCGGGCCAGGTCTGCGTTCCCGGCGGACTTGACCGTGGCGATCGGGTACTCGTTGACCACCTGGTCAGCGCGGTCGATCTCGACCTCCTCCACCGAATCCCCGGCGGCCTTCACGTCGGTGCGGTAGACCACCCCGGCATCGGCCTGCCCGGAGGTCACCTTGCCCATCACATCGGTCACCGAACTCTCCTCGCTGACCGGGTCGAGCGTCACTCCGGTCAGGTCCTCGATCTTCTGCGTGGCGGTCCCGCACGGCACACGGGTTTCGCACACGACGACGTCGACGTCGTCCCCCGCCAGATCCTCGAAGGAAGTGACCCCCGCCGGGTTTCCGGACGGGACGGCGACGGTCAGGGTGTTGCCGGCAAAGATGCTCGGGCTGCCGTCGATCAGATCTGCGTCAACGGCTTTGTCCATGTTCGCCTGGTCGGCGGAGGCGAACACGTCCGCCGGGGCGCCGTCCTGGAGCTGGGTCACCAGGGTGGAGGAACCCCCGAAGTTCAGCTGGACGTCCACCCCGGGGTGGTTCTCCTCGAACTGTGCGGCCAGATCCTCGAAGGATTCGGTGAGGGATGCGGCCGCGTAAACGGTCAGGGTCGTGTTCTCTCCCGAGGCTCCGCCCCCGCCACCCGTTCCGCAGCCGGAGAGCGCCAATGCCATGACCGCCGCTCCCACCACGGCCGTCGTCGCCCCGGAGAGCGGGGCCCAGCCGAACCTCCCGGCGGAATCCCTGCCGTGTCCCTGACGGCTCACGCCCCCGGTACCTCGACCATGACATTCGTGGACTTGACCACCGCGGTGGCCACCGACCCGGGTACTAGCCCGAGATCCTCGACGGCTTCCGTGCTCATGAGAGATACGACGCGATGCGGTCCGCACTGCAGCTCCACTTGGGACATAACCTTGTCCGAGGTCACCGACGTCACCAGGCCCACGAAGCGGTTGCGCGCAGAACTCATCACACCCGTGGGATCGGCCGGGTGCACCGATTGCTTCTTGACCAGTTCGGCCAGTTCCACCCCGTCCACCACCGTCTGCCCGGACGGCCCCTTGGAACCGGTCAACCGCCCGGAGGAGATCCAGCGGCGGACGGTGTCGTCACTGACGCCCAGGAAATGGGCCGCATCGGCAACCGGAAGAAGACTCATGGCTGCACCATATCCGCACTTGCGGCACCAAACCCACCTTTTTGCCCTCAGTTGCGGATACTTGGCTCTCTGTAGCGGGCAGGAAACATACCGTCGATACGATGAGCCCATGCGTGAACTGCAGAGCACCATCGTCCAGGAAATGGGCGTGCAGCCCGTCATCGATCCCGCCCAGGCGGCCGAGGAACGAGTCCAGTTCCTGTGCGATTACGCCAAGGCCACGGGCGCGGGCGGATTCGTCCTGGGGATCTCGGGCGGGGTGGACTCCTCCCTGGCAGGCAGGCTGGCGCAGCTGGCGGCGGAACGCCTGCGTGAAGAAGGCCGGGAGGCGGTGTTCGTGGCGGTCCGGCTCCCGTACAACGTCCAACAGGACGAGGACGACGCCCAGAAGGCACTGGGTTTCATCACGCCGGATGAAACCGTCACCTTCAACATCGGACCGTTCGTGGACGGCATGGTGGAAGGGTTCGTCGGTGCCACCGGGCGGGACATCACCGACTACAACAAGGGCAACGTGAAGGCTCGCGCCCGCATGGTAGCCCAGTACGCCCTGGCCGGCGAGCGCAAACTCCTGGTGATCGGCACGGATCACGGCGCGGAGTCCGTAACGGGATTCTTCACCAAGTTCGGCGACGGCGCTGCGGACGTCCTGCCGCTGTTCGGATTGGACAAGCGCCAGATCCGCTCCGTGACCAAGCACCTGGGCGGCACCGAATCCGTGTGGTCGAAGGTCCCCACCGCGGACCTGCTGGACGGCGCCCCCGGCCAGACGGACGAGACCGAGCTGGGCATCGCCTACGACGACATCGACGACTATCTCGAGGGACGCGACATCGACCCCACCGTGGCGGAGAAGATCGAGGCCCGCTGGACGGCGACCCGGCACAAGCGCACCACCCCGGTCAGCATCCTCGACACCTGGTGGCGGTGAATCAGCCCCTCAGATCTGAACGGTTCCCGGGTCGCGGACCAGCACCATGCCCTGGTGCGGCCCCAGAACCACTTGCTCCGGCGGTCGGGAGCCGTCCGGCAGGAGGTAGCCCGTCGGCAGGGTGACGTGGCGTCGTCGTCGGCCGTCGCTGGCAAGGTTCACGGCGACCCACCCCGCGCTGAAGGTCCTGGACCACAGGTTCACGACGACGGACGGTGGCTCCAGGGGCAGCCCCAGGTCCCATTGCATGTCCGTGATCCAGTGACTGTGTGACCCGTCGGGTGAGGTGGCTGCGTACAGGCCACGGCCCCCGCCGAACACCCAGAACGCCGCCAATCCGTAGCGAACCAGGTCCTCGGCTGCCTCCTCCGCGAGGTCGACGGGGACGGGGGTGCGCAGAATCGCGACGGCGTCCTCCGGCAAAGAATGTTCCTCCCCCTGGCAAAGTCGATCGGCCTGCTGACGCGCGGTTCCCGGGTCCAACAGACGTCCGCCCACCGTGCTCATCCATCCCGGCTCGAGGACCCCGCCCCACCGGGCCAGTCCGGACCACCGGTCCGGCGACCGTCGCGCATCGCCCAAGGCGGTCACCAGGATCTTTCCGTCCCCCACCAGTGCGGCCCCCGCGGCGTGGATCAGGTTGTCCACGGCTTCGCGTTGCTGCCCCTTGGAGCCCAGGTCCGGCAGCGGAAGATCCAGGGGCGGCGTGGCTTCCAGATCGCCCACGGCCAGGACGCCGTCAAAGGGTGAGTCCCGGACCTCGGCCGTCACGGCATCAACCCACGCCGCCCGGTACTCGGGATCCCAGACCCGGAGGTGCACGGGGCCCGTGCCTTCGTCCCAGCCGATGCGTTGACCGGCGCGGTCGGTGGCAAACCATCCGCCGTGGGCTTCGGCGCGCGCGTAAGAAATCCCGGAGGAAGTGCGCGGACCGGTCTCCGCGGGATCGGCCATCGTCAGGTGCTTGCGGCACAGGATCCGGGTGTCCGGGGCGAGTGCCTTGAACCGCTCGGCGGTTCCCAGGTCCCACGCATCGACGACGGCCACTCGGCACCGTGACGCCCAACGCGCGACGTCGTCGCCGTCGTCCCCGAGCGCTCCTGACACGGCCCGACGAGCCCAGACAACGGGCGCCGGCCCGCCCGCCATTTCGCGGGCAGAGTGCACTTCGGCTTCCGCGTCGACCCCCAACCCCGACGATCCTGCAGACATGCTTCCCCCCCCCCTCGGCGCCTGTGGGCACCTGATTTGCGTCACCGGCACGTCGAGCACCCCTGCTCGCGGCCGATCACGCGTGGACCCGACGCCCACTCACCGCCGACCACCCCCAGTGGCCGCCGGCCGAGTTCCCCCGAGCGTCCCGCGGGCCGGTACGGCCGCGTCTCCTGGATTATCCCGGATCCGGCGGCCCGGGAATCCGTTACGTCGCTCCACACGGGCACCGTCCCCGAAAGAGTGCCGCCGCGGCCGCGGTGGAGCGTCGGCAGATGACGAACGTTAAGGCTGCCGCGTCCGTCGATCCGCTGCGGAAACCTGTCCTAGGGTTGAACCCATGAAGATCGCCACCTGGAACGTCAATTCGATCCGAGCCCGTGCCGACCGCGTGGAGGGCTGGCTCAACCGATCGGACGTGGACGTTCTGGCGATCCAGGAGACCAAGGCCAAGGACGACAACTTCCCGTGGGAGGTCTTCGAGTTCTCGGGGTACGAGGTGGCCCACTTCGGGCTGAACCAGTGGAACGGTGTGGCCATCGCCTCCCGCGTGGGGCTCGACGACGTCGAACGCACCTTCCCCGACCAGCCCACCTTCGGCAAGGGCGACCAGGAGGCCGTTCAGGAGGCCCGTGCGATCGGTGCGACCTGCAACGGCGTGCGCGTGTGGTCCCTCTACGTGCCCAACGGGCGCGGGCTGGAAGACCCGCACATGCCGTACAAACTCAACTGGTTGGACACCCTCAACCGGCGTGCCCGGCAGTGGCTGGCGGAGGACCCGGAGGCCAAGATCGTGCTGGCCGGGGACTGGAACGTGGCCCCGCGGGACGAGGACGTGTGGGACATGCAGTTCTTCCTGGACAACCACATGACGCACGTTTCCGAACCGGAGCGGGCTGCCTTCAACGCGTTCCTGGAGACCGGTTTCGTGGACGTGCTTCGGGAGCACAACCCGGGCCCCGGCGTCTACACCTACTGGGACTACACCCAGCTGCGCTTCCCCAAGAAGGAGGGCATGAAGATCGACTTCCAGTTGTGCTCCCCCGCGCTGGCCGCAAAGGTCACGGGTGCGGTGATCGATCGCGACGAACGCAAGGGCAAAGGCGCCTCCGACCACGCACCCGTGGTCATCGACGTCGGGAACTGACCCACACATGGCACCGCTGCTCAACGCCGGAACCGCTTGGCGGGGCGCCACCGGGGTGTCCCAGCGCTTCAGCCTGCGGGTGTACGTCGCGGCCCGCGACCTCGACGACGTCTACACACCCCTGGTCCGCACGGCGGTGTCCCCGGAAGTCGGCGCGGCCACCCAGCTTGCGGAGGAACTGGCCCGCCTGGCCGCACAGGAGGACGGTGCCCTGCCGCCCACGAACGAGGCGCTGTGGACCCTGTCGTTCTCGACGGCGCCCCGTGGCCGACGTGAACTCCTGTCCGACGCCGCGGACTTCCCCGTCTACCACCCGCCGCAGAGGCTGCGCCGGACCATGCAGCTGGTGGCCCCTCCCGAACAGCAGAAGTCCCATCCGCTGATCACCCTGCTGCTGAGCGAGGACGAGATCCGCGACAAGGGGCGCACCGCGGAACCCGAACACTTCCTGCCCCTGTACGCGCGGGAGTCCGACTGGACCGTTCCCGTCAGCTGGTTCGCGCTGTTCTCCGACGAGGACCGGGCGCCCCTGGACCAGGACGGGGAGATCTCCCACCGCCTGGCGGTCCCCGCCGACGTCGCGGCCCGCCGCGCGTCCTGGGGAGCGAAGGTCCTGGCACATTCGGGCAACGACGACCTGCAGGAACTGGGGGAAGACCTGTCCCGGTTGAGTCGCTGGGCGGGAGCGTTCTCCCCCACGGCATTGATCTGCCTGCACTACGGCTCGATCGCCGACGGCCTCCAGCCAGACGAGAGTCCGCGGGACCTGGACGACGCCCTGCACATGATCGAAGACGGCGACGTGGAGGATGCCGGTGTGGCTTTCCGGCGCCTGATGATGCGGTGGATGCCGTTGGCGCACCTGGAGCACGCGAGCTGAGGTCCGGCTGCCGCGAAACGTCCCCGGGCACGAAGAAACCCCCGCGATGTAGAAGCTACGCGGGGGTCTCAGTGGCTCCGACCGGCGTCGATCCGGTGACCTTACGATTTTCAGTCGTACGCTCTACCAACTGAGCTACAGAGCCAGACATCCTTGGGATGCCAAGACGGCCTCAGCTGAGCTGACGCCGTCCTTGCGACCCTGACGGGACTTGAACCCGCGACCTCCGCCGTGACAGGGCGGCGCGCTAACCAACTGCGCTACAGGGCCTGGTGTGGTGGCAAAATCCGCGTCTTCACGCGGTTCCTGCCGTTTCCAACGAGGTCAGATACTAGCACCAGCACTGTCCCCGAAGGCAAATCGCGGTGGCCTCACGCTGTTCGCGTGCGAATCCGTCGATCAGGTTCAACGCCCTTGTGGTTGTTGAACGAGTACCCCCAACGGGATTCGAACCCGTGCCGCCGCCGTGAAAGGGCGGTGTCCTAGGCCGCTAGACGATGGGGGCCTTGTCCTCTCGGACGATCGCCTACTGTACCAGCATTCACAATGAGAGTGTGATTCGGTTTTCGCGCAAGGAGTTCGAGGTGGCGGTCGACGACGCCATCGACCTGATCCCGGACGAGCTGTTCCGGGCGATGGAGAACGTGGTGATCCTGATCGAGCAGGAACCCCCGCCGTCGGACCCCCATCTGCTGGGGCTCTACGAAGGGGTGCCGTTGACCCAACGCGACTCCTCCTGGATGGGGTCCTTGCCGGACACCATCCGCGTCTTCCAGGGACCGCTTGAACGCATGTGTTCCACGCGCGATGAACTGGTGCACGAGATCACCGTGACCGTGGTCCACGAGATTGCGCACTTCTTCGGCATCTCCGAATCCCGGTTGCACGAGCTCGGTTGGGGCTGAGGTGCGGTTGTTGAGCGATCTCACGTGCGGCGGGTGCAAAGATGGGACGTGGCGGCACCGTCAATGGACCATGCCGCAGGGAGGGGAGGCTCGACCATGAACCAGCCGCACAGCTTGCCGTCCGAGGTGGAAGCGGAGACCTGGAGCACCTGGGACCGCGTACACCGGGTGGATGACGTCCGGACCGTGCGGCCGCGGACCATGGAGGAGTTGACCGAGACCGTCGTGGCCGCGCGGGACGCAGGCCTGGGTCTGCGCCCTGCGGGTTCGGGGCACAGCTTCAACGAACTGGCGTCCCCCCGCGACGTCCGTCTGGACCTGACGGAACTCACCGGGCTGCTGGAGGTCAACCGGGGCAGCAACCAGGCGCGCTTCCTGGCCGGGACCACGCTGATCCGGGCCGCCAAGATCCTGGAAGGTGAGGGGCTGGCCTTCTCCAACCTGCCCGATGTGCTGCACCAGACGGTCGCTGGCGCGATTTCCACGGCCACGCACGGAACCGGCACGGGCTACGCGTCCCTGTCCGGTCAGGTCTGTGCCCTCACGCTGGTCACCGCCGACGGCGAATTCCTGGAGTGCTCACCGGCCCAGAACCGCGAGGTGTTTCAGGCAGCACGAGCCGGCCTGGGGGTGATCGGGGTGATCGCCGCCGTGACTTTCCAGTGTGAACCGTCGTTCCGGCTGCACTCGACGGAGTTCAAGGAACCGGTCGACCAGCTGGTGGACGCTCTTGGTGAGCGCATGGCTTCGGCCGATCACTTCGAGTTCTTCTGGTCTCCCTCGAACGGCTCCGCACATTCGCACATCCTGACCCGGCTGCACCGGCTGCCGGACGAATGGTCCAAACCGGGGTCCAAGGTGGCGCAGACCGTCCGCCGCATGGATGACACCGTGCTCCGCCGCGGCCTCCCGCTGGGTTTGAACCGGCTGGCGGGCTGGGCGCCCAAGGCCGTACCGGGATTGAACCGGCTCGACACCCTGGCGGCCAGCTCCCGACGATTCACGGACCTCTCCTACAAGGTCTTCGCCTCGGCCCGGCCGGTCAAGTTCGTACAAACGGAATGGGGCGTGCCCATCGAAGACCTCCCGGGCACATTCAAGGACGTCCGGAAGCTCCTGGAACGCACGACCCCGCACTTGGGTCTCCCGTTGGCGGTGCGTTGCGCCCCGCCGGAGGAGGCCTGGATGTCCCCAGCGCACGGGCGGTACACCGGGTGGATCTCCGTGCGGCAGTTCTGGCGCAATTGGTCCCCGGAGGTCTTCGACGAACTGCAGTCCGTGTTCATGGCCCATGAAGCCCGGCCCCACTGGGGCACCCGGCACACACTTGACGCCCAGGACCTGGCCCCCAAGTACACCCACTGGGAGGACTTCCTGCGCATCCGCGAGCACCTGGATCCGGACGGCGTCTTCCTGACCGACCCCGTGCGCCGGCTCCTGGGCATCTGAGGTCTTACCCCACACGCCGAGTTCGGGGTTGTTCCGCCTATCCGGTCGAATAGGCGGAACAACCCCGAACTCGGCGCATTAAGGGCGGCGCAGGAGGGGTGGTTGCGCAGAAGGGGTGGCTCAGGCGCGGGAGACGCGCACCATCTCGTCGCGCTCTACGACCTTGACCCGTTCGCGGGGGTTGCCCTCCGCGTCGTGCGAGGAGGCGCCCAGGCTCTGCTCGTACTCGTCCAGCTGCAACCACCCGTCCCAGGTGGTGAACTGGATGCCCTTGGCCTCCATCGACGCGATCACGGCGTCCTGCTCCGGCTGCTCGGCGCCGACCAGGGTGGGCACGTCCTCGAGCAGGTGGGTGATGGTCTCAAGGGCATCGGACTTGGTGGCCCCGATCAGCCCCACGGGCCCGCGCTTGATCCACCCGGTCGCGTACACGCCGGGGTGCACCACGCCGTTGGGGTCAAGAACCCGCCCTTCCTCGTTGAGGATCACGCCCCGCTCCAGGTCGAACGGGATCTCCGCCAGCGGTGAGCCCAGGTAACCGATGGCGTGGTAGACCGCGCCGACCTCGTGGTCGAAGTACTCACCGGTGGGGGTGACGGATCCGTCGTCGTTCAAACGGGTGCGCTCGGTGCGCAGGGCGACCACCTTGCCGTCCTCTCCCAGGACCTCTTCCGGACGCTGGAAGAAGTGCAGGTGCAGGCGGCGGGAGGCCGTCTTGGGCGAATCGTCCTCGAGCCACTTGCGCAGGGTCTTGAGCATGACCTTGACCTGATTGTTGTCCCCGGCGGCTTCCTCGGCGACGTGCTCCTCGGAAATGTCCTCGCCGTGCACGATCAGGTCCACGTCCGGGACCTTCGCCAGTTCACGCAGCTCCAACGGGGTGAACTTCATCTGCGCGGGGCCGCGGCGGCCGAACACGTGCACGTCCGTGACCGGGTTGGCTTTGAGCCCTTGGTAGACGTTGCCCGGGATCTCCGTGGTGAGCATGTCGTCGGCGTGCTTGGCCAGCACGCGAGCCACGTCCAGGGCCACGTTGCCGTTGCCGATCACGGCGACCTTCTCGGCGTTCAACGGCCAGGTGCGCGGATAGTCAGGGTGACCGTCGTACCAGGCCACGAACTCGGCAGCGCCGTAGACGCCGTCCAGTTCCACGCCGGGGACCTGCAGCGGGGCGTCGTTGACGGCACCGGTGGAGAAGACGACGGCGTCGTAGTGCTCCTTGAGATCCCCCAGGGTCAGGTCCGCTCCGTAGTCCACGTTGCCGAAGAATCGGATGTCACCGCGCCCCAGGATGGAACGCAGTGCGCTCACGATGCCCTTGATGCGGGGGTGGTCGGGGGCCACGCCGTAGCGGATCAGCCCGAAGGGGGTGGGGTAGCGGTCGAACAGGTCGATCGCCACCTCGATCTCCCCGTTCTTCACCGCATCCGACTTGGTGAGCATATCGGCGGTGTAGATCCCGGCCGGACCGGCACCGATCACAGCCACTCGCAGGGGACGCTTGCCCGGGGTGGTCTCTACCACTGGTTTCCTCTCCTCTCGGCCACCCGTGAGGGGGCCGGTTTACACATCAGTTCACAAAGTCATGGGGCGACGACGGCGGCCGTGGCCGCGCGTCGTTCGCCTGTCACCCACTCAACGGGCCAGGAGCCCCCGGCCGCGCAGAAGGCGCTTTTCGAGTGGGTTGAAGAACAGCAGTTCCACCACGATGCCGACCAGCAGGATGCTGAGCACCGCGGTGAGCACGATCGCCATGTCGGAGACCGTACGACCCTGGGCCAACAACGAGCCTAGGCCGAAACCGATCGATCCGCCGATTGCGATCAGTTCCGCGCCCATGAGCGAGCGCCAGGAGAACGCCCACCCCTGCTTGAGTCCGGCGACGTAGCCCGGCATGGCGGCCGGCAGGACCACCTTGGCGGCCAGTTTCCAGCCCTCGGCTCCCAGGACGCGCCCGGCCTTGAGCAACTGCGGCGGGATCTGGTCGATCCCGGACAGCATGCCGTTGACGATCGACGGGATCGCGCCCATGAGCACCACGAAGTACACGGTGGCGTCCGAGAGTCCGAACCACACGATCGCGGCGGGGACCCAGGCCACGGACGGCAGCACCTGGAGGCCCGTGATCAGGGGCCCGATGGCGCTGCGCAGACCGGCCCACTGGGCGATCAGCAGCGCCAAGGGTGTGGCCACCAGGACGGCGATCAGGAAGCCGCTGACCCCGCGCCACAGGGAGGTGGCGAGAGCGCCGGGCAGGCTCCCGTCCAGGACGGAGGCCCACACCTGGCGGCCCACCGTGAGCGGGCCGGGCATGATGTCCGGCCGGGGGTCCACCAGGGCCACGACCAGTTGCCACACCATGACGGCGGCCAGCAGCGCGATCAGCGGCGGGGCCACTCGGGTGCGGAAGATTTCACCCCGGGAACGTCGGGGACCGCCACCGGCCTGGAGGGCGTCCAGACCCGCCAGGGCGGCTGCGTTGTCCCGCGGTTCCTGGTCGGGGTTCTGTCCGGCCTGGTCCGAGCGGGTCCGGGTGACGGAAGAAGCGTCAGCGGGCATGGCGACCGATCTCCTCCCTCAGCCGGTGTGTGATGGTGCGCGTCAGTT
Source organism: Kocuria soli (assembly GCF_003797835.1). Taxonomy (GTDB): domain Bacteria; phylum Actinomycetota; class Actinomycetes; order Actinomycetales; family Micrococcaceae; genus Kocuria; species Kocuria soli. The sequence goes on from NZ_RKMF01000014.1 coordinate 48,285, forward strand.
CGTCGAGGGTCTCCTCGCGGGACTGGCCCCCGGCTTCGAAGCCGTAGGAGGCGGGGTCCTTCCACGGGCCTGTGTCCCATTCCTGGACGATGCGCCCGGGACGCGAGGACAGCAGGAGCACCCGCTGCCCCAGGTGCACGGCCTCCGAAACGTTGTGGGTGATGAACACGATGGTCCGCCCGGTCACCTCCCAGATCCGCAGGACCTCGTCCTGCAGCAGGTCGCGGGTGATGGCGTCCAGCGCGGAGAAGGGTTCGTCCATGAGCAGGACCTCCCGCTCCTGCGCCAGGGCGCGGGCCAACCCCACGCGTTGCCGCATGCCACCCGAGAGTTCGTGGGGGCGCTTGTCCGCCACGTGGGGCAGACGCACCAGCTCCAGCAGTTCACGGGCCCGGTCGGTCCGGTCGGCCTTGGCCACCCCTGCCAGCTCCAGCGCCAGTTCCACGTTCTTGCCGGCGGTGAGCCAGGGGAACAGGCCGGAGTCCTGGAACATCATGGCCGCCCCCTGCGCGGGAGCGGTCACCGAACCCTCGGTGGGTTCCTCCAGACCGGCGACGACGTTGAGCAGTGTTGTTTTGCCGGAGCCGGAGGCACCCAGCAGCGCCACGAACTGACCTCGTTCGATCGTCAGGTCCAGGTTCTGCAGGACAGGGCCGTCCTCGGCCACGAAGGTCTTGCCCAGATTCTCCAGGCGGATGACGGCCTCCGGAGCGGCCGACGGCGCGGACGTCTCGCGGGGTGTCCCCTGTGGTGTTGCCCGGGTCATCGCGGTTGAGGCGTTCACGCGGCCTCCTTCCGGGTTCCCGACGACGACGGCACGGCGGCCGCCGCGGCGTCGCCACCAACCGGGTCCAGTCCGCGCTGTTCCCGCACGGTGTTGAGGTACGTGTCGTCCACGAACCCGTCCAGGGAGGCGTCCTCCGTGGTCCCGGCCTTCACGCCGTTCTCGAGCAGGGTGGGATAGGCGGATTCCATGGGATCCGTGGTCCACTCCATCGCTTCCAGAGAGGCCTCGATGGTCTCGGGTTCCAGCGGTTCGGTCTGGGCGCCCTCCAACCCGTCGTTGAGGGTCTCGACCGCCTCGGTCGTCTCCGCGGTGTTGAGGTACTCCACCGAGTCCTCCATCCCGTTCAGCAGCTTCTCCACGGTCTGGGGGTGCTCCTTGAGGAATTCGGTGCGCACGGCCAGGACGGTCGTGGGGTACCGACCGTCGGGCCACAGGTCGCGTTCGTCCACCAGGACCTTTCCGCCCTCTTCCTGTTGCATCCGGGTCACCCACGGCTGGGGGCCCCAGAAGCCGTCGATCGAACCCTGTCGGAAGGTCTGCAAGGCCTGCCCGGAGGGCATCGGGGTGATCGAGACGGAATCCGGGGATCCGGTGTCCACCTCGTAGCCCTGCTCCTCGAGCCACACGCGCAGGGCCACGTCCTGGGTACCGCCGAAGTCGGGGGTCGCGAACGTCCGGCCGGCCAGGTCGTCCTCGCCGGAGACGTCGTCGGACACGACGAACTGCGCCCCACCCGAGGTCGCTCCCGCCACGATGGTCACCGATTCGCCCCCGGACTGCACGAAGGAGTTGATCGCGGGGTTGGGCCCCATGAAGGCGATGTCCACCTCACCGGAGTTCATGGCCTCGATGGTGGTGGGGCCGGTGCTGAACACCTGGGTCTTCAGCTCGGTGTCCCCCAGGGCCTCCTCGAAGTAGCCCTTCTCGACGCCCGCGAGCGCGGGGCCGTGGGTCAGGTTGCCGAAGTACCCCAGGGTGACCGATTCGGCGTCGGAGGTCTGGACGTTCGCGTCCTCGATGGCGTCCAGTGTCCCGTTGGCGCGCAGCACCGTGGCGGTCACGGTCAGCACGCACAGCACCGCCAGCCCGGTCAGCACGGCGGGCCACCCGATCCGACGACGGCGTCCCGGCCGCCGCTGGTTGCCACCTGCGGTGCGGGTTTCGGTACGGAGGGTTTCCCGGGCGTCTGCGGGTGGCGTGGGGTCCGGGGCCACTCAGCTCTCCCCGACCAGACCGGCGGCCAGCGTGTTCCCGGACTGGGAATCGATCAGCAGGAAGGCACCGGTCCGGCGAAGGTCCGAGTAGTCGTCCAGCGGCAGCGGTGAGGCGGTTCGCAGGGTCACGGTTCCCAGGTCGTTGAGTTCGAGCCCGGTGGCCTCGGTGAGTTCCATCGTGTCCAGGTCCACCCGACCGTCCACGGAGGTCACCATCGCCTGCACGGTTGCCGTGCCGTGCTTGAGCAGCACGCGGGCTCGCGGCTGCAGCGGGTTGGCCCCCAGCCAGGCGAGTCGGGCGGTGAAGTCCTGGACTGCCTCCGGGGGTTCGGGGCTGGCGCCTGCGATCAGTTCGCCGCGGGCGACGTCGAGTTCATCGGCCAGGCGCAGCGTCACCGATCGCGGTGCCGCGGCCTCCTGCAGCTGTTCCCCGGGGAACGCCCCGCCCACCGTGGCGGCCGTCCCGGCGACGTCGATGCCCGTGACCGTCGTCGTGCGACCCGAGGGCAGAACGACGACCTTGTCACCGACGGCCACCGTGCCGGAGGCGATCTGACCGGCGTATCCGCGGTAGTCGCGGGTGGCCTCCGCATCCACGCCCTGGGCCACGCCACCCTGCGGGCGGATGACCCACTGCACGGGGAACCGGAAGGCCCGTGCCTCACCCGAACCGGATTCGTCCACCGTGGGCAGTTCCTCCAGGATCCGCAGCAGGGGGCGGCCGTCGTAGGAACCTTCCGTGTACCACGGGGTGTGCTCGGAGGCATCGACGACGTTGTCACCTTCGAGTGCGCTCACGGGAACGACCTTGAGCTGTTCCACGCCCAAGGTGTGCGCGACGCGGGTGATGTCCGCGGCGATCTGGTCGAACCGCTCCTGCGAGTAGTCGACCAGGTCGATCTTGTTCACGGCCACGATCACGTGGGGAACCCGCAGCAACGCCGTGACGGCCAGGTGGCGGCGGGTCTGCTCGACCACCCCGTGGCGGGCGTCGACCAACAACACGACGGCGTCGGCGGTCGAAGCGCCCGTGACGGTGTTCTTGGTGTATTGCACGTGCCCCGGGCAGTCCGCGAGCACGAAGGAGCGACGGTCCGTGGCGAAGTACCGGTAGGCGACGTCGATCGTGATGCCCTGCTCCCGCTCGGCGCGCAGGCCGTCGGTGAGCAGGGCCAGGTCGATCCGACCGGAGCCGCCACCGAAGCCGCGTTCCTCGGAGGTCCTGGTGACCGCTTCGAGCTGGTCGGCCAGGATCGCCTTGGCGTCGTGCAACAGGCGGCCCACCAGGGTGGACTTGCCGTCGTCCACCGAACCGGCGGTGGCGAAGCGGAACAGCGATCCGGGGTCGATCGTGGGGGTGTCCGTCACAGAGGTCTCCGTCGAAGCTGCTGGGGCGTGCGTTGGCTGGGTCTGGGCGCCCATTTAGAAGTACCCGTCCTTCTTGCGATCCTCCATGGCGGCCTCGGAGAGGCGGTCATCGGCGCGGGTGGCCCCGCGTTCCGTGAGCGTGGACACGGCCACCTCGGCCACCACGCGGTCCACGGAATCCGCATCGGAGAGCACCGCGCCCGTGCAGGACATGTCGCCCACGGTGCGGTAGCGGACCTTCTGCACCTCGACCGGCTCCGTCTCCTTGGGCTGGGACACGGGCGTCACGGCCATCCACATGTCGTCACGCCGGAACACGTCGCGGTCGTGCGCGAAGTAGATGGGCGGCAGATCGATCTTCTCGCGTTCGATGTAGCGCCAGATGTCCAGCTCGGTCCAGTTGGAGATCGGGAAGGCGCGGACGTGCTGACCGGCGGTGTGGCGCCCGTTGTAGAGGTTCCACAGCTCCGGGCGCTGGTTACGCGGGTCCCACTGGCCGAACTCGTCACGCAGGGACAGGATGCGCTCCTTGGCGCGGGCCTTGTCCTCGTCCCGTCGGCCACCGCCGAACACGGCGTCGAACTTGTTGTCCATGATCGCGTCCAACAGCGGCACGGTCTGCAGGGGGTTGCGGGTGCCGTCGGGGCGTTCGGTGAGGCGGCCGTCGTCGATGTAGTCCTGCACGCTGGCGACGACGAGCCGCAGCCCGAGGCGCTCGACCGTGCGGTCGCGGAACTCCAGGACCTCCGGGAAGTTGTGCCCGGTGTCCACGTGGAGCACGGGGAACGGGATCGCGGCGGGCCAGAAGGCCTTGGCGGCCAGGTGGAGCATGACCACCGAGTCCTTACCGCCGGAGAACAGCATGGCCGGGCGGTCGAACTCCGCGACCACCTCCCGGATGATGTGGATGGATTCCGATTCCAACGCGTCCAGGGCGGATTGTTCACCGGTCCCCGTGGGGTGTTCACGCACGGCCGTCTGCGGCGTCTGCGACATGATGAGATCTCCTGGCGTCTAAGCCCGATGGGTCAGGTGGGAATTCGAGGGTTGCCTCGAGGCTGCAGCCCCGCGGTACGGGGCCTGTGCGGGGTTGCCGGTCAGAGGTGGATGCCGCACTCGATCTTGTCGGTGCCGGACCAGCGTCCCGCGCGGGGGTCCTCGCCGGGGGCCACGCGCCGGGTGCACGGTGCGCAGCCGATCGAGAGGAAGCCGTCCGAGAGCAATGGGTTCACCGGCAGGCCGTGGGCGTTCGAGTAGTCGGTGAGCTCGTCCAGGGACCAGCGGACCATCGGGTTGACCTTGACGATCTTGTGCGTCTCGTCGAAGGCCACCAGGGGTGCGTTGGTCCGGGTGGGGGACTCGTCGCGGCGGACCCCGGTGAACCAGACGTCGTAGTCCTGGAGGGCTTCGGCGAGCGGTTCGACCTTGCGCATGCGGCAGCAGGCGGTGGGATCGGTCGAGAACAGGTCCTTGCCGTGTTGCTCGTCCTGCTCCGCCACGCTCAGCTTGGGCATCACGTCCACCACGTTCACGTCGAGCATGAACTTGACGGCTTCCTTGGTGCCCTCGGTCTCCGGGAAGTGGTAACCGGTCTCCAGGAACAGCACGTCCACGCCGGGGATCTGGTCGGCCACCAGTGCGGGAAGCACCGCATCGGCCATCGAGCACGCGACGGCGATCCTGGCCTGCGGGAAGTTCTCGGCCACCCAGCGGATGGCGGCGAGGTGGTCGGCTTCGCCCTGCTCGGGCACGGTGCCTTCGGGACTCAGCTCGGCACCCAGTTCCCGGGCGCCGGTGCGTGCGAGTTCGCGCAACTGTTCTTCGTTGCGGGCGGTTGTTTCAACGGTGGGGGTTGTCATTTCAGATCGTCCTCCTCGGCACGGATGCTCCATGCAGCGAAGCTCTCGTCCGGCTCCCGTTGTTCCAGGAAGCGCCGGGTCAATCTTTCCACGTAGTCGGCCAGCTCGTCCTGGAAGACTTTCAGGCCTCGGACGGTGCGGCCCAGACTCGCGTCCATCCCTCGTTCGGCGCTCGAGAACCCGCCGCCCAGGTGGACCTGGTAGCCGGGCTTCTGACCGCCGTCCTCGGTGGGCAGCAACTGGCCCTTGAGGCCGATGTCCGCGGCCTGGATGCGGGCGCAGGAGTTCGGGCACCCGTTGATGTGCAGGGTGATGGGTGCGGGCAGGTCCACGTCCTCCAGGCGACGGTCCAGGTCGTCCATGACCTCGGAGGCGACCTCCTTGGTCTCGACGATCGCCAGCTTGCAGAACTCGATGCCCGTGCAGGCCATGGTCGTCCGCCGGAACGCGCCGGGTTTGGTCGGCAGGTCCAGGGCGTTGAGGGCGTCGACGGCGTCGGTGACGTCGTCGTCGTCGATGTCCAGCACCAGCAGCTTCTGGTGGGGGGTGGTGCGCAACCGGTCGGAGCCGAAGCGTTCCATGACGTCGGCCAGATCGTGCAGCAGCTGCCCGGGAACCCGGCCGGCCCGCGGGGCCACGCCGATGAAGTTCCGGCCGTCCTGCTGCTTGTGCACACCGATGTGGTCGCCGGGTTCGGTCGGCTGGGCGGGTGCGGGCCCGTCGGCCAGTTCGTAGCCCAGGTACTCGTCCTGCAGCACCTGGCGGAACTTCTCCACGCCCCAGTCCTTGACCAGGAACTTCAGCCGGGCGCGGTTGCGCAGGCGGCGGTAGCCGTAGTCACGGAAGATTCCGGTGACCCCGCGCCACACGTCCAGCGCCTGGTCTTCGCGCACGAAGGCGCCGAGCCGCTGCCCCAGGAAGGGCTGCACGGACAGTGCACCGCCCACCCAGATGTCGTAGCCCGGGCCCAGCTCGGGGTGCACCACACCCACGAACGAGCAGTCGTTGATCTCGTGCACCACGTCCAGGGCCGGGGAGCCGGTCACAGCGGTCTTGTACTTTCGCGGCAGGTTGGAGAACTCGAGCGTGCGGACCTCGGCCTTGATCTGCTCGAGCACCGGGGTGGGGTCGATGATCTCGTCCTGAGCCACGCCGGCCACCGGCGATCCCAGGATCACGCGGGGCACGTCGCCGCACGCGGAGACGGTGTCCATCCCGGCCTCTTCCAGACGGCGCCAGATCTCCGGAACGTCCTCGATCCGGATCCAGTGGTACTGGATGTTCTGGCGGTCGGTGATGTCAGCGGTGCCGCGGGCGAACTCCGTGGAGATCGTGGCCAGGGTCTTGAGCTGCTGCCGGGTGAGCGTCCCGCCGTCCAGGCGGACGCGCATCATGAAGTACTCGTCCTCGATCTCGGCGTCGCTCAGGGAGCCGGTCTTGCCGCCGTCGATCCCGGGCTTGCGCTGGGTGTAGAGGCCCCACCAGCGGAAACGGCCGTGCAGATCGTCAGGATCGATCGAGGCGAACCCGTCCTTGGAGTAGGTCTCCTCGATCCGGGCGCGGACGTGAAAACCATCATCGGCGGCCTTGAACTCCTCGTTGTGGTTCAAGGGCTCCTTGCCGTCAACTTTCCACTGGCCCTCGGGCTTGGGCTTGCGAGCGCGGGGAGGTCGCGTGGGGGCGGAAGTCGTCATCGCCCCAGTGAACGCCCCGAGACGTGGCGAGGTCACGTTTCTTGTAACAGTCGGTCACAGTCCACCCCCGCCCATCTCCGCCGAGTTCGGGGGTGTTGCCCCAAATAGGGCGAAAAGGCGGAACAAACCCCCAAACGGCGGGGGGGGGGGGGGGGGGGGGGGGGGGGGGGGGGGGGGGGGGGGGGGGGGGTTGGGGTGGGGGGGGCGGGGGGTCAGTTGTTGGTTGCGGGGTGCTCGCCGGTGTTGTCGGTCAGGGCGCCTACGCCTTCGTCGGCCGGCTCCGTCTCGAGCGAGGAGTGCTCCGCGGCATCCTGCTCTTCCTGCGGCGACATCTTGATCGACTCCTGCGCCCGGCCACCGGTGTCAGCGGCAATGTCCCCTGCTACTTCCCCTGCCACGGGGTCCTTGTTCTCGTTCATGGCTTCCGACATGACGCACTCCCTTTCATCCGTGTGCTGCACACCTCACACTAAGTTCGCTGACGGACGGGGTCCACCCCACGGGGCAGGGCCTCTGCGGGGTCGAAGGGCTCACTGGTGGACACCAGCCCGTCGTCGCCGATCAGCGTCACGGCCTCCACGCTCCCCCTGCGGTTGCCGCCGGTGATCTGCGCCCCGACATCGGCGATCACGTTCTCCAGGACCACACCGGGACCCACCCGCACGTCGTCGAGCAGGACCGAATTGACCACCGTCGCACCCTCCTCCACGACGACGCCGGTGCCGATCACCGAGTGCTCCACGGTGCCCCGCACCCTGGAGCCCGCGGTCAACAGGGAGTCACTCACGGAGGCCGTGCCGCCCAGGTGGGCCGGAACCCGCTGCGGTTGTGCGGAGAGGATCGGCCAGTCGGGGTCGTCCAGGGCGGCGCCCTCCCCGTCCAACAACTGCATGTGCGCGGTCCAGTAGGACTGCAGGGTGCCCAGATCGATCCAGTAGCCGGACATCCGGTGCTCGACCACCCTGCGGTGCTGCACGAACCACGGCAGCAGGTCGTGCCCGTAGTCCTCGAGGTCTCCGTACTCACGTTTCAGGGTGGTGAGCCCCTCCAGGAGGTGAGCCGCCTCGAACAGGAACATCTCGCCCGCCACGACCTGCCCCGCGGGCTCGTCGGGCTTGTACTGGAAACCGGTGACCACGCCGTCGTCGTCCGCGGTGACCACCGAGTAGCGGGAGGCGTCGTCGTCGATGCGCGTGGTGACCACGGTCAGATCGGCCTGGTGTTCCAGGTGCGTGTCGATCACGTCCAGGAAGTTGATCGTGTAGAGGTGATCCGCGCTCAGGACCAGCACCAGGTCGGGGTCGAAGTCCCGAATCAGGTCGTGCTGCCGGTGGAGCGAGTCCGAGTTGCCTTGGGCGAAACCCTCCCCGGTGGCGCCTTCGAAGGGTGGCAGCACCCGCAGTCCCCCGTGCGTACGGTCCAGGTCCCACGGACGGCCGTTGTCCAAGACGGCGTTGAGACTGTGCGGGAGGTACTGCTCGACCACCCACACATCGGAGAGGTGCGAGTGCATCAGGTTGGACATGGACACGTCGATCAACCTGTAGGAGCCGGCCAGCGGCAGTGCGGGTTTGACCTTCTTCTCCGTCAGGGCACCCATGCGTGAGCCCTTGCCACCGGCCAGGACCAACACCAACGTCCGCGGAATCCGCATGCGCCACCTCGATCCGTTCGAAACTCAACTCTAGGTAATAAGTGGGCTACTGAACCAGGGCGACGCCATCAACCGTGCGGTCTGCTCAAGTGCTGTCCACCGCCCCTTCCGACCGGAACACGTCTTCCAGGCGCACGTCCGGCTCCAGCGCCGCCCACGATCGGACCACCCGGTGAACCTCCGTGACCCCGCGTGCCTTCACTCTGCGCGGAGTGACGGCGAACAGGATTCGCCCGGCGTCGTCCACGATATCTCCCAGCAGTTCGGACTGTGCGATGTCCTCGCAGGCAGCCTGCAATTCCCCGCGTGGCACTCGGCACGGGTGCCTGACCTCCACGTCGATCCGTGGCTGCACCCTGCTCCCGTCCTCCTCCCACGGGGCCATTCTGCGATGTACCCGAGGATCCGCTGCGAACAGATCAGCCAGACCAGCCGAAGGGCGCACCTGGGATCCATACTCGTCCCGCGGGGACCGCAAGGTCACGTGCACGTCCCCCGCGCTCAGCAGGTCCGCGATGACCAGGGCTGCGGCGCCGTCGTCGTACGTCTTGGTGCCCGGCGCCGACCGGTCCCATCGCACTGACAGGTCCGGTACGGCGTGAACCACCCCCGTCTGGCGCATCGTGGGATGGGTGATGCGCGTGGCCAGCCGGATGGACTCCGCGTTCTTCTGCTGCCGGGCCAGTTCCAGGTCGGCCAGGCTCCGCGCACCCCAGTCGGCGCCGCGGTGCACGGCCACGGCGGCAGATTCGTGCCGCAGGTCGTAACCGTCTTGGTAGGCCCGCCAGGCGAACTCCCAGTCCTCTCCCCCGTACCCGATCATCGACGCATCGAATCCGCCCACGGCCTCGAAGACCTCGCGTCGGCAGGAAAGAACCGCAGAAATGACGTAGCGGAATCCCGTGTGATCCGCGTGCCGCAGATCCTCCGTGGTCTCCCAGGCCTGCGCGAGCCACTGCGGTTCGCCAAGGTCACGGGGAGGATCCACCGACATGTCCACGTGTTTCCGCGATCCCACCACCAAGGCCCCCGGCTCTCTGCGTAGAGCGGCAACGACGGCGCCCAGGTAGCCCGGTTGCGGCACCGTGTCCCCGTCCAGGAAGGCCAGGACTTCACCCGTGGCCGCCGCCGCACCCAAGTTCCGAGCGGCAGCGGCCCGGAACCCACGGTCCTCCTGCCGGACGACCGTGATCTCCAGACCGTCGTACTCCCCCACGGACGGGGCCGTGGGCGATCCGTCATCGGCCACGATCACCTGAATCGGGCCCGGGTGATCCTGCTCCGCAAGGCCGGTCAGCACCGCGGACAGCCCGTCTTGATCTCGGTAGTACGGCACCACCACGGACACGGTCGGCGTCATGACAGCTCCTCCGCCCACACCCGGGAGTAGGCGGCAGCCACCTCGCTCCACCCCCACGACGGCGGCGCCCCGAGCGCGCGAGTTCGCCGCGGATCCCCGAGGCATTCGAGCAAACGGGACCGAAAATCCTGTGCGGTGGCCACGGTCACGGCACCAGGCCACCGATGCGCAATCTCGATCATGTACGGGCTCTCGAGGACCAGCGGAACCCGCCCGTGAGCGATCCAGGTGTTCAAGGACCCGGAGGCCGAAACATGCCGATGCGGGCACACCGGGACGTTCACGGCATGCAGTTCCGCGGCAAGCATTCCCTCCGGGACGTACCCCGTGACCTCGAAGTCCACGCCCCGCTGCCGGGCCCGCTCCATGAGGTCATGCAGGTAGTCGTGATGACCCTCGGCCGCCTGGCCGATGGCGCGCACGCACGTGCCGACCGGAGCGGCATCGATCAGGCGCTCATAGCCCTTTCCCGGGTAGACGAAGCCGAGCAGACCGATGTCGGCCGGCGTCGGCGGATCTCCGCCCCGCAGCGGTTCGCCGTCGGGGGCGCGGCGGCCGGTTCCGGGAGCGGCAACCGGCTCAAGAGGCAGCGGGATCACACGAATATTGACGTCCGCACACCCGGGAAGGTCGTGCACGCCCCGGGCTTCATGCTGGGAGTTCGCGACGACGACGTCCGCCCGCGCCGCCAACCACGCATAGGCCGCTGCCCGCCGGGAGTACCGATCGGCGCCTTCCTCACGCTGAGGCAGGTCGTGCAGGTTCACGACCCAGGATCGCGGTGCTTCGCGGTCCAGCAGATGACGCACGGAGTCAACGGCAGCATCCAGAGTTGCTCCGAAAATCCGGTCCGTGAAGGGGACGTGCAACAGATCGGCACGGCCAGGGCTGGCGGTTTCAAGGTCCACGTGGCGTAGGCGGTGGCCGGCAGCATCGGCGGCTTCCACGGTCCGCGCCGCCACAAGGAGACCCCGCCCGTACCGAGTCACCCCGTGGTGGGGCGGACCGATGACCGCGTGACGGACAACATCAACGTGCATCTGTGCACGCCCTACCTGGTCACCGGAGGGAGGTGCGCCGCCCCTCTGCGACTCTTCCGACCGCGCATCCATCGAGCCTCCTTCACTAACCCCGTAAGTGTACTGTTAGTCAGGCTGGTGATTATTGGGGTTGCCCGTCGCCAGATCATCCAGGTCAACGACGCGCGGACGGGCCGGTCCTCGCCCGAGAAGCCTCCGGGAAGGATGCCAGATGAGCCCCACCACGGGCCATGAATGCCACCCCCTCAAGGTGGCACCCGTCCCTGCGGATCACCCCTACGTCCGCGCGGTCCTGCCGCAAGGCGAAGACCTTCGAATCGTCACCCCGCCACGAACGTCGGAACCCGCATTCAGCGAGTGGCAGCCTCACCCTTATCTGGAAGCGGACCAGCTCCGTCATCTCGAATCCCCGCCGGAAGTCATCCACCTCCACTTCGGCTTCGAACACCGCACTCCGGATCAGATCCAGGAATTCGTGGACACCTGCGCCGCCCGCGACATCCGGCTGGTCATCACGGTTCACGACCTGGACAACCCCCACCTGCCGAAGGACGGACAGGAAGACCACCACACGCGCCTAAGCATTCTGATCAGAGCTGCGGACGCGGTGCTGACGCTGACCGCTTCGGCGGCCGCCGCCATCCGATCCGGATACGGGCGGGAAGCAATCGTGACCCCGCACCCCTTCGTGGTGGCACCGCAGACGGTTCAAGAACTCCGCGATACCTCGACCCACCCAACTCCCACAACCCGCGCGGCCGTGGGGGTCTTCCTCAAGGACCTCCGGGTCAACACCGTCCAGGACCCCGGTTTCTACCGCGATCTGCACCGCGAACTCAGCTCATGCACGCAACAGGTGGGCCTCCGGGTCTTCGCCCACCGCTCCTCGTCCGAGCACCCACTCGTCGAATCCCTGCGGACCGAGTTCCACCCTCAAACGACGGCCGCACACAGGGGTGTTCTCCACCTGCACGAGCGCTTCGAAGACCGTGACCTCTTCGCACGGATCATGTCGCTGGACGCCGTGATCCTGCCCTACACGCACGGAACCCACTCGGGGTGGTTGGAGATGTGCCGGGACCTGGGTGTCGCCGTCGTTGCGCCGGATTACGGTCATTACGCGGGCCAAGCCGACCGACCCGACGCGGTCCAGACCTACCGCACGGGGGACGGTGCCGACGCCGCACGCGCCACCCTCCGCGCCCTGACAGCGACGACGACCGCCGGGTCACACCGCTCCCTACCGAACCGGTCCCTGCCGTACCGCGGAGACCGCGTCGCCCAGCACCGGGACGTCGTCCACGCGCATCGCGTCCTGCTCAGCAACGTCGTCGGTGGACAGACGGTTGGGCAGACGACAGGGACGGCGGCGGGGGTGGCACCGTGAGGATCGCCGTCGTCGGGCCTTCGCGCCTGCCCATTGCCCCGCCGTTCGGAGGTGGGCTGGAAGTCTTCGTGCATCACCTGGTCGCGGGCCTACGACGGCGCGGCCTGACCGTGGACCTGTTCGCGGCCCGCGGGTCCATCGGGCATCAGGCCGCTCTTGAGTTCCCGGGCATCGACTGGACCGGATTCGAGGATCTGGCCAGGGACGATGCCTACCCACCCGGCGCCGACGAGACCGAAACCGAGTCCTACGTGAGGGTCCGACGCCACCTGGACTCCTCCGACTACGACGTCATCCACAACAACAGTTCCCACCCCGTCATGCTGCACCCGGACCCGATGGGCAGCCCGCCGATGATCACCACCCTGCACGTACCTCCGCAGGAGCCGATGCAGAAGGCCATCGACGCCGCGGGGTCGGCGGCGGGCCGATTCACCGCCGTGAGCCGTTTCACGGCCGCGCAATGGAACCTTCCGACGTCGCCCCAGGTGGTGCACAACGGCGTGGACACTCGGCTGTGGACACCCGGCCCCGGTGGTCAGGGTGCCGTCTGGTTCGGTCGCCTGACCCGGGAGAAGGCGCCGCATCTGGCCATCGAAACCTGTCGGCGCCTCGGACTGCCGCTGACCCTCATCGGACGCAATGCGGATCCCGCGTACTTCCACTCGCAGATCCGCCCGCACCTGGGGAGTGACGTTCGGTGGATGGGGTCCTTGAGCCCGCGGGAAATCGTGCGGCAGGTGGGGCTGGCCGACGTCGCGCTCGTGACACCCGCGTGGGACGAGCCGTTCGGGCTGGTCAGCATCGAAGCCATGGCGTGCGGAACCCCGGTGGCGGCAATCGCCCGTGGCGGTGTTGCCGAGGTGCTCGAGGACGTCCCCGACCATCTGGCCGCCCCGGGCTGCCCCGACGACCTGGTGCGGGCCGCGGTCGCCGCCCTGCGCCAACCGCGGGCAGAGGCCCGGGCCCTGGCCACCTCTCGATTCGATCTGGACATCATGCTGGACCGATACCTGCACCACTTTCTGGGGGTTCTGACGCCGTGATCGGTTTCTACGCCCACCACCAGGGATCCGGTCACCTGACGCGGTGCCGCGCGATCGCGCGGGCGATGGGCCCCTCCGTGGACACCACGATCCTGTCCTCCAACCCGCAGGCGGACCTCCTCCTGCCTCTGGACGCACCGGCGGAGTCCGGCTGCGATCCCGATCAACTCACCGCGCACGGGGCCTTCCACTGGGCACCCCCGCATCACGTCGGCCTGGCGGACCGTATGGCGTTCGTGGCCGCCTGGATCCGGGACACTAGGCCCTCCGTGGTGCACGTCGACGTGTCCGTGGAGATGGCCGTGTTCATCCGCGCCATGGGCGTGCCGGTCACGGTGCAGGCCATGCCCGGAGTCCGCCCGGACGATCCCCACGCCCTGGGTTACCGGGTGGCCGATGCGATCATCGCCGCCTGGCCCGACTGGGTGGAGATTCCCCGCCACCTCCGCCCGGTTGCCGACCGGGTCCACGCGGTCGGCGGCATCACCCGTTGGGACCGGGACCCGTCCGCCCCCGCCAGGTCTTCGACCCCCTCGACCGACGACGGCGAGCGCGGCCCCTCGCACGCAGCCGGCCGCTCCGTCGTGATCCTGCTGGGGGCCGGCGGGACCGATGCCCCGGAGTCGTACTGGCAGGAGGTGGCCGCAACGCTTGAGGGGTCGGGGGCCTCCTGCACGCTGATCGGCGCGGGACGCTGGATGGCCGACCCGTATCCCGTACTGCGGGCGGCGGATGTGGTGGTCACGGCGGCCGGGCAGAACTCAGTCGCGGACCTCGCGGCGCTGGGCACGTCGGTCGTCGTCGTCCCGCAGGATCGGCCGTTCGACGAACAACTGGCCACCGCCACCCTCCTGGCTGATGCCGGACTCGCGGTCCTTCCCGACGGCGTTCCGGCCCGCATGCCCGAGCCCGAGCAGTGGCCCGGGATCATCGATCACGCTCGCCGGCAGAACCCCAGGTGGTCCAGCTGGCAGACGCAGGGTGCTGCACGGCGCGCGGCCGACGTGATCCTGGGGGTGGGCGGGTGACGGGAGCAACCCATGTGATCACGGTGTGCTCGATGAATCGGCGGGACCATCTGCTGCGTCAGCTCGACGGCGTGCGGCGATGGTTGCCGGGGGCCGTCCACCACACCGTGCAGATCGGGAGGACGGGTTTCCCCGTGGAAGGTTCCGCGGTCGTGGACCGCACGGGCCCAGGCGAGGTGAACCTCTCGGCAGCCCGTAACGCCGGTGCGGATGCCGCCGTGCGGGCGGGGGCGAAACGCCTGATCTTCCTGGACGCAGACTGCATACCGGGGCCTGATCTGGGCCGGTTCTACGACCTTGCCGTGCGCGAGCACCCCGGCGCCGTCGTCTGCGGACCCGTGACGTATCTCCCCGAGCCCGCTGCCCACGCGGGCCCCGTGGAACTGTCCGAGCTCGCGGGCTTGACAGCGCCGCATCCCGCTCGCCCCGACCCACCGGCCGGGGAGTTTCGGCCGGCCACGGCGGACGAGTACGAACTGTTCTGGTCCCTGTCCTTCGCCGTCTCCGCTGACCTCTGGGCCGGACTGCGGCGGAACACGGGCGGGTTCTGCGAGCAGTACACGGGCTACGGGGGCGAGGACACGGACTTCGCCATGCTGTTGCGGAAAGAATGCATTCCCATGCTGTGGGCGGGCGGAGCCCACGCTTACCACCAGTGGCACCCGGTGTCCTCACCGCCGGTCGAACACGTGGCTGCGGTGCTCCGCAATGCAGCGCTCTTCCACCAACGCTGGGGTTGGTGGCCCATGCGGGGATGGTTGGAGGCCTTCGCGGAACAGGGTCTGATCCGTTGGCCGCCGCAGTGACCTCCCCCGCGCCCACTCCACCTCGCCGAGTTCGGGGTTGTTCCGCCTATAGGGCCGAATAGGCGGAACAACCCCGAACTCGGCGGGCATGAGGTTCAGCGGTGAGGCCAACCTCACGGCACTGTGTCCACAGTTGTGCCACAGTATCCAGCACCATGACAGTCACAACCACGAGTCAAGAATCGAGCGCACCCGCCGTGAACGACGCAGCCTACGACCGGGAAGCACGGTGCCCGTGCGGATCCGGGGACGTATACGGCACGTGCTGCGGCCCCCTGCACAGGGGCAAGGCCGCGCCCACGGCCGAAGCGCTCATGCGATCGCGGTTCGCAGCCTTCGCCATCGGCGACGAGGCCTATCTGCTCCGCACCTGGGACCCCTCGACCCGCCCCGCCGAGATCGGCCTGGACCCCGACCTCCGCTGGTACCGCCTGGACATCAACGGCACCACGGGCGGCGGGCCGTTCGAGGACTGGGGCACGGTGGACTTCACCGCCCACTACAAGCCCGCTCCGGGTTCAGATGCTCCGCGCGGCGTGCAGCGTGAGAACTCCCGTTTCCGCCGCGTCGACGGCGTCTGGCTCTACTTGGACGGGACCCTCATCTCCGTGTGAGGTGGCGGTTCTCCGGACCTCGGTTCGGACAACCGGCCTCTCCTGCCCGCACGGGTGGAACCGGGCCAACAGCAGCACCCCGGCCACCGCTGCGGCGCCGGTGACGAACAGGCCCAGTGCCGCCGCACCGGTCAGACCGCGGTACTCGCCCAGGACCAGCGCGCCGATGGTCACGGCCATCATGGGGTCCAGAACGGTCAGACCGGCCAGAACGGTTTCGGGCGGGCCCGAGGTGTAGGCCACCTGCACCGCCCACATCCCCACGGCCGACGCCACGGCCATCCCGACCAACGTGATCGGCACACCGTGCGCCAGAAGATCGACGACGCCCGCGACTCCGGTGCCTGCGCGCACGGTCGCGATGACCGACGTCGTCACCACGTGCGCACTGGCCGCAACGGTCCCGAAGGCCAACCCCGCCACTCCGACGAGGGCCAGGTGCCCTGCCCGCGTCGCGGCCAGCACCGCACCCACCACACTGGCCAGCAGGAGCATGCCGTTGAGCCAGGCCACCGACCCCGGGAGCAACGGCCCCGTCGAGGCATACCGGGCAGAGATCCCCACGAACCCGACCACACTGATCAGCGTCAGGGCAATGCTGCCCACCAGTGGCGCCGTCACGCGCCGGCCGAACACCCTGACACTGATGAGCACGGCGATCACCAGGGAGACCGTTCCGATCGGCTGGACCAACGCCACGGGGCCCAGGCCGAGTGCCGCGACGTTCAGCACCGTTTCCAGGACCAACAGTCCCAGCCCGAGCAACCAGAGCGGCTGCAGGACCAGCAGCTCGGAACCGCCCCGTGCGGACGACGGAACGCCCGCGTCGTCGGTGTCTCTGCTTCGGATCGCATGGTGCTGAAGATGGGTGCCCACCGCCAAGGTCCCGGCGGCGAGGAGGGCTAGTACGACGGAGATGAGGACCATGCTCCAGACGCTACGGAGGAACCCCCGGGACCACATCCACCGAGAGACTCATTCTCCCCGGGGCACCTCATCCCCAGGGATGAGCCTTCTCAGCCATCCACGGAGCGGTCCGGCCCCGGAAGCTCCAGCAGATTGACCAGATCCTGCACGGACTCCATGACAGCGCTCGGGCGGAACGGGTACTGCTCGACCTGTTCGCGGTTGGTCACCCCGCTGAGCACCAGCAACGTGGCCAGACCGGCCTCCATGCCCGCGATGATGTCCGTGTCCATCCGGTCACCGAGCATCGCGGTGGTCTCCGAGTGCGCGCCGATCTGGTTCAGCGCGGACCGGAACATCATCGGGTTCGGCTTCCCCACCACGTAAGGCTGGCGATGGGTCGCGGCCGAGATCAGCGCGGCCACGGACCCCGTCGCGGGCAGCGGTCCCTCCGGGGAAGGTCCGGTGGTGTCCGGGTTGGTCGAGATGAAACGGGCCCCGGCCCCGATCAACCGGATGGCCTTGGTGATCGCCTCGAAGGAATACGTGCGCGTCTCCCCCAGGACCACGTAGTCGCAGTCGGTGTCGGTCAGCACGAAACCCGCTTCGTGCATCGCCGTCGTCAATCCCGCCTCACCGATCACGTACGCCCTGTGACCCGCCCCCTGCTCGCGCAGGAATTCTGCGGTGGCCAGCGCCGAGGTCCACAACTCGCTCTCCTTGACCTCAAGGCCCGATCGGGCGAGCCGGGCGGAGAGGTCCCGCGGGGTGTAGATCGAATTGTTGGTCAGCACCAGGAACCGCTGACCACGTTCGCGCCACAGTTCCAGCAGCCGCGCGGCACCGGGGATCATGGATTCCTCCCGGACCAGGACCCCGTCCATGTCGGTCAGCCAGGTGTTCGTTCCCATGAGTCGTTGCGTACGTGGGGCTTCCATGTCTCCACCTCTCGAAGGCGATCGTGCACCGCTGGCAACGACGGCGACCCGCCGTGTCCTGTTCTCACGGTAGGGCGAATTCCCTGATCGGCCAACGGCCCGTCCCGGTCACGGTCGTGACCTCGCCCACCCAGGACACAATTCGATAACAGCTGCGGCGTAGGATTCTGCGAGTTCGCCTTCCTTCAGCTTGAGCCCGCGGAGCCCTCCACCATGTCGTACACAGCCTCCGAGTCCAGCACCGAATCCACCGCCCCCGCGCAGGGTGGGGGGTTCCTGGACCGCTACTTCAAGATCACCGAACGTGGTTCCTCCGTGAACCGCGAGATCCGCGGTGGCATCGCAACCTTCATCGCCATGAGCTACATCGTGGTCCTCAACCCGCTGGTGCTGGGGCTGGGCCCGGACGCCGCCGGCAACACTCTCGGCGTGGACCGCGTGGCAGCCATGACGGCGCTCGTGGCCGGTGTCATGACCATCCTGATGGGCGTGGTCGCCAAGGCGCCGTTCGCCATTGCCACGGGCCTGGGTGTCAACGCGTTCCTGGCCGTCACGGTCGCCACCACGCCGGAACTGACCTGGCCGCAGGTCATGGGCCTGGTGGTCTGGGGCGGTGTCCTGATGTTCGTCCTGGTCCTCACCGGATTCCGCACGGCCGTGTTCAACGCCGTTCCGGCCTCCCTGAAGACCGCGATCGTGGTGGGCATCGGCCTGTTCATCGCCCTGATCGGCTTCGTGAACGCCGGCTTCGTGCGCCGTATGCCCGATGACGCACACACCACCGTGCCCGTGAGCCTGGGCATCGGGGGCCACCTGATCGGTTGGCCCACGTTCACGTTCGTGTTCACGCTCCTGCTCATGGTCGCGCTGATGGTCCGCAACGTGAAGGGCGGCATCCTGATCGCCGTCGTCGCGGGCACGATCCTGGCTCACATCCTCGAAGCCGTGGTCCCCTCCGGATCCTCCACCGGCTCCCCCACGGGCTGGTCCCTGGTGGTCCCCGAAAGCCCCACCGGCCTGCTCTCTTTCCCCGACCTCTCCCTGTTCGGTGACGCCCACCCCATCCAGGCCGTGACCCAGCTGGGCGGGATGACCGCCGCCCTGTTGGTCTTCACCATCCTGCTGTCGATCTTCTTCGACGCCATGGGTACCATGGTCGGTCTGTCCCACCAGGCCGGGATGGTCAAGGACGGCCAGATCGAGAACGTGGACCGCGTCCTGCTGGTGGACGCCGCGGGTGCCGTCGCGGGTGGTCTTGGCTCCGTGTCCTCCAACCAGATCTACGTCGAGTCCTCGACCGGTATCGCCGAAGGCGCCCGCACGGGACTGGCCAACGTCGTGACCGGCACGCTGTTCCTGCTGGCCATGTTCATCACCCCGCTCGTGCAGCTGGTGCCCTTCGAAGCGGTGGCCCCCGCCATGGTGGTCGTCGGCTTCCTGATGGCCAAGAACGTGGTCCACATCGACTGGGAGGACTGGGGCATCGCAGTTCCGGCCTTCCTGACCTTCGTGGTCATGCCGTTCACCTACTCCATTGCCGACGGCATCGGTGCGGGCTTCGTGTCCTACGTGTTCATCCGCGTGGTCCAGGGCCGCGCCAAGGAGATCCACCCACTCATGTGGATCGTCGGCCTGGCGTTCGTGGTGTTCTTCAGCGTGGGAGTCATCGAGGGCTGGATGGCCTGATCGACACTCGCCAACTTTGAACACGCAATAGTGCCTCCCACCACGGGTGGGAGGCACTATTGCGTGTTCAAAGTTCCGTTCACGACGACGGGTCCCGGCGGGCGGGCACCGTGGCCACGAAGGTGGCGGTCCAGTCGGAGTCCTTGTACTGCGCGGGGACCGGGTCGACCAGCAAGGAGCGCGTCATCTCGGAGGCTTCGGGCGAACCGGCCGCGGGCAGCGGGTTGTGGGAGGCAGCCAGGACCACGTTGCCGCGTCGTCGTCCCTTGAACATGGCGGGATCGGCCACGGCCGCCACGTGCTCGAACACCGCACGCAACCCCGCGATCTCGGCTCGAACACCGTTGAGCTGGGGGTGGTCCCCCACGTTCACCAGGTAGATGCCGCCGGGGGCCAGGACGCGCTCCACGGCGCGGGTGAACTCCACGGTGGTCAGGGGCTCCGGGGTCTCCGATCCCGCGAAGACGTCCCGGATGATGACCTCACGGGTGGACTCGCTCAGGGACTCCGTGACCTCGCGCGCCTCCCCCGCGCGGATGCGCAAGAGCGGTGCCCGTGGTAAGTCGAACCACTCGCGGACGAGTTCCACCAGGCGCGTGTCGAGTTCGACGACCACCTGCCGCGCGGTCGGCCATTCCTGCGCCGTCCACCGCGCCATGGAGCACGCTCCACCGCCCAGGTGCAGCACACGCAACCGCTGCGGATCCAGGTGGCGGGGCACATGCATCCGCAAGACGGCGGCCATCCAGCGCATGTACTCGAAGTCCAGGCGATCCGGCCGCGCGGGATCCACATGGGAGGACGGCACCCCGTTGATCATGACCGTCCACGCCCCGGGAGTCAGGTCGTCCGGGACCAGTTCGACCGTGCCGGTGGCGATCTGCCAGACCCCGGGACGTGGTCCCTCGGCCGTGTCCGGTGCTGCCGGCGAACGTCCCTTGCGTTGACGCCCCATCAGCGCCGGGCCGACGGGGCGGTCGCGCGGCGGTGTCCGCTCAACTCTCGATCGCCCCGCGAGCTCGGCGCTCAATCGCCTGCCGCCCGAGAGCCGCCTCCAGACGTTCGAGCTTGCCCGTCATTTCCCCCGTGTGTCCGGGGCGGATGTCGGCCTTGAGCACCAAGGACACCCGGGGACCGAACCGGCCGACCTCCGCGGTGGCGCGCTTGACCACGTCCATGACCTCATCCCATTCACCTTCGATCGTGGTGAACATGGAATCCGTCTGGTGTGGGAGTCCGGACTCGCGGACGATCTGGACGGCAGCGGCAACGGCGTCGTGCACGGAGGCATCGGGGTTGTCCCCGCCCATGGGGGAAACGGAGAATGCGACGATCATGTGACCATCCTCCCACCGTGGCGATCCAAGGCAACAGAGCGCGCCCCGCCGAGGCTCCCCGATAGGCTGATCGGTGGACCCCTGACCCCTCGCGGACGAGGAGCACTCGCGTGACCAACGGCATCTATCTCAGCGCCATGACGCCCCTTTCCGGCAAGTCACTGGTGGCGCTGGGACTCATGGACACCCTGTTCAAGAACTCAGATCGCGTGGGCTTCTTCCGCCCCGTCTTCATCGGGGCCACTCCGCAAGAGGATCCCCTGCTGCAGCTCATGGCCGAGACCTACGAGTTGTCCCCGGAGCGCTGCCGCGGTGCCATGTCCTTGAGCGACACCCGCGACATCCTGGCCTCCGGCAACTACGACGACCTGGACTCCCAGGCCGTGGCGATCTACACGGAGATGGCCACGCACTGCGACGTCATCGTGGTCGACGGCACGGACATGATCGCCCACAACGCGGCCATCGCCGAGTTCGACCTCAACGCCCGCCTGGCCAACAACATGGGGTGCTCCGTGCTGGCCGTGATCGGCGGCAACCAGGTGGAGAGCCCGGACCAATTGCTCAACGCGATCGAGGTCTCACGCACCGAACTGCGGGAGTCCAAGTGCGACATCTTCGCGATCATGGTCAACCGCTGCCCGGAGCAATGGGTGGATCAGGTGACCCAGGACGCGCCGCGCGGTGAACACCACCTGCCGGTGTACGTCATCCCGGAACTGCCCGCCGTCGCCAACCCGACCGTCGAGGAACTCGTGGACTCCGCGGGCTTCGGCACGGAGCTCACCTCCGTTCCACTGGACCGCGACATCAACGGCGTGAAGATCGCCGCCATGACGGTCGAGCACTTCCTGGACCAGCTCACGGAGGGTGAGCTGGTGATCGTTCCGGGTGACCGCTCCGACGTCGTCATGTCCTGCCTGGCCTCGGCGCTCTCCGCGGGCCGCCCCACCCCGGGCGGCATGCTCCTGACGGGTGGGCTGCTTCCCGGAGAGCTGGTCCAGTCCTTCCTCCAGGCAGCACCGTTCCCCGTGCTCACCACCCCGCACGACACCTACAAGGCCGCTCAGCGCGTGTCCCGCGCCCGCGGACGGCTGAGCAACCGCAGCCCCCGCAAGGCCGCTGCCGCCCTGGGCGAATGGTCACGCCGGATCGACCCCAAGGAACTGGTCGGGCGCCTCGACCTCGAACGCCCCGTGCGCCGCACGCCGCTGCGCTTCCTCCACGACTTGGTGGAGGCCGCCCGCTCCGACCGCAAGAACATCGTGCTCCCGGAGGGCGACGATCCCCGGATCCTGCGCGCCGCGGAGATCATCCACCGCCGCAACTTCTGCGATCTCACCATCCTTGGTGACCCCGCGGACGTACGTAAGCTGTGCGATTCCGAGGGCATCAACCTCAACTTCGACGACGACGGCCTGGACCTGGTCGACCACCGCAACGATGCGGCGCTGATCGACCGCTACGCCGACGCCTACGTCGAGTACCGCAAGCACAAGGGCGTGACCAAGGACGTGGCCGTCGACCGCATGCGGGACGGTTCCTACTTCGGCACCATGATGGTCCAGCTCGGCGACGTGGACGGCATGGTCTCCGGAGCCGTGCACACGACCGCCAACACCATCCGCCCGGCGTTGGAGTTCGTGAAGACGGCCGAGGGCGTCAAGATCGTGTCCTCCGTGTTCTTCATGTGCTTGGAGGACCGCGTCCTGGTCTACGGCGACTGCGCGGTCAACCCCAACCCCAACGCCGAACAGCTCGCGGACATCGCCACCGCATCGGCGGCCACGGCGCGAGCCTTCGCGGTGGATCCCCGGGTGGCCATGTTGTCCTATTCGACCGGTGGCTCCGGGTCGGGCGAGGACGTGGAGAAGGTCCGGGAGGCCACGGAGCTGGTCAAGGCGTCGAACCCCGACTTCGCCGTCGAAGGTCCCATCCAGTACGACGCCGCCGTGGACGCCTCGATCGCCAAGTCCAAGCTGCCGGGGTCCTCCGTGGCGGGTCAGGCCACCGTGTTCGTCTTCCCGGATCTGAACACCGGCAACAACACCTACAAGGCCGTCCAGCAGTCCGCCGGCGCGGTGGCCGTGGGCCCGGTCCTCCAGGGTCTGCGGAAGCCGGTCAACGACCTCTCCCGCGGCTGCACGGTCGAAGACATCGTCAACACCGTGGCGATCACCGCCATCCAGGCCCAGACCATGTGACGGTGCCACCAACCTTATGTGTGGGTGGAGACAGGCCCGTGAGAGAGCTGTCTCCACCCACACATAAGGTTGGTCTCTCAAAGCCGCGGGACAGGCGGTCGCCGGTGCCTCCCCGTGGCCAGTTCAGCCAACAAACTGCGTTGTGTCAGCGCCCACGAGTACCAAATCTGGTCATACCTCAACCGCAGAGTGGTGTAACCCAGATCGCGGGACGCCAGGTCCCTGATCCGGTCCATGCGGTAGCGCTCCCCCGGCGCGTGATGCTTTTCGCTGTCGCATTCCACGATCAAGGACTCTCCAACCAGCAGGTCCACCCGCCCCACGCCGGCGATTGAAACCTGTGTTCGCGCGGCGAACCGCCGCTGCTGCAAGAAGTAGCGGACTCGATCACCGTCAACGCCGTCTCCGTGTCATGCCGGATGACACTTGCCCGGAGGCAGTCCACCACGGAGGCCAGCGGCTGGTGTGTCGGTTCCGGTAGTCGGCGAAGGTGCACGCCGCTCACGGCTGGAACCGGGACTCCGGGATTGAGCATGACGTGCAGGAGCCGGTTGGGAGTCCAGATGCCATGCTGTTCGCAACCGCTGAGACAACCGAGGGTCCCACCCAGGGCAACCGCTCGGATCACGGGCGAGGGGGCTCGTGGAGTTGCGAACCACCCGTTGTCCACACCCCCTGTGGACAACTTCAGTCCCGCCACCGGCAGCACGCTCTGTTCCGCGACCGGAAGCCGGGGGCAACAGAGTTCAACCCTTGCGGACGCCTGGGTCGCTCGAACCTGTGCCTGACACAATGGAGCCAACTCCGTCCAAGTCGCGGCCGCACCGGCACGCAGGAAGAAGTCACCCATGCTCGTTCTCGTCGTCAACTGCGGCTCCTCCTCCATCAAGTACCAGGTCCGGGAGGTGGAACAGGCCGAAGGACAGGAGCCCGCGGCCTACACGTCCTCGATGCCCAGGGTCGACGAGTTCGTGGGGGTGGAGCAGGCCACCCAGGGCGCAAGTGGTGGAACCGTGGTCACCAAGGGCCTGATCGAGAACATCGGCACCTCCGAGATCAAGGACCACACGCAGGCGCTGGACATCCTGGCCGAGCGCTTGGAGGCAGAACTGGGTGATCGGACGATCGACGCCGCCGGCCACCGCGTGGTCCACGGTGGTGAGCGCTTCTCCGCACCCGTGCTGGTCAACAACGAGATCATCCGCGCCGTGGAGCGCCTGGCACCCCTGGCTCCCTTGCACAACCCCGCCCACGCCTTGGGCCTGCGGGCGATTCAGAAGAAGTGGCCGGGCATGCCCCAGGTGTGCGTGTTCGACACCGCCTTCCACCGTTCCATGCCCGAACACGTGTGGCGCTACGCGCTCCCCGAGGAGATGTATTCCGAGTACGGCGTGCGTCGCTACGGCTTCCACGGCACGTCACATGACTTCGTGACCGGCCTGGCCGCGGATTTCCTGGGCGTGGAGCGCCAGCAGTTCAACGGCGTGGTGGCCCACCTGGGCAACGGGGCCTCCGTGACGGCCATCAAGGACGGTCAGTCCTTCGACACCTCCATGGGTTTCACCCCGTTGGCCGGTCTGGTCATGGGAACGCGCACCGGGGATTTCGATCCGTCGATCATCACCGCGATGCTCCGCCGGGATCCGAGCATCGACGCTCAGCAGCTCGACGACCTCATGAACAAGCAGTCCGGACTCCAGGCCATCGCGGGACATTCGGACATGCGGGAGGTGGAGGCCGCCGCGGAAGCCGGTGACGCCCGGGCAGAGCTGGCTCTGGAGATGGCCTCCTACCGCCTGGCCAAATACATCGGGGCGTACCACGTGGCCGTGGGTGGGGCTCAGGCACTCATGTTCACGGCGGGCATCGGCGAGAACTCACCGAGCTTCCGCGCGCGCGTGGTCTCCAAGCTGGGCGCGCTGGGCACCACACTCGACCACGAGGCCAACGCGATCCGCTCGGATGATGTCCGGCGGATCTCCACCCCGGGTTCGGGCCTTGAGGTCCTGGTGGTCCCCACGGACGAGGAGCAGGCGATCGCGGAGGCCACGGCCTCCCTGGTCTCCCGAAAAGCGCGATGATCGCCACTGGCGCCTATACGTTGAGGCCGGGTCGGGTCCGCGGGAATTCACGGACCCGACCCGGCCTCAGTGTTGTCGACGATCAGGTGTTGGCCACGATCATGCGTGCGCGACGACGGGCGGCTGGTCCGACCAGGGGAAGACCACCCACTCGTCCGTGGCCTTCCAGATGTAGTCCGGCTCCACGATCGAACGCGGCTTGGAGTAGATCACAGCACTGCGGCAGTCGGCCTCGAATCCCTGGAGCAACTCGAGAACCAGGGCCAGGGTGCGGCCGGAGTCGGCGACGTCGTCGACCACCAGGACCTTCTTGCCCTTGATCGAATCGACGTCGAGCATGGGGGCCAGCAGAACCGGGTCCGGCAAGGTCTCGTGGACGTCGGTGTAGAACTCGACGTTGATGGCGTCGATCAGCTTGACGCCCATGGCGTAGGAGAGGGCACCGGCCGGAACCAGCCCGCCGCGGGCCACACCGATGATGATGTCGGGCTGGAACCCGCTGTCCGCGATCTCCTGGGCCTGCTCCCGGACGGCGTCGCCGAAGCCCTGCCAGGTGAGAATTTCCTTGTTCTCCAGCTCCGTGGAGTCCGCGTGGTAAGCCATGCGGCAACCCTAGTCGGCGAGCATGTCGCGAACCAACGGGGCAACCTGTGTCCCGAACAGCTCGATGGAGGCCTGCATCCGGTCGTGGGTCAGCGGCCCCACGGAGTACTTGAGATCAAACCGCTCGGCCTTGAGCACCCGCTGGTGGGCGGCAATCTTCCGGGCCACGGTCTCGGCGGAGCCCACGTAGTACGCACCATCCGGTCCGCACATGGCATCGAAGTCCGAGCGGCGCAGCGGCGGCCAGCCACGTTCACGGCCGATCACGTCGTGGTTGGCGGCAAACGCCGGGAAGAACTCCTCCCGTGCCTGCTCGTCGGTGGCCGCCACGTAGCCCGGGGAGTGCCAGGCGATGGGCAACTCAGGCTTTCCGAAGTGTTCCAGTGCGCGGCGGTAGTGGTCCGCGAACGGTTCGAAGGCCAGCGGACTGCCACCGATGATGGCGAAGATGACCGGGAGCTCGTAGTGCGCGGCGCGCACCACCGAATTGGGTGATCCGCCCACGGCCACCCAGGCCGGGAGTCGCCCCGATTCGGTCTTCGGGAAGACCTCGATCCCCTGGATCGCGGGCCGCAGGCCACCTTCCCAGACCACGGGTCCCTCGGCCTGCAATCGTGTGAACAGCTCCAGTTTCTGGGCGAACAGGTCCTCGTAGTCCTCCAGCGCGTAGCCGAACAGGGGGAAGGACTCGGTGAAGGATCCCCGCCCCAGGATGGCCTCCGCGCGCCCTTCGGACAGCGCATCCACCGTGGCGAAGCGCTGATAGACCCGCACGGGGTCCTCCGAGGAGAGGACCGTGACGGCGCTGCCGAGACGGATGGACTGCGTCGTTGTGGCAAGGCCCGCGAGCACGGTGTCCGGCACGGAGATCGCGTAGTCCGCGCGGTGGTGCTCACCCACGCCGAAGAAGTCCAGGCCGACCTGGTCCGCCAGTTGGCCTTCGTCCACGACGTCGCGGATCACCTGGGCCTGTGAGAGGGGCGCACCGTCGCTGCCGGGGTGGACGTCGCCGAAGGTGTTGAGGCCGAGTCGCACGTTCTGCTCCCGTGGAGGTGTGAAGTTGTTCGACGCCCATTGTGCCACAGATTAGATGACGTGTCACCTACATCCCACGATGCGTCACGCTCGGGCGGCGTCGGTGGCTTCCACCTCGGCGGACTTCTTCAGGCTGCGGTCGTGCAGCAGGAAGCCGATGCTCATCGCCAACGACCGGAACAGTTCACCGCCCAGGACCCAGAAGGCCATGGCCGGAGCCGTGTCCGCACCCGTCAGCCATGCCCCGCCAACCACCAGGAGCAGCTGCACGCCGCTGATGCGCATGAACCACCGCTCGTAGCCACCCAGCATCAGCACGTTGCTGGTCGCGGAGGTGGTTGCGTTGATGAGCGTGGAGATCACCAGGACGACGGCGGCCCCCCACGTACCGCTGTACTCCGCCCCCAGGAGCGACACCAAGGAGTGTTCGCCGACCACGAGCAGGAACACCAACAGCAGCGCCGGCATCACGGCGGAGGCGACCGCGGCCTCGATCACCAGCCGCCGAAGTTTGGGGCGCTCACGCACCGCCACCGCGATCCTGGGCCCGAAGACCGTGGAGACGGCCGAGGTGCCCATGGCTCCGGCCGACTGGATGCGCTGGGCCACGTCGTAGGTACCTGCCACGGCCAGGGAGCGGGAGGAGAGCACGAACATGGGACCGCGGACACACAACGCCGTGAGCGTGGCCCCCAGTCCCAGCGGCAGAGCGACCTTCCACGGCGTCCTGGGAATCTCGATGCCCTCCGCACGGTACTGCGCCAGGCTCCGTCCGGGTGCCGGCGAGAGCCACCACAGGATGAGCGCCATGAGCACGAACGCCACAACCTGCCCCGGGATCAACAGGCCCGGGTCCGTGTAGGACGCGGCAAGAGCCGCCACCAGGCCGAAGAAGGGCAGGGCAACGGACTCCATGAACTGACCGGCCACGGGCTGTTGTTTGGCGATCCGTTGCACCATGAAAAGGCGCCCGAAGGCGGACGCGGCGGCAACCATCCAAAAGGCGATCAGCCAGCGTCCCGGGTAGCCCAGGAACTCGCCGAGGCCCGCGACCAGGGCCACTGCGATCCCCACGAATCCCCAGAGGACCGCGATGGTCCGGGCATCGCGACGAGCCAGGAGGCGTGCGCGACGCCCGTCGTTGGCCGCCCACAGCGGTGCCTGTTCGCGCATCCCGGAGAGATCCACGCCGAAGGAACCGGCCATGCGCGCCACCAGGGCGATCGACCACAACAGGCCGTTGAGGCCTACGTCTTCGACGGGGAATCGGAGGGCCACCACGGCCACCAGGGCCATCTGCAGTGCGGCACCACCGATCCGGATGCCCAAGACCGTCAGGGATTGGAGGTGCGCACTTCCCGTACGCTCAGCGGCCACGCCGGGTACGGTCCTTGGCCAGGTACCAGAGGAACTTGGCGTTGCCCACGGCGTAACGCTTGAACATGCGGCGCGGTTCCATGGCCAGGCGGAACGCCCACTCCATGCCCACCTTCTGCACCAGTTCCGGCGCGCGCTTGGTCTGCCCGGCGACGACGTCGAAGGAACCCCCCACGCCCACGCAGACACCTACGCCCATGACGTCGCGCTGCCCGTAGATGAAGTCCTCCTTCATCGGCGAAGGCACGGCGACGAAAAGGATGTCGATGTCCAGGGCACCGATTTCCCGGGCCATGTCCTCGTCCGTCATGCCCTGGGTGCGCCAGTAGCCGTCGTGGTGACCCACGACGTTGGCACCGCGTTCGGTGAAGTTCTCCGCCACCGCATCCAGGACCTCGGGCCGGGCGCCCAGCAGGTAGATCCGTTGCCCCTCCTGGGCCGAGAGTTCGACCAGTCGGTTCATCAGGTCGATGCCGGCCACGCGTTCGGGGACCGGGCGGCCCAGCAGCTTGGAGGCCCACACGACGGCCTGACCATCGGCGCTGACCACATCGGCCGCATTGAACTCGTCCTGCTTCCCCGGGTTCTCCCGGGCCGACACGATCTTGGCGGCATTGATCGACAGGTGGTTGTGGTTGCCGCCGTCCGTCATCAGGCTCTTGAGGCGCTCGACCGTCTGGTCCATGGTCAGGGGGTCGATTCCTACACCCATCACATCGTGCCGTGAAGCCTCCTGGTCCTTGCCGACCGAGCTCCCCGGTTCCGCGTCCCGGGCCGGTTCCGCCGCCCGGAGGTGGCGCTGTCCCGGCCCCTGGCTGTCCTCGTGGTTCTTACGAGCCGGCTGACTCATTGCTGTTCCCCCATCCAGCCAGGGCCAACGTTGCGTGGCCCTGATTCCATCTCATGTGTGGCAAGCCTGATCCCGAGCTGCGGAACCCGCCGTCGTCCCCCTGCAGGGCAAGGAGGTGACGCACCGCCGGTTGCGGATCCGGGATTCCCCAACCCCGGTCCGCGGCGCGGGCAAGGAAGCCCACGGTGGTTGCCACGTTGTGTACGTCTTCCGAAGGCTGCTCGGCATCCGCGTAGTAGAGCGGCAGCCCGTGGCCGTCCAGGCAGTGCTCGGCCCAGTAGGCCAGGCCACGGTCGATCGCGTCCCCGACCTGGAAGCCCGCCTGGTGGAGTGCCCACAGGGAATCGAGGTTGTAGATCGTGTGGAAGCTGTCGATCCATTCCAGACCCGCGCCCTCCCCGTAGGGCCAGGAGCCGTCCGCGGCCTGCGCGGAGACGGTGCGGTCCACGGCGCTCTGGATCTTGTCCCGGTCCCCGCCCAGCATAGCCAGGCTCTCCGCACCCAGCAGGGAGCCGTTGTGCACCAAGCGGTCGGAGGTCGTGGTGTACCGGAAGTAGCCGTCGTGGAACTGGTCCTCGAGCCACTGGGCCACCTCGGGGCCGGCGTCCTCAAGGCGGTTCGTGGCCTGGAAGGCCCGCAGGGCGAAGGTCGTGGCCACCACGTTCGGGCTTCCCGCGGGGTAGAACGCCCAGCGGGTCTGTACGTCGAATTCGTAGCCCCACGGGCCGGTTCCGCGTTCCCGGATGATGCGGTCGACCAGCGCATCGGCCAGCTCCGGCCGCCCGTTCAGGACTGCGGCGTGAGCGAACAACGCCATGCCCTTGGTCATGCGCACCGGGGGCACGTCCGTGAGGTCTCGCAACCACTGACCGGCCCGTTTGTGGACCTGTACCCACACCTGACGGGGACGTCGCCCCTTGAGGAAGCGTGCGTAGGGGGACAGCAGGCCGTCGTACGGGTCGGTGCCGGCGTATTCGCGCACTTGAGCGAAACGCATCGCCTGCCGCAAGGCCTCGGACACCTCCGCGCGGAGGGGCGGGTCCAAGAGTTCGTACGGCTTCACTGCTGACTCTCCTTGCTCGAGTGACCACGGCGCGGAGCCCACGGCGCATGCGCCCTGTGGTCGCGGGCCACGCGTTCCACCATGTCGTCGAATTTCGGCCGGTAGCCCTCCAGGGAGTAGCCCTGTTCCCACGTCTCACGGGCCGCGGCCGCCAGCCGGTCCCGCGCGGCGTCGTCGTCGATGACCTTCTGCAAAGCGGATGCCAGGCCGGCAACGTCCCCGACGGGAACCAGCAGCCCGTTCTCCCCGTCCCTGACCACCTCCGGCACGGCACCCACGGGCGTGACCACCGGGGCCAGCCCCCACGCCATGCCTTCCAGCAGGGACAGGGGGAGGTTCTCGGCCAGGCTCGGCAGGACGAGGACCTTGGCCCCCGCCATTTCCTGCGTGAGCGCCTCCCCGTCCAGCCAACCCAGGATTTCGACGTCGTCCGCGGCCTCGACCGCCTGGGTGATCGACCCGTCGGGGTCGTCCAGGTCACCGGCCAGGATCAGGGTTGCGCGCCCGTTGGTGTTCAGGGTCTGCCAGGCCGCCAGCAGTGTGTCCGCGCCCTTGCGGTTACCGACTCGGCCCGCGAACAGGACCCGGACCTCGTCACCGCGTCCCGGCACCACGTCGGGGCCGGGTACGGCATTGGGAAGGAGGACGACGCGGTCGGCCGGCACGCCGAGCTTGTCCCGCACGTACGCCCCCCACCCGTTGCCGAGAACGGCGACCACGGAGGCTTGGGTGAAAAGCCCCCGGATCAGGCGCTTGGCAAAGCGGGACTGCTGCGCGAAGAACCGCGGGTACCCGCCGCTGTGCATGTGAACAGCATAGGGCTGTCTGCGCACGCGGAGCACCACACTGATCAACAACTTGCGCCAGGTGCTGCCCTTGGACGAGACCTCCAGGACCCAGGCTCCGTCCCCGTCAGCGGTTACGGCAGCCGTGGACAGGGCTCGAAGGAAGCTGATGCTGCGTTGACCACGGGTGCCCGGCGTCCCGCCGGAATCCACGAACTCGAGAACGGTTCGGTGGGAACCGGTGGACTTGAGGTACGCACTCATCACGCCGATCCCGCCCGCGGATCCAGGGGCGGGGCCCACAACTCGCACCTTCATACATCCTCCACGGTTCGGTGAGACATGGTCGGCGCGGCGGCCCACGGAGCAACCGGCAGCGCAGTCTCCGTTGTGGACTCAGAGTGCTCCTGCCCCCCGTCGACCGGATTCGATTCGTGATCGGTTCCCCTCTCCGTCGCCGTCTCTGCCGACGTGAGTGCAGTGGCAACGCCGGCCACAACGAACGGCAGCGCGAACATGGGCGGTGACACGAAGACCGGAGCGACCACGGACTCGATCCCGAGGGTGGCGAACCACGCAACAGTCACGCCACCGATCCACCGGACGTGTGCCCACGAGGAGTGATGCATGAGGCGCCACCCGGTCACGGCCAGCAGGAACAACGCAGCCGCGTAGCAAACAGCGCCCAGGATTCCGGTCTCGGCCAGGGGAGCCGGCCAGAAGGTGTCCGAGAGGAAGCCGCCCCGCTCCCCCGGCCCCATGCCGTAAATCCACTGATATCCGAAGTCTTCGTACAGGGGGCTGTACTGCTCGCCCGCCGTGAAGGAACCGAATCGACCGAACCCGACGCCGAGAGGAAAAGCCGCCAACGTCAAAGAAATAGCGTCCAAGGTCATCCGAACCCTGGCTGTTTCAGTCACGTCGGCGGTGTACTCCTGATACGTGCTCGACACCACTGTCATCAACGGTTCCCAACCAACCACCAGGGCCACCGGGACAAGCACCGCCAGGGCCGTCAAATACATGGCCTTGGGCCCGGGCAGCACCGCACGCATACCCAGGGCAGTGACAGCACCCGCAGCGATCGACTTCCGTCGGAAAGCCGCGATGCAGGCCAGCCCGGTTCCCACCAGCAGTGCCGTGTTCAAGGCACTCTTCTTGACGAAGTGCCGGTAGAGCAGGATCGCCAGGAAGGCCATGGACATCGTGGTGCCCAGACCGACCGGATGGTCAAAGGGACCGGTCAGGCTGGTGAACCCTGCCCTCTCGGTGATGGTCTCCATACGACCGATCCATGCGTTCCACGGTCCGGGCATCACGACGTTGACCACACAAGTTGCCAGAACGAACATGACGAATCCCGCACCGGCTTTGGCCACGTTGGGGAGGTCCTCCCGGCGCCAGTCCAGTTGCGCGACGGCGAACCACAGGGCGGGGCCTTTGAGGAACAGAAAAGCGCCCGTGGTCATTGTCGACAGCGGCACCCCGTTCACAACGCTGCTGACCATTCCGAGGACTGCGAAGGCCCCGAAGAACCACATCGACGGGTGCAACCTGATGCTTCCGCGGAGGTAGAGCCGCCGACCCGCAAACAGGACGACGGCCAGAATGACACCCAGCTCATCGCCGTACCCCAGGGCATTGACGCCGGTAACGGTCTGGATCGTCTGGGACAGCATGGTGATCGCGACGATGACACCCGCCGCAATCTTGGGGTGAACCAGAGCCGCTGTCACCAGCATGAGCGTTGCGGCGCCAGCCATGATCATTGCCGTTACAAGCGTGACGATGGTGGCGATTTCAACCAAAGTGGAAATCCCCCTGACGTTGATATTGGCTAAACCGTGTGGTTGGGAAGGTCGTACATTCGCTGCTGCGCGCTCGTGCAATGGCAGTTACCGGAGCGCCGTCGCTGGATACTGATGGACCTCGCAGCGCGCATGCCAGACCTGCCCCCACGAGGTCCGGCCAGGCCATGGTGACACGCTCACCGAGGGCGACCCCGCCGGGTCCGCGGATTGTCCACCAAAGAGGCCAGAGATGGCGTTAACAGTCAGTCTTCTCCCGGGACTCAATCGACATGCCCCTTAGCATGGGCATGCTCGTGGACCGGCGGGGGCGTTCCACTGGGGGAGCAACCTTGAACACGTCCAGGTTCACGTCTGTTCTGCCACCGGCGCTTTCGCCAAGATTTTGTCGGCGAGCACCCGGGGCGATGACGCATCGACCTGGAGGCAGCCATGCAACCACAAGTCGATCCGTGAGCCCCCTTCAGGGTCCCGGAAATTGGGAGTCGAGAATTGCGCGAGTCATCCCCGTATGAAACGAACGAGATCAGTGCCCGAGAGCTGGGCGGAGCGGTCCGAAAACGTTGGTGGCTCCCGGTCCTCGGCCTGCTCCTCGGCCTGGGTCTCGGCCTGGCGTTCTCGGTGAGTCAGACCCCCCAGTACCAATCCGTGACCACAGCTCTGGTTCATGCCTCGGCACCGGAGGACACCGCTGCAGATCGTCTGGCAGCTGAGGAACTGGCCAAGTCCAGGGCCGCGACCTACGAGTCCTTGGGCAACTCAGTGGTGGTTGCCGATGCTGTCAAGCAGGAACTCGACCTGGACACCCCCACGGACGAACTCCTGAAGAACGTTCGCGTTGTGGCGAACCCGGAGACCACCGGCCTCGAGATCACGGCAAGTGCCGACAGCCCTGAGGCGGCGTCCGAACTGTCCTCGGCCTGGCGCGATGCGTTGTCCGAATCCGGTGGTGATCCTCAGCCCGGCGATGAGGTCGAGCTGGTTGCGGCCGGCGAACCCACCCACCCGGATGCGCCCTCCGGAATTTCGGTTCCGATGATCTATGCCATCGGCGCGGCGACAGGACTCCTGCTCGGCATCATCGCCGCCGTGACCTTGGGCCACCCGAAACACGCACGTCGTAGCACCAAGTAGTCCCTGGGTCCCTTCGCCTTCGGACGGACAAGCACCTCACGCCCAGGTGGACACAACTCCCTGGATGTTTTGGTCCACCAGTCTGTTCTTGCCGTTGGGCGGCACCTCCAGCTGGTCCACGATCTCCAGCCCCAGTTCGACCTGCCCCTTGGTCCTGCGGATCATGGCGGCGTAGAAGTCCTCAAGTTCCTCCTGGGTCGCCGTGGCGGAAGGCTCCAGCATGAGCACCACCTTCCCGGGTTCGTCCTGCCGGAACCGGAACCGGTTGACGCACAGGAACTGGTGACCGTGGACGTTCAGGGAGGTCGTGGGAAACAGTGATCCGTCGGCTCGGATCAGGCCTTCGCGCCCGCGGCGGGCCTTGATGTCACGGAAAGTGGGTTCGCCCCACTTGTTGTGTCCGACCACTTCGGCGGAGTCCCCGGTGTCGTATCTCAGGAACGGATGACCCATGAGGCGCAACCCGGTGGTCACGATCCTGCCGCGCTCACCCACCTGGGCCGGTGTTCCGTCCTCTTTGAGGATCTCCGTGATTCCGTACAGGGGCTCGGGGTGGAACACCCAGTCCCGGTCCATCGTGGCGAATGCCGTGCGTTCGCTGAGCCCGTAGAAGTTGCACACGTTCGCCTGTGGGAAGACGCGGCGGAAGGTGGCCGCCTGAGACGGCGTGTACTCCTCGGACACCGCTAAGACGCCTTTGATCTGATGCCGCCACTGGTCCTCGGGCAGGTGCGTTTCCAGTAACCGTGCCATGTATTCGAGGGACGCCGGGTAGCCGTGGAGGTATCGGATCTTTCTGTCCGTGACCAGTTTCCAGTGCTCGGCAATCCGCTCCGGTCCCAGCGCCTGAATCCGCAGGACGACCTCCCCCGTGGCGGCCTGCACCAGATGGTCCTTGGACTCGTCGAACTCCACCACACCACGCAGGAACAGACGCCAGTCGTCGAGTTCGTATCCCGTGCTCCGGTGCCACGCATTCTGCACGTAAGCCCACTCCCCCGCACCACGCTCCTTTTCCAGGTGGAACAGGATGGGGTCACCGGAGGTTCCCGAGCTGGCCACCAACTCCACCTGAGAGGGATCGACGGCGATCATGTCCTTGGTGTTGGCCGAAAGTTCCTCACGCGTCAACACCGGGAGACGGTACAGGACGGCGAACGGGTCCCGGTCAGGATCCGCCGCGAACTCACGTAAGGGCGCATAGGCAGCGGTAGTGCCGTAGTAGGTGGTGCCGACAGCCGTCGTGAAAAGCGCCCTTAACCGGGCTGCTCGTTCGTCCCGACCCCAGGACGGCACCGCCTCGCATTTCCGGATCTCACGCATGGTGCGTCGAAAGACCGGCCCGTAACGCATTGAGGCTGGGACGGCCCGCACCAATGCGGCAAACCTTTCCCGTTGCTCGGCCGGTAAGTGCGCAATCCATTCTCGCGCCGAAATCATGATCTCCCCCAGTCAGCCCCGATGGGACGGGAAAGGAGGAAACCCGTCGTTCCAAAGACCCTCGGAGGCTGCACGTTGTGTCTAGCCCGACTTCTCAACCCGTGGCTGTGTCAGCCGAGCCCCGGCACACATGCCCACCGCAACATCGCGCGTTTCATCGCCCCCACGGGCGCTGATCGCACCGTTTCACCCTATACCTGTGCGACGTGGAATTGCATGGCGGCCGGGGTCACGGTGCTGTATCAGGGCACCGGAACCCCGGCCGACAAAGGCAACCCCCGCAGATTCGTTATGAAATAGTTGTCAGCAGTTCTGCTTTAACCAATTCCATGTCAGGGAACGGATTGCCGAACCGGTGCATGGTCACGGAAACAGCCTGCTCATGCAGCATCTCCATGAGTTCCACGCGGGCGGCCCCCACCACGGGGTGCGTCAGAACGGCCACGTCCGGAGTGGCGCCGAGTGCCGCCACCAGGTCCACGTCGTCACCGATCAACTTGATCCGGGCCCCGGTCCCGAGCTCCTCCGGACCGGCCGCCGTGGCCGTCGCCTCCGCGGCACCCGCCGCATCCGCTTCCGGCAGTGGTGCGTCATCGCCCTTGAGGACTCGAGCCACGGCCTGCTCGCGGAATTCCGCATCGGAGGCCTCGGGCAGGATGGCGGCGAACAGCTGCCTGGCCACCAACGGCAACTCCCCGGCGATCCTGGGGCTGGGGCTCAGAACCACGGTGGAGCCTGAACGGGCCGCGGCCAGCCCCACTCGCACCACGTCTGTGACGGGAGCGTTCTCGGCTGCGCGGACGACGACGCGGCGCGGGCGGTAGCGGAAGAGGTTGGCTTCCGAGCGCAGACCCGTGGGGTCCTTGGCCACACCGAACTCGGACTCCCAGGCCCGCTGGTCCACCATCGCGCAGGAACGCAGCCACTCGAGGTCCGGTGCGGGCAGTGTGGCCTCGAGTTCGGGCGAGTCCAGGACCTCCGCGACGGCTTCGTGCACCACGTCCCCCTGGGTGTCCCGGTGGAAGGCTGCCTTGTACCAGGTGCCCATCTGGGTGAGGTAGTTCGGTCCGCCGGCCTTGGCACCCAGTCCCACGGAGGACTTCTTCCATCCACCGAAGGGCTGCCGTTGCACGATCGCCCCGGTGATCCCGCGGTTGACGTAAAGGTTGCCCGCCTCCACCCGGTCCAACCAGTGGTCGACCTCGGAGGTGTCCAGGGAATGGATGCCCGCGGTCAACCCGTAGTCCACCGCGTTCTGCCATTCGAGTGCCTGGTCCAGGTCCGTTGCGTGCATCAGTCCGAGCACGGGGCCGAACACCTCGGTCAGGTGGAAGAAGGAACCGGGCCGGACCCCGGTCTTGATCCCGGGCCGCCACAGCCGCCCGGTGTCATCGAGCTGTTTGGGTTCAAGCAACCACCGTTCGCCGTCGTCGAGCTCTGTCAGGGCACGGCGCAGCTTGTCCTGCGGTTCCTCGATGACCGGTCCAACGACCGCCTGAAGGTTCTGCGGCCAGTCAACCACCATGGACTCAGCGGCGTCCAGCAACTGACGTTCGAAGCGTTCGGACGTGCCCACGGACCCCACCAGGATGCCGAGGGAGGCGGCCGAACACTTCTGGCCGGCGTGCCCGAAGGCGCTGGTGACCAGGTCCCAGACTGCGCGGTCCCGGTCGGCCGCGGGAGTCACCACCAGGGCATTCTTGCCCGAGGTCTCACCTGTCACGGGTCGACCGGTGCGCCAGCCGCCGAACAGCTCCGCCGTCTCGTACCCACCGGTCAGCACCACCCGGTCCACGCCGGGATGGGAGACCAGCGCCTTGCCGGTCTCGCCCTCCACCGAGTCCACGAGTTGGAGCACGTCACGCGGGACCCCCGCGTCCCACAGCGCCTCGATCAAGGCGGTCGAGCAGCGTCGAGTCTGTGGCGACGGCTTGTGCACCACGGCCGCGCCCGCGGCGAGGGCCGCCACCGTGGAGCCGCACGGGATGGCCAACGGGAAGTTCCACGGCGGGGTGACCAGGACCAGGGTGTCCGGGTCGAACACCGCGCCGTCCACCTGCTCCAGTTCCAACGCGCGGCGCGCGTACCACCGGCAGAAGTCCATGGCTTCGGAGACTTCTGGATCGCCCTGCGGGAGCGCCTTGCCGGTCTCGGCAGCGGCCACCGCCATCAGGTGTCCGCGGCGCTGCCCCAGGACGTCCGCCGCGCGGTTGATGATCTCGGCGCGTTCACGGGCCCCGCGGGCACGCCATTGCCTGGCCGCGTTGCGCCCGTTCTCGACCACGACGGCGACGCCGTCCTCGTCCAACGGCCCCGGAAGGGCCAACGACTCGTACCACCGAGGATCGGTGATCCGTTCGGAGATGCGTGCGGCCCACTCCTGGTTCGCCGGGACGGAGACGTCCGTGTCCGGCTCGTTGCGGAAGGGTTCGTCCAAGGGTTGGTGGCCTTGGTAGGAGCCGTTCTCCTCGGCGAAACGGTCCTGCGAGCGCCGGGCCCGGGGCGCCCCTTCACCGTCCAGGGCAATGCCTTCATCCAGGAGCTGATCGACGGAGGCCCGGAACCGCGTGGCCTCCCGGTCGAAGATCCCGTTGCCCGGGGCGAGGTCGAAGATCCCGGACATGAAATTCTCCTGAGCCGCGTTCTCCTCCAGGCGGCGCACCAGGTAGGAAACTGCCACGTCGAACTCGGCGGGGCGGACGGCCGGGACGTACAGGAGGATCCTGCCGACGTCCTCGGAGACCGCCACCGACTGCTCCACGGCCATGCCCTGGAGCATCTCGAACTCGATCCGCTGCTCGACCCCGCGCTGCTGGGCCAACAGATGGGCGAAGGCGATGTCGAACAGGTTGTGTCCGGCCACGCCGATCCGCATTCCGGCCAGGCGCTGCGGGGTGAAAGCCCAGGCCAGGACCCGCTTGTAGTTCGCGTCCGTGGACTGCTTGTCCGGCATGGTGGTCAACGGCCAGTCATGGACCTCGGCATCCACCCGTTCCAGGGCCAGGTTGGCGCCTTTGACCAGGCGGATCTTGATCTGCGCGCCGCCGTCGTCGACCCGCGCCACGGACCAATCGGACAGCCGCTGGACCGCTGCCAACGCATCCGGTAGGTAGGCCTGGACCACGATCCCCGCTTCCAGGTTCTTGAGCTCGGGCATACTCAAGAGCCGGATGAAGACCTCCGTGGTCAGGTGGAGGTCTGAGTAGAACTCCATGTCCAGGTTGATGAACTTGGTCCCGGCGGGCGCCGACGCCGCTTTCCGGTAGAGCGGCAGGAGCCGGTCCACCACGCGGGTCACGGTCCCCTCGAAACCCCAGTGGGAGAGTTGAGCCACCACGGAGGAGACCTTGATGGAGGCGTAGTCGACGTCGTCGCGCTCCAGCAGAGCGTCGACGTCGGCCAGGTGCTTGTCGGCCTCGGCCTCGCCCAGGACCTCCTCACCCAGGAGGTTGATGTTCAGCGGGTTGCCCCGCTCGGTGAACTTGGCCACCGCCTTGCCGAACGGTTCGGGACGTGCATCCACCACCAGGTGCCCCACCATCTGGCGGAGCCGCCCGCGCGCTACGGGGATCACCGCGGCCGGGGCCAGATGTGAGAACAGCCCCCCGGCCAGAATCTGCGAACGGTCGATTCTCGACAGGGTCTTGGGTGCCAGCTTGGCCACACGCTGCAGCGCCTTGGCCGCCGCCTTGGTGTCCTCAGTGCGCACCACGCGGTCCACGAAGCCGGTGGTGAACTCCAAACCGTCAGGGTCCTTGAGAATCGCGGACAGGCGATCGGCTCCCGGGGCGGCCACTTTGCGTTCTTTGGCCACCTCCCCGGCTCTGGCCAGCCAGGTGGTCACCTGGGCGACGGCGGGATCGACGAGTTCGATCAGTCCGGACAGGTCTTCCTGGGGCAGACCTGCGGCCGAGGAGTCAGGTTTGATTGTGGACACGCGTGCGCCCTCCCTCTCGGGTCACCCTGGGACGGAACCGTGGCACTCCCACGGCCTCCGGCCATCGATTCCGCAGGGCATTGGTGGGCCGGTGACAACACTTTAAGCGACCGTGAAGGAGGTCACGACCACGGGCGCTCGCGTGGTCGCCCGGCGGACACGGACGGACTCAGGCGATACCGAAGAAGCGACGCAACTTCCGCTTGATGAAGCCGAAGAACGAGTTGTCCGCCAGCACGTTGGCCACGTTGTGCAACTCCCGCTGCTGTTCCCGCAGCAACACTGTGAGCTCGGCGTTCTGCCGCTCCAAGGCGTCCAACCGGTGCTGCACGGACTGGAATTCACGGGCCATGAACAGAGGCAGCCCCAACCCGTTGTCACGGGTCCATTCCTGGAAGTGCCGTTCACGCACCGCGAGGTCGTATCGGCGGTGCACCTGGGCTCCCGCGTGCATGGAGTTGGCCAGCTCCCCGGTCTCATCGGGCCGCTGCTGCCAATAGGCCAGGGGCTGGCCGTCCAGGAAGCCGATCGTCGCGGCCTGGGCGAAGCGCAGATGGAACTCCCAGTCCCCCACGGCGGGCAGGGTCTCGTCGAAGTCACCGATCACGCGGTGCATGTTGCGCCGGTACAGGAAGGAGATCGGGACCCCACGGTTGATGGACACCAGATCGGCCAGGGTGATGGCCTGCAGTTGTGGCCAGAAGACCTCCCGCCCGGTCTCCGTGATGACCGGTGGCTCGACGTCCGTGTCCACGCGCTCGTAGACGATCTCCGTTCTGACCATGACGCCGCCGTCGGTGCAGGAGGGGCGTTCCAGGTGGGCAACGGTTCGCTGCAGGAACAGGGGGTGCCACCGGTCGTCGTCGTCGTGAACGCACACGAACTCGCTGTCCGCGGCCCGCACCCCGATGTTGGAGGCAGCCTCCATCCCCACGCTGCGGCCGTTGTGGAGCACCGTGGTCCGGCCCGCGAACTCGTGCTCCCTCTCCGCGACCAGAGCGTCCACGGGGGTGGGGTCGCCGCCGTCGTTGACCAGCACCAGGCGCCAATCGGCGAAGGTCTGCCCCAGGACGTCGTCCAGGGCCCGCCCGAGCAGAAGTCCCCGGTCCTTGGTTCGCATGACGATCGCCACCGTGGTCCGCGCCTGTTGCGGCAGCGGGGTCTCGGGGCGGGTCCAGTCCCGGCGCAGCGCGCGGGAGATTTCTGTACCGGCTCCGGAGGGTGCGACGGGCGGGAGCGACGACGGCGCAGGCGTGGACCCCGTGAGTCCCACGACAACCGTGTCCCACCACGCGTCCGTCAGCTCCCGGACGTCCGGGCGACGTGCCAGCAGGTCGTCAGCGATCGCGTCCTGCGCCTCAACGGCTTCCTGCGTCCATTTCTGGGCGGCCTCACGCAGATCCCAGGCAACGGCGCGCGGAGTGATCAGAGCGGCCAACGGCACCACTTGACCGGTGATTCCCCAGGTGGCGCAGGCACCGGCCATGCGCACCTCGGCGAAGTTGTCGACCGCGATCGGCAGGACCGTGGCCCCACCGGCCAGCCCGAAGACCAGCGGGTGGTAGCGGGTGGTCACCACGTAGTCCGCGGTGAGTGTGCGGCGCAGGCTCGTCGGTGCGGTCTCGATCTCCCGTTGGACGGACGGGCTGTGCATCCGGACGGCGACCTTGCGGTGGAACTCCTCGTCGCCGTCGTGCTCGCCGAACTGCGCCAGGTGGGGAACGAACTCCACCGTTCCGCCGGTCCGATGGACCAGCGCGTCCAGGACGACGGCGAAGGCCTCCGCGGCCTCGCCCTGATCGAATGGCCCCACTCCCGGTGCGAACGTGGCGACGATCCGGGGACGGGTGGGGTCCGCGGACTGCGTGGAGGTCGCACCGGCCACGGAGCCATCTGTCACGGACGCGCCGGTCACGGACGCATCGGCCCCACCAGACCGTTCGAGCGCCTGGTCGATGGTCGGGACCACCGAGGTGCGGCCCACCGGAGAATCCGATCCGTGCTTGGCCCAAGGCGCCGCGAGCGCTGCCAAGGACCAGCCCACTGCGTCATCCGGGCTGGGACGGATACCGCGGTGCTCCGGGCACAGGCTGCGGGCCAATCGCAGGGAGTGCGCGTCCCGTAGCCCGACCAGGGTGGCCGCTTCCAGGGCCTGGCGCAGCACCTCACGGTCGGCCGCGGACAGCGACGGACCCAGCGTCTGTCCACTCAGCACCACAGGCTTGTTCACGTGCCGAGCGATTCGGGCCACGGCGGCCCGTTCGTAGAGCAACCACCCGTAGTCGGAGTTCATGTTGCCGCCGCCGGCGATCAGCACGGCGTCCACACCACGGATCGTTTCGATCAGGTCGAACAGGGGATCGGATCCCGGCAGGGCGTCCGTGCTGCCGGCCAGCACTCGGTCGATGTCTGCCAGGCGCTTTTCGCGTTGCTCCGGAGGCCACGGGAAGCGCAGCGTGGGAACGGCTTCAACGCCCTGGAAGTACCGGAGCGTCGCCTCGACGTCGCGGGTCAACACCACCACGTCATGCACCCCGCGTGCGCGAAGAGCATCGACCGCCGCGTGGCACATCGCCTCGTCACCGACGTGGTAATTGCTCTGACCGACGTCGTTGAGGATGGCTACACGCATGAGCGGAATCCTCCCACAAGGCACGGCGCAATCATGACTTGCGTGCACGGTCATGGACCGCGGCGTTGCCCGCGACCCGCAACGTGTCCTCGAAGGTGGGTACGGGGATCTCACCGGAGGCGTGCGTCTGATCGGCCTGGTGCGGCAACGGGTCGTCGTCGGGGTCGTCCAGAACCTGGGGCGCGAGCGAACGGCCCTCGGCCTGTGCGATGGCCGCGATCGCCTGCACCAGGCTCAGGTGCGGCAAGGCCTGCGGGAGGTTTCCGAGCATGCGCCCGCCGGCTCCCGGTTCGCCGTCGTAGGCCGTGGACAACAGACCCAGGTCGCTGCCCCTGCGCAGAACCGCACCGACGATCTCCCGCGCCCGCTCCACCTGTCCGCTCCTGGCCCAGTTGAGGGCCAGCCACAGCGTGACACTCACGTGCCCCACGTCCTCGCCCGCGAACCCGTCCTGCCCGAGCTGGCTCTCGAAATCGGCGGGGTCGCTGTCCGGTGGCAGGTGGACGTTGCGGTAACGGCGCAGCAGCCCATGGCCGTCACCCAATTCCGTCACGATGCGGTCGACCGTGCGGATCATTCGCTCGTCGTCCCATGCCACGAACCCGACCGTGGGCAACAGCAGCAAGGAGGCGTCCACGTGGGTGGACCCGTAGTGCTGAACGAAACTGCCCACGCCCGGGTCGTAGCCCGAGGTCCAGATCTCCAGGGCCAGCTGGTCCCTGTGCGTCTCCCACAGTTGCAGGTCACCGTCCAGACCGTGGACCTTGACGGCATCCACGCCTGCCTGCAACGCGGCCCACATCATGACTCGCGTGTGCGTGTAGAACTGCGGCTCCCCCCGCATCTCCCAGATCCCCTGGTCCGGGAGTTCGAACTGGCGGAGCAGGTGGCCCAGCAGGGCCTTCTGGAGTGGCCAGGAGAGTTGGTCCTCCTCCAGACCGCGCCGTCGTAGCCGCTCGAAGGCCACCAGCACGTAACCGATCGTGTCCGACTGGTGCGACCTGGCGGCGGAATTACCCACCCGAACAGGCCTGGAACGCTCGTAGCCGGGCAGGTCCAGGGAGTACTCGTGGTTCTCGCGCTCCCCGCCCAGCCCGTAAACGTTCTGCATGTCCGACGGGTCCCCCGCCACGGCGCGCAGCAGCCAGTTGCGCAGTTGCAGCGCCTCCCGGTCATGACCGTGTTCGAGCATGACGTCCAGGGCCAGGGACGCGTCGCGCAGCCAGGAGTACCGGGCGTCCCAGTTCCGGTCACCGCCGATGCTCTCCGGCAGCGACGTGCTCGGAGAGGCCACCAGGCCGCCCGTGCGCTGGTGCATGAGCGCCCGGATCACCAACAGGGATCGCCGGACGACCGCTTCGTGTTCCGGCTCGGGAGCGCCGGACGACGACGCCCACTGAGCGTCCCAGTCACGCCACAGCTCCTTGGTCTCACGCAGCTGGCTACCCACGTCCCGCACCGCGGGCGGTGTCCGATGGGACTCGAAGTGAGAGAGCACGAAGTCCCTGGTCTGTCCCGCTGCCACGGTGAACTGGC
Source organism: Kocuria soli (assembly GCF_003797835.1). GTDB lineage: Bacteria > Actinomycetota > Actinomycetes > Actinomycetales > Micrococcaceae > Kocuria > Kocuria soli. The sequence continues at coordinate 91,494 of NZ_RKMF01000014.1, forward strand.
CGACGTGCCGCGGGCCGTGCTCATCGCGGACCAGGACGGGCATCGGGTCCGCCCGCAGCACGATCGAATCGGGCCCGGCCAGGGCGATGACCTCCGACTCGCCGGGCTCCTCCGACTCAGGGTCTGCGACGGTCTCGAACTGGGAGATCCACGGAATGACCTGCCCGTAGCCGAACCGCAGGGTGATCTCCTGCCGCATCTCGACCTCACCGGTGAGCCCCTCGACCCGCCGGATCAGGTCGACCTCGGGGGACAACGGCATGAAGTCGGTGACCCGGACCGAGCCGGTGTCCGTGATCCACACGGTTTGCAGCACGAACGTGTTCTCCGCGTAAGACCGGTCCCCCACCCGGCAGTTCAGCCGCCACTGGTCCTCGGGCAGGTCCTGCCCGTCGTCGTTGACCGTGGCCGCGGGAGCGAGCAACCAGCGCCCGTCCGCAGGAGTTCCGAGCAGCGCCCCGAAGATCGACGGCGAGTCGAACCGCGGTGCACACAGCCAGTCCACGGACCCGCGCCGTGACACCAGCGGCCCCGTTTGCATGTCGGAGAGCAGGGCGTAGTCCTCGATCAGGGAAGCCATGGTTCCAATTGTGCACATGCCCGGCGAGGGAGTCCGGGACCCGGGACCCCGGGACAAGCGAACGGGCCCCCGTTGAATTGCTCTCCCGACAATTCAACGGGGACCCGCCCCTTCCACCCGGCCGACAGCCGACCACGTGGGTCCTCCCCATCCGCCCTCCCCGCGGCTCTCCCGTGCCGAGGAAGGGAGGCGATGTCCGCACACTCGACGGAGGAACGTCCGAGCGGCGGAGATCACGTGACGATCAGCTCATGGCCTTGTGCTCAGCTCCGCGTTCTCGGGGCTCCGTGTCACCCAGCGCGGCGCGGAAGTGACCCGCCTGGCGCAACAGCAGCATTCCACCCACGAATGCCGCAACCGCCAGGATCATCTGGATCGCGGTCACCACGTCGAAGCCGTTCATCTCGACCACCTCACCTATCGTTCACTAATGCAATCTTTACAGATGCACATGGCAAGTGCAAGTGTGAATTTCCGGCGGATCCCGCACCTGGACGTGAGGCAGGGCACCGGTCACAGCGCAGCCCCACGGCCCGCCCCGGGCATAGGCTGGAACGGTCACGGCGGGCAGGAAGAACCGCCGTCTCCACTGCAGTTGGACTCCGTCCGGGAGCCCGTGAAAGGAACGGTCAAGGACATGGAAATCACCGTCGGCGTCACCGGCATGACCTGCGAACACTGCGTGAACGCGGTCAAGGAGGAACTCATGAAGGTCGAGGACGTCCAGAACGTCGAGGTGGAACTGCGTGAGGGACTGCCGTCGCCGGTGATCATCACCTCGTCCCGTGAACTGGCACCCCTGGAGATCGAGTCCGCCGTGGACGAAGCCGGCTACGTGGTGGTCTGATCCACCGTCGGCCGATGGGTCACTGTTCCGGGTGCACCCGTCGGCCGTACTGGGGGTCACCATTGGCGTCCTCGGCCGGGCCGCCCGTCTGCGGCTTGGCGGTGGCGGAACCCTGAGACGCATCCGAGGTCTCGGCCGCCCGCCGCTTGGCCCGGCGCTCCGCGTACAGCTTGGCCGATGAGCGATTCACGCCGGACCCTTCACCCAGGTGCGGGTCGTTCGGCTTGTCGAGCATCATGAGGGTGGCGCTGACGACCACAGAAGCGATGAATGCCACCCCTCCGACGATCAGCCCGAGGTCCAGGCGCAAGCCGTCGTCCGTGCCACCCGCAGCCACAAAGCTGGTCACGCCACCGGCCACGAGTGCCAGAACGGCGGAGACGACAAGGGGGCCCTTGACGTCGGGCGCGCGCCGCGGCGACTTACGGGGCTGACGTGACACGTGAAGAACCTCCAGAGGGGCAGGCTGCGATCTCAGCGGGAATCCCCGCGAGTTGGGCACCGGTTCAGTCTACGCGGGAGATCCTCACCGCGATCACGGCTGGTGGCGCGACGACGCCCCGCTGGGGCGCCGTCGAGGGCTGGGGTCAGCCGTCCTGTCTGAGCGTCAGGCCCGCGATCGCCAGGAACACCCCCGAGATGATGGCCGCTCCGCCAACCACCCCCAAGAGCGCATGGATGTCCACGTAGGACACCAGCAACACCCCGACCGCGGCCGCCACCGCGACCAACCCGGTCAGCAACCAGTCCCGCCCGAGCGGGTGCGTCCGACGCCGCGTGGAGCCGATCCACAGTTCGGGCAACCCGACCAGGGCGAGGACCACGGAGACCACCAGGGCCAGTCCCGCCAGTTCCCCACCCAGCAGGACGACGGCGGCAGCACCGAGCAGCGCCAGGTAGCCGACGGAGCGCTGCGAAGCCTCCAACCCGTCCAGGCTCAACGCAGGGTGATCGCCGTTGCGGCGTTCGGTCCACAGGATGCTGATTCCAGTCCCGGCGAACCAGGCAGCGATCAGCCACGTTCCCAGTGTCTGCGACGGGGAGGTGATGAAAATCGTGGCGGCCGCGAACACCAGGTTCACGGCTGCCCGCAGCAGGGTGGGCGCCGCCAGAGCCCGTGTGGCCGCGGGCGGGTGATCCGATGTGGCTTGAGAATGCATCCCGGCCACTCTAGACCGGCCCCGTCCCCCGCCCGGTCCGACTCGGGGCACACTCAGGACAGACGCGAGGCAACCTGGACCCGCCCTCCCCAAGACGAAGCGCCCCGCACCCACCGTCACGGTGGGTGCGGGGCGCGCGGAGGGAAGCTCAGGCGTCGAATGCCGCGCCGGCCGGATCCGGCTCAGCCGCGCACAGCACCAGCAGAATCACGGAGCCGACAAAGGGAACACAGGCGACGAAGTAGTACCAACCCGGCTTGTTGGTGTCGTGCAACCGACGCACCGTGAGGCTGATCTGCGGTACGACCGTCGCAAGACCCACAAGACTCCCCAGCACCAAGACCAGTATGACGAACGTCGTGCCCCCACCGGACGGAGCGCCCGTCACCGGGTCGGCGCTCGCAACAACGGTAATCACGCCCGCCACGTACAGCACCAGGAACAGCAGCCCGACAAGGCCCAGGGCCAAGTAGGCCCACCAGAACTCCGAGCGGGAGGCACGCCCGGAGAACTGGGCGTACTTGCGGAAGAAGTTCTTGATGGCCCCCACGAAATTGACCTGCTCGCCGGGCTGGGAACCGGTCGGATAGCCGTAGGCCAACTGGGTCTGAGCTGTTTGGGCGGTGGGTGCCTGGCCGTAGGCCGGCTGATCCTGGGCAGCCTGGCCGAAGGACGGCTGATCGTAGCCGGTCTTCGGCTCGGAGTCGGAGGAGTTCTGGGGGGCGGAGTCCTGAGGGTTGATTCCGTAGCTCATGGCTGCTTCCTTGGGAGACAAGTGATTGACGATTGCAAACGTAAAGTGCTGGCCGAGGGAACGCACCTTCGTGACAGAACGTTACGACTGCAAACAACCGCATGGAAACGGCCGGTGACCGTGCGAAGAACGACGGTCACCGGCCGACGGTGTGGCCTTTCGAAAGCCGGGGTTACTCGGCGTCGGCCACGGACTTGTTCGGGACCACCATCACGGGGCACACGGAGTCAACCAGCACGGCCTGGGAGACCGAGCCGACCAGCAGGCCCCGGAAGCCACCGTGACCACGGGTACCCAGGACCACCAGGTCGGCCGAGGCGGAGGCTTCGACGAGTGCGTCTGCGGGACGTCCCGACAGCACGTGGACCGAGGTGTCCAGACCCGGTGCATGCTGCACGGCCACGTCCTCCACCGACTCGCACAGAGTGCGTGCGGGTTCGGTCAACTGGTCCGCGATGGCCTTGTCCAGCTCGGCGGAGCCCGACGGCAAGGAGGTGACCGTGGGAATGACGGTCACGATCGACAGTCCCTTGCCGTGACGCTTCGCGTAGCTCGCGGCGTGCTTGACAGCCGGGGACTTGGGGCCGAGCTTGTCCACAGCCAGAACCACTCGTCCGGAGTAGTCGCCGTCCTGCACCTCCCAGCCGTCGGGAAGGACGATGACGGGGCACTCGGCGTGGGCCGCGGTGGCCGCCGACACGGAGCCGAGTCGCCCGCGGATGCCGTGCAGACCGCGCTTGCCCAGGACGATCAACCCGTTGTCACCGGACTCGTGCACCAGAACGCCGGCGACGTCGCCGCGCTCCAACACACCTTCGGCCTTCACACCGGCGTCCAATGCCTTCTGGACACCCACCCTGGCGGTTTCCTCCGCCTCTTCCTCGATCTTCTCGAGGAAGGGGCCGGTAATTGCTGCATCTGCAACAACGGGGCGGCCGGTCGACACCACGACGGTCAGTTTCGCATCGGCAGCCTTGGCCTCTTTGATGGCCCAATCCAATGCATGCTCCGCAAATGCAGAGCCGTCATACCCGACGAGAATCTTCTCGGTCATCACACAGCCCTCTCTTCTGGGGTCGGAGGACGAGACGTTTGGGCCGGTCACCCAGATCGGCGTCTTCGCCTCTCTGCATTCATTCTATGGCTTTCTGTGGTTTCAACGCCGTGAAGATTGCCATCGGTCGCTACGCACCCGGACGCCCAGAGTGACCGCGCGCGCTCCGATGTAACCGAAGGCGTATGCCACCCACAGCCACACCGACCCCGCGAGCGAGTGCAGGTGCGCCATGTGCACCAGAGCCAATAGCGGCAGGTAGATCACCAGGTTGACCACCCCGGCAACCGCCAGGTAGCGAGCGTCCCCGGCCCCGATCAGCACCCCGTCCAACACGAACACCCAGGAGGCCAGGGGTTGTCCCAGGGCCACCACGATCAACGCCGCCGCGAACAGTCGCTGGACCTCCGGGGACGGGGTCAGCAGAGGGGCGCTCCAGGGAAGCAGGACTCCCACCACCAGGCCCGTCACCAGGCCGAACCACATTCCGAACCGCAGGATGCGCACCACCAGACGACGTACGGCCGCGCGTTCGGCATCTCCGTGAGCCCCGTCGGCGTCGAGGTCGCGAGCCCCGGACTCCTTGCCCACCAGTGCCTGGGCGGCAATGGCCAAGGCATCCAGCGCATACGCCATGACGTTGAAGACGGTCATCACCAGTTGGTAGGCGGCCAGGTTCTCCGGTCCTTGCGCAGTGGCCACCACCACCGTGAGCAGCAGGGCCACGCGCAGGGACACGGTCCTGAGCATGAGCCAGGAGCCAACCCCCATGAGCCGACCGAGTCGCGGAAGGCTGGTTGCCACCCCCACCCCGTGACGGCGTGACTTCCGCCCCAGGATGAGGACGAACGTCAAAGCCATGAGGCACTGGGTCACGCTGGTGCCCAGTGCGGCTCCGGCCACCCCCAGGTGGGCGACGTAGACCAACAGCAGGTTGGCCACCACGTTGAACAATGCGCCGCCCGCGGCGATGACCAGCGGCGTTCGGGTGTCCTGCAGTCCACGGAGCACGCCCATGCCGGCGGTGACCATCAGCATGGCGGGAATTCCGGGCAGCGACCAGTACAGATATTGCCCGGCCTGGTCCAGGACGGGTCCGTGCCCGCCCAAGGCCTCCAGCAGGGATCCGCCGAAGACCGCCCCCAACGCGACCAGGGCCAGCCCCAGTACCGCACCGAGCCACAGCCCGTCCCGCCCGACGGCCAGCGCCTCCCGCATCCGTCCCGCACCCAGGTGCTTGGCCACGGCGGGTGTGGTCGAGTACGCCAGGAACACCATGAGCCCCACCGCCGTCTGCACGACGGCGCCGGCCAAGGCCACCCCGGCCAGCGGGTCGGTTCCCAACCGCCCCACGATCACGGAGTCGGCCAGCAGGAAGAGCGGTTCGGCGATCAACGCCCCGAAGGCCGGGACGGCCAGGCCCAGGATCTGCCGGTTCAGGCCCTCGGGGTCCACGGCCGCCCGACGGAGGGGGCGAGTTTCCGGGGTCTCCGAACTCTCAGGCGATCCAGAACGCTTCAAACGGTCACTTCCTCGTACTGTCGGCCCTCTTCAGGCGGGGAACCACCGGCGCGGCCCGTGGCCCACGCTATCGCCCCGGCACCCGGTTGCTAGCCTGACTGATGAACTTCCCCGTCACAGGCCCCAGGAGGAGCCGATGGCCCGCTCAGTCCGGGGCCGTGTCCAGCACGGCACCCTGCCGTCCTGGCCCCCTTTGCGCATTCGCGCCGTGGTCAACGGACTGTCTCTGATCCTTTTCGGGGCGGGCCTGCTCTACCTGGCCTGGGGGCTGCTGGACTTCACCGTGTACGACGCCAGACGAACCGCCATGGTCCCGCGGGTCCTGGCCGTCTGGCTGGCCGTCGGCCTCCCCGTGGGAGCCCTTTCCATCGGCCTCCATCTGGTCCTGACCGCCGTCACCGCGTCCGACCGCCTGCTGCTCTCCCACGGAGCGGCGTCCTGGGACCCGGGGGAATTCGACGACATACTGCGCGGCGTACGAATCCGGAACTGGCGGCCCCGGCCCGGTGGGCGACTGGGAGCGGTCTCCGCCAAGACGCTCGGGTGGATCCCCGTACAGACCCCCGTGACGCTGGCACCACTTGCCCTCGGGGCGCTCACCACCGTTGGATTGATGATCTGGTTGGCCACGGGGTACGGAGCGGCCGCCCTGATCCTGCTCCTGACCTTGGCCTGGATCGGCTGGCGGGCAACCCGCGCGTGGGGCGCCCTCCGGGACTTCCGCGCCGATCGCGGTCTCCGCGGCACGCAACCCACGGCGCCCCGCGACCAGAGGCCGATGCGCGCGAGCACGGGCGTCGTCGTCACGGCCGACGAGGCCTGGGATGACGACGACGGGTACGTCCACCCGCGCAGGACCGACCCGTACCAACGTGAGCAAGAACTCCGCCGCGCCATGGCCGATGACGGGCCCGCCCGAACGCGTCCTGCTGGCAACGACGTCACCGTCGAAGCCACCCAACCGCTCGACGAGTACTTCTCCGACGGTGCGGAGGACCCGACGGCGCCCATCCCCCTCTACCGCGATCCGGCACCGTCCCGCGGTGATTCCGGCACCACCGTGCAGTCCGAGGGGCGCGTCCCCAGCCTTGCGAGTTCCGGCGAGGAAGGGGCGTCACGGGAGGCCGAAACCTCCGCGGTTCGTCGTCCACTGCTGAGACGCCGCAAGGCCGCCCGTGACAACGGGGACGAACCTTCACAGGTGGTCCTGGTGGACCGTTCGGCCGAGCGGGCCAAGCAGGCCCGCATGCGCAAGTACGGCCAGGAAACGGCCGGCGATTCACGCCCGGAACGCACGTCGCGCGGAAACGGCGCCCCCGTTGACAGCGGACGCCCGGGTCGGGGCCGCGGCCGTGGGTTGAAGGACTACTTCGGAGAACGGGTCACCGCCGACCCCACGATCCGCGAGCCCGGTCCGGACGGGGGCCGGAACGCGCGACGGACGGGTGCACCGTCCAAGACCGAGGCGGAGCGGGAGATCTACGAGCGCAGGGACGAGGCGTCGTCGATCTTCGGGTACGTCCTGAAACGGCGCAAGAACGATTGACGGCACCGGGTGCAGTCCGTCAGTACCCGCGCAATTCGTCGAGCTTGCGCCTCTCCTTCTTGGTGGGGCGCCCCGAGCCGGGTTCTCGTCGCCCGACGGCAGCCCGAATCTGCGGGGGCGGAGGTTCCGAACGGTCCTCGTAGCACTCCCTGGCCACGGGGGCACCGACCCGCTTGAGAATGAGGCGCCGGACCACGAGCTCCTGCTGCCATCCGGGGCGACGCACGACGACGGTGTCACCCACCCGCACGGCCTGTGAGGCCTTGACAGGGGCGCCGTTGAGACGCACGTGCCCGGCGCGGCAGGCCGTTGTGGCCGCCGCCCTGGTCTTGAACACACGCACGGACCAGAGCCAGGAATCCAGCCGCACGCTCTGCGGAGCACCGGATTGGGCACCGGTGGCATTCGAGGTAGGTGGGCTTCCCATGGTCGTCATGCTCTCACCGGAGCACATGACGCCACGAACACACTGGTCAGCGCCGCATTCGAGGCTGAATTCGTCGAGGAATCCAGACGCGGGAAGGGCGCATGGCAACAATTGCCCTCCACCCCCACAGTGGCCTTGCCCACCCCGGGGGTCGGACGTACATTACGGGTACAAGTTGTCGAGCGGAAGGAGTTCGGATGGAGATGCGGACACCAAGCGAGACCGATGCGGGCAAGGTTGCAGGAGCCGTGAGCTAACAGGCCGGAGCATTCCACGACCGCCACGAGGATGACGATTCGGACCCGTCAGAACCGAACGGGACGTCAACAAGCCGGTGGCGCAGAGCGTGGAGCAGGCACTAACCATCGAATGAAAAGCACGGTGGCAGATGCCGAACTCGCAGTAGGATCGACAGAATTGAAAACCCCGCAGTGTTCGCGACACTGCGGGGTTTTTGTGTGATCGCCGGACACCCCCCGACAGCACCGCATCTCAAGGAGAAGGACGACCGTTCATGCCCACCACAGTCTTCGGGCTGGACATCGGAGGAACCTCGACGCAAGGGATCCGGGCCCAGCGGTCTCAGGACGGCTGGCGCGTCCTGCGGGAGGCCAAGGTCGGCAGCGCCAATCTGCAGAACGTATCCACGGAGCAGGCCCGCGGCGAGATCCGCGCCGTGCTCGCCGAGTTGGGGATGGGCACCACCGGTCCCCAGGATTCGGTGTCCGTGATTGCGGGCTCCGGTGGAGTGGACACCTTGGCCGACCAGGACCGTCTGCGCGAGATGATCCACTCCGCGGCACCGGAAGTGAGCACGGACCTGATTCACGTGGTCCATGACAGCCGCCTGATCCTCGCAGCGCACGGGCTCGACGTCGGTGTCTCCGTCATCGCAGGCACGGGTTCCGTGGCATGGGGCAGTGATGCGACCGGGCGGGAAGCACGGGCTGGTGGCTGGGGCCACCTCCTGGGGGATGAAGGCAGTAGTTGGTGGGTGGCTCGTGAGGCCGTTCGTCGTGCCTTGGAGCGGGCGGACCGCCAGGAGGAAGCGGACGAATTGGACCTGGCCGTGCTCCAAGCGCGGGGACTCGAAACACGGGCCGACCTGATCGCCGACTTCCACACCCACCCCGACAGGACGGGGTGGTCGGAATTGGCCACCGTCGTGGATCGCTCCGCCGGTCAGGGCAGCCAAGCCGCTGTCGAACTCCTGACTGCGGCGGCAGATCAGCTGCTGACCATGACCCAACGGGTCTGCCAGTCCCTCGACCTGACAGGGCCCGTGGTAGCCGGAGGCGGTCTGATCCAGCACTCGGGGACGGTTCGGGACAGGTTCGTGACCCGGGCGGGAGCAAGGGGCATCGAAGGCGTGCACGTTCTGGACGTCGCGCCCGTCATGGGCACCCTGCACCTCGCAGACCATGCGCCCAACGGCTGACCCAGGGGCCGACACAGGCGCTCCCTGACGGTGTGTCGAGACAAGGCTGAGGCCGCGAATCCGTTGATTCGCGGCCTCCGCCTTGGAGCATCAGGTCAGAAAGCTACCTGCGTCAGTCGTCCATGATGTCGGCGACCGCGGCCTCTCTGGCCATGTCCTCCGTGGACTCCTCGAAGCCCCATTTGCCATCGGCATCGACGGACACCAACCACTTACCTTCACCGTATTCCGTGTAGACCACCTGACGGCCGATTTCATTGGCGGCCAGTTCCTGGTCACCGTAGGTGCCGTCTTCGTAGTCGATCGAGGCATAGACGATGAAGTTCGAGGACCCGTTGTGGCTCATCTTGTACCAGGTGCTGCCGTCGGCGACGTCGACCATGAAGACCGCGTTGCCATCGCCCTTGATGTTGCCACCATCCACGGTCTGCAAGTCGTCCAGGCTGTAGACCTTGATCTCGAACTTGGCGTCGTCCTCGGTGGGCTCAATCTTGGTGACCGGGTTCCCGCGCTCGAAGGAGTAGGTGTTGAGCAACTGGTAGGTGACCTCGGAGCCGCTTGCACCGGTCACGAAGGCCTCCGAACCGTCCTTGTATTCGGCGTCGAAGGTCACGTAGGAGTACTCGTCTCCCGTGGACTCCACGGAGATGAGTTGCGGAGCGTCATCCCCGTCGGGGCGAGGGATCTCGATGTTCTTGTCCTTCTCGGTGAAAGTGGCCACGGGCTCACCCGGGTTCTTGACCTCCGTGGCGTTCTCGGGCTCGACGTTCAGCTCGGTCGCCTCGTCGGACACCGAAGGATCGTCCTCCGCGGACGTGCCGGAGGCATCGGCCGTGCTCATGGCGCCCGGCGAGACCTCTTCGGAGGACTGTGCCTGGGACTGGTCGTCGCCCGTCGTGTCCGTGTCGTCACCACGGAAGATGCCGCTCAGTGCGAGCACCAGGATCAACAGCACCACCAGAAGCAGCGCGATCACGCCGCCCAGGATCCAAGGCAGTTTGGATCGGCCGGAGCCGCCCGTGGAGCCTGAACCTCCGCCGTTGGGCGGATAGTTGCCGAAGCCACCAGCCGGCTGGTACTGGGGTGCGCCACCCTGCGCGCCGTACTGCGTCGTCTGACTACCCGGGTACTGGCCCCCGTGGGTGTCATGGAGTGTTGCCTCCGGTCCGCGCGTGGAACTCTGGGCGGTGGGGCCTTCGTGGCCACCCTGGTACTGCGGCATGCGGCTGGTTCCGGTTCCGGCGTCCTGTCCGCCGAAGCTGGGGGCGGCGTGCCCCGCAGCGGCTCCCCCCGCTGCGCCCACTCCGGTGGCAGTGGCGGCTCCTGCGCCGGTGGCGCCGTCCTTGGAGGCATCGGCGCCCGGTTCTGCACTTTCAGAGGGGGTGTCGGATCCGGTGGACGACTCCTGGTCGTCGTCGGTCCAGAGTTCCCAGCCCTCGGGCGCAGGGCCCCATGCGGGGTCGGGCTGCCAACCGGCAGGAGGCTCCCAGCCTTCGGGAGGCTTCGGCCAGTTGGGGGGCGGATTGAAGGTGCGAGCCATGGGCGCTCCTCATGACGTGTGGATCGAACATCTGGGTCGGCCTAATGAAGCCGGCGCCCTGAGGAGGTACCAGGGAGGGTGCGCCGTGACCGGACACGTGCTCGCCGTGGCCGGAGCGGTGGCGAACAGTATCAGTAACACTTCACTGTAGTTGCAACAGATTTCCAACCCCGGGACGTTCTATGACGTTGCACCGATGTCTCTGACTCCGCCCGCCCGGAGGTACGTCCGAGCATGCTGGGAGCAGACCACGCGGGAAGCGTAGGCTCGGTTCATCGCGTGAACCGGAGTTCAAAGATGACGTACTCCGGAGCGCAGACGACCACAGACCGAAAAGGTGATTCACGTGGCCGATGCAATTCCCACGGCCGACGGCGATGCCCTTCGCCGACCCTCGAGCTTGACCGCTGACCCGGACCGGTTGACCGCTGCTCTTCAAGCAGGCGGTGACCACGCCAAGGCAACGCTGGAAAAGATTGCCACGGGCAAGGGCAACACTGTTGCGGACAAGGTGGCCGCCGCCGTGATCCTCGCCGCGCGATTCGACGACCGTTCGGGCGTGGAATCGGTGACCCAGGACGAGGCCACGGACGGAGAGGTTCTGGGACTCGAGTGGGCACCGGAGCTGGAGGACACCGCCAGAGGGGCTCTGGGCGAGCACCTCATCGTGTCGCTCTTGACCTGGGCTTCGTCACCGTCGCCCCTGCAGCCACCGGTCGCCGCGGCCGAGGCCGCGGCACGTCTGGCCGTGGACGACGACGGCGCCATCTACCGGAAGGTGTCCCAACGGGCGACACAGCTCTCCGGCCGCCAGGACCTGGACGCGGACCGGCGTCGCCAGTTGACGGACCTGACCGATGCCCTGGACAGGGCGGATCGAGCGGCCCAGGAACGACGGCACCCTGATCACTCCCCCGAGGCAGAACCCCAGGAATGGTCCAGCCGGGACGAGGACGCTCTCGCCAACCTGCTGGAAGGCAACACGGAGCCTCGGCCCGCACAGGCACCGGCCCAATTCGAGGATCCCCGGTGGGGAGAATCCTCCGACAACGACCAGGAACCTCCGGGCCCCGGCCCTCACCGCGCCTACGACCCGCGCGCGCTGCTGGACGGTCCGATGTCCGAAGCCCAACGGGCGGACGAGAAGAACGTCCTGCGCAACTGGGGCATCACTGCGCTGGTCCTGGTTGCCGTTCTGATCCTGGTCGGCCTCCTGATCTGAGTCCGGTGTTCAACCAGCGTTAGACCGATGAGTGTATGTGAGTTGTTTCACACTCGATATGTTGGTCTCATGACTGCCCAAACCACGGCCGTGCCCGGACCTGTCTCCCGGGCCGAGGAGACCCGCCAGCGTTTTGTCGACGCTGCCGTCACCTTGTTCAGAGAACACGGCTACGGGGCCACCTCCATGTCCCAGGTCGCGGCAGCAGCAGGAGCCAGTCGGGCGAATTTGTACCTGTATTTCCATTCCAAGCCGGAAATCGTTCTGGAGTGGATGCCCACCCTGCGACCGGAGCTGGACCAGATCTATCTCGAGCTGGACACCCTCGGGGACCACTCCCCCTCGTCGTGCCGCGCTTGGCTCGACCGACTGGTGGCCCTGTGGCGCGTTCACCCGACCGAACTGGACGCCGTGGAACAGGCCACCAGCGAGGACAGCGACGTCCACCGACATCGTGTGGAACTGTGCCGACGAACAGCCGACGGATTCCACACCGTTCATCGGACCCGCGAGGGGTCCCCACTCCCGCCGGATGTACGGGCCACTCGGCGCGCTCATCTGGTCGTGCTGATTCTCAGCACCGAGCGCTGCATTTCCTCGATCGTCCTGCACGATGCCGTCCCGGAAGAGGAAGCATTCCTGGACGCCCTGGCCCACCAGTGGTCGGGCTTCCTGACGAACTGACGGCACGCACCCACCGCAACCCCGACGAACAGCAGCGCCGCGGCTAGAGAATCTCGCGGTGTTGCCGGACCCGACACGTGGAGTCCACTTGCGTGCACCAGGTGGTGCTCACGCCCAGTGGCCCTGCCCCTTCGGCGAGCGCTTGCCACGGCCATGGATCGGCGATCTACCCGCGCAGTTTCAACCCTGCTTCGGGAGCCACGCTCAAGGCCGGGAGCTGCCGTCCGGGCACGACCCCGGCCGCGGCTTGGGCGGGTCCGGCGGTTGCCCACAGCCCGGACAGGAGCAGCAGTGCAGCCGCCACACCCAGCAACCCTCGAGGAGAGGATTCCAGGACAGGAATGCGGTGCCGATGCGCGGCAGCGTCGAGCCGTTGTGCGCTGCGGGAGCGAATGCCTAGGTTGGAAGCGAGGATTCTCATGGCTGCATCCTTGTGAGGAAGGTCGGGGCCCCTTTGACCCCTGCCACTCTGATTTCACCATAGTAAATTCGCATTGGCAAAGGCTGGTTGCACATGACTGCCGCACTCACAATCCTGATCGATGCCGCGCAGAGGGCACCCGAGGTCGCCCGAATGGTGACCGAGGGTCTCCCGCCCGAGGCAGCGCACGAACGCCCGGCGGATCGCCAGAACTCCATTGCATGGCTGATCTGGCACGCCGCCCGGCAACAAGACGTTCAGGTCGCGGAATTGGCCGGCACCGCGCAGGTGTGGGACACCGGGAAGTGGGCCGAACGAACGGGCGTGGACCGGGACTCGCGCTGGATGGGGTTCGGTGAATCAACCGAGGAGGTTGCAGCCTTCCGCGCAGGCGACATCCCCGCACTGGCCGACTACCTCGACGCGACCGTCCAGGCCACCGTCGATTACGTTCGCACGTTGTCCGACGAGGACCTGGACGAGGTCATTGATCACACCTGGGAGCCTCCGGTCACCCGCGGTACGCGCCTGGTGAGCACGATCGACGACGCCGCCCAGCACATGGGCCAGGCCGCCTACGCCCGTTCACTCGTGGACGCCGACTGGAAGGCCCCGTACTGACGGCGCACCCACGCCCACGGGAAGACCCCGCCACCGGCATCGGTGACGGGGTCTTCTCGATCAGCGGTGCGACGATCTCACCACGGAGCCGGGATCAGGCGGAGGGGCTTGCCGAGTCGGCGTCAGCCTCTTCAGGCGAGGAAGGCTCGAAGGTCCACTCGCCATCGGCTTCGACAACGATGTAGTACTCGCCGGTATCGATGTCGAGGTATCCATAACCGGCACCGATCTCGTTGAAGGTGTACTGCGTGCCGCCGCCACCCTCTTCGGTGTCCTCACCGTGGACGATGAAGTTGCCCTCACCCTCATGGCTGGCCTTCACGGTGACGTCCTCGTCACCGTCCCAATGCACGACACCGAAACCGTCACCCGTGATCGTGTCGCCCGGCCCAGCGGTCGGAATGGCGTCGACCTCGTAGAAGCTCATCGTGAACGTCTCGTCCGACTCACCTTCCATCTCGAAGGACTTGGTGTTGGTCTGGTCGTAGGGGTCGTACGGGTCCACGAAGTTGACCGAGGTCCGCCCTGAATCCACACCACTCAACACCGCGCCGTGATCGGCGGTCCCGTATAGGTACGAGTACTCGCTGTCGGAGGTGTTCTCCAGGACGACCACGATCGGGCCGTCGTGCTCCGGCACCTCGACGGTGTCACCGCCCTTGCCCTCGACGGTCTCGATGGGCTCACCCTCGAGTTCGGTGGTGTCGATCTCCGAGCCGCTGGCGGAGGAGTCTCCGTCCTCCGACCCGGACGACACGGTCTTGTCACCGCTTGGCGAGGAGTCGTCGGAGGAATCCTCGCTGGGCTCCTCCGAGGGGCTCGACTCCTCGGAGGCCTCTTCCGAGGGGGTGGACTCCTCGGTTTCGGCCTGCGTGGGCTCCGAGGTCTCTTCCTGCGCCTGCTCGGTCTGTGCAGCCGGCGACTCTTCGCCACCGCCACCGCCGCCGGTGGGGACGCATCCCGCGAGGCCGAAGGCTGCCGTCACGGCCAGAATGCCGACGGACAACGGGGTTCGAAGGGAGTATTTCGTGGTCATGACGACCTCCTTGAGGAGAAGGAACAGATGGGACTTCTTGGTCGGTATGTGTGCCCTTGATCACCGGCACACTCATAGTGAAGCACCATGTGTTTCCGATTGCAAACGCGGAGGCGTCATATTCTGTAATGCGATAGCAAATCATCAAGTCAGAGCAGCTTTGCGGATCTTTGAAGAGGGTTTGCACTCGCGAACATGACGGGCGTTTCTCCCGTCATCTCGCCGCCTCTGCCCAGCAGGCTTCGAAGCTTCTAGGTGTACTCGGCCACGACGTTGGTTACAGGCGGCTGGTCGGAGGTAGTCCGTCGAGTGCGCTGTGGCGGCGTTGAGTGTTGTAGATGTTCAGCCAGGGGTCAAGCGCCTCTTTACGCGCCTGGTTGCTG
>NZ_RKMF01000015.1 GCF_003797835.1 Kocuria soli
TATTACTCACCCGTTCGCCACTAATCCACGGTGCAAGCACCGCTTCATCGTTCGACTTGCATGTGTTAAGCACGCCGCCAGCGTTCGTCCTGAGCCAGGATCAAACTCTCCGTCAAAAAACAAAACATGTTTCAACGAAAACATCAAAACCCGGCCGAAAACCCACCCCACGATCACGGGAACGAAACCCCAGGGCAGGCATCAACCAAACAAACAAAAAATTTGGTATCAACAAACAAACAAAACACTATTGAGTTCTCAAACAACAGGACGGTCGAGGGCTTTGTCGCCACCGCATGCTGAGCAACCGAAGTTTCCTTCGTGATCTGCGTCAGTGTGCGGCTCGTTCGGTGCTTCTGCACCTCGCCGAAGTGCTCCACTACTCTACCGATCCGGTGTCCTCGGCGTCAACTCCGCCTGTCAGGCGGGTGAACTCCTCGGAGACTTCCCGTTTCGGTCGGCCTTCCCTTTCGGTGGGCCGCCGGAGCAACGAGGTGAAACAGTACACGCGGCATCGGGCCCGCGCAAATGACCGAACGGCCGCGGCCCGCACCCCTCATACGACGGGGTGCGGGCCGCGGGCGTTCGCCTTCGGGACCCGCTTCGGTCGGTCCAACGAGATCCCGGCTACTGCCTGCTGTGGGGGTCACTTCCCCACGGGACGCAGCCACAGTGCGGCCAGCGGCGGGACCGTGATGTTCGCGTGGGCTGGCTGAGCGTAGTGCGGCTCCTGCACTGCGACGATCTTCCCGCCGTTGCCCACGCCCGACCCGCCGTAGATCTCGGCGTCGGAGTTCAGGACTTCCTCCCATTCGCCCGCCATGGGCAGGGCGACGCGGTAGTCGTGGTGCGGGTTACCGGCAAAGTTGACCACGCACACCAGGGGGTTGCCTTCCCGATCCCACCGTGCGAAGGAGAGCGTGTTGCGCTGGGCGTCGTTCGCGTCCAGCCACGTGAACCCGTCGGGCGTGTTGTCCTGGGCCCACAGCGCCGGGGTGTCCTTGTAGACCTCGTTGACCCGGGAGACCAGGTTCTGCACGCCCCGGTGTGGTTCGGTGTCGGCCAGCCACCAGTCCAGGCTGCGTTCGTTGTTCCACTCGGCTTCCTGGGCGAACTCCTGCCCCATGAACACCAGCTGCTTGCCCGGATGAGCCCACATGAAGGCCAAGTAGGCGCGCACCCCGGCAAGTTGCTTCCAACGGTCGCCCGGCATCTTGCGCAGGAGGGAGCCCTTTCCGTAGACGACCTCGTCGTGCGAAATCGGCAGGATGAAGTTCTCCGAGTAGGCGTACACGAGCGAGAAGGTCAGCTTCCCGTGGTGGTAGTGCCGGTACATCGGGTCTTCCGCCACGTACTCCAGGGAGTCGTGCATCCAACCCATGTTCCACTTGATGCCGAAGCCCAGACCGTTGTTCTCGGTCGGCTGCGTGACGCCCGGGAAGGCGGTGGATTCCTCGGCGATCATCACGATGCCCGGGTTGCGCCGGTACGCCGTGGCGTTGGCCTCCTGCAGGAACGCGATGGCTTCCAGGTTCTCCCGCCCGCCGTACTGGTTGGGTGCCCATTCGCCGTCTTCGCGGGAGTAGTCCAGGTACAGCATCGAGGCCACCGCATCGACCCGCAGACCGTCCACGTGGAACTCTTCGAGCCAGTAGAGGGCGTTGGCCACCAGGAAGTTGCGCACCTCCGTACGGCCGTAGTCGAAGATCAACGTGCCCCAGTCCTTGTGTTCGCCACGGCGGGGATCCGGGTGTTCGTAGACCGGTTCGCCGTCGAACTTGGCCAGCGCCCAGTCGTCCTTGGGGAAGTGCCCGGGCACCCAGTCGACCAGGACCCCGATGCCCGCTTCGTGCAGGGCATTGACCAGGTACTTGAAGTCATCGGGGTCACCGAACCGCGACGACGGCGCGTAGTAACCCGTGACCTGATAACCCCAGGACCCGCCGAACGGGTGTTCGGCCACCGGCATGAACTCCACGTGCGTGAAGCCGTGCGTGCGGACGTAGTCCACGAGTTCCGTGGCCAGGTCCCGGTAGGACAGGCCCTGGCGCCAGGAGGCGATGTGGACTTCGTAGACGCTCATGGGCGAGTTGTGGGGATCGGTCTCCGCACGACGCGTCATCCAGGCGTCATCGGTGAACTCGTAGCCGCCGTCCCACACACGCGATCCGGTGCGCGGGGGTTCCTCCGTCCAGCGCGCCATGGGGTCTGCCTTGTCCCGCCACTGGCCGTCCTTGCCCAGCAAGCGGTACTTGTAGGTGGTGCCCACGCCAACCCCGGGGATGAAGACCTCCCAGACGCCGCTGCCGCCCAGCGAGCGCATGGCGTGTTCGGTGCCGTCCCAACCGTTGAAGTCACCGATGACCCGGACAGCTTGTGCGTTGGGGGCCCACACGGCGAAGCTCGTGCCCTTGATCTCGCCGAAGGACGAGGACCAGGACCGGACGTGGGAACCGAGGGCGTCCCACAACGTCTCGTGGCGTCCCTCCCCGATCAGGTGCAGGTCCAGGTCCCCGAGCGTCGGCGCGTACCGGTAGGGGTCGTCGAGTTCGACCGGCTCCTGCTCACCCCAGGTGACGAGCAGTCGGTAGTCGGGGACGCCGTCGCCGTCGGCGGGTACCCGGCCCGTGAAGATGCCGCCCCATTCGTGGCTGAGGCGGTGCGTGCTGCCGTCGGCGAGTACCGCCGAGACCTCCTTCGCGAACCTGCGCAGGGTTCGGATGATCACGGTCCCGTCGCCGGCGGGGTGCGCACCAAGGATCTGGTGGGGGTCGTAATACCGACCCTCGGCGACAGCGGCCAGGACGTCCTCGGAGACGGTGTGTTCCACGGGGTGCTCACTTCCGGTGTGTTCGGGCTCTGCGGGGGGATCCGCGGGCGATGTTTCGGGCGACATTACTGGTGACGTCTGCGTTTGCGGCAGTGCATCGGGACCGGCCGGTGGTGCGGTTACGGAGCCCTCGGTGGACGGTGTGGCGGGTGCCGTTGATCCGTCCGCGGGCGTGGCCTGAGACGTACTCGCGACCGGACGCAACGCAGTTTCAACCGCCTGTGCGGGCACGTCCACCCAGCTCGGACGGTTGCGTGATTCGTACACCAGCTCGTAGAGGGCCTTGTCCAGCCACAGGGCACGGAAGACAGGATCCTGCCGGTCTACGGGCCTATGGCTGACCTCCGACCAGCCCTCAAGGAACGCGTCGGCCGCCGATTCACCCCACTGGGTGCGATCGGCACCGGCGGCTTTCTGGCCGAAGGCCGCCGCATAGTCCAGCGATCGCAGCATTCCGACGACGTCGCGCAGCGCCAGGTCGGGCAGCACACGCTCGTGGATGGGCCGCAGGGGCTCGCCCTCGAAATCCAGGATGCGATACGCGCCGTCCGCGCCCCGGAGAACCTGCCCCAGGTGGTAGTCACCGTGGATGCGCTGCAGGGGTGGCAGCTTGCACGCGGCATCGAGTTCGGTCAGTGCGCCGTCGAACTGCGTGGAGTCCTGGTCGAACCGGGGCGAGAGCTCCTCGCGAGCCCAGTCGATCCGTTGCCGGATCGCGCCCAAGAGGCTCCGGCGTTGTTCGTCGTCGGGCTTCTTGGCCCCGAAAGCACTGACCAGGTCGCGATGCATCCGGGCCGTCGCACGGCCGAGTTCACGAGCCTCAGTGGTGAAATCCTGTCCGGCCGTGGCTGCTTCCACGGCTCCGGCCCACGCGTCCGAAGCGCCGTCGATCAGTTCGGTGACGACGACGACCTGACCCGTGGCGTCGCCCGAGTCCGCGGCCCAGGTGAGGTCGGCCCATCCCCAGGTCCTGGGGACCACGGAGCACCCGAGATCCGTCAGTTCGCGGCCGACTTCCACGTCCGGGTTGGCTCCGGGAGAGACCACGCGGAAGAACTTGAGGATCACTGCGGCCTCGCCTGGTTCGGTCGGGCGCACGATCACGGAGGTGTTGGACTGTTCCGCGGAGATGACCTGTACCTGGTCCTCGGAACGTACGGCGCTGACGGCGTTCAAGGAGCCGTTGGCGGCCCCCACCAATCCGTGTTCTCCGGTGCCGACGCGGCCGTTGTTCCGCATGAGAGCGAGCGTGGCCTCCAGGAACCGGGGGTCGTCGACGGCCTCCCGGACCTCCACGGTACCGCGGCTGGTTCGCACGGACCCGATGCTGCTCCCGCTCCCGGCGGTGCCGAAGGTCAACGGAACCTGCATGAGCTCGCTCCGGCCGTTCAGTTCGGCGCGGACGAGGTACAGGACGTGCACGTCGTCTGCAGGCCCGGCGTCGATGTGCCCGGCGTCGGTCTGCCCGGCGGAATCGGTGTCCGGAGAAGCCGTGGGGACCGGTACTTCAGCGATGACCGAGACGCGGGGAGACCCTGCTGCGGCGTCGAACGGGAACCAGCGGCGAGTGGGCAGCCAAGCGGTCAGGAGCTCTTCGAGCGCCCCGGGGACTCGTTCGGGAAGTGTGGCGGTGGTACTCAACGGAGCCCTCCTGATCGTGGAATCCTGGTGGTCGAATCCTGGTAGTCGAAACATGCCATGGTGCGGGTCAACGCCGTGGTTCGGCCCGATTCCACATGGTGTGCATCCCGTCAGCCCAGGGACGAGACGATCGGCAGTGCCCGGGTCTCCGGTTGGTTGCCGTCGGCGTCGGGAGCCCCGCGTAGGCGCAGCCAGTAGAAGTCCTGCGTTCCCAGGGTGACGTGGAAGTTCCCGTCGTTGCCCACGGCGCCGAACGTCTCTCCCCCGAAGACCTCGCGCAAGCCCCGGCCCGCGTACTCGGCCAGGTCCAGCGTGGCCCTCGCCGGGGTGTGCGACAGGTTGAACACACAGATCAGGGTCTCCGACTGCGGAGCGTGTTTGTCCCCGTCCTCGGCTCGGTAGTCACGGACGAAAGCCAGCACGGACTCGTGGTCGGTGGGCACGTTGCGGTAGTCACCCATGCCGAATGCGGGGTGTTCGCGGCGGACCAAGAGCATGCGCCGGATCCAGTGCAACAGCGACGACGAGGAGGCGAGCTGGGCCTCCACGTTCGTCTGCGTGAAGTTGTGGACCAGGGACTGCACCACGGGCAGGTAGAGCTTGCCGGGATCCGCCGTGGAGAACCCCGCGTTGCGGTCCGGAGTCCACTGCATCGGAGTCCGTGAGGCGTCCCGGTCCTCGAGCCAGATGTTGTCGCCCATTCCGATCTCGTCCCCGTAGTACAGGAACGGGCTGCCCGGCATGGCGAACAGGAGGGCGTGGATCAGCTCCGTCTCCGCCCGGGAGTTGTCCAGCAACGTGGCCAGACGGCGCCGGATGCCCACGTTGGCACGCATCCGGGAGTCCGGGGCGTACCAGCCCAACATGGCCTGGCGCTCCTCCGGAGTGACCATCTCCAGGGTCAGCTCGTCATGGTTGCGCAGGAACGTTCCCCATTGGGTCCCGTTGGGGATGGCCGGGGTGTTGTCCATGGTCTCCACGATGGGGGCCGCCTTCTGGTCCCGCAGGGCGTAGAAGATCCGCGGCATGATCGGGAAGTGGAAGCACATGTGGCACTCGGGGTCCTCCTCGCTGCCGTAGTACTCGACCACTTCCTCGGGCGGCTGATTGGCCTCCGCGATGATCACGCGCCCCGGGTACTGTTCGTCGACCATGCGACGCAACCGCACCAGGAAGTCGTGGGTTCCCGGGAGGTTCTCGCAGTTGGTGCCGTCTTCCTCGACCAGGTACGGGATCGCGTCGGCCCGGAACCCGTCGATCCCCATGTCCAGCCAGAACTTGACGACGTCGAAGACCGCTTCCTCGACCTTGGGGTTCTCGAAGTTGAGATCGGGCTGGTGGGAGAAGAACCGGTGCCAGAAGAACTGCCGCCGTACGGGGTCGAAGGTCCAGTTGGACTCCTCGGTGTCCACGAAGATGATGCGCGCGTCCTGGTACAACTCGTCCGTGTCCGACCAGACGTAGAAGTCCCCGTACGGGCCCTCGGGATCCTCCCTGGAGGCCTGGAACCAGGGGTGCTGGTCCGAGGTGTGGTTCAGCGGAAGGTCGGTGATGACCCGCAGCCCCCGGGCGTGCGCCTCGGCGACCAGCCGCTTGAAGTCCGACACCGTTCCGAACTCGTCCAGGACCGAGTAGTAGTCCGAGATGTCGTACCCGCCGTCACGCAGCGGCGACTCGTAGAACGGTGGGATCCACAGGCAGTCGATTCCCAGCCACTGCAGGTAGTCCAGCTTGTCGATCAACCCGGAGAAATCCCCCGACCCGTCGCCGTTGGCGTCCGAGAAGGCCCGGACCAAGACCTCGTAGAAGACGGCCTTGCGGAACCAGTCGGGATCGTGGGAGATTCCCGGGGCGTTGATCCCGAAGTTGGAAGGATTGATGGCGTTCACAGAGTCAACTTCTCCTGGGCTACGTCGGTTCGCGCGTCATTCGTGCGGGGCGGTGAGGGTGTGCTCTCCCCTGCCCGGGGCGAGCACACCCTCAGCCTCCTGCTGATTTCTGTCGATTATCGGCTACGGCGCACCTGAACAATGTGCACGGGCTCGTAGAACGGGTCGAGTCGCACCCACACGTGCTCGCCCCAGTGCCACGAGGCACCGGTCAGCAGGTCGTCGGCGGCAAAGGTGCCGTCCTCACCCAGATCCTCCGGGCGCAGCTTCAACGCCGCCAGGTCCAGGTTGATGTTGGCCATGCGCACCGCGTGCGGATCCGTGTTGACGACGACGATCAGGGTGTCCTCGTGTTCGCCGTCGTCGTCCTGCACCGTCTTGGTCTTGGAGAAGCACAGGACGGCGTCGTCGTCCGTGTTGTGCAGGATGAGGTTCTGCAGGTCGAGCAGTGCGGGGTGCTCGTGCCGGATCTGGTTGAGGCGGCGCACGTACGGGGCCAAGGAGTCGCCACGTGCCTCGGCGGCGTCGAAGTCCCGGGGGCGGTACTGGTACTTCTCGTTGTCGTTGGCTTCCTCGGCGCCCGGGCGCTGCACGTTCTCGTACAACTCGTAGCCGGCGTACATGCCCCACAGCGGCGACGCCGTTGCCGCCAGGGCCGCGCGGATCTTGAAGGCCGGACGCCCGCCCTGGACGAAGTAGTCCGTGAGGATGTCCGGGGTGTTCACGAAGAAGTTGGGACGGTAGTGCCCGGCGGTCTCCTGCGAGATCTCCCGCAGGTACTCCTCGAGCTCCCACTTGGCGTTGCGCCAGGTGAAGTAGGAATAGGACTGCTGGTAACCGGCTTTGGCCAACCCCTGCATCATGGCGGGACGGGTGAACGCCTCCGCGAGGAACACCACGCCCGGGTCGACCTTGTGGACCTCTGCCAGCAGCCACTCCCAGAACCACAGGGGCTTGGTGTGGGGGTTGTCCACGCGGAAGATCCGCACGCCGTGGGACATCCACAGTTTGACGATCCGCAGGACCTCCAGGGAAAGGCCCTCGGGGTCATTGTCGAAGTTCAGGGGGTAGATGTCCTGGTACTTCTTGGGCGGGTTCTCGGCGTAGGCGATGGTTCCGTCCGCTCGCGTGGTGAACCATTCCGGGTGCTCCGTGACCCACGGGTGGTCGGGAGAGGCCTGCAACGCCAGGTCGATCGCGACTTCCAGCCCCAAGGCCTCGGCCCGTGCCACGAAGGCATCGAACTCCTCGAAACCGCCGAGGTCCGGGTGAATGGTGTCGTGCCCGCCCTCGGCGGCACCGATGGCCCAGGGCGATCCGGGATCACCGGGGGCGGGGGTCAGCGAGTTGTTGGGGCCCTTGCGGTGCGCGACACCGATCGGGTGGATCGGCGGCAGGTAGATGACGTCGAAGCCCATTCCGGCCACCGCGTCGAGGCGTTCCGCCGCCGTGACCAGCGTGCCCGAGCGCCAGCGGCCCGTCTCCGGGTCCCATTCGGCGCCTTCCGAACGCGGGAAGAACTCGTACCAGGCGCCGCGTCCGGCCTCGTCGCGCTCGACCCGCAACGGGTAGCGCTGCGACGTCGTCACCAGGGCGCGGATCGGCTGGTGCTCCACCGCGGAGAGGATGCCTCGGTCGGTGGCCTGCGCGAAGCGTTGCCCGGCGGGCACGGAGCGGTCCCGCAAGTGTTCGGCGACTGACGCGAAGTGCCGCCGCTGGGCCTCGGGGCGATCGGTCTCCTCCGCGGCCCGCTCGAAGACCAGGGCGCCTTCATCCATCATGAGTTCGACGTCCTGGCCGACGGCCAGTTTGATCGACGCGTCGTGGTGCCAGGTGCCGAAGACGTCGGACCAGCCCTCGACCT
Organism: Kocuria soli; assembly: GCF_003797835.1. GTDB lineage: Bacteria > Actinomycetota > Actinomycetes > Actinomycetales > Micrococcaceae > Kocuria > Kocuria soli. Next base: position 8,225 of record NZ_RKMF01000015.1, read on the forward strand.
CGAAGCTCCAGTCACCGACGGATTCCGGCCGGAGCCATCCTTCGTACCGGTCGGTACCCGGTGCCGTCAGCTTCATGGGCACGCGCTGACGCACTTCACCCTGCGGGTCGAAGAGGACCGCGGAGACGCCGAGTGCGTCGTGGCCTTCCCTGAAGACCGTGGCCTGAACCCGGATGTCCTCCCCGGGCAGTGCGGTCGCGGGGCGTCGCCCTTCGTGCACCACGGGCGAGACCTGTTCGATCGGGATACGCCCGTAGACCAACCCGGAACGGTCCAGGACCGCCTCGGCCTCGGTGGTACCTGCTGCGGCGGCACCGGTCGCCGGCAGGGGCGAGGACGCCGGGGCCGGTTTCGTGACGGCTCCGTCCGTCGACGAACGGCGTGGAGCACGGGGATCGACGGCTTCGGGCTTGATGGCTGCGGGCTTGTTCGAGTCATTCGAAGTCACATCTCACACCGTAGTCAGTCGGACCGCTCCGGTAGTAGTCGGTCGCGAAAGTAGGACCTGTCCAGCGTCATGCGGAGCCTCACAACCGGTGATCGTGAGAGGACGTGCAACGAAATCGTGCGGCGGCCCGGCAGCGGCTATCCTGCGCCTGTGAAGGCTATCCGCAGGTTCACCGTACGCACTGTCCTCCCCGAGTCGATTCGCCCTCTGAGCAGGCTCGCCAACAACCTCCGCTGGTCGTGGCACAAGCCCACCGAACAGCTTTTCGCCGATCTCAACCCGCAGGCTTGGGACAGCGTCAACCACGACCCGGTCAAGTTGCTCGGCTCGTTGACGCGCGAAGAAATCCAACAGATCGCCCACGACCCGGAAACGGTCGAACACATCCGCGCGCTCGACGCCGACCTGGAGACCTATCTGACCGAGTCCCTCTGGTACCAGCAGGAACTCTCCGCAGACGCACCCAAGTCCATCGCCTACTTCTCCGCCGAATACGGCATCACCTCCGTTCTCCCGCAGTATTCCGGCGGCTTGGGCATCCTGGCCGGCGACCACCTCAAGACCGCCTCCGACATGGGCATCCCGATCGTCGGCGTCGGCCTGCTCTACCAGCACGGGTACTTCAAGCAGTCCCTGTCCCGCGACGCCTGGCAGCTCGAGAACTACCCGGTCCTGGACCCCGACGGACTGCCCCTGAGCCTCCTGCGCGAGGAGGACGGGACCCCGGCCCGCGTGGAGTTGCCGCTGCCCGACGGTCGGCGACTGCTCGCACAGATCTGGCGGGCCGACGTCGGTCGCGTGCCGCTGCTGCTGTTGGACTCCAACATCGCCGACAACGACGAACACGCACGTAACGTCACGGACCGCCTCTACGGCGGCGGCGGCGATCACCGGCTCCAGCAGGAACTGCTGCTCGGCATGGGTGGCGTGCGCGCCCTGCGCACCTTCTCCCGCCTGACCGGAGCACCGGAGCCCGAGGTCTTCCACTGCAACGAAGGCCACGCCGGGTTCCTGGGGATCGAACGGATCTCCGAGCTCATGGCCCCTGGCGAGACCGGGGTTCCCATGTCCTGGGAAGAGGCCCTGACCGCCGTTCGTTCGGCTACCGTCTTCACCACGCACACTCCCGTGCCCGCAGGCATCGACCGCTTCGAGAAGGACCAGATCCACCGGTTCTTCTCTGCCGGTCTGGTCCCGGCGGTCCCCACTGCGAACGTTCTGGCGCTGGGCGATGAGAACTACGAAGGTGGCGACCCGAGCAAGTTCAACATGGCCGTCATGGGCCTGCGCCTGGCGCAGCGCGCCAACGGTGTGGCACAGCTGCACGGCAAGGTCTCGCGCGAGATGTTCGCCGGACTCTGGCCGGGATTCGACCACGACGAGGTCCCGATCAGCTCCGTGACGAACGGCGTCCACGTCCCGTCCTGGATCGATCCGCGGATCGAGGAACTCGCGGTGGACCGCTCCCAGCCGGATCTCGCCTCCCGGTGGCGCGCCGTGCTCAAGGTCGACGACGCGAAGCTATGGGCCGTGCGTCGTGAACTCCGTGAAGCCCTGGTGGAAGACGTCCGCACGCGGCTGCGCGCGTCCTGGAAGAAGCGCGGCGCGGCCGACGCCGAACTCGGGTGGACCGAATCCGTGCTGGATCCGGATGTCCTGACCATCGGCTTCGCCCGTCGTGTCCCCACCTACAAGCGCCTGACCCTGATGCTGCGCGACCCTGAGCGGCTCAAGCGGCTGCTGCTGGATCCGCAGCACCCCGTCCAGCTGGTGGTCGCGGGCAAGTCGCACCCGGCCGACGAGATGGGCAAGCAGATGATCCGCGACCTGGTGAAGTTCACGGACGACCCCGAGGTCCGGCACCGGATCGTGTTCCTGCCCAACTACGACATCGCCATGGCCCGGACCCTGTTCCCGGGGTGCGACGTCTGGTTGAACAACCCGCTCCGCCCCCTCGAGGCCTGCGGAACCTCGGGCATGAAGGCCGCCATCAACGGGGGCCTGAACCTGTCCGTACTCGACGGGTGGTGGGACGAGATGTACGACGGCCAGAACGGTTGGGCCATTCCGACGGCGGACAACCGCGCCTCGACCGACGAACGCGACAACATCGAGGCGGCCGCACTCTACGAGTTGATCGAGGACCACGTGGCGCCGCGGTTCTACGGTGAGAAGTCGGCCGACGGCGGTGACAACGTGCCCCACCAGTGGCTGGCCATGGTCAAGCACACCCTCGCGACCCTCGGCCCCAAGGTGTCCTCCAAACGCATGCTCGAGAACTACGTCACGCAGCTCTACGTGCCCGCGGCCGACTCGGGGCGGAGTGTGGCGGCCGAGGACCACGCCGCGGCCCGTGTTGCGTCCAAGTGGACCGAGAATGTCCGGCGTCACTGGCAGGAGGTCCGGGTCGATCATGTTGAGGCCGACGCCGTGGCCGAGGTGCCGCAGATCGGCGACAACCTCACGGTGACCGCGTACGTGAACCTGGGCGAACTCGAGCCAACGGATGTGAACGTGGAAATCGGGTACGGACGGGTTTCCGAGTCCGATCACATTCACGAGCGCAGCTTCGCGCGGCTGGACCAGGTGCGCAGCACCGACGACGGAAAGTGGGCTTTCACCGGTTCGATCACGATCGACCGCTCCGGCCCGTTCGGGTACACGGTGCGGGTCCTCCCGCAGCACGAGTCCCTGACCAATAGGGCCGAACTGGGTCTGGTGGCCACGGCCTGACTCCAGGAGTACGGCAACGGCCGTTCCGGGAATTTTCCCGGAACGGCCGTTCGCTTTTTGGTGGGTGCGACTGTGTCGGACACGTGGTGCGGACCGGGTCAGACCAGGTGCAGCACCGTCACCGACATCGCAGGGGCCACGGTCGAACCTCCCGCTGGGATGGCCGTTCCGTAGAAGGGTCGAAGGGCCGCGTCAGTCGAGAACAGCAGCTCGAATCCGGTCAGGACCGAACGGTCGGCATCGTCGGGCGTCTCCGTGCCCGTGAACGCTTCCACGGAGTCCTGGTCGGGCAGCCTCACCTCGACGTCGTTCGGGCCACCGTTGACCAGGACCATGCCCTTCGCCGTTCCCGACCGGGCCCCGACGGCCATCTGCACCGTCCGGAATCCCGCGGCCTGCCATTCGTCGGGCTGCATGGGGGTGCCGTTCGGGGAGAACCAGTCCATCCGCACGTCCTGCACGCGGTGCATGTAGTCGTCCGGCTGGGCGTTCATGAAGCGTCGCCGCAACTTGAGCAGCTCCCGGGTGCAGGAGAGCATGGCACGGTCCGCGGGCGTCATGCTCCAGTTCACCCACCCGATGGGTGAGTCCTGGCAGTAGGCGTTGTTGTTGCCGCCCTGCGAGCGCAGGAACTCGTCGCCTGCCGTGATCATGGGGGTGCCCTGGGAGAGCAGCAACGTGGCCATCATGTTGCGCGCGGTGCGGGCTCGCGCGGCCCGGACCGACGCGGTGCCGGCGGGGCCTTCCTCACCGTGGTTCCAGGAGTGGTTGTCGTTCGTCCCGTCCCGGTTGTCCTCGCGGTTGGCCTGGTTGTGCTTCTGGTCGTAGGCGGTCAGGTCGTAGAGCGTGAACCCGTCGTGCGCCGTGACGAAGTTGACGGCCGCCAGCGGGGTTCGCCCGGAGGCGGCGAACCGGCTGTTCGACCCCGCAAGGGCGTCCGCGAGCCGGGACAGGCTGCCGCCGGTGCCCCCGGACGCGATGGCCCGCTGATCGGTGAGCCAGAAGTCGCGCACGGTGTCCCGGTAGGAATCGTTCCAGTCCGCCCAACCGGGAGGGAAGTTGCCCGTCTGCCAGCCGCCCATGCCCACGTCCCACGGTTCGGCGATCAGCTTGGAGGCGCCGATCGCGGGATCCGCGTTGGCGGCCACCAGGAACGGGTGGCGCGCGGTGAAGTGGTGGCTGGCGTCCCGCGCCAACGCGGGGGCCAGGTCGAAGCGGAAGCCGTCGACGTGGAGCTGCCGCACCCAGTACCGCAGGGAGTCCAGGGCCATGCGCACCACGTTGGGGTTGGCGAAGTCCAGGGTGTTCCCGCATCCGGTCATGTCCAGGTAGTGGCCGTCGTGATGGCGGTACCACTGCTGGTCCCCCAGACCGCGCCAACAGTAGGCCTGCTCCGTTGCCCCGCCTTCGGCCGTGTGGTTGTAGACGACGTCGAGCACGACCTCCAGCCCGGCCGCGTGCAACGCCTTGACCGTGGCCTTGACCTCCTCCAGCACGCCCTGGGATCCGCGGGCGCGGGCCTGTGGCGTCGCGTAGGCCGCGTGCGGGGCGAAGTAGGACAGCGTGTTGTAGCCCCAGTAGTTGCTGAGACCGTTCTCGGTCAGGTGCGCTTCGTCCAGGTGCGCGTGGATGGGCAGGAGCTCGACCGTGGTGACGCCCAGGGACTTGAGGTAGTCGGTCATGACCGGGTGGGCCAGGCCCGCGTACGTTCCACGGAGGTCCTCGGGGATTTCCGGGTGCTGAATGGTCAGGCCCTTCACGTGGGCCTCGTAGATCACCGTGTCACGCCACGGGATGTCCGGGTGCACGTCCCCGTCCCAGTCGAAGCGCTCGTCGACCACGGAGGAGACATAGCGGGTTCCGTAGGCATCGGTCCGGGGGTCGTGGATCGGCAGATGGTCCGGCCTTCCCACCCGCTCGAGGCCCAGCCCGTGCGGGTCCAGCAGGATCTGCTCGGTCTCAGGCGTCCGGTTGCCCTCCCTGAGCATGGTCGAGGACGACGGGATGAACCCGTAACGGGTGCCCGGCGGCAAGGCCATGAACACGTATGGGTCGCGGTCGCTGTTGGCCGCGGCCAGTGCACGGTCGGGGCTGACGTGGATGAGATCGAAGTGGATCCCACCCGAGAGGTGCCGCAACGTGTGACGCTGCCAGGACTGGCCCGGTTCGGCCCAGATCAGATCCACCGACTCCAATCCAGGGGCCCAGACCGCGACGTTCGCCGCGAGGCTCTCCCCCGGTGTCCGCGAGACCCCCAGGGGACGTGAACGGGGTCTCGGGTGGTTGGAACTGAGCGGGCGGTCGCTAGCCGGCACGACGCCGCGCAATCTCGTAGAGGGTGATGCCCACCGCCATGGACGCGTTGAGGGACTCCATGGCCGAGTCGATCGGGATGGACACGATCTGGTCGCAGTTCTCCGTGATCAGGCGGGAGAGGCCCTTGCCTTCGGAGCCGACGACCACGAGCAACGGTTCGGTGGCCAGTTTCAGACCCGGGAGGTCGACGTCGCCTCCGCCGTCGAGACCCACTACGAAGTACCCGTTGGCCTTGGCCTTCTCCACCGCACGGTTGAGGTTGGTGGCCTTGCCGACGGGCACCCGGGCGGCAGCGCCCGCACTGGTCTTCCAGGCGGTTGCGGTCACCCCGGTCGAACGTCGCTCCGGGAGGATCACGGCATCGCCGGCGAAGGCGGAGACGCTGCGGATGATGGCACCCAGGTTCCGGGGGTCGGTGATGCCGTCCAGGGCCACCACCAGCGGCGGGCGGCCGTCCTCCCCCTGGGCGCGGTCCTGCCACTGGCCCATGACGGACTCGAGCAGGTCATCGGCGTCCTCGTACTCGTACGGCGGCACCTGGAGCACGACCCCCTGATGCACGGCGTCCTCGGTCAAGCGATCGAGTTCGGGCTTGGTGGCCTCGAGCACCGGCACGTTCGCCTCGGCGCACAGCTTGAGCGTCTCCCGGATCCGGTCGTCGACCTCCATCCTGGTCGCGATGAACAGCGTCTTGGCCGGGATGCCCGAGCGCAGCGACTCGAGCACGGAGTTGCGTCCGGTCACCAGGTCCTCGGTCTTGCCGGGCCCGCGGCGGTTGTGGGTCTTCGCCGGTCCGCGGTCGGCGGCACCTTTGGGGCGCGCTGCGTTGCGGCGCTCGGCGGCCTTCTTCATCTTGTGAGCCTTGTGGTACGGCCGGTCCTCGGCCTTGGGGGTGGGGCCCTTGCCTTCGAGACGACGGCGTCCGTGACCCCCGGTTCCCACGCTGGGCCCCTTCTTCTTGCTGTTGCCCGCGCCCGGTCGTCGACCTGCTGCCATTGTCCTCATCCCGCCTGTTCGTCCGGCCCCGTGTTCCGTGGAGGCCTCGGTTGCTCGCCGTGCTCGGTCCGTGTCGTGCTGTGTCGGCCCTGGATCGGGTGTCAGCCCAGGGTCCAGGTGGACCCGTTCGCACCGTCGGCCACGCTCACACCGGCGGCCGACAGAGTATCCCGCAACCGGTCGGCTTCCGCCCAATCCTTGTCCGCCCGGGCCGCGGCCCTGCGATCCAGAAGGTCCCGGACCAGGTGGTCCAGTGCAGCGTGCTCACCCCCACCGGCGGTGCCCTCCAGGTCCATGAGCTGACGCAGCCCCAGGATCTCGGTCATGGCCGCAACGGCACGCGCCTGGGAGGCCGCCACACCGTCGTGCTCCTGGTCGCTGTTCCCACCGGCCTGCTCACCGTGGAGCACGGCGTTGCCCTGCCGTACGGCGTCGTGCAGGGCGCCGAGAGCGCGCGGCACGTTGAGGTCGTCGTCCATGGCCTCGGCAAAGGCCTCCGGCACGTCCTCGGCCGTCCAGGTCAGGTCCAGTCCGGCCTCCGCGGCGGCCTTGAGGAAGGCCTCGACGCGTTCGACGGCGGCCGTGGCCTCCTCCAGGGACGTCGGGCGGTAGTCGAGCACGGACCGGTACTGGGCCTGGCCCAGGTAGTAACGCACGGCAAGGGGCCGAGCCAACCGGAGCATCTCGTCCGGGGCGATCGTGTTGCCGATGGACTTGGACATCTTGTCGCCCTCGTAGGTGACCAGGCCGTTGTGCAACCAGAAGTTCGCGAACCCGCGTCCGGCCGCCGCGGACTGGGCCAGTTCGTTCTCGTGGTGCGGGAAACGCAGGTCCAGTCCGCCGCCGTGGATGTCGAAGGTCTCGCCCAGGTACTTGCCCGCCATCGCCGAGCACTCAAGGTGCCACCCCGGGCGTCCTCGGCCCCAGGGCGAATCCCAGGACGCGGTCTGCGGGTCTCCGTCCTTGTGTCCCTTCCACAGGGCGAAGTCACGCGGGTCGCGCTTGCCGCGCGGATCGGCGTCGGGGGCGTCCTGCATGTCCTCGACGCGTTGCCGGGTCAGTTCGCCGTAACGGGGCCAGGAACGCACGTCGAAGTAGACGTCGCCGGATCCGTCCTGAGCCGGGTAGGCGTGACCGGCATCGATGAGCTCCGCGATCAGTTCGTGCATCTCCGGCACGTGGCCCGTTGCGCGGGGCTCGTAGGTCGGGTCCTCGATGCCCAGAGCGGCGTAGGCCTGGGTGAAGACCTTTTCGAACCGGTAGGCCAGCGCCCACCAGGGTTCGAGGGGGTGCTCGCCGTCGAAGTCCTCCCGGTAGGAGGCCGCCGAGTTCGTCAGGATCTTGTCGTCGATGTCCGTGACGTTGCGGACCGAGGTGACCCGGTACCCGCGGAAGCGCAGCCATCGGCTCAGGATGTCGAACACGAGTGCCGAGCGGACGTGGCCGATGTGGGGTCGGCCCTGCACGGTGGCGCCGCAGTAGTAGAGCCTGGCCTCCCCCGGGTGGACGGGCGTGAAGTCGCGGACGGAGGCGGTCGCAGTGTCGTAGAAGCGCAAGGTCACGCGGGCAAGTCTATCGACCCCGGGGTCGGCCCGGTGGGCCGCCCTCACCCTCCGGTCGCCTGGACCGTGCGGGAACCCGCTCGGCACCCGCCCCGGGTCAGGGCGTGGGGATCACCAAGGCGGTGGCCACAGCGGTCAGGCCCTCGCCACGTCCGGTGAATCCCAGGTGGTCGGAGGTCGTGGCGGACACGGTCACGGAGCACCCGGCAGCGCGGGTGAGGGCGGCTTGGGCTTCGTCCCGGCGGGGTGCGAACTTGGGCTTCTGGCCGACGAGTTGCACGGCGATGTTCCCGGGGGTGAACCCCGCCCGACTGACGATCTCGGCCGCCTCCGCGAGGATCCGCAGCCCGGAGGCGCCCTTCATGTCGGGGCGGTCCACCCCGAAGTTCGAGCCCAGGTCTCCGCACCCGGCGGCGGAGAACAAGGCGTCCGCGGCCGCGTGGGCGACGACGTCGCCGTCCGAGTGTCCGGACAGCCCGCGCTCCCCCGGCCAGTACAGGCCCGCGAGCCACAGGGGCACCAGCCCGTCCTCGGCTGCGGCGCACTCCTGGTCATCGGCAAAGGCGTGCACGTCCACGGCGATTCCCGTGCGGGGCAGTACCGGTTCGGTCACGGTCGGGGCTCCGTCCTGTTCAGCGTTCTGGCCAGCAGCGCCTCGGCGAGGACCAGGTCCAAGGGGCGGGTGATCTTCAGGGCGGCGTCATCCCCCGCAACGGTGTGGACGGTGCGGTCGGAGAACTTCTCCACCAAGGAGGCATCGTCCGTGACGGAGACCTCCGGGTGGTCTGCGGCGGCGTCGTTGACCGCCAACAGGAGATCCCAGTCAAAGCCTTGCGGGGTCTGAACAGCGCGGAGGCCGCTGCGATCGACCACGCCCTGACAAGCACCCGTTCCATCCACCGCACGGATGGTGTCCACGACGGGGAGGACCGGGATCACCGCCTCCTGACCGTCCACCAGCGCTCGGGCAACCCTGGCGAACACCTCCGTGGGTGCAAGACACCGGGCGGCGTCGTGCACCAGAACGCCCCGGGGTCGGCACCCGAGGGCGCGGAGGTGCTCCAGGGCGTTGCGCACGCTGTCCGCACGATCGGCACCGCCGGTCACAGCGACAGCGCCCTGGCTGCGAGCAACGTCCGTCAGGCCGGTGTCCCCGGCGGGCACAGTGACCACCACGGGGCCTTCGTCCCAGTCGCCGTCGTCGGCGGTCACACCGGAGGTGGTGATGCCGGTGAGGCAGTGTTCCAGGATCGTGCGGTCACCCACCCGGACCAAGGCCTTGGGGATGCCCTGCCCCAGCCTGGTTCCGGATCCTGCCGCAACGACGACGACGGCGAACCCACCGGGAATGGGTGGGTTCGCCGTCGTCTGAACTCGTGGTGGCTGTGGCGTCATGGCGCGGGAGTCAGCAGGTCCGCCGTCGGAGACGGTGACCGTGCGTGATCGAGCGGATCAGGCCGCCAGGACGTCGTCGAGGCGCTTCTCTGCCTCTTCTTCGTCGATGTCCTTGGCCAGCGCCAGCTCCGAGGTCAGGATGTGACGAGCCTTGGTGAGCATGCGCTTCTCGCCAGCGGACAGGCCACGGTCCTTGTCCCGCCGCCAGAGGTCACGGACGACTTCCGCAACCTTGAGCACGTCACCGGAGGCGAGCTTTTCCACGTTGGCCTTGTAGCGACGCGACCAGTTGCTGGCTTCCTCGACGTCCTGCGCCTGCAGGACCGCGAAGACCTCCTTGAGGCCTTCTTCGTCGACGACGTCGCGGACGCCCACCAGGTCGACGTTCTCCGCGGGTACCTCGATCACCAGATCACCTTGGGTGACCTTGAGCTTGAGGTACATCTTCTCTTCGCCCTTGATGGTGCGGGTCTTGATCTCTTCGATCAGTGCCGCCCCGTGGTGGGGGTAGACGACTGTCTCGCCAACCTCGAAAACCATGTTTTGTGCCCCTTTCCGACGACCGATTCTAGCACGGGGCTTCGGCGTGTTTCCGGGCGTCCGCGGGCAGCGATCGGCCCCGGCCCGGACGTTCGAACCATGTAGCGGCCTGCAACCTGTGCTGCCATCCGGGTCTCGGATGCGGACGAACCGTCGTCAAGCGGATAGCATGAGATTCAAAAGACATCGAACCGTCGAGGAGTTCGCGCCGTGAACATCGCCGCCCGCAAGCAGGTCAGGATGGTTGGCCTGTGTGCTGCAGTTGTCGCAGCCACCGTGTCAGTGACCGGTTGCTCGTACGTCAACCCCGAAGCCACCACGTTGGAGTACTCGGGTTCGGACGGCTTGGTGGAGAAGATCGACGACGTCTCACTGAACAACATCCTGATCGTTGCCAAGTCGGAGCAGGATCCCGGCCGCGTCCTGGGCACCGTGGTCAACGATTCGGACCAGGACATCACGCTGGAGCTGAAGACCTCCGAAGCCAACGCGCAGATCGAGGTCCCGGCGGACAGCGAGACGCGGCTCGAGGACACCGACAACCAGACCTTGCTGGAACCCGCCGGAGCCCAGCCCGGTGAGATGGTCGAGGTCACCTTCACCACCGACGGCGGTTCCCTGACCAAGTCCGTCCCGGTTCTGGACCACACGTTCCCGCGCTACGCGGAGTACATCCCGGGCGGGGCGCCGTCCACGCCGGGCAACCCGTCCAACACCCCGGCCCCGGAGGGTGAAGAAGGCGGGCACTGACCCGTCTGCGCATCGCACTCCTACGCTTCGACGAAGGCCGGGGAGGAACCCACTGGATGGGTTCCTCCCCGGCCTTCGTCGTGCCCGCACCCAGCGACGGAGCGCTCAGGGTTGCGCGGCGCTCAGGCGCAAGGGTTCACAGTTCGAACTTGTACCCCAGGCCACGGACCGTGACCAGGTGTTTGGGATCCGAGGGGTCCGGCTCGATCTTGGAGCGCAGACGTTTGACGTGGACGTCCAGAGTCTTGGTGTCGCCGACGTAGTCGGAACCCCACACGCGGTCGATCAGCTGGCCGCGGGTCAGCACCCGACCGGCGTTGCGCAGCAGCATCTCGAGCAGCTCGAACTCCTTGAGGGGCATGCTGATGTCCTCGCCCGCGACGCTGACCACGTGGCGTTCGACGTCCATCCGGACCGGTCCGGCGGCCACCGTGGCCGTCTCCACCTCCTCGGGTTCGGTACGACGACGCAGCACGGCCCGGATCCGGGCGACGAGCTCGCGGGAGGAGTAGGGCTTGGTCACGTAGTCGTCCGCGCCCAGCTCGAGGCCCACGACCTTGTCGATCTCCGCGTCCTTGGCGGTGAGCATGATGATGGGCACTGCGGAGCGTTGGCGGATCTGACGGCAGACCTCGGTTCCTGACTGGCCCGGGAGCATGAGGTCCAGAAGGATCAGGTCGGCCCCGGCGCGTTCGAATTCGCTGACGGCGTCGAGGCCGTTGTCCACGACCTCGGTCTCGAACCCCTCACGACCGAGCAGGTAGGACAGGGGATCCGACAGGGATTCCTCGTCTTCGACGATCAGGATCCGGGTCATCGTAGTTCTCCGTTCGCGTCTTGGTTGGTCATCGGCGCCGCGAGCTCTCCGGCACCGCGGTCGGTCGGTTGGTTCCTTGCGGGCTGCGGTGGTTCGCCGGGCTTCTCGGTCCCCTCGGCCGCTTGATCGAGGGCGTCCATGTCCTCCATGACCGGAACCGACAGAGTGAAGGTGGAGCCCTGCCCTTCCCGGGACCAGACCGTGACCTCACCGCCGTGCTGCTGCATCACGTGCTTGACGATGCTCAGTCCCAGCCCGGTGCCGCCGGTCTGCCGCGAGCGCGCCGCGTCCACGCGGTAGAAGCGCTCGAAGATCCGTTCCTGCTCCTCTTCGGAGATGCCGGGGCCTTGGTCGGTCACGGAGATCTGGATCATGCCCTCGCGCTCCCGGACACCCACCCCCACGCGTGTTGCGGGCGGCGAGTAGCGGATGGCATTGTCGATCAGGTTGCGCAGGGCGGTGGTGAGCAGGTCGGCGTCGCCGAAGGCCTGGGCCTGGACCTGCCCGCCCACGACGATCTTGATCTCGCGCGACTCAGCGGTGAGGCGGTTCCGGTCCACGGCCTCACCGATGACCCGGTCCAGGTCCACGGGGCGGCCCGCCGCGACGACGTCGGTGCCCTGCAGGCGGGAGAGTTCCATGATGTCCTGCACCAGCGCGGTCAGGCGTTCTGACTCCTTGTGCAGGCTCTGGGTGAAGTGACGGATGGCGTCGGGATCGTCGGCGGCGTCGCCGATGGCTTCGGACAGCAGGCGGATGGCACCCACGGGGGTCTTGAGTTCGTGCGACACGTTGGCCACGAAGTCGCTGCGCACGGACTGTGCCCGGACGATCTCCGTCTGGTCCTCCGCGAGCAGCAGGACGTACTCGTCGCCTAGGATCGCCACGCGCACGTCCAGGACCGTGGCACCGGAGTGGTTGGGACCGCGTCCGAGTTCCAGGCGGTATTCCTCCGTCACTCCCGTGGCCCGCACGGACCGGATCATCTTCAGCAAGTCCTCCTGGGCCACGGAGTATCCGCGCACCAGTCCGAAGGCGTAGGCGGCCGGTGATGCCCTGACAACACCGTCCACACCGTCCACCACCACGTAGGCCTGTCCGATCACGGACAGCACGTCGGCGGCTCCATCGGGCAGGCCCGGTTCGTCGATCTCCAGTGCGTCCGCACGGCGACGGGGGGTCCCCCGGAGCACCAGGAGACCGCTCAGGCCAAGCAGCAGGCCGATGAGCCCGGAGACGGCGGCGACGACGGATGAGTCCACGGCACCTAGAGTAAGCGGCCGAACTACCCGGTGGGGGCAGAACCACCCCCGTGGGGACCCCGCGCGTCACCTGGTCATGAACGGTTACGCACGAGTTGGTCAGACGTTCACCCACCCGACCGCCGTCGGGACCGGCCCGGGCACGCACGGGGTCGGCACCGCCGGTAAACTCTTCTGATGGATCTACGGGCGCTGCCGTGCGCCCGAAAATTGTCGATGCCCACACGGGGGACGCGGCCGACTGATCCGGCCGCCGTTTCCTCCCGCGCTGGACACGCGATGTGAGAGGAGCGCGCGATGCGCGAAGTTTTCCAGGCTGAACTGAAGCAGGTCGGCGAGGAACTGGTTGAAATCGCCAAACTGGTGGACAAGGCCTTGAGCGAGGCCCGCCAGGCCTTCTTGGACGCCGACCTGGAGACCGCGCAGGAAGTCATCGCGGGAGACGCCCGCATCGACTTCATGCAGAACGAACTCGACGAGCGGTCGATCGACATCCTGGCCCTGCAGGCGCCCGTGGCCTCCGACCTGCGGATGATCGTGGGTGCGCTGCGGATGAGTTCTTCGCTCGAGCGTATGGGCGACCTGGCGCGCCACCTGGCCCAGGACGCCCGTCGTCGCTACCCGGAACCCGTTCTGCCCCCGCAGCTGGTGGACACGTTCACCCAGATGTTCGATCTGGACCTGGAGATCATCGAGGGTGTCATCCAGGTCCTGGAAACCCGCGACATGGGGGTGGCCGACTCGATCTACGCCAAGAAGGCAAAGGTCAACGAGCTGCACCAGAGCGTCTTCACCGCGCTGACCAACGAGGACTGGGACTCCCCCGTCTCCACCGCCGTGGATGTGACCCTCTCCGCCCGTTACCTCGAGCGCATCGGAGACCACGGGGTCTCCGTGACCCGCAAGGTTGCCTACCTGGTCACGGGTGAATGGACCCCGTCGGCCTCCGTGGAGCACCCGACGGGTCACGGGCACGTCGGCTCTGACGCCTGAGTCACCCGCGGGACCAACACACAAGGGCGGGGCCCACAACCATCCGGTTGTGGGCCCCGCCCTTGTGCTGAGGCCGTCGGTGGGGGCCCGCCAGGGTCAGGTCACTTCTTGCCCTGGTTGGCCACGGCCTGGATGTTGGCCGCTGCGGCCTCCGGGTCCAGGTACTCGCCGCCCGCAGTCACGGGGCGGAAGTTCTGGTCCAGCTCGTAGTACAGGGGGATACCGGTCGGGATGTTGAGGCCGGCGATGTCGTCGTCGGAGATCCCGTCCAGGTGCTTCACCAGCGCGCGCAGCGAGTTGCCGTGCGCGGCGACCAGAACCACGTTTCCGGCCTTGAGGTCGGGGACGATCTGCTCTTCCCAGTACGGCAGGAAACGCTCCAGGACGTCCTTGAGGCACTCGGTGCGCGGGGCGTCCTGCACGTCGGCGTAGCGGGGATCGTGGGCCTGCGAGAACTCGTCGTCGTCGTCCAACTCGGGCGGCGGCACGTCGTAGGAACGGCGCCAGGTCATGAACTGCTCTTCGCCGTACTCGTCACGCACCTGGGTCTTGTCCTTGCCCTGAAGCGCACCGTAGTGACGCTCGTTGAGGCGCCAGGACCGCTTGACGGGGATCCAGTGACGGTCCGTGGCGTCCAGGGAGAGGTTGGCGGTCATGATCGCGCGACGCAGCAGGGAGGTGTGCACGATGTCCGGGAGGATGTCGCGTTCCTTGAGCAGCTCACCGCCGCGGGTGGCCTCGCCCTTGCCCTTCTCGGTCAACGGCACGTCAACCCAGCCGGTGAAGAGGTTCTTCTCGTTCCAGTCCGACTGCCCGTGGCGCAGCAGGATCAGCTTGTACTTCGCTTCAGTAGCCATGCGCCCAGTATTTCACCGCGGCGACCGCCGATGTCTCGTGTTGCAGCCCTGTGTCTGCGTTCCTGTGTGAATTCGTGGTTCCGCGTGCTGAAAGGTCTGGGATCGCCGCGGGACCGCGGGTCACCAGGCAGAGGGACCGGAGGATTCCACGTCGACGGCGGGCTTGACGTCCGCGAGATAGACGCCGCAGACCGTGGCGGTGATGAGCGCCACGAAGTAGGAGCTGCTGCTTGCCAACTGCCCGGTGAGAATCATGGCCAGGACCAGTGCGATCACGGCAAAGCAAGCGCCGGTCGCGGCCAGCCAGAAGTTCCGCGTCCGCTTGAACGCGCGCTGGAACTGGACGGCCTTGGTCCTGGCCAGGCAGTGGAAGAAGGCGAGGCCGCACAGGACAGCCACGAACACAATAGCCGCCACATCGGTCCAGGTGACGAGCTGCGAGATCAGGTACTCGAAGGGCGAGAGGGTCATGATCCGAGCCTAACGGTCGCCAACGCGCGATCCAGGTCCGCCCACAGGTCCTCGACGTTCTCGATCCCCACGGACAGCCGCAGCAGTGATTCGGGGACGGTCGCCGGTTCGTCGTGGTGCCTTCGCCGCCGCTCCACCAGGGACTCCACTCCTCCCAGCGAGGTGGCCGGGGTCCACACCTCGAGGGCTTCGACCACTCGTTGAGCGCCGTCGGCATCCGTGGCCAGCTCGACGCTGATGATCGCCCCGTACCCACCGTCCATCTGGGCCGCCGCCCGGACGTGCCCCGGGTCCGAGGTCAGGCCGGGGTACCGCACCCGTGTCACGGCGGGGTGCTCGGCAAGGCGCGCGGCCAGGTCCAGCGCTGAGCGGCCCGAACGCTCGACCCGCAGCGACAGGGTGCGCATGCCCCGCAGGGCCAGCCAGGTCTCGAAAGTCCCGGGGATCGCACCGTTGATGGTGCGGTGGTGCTTCAACCGCGCCCACAGGTCGGGGTCGGAGGTCAGCACGGCCCCCAGGACGACGTCGGAATGCCCGGCCAGGTACTTGGTCACCGAGTGCACCACGATGTCCGCGCCGAGAGTCAGGGGCCGTTGCAGCAAGGGCGTGGCAAAGGTGTTGTCGACGGCGGTCAGCACCCCAGAGGCAC
Organism: Kocuria soli; assembly: GCF_003797835.1. Lineage (GTDB taxonomy): Bacteria > Actinomycetota > Actinomycetes > Actinomycetales > Micrococcaceae > Kocuria > Kocuria soli. The sequence continues at coordinate 24,014 of NZ_RKMF01000015.1, forward strand.
GGGTGGCCGCCAGGATCTCGGGCAGGTCGGCCACTTCCAGCATGGGGTTCGTCGGAGACTCCAGCCAGACCAGGTCGGCACCGTCGGCAGCCTCCAGGACCGCCTGCGTGTCCGTGACGTCCACCCGGGTCACGGTGAAGTGGCCCGCGCGTTGTGCGTCGTCGACCAGGACCTGGGAGCCCTGGTAGGCGTGGGTGGGCATGACCACCCGCCCACCGACGGGTACGAGTGACATGACGGTCCCCACGGCGGCCAGCCCGGAGGCCACCGCCAGTGCGGGCAGGTCCGCGTGCTCGAGCCGACCGAGCACCCCTTCGAAGTCCTCCCACGTGGGATTGGACATCCGACCGTACCCACGGTCGGTGTCGGTCATCTCCCCGGCTCCGCGATAGGTCGAGGTCAGGACGACGGCGGGGCTCACGGGTGCGTCGTGAACGGGTTCGGGACGGCCGCCGGTAACCACGACCGTGTCAGGCCGGAGGCCCGTGGAATCAGACATGCCACAAGAATAGGCTCGCCCGTCGCGTCGTCCGATCCCGCCGTTACAGTTGAGCAGTGACTTCCACCGCTCCCCATGGCGATCCGACCGGCCAGGCCTCCGAGGACCGCAGCTCAGACGAACCTGGCTCGGTCGAACGGTACCCGGGGCTGTTCATCGCGTTGGAAGGCGGAGACGGCGCAGGCAAGAGCACCCAGATCAAGCGGTTGACCCGCAACCTCCAGGACACCGGCCACACCGTCCTGACCACCCGCGAACCCGGCGGCTCGCCCATGGGTGAGGAGATCCGTGACCTGGTCCTGAATCCTGCGTACGCCCCCGTGGGCGCACGGACGGAGGCGCTGCTGTTCGCCGCCTCGCGCAGTGCCCATGTGGAGACCGTGATCCGCCCTGCTTTGCAGCGCGGGGAGGTGGTGGTGACCGACCGCTACCTCGATTCCTCGGTGGCGTACCAGGGCGCAGGCCGTGGACTGGGTACCGCCGTGGTGCGCGACCTCAACACCTGGGCCGTGAGCGGACTCATGCCCGATCTGACGGTGCTGCTGGACGTGAGTGCGGCCACGGGGCGCGCGCGCCGGTCCTCCCGCACGGAGGATCGCATGGAGCAGGAATCCGAGGAGTTCCACGACCAGGTCCGTCAGGCCTTCCTGGACCTCGCCGCACAGTCCCCGGACCGCTACCTGGTCCTTCCGGCGGACTCCCCCGTTCCCGCCCTGGCCGAGCGGATCGCCGCACGTGCACAGGAGATCCTGGGAGCGAGGCGGTTGCCGTGACGGTCTGGGACGAACTGGTGGGTCAGGACGCCGTGGTGGCCCAGTTGCAGCGCGCAGCACAGGACGAACGCCCCACGCACGCGTGGTTGTTCACGGGCCCCCCGGGTTCGGGGCGATCCAGCGCGGCCCTGGCGCTGGCCGCCGCCTTGCTGTGTGAACAGCCGGACCCTTCGGAGCGCGGGTGCGGGCGCTGCACGTCCTGCCGCACGGTCGCATCCGGGTCGCACGCGGACCTCACGCATTTCCGCACCGAACACAACGAGATCCGCATCGACGATGCCCGGGAGCTCGTGGTCCGGGCCCAGGACAAACCCTCCGTGGGCCGGTGGCGGGTCATGGTGGTCGAGGACGCCGACCGTATGGTCGAGCGGACCTCCAACGTCATGCTCAAGGCCATCGAGGAACCGCCGCCCAACACGATCTGGCTCCTGTGCGCCCCCAGCCCCATGGACGTGCTGGTCACCATCCGCTCCCGGTGCCGCCCGGTCACCCTCCGGATCCCACCGGTCGAGGCCGTGGCCGAACTGCTCGAAACCCGCGACGGCGTTCCCCCCGCGTTGGCCGCGGAATGCGCCCGGCTCGCCCAGTCGCACGTGGGCGTCGCCAGGCGCCTGGCCCAGTACGACGACGCCCGCGAGCGGCGTCGTCGGGTGGTGGAACTGCCGCTTCGCCTGGGTGGCGTGGCCGACGCCGTGCGGGAGGCCGACCGGTTGACCAAACTTGCCGAGGAAGAAGCCACCGCCGACGCGGAGACCCGCCACGAGGAGGAGCGCGCCCACCTGATGGTGGCCTTGGGAGCACCGGAATCCGGGCGGATGCCCCCCAGCGTGCGCAGCGCCTTGAAGCGACTCGAGGACGATCAGAAGCGGCGCTCCAAGCGCATCCGCACGGACACCCTGGACCGGTTCCTGATCGATCTGACCACGTTCTACCGCGACGTGCTGACCCTCCAACTGGGAACGGGGTCCCACCTGGTCAATTCCCATCTGGAGGCGCCTCTGCAGGACTACGCCGCGAACAGTTCGCCGGAGGAATCCCTCAAGCGCATTGACGTGATCACCCGGACGCGTTCCAGGATCCGCACCAACGCCGCCGCGGGCCTGGCCTTCGAGGCAATGGCGGTGTCGTTGTTGTGACGAGGTTTCCCAGCCGGTTTTCCCCACGCCGATCTTCCCTTAGCCGGTCCTGCTACTACCGGCCCTCTTCGTCGCGGGCACTTGTGGCCGCGGCCATCGTCGCGCTGATGGCCACCGTGCTCGCCCTGGCCGGCTGCGCCCCCAAGGAGACCTCGACGGCTGATTCGGCGGCCCTGGACGGTACGGACCCGGCGCTGGCCGAGTCCTACGAACAGGAGATCACCTGGGGTGACTGCCAGGACGTCACCCGCGGGTCGGACCTCGAGTGCGCGGACCTGACCGTGCCCGTGGACTACTCCGACCCGGAGGGTGAAACCACCACCGTGGTCATGGCCCGGTCGACCTCCGGCGGGAACGCCAGTAAGGGATCATTGCTGATGAACCCCGGCGGACCCGGCGGGTCGGGTGTGGACCTCATGCAAGCGGCGCCCGCGTACTTCGACGAGGACGTCCAGGAGAACTACGACCTGGTCTCCTTCGACCCCCGCGGGGTTTACCGCTCCGACGGGATCGAGTGTCTGGATGACGCCGAGGTGGACGAGTGGCGCGCCGAGTCGGCTTTCGATCCGGAGACCGAGTCCCTGGACGACCTCCGCTCGGAGTACGGGGACGTCGGTCAGGCCTGCGAGGAGAACTCAGGCCCCGTTCTGGAGCACATGGACACGGAATCCGTGGCGCGGGACATGGATGTCATGCGCGCCGTCCTGGGTGATGCGACCACGAACTACGTGGGGTTCTCCTACGGGACGCAGATCGGCTCGACCTACGCGGGCCTGTTCCCGGACCGCGTGGGGCGGTTCGTGTTGGACGGCGCCGTGGATCCCGAGCTGACCAATTCCGAGGTCACGGTGGGCCAGGCCGCGTCCTTCGAGGAAACCCTCCGGCATTTCGTGGAGGACTGCACGGAGACCAACAGCGAGTGCTTCACCGACGGATCCGTGGACGACGGGCTGGAGGAGATCCAGAGCATCATCGACCGCACCCGGGACGGGTCCGTGACCGCGGACGACGGGCGCGAGGTCTCGTCGGTCTCCGCCGTCGAGGGGGTTCTGGTCCCGCTGTACTCCCCCTCCGGGTACTCGACCCTCAACCAAGCGCTGGTGGATGCGCAGGGCGGCGACTACACGGCGTTGCTGAAGATCTCGGACTCGAACCACGGGCGGGAGGCCGACGGAAGCTACCGCGGCAATTCGAGCGTGGCCTTCGCCGCCGTCAATTGTCTGGACTACGACGCCGACGCGGTGACCGACGAACAGATGGCCCGGAACCAGGACGAACTGAACGAAGTCTCACCGACCTTCGGTGAGTTCCTGGGCTACTCGGACGCAGCGTGCCAGGGCTGGCCGGTGGAGTCCGTGGATCAACCGGCCGCGGCCGAGTACGACGGTGACTCGCAGATCCTGGTGGTGGGAACCCGCCACGACCCGGCCACGCCGTATCCGTGGGCGGAAGCCCTGACCGAGCAGCTGGGCAATGCCCGTCTGCTGACCTACGACGGCTGGGGCCACGGTGCGTACACGAGCGGGAACTCGTGCGTGATCTCCGCCGTCAACACCTATCTGGTCGACGGCGACCTGCCGGACCAGGGGACGGTGTGCGCCGCGAGCTGACCGGCGCCACCCGATAACGGGCCCCTACTAGCCGTCCGCGAGGTGGGCACCGCCGTCGTTCCCGGATATCCCCAGCGTCACCCGGGCATCGCCAGGCGGCGGACGGACTCTCCCCTGGAACCGTGCGAGCCCGAATCGCGGTGCGAGCTCGGCAACTGCAGCAGTGCAGGGACGGCGCGGATGGAATCGACCACCACGTCCGCCCCGGCCGACTTCAACGCCGGCCCCAGGTGCGCACCCGTGAGCACACCCACCTTCAAACCGGCCCCGGCCCGCGTCCCGGCCTGCATGTCGGCCGTGGTGTCCCCCACGACCATGACCTCCCGGACGTCGCCGATGTCCAGCGCCAGCAACGCAGTCAGGATCATGTCCGGGTAAGGCCGGCCGCGTCCCGCATCCGCCGGGCACAGGCTCAGGTCGGCCAGACCCATCCACCCCAGGGACTCCAGGATCATGTTCTGGCTGTGCCGGTTGTACCCGGTGGCCAAACAGACCTTGAGGCCGGCCTTGTGCAGTCTTTCGATGGATTCCGCCGCACCCTCGACGGGCTGGACGCCCTCCGCGCTCAACAACTCGTCCAGTTGCCGTTCGAACTCGTGGGTGGCGCGGATGGCCGTGGCGGGGTCGCCCTGGAAGAGCTGCTGGAAGACCCGGACCTTGGACTGTCCCAGCGTGTCCCGCAGATACGCCAGCATCCCGGCGAAACGCAGGGAGCCCGTATCCACACCCAGGTCCTGGACGGTCCGAATGAAGGCGCGCTCCATCAACCCGTTGTCCTGGAAGGTCGTCCCTGACATGTCGATGAAGGCCAGTTTCAGGCCACGGGTGAGGTCGTGCCCCATAACTCACCGCCGCGTTCGTGTGCGTGGAATATCCCGAAGCACACATCGTCCAGGGGCGGACAATCCCAGGTCCGACCTGGGGTCGACGGCCGGGTGAACGCTGGGAGAACAGTCGTTCACGTGCGCGGATGACACCCAACCCTGAAGATCCCCGAGCCGAACCCCGGGTGATTTGTGGTGCTGACCCGCGGCGGTGCTAAAGTGTCGTGCGCGCTGTTCGCAGCGCCGCACTTTTGTGCGCCGCCTTAGCTCAGTCGGTAGAGCGATTCACTCGTAATGAATAGGTCGCCGGTTCGATTCCGGCAGGCGGCTCGGTCAAGGAGCCCGGTACCCCGCGGTACCGGGCTCCTTTCGTCTCATGGAACGCCCGAGTGCCGCACCGATCAGACGCCAGGGCTCAGAACCCTCCACACGCTCCGCCCATACCTTCGTCACACAGGTTGGACACTTCCGCCCACATCTCTGGTCCCATGCCGCCGCTGCCTTCAGACTGGCCGAAATGCCAATCGATGAGGAGGCATCGGGATGACAACGCCGACCCCTGAAAACAACACACCGGTGGCCGAGGGAGCAACCCTGTTGGACATCTCCGGAGACCAACCACCGCGGCAACGCCAACCGACCATCACGGCAGTACGCACCTTCCCCGCAGACGCCTTTCCCTTGCGCATCATCTGGGGCGACGGCGACAACGCATACGCCGTGCACCAGGACGGTTTCCTGATGCGAACCCAGTCTTCCGGAGTGGACTGGGTGCGGCTCCACTCCCCGGGGCCGAACGACCCCATCCCGGGATACAAAGACGTCTTCATGCCCATTCCGGACACAGACCTCCAACGGATCGTCGCGATGGGTAACGTGGGAACATTCACGGCACCGGTCATGCAACCCATGTATTCCGCGGACGGCGGGCGGACCTGGACGAACGCCGCATCCGGAACGTTGGTCACCGGGGACCAGCCCCTGGGCGCCACTTCAATGGGACGTGATCCCAATTCGGGACACCTCTACTTCGGTGCCTACCTGCCGTCCGGGGCCGACCGCGTGCCCGAGTTGCGCCTGTGGCGTTCCACGGACCAAGGGGTGAATTGGAGCGTGTTCCATGTCTTTCCCGGGATGTCCTCGACCACTGGGCAACCCGTCACCCGTCACATCCACTCGATCACCTGGGACCAGTATTCCCAGAGCCTCTACCTGACCGTGGGTGACCTACAGCCCGGTGGTGGCATTTACCGGGTGACCGCTGACGGCACCGGTGTAGAACCGGTCCTGCTCAACACCCAGGTTCCCAATTATCTGGCCTGTGCGATCGACTTGATGTTCTTCCCAGATCACATCGTGTGGGGCACGGACAATTCCTCGGAACTGGGCATCTTCCGGATGGCAAGGGACCAGATCGGTGCCACCAACCCGCAGGTGGAGAAGACGTTCCGGACCAACTCGAGCAACTGGTGGGCCTGGCCGCTGGACCCCCAGGGCACACGCTGGATGATGTCCGGATCCAATGACAGCGCCTACACCAACATCGACACCGCTTGTCACCTGTACATCGTGGGTGACGAAGGTCTGGAGGTCCATGAGGTCGGCACCGTCCCCGGGCAAGGTGAGTGGGGCGGGCCGCTGTCGGTGCAATGCGTGGGTCCACGGGACGGCAAGTCGCGGTTCTGGATGAACTCGCGGTTCTTCTCGTCCAACTGGTCTGGGTACTTCGCGGCCACGATGTCCACCGGGATTGCCGTCGAAGGCAGAGACCGGCGCGAAATCGGCGCCATGCCCACGGAACGTCTGCATGGAACTGCCACGGTTGACCCCGGATCTTCCGCTGTTCTTGGCCACCTGCGGGTCCCACGACGACGCCGGGACCTCGTGGTCTTTGACATGGGCCGGTACATCGTCTCAGGCCCGAACACCGCCGTCGTGGAAGTGTGGAACCCACGGACGAACAGCCGGGTGGGCGGGCTGCAGACCAACGCTCTGGACCGTGCCTTCGACATCGGCTATCAGGCACCCTGGTGGACCCGGGCCGAGAAACTCGACGCGGGGGACGTGTTGCTGCTGAGAGTGACCAACACGGGAACGACGAGCCCCGTGACCGTCACCGGTTTCATGTCCTACCGTTTCGAGCGCTCACGTCGTTCGGACTACGACTGGTCGCCGAACAGCTTCTGACCTGCTCCAGCCGGCCGTTCGACGCCGACCTGAAGGATTCAGGAATCGTGCAGCGTGAAGAGTTGCTCCGCCCGGTCGACCCGTTCGGCCACGGCCGCCGCACGTCGAGCAATGGCATCGGGCCGCAAGCGGGCCGCATCAGGCCGCTGACTCGAATCCGTCGCAGTCCCCTGCCCGTGGAATCGGGCCATCGCGAGCGCTTCGGCCGCCTGCGCCAAATCGTTGCCCGCACGGGAGAGTTCACGGTGGACGTCGTGAAGCCACCCACCCTCCGACGGCGGGATGTCCTCCGTGTCCGCGGGGGCGAGAGTCTGCAAGCGGGAACACAGACCCCGCACCCTGGGCAGCAGGTCCGCGAGTTCGTTGGCCACGGGCACCACGGCGTCCAGCACGGCAGGATCCTGGAACTGCTCGAGCACCTGGTGGAACCGGTCCAGTCCGCGCCGGAACCGGTCGTGTGCCCGCCGCCAAGCGCCCCGGCCGAGTTCTTTCTCGTCCCGGCGTGCGGCAATGTGTTCGCTGAAGAAGCTCATGGTGGTCACATGTTCTCAGACCGTCAGCAACAACGGCCCTGCGGGTTCTTCTCCTGATAGTCCTGCCAGTCCCGCCAGAACTCCCGTTCCGTCATGGGCGCTTCACCGGGCTGCCCGTGTGCGGCGTGGAACTCCCGGTAGCGCTGGTACTTGTCGGCACCCATGACCCCGGAGAACCAGCGCCTGGCCTGCCCCGCGCGCCGACCCGTCGAGGCCAGCACCGCGTTGAGTGCATTCACTGTGACTCGGCTCCTCTCAGTTGATTCAATCCACGGGACGGGGCCTCGAAGGCCCAACCCGTTCGGTGGGTTCGACGACGACGCCGGGTGGCGCCGTCGTCGAACCGTGAGTCGATGTGACCGGCCCTGCCGACGCGAACGTCAGTGGCCGTGCCCGTGACCGTGCGCGGCTCCCGGCGTGCGAACCTCCAACGGGAGCTCTGCCCATTGGTTCTCCAGGTCCTTCTCCGCGGCGGTGGGAACGAATCCGGCCGGGGCGAAGAACTTGGAGGGCACGTAGGGGTCCTCGTGGACCTCCGGTGTGCGTTCGCGGAAGCAGCGGATGGTGCGCAGGATCGCGGTGATGGCCACGATCAGGGAGAGCACCACGAACACGATCGACAGGGTGCCCTGGACCGCGGTGTTGCGCACCACGGCCTCCATGGCCTCCACGGTCTTGGCCGTACCGTGGCTGGTTTCGCCCGCAGCCAGCGCTTGCTTGAACGCGTTGTGGTTGGCCCAATACCCGACGGCGGGGTTGTCCGAGAAGATCTTCTGGTACGAACCCACCACGGTGACCACCAGGTCGAAAACCAGTGGGATCACGATGATCCAGAGGTACTTGAAGCTTCCGCGCGACGCAGCGATGGCAAGGCACACGGACAGCGCGATCGCCGCGAGCAACTGGTTGGCGATGCCGAACAGCGGGAAGAACGTGTTGATCCCTCCTAGGGGGTCGGTCACACCCAGGATCAGGATGGAGCCCCACCCAGCGACCATGATCGCCGTCGTGAGCCAGGAGCCCAGCCGCCAGTTGGTGTCCGCGAACTTGGGAACGAAGTTGCCCAGGGAGTCCTGCAGCATGAAGCGGGCCACACGCGTACCGGCGTCGACCGCGGTCAGGATGAACAGGGCTTCGAACATGATCGCGAAGTGGTACCAGAAGCTCATCAGCCCGGGCCCGCCGAACCACTGCTGCATGATGTGGGACAGCCCCACGGCCAGGGTGGGTGCGCCCCCCGTGCGGGAGACGATGGTCTCCTCACCCACGGCGTCGGCGGTGCCCTGAAGCATCTCCGGTGTGACGTTGACGCCGGTCAGGCCCAGGGAGTTCACCCAGGCCACGGCGCCTTCGACTGTTCCGCCGGTCGCTGCTGCCGAGGAGTTCATGGCGAAGTAGATGCCGCGGTCGATGGAGATCGCCGCCACCAGGGCCATGATCGCCACGAAGGACTCCATGAGCATGCCGCCGTAGCCGATCATGCGGGTCTGGCGTTCCTTCTCCACCATCTTGGGGGTGGTTCCGGAGGCGATCAGGGCGTGGAACCCGGACAGCGCACCGCAGGCGATGGTCACGAACAGGAACGGGAACAGTGCGCCCGCGAACACGGGTCCGTCACTGCGCCCGGCGAATTCGGACACGGCGGGCACCGAAATCTCGGGACGTACGACGACGATCGCCAGCGCCAGCAACACGATCACGCCGACCTTCATGAAGGTCGAGAGGTAGTCGCGCGGGGAGAGCAGCAGCCACACGGGCAAGATCGCTGCAATGAAACCGTAGGCGATCACCAGCCACGCCAGGGTGGTGCGCTCCAGGGTGAAGAGCTCGGCACCCCACGAGGACTCTGCAACCCAACCACCGGCCACGATCGCCAGCATGAGCAGGGCGAAGCCGATCACGGAGATCTCCATGACCTTGCCGGGGCGGATGTAGCGCAGGTACAGGCCCATGAAGAGCGCGATCGGGATGGTCATGCCCACGGAGAAGACGCCCCACGGGGATTCACCCAGGGCGTTGACCACCACCAGGGCCAGGATGGCCACGATGATGACCATGATGGTCAGGGTCGCGATGATCGCGGCCCAGCCTCCCACCACGCCCAGTTCCTCCCGGGCCATCTGGCCCAGGGAACGGCCGCCGCGGCGCATGGAGAAGAACAGCACCAGGTAGTCCTGGACGGCACCGGCCAGGATCACGCCGACGACGATCCAGATGGTGCCGGGCAGGTAACCCATCTGAGCTGCCAGTACGGGGCCGACCAGGGGTCCGGCACCGGCGATCGCGGCGAAGTGGTGGCCGTAGAGGACCCGACGGTCCGTGGCCAGGTAGTCGCGACCGTTGGCCTTGTACTCCGCGGGGGTCGCCCGGGTGTCATCGGGTTGGACCAACTTGGCCTCGATGAACTTGGCGTAGAACCGGTACGCAATCAGGTAACTGCACACGGCCGCCAGCACGAACCAGATCGCGTTGATGGTCTCGCCACGGACAATCGCGATCATGGCCCAGGCAACGCCGCCCAGGAGTGCGATGGCCACCCACATGGCGATCTTGGCGGGGGTCCAGCGGCGGTGTTCCGCTTCCAGGACTTCGGGGTCGACGGCGACCGGGGGCAGTTCCATGTCGGGTTGCGACCCGGAACCACCGCCGCTCGGGGGATGAACTGTGGTGCTCATGATGCTCCTGAGGAAGGTTGAGGCTGCTCGTTTGAGGGGTGTGGTCAGCCTCTAGACACCGTGAGTCTAGGCTCAATTGTGACGCGGAACATGTCGATTGCCGTGGCCCAGGCCTGAGCACCGTTGCGCCGTCGGTCCGCTCGGTCAACCACGGGCCACCACGGATGCCGTGTGAGCAGGGATCATCACGGGCGCAGCAGCACCTTGCCTTTGTGCGCACCGGAATCGAAGTACTCGTGGGCCTCGGTAACTTGGCTCAACATGAACATGCGGTCCACCACCACGTGGACCTGGCCGCGCTCGATCATGGGCCAGACGTGGTCGCGGACCTGTTGCATGATGTGCGCCTTCTGAGCCGCCGGTCGCGGGCGCAGGGCGGTGCCGGCCACGTGCAGCCTCTTGGCCACCAGTCGACCCAGGTCGATCTGGCCGGTTCGCCCGCGGATGCCGATGATCACCAGCCGCCCGTCCACCGCGAGGGACTTGAGGTTGCCCTCCAGGTAGTCCGGGCCGACGACATCCAGGATCACGTCCACTCCCCTGGCGTCGGTCAGTTCTTTGACCCGGGCGGCGAAGTCCTCGACGTCGTATCGAATCGGCTCGGCACCCAGCCGCTGCGCGTAGGCCGCTTTCTCGGCGCTGCCCACGGTGGTCAGGACCCGCAGTCCCGCGGCCTTGCAGATCTGGATCGCCGCGGTTCCCACACCTCCGGAACCCCCGTGGATCAGAACGGTCTCGCCCTCCTGCGCGCGAGCCTCCATGAAGATGTTGGACCACACGGTGGCGGCCACCTCGGGCAGGCCCGCAGCTTCTTCCAGCGTGACAGCGGACGGGACGGGCAGCACCTGCGCGGCGGGAGCCACCACCTCATCCGAGTAGCCCCCGGAGTCCACCAGGGCGCACACCTCCGCGCCGTGTTCGATCCCGGAGTCAGGGTCGACGTCGGGGCCGACCTCGACGACGGTGCCGGAGACCTCCAGGCCGAGGACCTCTGACACCCCCTGCGGAATCTTGTAATTACCTTCTCTCTGGAGGACATCGGCCCGGTTGATCCCCGCGGCCGCGACCTTGATGCGCACCCCGTCCGAAGGCAGCTCCGAAGGTGTCCGCTCCTGCACGTCCAGGACCTCAGGGCCTCCCGGCCGGCTGTTCACGACGACTCGCATGGGCGCTCCTGACCTCTAGCTCGGGTGTACCGGTGGGCGATGCCGGTGGCACCGCTGGCGGGGCCGCCGTACCACCGGGTGTGCTAATGTGTTTCCCCGTACGGGCGGTGGAAGCCGACTCGCTACATGGAAGGTTGTCCGAGCGGCCGAAGGAGCCGGTCTTGAAAACCGGTGTGCGGTAACCCCGTACCGTAGGTTCGAATCCTACACCTTCCGCATTCGGCAAAGGCCCCGAGAACCGCGAAATCACGCGGGACTCGGGGCCTTCGTCGTACCCGGGCGGTCTCATGGGCGGAAGATCAGTCCAGCTGGATGGACTCGAAGTCACCCGTGGGATTTTGCGGTGTCGCCGTCCGGCTGTGCAGCGTTCCCGAGCCCTGGAATGATCACGGTGGAAACGTAGTCGCGCAGGGATGGGATGTTGACCACAAGGGTTTGCCATACACGCCGCGGTTCAAGGTCGTCGTACTGATGGGCTGCAAAGTTGCGCATGGCCACCACCGTCCGCCAGGGCTGCTCCGGGTATTGCCTCAGCAGTTCCACCGGCAGGCGATTCACGTATTCCCCGATTCGAATGAGCCCCATTTCCGCTGCCCACTGTGACCGGATGTCAGCGAGGAAAACGGCCGATCCATCTTTGGTCATCTGGTCCAAGACGTCGCAGACGGCGACGATCTGCGTCAGGGTGTCCAATGCTTTCCGCTCGTGCTGGTTCACAGCGGGACCGCTTCGGCCAAGACCCGTGAGCGGATCTCTCCGCGCAAGGAGTCGGAGGCAACCACGTCCACTCTGACATCCAGCAGCTCCTGCAGGTCCACCCGAAGCCCGACCTCGTCAAACAGCGTCGCGTCCGGAGCGAAATCCACCAAGATGTCCAGATCGGATTCGTCGTCATCCTCCCCGCGGGCCACCGAGCCGAAGATGCGCGGCGCCGCGGCGCGGTGGCGCGCCACGATCTCCAAGACCGTTTGGCGATGTTCTGCAACGCGCGCCGACGGCCTCTTCCGTAGTGCTTGCGCAATGCGGTGGAGCACTTCTGGCGTTGGTGTCCGCCGGCGGTTCTCGTAGGCGGACAAGTTGGGTTGCGCCACGTTCGCTGCCTGCGCCAGCTCAGCTTGACTCATCCCTGCGGCCAGGCGCTGGGCTCTGATGTCCATGAACCGACCCTACAGCCAGGGTTATCGACGGCGATATACCCGCGGCAATCCTGACAAGGCCTACACCCTGATCTGAGCACAACGTTTCCGGCCAGCGGGTAACTTGACTCCCATGGACACCGCAACGACGCCGTCGCCATCCTCCGCCCACGACCGCCGCCACGAGGTGACGCTGCGCTTCCTGGCCGCACCCACCGACCTGGGCCATTCCGGCACCGTGGACGCAGGCCGGGTTCTCGAATGGGTGGACAAGGCGGCCTTCGCCGCGGCCACGGCCTGGTCCGGGTCCTACTGTGTGACTGCCTACGTGGGCAACATCCACTTCCGCTACCCCGTCCAGGTGGGCGAGATGGTCGAGGTCACCGGCACCGTCCTGCACACCGGGCGCTCGTCCATGCACATCAACACCGTGGTGCGATCGGGCGATCCCAAGACCGGACAACTCGAGGAACGCGCCCGCTGCCTGGTGATCTTCGTGGCGGTCGACGGCAACGGGAAGTCCACCGAGGTCCCGCGGTTCGAGCCGCAGTCCCTGGAACAGGAACTCGCCCAGCAGTACGCACTGGATCGCGTGCCCGTGCGCAACGAAATCACCGCCCTGCTCAACAGCCAGGAACCCGCCGGTGAGGGCACCGCGGAGCGCGTGGTCCTCCGCTTCCTGGCGGCACCCACCGATGTGAACTGGGGCGGGAAGGTCCACGGCGGCATCGTGATGGAGTGGATCGACTCCGCCGCCCATCTGTGTTCCAGCCGCTACTGCGGTCAGGACACGGTGGCGGTGTTCTCCGGTGGCATCCGATTCCTGCAGCCGCTGCACATCGGAGACCTGGTCGAGGTCGATGCCCGCCTGATCTACACCGGCAGCAAGGGCATGCACGTCTGGGTGGAGGTCCGTTCGGGCGACCCCAAGAGTGGCGACCTCCGCGTGACGACCAACTGCATCACCGTGATGGTCGCCCGCGACGACGAGGGAACATCAGTTCCGGTGCCACGGTGGGAACCATCGTCGTCGGAGGACAAGCGCCTGTGGCAGTTGGCGCGGGACATGCTGGAAATCCGCGGCCGCGCGCCGGGCAACCGGCTGCCGAACCACCTGCTCGAGAAGAACTGACCCTCGAAGTGTGCGGCGATGTCTCGTAGGCTGCAGTCGCGGGCCCTGCTTGCTTTTTCAGCTTTGTTCCGGAAGCAGTCGGTCACGAATCGGGCCAAGTCCGGGCGCAGCGCGGTGGTGAACGCTGCCTCCGTGTGTTTGCTGGCAACGGCCTGACCGCGCGAGGATGCCCTTGCCTGGATAATCAACGGCGCGCGCCCCGCGCGCCACACTCATGATCGTTCTGGCTGACGGCATAACGACGACGAAGTCGTGGGCGAGCGCCCACTGCCCCCCTCTGTATCCTGTCGCCGTGCAGGACTCCCCTATAAACGACCAGCAGCGATACCCCAATGATGGTGACTCCGGCCCCGGGCCGCTCCGCTTTCGTCGGGAGGTAGAGATTTCCGATCAGGAGTGGAGCTCGACGCAGTCGACATTTGCCCCCCGACATAACCGGAGGAGTCTGCTTCTGAGCTTCGTCACTCAGGGAGGCATGCGCACCACGGGTTTCATTGTGCTAATTGCTGCCGTTCCTACCCTGATTGTGCTCGTGGTGGTTGCCGGTGTGTGGAGCTTGGTTCAAAGCACCTGGCAGCCATTGTTGTGGGCCGCCATCGCCTTTCCGACCCTCTCCGCCTCTCTGGCAGGTGCAGTGGTTATCAAGCTGATCCGGTCCGGTCGGGCGTCCCAGCTGTCCGATGTGAACCGGCTGCGCAGCCTATACGGCCCAGGCCCGATGGCGGTCGAAGTGTATGACCGCGCACTGCGACTGATTCGCCCGGGTGGCACAGCGGTGACGTTCAGCGGCATCCGTGCAGTCAAGGGGATGGAGGACGACGTTTACCTTGATCTGCCGCGTGGCGGATTTGGGAAGTTACCCCGTGGCATTGCGGCAGCCGAGGTTTCGCACCTTGCGGGTGAACCACCGGTATTGCTGCCGAGTGACGGTGGGCCTGAGGCGCAATCAAGGACCACCGCCGAATGGGCACGGGAGCAGAGATCGGCATTGCCCCCAGACAAGGCCCATCAACGCATCGCGCTTGCGCTCACTAGACGGGAGAAGGACGACCGAGACGTAGTGACAGCCGCGCGTTATGACGCAGAACGCCGACTGGTGGTGTACCCCCGAGACGGGGCAGCCTTTTCGATCGACTTGATCTCCAAAGTGACGGCACGGGCCGGGATTGTCATGCTGGAAGACCATGAGCTAGTCACCGACGTTTTACCTGTGCAGGCATGGCCAGAGGGTCATTTACGGGCCATGTTCAACGAACTGGGTGATAAACGGTGCGATGTGGACCTCGCACTCAACGGCTCGCAATTACTCATGGGCGCGGCGTTGAAGCGCGAAGGTGCCAAGCAACGGCGGCGCTCCAAGCCACCACGGAATCGCCTCGCTACGGTCGCACTCGCGCTTTCCATCGTCGGCCTGCCTGGCGGGGCTCTGTTCTCACTTTTCGGACTTTGGTTCGGGGCCCTGGCATATCGACAGAACCGCAGGGCGGAAATCTTCCTGCTGGGCACCGGACGGGCGGTTGCCGCCATGATGATCAGTGTCATCGGGCTGATGATCTTCGTCGTGTGGTTCTTTTCACTCGAGTGAGGCTGGTGAGCCATACGATTCGGACGCCCGCCGTCCAAGAATCTTGTATGGACCGGTTCCCCGAGCCCACACTCGAGCGTGAGGAGGACGTCCCATGGAAATCATCAAGAAGTACCCGGTTCTCGATGCCACCGACATCGAGGCGGAGAGCACCTTCTGGGCCGCGGTCCTGGGCGGCACGGTCGAACGCGGCATGGTCAATCATGAAGAGGTGGACTGGCACACCGTCGTTGTCGACGGGCGGGAGGAACTCGGCATCCAATGGTCGCCGACCCACCAGGCGCCGCAGTGGCCCTCGGGTGATCAGCAACAGCAGATCCACCTCGACCTCTATGTGGAACGCGATGCCCTGGAGGCGGCACACAAGGAGGTTGTGCAATTGGGCGCCACCCTGCTCCAAACCGCGGAGGACCTGGACTCCCCCATGGGCTTCCAGGTCTACGCCGATCCGGCAGGCCACCCCTTCTGTCTGTGCTGGGCCGAGCCTCAGGCCTGATACCGACTGAACAGGACCCGCGTCACGGCTGGGCTACCCCAGCGGCGAACTTTGACAGGGAGAGAGCCACGAATCTGCTCGATTCGTGGCCCTCTCCCTGTCAGAACTGCCTCAGTGCCTCACTTCGCCACCGACGACGAACGCCGGCGCAAACTGCCCAGGACGATGAGCGCCAGGCCGAGCACGATCCAGTACACCAGAACCGTCAGCGCACTCCCGGCCCCGGCGCCGTCGAAGTACGCCGCGGAACGGATGAACGTGCTGGCGGCACCCAGCGGCAGGGGCTGGCCGATGGCACCCCAGGGTTGGGGCAGCCACGCGGCACCGGCCGTCATGCCGGACAGTGGATTCGCAACGAACATCATCACCAGAGCGCCAAGCACCAGACCAGCCCTACCCAACGTGGATTCGAGTCCCAGGATCGTCAGGGACACGGCCGCAATGCCCAACGACACCCCTCCGGCAAGCAGCCAGTAATTGCCGTCGGTGGAGTGGAACCCGAACTGCAGTACGGCTGCGACGGCGGCCCCTCCGAAGACCGCAATCCCAAGGGATCCGAGGATCTTGTGCACGGGGCGGTTCTTGAGAACGGTCGAGAGCAGAACCCCGGAGATCATGCCGCCGAACACGAGCGGCAGGCCCAGTGCGTTCAGGCCCGCGCCGTTGGGGTCATCGGCGGTCATGGGTGCCACTTCCTGGTACGTCACGGACTGCCCGCTCTGTTCCAGGCCCGCGCCCATCTGCGTGAGCATGGTGGCGTAAGGCGTCCCGGCCCCGGCAGCCGTGGTGATCGTTGCACCCTCCGGGCTCAGGCTCACGCCGCCAATGGCCTCCCGGTTCTCGACCGCGTCCCGCACCTCGTCGGCCGAGTCATACGTGGTGGTCTCGAATGCGCCGGGGTTGGCGGTCTCGAGTTGATCGGTCATGGCGCCGACCGCCACCTCGGGCCCGCTCACCGCGCGTCAGATAGCCCAGACCGCGGGCGTCGGAGTCGGGACTCTCTACCGTCATTTCCCCGAGCGTCCGGACTTGATCCTGGGCATCGTGGATGAGATCGCCCAGCAAGTCGAGGCCCTGGCGACCAAGGCTCTGGCTGATTGGGAGGCCGGCCCCCAGGGTGCGTGGGCGGAGTTCGTCCGGGGGTGTGGTGCGCTGCGGACGGGTGCGATTGCCACGGGCTCAAATGCCCCGACTGCCCTGGCGGAAAAGGACTTGGGCCCGTTCATGGAGCGCCGCGATCGGCTGATGCAGGTGCTGACCCCGGTCCTGGATCGCGCCCGGTCCCACGGGCTGATCGAACCCACGTTGACGCCGCAGCGGTTCTTCATTGGCCTGGGGGCCATCACCCGCCCACTGCCGGAGCCTGCCTCCAGGGTGTTCCCCCACGAGGAGATGGACGCGTGGCTGGTCGAGATCTACCTCAGGGGCCTCCGGCCCGATGACTCCCAGGACCACAAGCAGTAGCCCCGTACCGTCCGGAAGGTGCTGCTGCGCAAAGCATCAGCCCAGGATGGCTGCCGCGACCCGGTCGGCGTCGGCCAAGGTCCGCGAGCCCAGCGCGGCGGGGGCTCCCGCCTCGGCTGCGATGGACGTGCCCCATTGGGCCGAGGCCAGTTGCAGTCCGAGGACCCACACCCCTTCCCGCGCCTGACCGTCCGTCCCGACGGCGCGGTACGGTGCGGCGGTGACGTCCAGCCCGGGACCCGCCACGTGAGCGGCGCCGTCGTCGACGTGCAGCGACTTGGCGCGGACCAGGCCGTGCTCGTGCATGGCGGTGAGCAACGGTGAAACGTTGCGGCGCACCTCGTTGGGCGGGGACATCGCCTCGATCATCCACCCGGCTCGGAAGGGTTCATCCGCCACCCAGGGGGAACTCGCCTCGAAGCAACCGCGTTCGGTGTCCACACGGAACACGGGATTGGGCCCCAGGAAGCGCACCACCCCGGCTCTGGCCAGCGCCGCCAGCTGCCGGATGCGCAAGGCCGGCGGGCCGGAGGCCAGGCCCTCGACCAGCGGGGAGAACGCGCGCATGAGTTCTTCGTACCAGGACTCGTCCTGCAACCCCCTCTCGGCCACCACCTGCTTGAGCAGCGTGCGCGACCAGTTCAGTGACGAGAAGGCGACCTTGGCGGGATCGTCCTCCCCGGCCGCGGAGCCTGCGGCATCGCGGTCCAGCCAGTGCACGAGGGCCGCGGCGTACTCCTCGTGGGAGCTGAACCGTTCGTCCAGGAAGGGATAGGACTGCCACTTGATGTTGAGCCGGTTCTCGTAGGCCACGGCCTGGTTGACCAGACGCTCCACGTGCACGTCCCACGGCGTCGGGTCCTCGGGATCTTCGGGCCCGCCCAGTCCGAGCGCGCGGTCCAGGTCCGCCAGGAACTGGTCCGCGGGCCGGTCGAAGGCGCCTGGACTGACCCTGGCCAGGGTCTGGTAGAAGGCGCGGGTGGCGTCCTTGCGCACCAGGGGCAACAGGTCCGTGTCGAATACCAGCGGCTCACCGTCGGCCAGCTCCCGCACCCGCTCAGGGGTCAGGAACTTGTGGTCCAGGCTCCGGGCGTAGTACCCGTCGATCTCCGCTTTGGCCCGGTACGGCGTTCCACGCCGGGACCCGACGACGACGAACGGTTCCCGCCCGGAGGGCCGGTACACCAATCGCCCCGCACCGTCCTCGCCCGGAGCTTCGACGAACTGACCACCGCGGCCCTCGGTCAGTTCGGTGACCACGTCGTGAAAGTTCAACCCCATCCCGCGGAACAGGACCGTCTCACCGGCCGGCAGTTCCTCCCAGTGCACGTCCCCGGGAACCGCCGGTGGACGGTACTGCAAACCGTGTTCCGCGGCGGCGTCCACCAGGTCCTTCTGGTCCCGGCGCAGGTGCGCGTCCAAGTGCCCCAGCGCCAGGACCACGTGGTCGGCGGGCAGCTCCTGCTGTCCGGCGATCTCCACCGCGAACCTGTGGCGCCCCGCGTCCACGGGTCGCGCCGCCACCGCGGCGTCCCGGTGAACCAGCAGTTCCACCGACTCCGGGAGATTTCGTCGGATCGTGGTGAACACCCATTCCAGGTACAGACCGTAGATCCGGCGGGGTGGAAAGTCCGTGCGCGTCATGGTCTTCAGCAGGGCGGCGTCGTCGTCGTTCAGGGATTCGAGGACCAGGGAGCCGTCGGCAATCGACGCACGCCAGGCGTCGAAACTCATACCCCGCAGGGCGGGCAGGGGGTCCACCGGGAGCACCCCGTCATCGGCGATCACCGTGGGGAACAGACTGGGGGTGTTCATCAGGAACCGCGGCGACTGTTTCGTGCGCCACACGTGACCCGGCCCGGGAGGGAAGGGGTCCACGACGTCCACCTGGACGCGCCTGCCGGTGGCCGCGCTGTGGGCCACGATCCGTTCGAGGGCCGACAGCCCACGCGGTCCCGCGCCGACGATGACCACCCGGGGCACGCCCGTCGCACGTGCCGCTTCACCCGAGGACTCCGACACCCCGACCGCACCGCGAGCGGGCTGGTCAGACGGGGTGGGAGCAGGGGCAATCGGCGCAGACTCGGAGGGGGAGGTCATGGATTTCAGCATAGAACCACGCCGGAACGGGCACGGTCACGCATAGGCTCGACGGCATGACCCATCACCATCCTGACGATTTCCTGTGGCTCGAAGAGATCCACGGCACCGAGCCACTCTCATGGGTCGAGAAACAGAATCGACGCACCGAATCCCTGCTGGTCACAGACGATCTGTTGCGGCTGGAGGCCGGTGCGTTGGAGGTCATGGACTCCACGGACAAGATCCCCATGGTCTCCAAGCAGGGCGACTTCTACTACAACTTCTGGCGCGACGCAGATCACCCGCGGGGTCTGTTCCGCAGGACCTCTTGGGAGTCGTGGATCAGCGAGCGCCCCGAGTGGGACGTCCTGTTGGACCTTGACGAACTCTCCGAGCGGGAGGGCACGCCGTGGGTCTGGGCGGGGTCACGGCTGTTGCGTCCGCGCTACACGGACGGGCAGTGGCGCCGTGCGCTGATCTCGCTGAGCCCCGACGGCGGCGATGCCCGCAGGGTGCGTGAATTCGACCTGGTCACCCGTTCCTTCGTGGACCCCTCCGACGGCGGGTTCGACATCCCGGTGGCCAAGACCTCCGCGTCCTGGCTGGATGCCGACACCCTCCTGGTGGCCACGGAGGCCGGTCCGGGATCATTGACTGCCTCCTCCTACCCCGCGCAGGTTCGTCGTCTGTCCCGCGGGACGGGGCTCACCGAGGCTCCGGTGGTCTTCGAGGTGGCCCACGACCACGTGCAGGCCTGGGCCGGTCACGATCACACGCCCGGACACGAACGCACGCTGGCCTTGGACGTGATCGACTTCTTCCGCTCCGTGACCTACGTCTTCGACGCCGCGGGGCATCCGGTGCCGGTGGAGGTCCCGGAATCCGTGGAGGTGGACATCCACAAGCAGTGGGTGCTGTTTCGTCCGCAGGAGGCTTGGGAGCTCGAAGGCCGCACGTTCGCCCCGGGCACGCTGCTGGCCGCCGAGTTCGATCGGTACCAGGCGGGTGACCGCGATCTTCACGTGGTGTTCGAACCGGACCCGCACGTGAGTCTTCAGGGATGGTCGTGGACCGCGGATCGACTGGTCCTGCAGCTGCTGCACGACGTCTCCTCCGAGGTGCGCGTGGTCGAACCGGGCACCTGGACCTCCCGCCCCCTGGCCACCGCCCTGGCCCACCACTCGACCAGCGTCTGGGCCGTCGACGACGAGGATCCGCGGGACGGCAACGACATCTGGGTCTCGACCTCGGGGTTCCTCCGGCCGACCACGATCATGCGCGGCACACTCGGCGCCGACCCCACCCGGGACGAGGCTCCGCGGGAGGTGAAGCGGGCGCCGTCGTTCTTCGACGCGTACGGGCTGCGCGTGGAGCAGCACTGGGCCACCTCAGCCGACGGAACCCGCGTCCCGTACTACCAGGTGGGGCCCGCCGAGCTGCCGCTGGACGGCCGCAATCCCGTCCTGCTCTCCGGGTACGGAGGGTTCGAGGTCTCCCGCACACCCGCCTATTCCGGGGTCACCGGCCGCTCCTGGCTGACCCGGGCCTTCACCCCCGGCAACGACGACGACGGAGCCGACGACGGGCCCGTGGCCGCCGGTCGCAGCGGTGTGTACGTGGTGGCCAACATCCGCGGCGGTGGTGAATTCGGACCCGAGTGGCACCGTGCTGCCCTCAAGAAGAACAGACACCGCGCCTACCAGGACTTTGCCGCCGTGGCCCAGGACCTGCACGACCGCGGGGTGTCCAGTCCGGCGTCGCTGGCCTGTTCGGGCGGTTCCAACGGTGGGCTGCTGGTGGGGAACATGCTCGCGACCTATCCGCACCTGTTCGGCGGTATCTCCTGCGGCGTGCCCCTATTGGACATGCGCCGCTACACCAAACTGTCCGCGGGAACCTCCTGGGTCGCCGAGTACGGGGACCCGGAGGACCCGAAGGAGTGGGAGTTCATCCGCACCTTCTCCCCGTACCACCTGGTGCGGGCGGATGCCGACTACCCGCCGGTCCTGTTCTGGACCGCCACGAGCGATGACCGGGTGGGCCCGGTGCAGGCGCGCAAGATGGCCGCGTTGATGCAGGAGCAGGGCCACGAACGGGTGTGGTTCCACGAGACCCTGGAAGGTGGCCACGCGGGAGCGGGCGACAACAAGCAGGCCGCCCGCTCGCACGCGTTGTCCTCCGAGTTCCTGTGGCGCTGCGTCACGGGGACGCTGTAGCCCGCTTCCTCCGGCTGACCACGGCGTTGGTCAGGGCCTTGGTCACCTCCACGATCACGAACACGGCCGCACCCATCGCCGTCGCAATGAGCAAAGCATCCGCTCCCAGGGGCCGGGTGTCGAAGGCGAAGGCAAAGGCAAAGGCAAGAGTCACCGCCACCGCCATGTTGACCCAGAGGATCTGCAGCGGCGTCAGCGGGAGCATCCACCCCAGAAGGGCGGCCAGGAGGATCACGAGCGACTGGGCGCCGTTGGTCGGGAGGATGAACACGATGGCTTTGCGCAGGTTGTCGTAGATCCGCCGACCTTCCTCCACGGCGGTCTCGATCGTGGCGAAGTTGTCGTCCCCCAGGACCACTTCGGCGGATTCCTTGGTCACCTCGGTGCCCTTGATGCCCATGGCCACGCCCACGTCAGCGCGCCGGAGAGCGGGGGCGTCGTTGACGCCGTCGCCGGTCATGGCCACGACGTCACCGTGGTCCTGCAGCGCCCTGACCAGGCGCAGTTTGTGTTCGGGGCTGGTCCGCGCGAACACGTTGTGCGTCAGGGCCAGGTGCTGCAAGGTGGCATCGTCGGCCGCCTCGAGTTCGACGCCCGTGACCGCACCTGCGCCGTCGTCGATGCACATCTGCCGGACGATCGCGGTGGCAGTGCCCGCGTGGTCCCCGGTGATCATCTTGACGACGATCCCCGCGTCCCGGCAGCTGCGCACCGCGGCCATGGCTTCCTCGCGGGGCGGATCCACGATGCCCACCAGGCCGAGGAACTGCAGCTCGTGGCCCAGGGAATCCGGGGTGATTTCTCCCGTGTCCTGGTCGGAGGCCGTTCTCCGTGCGGCCGCCAGGGCGCGGAGGCCCTGGTTGCTGAGGTCCTCGATCCGCTGTTGCCAGGTCTCCAGTTGGAGTTCGGAGCGCTGCCCGTCCGCCTCGATCTGGGTGGTTGACCGCGCAAGGAGCACGTCCGGTGCGCCCTTGACCAGCACGTAGGTGTCTTCCCGGTCGGGGAGGTCCAGGGCCGCGGCCATGAACTTGTAGTCCGAGCTGAACGGCAGGGTGGCGTGGCGCCGGGCGGCCTGGTGGTCCAGGTCGAGCTTGGCGGCGAACGTGCGCAGGGCACCTTCCGTGGGCTCGCCGACGATCGTCCAGCCGTCGCCGTTCTCGGTCAGATCGGCGTCGTTGACCGTCCCTACTGCCTCCACCAGGGGGCGGATGCCGGGGTGGGACAGGTCCAGGTCCAGGTCCTGCCCGCCCGCCGTGACGGATCCGCGGGGTTCGTAGCCGGCCCCGGAAACGTCGAATTCGAGGTCACCGACCACACCCTTGACCACGGTCATCTCGTTCTTGGTGAGGGTGCCCGTCTTGTCGGAGCAGATGGTGGTCACGCTGCCCAGGGTCTGCACGGCGGGCAGTTTGCGCGTGATCGCCTTCTGCCTGGCCATGGTCTGCACGCCCAGCGCCAGGGTGATCGTGATCAGTGCCGGGAGCCCTTCGGGAATCGCGGCGACGGCGAATCCGACGGCGGCCAGCAGCAGGTCGACCAGGTCCGTCCCGTGAAGCAACCGACCCACCGCGATCAGCACGAGCGAGGCGATGAACACGATGGCTGACAGCCACGTGCTGAACGACGCGATCTGCCGGGTCAGCGGGGTCTCCAGGGTTTCCACCCCCGAGATCATGGCGTTGATGCGCCCGATCTCGGCCTGTGCCCCGGTGGCGACGACGACGCCGGTGCCCGACCCGGAGGCCACCATCGAGCTGGAGAACAGCATTCCGGTGCGGTCCCCCAGGGGTGCGTCCTTCTCCACGGCGGCCGTCGTCTTGTCCGCCGGGACGGATTCACCGGTCAACGCGGATTCCTCCGCGGTCAGGTTGGCGGCCTCCAGGAGTCAAATGTCCGCGGGGACCCGGTCCCCCGCACTCAGGCGAACGATGTCGCCGGGTACCAAGTCCTCCGCTTCGACGGTGGACCACAGGCCGTCCCGACGCACACTCGCGCTGGCCGAGAGCATCTGGCGGATGCCTTCCAGCGCCTTCTCCGCCCGGCCTTCCTGGACGAAGCCGATCACCGCGTTGATCACCACGACCAGAACAATCACGCCGGTGTCCACCCATTCCTGCAGCACGGCCGTGAGGACGGCCGCAGCCAGGAGGACGTAGATCAGAACGTCGTTGAAATGCCGCAGGAAGCGGACGATGACGCTGTCGCGCGGCAGATCCGGGAGCTTGTTGGGCCCCAGCACATCACGACGACGGCTGACCTCCTCGGTGGACAACCCCCGGTGCGGGTCCACGGCCAGACACTGCTCCACGTCCTGGGTTGGGAGCGCGTGGGCGTCCTGGATCTTGGTCAAGTCGCCGTCCAGGCCGGATTTCTCGAGCGGCCGGGTCCCGGAGATCCCGGGGCCCTGGGCGGCCTCGGGGGTGGTCAACGATCGCGGGTCGGCTGGCACGTGTGGCTCCCATCCAGGTGTTCGGGCCCGCCCGGTGCATCTCGTCGATGCCGGAGAATCCCCGCTGCGTCGCGGGTGAACTCGGAGCAACGTTCCAGGATAGGAAGTGCGTGACCCCGCCGCACACCGGCCGCCCGGCCCCAGTGGCGAAACGAAAAGACCGGGGTCGATGTCCACCATGCGGCAGGACATCGACCCCGGTCAGATCCACTTCGATCGGCGGAGACGGAGGGATTTGAACCCTCGATCCAGGTTTCCCCGGATCCTTCATTAGCAGTGAAGTCCATTCGGCCGCTCTGGCACGTCTCCCCGCTGCACCCCGCGGAGGTCATGGACCCCGATAGGAAACAGCACGTGCCATGCTAGTCGGAGCGCGTGACTCGGGTCAAAACCACGTGGTCGGTCAGGCGGGCCGTCACCCCCGGGAGGCGAGCACGAACGGCAGCACCGGTCCGCTCCCGGCCAGGCGGAGTTCGCGGACGGCCACGGTCAGCGACCACCTGCTGTCCACCAGGTCGTCGATCAGCAACACGGGCTGCCCGTCGATCTGCTCCAAGGCCTGGCGAAGGTCCGGGGTCACCACAAACTTCCCCCACACCGCAGCCAACTGGTAGGCGCCGTTACCCCCGCCGCCACCTGGATGCCCCTCAACCAGACCCAAGTCACCGAGATACGGCAGGTGCCCGGCTGCCGCCAGTCCCTGAGCCAGGGAATGCACAAGACGGGGCCTTGCAAGGGACGGCATGGCCACGATGCCGGCGGGTCGCCCAGCCCCACCCCAACGGTCATGACTCCACTGGGCCAGGACCTCCACGCAGGCCCGCCCCAGCGCCTGATCGACGTCCTGGTCCACGGGGCGGCCCTGCTCATCGGTGTGGAAGATCTCGCGCAGACGATTACCCCACCCCAGGTCCGTGAGTCGGGCCACCGCGCGTCCTTCCGAGGCGCGTTCGGCGGGAGGAATGTTGCCCTTGAGGGGAACCCCCAGTCGGTCCATGCCCACCGGCCACTGCGCCCGCGGATCGATGGCAACGCCCACTCGCTTCAACGTGGCCGTCGCAGATTCGGAGGCCGCACGGCTGACCTCCGTGGGATACCAGGGCCCGGCGCAGTTGTCGCACCGCCCGCAGGGCTCCGCCTGGGGGTCGTCGAGTTGCTCCACGAGCATCTGCATGCGGCAGGTGGGCTTGTTCTCGTAGTCCAGCATGGCGTTCTGCTCGTCGATCCGGGCCTGACGGATCCGGCCGTACCGTTCGGCGTCGTAGCTCCAGGGCTGTCCGGTGGACTGCCATCCGCCCTGGACCTGTTCGACGGCGCCGTCCACGGCCAGGACCCGCAGCAGCATGTTCAGGGGCGACCGTTTGATGTCCACCCGCGCTTCGAGAGCCCCGACGCTGAGCGGACGCTCGGCCGCACCCAGCTCTTTCAACACGGCCTGCGCCTTGGCCTCCGTGGGCATGGACGCGGTGGCGAAGTACTCCCAGATCTCCCGGTCCTCGGTCCCCGGCAGCAGGAGCACGTCCGCGCGCTCCGTGGCACGGCCCGCACGGCCGACCTGCTGGTAGTAGGCCACGGGTGACGACGGCGCCCCCAGGTGCACCACGAACCCCAGGTCGGGTTTGTCGAAACCCATTCCCAGGGCAGAGGTGGCCACGAGTGCTTTCACCTGGTTGTCCTTGAGAGCCAGCTCGAGCCGCTCCCGATCGGCCGGATCGGTCCTGCCCGTGTAGGCCTCCACCTGGTAGCCCACTTCCCGCAGGGCATGGGCGGTGTCCTCGGCCGCGCTGATCGTGAGGGCGTACACGATTCCGGACCCCTCGAACTCCCCCAGGTGTTCCAGCAACCAGGCGAGCCGCACCGTGTTCGACGGCAGACGCAGGACCCCCAGGCGCAAGGACTCACGGGCCAGGGGCCCGCGCAGGGTGAGCACCGGCTCACGGTCCTGGGACACGAGCCCCACGCCCAGTTGTTCCTCCACGTCGTGGACCACCCGCTGGTTGGCGGTGGCCGTGGTGGCCAGGACGGGCACGGTTGTGGGCAGCCGCCCGATCAGATCACGGATTCTGCGGTAATCCGGCCGGAAGTCGTGTCCCCAGTCGGAGATACAGTGAGCCTCGTCGATCACCAGGAGCCCCATGCGCTGCACGAGCTGCGGCAACTGCTCGTCCCGGAACCGGGCGTTGTTGAGCCGTTCAGGTGAGATCAGCAGGACGTCGACGTCGTCGTAGTCCAGCCGACCGAGGATCTCGCCCAACTCCGTGGCGTTCGCGGAACTGATGGAGGCGGCCCGGACGCCCGCGCGAGCTGCAGCCGCGACCTGGTCACGCATGAGTGCCAGCAGCGGGGACACGATGAGCGTGGGCCCCCGGCCCCGTGCGCGCAGGAGCAAGGATGCGATGAAGTACACCGCGGACTTCCCCCAGCCCGTGCGTTGAACCACCAGCGCTCGGCGCCCCTGGGCGACCAGTGCCTGGATGGCCTCGAACTGACCGGGGTGGAACGTGGCATCGGGCCGACCGGTGAGCGCGCGCAGCAGATCGACGGCCTGCGCGTACAGCGCTTGGTCAAGGGGCGGAGTCGGGGATGCCATGCGACCAGTCTGGCAAGGTGCACGGACAACACAACAGGCGGTCATCCGCCCTGTGGAATCGCCTTCCGGGTGATGCCGGTGTGAGTCAGGAAATGCGTGGGGGTTGGGATCGGCCCCCCGACCGATCCCAACCCCTCAGCTCGCCGGCTCTCCCCCCGGATGCGGCGAGCCACTCACCGTGCAGGCACCCCCCGATGCCTTGCACGCCATAGCCCGCTCACGGATTCCGGGTCAACGATGGACGCTTCCCGGAGGTCTCTGAAGAAGTCGAGCCGTTGGTGAAAGCCTGACAGACTCCCGTCTCCTCGACCGCACGGCCCAGCGGCGACTCCATGCATGCCCACTAGTCTGCGGATCCCCGCCCATTCGGCGCCGAGGCACTGTTGACGGGCGAATCCGCCCGCGTCGGCCCCTCCCCCGAGGAATCCTGCGTCCCGGAAAATGGGGACAGCTGGACCCACTCCCTACCCCCACACGGCCGACACCTCGCGCGGGTTCCCCGCAGTTCGAGGCGTCATGAAACGTCACGACCGCTGCCGCGATCCGCGGCAAGGCTGCCGCGATCACGGGCGGCGTCACCAGTGGAGCGCGTCGAGCAGACGTTCCTCCAGGACCGGCGCCGTGGTCAGGCCGAACGTCCGGGTGATGTGGTCCATGTTCCGATAGACCATCACGTTGCCCACCACCGGACCGCAGTGTCCGTCAGGGCAGTAGAGGTCCGTCAGGTCCACGAGCGGCACCCCGGGGTTCTCCTCGCCCCACGCGTCCACGATCTCCTGCCCACTCAGGGCGTCCTCGGCGGAATCGGAGCACAGGGGGCTGTGCTCGCCGTAGAGGTCCACGCATTCGTACATGTCCCGGTCCCAGCGCGGGTTGTCGCGCACGCTCACCACGGGGATGTCCGCGTCCTCGAACGGCTCCACCCCTTCGTACCAGTTGGCCACCAGCTCCTCGCGGTCGCCATCCATCGTCGAGCGGGTGCCCTGGGCGATCACGGCGTCCGGTTCGAGTTCGAGCACCGCCTCCTGCGCTGCGGCGTTGAACCGGTTGCACTCCTCCGTGTTGCCCTCGGTCTCCCCCGCGTACCGGCAGGCCGGGTACAGATAGCTGACGACGCGCCAGTTCTGCTCGTCCGCCACGGCCTTCAACGGTTCGGAGAGCTGCTTGGCGTGCGAATCGCCCAACAACACCACGGTCCGCTGCGGCTCGGCACCCTCACCCGTTCCGCCATCCTGGGTCTCGGGTTCGTAGACGAAGCACTCCGAGTTGTCTTGGAAGCTGTCCGGAAGCTGCTCCTCCGTACACGCCTCCCCCGGGCTGCCCCATTCCGCGTTCACCTCCGACCACATGGGGATCGGTTCCAGGTCCGGCAGCGCCGTTTCGTCGTAGGTTCCGGCCGGCACGGCCGCCCCCGGATAGTTCTCGGCGGTGCGCTCGTAGGACGCCTGGGCACGGGCTCGGCTGTCCGTCCAGGCCTGCGCCGCCGTCACGGGCAAGGCCACGACACCGACGACGGCGACCAGCCGCACAAGTTCCCGACGCGTGGACGCCTTCTGCTTGGCAGATCGCGGCCGGGTCACGAACGCGACGGCCTGCTCCGTCCCCAGGGACAGCACGACCGACAGACCGAAGATCGCCAACCCCACGTGGATCGGCACGTCCTGGGCGCCGGTGCGCAACAGGTAGGTGATCATCATCGGCCAGTGCCACAGGTAGATCCCGTAGGAACGGTCACCGATCCAGGTGAGCCACCGCACCCGGAGAGGCACGTGCGCACCGTGATCTCCGCCGTCGTCCTTGGCCATCAGAAGAAGTGCGGCACCCACAGTGGGGATGATCGCCACCCATCCCGGGAACAGCGCGTTCGGCCCCACCACAAATCCGGTGCTGACCACCGCGACCAGGCCCGTCCACCCCAGCACAACCGCCAGGCGGCGCGGCAGCGGACGGGTGACGACCAGCGCAACCAGCGCCCCCAGGGCGAACTCCCACAGGCGCAAACGGGTGTCGAAGTAATTGGGCGCGGGATCCAGTCGCGTAACCAGGACGGAGGTGGTCAGGGAGACCACGAACACCGCACCGAAGACCACGACGGCCACGGTTCGGAAGGATCTGTTGGTCCATCTGGCCACCAGCAGCGCCAGTGCGATCAGCAGCGGGAAGATCACGAAGACCTGGCCCTGAACAGCCAGGGACCACATGTGCTGGACGGAGCTGGAATTGACCCCTCCACCGGCGTAGTAGTCCACGGATCGCTCCGCGAGATTCCAGTTGAGGCGGTAGGTCGCCGCCGCCAGCAGCTGCTCCCACAGGGCTTCCCAGCGCGAGCGGGGATAGAAGGCGATCGCGGCGACCAGGACACTCAGCAGGACGATTCCGACCGGCACCAGCAGGCGTACGAACGTCCGTGACCAGTAGTGCAGCAGGTCCAGCGGCTTGCCGCTCTCCGCCTTGCGCGTGAAGGAAAGCGTCAGGAGATAGGCCGAGACCACGAAGAACACGTCGACCCCGCCGGAGACTCCGGTCCCCCACAGGTGGAAACCGACAACCAGGAGGATCGCCAGACCCCGCAGCCCCTGGATCTCGGTGCGGCGGGTGGGGCCTCCGCGGAGACCCTGTGAGGGAGCATCGGTACGTGTACTGATTCTGGATCCTTGGCGACTGGCTTGAATACTGGCGCTGGTGTTGGCTCGGGTATTGGCTCGGGAAGCATTTCCTAGCGCATGAGTTTACGCATGCGAACCATTACGGGAAAGTGCCTTCCAGGGGCAATTGGTCACACGGGACCGCGGGTTCCGACCAGCGACCGGTGAGTTCACCCGTTAGGCCCGCCGAACCCTGAATCGGCACCGCCCATAACTCGGGTCAGTGATTTCCCAGGTGCCACAGGGCGGCGTCCAGGCTGGCCAGAGCCGCGTCCCGATCCACCCGGGCCATGGCGAGGGCCGCGATGATCAGCCCCGCCGTGGTCTCGGCCTGTTGCCGCAACTCTTCGTCGGACAGGTCCGGGGCGTGCGCCTGCACGCCCCGGGTCATGGCGGCCAGCATCTCGGTTCGGTATCCGGAGATCACGCCCCGCACCACGTCGTCCTGACCCAGCGGAGCACCGGCCACACTGACCAGCAGGCACCCGAACCTGGCGGGCAAGGAGCCCGGCGTGGCCAGGGACGCCCGCAGCTGACGCAGATAGTCCACGACGGCCTCCGGTGCCACGTCCCGTCCCGTCAACGGTGCCAGTCGGGGCCGGACCACGCGGTCCAGGTAGTCCTCCACCGCCGCGTCGAAAAGTCCTCGCTTGTTTCCGAACGAGTTGTAGAGACTGGAACGGTTCAGCCCGGTTGCGCGCTCCAGATCCGGGAGGGAAGCCGCCTCAAAGCCCAGCTCCCAGAACACGCCCAGCGCAGCGCGAACCACCGTGTCCGTGTCAAAGCTCTGCGCCCGGCCCATGAATCCGCCCTCTCCGCCTCTGGTGCTCGACCCGCGCGAGCCTTCCCCCGTTGTTGCGGTCGCGCGAGATCAGCATATATTGGAACGATCTGTTCAAATTAATGGGCCCGCTCAGCGACTCTCCGCTCTGTTCGGCCCCCCTCAACTTTCGAGCAAAGGTATTCCATGACCGTCATCGGCCTGATCCTGACCGGGTTGGCAGCCCTGATTCACGTCTACATCTTCTACTTGGAGTCCCTGGCCTGGACCGGCCCCGCAGCCCGGCGCACCTTCGGGCTCCCCTCCGCCGAGTTCGCGGAGTCCACCAAGTCGTTGGCGTTCAACCAGGGCTTCTACAACTTGTTCCTGGCCGTCGCGGTGTTCCTGGGGCTGGTCGTCATGGCACTGGGGTCGACCGCCGTCGGCGCAACCCTGATCTTCACGGGCGCCGGATCCATGGTCGCCGCTGGGCTGGTGCTCCTGATGTCCGACCGCACCAAGACCTCGGCTGCGCTTAAACAACTGACCCTTCCGCTGCTCGGCGTGATTGCCCTGGGGATCGGCCTGGCCGCCTGAGGCCTGCCGGCGGCCTGCGCCGTCGTACCCACGCCACCCTCAATCACCCGCAGATTCCGCACGACCTCAACCCCTGGAGGACTCATGACTTCCGTTGACAGCACACAGATCCAGCTCGTTCGCCGCCCCACCGGCTGGCCGTCCGCGGAGGACTTCCGCACCGCCACCGTCTCCTACGGCGAACTGACCCCCGGGCAGGTCCGGGTCCGCAACGAGTTCATCTCCGTGGACCCCTACATGCGCGGCCGGATGAACGACGCCAAGAGCTACGTCCCGCCCTTCGAACTCGGCGAAACCATGACCGGCGGTGCGATCGGCCGGGTGGTCGAATCCACGGACGACGACGTCCCCGTCGGCGCCGTCGTGCTCCACCAGCTCGGGTGGCGGGACATCGCGCAGGACGACGCCGAGAAGTTCCGTGTGGTTCCCGAACTCCCCGGAGCACCGCTGTCCCTGTATCTGGGCGTTCTGGGGCTGACCGGGCTGACCGCCTATGTGGGTCTGACCCGCATTGCGCCCGTGCGGCAAGGGGACACGGTGTTCATCTCGGGCGCCGCCGGAGCGGTTGGGACGGCCGCCGGGCAGGTCGCTCGCCTGCTCGGGGCGGCGCGCGTCATCGGCTCCGCCGGTTCACCCGAGAAGGTCGATCTGCTGACCACCAAGTACGGGTACGACGCCGCCTTCAACTACAAGGACGCACCGGTGGCAGAGCAGTTGGCGGCTGCCGCGCCGCAGGGCATTGACGTGTACTTCGACAACGTGGGGGCCGACCACCTGGAGGCGGCACTGGGGACGTTGAACCGGGACGGACGGGTGGCAATGTGCGGGGCGATCGCCGCGTACAACTCGGACGAGCCCGTGCCGGGACCCAAGAACATGGTCAAGATCATCCAGCAGGGCCTGTCGCTCCGGGGCTTCACCCTGGGTGACCACATGGACCTGGCGCCGGAGTTCAACCAGCGCATGGCGCAGTGGTTCGGGCAGGGAAAGATTGCCTACGACGAGACGGTGGTGGACGGAATCGACCACGCCGTTGACGCCTTCCTGGACATGATGCGCGGGGCCAACACCGGAAAGATGGTCGTGCGGACCGCCTGAGAAAACCGTGGCTCCGTCCCGCATGCCTGCTGTGCAATCGCGGGCAGGAGGCGGAAGGTAGACGCATGAATTCATCGATTCAACCCCCTGAAAACCGGGGACAGACCGCCGCTGACCCCGCGGCCACTCCGTCCCCCACCAACAACCACCCTGGTCAGAATGACCAGAAAACCTTCCTCGGCCAGCCCAGAATGTTGGCCTCACTGTTCAACGTGGAGCTGTGGGAGAGATTCTCCTTCTACGGCATGCAGGGCATCGTCCTGATCTACATGTACTTCCAGACCACCGACGGTGGCTTGGGAATCGACCAGTCGGTCGCCGCAGGCATCGTCGGAGCCTACGGCGGCAGCGTGTACCTGTTCACCATCGTCGGCGCCTGGGTGGCTGACCGCCTGATGGGCTCCGAACGGGCCATGTTCGTCAGCGCCCTCATGATCATGGCCGGCCACATCGCGCTGGCGCTGCTACCGGGCGTGGCGGGCCTGGCCGTCGGTCTGATGCTGGTCGCCGTCGGTTCAGGAGGGCTCAAGGCCAACATCACCAACCTGGTGGGTGGCCTGTACGAGCGCACGGACCCGCGCCGCGACGCCGGCTTCTCGCTGTTCTACATGAGCGTCAACATCGGCGGTCTGTTCGGCCCGCTGCTCACCGGTCTGGTTCAGCAGTCCTGGGGCTTCCACCTGGGCTTTGGACTGGCCGCGATCGGCATGGCCATCGGTCTGGCGCAGTACTGGTTGACCCGCGGTGCGATGCCCGAATCGGCTCACCACGTTCCGGATCCGCTGCCTCGTTCCCAGTACCCCAAGTGGATCGGGATCGTCGTCGTCGCCGTCGTTCTGATCGCAATTGCCGTGGTCACGGGCCTCCTCAACGCCGCCAATCTGGCCAACGTGATCGTGACCCTGATCGTGATCGCGGCGATCGGTGTGTTCACGCTGCTGCTGAGCAGCAGCAAGGTCGACGGTGACGAGCGTTCCCGCGTCCTGTCCTTCATCCCGCTGTTCATCGGTGAGGCGGCGTTCTTCGCGCTGTTCCAGCAGCAGTTCACGGTGCTCACGATCTACGCGGACACCCGCCTGGACCGGTCGCTGTTCGGTTGGGAGATGCCCATCTCCTGGGTCCAGTCCTTCAACCCGTTCTTCATCATCGTGCTGGCGCCCGTGTTCGCGGCCCTGTGGACCAAGCTCGGCACCCGCCAGCCGTCCACGCCCACCAAGTTCGGGCTGGGCATCGTGTTGATGGGTTCCGCGTTCCTGATCTTCCTCAGCCAGGTGAACGTTGCCATGGTGGCAGTCATGTGGATCGCACTGATCATGCTGGTGGCGACGATCGGCGAGCTGCTGGTCTCCCCCGTGGGCCTGTCGCTGTCGACCAAGCTCGCGCCGACGTCGTTCCCCGTGCAGATGGTGGCCCTGAACTACCTGGCCGTGGCGCTGGGCACCGCGCTGTCGGGCTCCCTGGCGACGTTCTACAGCGCCGAGACCGAGGCCGCGTACTTCGGCACCCTGGGTGCCGTGACCATCGGCATCGGCGTGATCCTGCTGGTGCTGTCGCGCTCGATCACCAAGATGATGCGCGGAGTCCGCTGACCCTTCCGTCCCCTCGACCACACCACTTTGCGTCGACCACACACTCCATAACGTGTGCGGTCGACGCTTAGTGGTGTGGTCGATGATCGGGGTCGCTGGCGCTGCCCACTCAGGCCGGTAGATTCGGAACGTGTCGGAAGCTCAGTACGCCGCATTCCTCCCGGAACCCCGTCGAGCCGCGGCCGCGATTGATCCGGTCCACGACTGGTGGTCGTGGACCGGGCATCGCGTTCACGTCGCCAGGGCCCGTTGCGACAGTCCCGTGCGCGTCGTCGTCGTGCACGGGGCCGGCGCACACAGTGCGGCGCTGTGGCCCACGGTGGCCCAGTTGGCGGACCACGGACTTGACGTGACGGCGATCGATCTCCCGCTCTACGGGCGAACCGAATCACCCACCCCGCAGAAGGTCACCTACGACTTGTGGCTGGACCTCCTCCAGGATCTCCTGGACGCCGACGACGACGAACGGCCCGTCCTGCTGCTCGGTGCGAGCATCGGCGGGTTGATCGCGTACGAGGTGGCTCACCGCTCCGATCGCGTGGTCGCTGTGGCAGCAACCTGCCTCTTGGACCCAGCCGACTGGCGTGCACGCGCACGCATGACGCGGTTCGGACCCCTGGCCGTCCTGGGGCCTCCGTTCCTGCGGTTGCTCCGCGGACGCGTGGGCGACCTCATGATCCCGATGCGGTGGGTGGCGGACCTGTCCAAGATGAGCCGCAACCCGGACCTTTCCAAGTTGTGTGCATTGGACCCGAGAGGCGGGGGCGCCAAGGTCCCACTTCGGTTCTTCCGGTCCTACATGACCCATCGACACAGCGCACCGGAGGACTTCACCAAACCGCTGCTCCTGACCCACCCGGCACAGGATGCGTGGACACCGGTGGAACTCAGCACCCGCTTCTTGCGGCGGTTGTCCGGACCCACACGAGTGGTCATGTTGCGTGGGTGCGGGCATTTCCCCATCGAGGAACCGGGTCTCACGGACTTGGTGGAGTCGGTGGCCGATCTTGCCGCCCAGGTTTCCCCGAACTGACAGCCCGGCCACCCGCCCTCAGTCCCTCGACCACACCACTAAGCGTCGACCGCACACGCCATAACGTGTGCGGTCGACGCTTAGTGGTGTGGTCGGCACGAACGGAGCGAAACGGGGCCGTTCAGTTCTCCGGAACGACGAGGTCCACGAACTGACCGCGGTCTCGGTCCTTGACCACAGCGCCCACGGGGAACACGCGGCCACTCATCGCCAGGTAGATCCCTGGGTCGAGGAGCTGCACCGCCGCGAACGCGGTACCCAGGTTGAACTGCGAATCCGTGACGCGAAGGGACGCGGGCTGCATGGCGCCCGTGAACACGATGGTCTTGTCCGCGAGCGCGGTGCCGTGCGTCCGGAGGTACTCCGCGGTGTCGGTCATCGTGTCCGTGCCGTGCGTAATGACCACACGCGTGTTGGGCAGGGCTTCGACCCGCTCGAACAGGGTCTGCCGGTCGTCGTCGGTGATGTCCAGGCTGTCCTTGCGCAGGACCGGCTCCGCGGTGACGGGAACGGTCGGCCTGACGACGGACAGGATCTCCAACGCTGCGGGCTCCCCGATCTCCAAGTCGCCGGTCAGGGAGTAGATCTTGTCGATGGTGCCGCCGGTGGTCACGAGCGCGATGGGCTGGGGATTCGTCATCGCACGAGACTATCGGGTGCCGAGGTCGGTTGGACCCTCGACCCCGACCACGGCGGCCGAGGACTGGCAGGCGCAGAAGGTCACCCTCGCAGGACCTTCTCCATGGCCTTGCCCTTGGCCAGTTCGTCCACCAGCTTGTCCAGGTACCGGATCTTCTGCATGAGCGGATCCTCGACGTCCTCCACGCGGACCCCGCAGACCACGCCTTTGATCAACGGGGCGTTGGGATTGAGATCGGCGTCGGCAAAGAAGTCCTCGAACGTGGTCTCTTGATCCAGGTGCGCCTGGAGCTCGTCCTGCGTGAAGCCGGTGAGCCAGCGGATCACCTCATCCAGTTCCTCCCGGGTACGCCCCTTCTTCTCGACCTTGGTGACGTAGTGCGGATAGACGGAGGCGACGCTGGTGGTGAAGATCCTGTGCATCGACTCAGGCTAGACCACCTGCTCCGGACACCGGTCAGTGGTCGCCCTGGCTGCCGGGTTGCCCCTCGGACCCCAGCATCTTGGTCAGCCCGGACATGATGTCCACGGGCAACGGGAACACCACGGTGGAGTTCTGGTCCGCGCCGAGCTCCAGCAGGGTCTGCAGGTAGCGCAGTTGGATGGAGGCGGGAGCCTGGGACAGCGTCTCGGCGGCATCGCGAAGCTCGGCGGAGGCCTGCAGCTCACCGTGGGCATTGATCACCTTGGCGCGGCGCTCGCGCTCCGCCTCCGCTTCACGCGCCATCGCACGCTGCATGGCCTCCGGGATCTCGATGTCCTTGATCTCCACGATCACAACCTCCACGCCCCAGGGCCCTGTCTGGCGGGCGATGATCTCCCGAAGATCTGACCCCAAGTCGTCCCGATGGGCCAGCAGTGTGTCCAGATCAACGCGCCCCAGGAGGGACCGGAGGGACGTCTGCGCGATCTGCGAGGTGGCCACCGCGTAGTTCTCCACCTCCAGCACAGCCTTCTGGGGGTCCACCACGCGGAACATGACCACGGCGTTGACGCGAGCGGGCACGTTGTCCTTGGTGATGATCTCCTGCGGCGGAATGGTGAGCGTGATGGTGCGCAGGTCCACCCGGTGCAGGGAATCGATCAGCGGCAGCACCACCTTGAGCCCCGGCCCGTACAGCGGCTTCACGTGGCCGAACCGGAAGGCCACCGCGCGCTGGTACTGCGGAATCACCCGCAGGCTCACCAGCAGGATCACCACGATGACCAGCAGGACACACAGAACGGCTATGACCGCGGACGCGGGCATCACTTCCCCTTTCGGACGGTACTGGTATCGGACGCAGAGCGTTGCACCGGTTCGATGGGCAGCCGCTCCCGCGTGACACCGCCCCACACGGCGTCGTTGCCCCGCGAATCTCCACCCCACTTGGCGGCGAAGCGATCCGTGGTCATAGCCTGCAGAGCCTCACGGTCGTTGTGGTGAACGATGTGATCGGGAGCCCCGGTCGGGGTTCGCACCAGATGGATCACCAGGGGCGCACACACGACGGCGACGACGAACGCGGTGACCGCCAGCACCAACACTTCAAGGCCCGTGGTGGCCATGAGCATGCCGGCCAACAGCATGATCACGCCCATGGCTCCCACAGCCACGGCCACGCCGCGATGGAACCGGCCGTTCTCGGAATGCGGCCACGGGTCCACTTCTCGGGTCAGTTGCTTGCCGTGGTCGGACACGGTGCAGGTGTCCTTGACCGGGCAGGCATTGCAGATGTCGGCCTTGCCGCGATACCGCATGACGCGGTTGTCCGGGTCGAAGGACGTGGGCCACAACCATTGGTCTTCCGGGCACAGCCAGGCGTCGTGACTCTCGTGGTAGACGAAGCCGTTGGTCCGCCAGGCCACCGCCCGTTGGGACGTGCGCCGCGCCAGGATGTCGAATCCCCAGGCGGCGGCGGCCAACGCCAGACCGTAGAGGCACAGGCCCCATGTCAGCAGTGAGATCTGATCCATTCCGGTCACAGGTCCGAACTGTTGGGATCGTCCGGGTCATCGGCCCGGCCCATGGGTCGGTCCTGTGCCTCCCGGTCCGACCGGTACCGTCCCCGCGGTTTGTCGGCTTCCCGGAGTTGACGGTCCGAACGGTATGGCGTGCGTTCGCTCGTGGCGGTGGCCTCCACCCGCTCCTCGGCGTCGAACTCCGCCAACTTGGCGGGGGTGATCTCTTCGTACAACGGCGTGGTGGTGCCGTCCTCCCCCGGGCTCTTGCGCAGGAAGTACTTGAGTCCCAGGAAGGCCAGGTAGAGCAGCGGAACGATGCCGACCAGGAAGATCACGTCGCCTGGCATGCGCAGCCACTCGACCACCACGTTGCCGGGTTCAGTCAGGTAGCCCAGCGACCGTGCCTCGTAGTACCCCTCGGAGACCGAGTGGTAGAGCTGGGCGACCCCCAGCGGCATGAGGGAGACGAAGACCATCCACAGCAAGCCGATGTTCAGCGCCCAGAAGGAGAACCCCATCCACTTCTCGGGCCACTTCTCCGGCGGGATGACGTAGCGCAGGGCGAAGACCGCCATGCCGATCGCCAGGAACCCGTACACGCCCATCATGGCGCCGTGTGCGTGGTTGGCGGTGAGTGCGGTACCGATTTGGTAGTAGGACACGATCGGCATGTTGATCAGGAACCCGAAGATTCCCGCGCCCAGGAAGTTCCAGAAGCCCACCGACACCAGGAACATGACCGCCCAACGGTGCGGGAACGGCTTGGTCCGGTTCGAGTGCTGGCGGGACCCGAGTTGCATGAAGCCCCATGCCTCGACCGTCAGGAACGTCAGCGGGATGACCTCGGCCGCGGAGAAGAACGCGCCCAGTGCCATGTGCTCCACCGGGGTTCCGGAGAAGTAGAGGTGGTGCATGGTGCCGATCACGCCACCCACGGAGTACAGGATGATGTCCATGTAGATGATGGCGATCGCGATGCGCTCCCGGACCACACCCAGCAGCACGAAGATGTAGGCCACCATCACCGTGGTGAACAGTTCCAGGAAGTCCTCCACCCACAGATGGACCACCCAGAAGCGCCAGAAATCCGCGACGGAGAAGTGTGTGTCCGTGCTCGCCAGCATCCCGACGGCGTAGAACGCCGGAATGGCCAGGCCCGCGAAGAAGAACAGCCAGGGCATGTTGCCCTTGTGCTCCCCGCGCAACCTGGCGCGCATGCCGCGGTAGACGATCGCGATCCAGATGAACATGCCCACCGTGAGCAGGATCTGGAACAGCCGCGGCAGGTCCAGGTACTCCCACTGCTGGGACAGCCAGGACCCTGGTTCCGTGATTCCGTGGACGGACAGGAACGTTGTCAACAACGTTCCGACGACGACGATCACGACCGCCACGTACAGGAGCACGGTCAGGAGCCCCTGCTTCTTGGGTTCCCGACGGGCGATGAACGGCGTCAGGAAGATACCCGCGGCCAGGAAGCCCGCGGCTGTCCAGAACAGGGACAGCTGAACGTGCCACGTGCGTGCCAGGTTGTAAGGCAGGATCTGCGACATGTCGAAGCCAAAGAAGCCGGTCAGTTCCACGCGGTAGTGCTCTGTCAGAGCGCCCAGGAGCGCTTGAGCCAGGAACAACACGATGATGGTGGAGAAGAACAGCACCGTCATGCGTTGTGAGGGCGTGAGCCGCACTTCGCCGGGCTGCCGGAAGTCCAGGATGGGGGCGTCGTCGCCGTGCCAACCGATCTTGGCCGACCACCGACCGTAGACCGCGAACAGCACGCCGATACCGCCCAGAAGGACGACCAAGGACAGCACGGACCAGATCATCAAGTCGGCGGTCGCGGTGTTGCCGACGTTCGGTTCGGCGGGCCAGTTGTTCGTGTACGAGTAGTCGTGTCCCGGCCGATCTGTGGAGCCCGCCCAGGCGGTCCACGCGTAGAACGCGGTCAGGTCGTGGATCTGGTCCTGGTCCGTGATCATGTTGGCCGGCAGACCGTTCTTGGTGGTCGGCTCACCGAAGAAGTCGGAGTAGTAGCTCTCCATGTGATTGAAGCCGTCGACCTGGGTGGGGGTCCAGGTCAAGGTCCCAGTTTCCTCGTCGTACCGGTTCGTCCGCCATTCGTCCTCGACCGCCTGCTGAGGGTCCTGGACGCCGTCGTTCGTGTACTGCTCGATCGCCCGGTCTGTGGTCACACGGAGGTATTCCGCCGTCCAGTCGGGGCCCAGGTAGGCACCGTGACCCAGGACGGATCCGTACTCCTGGAGCCCACGGGCATTGAAGATCTCCTGGCCGCGCGTGATGTCTTCACCGGTTGCCACCACCGTTCCGTCCTCGGCCACGATCTTATCGGGCAAGGGCATGGAGGCCGAGTACGTTCGATAGGCCAACAGGCCCATGACGAAGAAACCGAAAAGCATGACCATGGCAATGGCTTGAACCCAGCCTTTGCCCAGAACCATCTGTTTGGATGTGGCATCCACCCTGAACTCGGGATCCGGTTGTGGTGTGCTGCGGTCCTTGGTGGATACCGACATGGTGCTACCTCACTGGTCAGACCCAGGGTGCGGGGGCAGGACAGGGAGGAAAGCGCACCACCGGATGGTCAACTCACAGTCAGGCCTACCCCTTTGCTGACAGATATTCACTAAGAATGTGCAACTTTTGCAATTAAGTCGAAAGAATCAGCAGCGGCTAATCCAACACTAAATAGATTTCCTTGATCAAAGGCAATTTTCAGGAGAATGTCGGTGTGATTCCGACGGCTTGCGACCCGCCGTCGTCGGCCCGATCGGGATCCCGTGGCAAAATCAGCCCCCTAACAACCTAATGTGGTGTGCAACACATTCAAGGAGGTGGGCTCGTGCCGAAGATCAATGCGGCCAACATGGCTGAGCACAAGGAGCGGACCTACGCCTCCTTGCTGCAGGCCACTCAGGAGCTCATCGCCGAGCAAGGGATCGAATCCGTGTCCATGGCCGAGATCGCCAAGCGGGCCGGTGTCGCCCGGACGGCGATCTACAACTACGCGCCGGACAAGGAGTCGCTGCTGTTGGCCTCGGCCGAGGCCGCCGTCACGGCGATCCAGCCGGTTCTGGGGGCACTGGTGGCAGAGACCTCCGTGTCCGCCGTGGAACGGCTGGAGGGGTTGATCCGGCTACTCCTGGCGAACGTGGCCAACAAGGCATATGGCGCCTTGGCGGTCTGGGCTCTGCGTCAGAGACCGACCGCGGCGGACGGCGACCTGTTCGAAGCGCAGAAGAACGTCATGGTCAACGTGGTCTTGGACCTGCTGCAGCAAGCTGTCGCGGGACGAGAGATTCCGGAACCCGCCGATCTGACACTGGTCCTGGATCTGATGGTGGCCACGATGGAGCGAACCATCGAACACATCGACCGGGACCCCGCGCGGGTGCAGGAGATCAGCGACATGACCGTTAGTTTCATCCTGGGCGGACTGGGCGCGGGGAAAATCTGACAGCACGGAATCACCCGGAACTCAAGGCCGTTGGGACACCTGATGAATGTCCGAATTTCCATGCTGGACCGTTCCAGAACTCGCCGATACCAAACCGACGCGGCGGCGTTGACGCAGACCGTCACCCGCGCGCAGCACGCGGAATCCGCCGGGTACCACCGCTTCTGGGTTTCTGAGCACCACGGGGTTCCGGGGGTGGCTTCGGGCAGACCTGCACTCATGGCTCAGGCCGTCGCCGCCACGACGAACACGATCCGCGTCGGCTCCGGCGGGGTCATGCTCCCCAACCACCGACCGCTGGTCGTGGCCGAGGAGTTCGCGGTGCTCACGGCGCTGCACGGCGAACGCTTCGACCTTGGAGTCGGCCGCTCCCTGGGGTTCACCAAACCCGTCCGTGAGGCGCTGGGCACGACGCAGGCGGAACCGGCCGATTTCCTCCGAGACATCACAAGACTTCGCGACTACCTGACGGGCCGGGCCGCCATCACCATGCGCCCGTCCCTGCCCGGCACCATTCCCGTGTTCGTGCTGGGTACCGGCAGCGGGTTGAAGTTCGCGGCCGAGCTGGGATTGCCCGTCGTCGTCGGTGGTCCACTGATCGCTGCGGATCCCGCCCCGTTCGAGGAGTACCGGGCCACGTTCCGGCCGAGCGCGGAATGTCCGGAACCGTATCTAGTGGTCTCGGCGGAGATCTTCGTGGCAGACACGGGGTCCGAAGCCCGGGAGCTCGCGCTGCCGGAGGCGTGGGCCATGGCACAGTCGCGGCTCACGGGCGCTTTCCCTCCCCTGGCGCCGACGACGACGATCCCGGCTCCCCTCGCCGCCCGGGAGGCGGAGTACGTGGACCAAGCGCTGAAGTTCGTCATCGCCGGGACCGAGGACACCGTTCAGGACCGACTGCAGGAATTGATCACCCGGACCGGAGCGGACGAGATCATGAGCACCGCATCCACGTTCGACACCCAGGCCCTGTACGCCTCCGATTCCCGCCTGGTCGAGGTCGTCAAGTCACTGTGATCTCCGGCTGCCCCCGGCAGCAGACCTACTGGGAGGGCGGAAGTTCTCCGCTCATCGTCACTCTGTCGGATTCCGGGTCCACGGTGTAGGTGGCGACGGCGGACTCGGTCGGGTTGGCGTTGGCGTCCTCGGGGCCGGGCCATACGTACGTCACCTGGAGCGTGGAGTCGTCCACGCGGACGATCTGCGGGGAGAACCCATAGGCCTCATCATTGGCCGTACCGATGTACTCGCCGTTGCTGAAGAGCAGGATCTGGTAAGGGGAGGAAGCCGTGGCCCCCTCGACCGTCACCGCGACGGCGGACAGCTCGGCGCAGTCGTCGTACGTGTCCGTTGCGGCGGTCTGCCCGTCCCACGCCCACGTTTCTCCGAGGCCGGAGTCATACTCCGGGACTTGAGGCAGGTTGTCCGCGACTGCCTGATCCGCCGGTATCCCTGAGCACGTGGGCTCGGTCGACGACGTAGGAGTCGCCGACGACGTGGCCGAGGGTTCCGCCGTCGTGGGTTCGGTGGAGGGGGCCGCGCTTGTTGCGGTAGGTGCCGCAGGGGCGCCGGTCTCTGCGCTCGGGCTCGTGGACGCGCTGGACCCTGTCGACTCAGTGGATTCCGCGGACGCCGACGACGCAGGCGCGCTGGTTTCTGTTCCACCGTCGGAACCGCCGCCGGTTCCACCGCCGCACGCCGAGAGGGCGAACATGAGTGCCAGGACCACCGTTGCCGTGGATGCCTTCTTCATTGCTACCTCCATCGCCGCGTTCCCGTTGCCGAGCCCACCGTGGTGAGACGTGGCCAGGCTAGGACAGCCCGGGTACGCCCTCAATGGCTCGGCAGAACATGACGTGGCGGGCACGCGGCTGTTATCGAAGGGCCCTCAGTGGTCGCTTTCCATGGTCTCCTGGAACAGCGTGAGGTCCAGGTCGGGCAGGGACGGCGCCGCCAACCGGGCGTTGACGGAGAGCCACGGGGTCAGCCGTGGCTCGGCCGTCAGCTGGGCACCGCCGTCGACCGCCCGTTGCGTCACGGCCGCCGTGTCGTCGACCTCCAGAGCGAGACGAATTGGGGTGCTGGGCCGCCCCTCCGCCTCGACGTCGTCGATGAATCGTTTGTGCGCGGGATTGGTGATCTCCAGAGTCGCGCGGCCGGCGTCCAGGATGACGACTTGTGCGTCGTCGGCTTCGGAGAAGGCCGCCAGGGCCGACATTCCCAAGGCGTCCTGGAAGAACGCCCGCGCCGCGTCGAAGTCGGCGGCCTCGATCACCAGGCGCAGTTGCCGAACGGCCGGGGTGTTGGACGTGGGTTCGGCGGGGTCACATGTATTCGTCATGCCCTGATGCTCAGCCCTGACACCGGTGTCAGGTTCAAGACGCCATGACGTCCTCACGGTGTCGACCCGCGTTTCGGACTGCAGCGCCCGAAGGGTGTCGAGTTCACGGTCCAGGTCCCGGCGGCGCTCCTCCAACCGGCTGACTTCCCGTTCCAAAAGGTCCTCCAGCACGCCGGTCCGCTCCTCCAGGGGAGCCTCCAGACACGGCAGCACCTGGTCGATGGTGCGGCTGCCCAAACCCGCGGCGAACAGGTACTGGATCAGAATCACCCGCTCCACGGTGTCCTCATCGAAATCACGCCACCCGCCCGGACTCCGGCAGGAACGGATCAACCCTTGCGCCTCGTAGTAGCGCAGGGACCGCGCGCTGACCCCCGTGGACTCCGCCAGTTCGCCGATCCGCATCTCGTCCTCCGGTAGAGAGCTTGCACCTGACACCGGTGTCAGGTCCGATCCTCGATACGCCGCGGGACCCAGTGATTCCCACACCTTGGTGAATCAGGGGTGAATCCAGTGCCGTGCCCCGCCGTCACCGTATACAAGGAGCCGTTGTGAGCTGGTTGTTCCTGTCCGTCGCCATCGTTTTCGAGATCACCGTTGCCCTGGCTGCCGGCTTGGCGCAGGGCTTCACCCGCGTGGGGTGGACCGTGGTGACTCTGATCAGCGGTGGCATCGCCGCCTATTTCCCGAGTCTCGCCCTGCTCACCTTCGACGTGGGAGTGGGGTACGCGCTGTGGACCTCTATCGCGGGAGTCGGGATTGTGGTGCTCGGTGCGCTCTTCTTCGGACAGCGCCTCGCGTGGCGGAAAGCCGTGGGGATCGCCGTCGTGATCGGCGGCGTCGTCGGGCTGCAGCTCTGCGGAGCCGCGTGAGCCCACAAGCCGTCGCCCAGCAATCTCCCTTCAGGAAAGGAAGTCGCATGTCCACCGCAAGCACGAATCAACCATCCCAGCATCCGCATGCCGAACATCAGCCTTCAGGCGCGTCATCCTGGGCCGTGCTCCTTCTGGCAGGTGCCTTCGAGGTCGGTTACGCACTGTCGGTCGGCGGGAGCCAAGGCTTCACCGTGCTCAGTTGGTCCGTCGTGGCCGTTGTGTTCTTCCTGCTGACGCTGTTCTGCCTCAGCCGCGCCCTCCGGGGGATCGACGTCGGCATCGGCTACGCGGTCTGGGCGGGGATCGGCGCGGTGGGCGCAGCCGTACTGGGGCCGGTATTCTTCGACGAAGTCCTCACTCCGTCACGGGCGGTCTGGCTGGCCGTGATCATCTCGGGAGTCGTGTGGTTGAAGGTGGCCGACGGGCACAAGGGCTGAAGCCGGCATCCAGGAAACTTCCAGGGTCAGGACACCAGGAGTCACAAATCCTGACGCGAAGCTCACACCGGCGCCTCGGCGGGACTATTTCGCTGGCCCGCATCGCTGAGGGGGGCGAGAACCAGATCTTCGTCCCCCAGCCAGGAGGCACAGTGCCAGGCTTCACCACCCGCGTCATCCACGCGTTGCACGACGTCGAAAAGGGCGCCGTGACCCCGCCGATCTACCCGGCGTCCACCTTCCTACAGCCCACCGAGGGCGGGGAAGGCGAGTTCGAGTACCAGCGTGGCTCCAACCCCACGCGCACCGATGCGGAGACCACCCTGGCCGCCGTCGAAGGCTCCAAGCACGCGTTCGCGTTTGCCACGGGCATGGCCGCCACCGGCTCCGTGCTGGGCATGTTGGCCTCCGGTGACGAAGTCATCATGGGCCTGCCGGTCTACGGCGGAAACTACCGCTGGGCCACGATCGAACTGCCCAAGCGCGGCGTGACCACCACCTTTGTCCCGGACCTGAACCAGCTGACGG
Source organism: Kocuria soli (assembly GCF_003797835.1). Taxonomy (GTDB): domain Bacteria; phylum Actinomycetota; class Actinomycetes; order Actinomycetales; family Micrococcaceae; genus Kocuria; species Kocuria soli. Next base: position 68,528 of record NZ_RKMF01000015.1, read on the forward strand.
AGGACCACTTCACGGATTCCGTCAAGATGGTGTTCCTGGAGACCCCCACCAATCCCACACTGCGTGTGGCCGACATCCGCCGCATCACGGATCTGGCCCACGCTCACGGCGCACTGGTAGTCGTGGACAACACGTTCCTCACCCCCTACCTGCAGCGCCCCCTGGAGCTGGGGGCAGACCTGACCGTCCAGTCGGCCACCAAGTACCTGGGTGGCCACGGCGACCTCCTGGCCGGCGTGGTGGCCACCAACGACGGCGACCTGGCCGCCACCGTTGCCCAGTCGCAGGTGATCTCCGGTGGGGTTCTGTCCCCCATCGACTCCTACCGTCTGTTGCAGAACGTCAAGACCCTGGGGTTGCGGCTGGACCGGCAGCAGGAGAACACGAGCCGCATCGTGGAGGCGCTGAACAACCACCCGGGCGTGAGCCGCGTGCTGGTTCCGGGGTCGTTCAGCGAGGACGAGGCCCGGATCCAGTCCGAGCAGGCCTCCGGACCGGGTGCCGTGTTCGCCTTCGAACTCGCCGACGGCAAGGATGTCCGCAAATTCCTGGCCGAACTCAAGGTGTTCGGCTTCGCCGTGAGCCTGGGCGGGATCGAATCCCTGATCTGCCTTCCCGCCTCCATGACCCACGGCGCCTACTCGGCCGAAGACCGCGAACTGGCGCAGATTCCCGACGGCCTGCTGCGCGTGGCCGTGGGCATCGAGGGAGCGGAAGACCTGATCGAGGACCTGACCCGTGCGATCGATGCGGCCTGACACCCCCGGCGTGCTGACACAGATCGCGGACCTGCGCCCCACCCGCCGTCGTCTCCTGGGAGGAGCCGGTATCGGGGCGCTGAGCCTCGCCCTGGCAGCCTGCTCCGGCGACGACGAATCGGCGGACTCCGGCCCGCAGGGCGACCTGTTGGAGACCATCCGGTCCGCCGGCGAAATCCGCATCGGGATGGAAGGCACCTTCCAGCCGTACGGGTACCACGATTCCTCCGGGAAGCTGGTGGGCTTCGAGAAGGAGATCGCTGACCTGGTCGCAGCCGATCTGGGCGTCGAGCCGGTGTACGTGGAGACCCAGTGGGACTCTCTGATCGCAGGTGTGGATGCCGGACGGTACGACATCGTGATCAACAACATCGCGCCCACGGCCGAGCGCCAGGAGGTCTTCGACTTCTCGGTCCCCTACGCCGTGAGCGAGGGCAAGGTGGGGGTGGCGAACGACTCTCCGCTGCAGTCCGTCGACGAGATCGCCGGTCACTCGGCGGCCCAGACCGAGACCTCCAACTTCGGCCAGGAAATGGCCAAGGCCGGAGCCGATCTGGTGCCCGTGACCGGCTTCGACGAGGCCGTCATGCTGGTCTCCTTCGGGCGCGTGGACATGACCGGCAACGACTTCGTGACCTTCGAGGCGTTCTCCCAACAGCGCCCCGACGTCGACATCCGGCTGCTGGACGGTGTGCTCGGTGAGCCCGCCGAATCGGCGATCCTCATGCCCAAGGGGCAGGACAACCTGCGCGCCGCGATCGACAAATCCCTGCAAACCCACATGGACAACGGAGATCTGGCCAAGATCTTCCGGGATTACGTGTCCATCGACCTCACCCCGGAATCATGACTGAACTCTTCTCCCTCTGGGCAGAATCGCTGCCCCAACTGCTCCTGGCCACGCTCACGGTCACCATCCCGCTGAGCGCGCTGGCCTTCGTCCTGGCACTGATCGTGGCCGTGATCGCCACGGCCATGCGAATGGGCCGGGTGAAACCGCTGCAATGGCTGTCCCGGTTCTACGTGTGGCTGTTCCGCGGCACCCCGATCCTGGTTCAACTGTTCATCATCTTCTACGGACTGCCGGCCATCGGGATCACGCTCTCCGCGTGGGTCTCCGCGATCATCGCGTTCACGCTGAACACGGGCGCATACGCGGCCGAAACCCTTCGCGCCTCCGTGCAGTCGATCCCCCGCGGACAGATCGAGGCGGCCAAGACGCTGAACTACACCGGCTGGCAGACGCTCCGGCACGTGATCGCCCCGCAGGCGCTGCGGATCGCGCTGCCTCCCCTGGGCAACGACCTGATCGACCTGGTCAAGGGCACGTCACTGGTCATGGTCATCACCCTGGCCGACGTGTTCCAGGTGGGTCGCCAGATCGCGGCCACCACCTTCCAGCCGCTAGCCCTCTACATGGAGGTGGCGCTGATCTATCTGATCATCTTCACCGTCCTGTCCTGGATCCAGGGACGTGCCGAGAAGGTCTCCAACCGCTACGTCAGGAGCACCAATGCTTGAGTTGAAGAACGTTTCCAAGGCCTTCGGCGACAACCAGGTGCTCCAAGACGCCTCCCTCACCGTCCGCGACGGTGAAACCACGGTGATCCTGGGCCCCTCCGGCTCCGGCAAGTCCACGCTGCTGCGGTTCATGAACCTGCTGGAGTTCCCCGAGACCGGCTCCCTGAGCATCAACGACGACGCCGTCACGTTCGGCGGTCGTCTCACGGACGCCCAGATCCGATCTGTCCGGAAGCACTCCGCGATGGTCTTCCAGGGGTACAACCTGTTCCCCAACCAGACCGTGGTGGACAACGTCAGCCTGCCTCCGGTGCTCAACGGAAAGCTCTCCAAGGCTCAGGCTCGCGAGCGCGCGCAGGAGGTTCTTGACCGGGTGGGCATGGGCGATCGTCTGGACGAGTATCCGGACAATCTCTCGGGCGGTCAGCAGCAGCGCGTGGCGATCGCCCGGGCCTTGGCCGTGGACCCGGACTACCTGTTGTTCGACGAACCCACCTCCGCCCTGGACCCGGAACTGGCCGCCGACGTCACCCGGGTGATGGTCGACCTGGCTTCCGAAGGTCGTTCGCTCGTGGTGGTCACCCACAACATCGAGTTCGCCCGCCAGGTGGCCAAGCGCGTCATCTTCCTGGCGGATGGCTCCGTGGGCTTCGACGGAACCCCGGAGGAGTTCTTCGCCTCGGATTCGGAGCGGATCCAGCGGTACCTGAGCACGTACGGGACCGCGTAAGGGACGGGCTTCATGCTCACTGGACAGCGGCGAACGTGAACTTGGATTCGGCACCTATTCCGTCCCCGACTCGTTCTTCGAGCCCCTTCCCGACGACGAGATCGGTGCGTGGGAGGGCGGAGCGTGAGTGGTCTGCTCCTGGAGCGTGTGTTCGACGACCTGCCGGGATTACAGATCGCCTGGTGAAGCGACGCTAGCCCGCACGGATCTGGGGGTCACCGCGGCACGTTCCGAATATCCGGAAGGCCCTTCTGGGCAACCTGGGCTTCACGGCGCATCCGATCAACGGCATTTTCCGCATTGCGGCGCCGTACCTGCCGCTCGCGCGCCTCCCGCCACGAATACGGATCCGTGGCCAGTGGCCGCTCTGCCGACGGTTCGGTGACCTCCTGACCGCGGGTCCAGCGTCGCGCCAGGGCCCTGGAGGCGACACCCAGCACCGCGGTGATGACGGCTATGGCAGCAACGACGAAGAGGCCGGTGAGTGTGGTGTTCATGGTTCGAGCCTGCGGCCGCCAACCACATAGGACAAGCGAACGTTTCTTGCCTTCTGTTCAGTCGTACTGAACTGTTTTACGCTGGCCGCATGCTCGATCCTGTCAAACTGCGCGTGCTGCGTTCCGTCGTCGAAACCGGATCCATCCGGGCCAGCGCGGAGGCCCTGGGTTACACCCCGTCGGCGGTCAGCCAGCACCTGGCGGCGCTTCGGCATCAGACCGGGTTGGAGCTGGTGGAACGTTCGGGCCGGGGTGTTGTAATCACTCCGGCCGCCAAGGCCCTGGCCGACCGGGCCGACCGGGCACTGGAGGCCCTGGCCGACGTCGAAAGACTGGCCCAAGAGTTGAAGTCGGGAAGGACCGGATCCTTGTCCCTTGCTTACGTGGGTTCCGTGGCGGCCACGTGGCTGCCACGCGTGGCGAGCGAGGTGCGCCAAGCGTTCCCGGATCTGGCGCTGACGCTGCAACTGCGGGACTGCACGCAAGGCGATGCGGCCTACCGCGGCGATGTCGCGATCGTCGACGCAACGGCGGGTGATTTCGGCCCGGAATGGGAATCGACCGACGTGCTCGAGGAGGGCTACGTGGCGCTGGTCGGTGCCACCCACCCACTGGCCGCGCGGGAACGTGTGGCGCTCGGCGAACTCGCGGACCTGCCCTGGGTGACCGACGACCCACTCGATTCCGTGTGGTTCGGCGTGATCGCATCTGCCTGCAAGGCAGCGGGGTTCACACCGCACGTGGAGGTCAACCCGTCGGATTTCGAGGCGGTCCTGGGATTTCTCGCGGCCGGTGATCACGTGAGCGTGCAGCCATCGCTGGTGACCCAGCGCATCCGCGCCGATGTCGTGTCGATCCCCCTGGCAGGTGACCGGCCACGCCGACGGATCCAGGTGCGGACGCGCCGCGCTGTGGCGCAGAACCCCGCGGCACGGTACGCGCTGGAATGCGTGCGAGCCGTGGCCGCCGATCACGCGGACGTGGTGCCGGGTGTTCGGGTTCTGTGAGAGCGGACCTCACATTCGGTACGCCCCAGACGGTGTGCGTGTCGGCGCCCTGCAGCATACTGACCATATGACTTCACGCGTGCTCGTCACAGGATCCACCGGTTACGTGGGCGGGCGCCTGGTGCCCCGACTCCTCAAAGCGGGCTACACGGTCCGGGTGCTGGTCCGCTCGCCGCAGCGGCTCTCGGGAGTGCCCTGGCACGATCAGGTGGAGATCGTGCAGGGGGACCTCGGAGATGCCGAGTCCGTTGAACGGGCTTGTCAGGACGTGGAGACCATCTACTACCTGGTGCATTCGATGTCCTCCGGTGCCGCCTTCGAACAGACCGAAAGCGACATGGCCCGAACCGTCGCCGCCGCCACCGCTCGTGCGGGGGTGCAACGCATCGTCTATCTGGGTGGTCTGCACCCGGAAGGCGTGAAGCTCTCGCAGCACATGCGCTCGCGGACCGCCGTCGGGGACATCCTGCTGCAGGGTGAGGTCCCCGCGGTCGTGTTCGAGGCGGGTGTGGTCATCGGGTCCGGATCAGCGTCGTTCGAGATGATCCGGCACCTCACGGAGAACCTTCCCGTGATGCCCGCCCCCAGTTGGGTGCTGCGCAAGATCGAGTCGATCGCAGTCCGGGACTTGTTGCACTACCTGGTGCATGCGCCGGAGCTGCCCGCCGGTCTCAATCGCCGGTTCGGTCTTGGTTCCCGCGAGGTCCTGACGTACGGGGCCATCATGTACGGCTACGCACACGAGGCCCACCTGAATCAGCGTTACATCTACGCCCTGCCCATTCCTGCGCCCACACTGGCCGGGTGGTGGGTTGCCCTGACCACCCCCATCCCTCACCCTTTGGCCGTGCCTCTGGTTCAGTCCCTGCAGCACGACGCGGTGACCACCGAGCACGACATCGACGGCTACATCCCCCCGCCTGAAGGTGGTTTGACCGGTTATCGCCGGTCCGTCCAACTGGCCTTGGGCAAGATCGCCGCGGAAGACGTGGAGACCACGTGGGCCAGCGCGGCCAACACACCGCCGTCGGACCCGTTGCCCTCCGACCCCGACTGGTCCGGGCGCGCGACCTATGTGGATGAGCGTCACCGTTGGGGTGCAGCCTCCCCGGACGCCGTGTGGGAGGTCATTCAGTCCGTGGGTGCCGACAACGGCTGGTACTCCTGGGGGCTCGCGTGGTCGGTGCGCGGGGTCATGGACAAACTGGCGGGCGGGGTGGGCCTGACCCGCGGCCGCCGCCACCGGCAGCGACTGGCCGTGGGCGATGCCGTCGACTGGTGGCGGGTCGAAGCCATCACGAACACCGACGACGGCGGGCGGACCCTGCTGTTGCACGCCGAGATGAAGGCCCCGGGACAGGCCTGGTTGGAAATGTCAGCGGTCCCCAAGGACGGTGGCACGGAGTACCGACAGCGGGCCATTTACTTCCCGCGCGGGATCCTGGGCAAGGCCTACTGGTGGGGGGTCTACCCCTTCCACGGATTCATCTTCCCGTCCATGGCGCGCAACATCTTGGCCGCGGCCGAGCGCAAATCCACCGGGACGGGCCAGGTCAGCGGCCCGACCGATGCTTCATGACGTCGTAGGCGTCCAGCGCCTGCCGGCGGGATTCTTTGAGGTCCACCATGGGCTCTTCCTCGGGCTGTGAGCCCAGCCATTCGCGCACATACGCGTCCTGGGGGTCGAACCGCTCGCGCTGGGTCTGGGGGTTGAAGACCCGGAAGTACGGTGCGGCATCGGCCCCGCAGCCGGCCACCCACTGCCAGGAGACGGCGTTGTTCGCCTCGTCCGCGTCCACCAGGGTGTCCCAGAACCACTGTTCGCCGTGCCACCAGGGTTGCAGGAGGTTCTTGGTCAGGAAGCTGGCCGTGACCATGCGGACCCGGTTGTGCATCCAGCCTGTTTGCCACAGCTGGCGCATTCCCGCGTCCACCAGGGGAACACCGGTGCGCCCGCGTTGCCAGGCGCGCAGGGCGTCGTCGTCGGGTTCGTAGGGGAAGACCTCGAACTCCGGGCGCATGGGGCGGCTCTCGACTCCGGGGTGGTGGTAGGTCAGGTGCCACGCAAACTCGCGCCAGTAGAGCTGGCGGACCCAGGCTTCACGGTCGTCGTCAGGAAGATGGGGGTCCTGGGCGACCGCTTGGAGCAGCTGGCGCGGGGAGAGCTCACCATGGCGCAACCGCGGGGACAGCCTGGTGGTGCCGTGCCGATCGGCGGGAAGGTCACGGGTGTCGGTGTACCCGTCGACGGCGTGGCTCAGGTTACCCAGCTCATCCAGCGCGGCAGCGCAGCCCGGGGTCCAGTGCCGGGCCACTGTGTCCGCCCACCATCGGGGTGTGCGGGCCGCAGCCGATTCGCCCTGGCCTGTGCCGGTGCCGTCCAGGAGGCCGAGGGCATCCAGGTCCTTGACGACGCCGGCGTCACACAATCCGTCGATACGAGGGTAGAGGTCGTGCCGCGGTGTCTGTAGTTGTGGGGCGAGCAGCGCCTCGCCCGTTGGGAATTCGCGGGCCGCCTTCCAGAAGGGTGTGAAGACTTTGTAGTGCTCGTTGGCACCGGTGCTCACCTGCCAGGGTTCGACAAGCAAGGAACCCGGATGGCTGTGCACGGTCATCCCGTCCCGGTGCAGTGCGGCCTTGATCCGCGCGTCCAGCTCGCGCGACGCCGGTGCGTAGCGGCGCGACCAGCGCACTGTGTCAGCACCCAGTCCTCGTGCAATCTGGGGCAGGACATCAGCCGCCCGCCCCGCGGCGAACAGCAGGGGAATGCCGAGCGCCTCAAGCTCTCCGTGCAGCACCTCGAGCGAACGATGGGCCCACCACCGCGCCGCACCTCCTAGCGGCCGTGGCCCCAGGCCGTCGTCGTCGCGCTCCTCACGGATCCACACCGCGACCACCGGCCCGTCGCCACGCGCGGCGGTCAGTGCGGGGTGATCAGTGATCCGCAGATCGTCACGGAACCACACCAACGTGACGGGCTGGTCTGGGGCACCTACGGTTTCGGGCGATGTGGCCTTGCGACTCGGGCCGTGCGGTGGGTGTGCCATGGGGTCATCTTGGCACTCTGGTCAGACGGGCGGCGGTGACGACAAGCGGGAAAGCTAAAGACGGCGTTTGATCGTTGCGAAAGCGTCGGCAAGCTCGGGCGGGGTGATGTCTGCCAGGTTGCTGTCGAAGGTGATGAAGAGCCCCGCAATCCCGACCCAGGACCAGCCTCCGATGGTGAGGCGGCAGTGCTTCGGATCGACGGGTGTCACCACGGACCCTCCGGGCGCCCACCGGGCGACGAGGTCTGCGGGCAGATCCAGGGTTGCGGTCCCGACGCATTGCCATTGCCCCGGAGTGTCGCCCCTGTCTGGGTTCTGCACGACGAGTCGCGCCAGATCATCGGACCCAAGAGGGTGCGGAGTGAAGGAACGGCCCACGGCGGCCTTCGGCCTGATGCGATCAACACGGTAGGTGGCCCAGGTGGCAGCGACAGGTTCTCGGGCGATGAGGTACCAACGCCCGGCCCACACCACCAGGTGATGAGGTTCGATTTCTGCGGGAGGGCGAAATCCCGGATCCGCAGGTGCCAGGAAGTGACCGTCCGGTTCCGCGTAGTCGAAGCGAAGCGTGTGGTTGGTGCGGATCGCGGACCCAACGGCCTGGAGGGTGGCGACGTCGACGGGCGGGGCAGCGAAGTCCCAGTAGTTGCGCAAGCTCGTGACCTGGAACGCTTCACTTGCAGCTCTCAGACGCGCGGGCATCACCTGACGGAGTGTGGTCAGTGCACGCCCCACAGCGTCGTCGATGCCCGTGACCGTGGCTGGAGCGGTCTGAAGTGCGAGGGCAATGGCGATGGCCTGGTCGTCGTCGAGAACGAGAGGCGGAAGCTTGCCTGCGGTGCCGAGTCGGTAGCCTCCTCCCGGGCCTTTGAGCGTTTCCACGGGATACCCGAGCTCGCGCAGGGTTTCGATGTCACGCCGCAGGGTTCGCGCTGAGACCCCTAGTCGCTGCGCGAGGTCATGCCCAGCCCACTCGAGGCGTGCCCCGAGGAGCGACAGCAGCCGCAGAGTGCGGGCAGAGGTATCAGCCATGACTTCAGCATGCAGGAAGAAGCGGCCAGTCGATGTCCCGTACCCAAGTCACCGTTGCCTCATGACTTCACCTCAGCAGAACTCCCCGACACCGCCGAACACCGCCGTGAGCTCCGACAGCCCGTACCCGAGCGAGGCCGGACAGGTGCAAGGCCGAACGGCGTCCCTGGCGCTACTTGTCATCCTCTTCGCCTCGTTCATGGATCTGGTTGACGTCACCATCGTCACGGTTGCGGCCCCACACATCGCTGCGGACCTGGAGGCCTCACCGGCCCAGTTGCAGTGGACATTGGCGGCCTACACGCTGGCCCTGGGATCGGGCCTGATCACGGGAGGGCGAGTCGGTGACAGCTATGGGCGTCGTCGGGTCTTTCTGGTCTCGCTGACGTGCTTCGCCATCGCCTCCGCGGCCTGTGCTCTGGCCCCGAGTGCTGGTGCGCTCATTGCGGTCCGGGCGGTCCAAGGCCTGGCCGGCGGGTTCATGGTTCCCCAGGTTTTCGGCATCATCCGCTCGTCTTTCGAGCCCCGCTCGATGGCCAAGGCTTTTGGCGCTTTCGGTGCCGTACAAGGCCTGGCTGCCGTCGCAGGGCCGTTGCTGGGTGGTGCGCTCGTCGATGCCGATCTGTGGGGGCTGGGATGGCGGACCATTTTCTGGATCAATGTCCCCACCGCAATCATCGCGTTGATTCTGGGTGTCCGTGTGCTACCCGAGTCCCATGCGCCGATCCGAAGACGCCTCGATGTCATCGGTGCCGTCATGGCGTCGGTCGGAGTGTTTCTGGTCCTTCTGCCGCTGGTGCAGGGCAGGGATTGGGGATGGCCGGGATGGGGGTGGGCACTGCTCGCCGTCGGTGTGCTGGTGCTGGTCGGGTTCCTCGGTTACGAACACGCACTGACGCGCAAGGGCGCTGAACCCGTCTTGGACCCTGCGTTACTGCGCTTGCGCCCATTCACGGCCGGGCTGTCCGCATCGGTGCTGTTCTTCGGGGGCCTCGCGTCGTTCTTCCTCGTGCTATCGATCTACCTTCAGGCCGGTACCGGGAGGTCAGCTTGGGAGACCGGGCTGGTGATGCTCCCCTACGCCATCGGTTCGATGCTGACGTCCGGAGCCGGCGTGGCCTTTGCCCCCAAGGCTGGGCGGGCCCTCCTCGTGACCGGTGCGTTGATGCTGGCCGCATCACAGGCGCTGCTGTGGTGGCTGGTTCGCGACGGCGCCACACCCGGATATTGGTCTCTGGCTGGGGTTCTGTTCATTGGTGGTCTCGGACTGGGACTCGGCGCACCGATTCTGGTGAACGTTGTCCTTGCCGGTGTTCCCGGCCGCGCAGCGGGTGCCGCGGGCGGCGTGTTTTCCACGGTCAATCAGATCGGCGGGGCTGTTGGCGTGGCCTTCCTTGGAACCATCTTCTTCAGTGCGCTCACATCTACGGGCACGGCAACGGCGGCAGGATCGACGACGCCGGGCGAACTCTTCGGGAATGCCCTGGCCCACGTGATGCCCTGGCAAGTGGGCACCTACGTGCTGGCCGCCGTCGCCATGCTTGCCTTGCCCAAAGCCGCCGCAGCCGGGGCGCATTGAGCGGATTTCAGCGGTCCTGAGTTCGGGCCGTGTTCCGAATCCGGCCCGTGTCACCGGCGCCAGAAGAAACAGTGGGTCATGCCGCTGGGGGCCCTACCCCCGGAACTTGGACACAGGGTGTGATTACGCGGCGGTCGGCAGTGTAGCGGCCCGGCGGGCCTCGTAGGTGGACGGGGACAGGTAGCCGCACCAGGTGTGACGGCGGCGGGTGTTGTAGCGGACGAGCCACCTGAAGACCTGCCGGCGGCAGGTCAGCTCGTCTGTCCAGCATGCGGCGTCCTGAAGGACCTCGCGCTTCATGGTGGCGTTGAACGACTCCGCGAGCGCGTTGTCGGCGGACGATCCGATGCCGCCCATGGATTGGGTGACACCGAGCTTCCTGCACAGCTTGGCGTAGGCCTTGGAGCAGTAGACCGACCCGTGGTCGCTGTGGAAGATCGCGCCCTTGAGGCTGCCCCGGGTCGCGGCCGCTGCGTTGAGGGCGTCCTCCACGAGCTCGGTGCGCATGTGGTCGGCGATCGCCCAGCCGGCGAGCCGACGTGAGTAGCAGTCGATCACGGTCGCCAGGTACAGGTTCGTCCCGTCGGCCAACGGCAGGTAGGTGATGTCCCCGACGTAGCGCCGGTTCGGGCGCTCGGCGGTGAAGTCCCGCTTGAGCAGATCCAAATACTTCTGCTCCGACGGCTCGGGGATCGTGGTCCGCACCCGCCGCTTCTTCGCGTAGCCACGGATGCCCTCGAGCCGCATCACCCTGGCCACGCGCTTGTGGTTCACGCGCTCACCGGCAGGGGCGTTGTCGTTGAGCTCGGCGGTGATCCGCGGCGCCCCCTGGGTGTCGTCCTCGGCATGAACGGCCCTGATCCGCGTCGCGAGCTCAGCATCTGCCCGGGCGCGCTCTGCGCGAGCGGGGGCGGCGTTGAGCCAGGCGTAGTAGGACGAGCGCTCGATCTCGACGAGCGCGCACAGTCGCTTCACCTCGAAGGTGGCGGAGTTGTCGGCGACGAACTGGAAGCGACTCACCAGCGCGTCTCCCCGGCGAAATACTTGGCCGCCCGCTGGAGAATCTCCCGCTCGGTGGTGAGCTTGGTCCTCTCGGCACGTAGCGCCGCGTTCCCGGCCTCGAGTCGGGCGATCCTCTGCTCGGGCGCCTCACCCTCGGGTACCGCGGGGCTCGGCCCTGGAGGCTTGGACTGCAACGGGCTGGAGGTCAGCGTTCCGTCGGCGGCGGTCTTCTTGCCGGTCCCGTAGACCTCGAGCCAGCCCCGCAGCGTGCCGCGCACGATGCCGAGGTCCTCGGCGATGCCGCGGACCGTGGCGCCCGGGGTGGACTCGTACAAGTCGACGGCCTGACGACGAAACTCCTCGGAGTAGTTCTTCCTGGCCATGGTTCTCGGATCATCTCGCTTCCCCAGCACCACGTGCTGGATTCAGCGTGTCCAAGAACCGGGGTCAGGCCCCGTACCCGGGTGACCCCTAGCTTGCATATGACCAGACGCGCCCTGATGTCAGCACGTCCTCCTGTCGCTGGGTTGTTAACAGGTCCCAGGCCATGTCACCTACCACACTGATCCCGCGGGCACCCTGCCGCCTGGTGACCCCGCGGACCAACATGTAGTTGGTTCGGAACACCTTGTTCTTGATGCGTTCCTGGGCATCGGGGAAGAACACGATGTTCGACAGCCCTGTGCCGTCGTCCAGGCTCACGAACACCACCCGTTTGCCGCTACGCATGGGTGGGGTGTTGGTGGCGCGACGGACCCCCGCGATCAGCACCTCGGTGTTGTCCGGCAACTCCACGAGCCTCTTGGCGGGGACCACCCCCAGCTGACGGAACAGCGGATGGAACCGTTGCATCTGGTGTTCGGTCACACCCAACCCGAGTTGCTGGAGTTCCAGATCCACCTGTCGTTGACCGTGCAGGTCCAGTGCCGTCACCCCGGAGAGCTCCGGGACGGGCACGGCGAAGTCGAAGGACAACTGCCCGTGGGGAACCTGTTCCGCGGACGCGGTCATGGATCGGACGTAGGTCAGCAGGTCGTGGCGTCGTCGTCGTTCATAACCGATGAACGAGTCCAAGGCACCCACCCGTGCCAGGTTCTCGAACGTGGTGCGGCGGGGGCGGACCTGGTCGCGGAAATCGTGAAGGGTCTTGAAGGGCTGGGCACCGGCGATCCGGGTGCGTTCGGCCTCGGAACTGCCCATGAGCTCACCCAAGGCCATGCGGATCCCGGTACGACCGTCAGGTAAAGGCTCGGTGGCGTAGTCCAACCCGGAATGTTGCACATCCAACGGGAGCAGGGGGATGCCCAGCCTGCGGGTCTCGGCAACCAACAGGTCCTTGGGCCACATCCCTGGATCATGGGTCAACAATCCTGCCAGGAACTCCGCCGGGTGATGGGTCTTCAACCAGGCGCTCTGGTACGTGGGAAGGGCAAAGGCTGCGCCATGCGCCTTGGCGAAACCGAAGGAACCAAACCCTTCCAGGATGTTCCAGACCTTGTCGAGTACGCCCCGTGGGAACCCGCGTTCTGCGCCCTGGGTGTAGACGAGCTCCTGGATGGCGGGCATCTTGTCGGGATTGCCCAACCAGCGGCGGTAAACATCGGCTTTGCCCAGACCGCACCCGGTGATCTCGTCCAGGATCTGCATGATCTGTTCGTGGAAGACCACCACGCCCTTGGTCTCCCACAGGAACGGTTTGAGCCGGGGGTGAATGTAGTCCGGGCGGGCATACCCGTGGCGGGCGGCCAGGTAGCGCTGGGGCATGTCGGACTTCATCGGCCCGGGGCGGAACAGACTGATGTCCACGGTCAGGTCGTTGAACCGTTCCGGTTGCAACTTGCCCACCAGCTCCATCTGTCCGGGGGACTCCACCTGGAAGATCCCCAACGTGTGGGTGGTGCGGATGGTCTCGAAGGTCGGTTCATCGTCCAGAGGGATACGGTCCAGATTGATGCGCTCGCCGGTGTTGCGCCGGATCTCCTCCAGGGCGAACGCCATGGAGGACTGCATTCGGACTCCCAGGATGTCGAGTTTGATCAGGCCCATGGGGTCCATGTCGTGTTTGTCGAACTGGGACATGGGCAACCCCAGCCCGCTGTTCTGCACGGGGGTGCGGTTAAGCAGGGACGTGTCCGAAAGGATCACGCCGCACGGATGCATGGAGATGTGCCGGGGCAGGGAATCCAGCCGCTGGGTCAACTCCACCAGCAGATCCAGTTGTTCGGACTCCCGCACCTGTTGGGCGATTTCACCCAGCTCGGGTTTCTCGGCCAGGGCTCGGCGGAAATGCTTGGCGTCGAAACGCCACAGTTCCTTGGCGATCCGGTCGATCTGTTCCTCCGGCAGCCCCAGGGCCAGGCCGGCGTCCCTCACGGCACCGCGGGACCGGTAGGTGTTGGTCATCGACATCAAGGAAACCCGTTGCTCCCCGAACTCCTTGAACAACCGGTGGTAGATCTCGTGCCGTCTGGCCGACTCCACATCCAGATCGATGTCCGGCAGGCTCAATCGCTCGGGGGAGAGGAAACGCTCCCACAACAAACCGTTGGACAACGGCTCCACCCCGGAGGTCCCCAGCAGGTAGTTCAACACCGACCCCACCCCGGAACCGCGGGCCTGGATCCTGATACCCATGGAACGGATGATCTCTGCCACCCGGGCCACGGTCAGGAAGTACGACGGGAAACCAAGGTGCTCCACCGTGGCCATCTCGTGGGCCAAACGGTCCTCCACCTCGCGTCGTCGACGACGGGTGGCCCGGGGGTAATGGACCTCGACCCCCGCTCGCGCCCGCTCCCACAGCGTGGTCATGGGGTCCCCGTTGACACCGATCACGGAGGCCTCGGGCATCTTGGGCACACCCCACCCCAGGTCCTCGAGGGGGTCCAGGGCGCAGCGCTCACTCAGGCGTTCGGTGGCTTCGAGCAGATCGGCGGCCGTGCGTTGGTGGTCGCCGACCGTGACCACCATGCGCGCGATCCGGTGCATCAGCGGTTCCGGTTTCAGCCAGGCCTGGCCGGTGGGATCCAGTTGGTCGACCTGATCCAGAGGCAGCAGCGTGCGGGTGGAATCGGCCAGATCTGCCGTGACCGCCTCCTCCGGGGTCCCGTAGCGCACCGCATTGGTCAACACGGCGGGCAACGACGACGCCTCGGCCAACCCCAGCATGCGTGTTGCGGGGGTGACGCTGCCTGGCCGACCGGGTTCGGCCAGCCGAGAGACCACCTCAATGTTCAAACAGCCAGGAGGCAATGCCTGCATCCATCCCTCCAACGCCTTCCGGGCCGGGCCGAACCTGCGGTTCTCCACGAGGCGGCCGACGTCGGAGCCCGGCCCCACCAGAATGCTCAGCAGAGGAGCATGAGGTGAGTGCGGCTCCTGCGTCACGGGTCTGTCCCCGCTGCAGCTGGAACCGCCGGTGTTGCTGCGACGTTCCCCGTGAGGGAGAGGGCGCCCGTGGGCGATGCATTCGGCCAGGTCATTCCTGCTGATCGAAGGGTTCTTGGTGTCAACGGCGTGTGCCGCCGACACCGCCTGGCACAGTGCGGCGTACCCGGCCCCGTGGAGGCGCCCGTGGGCGAGGACGACGACGCGCCCCAGCGGGGCGCCGTCGTCGCCCCGGACCGCCAGGTCGGCCCCGAGGACAGGAGCGATGCCTGCCTGGTGACAGGCTCCGACGTGTTTGACGGCCCCGTACAACCCGTCCCGGTCGGTCAGGGCGAGTGCGGAGGACTTCTGGTCTGCTGCCAACTGCACCAAACGCTCCGGGGAAGTGGTGCCGTAATGGGCGGAGAATCCGGAATGGACGTGCAAGTGCGTGAAGGGCATGGACGTACTCGAGTGCTGGTTCTGCTGGCTCCTTGGTCAGGTCAGACGGGGATCACTCCCACTGGACGTAGAGCGCCCATTCGCCGTCGGGTCTGCGGAGGAGGTCGTAGAGGCGGAACTCGGTGCTGTCGCAGGACGCCTCCACTCGCCACAGTTCCTGGTCAATGGTGGTCAGGTCCCCGGCCTCACGCCACCACTTGCGGCGGCGGAAAAAGGCCTGGGGGACCCCTATGACTTCGTACTCGTAGGCACCCCACATGAAAGACCGCGGTTCACCGTCCGGGGCGACGGCCACCGAGATCGGCTGATCGATCATCGTCGGCATGATCGCGACCTCCCCACCCATCCACTCAATGATTCGAACATATGTTCGAGTGTATGGACGGGGTCGGACAGCGCAAGGGCCTCAGATGACCTAATTGCAGTAGAAGATGTCATCCAGGCCAAACAAGCCTCCACCCGCGCAAAAGCCCCCGCGGCGACTTGGTCACCACGGGGGCGTCAGAGAATGGGTGGGCCCTGTGGGGCTCGAACCCACGACCCATGGATTATCAGTCCCACCGATGCCGGCGGGTAGGTAGCTACCTGCTCGCATCACCGATCCGTCAGGGCGTCACCTTGGTGCGGCTCATCTGGCCTCCGGAGCGGAAGTTTCTTCATGTCTCGGCCCCACCGGTTCGTTGGTTCCGGCCTCCAGAACGGCCGACGGGACCGAGCCCATCGCCCTTTGCCCCAATGACACCAGTAGTAGGTCGCGCTGCTGGTTTCAGCACCGCCTCGAACATAAATCTGCCACCGACGAACCCGCGAGATCAGCCCCTTTCCATACGGAACCGGCTCCGCCCAGGTCACACCCGCCCGAATCTCCTCAGGCATGGCTCCATCGGGCGCTCGACTGATCGTCAATTCCAACGGAGCATCCCCAGGGCTCCAGATCGGCACGAGCTGCCTATCGACAACTGCCGTCACCGTGGGATCTCCGTCCTTCGTCTTGGCGAGCCTATCGCCCTCTGTAAAGAGCAATGGCTGAGCCTGGAGGACCGGCGCGGGGCCCAAGATTTCGATGCGTGCCGTCCAGCCGACGATGCTGGCCGGCTGCCCATGCTCGACTGGACGTTGCCCATCACCAGGAGTGATCTCCACCAACATCGCATGTGCCGTTGACTGAGAACGCTCGTGAAGTAAAGCGAGGACGGCCACGATCAAAGCGATCAGAGAGACCACGAGAGTAGTCACGTTCATGGTGAGCTCCATCCCATCAGGATGACAGATGCACCACCCTGCTCCCGTCACACCGCCGCGTTCACACGAAGCTGGCGACACTTGCCGCATGTCACAAACTCCTGCTCTCTCGACAGCATGGACCGACGCCGGCACCTCGTTCTCTACTTGGTTTGTAAGTTCCGGCAGCACTGGCCACGTCACAAGTCCTCCCGGAGTGCACCGAGACTAAGCAGATGTCGACTCAGAGCGATCGCATCCCCCCGTCATGGCGTCAGGCCGTGGAGCAGTTTTCGACATGGCTGACGGCCGCCGGGCGCAGCCAAGGGACCGTGAACCTGCGCGTCTGGTGGATCACCAAGTTAGCCGTGGACTGCGCGCCGGCTGCCCCGTCCACCATCACCTCGGAAGAGATCCTGAGCTGGGGCGCGCGGCACGATTGGTCCCCGAACACGCGCCGTTCGGCCCGCGCAGCTCTCAAGCGCTTCTTCTACTGGGCTCGCGTCACCGGCATCCGCGCAGATGATCCGTCGGAGCTTCTGCTCAGCGTCCAGGTCCCCCGACCGACGCCGCGCCCTGCGCCGATGCGCGTCCTGGCCCATGCCCTAGAGGCAGCCCAGACCGACGCTGAACAGCTCATGCTCCTGCTGGCGTCCTTCGGCGGCCTCCGGCGCACGGAGATCGCCTGCGTGCATGCCGCCGACATCGACGACGACTTCTTGCTCGTGACGGGCAAGGGCGGCGCGCGTCGGTTCGTTCCGATCCACAGCGCCCTCGATCCCTTCCTGCGCCGCGTCCAAGACCGGCAGGGCTGGGCCTTCCCTGGGCGGTTCGGCGGGCATGTCCACCCGGACTACATCGGCAAGCGCATCTCCCGCCTCCTCGGCCCGGGATGGACGGCCCACACGCTCCGACACCGCTTCGCCACGGAGTGCTATCGCGCCTCCCGCGACTTGCTGGCCGTCCAGCAGCTCCTCGGACATGCCTCCGTGGCGACCACACAGATCTATGTCGGCGTAGATCGAGATGCCCTTACGGCCGCGGTCGCCGCGATCCCGAAGCCACCGCAATCCGCGCGGTGACGACTCGGGGGCTGCCGCCGCCCCCGAACCCCGGCGGCAGGGGCTCGGCCCCTGCACCCTCGTTCCGCCGACACCCGGCGGTCGCTGCGCTCCCTTGGGCACCGCCGGCCGGGAGATCGGCGCCTAAGCGCGCGGGACGAGCTCGGGGAACGTCCGAGTCAAAGGTGAACTACGCGCGGGGTTGCTTCTCCGATGACGGAGGGAGGCGCAGACGTCCTCGCAAATCCGTTCCAGGGGGGATCCTGTGACAACGACAATCACGCTCACGCCGACGCTGACTCTCAGCGTCGCCGATCGGCGCATGAACCAATCCTCGATCGACCCGGTCTGGGCGACGATCACGCAGCACATCCGGGCGACCGGCCTCGTTTCCAAGATAGCTGTCCTCGACGGCAATGAGCTGCTGCGTATGTGGCAGCTCTCGCCCGACGGCACCCGCACGCAGCTGGAGATCGTTCCGACGACCACGCCCGATGAGGCAGAATTCCGTCTGCTGCTCTCGCCGTGGCTGATGTCCGTCCCCTACGAGGACGGTCCTGATGTTCGCGAGGTCTCGACGCTGTCCGTCGCCCGCGCTCAGGCCACCGACGCGGCTACGGCCGGCAACGTCAATCTCATCCTCCAGACGACCGGCACCGACGAGGACACGTCCGAGCTGATCGAGCCCTCCGTGCCTGAGACCGTGACCGCGCCCCAGGCCCTCGACGACGAGCCCGAGGACGATCTGTTCGAGGAGCTGGCCGACGGGGACACCGGCCCCAGCGAGGCGCAGCGGAAGTTCCGCCGCCGAGCCATCCTCGGCGGATCAGCACTGGGACTGTTCCTGCTCGGCTCCGTCTCCGCTGCCGGATGGGCATTGTTCAACGCCCCGGGCACCAGCCCGGAGTCGACCCCCGAAGCCGCAGCCACATCTTCCGCCCCTAGCGCCACGCCCGAGCCCTCCGAGTCAGCGACCGCGCTCGTCTCGCAGGCGCTGCCCCCTGCTGGATTCTCTGGCACCCCGTCTTGGGAAGTCGTTGGTGCGACAGATCAAAGCTCCGGCATGACCTGGAACGGCGCGCACGTCGGTGCGGTCTCCGGCCGGGCCCTCGATGTCGTGGAGACCGATTCCGGGGAGATCGCCGAGTCCGTCACCCTGCCGACCCCGCCCACCACCGGCCCGGCCCCGCTGCGCGACGGTGATGACGGCGGGATGCTGCTGGCGACCGATGACCGCGTGATGACCTGGTCCCAGGAGCACGGACTCGTCGACTCCGAGATCGGGGAAGACGACCGACTCGTGCTGCGCGGCACAACGGCCTTCACCGTCCCGCAGAACGACGACGTTCGCCCCGATGCGCTCCAGCTCGTGACCACGGACGGCTTCCACGAGATCGTCTCCCCCGACTCCTCCGCCGCCCCGATCGGCCCGACTCGCAATGGCGGCTTCCTGTGGGCCACCAACGATGAGGGCGGCACCCTGCTGCTCGCCAACGAGGACGGCGAGGAAGAGTCCAGCACCCGCCTCATCGGCCCGTCGGAGAACACCACGATCTCCCAGTGGCTCGGAGCATCCGAGGACTACGCCGCAGCCATCTGGGCCAACGACGGGTCCGGCAGCGTGATCGCCGTCCATGACGCCGAGACCGGCAAGATCGTCGACACCTACGAGATGGGAACCACAGGGGCCGGTGCTGGAATGCGCATCGTGCCCTCCACCGACGGTCAGCAGCTCGTCGCTGGATCGACGCTCATCGACCTCGACACGGGCAAGATCGAAGGCTCCGTCTCCGCCGGGTCCTCGACCACCCAGACCGTCGAGACCGTTCCCGGCGGATGGACCTCCACCGCTTCCGACGGCACCCAGACCCTCATCGGCCCCGACGGTGAATCCCTGGAGTCCCCCGAGACCACCGAATCTCTGCTCGGCCTCACCGAGTCCGGAGAGATCGTCGTCGACCACCGCGGCGCCATCGCCGCCTTCACCCCTGCTACCGAAGGAGAGAGCCAGTGACTATTCCAGACCCGCACAGCAGCCGGTGCCGTGGACCGGGCCCCCTCGGAGATCCGGCCCATCTCCAGCTCGGCACCGGCAAGGCCGCGTCCATTCCCGCACAGATCACCGACCCCCGTTCCACCGAAGGAGACCTCCGATGAACACCCGCACTCGCAGCCTCCTGGCTGCCGCAGTCATCACCCCGGCCGTCGCGTTCACGTCCCTGACCCCCGTGATGGCCGACGACGACCTGGGGCTGCCGATCTCCCCGGCCCCCGTCGAGGACGCCCCCGATCCCACGGAGGACACCGGCATCGACCCCGGCAGCCCCTCCGAGGAGCCGGACACTCCCGCCGAGCCGGAGACCCCGATCGACCCCGAGACCCCGGAGACGCCGGCAGAACCCGAGACCCCCGCCGTTCCGGAGACGCAGCCCGAGCCCGAGGCTCCTGCCGAGCCGGCACCGGACGTTCCGACTCCCGCGGCCCCTGCCGTTCCGGAGACGCAGCCCCAACCCGCTGTACCGGCAGCGCCCCAGGCTCCGGCACCCGCGCCCTCCGTGCAGCCGTCGGCCCCTGCTGCCGAACCGGCACCTGCTCCTGCCGCACGACCGTCGGCCCCGACGTCCGCTCCGGCACCCGCCGCGCAGCCGTCGATCTCGGCACCGGCACCGGCACCGGCACCGGCACCGGCAGAGTCTGCCGCGCCGGCATCTACCCCGGCACCGGCACCTTCCGCGCAGCCGAAGGCCCCGACCCCGGCACCGGCGGCTTCTTCCGCTCCGGCACCGGCAAGCACCTCGGCACCCGCGCCGGCTGCCGCGCCCTCGGCATCCGGCCCCGCGGCCCCGGCAACGGAGACGCCGGTCATGCCGCAGCGCTCGTTCATCCCCCCGGCCCCTACCACGGCAGAGTCCGAGCCGGCACCGGCCATTCCGACCCCCTCGGCCCCGACCGCTCCGAAGCCCACCACAGTTCCCCAGCAGTCGATCCCCGGCAGCCTCTTCGCACCCGAGGCCGACCCCGCGGAGATCCCGACCGAGCACCCGCACGGAACGCATGAGTACGTGATCATCCCCGGGGACACCCTCAGCGAGATCGCCGAGCGATACGACATCGAGGGCGGATGGCAGGCCCTCTACGCCGCCAACGACGACACCCTCCGCTCCGGAGCTCCCGACCTGATCTTCCCCGGAGAGATCATCACCCTGAACCTGAGCTGACCTACCAGCAGCTCACCTAGACCTCAGCCCCTCCAGTTCATCCCCCCCCCCTGGAGGGGCTGAGCCATATCCACAGCCGCCCGCCCGAGACCACCGGCCACCCCGCCACGCAGGCCCGCAGGAGAGCCCAGCCCACCTGCACAAGATCCAGACCAAACCACTGCACACACGTCTGGCACCAAGGTGCACTGCCGCCGAGTCGACTCGGCGGCACGACTTACGTTCCGCATGCCTACAGCGATGGCCCTGCATGAGCCGTTCCCTCCGTTGCGCAGCCTGCGCCACCCCCATTCCCGATCCGCGGCCCACGCAGAGGTTCTGTAACAAGCGCTGCCGAGACCGCGCCAATTGGCGTCGCTCCCGTGGCCTCCCCGAGCAGGACCCAGCGACCAAGGACCAGGACCTTCCGAGCATCACCAAGCTCGATCGGCAGATCGCGGGCAAAGACCGCACGATCGCCCGGCTCCGGGCCGGTCGTCAGGTTGACCGGGATCGAGCCCGTGCAGCCGAGGTCGCTGCCGCTGCCGCCGACCGCCGGGCTGAGCGCGCGATCGAGTCGATGGGTCGAGATCAGCACGCGATCAGCCGGAGGAACGCGGACCTGGCCGATGCACTGCGGCAAGTCCGGCAGGAGGCCAAGACCCAGAGCGAGCACGTCGATCAGCTGCGCGAGGTCCTGACCCGCTTCCGGGTCGATGCCGAGCAGCGCGAGCAGGCCGAGCGGCAAGTGCCGATCCAGACCATCCGCCGGCAATGGGAAGCGCTTGCCGCGCGCCTCGCCCGGCAGGCCTCCGGCAAGACCGCGCTGCCGCTTGCCGGGCTCGATCAAGAGGTCGTCACCACCTGGCAACGCCTCCGGCAACAGACCCCGGCACCCTCCAGTAGCTCTGCCGACGGCAAGGCCCCCGCACCGGCACGCCCCACCCGCCCGACCGCTCGACCCAAGAGGAAGAACCGATGACCGTGTCCATCTCGAAGATGTCCGTGGAGTACTACTTGGAAAAGGTCGCCATCGGCGATGCCGCCGTGGCCGGCACAGGCAGCCGCGACCTGACCCGCTACTACACCTCTGCCGGCGCGCCTCCGGGCCGCTGGATCGGTGCCGGCACCGCCGGGCTCGGCATCGACGCCGGCACGCGAGTGACCGCTCGCGCGGCACGCCGTCTCCTCCAGGACTCCGCTCACCCCGACACCGGCGAGCCACTCGGGCGCGCGCCGGCTGCCGCCCGCCCGGCACCGGAAAGGGCGAAGACTCCTGCCGGCAGACTCGCCAAGAGCGACCGGCAGCCCGTGGCCGGATTCGATCTCACGTTCTCCGTGCCGAAGTCGGTCTCCGTGCTGTGGGCGATGGCCGATGAGCCGACGAAGGCCGCAGTGCATGCCGCGCATCGCGCTGCGCTCGATCAGACCCTGTCCTGGCTGGATGATCGGGGCGTCCAGACCCGTGCCGGGCATGCCGGCGTGGCCAAGGTCGCCACCCGCGGACTCGTCGCGACCGCGTTCGATCACTGGGACTCTCGCGCCGGTGATCCCCAGCTGCACACGCACGTCGTGGTCGCCAACCGCATCCAGCGCGCCTCGGACGGCGCGTGGACCACCCTGGATTCTTACGCGCTGCACAAGAACGTCGTGGCAGCCTCCGAGCGTTTCAACGGACTCCTGTTCGACGAGCTCGCCCGGACCCTGGGCACTCAGGCCGAAGTCCGCGGCGACATCCCCTCCCAAGATGCCGACGGCCTGGCGATCGCTGATCGGAACGCCCGGATTGAGCTGGCCGGTGTCCCCGACGAGCTGATCGACGAGTTCTCCTCCCGCGCCCACGCCATCGAGCAGGAGAAGGACCGCCTCGCCGCCAAGTGGGAAGCCGATCACGGCACACCCCCTACTGGAGCGGATCTCCTGGCCCTGCGCCAGCAGGCGACGCTGTCCACGCGCACCGCCAAGGACACCGACGACGACCGCAGCCTGGAGCACAAGTCCGTGGATTGGAGAGCACGCGTTGAAACCGTCGGCGTCGACCCGTCCTCCGTCCTCTCCAGAGCGCTCGGCCAGTCACCGACCGTCCTGAGCGCTGACGACGTCCAGAGCGAGACCCTGACTCAGATCGCTGATCGCGCCATCACGACCGTGTCCGCCCAACGCGCCACGTTCACTCGCGCGAATGTCCATGCCGAGATCTCCCGCTGCCTCGCCGCCGTGCGCTGCCACTCTGCCGCTGACCGAGATCGTCTCCTCGACGTCGTCACAGATCAGGCCCTGGAGTCCACGGTCAGACTGAGCCCGCACCGCTACGAGCCCTCGATGGATTTCCACCCCGGGTTGTCCTCCGGAGCCGATCACGCCTTCAACGAGCCGGCCTCCTATGCCACCTCCGATCAGGTCGACGCCGAGCAGCGCCTGATCAACGCCGCGACCAACGACCAGGCCCCGACCGCGGCCGACGTCGATCGTGCCGGCCAGATCCTCGATGCCGTGACCGTCGGCGACGGACACGCCCTCGCAGCCGATCAGCGTGAAGCCGCGCTGCGCATCGCGGCCGCGCCTCAATCGCTGACCGCACTGATCGGCCCGGCCGGCACTGGCAAGACCACCTGCCTGTCCGCCTTGCGTCAGGTGTGGGAGGACCAGCACGGACCGGGCAGCATCGTCGGCCTGGCTCCCTCCGCAGTTGCCGCCTCCGTGCTCGGCAAGGAGATCGACGTCCCCACGGACAACGTCTCTAAGTGGCTCTGGGAGTCGACCGGCCCCGGCGCACAGCACCGCCAGGAGCAGATCGCCCAGACACAGCAGCAGATGGCACACCTGCTCTCCCGCCTCGACGAGACCCCCTCGGCAGCCCAGCAGCGATCGCTGCGCCGCCTCAACGCCACGCTGACCCAGCTGGACGCCGAACAGGACCGCTTCCAGATGCGCCCCGGGCAGCTGGTCATCGTCGATGAAGCGTCGATGACCGGCACCCATGCCCTCGACCAGCTGCGCGATCAGGCCCGGCGGGCCGGGGCAAAGATCGTGGCCGTCGGTGACCCCGCCCAGCTCGGCGCGATCGAGGCCGGTGGCACCCTCGGCTGGATCGAACGCCACCAGAGCAACCACGACGTCACCGCCGCCACGCTGACCTCCGTGTGGCGCTTCAAGAACGACTGGGAGGCCGAGAATTCCCTGGCCCTGCGCCGCGGCGACCACGCCGCGATCGACACCCTCATGGACCACGGCCGCGTCAGCCAAGTTGCCACCCCGGACGACGTCGAATCCGCAGCCTTCGACCAGTGGGCCACCGCCCGCACGAAGGGCTCCGCGCTGCTCATCGCCTCCACCCAGGACGCCGTCGACCGCCTCAACTCCCAGGCCCAGGATCTGCTGCGCTCCGAAGGCGAGATCGACCACACCCGCACCGCCGGCCTCGCCGGCGACTCAGAAGCCGGTGTGGGTGATCGCATCCTCACCCGTCGCAACGAGCGCCAGGTCCTCGACGACCGAGGCGAGTTCATCAAGAACGGCGACCTGCTCACCGTGGCCCGCCTCCACGCCGACGGCACGTTGGAGGCCACCCGCGATAACGGAGCCGCCGTCCACCTGCCCCGCAACGTCCTGGAGCACACTCAGCTGGGCTACGCCTCCACCGCCCACCGCTCCCAGGGCGTGACCGTGGACCGGGCGATCACCGCCGTCGATCCGGCAGCGACCTCCCGCGAGACCTTCTATGTCGGCATGACCCGTGGCCGGCACTCCAACACGGCCGTGCTGTCCCAGCCCGAGCCGGCCGACGATGGCCCCGATCCCTGGCAGATGATCAAGGAGATCACCCCGGCCACGGCCCGCGACCAGCTCACCCGCGTGCTCGACCGCTCCGAGACCGAGCTGACCGCGCACGAGGTGCGCGACCACGCCCACGGATGGGACGCCGACCTGCCGCACCTAACGGACGAACTGCGCTATGTCGGTCAGGCGATCGCCACCCGTCAGGCCGTCGACTGGGTCCGCCAGACTCACGGCCCCGATGCCGTGACCCGGTGGGCTAACACCGAGCACTGGAACGCGATCATCAACGAGCTCACCCGCGGACACCAGCTGCCCGACAGCCCTGTCGAGACTCCGCGAGAAGCCCTCGCCGCGATCAAGGACACGCCTCAGCAGCACCGCGAGGCCGGCCACGGAGGCCTCACCGTCCCCCGCGCCGAGACTCCCGCCGAGATCCAGACCGTCGAGCAGGTCTTCGACAAGATCTCCGCTCGCCTCGCGACCCTCCGAACCCAGACCCGCGACGAGCCCTGGCGAGCCGACATTGAGCCCTTGACGCCCGAGCGCGTGGACGCCGCCCTGATCGCCCGGCAGCTGTGCCACTGGCATGACGAATACAAAGTCCTGCCTGACCAGACCCCCTCCGACCCACGCGCAGCCGAGGCCTGGCACGCCTTCCGCACCACGGCCACAGCCACAGCCGACACCGAGCAGACCTCATCGCCTCAGGGCCCACCGACTCCCGCCCCGGACGCCCTGCGCCCGGAGGACTACGGGACTGCTGTACGAATAGGTGACATCTAATCTGTGACGCCGTGAGGTGTCGCTGGAAGCATGGACACCGTGCCCAAGCCCTATCCCCAGGAGTTCCGCGACGACGTCGTGCGCGTCGCCCGTGACCGTGAACCTGGCCAGACCATCAAGCAGATCGCCGCGGACTCCGGCATCGCCGAGTCCTGTTTGCGTAACTGGATGCGCCAGGCCGACGTCGAGGACGGTTCCAAGCCCGGAACGACCGCCGCCGAGCACACCGAGCTGCGCGAGGCCAAGAAGCGGATCCGGCTACTGGAGCAGGAGAACGAGGTCCTGCGCCGGGCCGCGGCCTACCTGTCCCAGGCCAACCTGCCGTCAAAAGGCTCTACCCGCTCGTGAGAGAGCTCGCCGTCGATGGGGTCCCCGTCGCGGTGTCCTTGCGGGTCCTGAAGCTCTCTCGCGCTCCGTACTACCGGTGGTTCACGCAGCAGGTCACCGTGGCTGAGCTGACCGAGGCGTACCGTGCCAACGCTCTGTTCGACGCGCATCGGGACGACCCGGAGTTCGGCTCGAGGTTCCTCGTCGAGGAAGCCCGCGCGACTGGCGAGGCGATGTGCGAACGCACGGCGTGGAAGATCTGCCGCGACAACCAGTGGTTCTCCGCGTTCGGGAAGAAGCGCGGGAAGAACGGCAAGCGCCCGGGCCCACCCGTGCATGACGATCTCGTCAAGCGCGACTTCACCGCATATGACGTGAACGAGCTGTGGCTAACCGACATCACCGAGCACTGGACCGAGGAGGGCAAGTTGTATCTCTACGCGATCTAGGACGTGTTCTCCGGGCGGATCGTGGGCTACTCGATGGACTCGCGGATGAAGGCCCGCCTCCCGGTGAATGGCCTGGCCATTGCCGTGACGCGTCGCGGAGAGGTGGCCGGGTGCATCGTACATTCGGACAGAGGATCCCAGTCAGTTCCGGGCGCGGTCATTCGTGCACGCGGTGAACAGCCATCACCTGGTCGGCTCGATGGGCCAGGTCGGCGCGGCTGGGGACAAGGCGGCGATGGAATCGTTCTTCGCGCTGCTGCAGAAGAACGTCCTGGCCCGCCGCCGGCAGGCCCGGCTGGGCCGATTGACCCCCTCGAGTACGAGACCATCCTGGGCCCGGCCGTACACCTCGCGGCCTGACACCTCAACTGTCACCTGATCGTGCAGCAGTCCCTCCTGTGCGGTGGAGAAGGTTTCGTGCAGGTCAGGGGCCCGGGCGGCGACTACGTCGATGCCCTCGTGCAGATACCGGTAGGCCATGGCCTGCGACAGCCCATGATCTTGCCCCAGGTTCCTCACCCGGGTGTGGTCACGGAACCAGCGAAGCACCAGCTTCGCCTGCGTCCGGGCCGTTCCGGCCCGCTGGAAGGATCGCCTATCATGGGCCCAGCGGTGGCGGTGCAGCAGGCCGGTGAGAAAGTCCAGGGTTTCGATCGGCAGGTCGCTGATGGCAGAGTAGACAAACACGTAGTCCTTGTTCGCGGATAGGTTTCCTGGCGATCTCCGTCCTGCTCGAGGGCCCTGCGCCAGGCCAACTCGCTCCTGCCACTGGTTCACGCCCCTGCTAGGCACCTCGCCTGGTGAGAAAACCTCAGTCCTGAAGAAGAGTCACAGACCGACCACGACCGTCCCAACAAGCCACAGGAGATGCAGACCATGTTCAGCGGCGCTGCACTGAAGCAGTACGAACGTCTTCCAGCAGACTTCAAGACCAAAGGTCTAGGTGGCCGGACTGGCTATGGGCAGCGCCCGATGCTGCTAGTCATCGACCTGATCCGGGGGTTCACCGACACGAGATCCCCCCTGGCAGGCGAGCTCGATTCTCAGCTACGGGCAGCCCAACAGCTGCTCGCGGACGCTCGAGACTCCGACATACCAGTGATCTTCTCGACGGCCGCCTACAATTCCGACCTCCAGGGGGCCGGAAAATGGATCCGCAAGATTCCTTCCAGCAGCTGGCTGGTGGAAGGGAGCGAGTGGGTGGAGCTGGACGAACGGCTCGATCGCCGCGAGAACGAGATGCTGTTGGTCAAAAAATATGCATCCTGCTTCTTCAGCACGGACCTGGCGGCCCGGCTGATCTCGCGGGCCGTGGACACGGTGATACTCGTCGGCTGCACGGCCAGCGGTTGCATCCGCGCCACCACCGTGGACGCCTGCTCCTACGGGTTCCACACGGTTGTCGTGGAAGAGGGTCTTGGAGACAGGGCCGAGCTGCCGCACCTTGCCAGCCTCGTCGACATCGACAACAAGTACGGTGACGTGGTGAGCCTGGACGACGCCAGCGACTACCTCCAGCATGTCTGCGGCTAAAAACGGTGAGGGTAAGCCCCCGCCCACCGGGGGACCCACCGGAACGCCCGGCCGAACAAGCTTCCGCCACGAGGAACCCCATGCCCTCCGTCGGCCGTGACAGAGTGTTGAGTGCGCTGGCCATCTTCCTGTTCGGCGTCGCACTAGGCACCCTCTCCGTCGTCGTACCCTTACTGGGAGTTAATGCTGGCTACAGCGCCAGCGAGATCGGCATGCTGGTGGCTGTGGCTGCCGTCGCGCAGCTCATCACACGCCTCTGCATGGGCGCGCTCATGCGCAGAATCCCGGACAAATGGTTCCTCATAGCTTCCGGGGTGATGATTGCAGTTTCGTGCGCACTCCTGGCAATCTCTCCCACGTTCATAATCTTCGTGGCATCCCAGTTGATGCAGGGAGCAGCCCGGGCTTTCTTCTGGACCAGCAACCAGACTCACGCCGTCCGCACCTCGGCCTCAGCAGTCAACGGGCTGCGAGATGTCAATCTGACGGCTGGCGTCGGCGCGCTTCTCGGGCCTGCGGTGGCCGGCTACCTCTGGGAGGTCTCGGTCCAGCTTCCACTGGCACTGGGAGCCGTTGCGGGGTCCATGGCCGTCCTCCCTGCGGCCATGCTGATCAGGTTTCCTCCGTTCGCGCCCAGGCCCGTTGCCCGCAGGAACCAGGAGAAGCATCTATGGCGACGCTCCGGCGTCAATGCAGCCTGTTGGATGAATGCTGCCGCAGGCGCATGGAAGAGTCTTCTGGACTCCTACGTTCCGCTCGCCCTATCCCTGGCAGGGCAGTCGGCTGCAGTCATTGGCATCCTGCTGTCCATTGCCAACACGACCATCCTTGCTGGCAGCGCCTTCGGCGGCTGGATACACAGACAGGGGATCAGGGCATCTCTGATTACCGGCGTCTTCGCGACAGGACTCGGTGTGGCCGCAACGGGACCGTTCGCCGGGCTCACGGCCCTCGTGGCTGTCTCCCTGGCCGTCTCCGGCATCGGCGCCGGGATCCTGCAGACCGTTGGCCCCGCCATCGCGGCCGAGAAGGTGGACCCGGAGGAACGTGGGGACGCCCTGGCTCTCACGGGCACCTTCCGGGCTATGGCGCTCATGCTTACACCAGTGGGTATGGCAGGAGTGGTGGCCATTGCCCCAGTGGCGGCCGCACTGCTGGCCGCGGGTCTTTTCATCACCGCCCCGGCGGCCATCACCCGGAGGTCGAACAAGGGTGTTACCTGAGCGACACAGATCCTGACCCCCGACCGCTCGCATTCAGAGACCGAAACTTCAAACACTACGCCGAAAGGTTGTTCATGATAACGAAAACTCACCCAAACAACGAATACGCGGCGGCCCCACGGCTGAACCTGCTGCACGGGCACCGCATTCCGCACCTGGGACTGGGCACCTGGCCGCTCGTGGGCGAGGAGTGCGAAGCGGTCGTCCGCTACGCGGTTCGAAGCGGATACCGGCTCGTTGACACTGCGTTCCAGTACCGCAACGAAGATGCCGTGGGACGAGGTATCCGTACGGCCGACGTCCCCCGGGAGGAACTGTTCGTCTCCAGCAAATTCAATAAGGAGTCCCACAGCGTCGATGGCGTCCAGCGGGCCTATGACCGCAGTCTCCAGGCCCTCGGTCTCGACTACCTGGACATGTTTATGTGTCACTGGCCGGTGCCTGCTCAGGGCCGTTACGTCGAAGCGTGGAAGGGCCTCGTCAAGCTCCTCCACGAGGGACGTGTCAAGGCCATCGGCGTCTCCAACTTCAAGCCAGCACACCTGGAGAAGATCATCTCCGCGACAGACGTTGTCCCCGACGTCAATCAGATCCAGCTCAGCCCCGACCTCGCACGCCTGCCGCCGCGGGCCGTCCACCAGAGTCTGGGAGTTGTCACGGAAGCGTGGAGTCCCATCGGCCGCGAATCGGGCTTGCGCGACCACCCGATAGTGGTGGAGATCGCACACAGAACGGGACGGACTCCGGCGCAGGTCCTCCTCCGGTGGCACGTGCAACAGGGAATCGTCCCAATCCCCCAGGCTGCCAAGCCCGAATGGCTGGCGGAGAACATCTCGGTGTTCGACTTCTGCCTGACGCCCGGAGACATGGAAGCCATGGCAGGACTCGACCGCGGTGAACAGGCCGCGCGCGATTCGGACGCCCCCGAGAACGGCCACTAACTCCCCAGCCTGCTGCCGCGCACCAGTGGGTAAAACGGCTCTTCACAGATGGCGGTGTAGCTCGTTCCTGAAGCCCCTGGTGTCGAGCAGAGAGCGGGTGATGTAGTGACCGAGGTTGCCGAAGCCCAGGGCGGTGCCTCGCAGGTGCTCCGGCCGGCCGTT
>NZ_RKMF01000016.1 GCF_003797835.1 Kocuria soli
CCAGGCGCGTAAAGAGGCGCTTGACCCCTGGCTGAACATCTACAACACTCAACGCCGCCACAGCGCACTCGACGGACTACCTCCGACCAGCCGCCTGTAACCAACGTCGTGGCCGAGTACATCTAGGCCACCGAGGTGTTGAAGATCAGGCCCAATCCGTACGTCGCGATCGCCGCGCCGTAGCCGATGGCCAGCTGGCGGAGGCCGCGAGCCAGCGGAGAGGCCCCGGAGAGCAGCCCGACCAGCCCGCCAGTGATCAGCAGGGCAACCCCGACCAGTGCCATGGCCACGACCATGGCCCAGATACCGCTCATGCCGATGAGGTACGGAAGGATCGGGATGACGGCGCCCGAGGCGAAGAAGCAGAAGCTCGAAGCCGCGGCTCCCAGGTCGGTACCCAGGGCCACGTGCTCGCCCGGGCCTTCTTCGTCCTCGGGTGCCGGATCCTTGAAGGACAATGACGGGTCGCAGTCACAGTCCAGGTGGCCCAGCCGTTCCTGCGCCCGGTGGGCGGCGGCCTCCGGCGACATCCCGCGGGCCTTGTAGATCAACTCGAGCTCATTGGCATCCAGATCGAGATCCGGCGCGACGGCCAGGGTCACCTGCGTGGGCGAGGAGGCCTCGAGCAGTTCACGCTGGGAGCGCACCGAGACGAACTCGCCGGCACCCATGGACAGCGCACCGGCCAGGAGACCGGCAATGCCCGTGAACAAGACCATGGTCGGGGCCATCCCCGTGGCCCCCGCGCCCATGACCAGAGCGAGGTTGGAGACCAGGCCGTCGTTGGCGCCGAAGACGGCGGCTCGGAAGTTACCCGAGAGCCGCTGCCGGCCGTCGTTGGCCAGGGCGCGAACGATCTCTTCGTGAACGGCCTCGTCCGCGGCCATGGCGGGAGGTGCGTCGGCGTCGCCGTCGTAGGGGGAGCGGGATTCGGCGCGCTGCAGCAACGCCAGGACGAAGACGGACCCGAAGTGCTCGGCGAGGAACATGAGGACCCGCGAACTGAGCGACGGGCCGACGGTGCGCTCGGCGTGCGGGCCGAGTTTGGTCTCCCAGTGCTGGGAATGGCGCCCTTCGGCGGCAGCGACCTGGAGGAGGATCTCCTGCTGCCGACCGGTGCTGGATTCACCCAGGCGGCGGTAGATCTCGGCCTCGGCGCGTTCGTCGGCGAGGTACTTGCGCCACCGGCGGATCTGGGCGGGAGTGGGCCCGACGGAGCCGTGGGCGGGCGCGATGGGTTGTTCAGCCATGGAGGAGTCCTTGTCTTCGCGGGAGTTCAGGTCCCGTGATCATCGATGGGATGCGGCACGCGGTGCCGATTCGAAGGTCTCGCTCGCCCGTCTCCGGGTGACCAGCCGGGACTCCTCCAAGAGATCCGGTGTGTCGACTGGCCGCTGCGCCACACCGGTTGCCCGGCGGGTGCGTGGAACTACTCCCCTTCGAGCCCGAAAGTTTACGGCAAGTGCCCACCACACGCATCGTGGCCTTGGTTACGTGCCGCATCCGCAGTGGGATGCCGCCGGGTTCACCGCCCGTGCAGAGGAATGACCTCGCCGCGCGCGGGGCGATCTGTAACGCTCAACGATTCCCGACCGACGTTCGTGGCAGACACCGGGTCGAAGCCGCCCAGTCCGTCCGGCGACGTACCCCACCGGAACCGGTAGGGGTCCTCGCACAGTCGGCCGAATCGCAGACCGTCGATCATGCGCTCGGCGGCGGTCACGGCGTCCAACGGGCCGGCGGTCCAGGGGCGGTCCCAGCTCGCGGGTTCCTCCCAGTCGCCTTCGTCGAAATAGGCCTCGTCAAGGGGCCAGGACGTGGCCGGGACGCTGACAGTGGTCGACAGCGCACAGGTCAGGCCCTCAGGGCCGCTGCCGGCCCAGGCCGAAGGTGAATTGCCGCGCACGGGTCGGTCGTACTTGAGCACGAGTTGGCTCTTCCACGGCAGTTCCGCGAGGTCCTGGGCGATCAGGTCGCGCAGTTCGTCCCAGACGGACTCCGGGATCTGCTCGGTGGGTACGTACGGGGTGATCAGTCCGATGCCGGGGTCATCCAGCCGCTGGATCTCCTGAGCCGCATCCGGTGCCGCGTTGCGTCCGGTCGCGTCCACCTCCGTTCCGTGGCGCGAGGGCACTTCCAATCCCAGGGAGGTGAGAGCGCTGTTCCACAGGCCGTTCCCCAGGCGGTAGGCGACTTCCG
Organism: Kocuria soli; assembly: GCF_003797835.1. Lineage (GTDB taxonomy): Bacteria > Actinomycetota > Actinomycetes > Actinomycetales > Micrococcaceae > Kocuria > Kocuria soli. Next base: position 2,200 of record NZ_RKMF01000016.1, read on the forward strand.
GCCAGGGCGCGGGCCAGGCGGGGGCCTCTTCCAGCCCTACCTGTCGGCCGAGTTCGGTGCGCATGCGCTCGTAGTCGTTCGGGGCCAGGGCGTACTTGCACCCGTCGGCCTGCGAGCGGCGCAGAGCCGCCACACGACCGAGGATGCGGCGGGTGGTGTCCCCGGAGGGGTCGAAAGCCGAGAACAACTGCTCGACGGCAGCGAACGTGGTTTCGTCCAGGGTGCAGGCCGCTTCGGCATCCGGTTCCAAACCCGCGATGCGCGCCACCGTCAGTTCCACGCCCACCCGGATCTGCGTCTCGGTGTAGAACGCGGTCATGGCCGCGGCCTCGTCCGCCGTGTACTTGGGGGAGAGCTGCACCAGGAGCTGATCGAGCAGTGCCGAGGACTCGTGGGGGTGCAGCAACAGGAAGCGGCGTCGAATCTGATCGGGCCGCAGCCCGCGATCGAGCATGTCGGCAACCAGTGCGCCGTGCCGATCTTCGAAGCGCGGGAGGCCGGTGGGTACCGTGTACACGTCCGGGACACCTCCTGGGGGATCGAGACTTCACGCTATTGCACCGCGGGGCGGAATTCACGTGCCAGAGCAACAGCGGCTGAAACCGTGGGGAAACGGCGCCAATGTGACGACGCCAAAAAGTTGACGTGTCATCATGCGCCCGAAGTTACCGGTTCGTCAAGATGTTTCAGCGCTCGAAAAGGGCCAGTACGTCCTGCTCCGTGAGGGCCGAGGAGAACGTGCCGTCGTCGTCCATGACCTGGTCGAACAGTTGGGCCTTCCGTTCCTTGAGTTCCATGACCTTCTCCTCGATGGTCCCGGCGGCCACCATGCGGTAGACCATCACCTTCCGGTCCTGACCGATGCGGTGTGCGCGGTCCACGGCCTGGTTCTCTGCCATGGGGTTCCACCACGGGTCCAGGAGGAAGCAGTAGTCCGCTTCCGTGAGGTTCAGACCGGTTCCACCGGCCTTGAGGGAGATCAGGAAGATCTTGGTGTGCCCGTCCCGGAACCGTTGGATGGCGCCGGTGCGGTCCCGGGTGGCCCCGTCCAGATACGAATAGGGGATGCCCAGCCGGTCCAGTCGCGCCGCAGCCAGTTTCAGAAAGCCCGTGAACTGGGAGAACACCAACGGGCGGTGGCCCTCCGCGACGATCTCCGGGAGGTGCTCGAACAAGGCCTCCAACTTGGAGGAATTGGTCTCGAGCTCCGGGTCGACCAGGGACGGGTCCAGGGCCATGAGCCGCAGTTTGGTCAGGGAGCTGAAGACGGTGAACCGGTTGCGGTTGAGTTCGGGCAACAGTTTGAGGACCTTGGAGCGTTCGCGCTGCAGGTGGAGGTCGTACAACTTGCGGTGCTCCTCCGTGAGCTGGACGCGCAGGGTCTGTTCCAGCTTGGGGGGCAGCTGGAGATCCACGGCGTCCTTGGTGCGGCGCAACATGAAGGGTGCGACCCGACGACGCAATCGGGCCAGGGCGTTGCGGTCACCGGAGACCTCGATCGGACGTTGGTAGTCCTCCACGAACTTCCTGCGGGACGGGAAGAGTCCCGGTGCGCTGAGGCCCAGCAGCGCCCACAGGTCAGTCAACCCGTTCTCCAACGGCGTTCCGGTCACTGCGATCGTGCTGCCCGCCCGGAGTTCCCGCGCCACGCGGTGGGCCTGGGTGCGCGGGTTCTTCAGGAACTGGGCCTCGTCCAGGACCACGGCTTCCCATTCGAGTTCGCGCCACAGCGCCTCGTCCAGCCGCAGCAGGGCGTAGGAGGTCACGACGACGTCGTTCTCCGCGCCCAGAGCGCGGGGCTGCTCACCCGAACCGTTCGCGGTGCCCGTGGCTGCCGCAACCCGCAGGCCCGGGGCGAACTTCTGGATCTCGGTGACCCAGTTGGGAACCACGGAGGTGGGGGCGATCACCAGGAACGGCTTGGGGGCGCCGGTGCGGTTCTCCAGGGCCCGGAGGAACATGGCGATGACCTGAAGGGTCTTGCCCAGGCCCATGTCGTCGGCCAGGATGCCGCCCAGGCCGAGGTCGTGAAGCGCGCACAGCCAGCGGTAACCGTCCACCTGGTACGGGCGCATCCGGGCGTTCAGACCGGCGGGCAGTGGAACGGGATCGACGGGTTCTCGCGTGGCCAGCCGGGTCACGGCCTCCGTCCAGGAGCTCACGGCCTCGCTGCGGTCGGAGAGTTCCTCGAGGTCCTGCCACAGTCCGAGCTGGTGCTTGGAGATGCGTAGCTGGTCATTCGGGGCGTCCTGCAGGGAGCGGGCTTCACGCAGGAGCTCGCGGAGGTGTTCGAAGCGTGGTGCATCCAGGGCGAACCAGGTGCCGTCGGGCAGCATCATGACGTCCTGGCCCTGAGCCAGGGCCCTGAAGACATCGGCGAAGGGCACGTAGAACTGACCCACGCGCACGGTGACCCCGAGGTCGAACCAGTCACGGTGGTCACTTGGCAGCGTGGAGACCGTGATTTCCGGTGGTTCCTCGGAGGGCTTGTACGCCGGGGCGGTGCCCCGGGTCTCAATGCGCAGGTCGTGGACCTTTTCCAGGTCCGGGAGCCAGTCCCGGAGGAGGACCACGGCGTCGTACCCCACGTAGGCCGAGCGACGGAACTCCAGGTCCGGGATCCGGCGAGTGACGGCCTTGGTCATGGCCGTCTCCCACGTGGATTCGCGTTTGACGGGTTCCGTGCCCAGCGGATCCGCGGGACGGAAGGGGAGGCGAATGCGCTGTCCCGCCTGGCTGTACTCCCATTCCCACTCCAACCGCACCGTGAGGTCGTCGTGGGTCACGGTCAGGACCATTTCCGGGGAGGCGACTTCCGGGAGCTCAATGGACCCGTCGTCGTTGGTCAGGCCGATCCGCTGGTGCAGGCGGGGGAACCAGCGGTCCAGGAATTCCTGGATCTCCTCGCGCGGGACGGTGACCTCCCGGGCCGATTCCAGGAACTGGCGCTGCTCGCGGGTCAGTCGTGTGCCCAGCGGTACCAGGGCCAGCGCGAAGGTGTTGAGGTCCTCTGTCCTGCTCACGGATTCCTGATCGGTGTCCGGGAAGAACAGCCCGTGACCCGGTGCCCCGACGATTCCGGCCGCGTCCAGGGGGAGGTGCCGGCGGTCCTCGGCCTCACCCATCACGACCTCCGGGCGCAGCACCAGGTTCTCCTGGTCGTCGTGGACGAGGTCGATCTGGAACCGACCCGGACCCATCACGGTCACGGGACGCGCGTGGCCCTTGGTGACGAATTCGATCTCCAGTTCCGGGGCTCGCGCGAGCAGCGACCACAGCACGGGGGATTCGTAGTGCTCCAGGTAGATCCAGTGCCGGTCGTGGACCACGTGGCGGGAACGAACGGTCGCCAACGCCCGGACCTCGTCGAACCAGTCCGCCTGTTCGGCGGTCAGCAAGCCCGAGACGCCGGCTTCGACCACCTTGTCCCAGTCCAGGCCGCTCCGTATCCAGGTGCCACGGCGTCCCCGCCGGACCGGGCGCATCCCCAACGAGAACGGGGCGCCGGCGGTTTCACGGCGTACGCGGCGCAGGGTCGGCAGTTGCAGATCGAACTCGAGGCCGATCGCAGGCCCTTCGTACTCGAGGTCCTCGACCTCCTGGGCCAGGGCGTCGTCGTCGAACACGGAGGCCAGGGCGCGTTGCCATGACGACGTGCGGCGCCCCTCGGGGGGTTCGGCGGCAGAAGTGGTCATTCTGGTCATTCTAGGACTCGGCAATCCACGGCGAACACCGGCGCGGGCCCCGCCTCTCGCACATATACTCATGACCCGTCCCCACCGATCTCAGCGCCCGCGGCCCCGCGGTCGCCGTGCGCGCGGGACGACGACGCAAAGAGCATCACAGCGGCGCGATCGCCGCAGACGGAGGGCGCAGTGACAGAGACCAATTCGCTTGCTCTCGGCCAACACCGCATCGCGCGCAACGATGCCGAGGCTGGGTACCTCAAGTGGAATGACGCCGTCTGTGCGGCATTCTTCGGAGAGCACAAGGCGGGGGAACTGGTCTTCCTGGATCTGGACGAGAAGGCCCTGGCGCAGATCGGCCAGGACCACGGGCTGGACGGCCCGGCCACCCTGCGCGCCATCGCAGACTCCGTCACGCCGTTGCTGGTCCTGGACGGCTCCCGTACTCCCGTTTTCGAGGCCTTCACGCGCCTGACCACCCTTTGGTACCGCGACTCCCGACGACAGCTGGACACCCTGTCCGAACTGGCCCCGCCGCCCGTCGTCGCGCTGTTGGCGCTGTTCGCGCTCGCCGGGCGGCACACCTCCCGCCTGGCGTCGCAGACCGGTAACAAGTCGGCCTCCGCCTTCTACCTGCCGTTGGCCGTGCTGCTGCAGGCTGGCCAGGACACCAAGGCCCTGGAGGCCTCCTTCAAGAAGGACACGGAGGCCTATTGGGACGCGCTGCGGTACTGGCTGGAACTGCGCGACGGCGAAGTCGGGCTGCCCGTCGGCGACGCACTCAACCAGCGCCCCGTGGGTCTGGCCCTGTCCCAGACCTTGCTGGGGGACTCCGAGCGCCGCCAGCTGCACCAGATGTTCGCCGACATGCAGCTCACCACGGCTCAAGGGCTCTCGCCCGAGGAACTGGGTGTGTACGTGGATTTCTGGTTGGACGTGGCGGACACGGACGTGTCCAAGTCGATGCGTCAGATCTGGTCCACGTCCGTCACCCGCTACCCGGGCCTTGAGGTTGCCCGCGCCGAGCTGGCCCGCTGGGAGAAGTCGCGTGCCGAGGCCGGCGGGCCCACGCCCGTCACCCGCTCCGTCTCGAGCAAGCCCGGGCAGCACTCGGCCTCCTTGGCCCTGGTGGATTCGATGGACTACATCGGAAACAAGGTCTTCGAGTTCGGGTTCGTGGTGCCCAAGCGATTCATGACCGAGCGCGAGGTCGAACTGGAGACCACGGCCGGGCCCCGCACGCTGTTCCTGTCCTACATCGGCGACGCCTACCTGGGGATCTCGGCCCTGACCGCGCGCATCGAACCGGCATCCCTCCTGGAGGGTGAGCTGCGGCTCTCCGCCGGGGCACACCGGTTCGACCGGACGGCGCGGCCCGTCGTCGTCTTCGCCAAGGACGCGTTCTCGGACACCTTCATCTCCGTGGACCACATCCCCGCGGCCTGGCCCTGCCGGGTCCTGGTGCGCGAAGACGAGGCCATGTTGAGCCAGATGCGTTCGATCCTGGACGACTCGGCCTCCCCGGACTACACCTTCGTGCCCGCAGGAACCGGCGGGCTGCCGGAGGGCTGGGCGATGTTCGACGACGTCCAGGTGCTGCGAGCCGGTAACCCCGAACTGACCGTCAACGACAACTTCTCCGGGCTGGTCCCGCGGTTGGTGCCCACGGTCCGTCTGTCAGGTGGTCTGCGCATTCCCGGCGACGTGGTCCGGTGGTCGGCCCAGCGCCCGCCGCAGATCACCGTGGTGTCCGACACGGACGAGCCCCTGACGCTGGACGTGGAGTGGCGTCACCCGGAAACCTTCCGCCTCCAGCGCCACAAGCTCGCCGAGGGTCTGGTCCCGCCGTTCCAGATCTCGACGGACGGGACCCCCATGGCCAGCGCCTCCGGCGGGTTGAAGCCCAACGACTACGTGCTGGTGCTCAAGGCCGGACGCACGGTCAAACAACGTATGCCCTACTCCGTGCGTGACACGTCGTTCTACATGACCCAGCGTTCCCTGGGCTACGAGGGCGAGATGGTCCACACGGACGACGACGCACTGTGGCCCGTGACCGCGTCCACCGTCGCCGAACTGCCCGACGAGTACGTCCAGGGCGCCTTCAACAATCTGGATCCTGTCCAGATGCCCGAGGCGAACGTGGCCGCGGTGGAGCTGCCCACGGTCCCGGGATGGCATTCGGCCGAGGGGCAGTTGCTGGTGGCCCGGGAGAACGTCCTGCCCGCCCACGAGGGCGCATCCTGCCTGGCCTCGGGCAAGCACCGCATCATCCTTCCCCCCATGGACCCCAAGGCCAAGGCGCCGTGGGTCTTCGGCCGGTGCCGGGACTGCGGGTTGGAGAAGCGCTACCCGGGCCGGCTGACCAAGCTCTCTGCGGTCTCCGAGGTCGGGTCCGTGGAATCGCTGCAGTTCATCGGCCCGGACGAGGGGGATCACCCCACGTCCTGGGGTCCGTTCAAGGACGCCCTGACGTTCCTGGGTGGTGGCAAGCGGTCGACCCTGTCGATCGTGGCCCGTCAACTGGTGGACACGGAACGGTTCGAGGAATGGTTCGTGGGGCACCTCCAAGCCCTCGGATTCCTCGAGGTCATCCGGGACGAGAACTGGGTGGTGCGTCGCTGGCAGGTGTGCTCGCCCGCGCTCACCCGGCTCGTGGACGGGTCGATCCTGCTGAGCGGAGGATGGACGCCGGACAAGGAAGAACTGGTTGCCCAGGCCGCCGAATCCCAGGGTGGCGCGTTGGTGACGCTCTCACCCGAGGACCATGCGTCGTCGTTGGTCCAGGACGTGGACCTGGAACAGCTCCAGGAGGCGCTGCCCGAGGGGCTGTGCGACGTGGTGTACGAGGCGGGCCCGGTCATGCTGGACACGCTGGCGCCGCTGTCCTCCGTGGAAGCGGGGCTGGCTCGCACGGAGATGCAGTACAACGGGGTCGCGGAGCTGTTCGAGCCGGCCGATGCCACTTGGCAGGCCACGACCGACCGTGAGCAGCCTGGCCTGTACCGGATCAACCACCATCACCGGACCCGGTACGTGTTCCGAACCGTCGACGACGTCGCTTCCGGTCACGGCAGGCGCGTGAGCTCCGGTCTGGGCAAGCATCTGGCGGCCCGGCAGGCGGGCAACCCGCTGGTCTCCTGGGACGAGGACCTGCAGTTGCTCTCGGTGCCGATCGGGGCAGAACTGCCCGGTCTGTACGCCCGCGCGACGGTGCTCTGCTCGGGTGTCCTGCCGACGCGCGTGGACGAGGACTTCTCCCTGAACTACGGGGACGTCTCGGAAGACTTCGCCCGCGTCCTGGTGGCCAAGTTGATGGGGTGACGGGCGTGGCGAGGTGTAGTCAGCGGTCAGGAGGCCCCTGATTTTCCAGACGATTCAACCGGCGGGAAATCTTGGGGAGGTAGATCAACGTCATGACGGAAGCCAGAACCACCACTATAAAGCAGCCCAGGACGAGGATGAGGATGACGCTTTCAATCACATCGGGTGTCAGCACGTTCGTCAGGCCTCCTCAGGAAAATAGTAGGAGTGCCCCGCATTCTACGCAGGATGGGCCCAAGCGCCAGCCCCTCGGAAGTGGCCAATCCCGTTTCGCGTGCACCTAATCGTCCGGAACATGGTTCGATGCATTCCCAGAGCCGGAATCTGCACCTAACCATGTTCTCCACGACGGGCGATACCGGTGCGCCTCCAACCGTTCGATATCCTTGTGAGGATATCGGGGTCCGTGACCCGCGAGTTCAGAATGCCGTTCTGGACCGCATTCTGGCGCCCCGACCGGTGAGGATCCACGCCTTCTCGTAATGGGTGATGAGCTGGTCCCCGATGGCTGACCAGGTGCGATTCTCCACCGTGGCGCGGGCGGCGCGGGAGAATGCCGTTCGTTTGGTGGTGTCGCCCAACAGGTCCTCGACGCTTGCCCGCAACTGCCCGAGATTGCCCGGCTCGTACAACCAGCCGTTACGGGATTGATCGACCAGGTCGATGGGGCCACCCCGCCCCGTGGCAACCACGGGCACACCCGAGGCCATGGCCTCCTGGATTGTTTGACCGAATGTCTCGAATTCTCCGGGGTGTACGAAAACGTCGAAAGAGGCCATGGACCTGGCCAGTTCCTCGCCCGTTTGGAAACCCGCAAAGTACGCGTTAGGCAGCTGTTTCTCGAGTGCTTCACGGTCCGGGCCGGAACCCACCACCACCACACGTGCCCCGGGAATGGAGTCGAGGACTCGCAGGTCCTCGACCTGCTTCTCGGGAGCCAACCGACCCACGTAACCGATCAGCAGGTCGTCACCCGCCGCGCGTCGTCGCCACTGCTCGTCACGCTTGGCGGGATCGAAACGCCCGGCATCGACGCCGCGGCGCCACATGTGGGTGCGCTCGACGCCGTGGCGGCTCAGCTGGTCGATGGCCACGGTGGAGGGAGCAAGAGTGAGGGTGGCCAGATTGTGCATGGTGCTCACGTGCTGCCACAGGACCTCCTCCAGGAACGGGGCCCCGTACCGAGTGGCGTAACCCGGCACCTCCGTCTGATAGACGGCCACGGTGGGCAGCGACATCTGATGGGCGGCCTGGATCGCCCGCCACCCGAGCACGAACGGTGAGGCGACGTGGACGACGTCGGGACCGAAGCGGGTGAGGATCTTGCGGAGACGTTGCACGCTGCCGCCCGCCACCCGAACCTCCGGGTACCCGGCCAGTGGGAAGGCCGGCAGGCGATGCACGGGGACTCCGGTGAGGCTCGGAGCGCCGGCCGCAGGTCCGTCCAGGGCTTCGACGGTGGGGACGAGCTGAAGGGGGTCTGCGGCCGGGGCCACCACCATGACCTCATGACCTCGGTTTCGGAGATGCTCCAGAACCCGGATGACCGAATGGGTCACGCCGTTCATGTGGGGGAGGAACTGTTCGGCGATCACGGCAACTCTCACACTTGCGATGGTCGGTCGCCCACATCTCGCCGTACCGACCCGCGCGTGGCATCGGGGTGAAAGAACCGTGAACAAGTACACGTCGCCTGGCCCCCGGGCGACCGGGGGTTGCCGGTCAACCGTGCGACCATAGAGGCGATGTCGAACGCCGCGCCCACTTCCTCTCAGACTCTTCCCCGCAGCCCACGCGACCGTGGAGGGGCGGACCGGAAACCCCACGTCGCGTGGGGCAAGGGTGTGGTTCCCGGTGTGTTGATCGCGCTCGGGTCCTTGGCCGTCGTGGAACTCGTGGTCCTGCTGTCCGTGATCGCCGGAGGATTTGCGGACCTGGGCTGGGTCCCGGGCCTGGGGCTGGGCGGTCAACTGTGGTTGCTGTCGCTCGGGGTACCGCTGGATGTCTCCGTCGCACCGTTGGAGGGCGCCGGACCGGTGGCTCAGACCGTGACGTTGGCACCCCTCGGGCTCAGCCTCCTGACCGCGTCCATGGCCTTCCTGGCCGGGGCCCGCATGGCGCGCCGGGCTCCGTCGGGCGCCGGGCTGGCGGGGGTCGTCCTCACGACGGCCGTGGTGCACGCGGCGGTGGCGGCCCTGGTGGCGGCAGTGACCGCCTCACGGGCCGCGGCTGCGTCGCCGTGGAGCGCAGTGGCCTTCGGGGGGCTGATCGTCCTTGCCTTCACCGCTGCAGGTGCCCTGGTCGCTGGAGGCACGCCCGCGGCACTGGTCGGAGCACGTGCCGTGGAGACGGCACGTCAAGCCGGTCAGGACATGCGGTGGGCGGGTTCCTACCTGTGGGCAGTGCTGCGTGCGGCGTGGGTTGCGATGGTGGCCGCCGTGGCCGTCGGCGCACTGGTCCTGGCGTTCGCGCTCACCCTCGGGTGGCAGCAGGTGATCGCGATCCAGCAGCAGCTCGGTTCGGACGCCGCCGGTGACACCGTGTTCGCGGTGCTGCACGTGGCCCTGCTGCCGAACTTCCTGGTCTGGGCCCTGTCCTGGGCATCAGGTGCGGGGTTCTACCTGGGTGAGGGGTCGCTGGTCTCTCCTGCCGGGACCAATGCCGAGACCATCCCTCTCCTGCCGATCCTCGGAGCCCTCCCGCCGCAGGACGCTCCCACGGTGCTGGCCGCAGCGCCCGTCCTGGTGGTGCTCTGCGGGTTGCTCGCCGGGTGGTGGTTCGTCCGCGAGGGGGAGAACCACCTGGGTGAGTGGATCGCCATCCGTATCCCGTGGCGGGTGGTCTCCGCTCCCGTGGTCGTGGTGGTCTCCGGTCTGGTCATCGGTGCCGCGACGGCCGTCTTGGCGGCCGCATTGGCCGGACTGGCGTCCGGTTCACTCGGGTTGGGGCGCTTGAGCCTGGTGGGACCGCAGACCTGGGAGATGGCATTGGCCGTGGGGATCGAGGTCGCCGTCGGTGCCGCCGTCGGAGTTGCGGTGGCTCCCTGGGTCGAGCAGGGGCGGACTCTGGCGGCCACTGGGGTGAACTCGGCGCCGCCCGCCGATGTTTCCCCCCGTGTAACTGAGGCTCCGCACGAACCCGCCGCGTCGACGATCGAGACCCCTGCACTCCTCGAGATGGGCCCGACCACGGGGGAGGAGGGCCGGCCCGACCCGACGACGGCGGACGGCGGCCCGGAGGAGAGCCGCGGCGGTTCGACGGCGACCGCCAAGGGCAAGTCAAAGGTCTCGCGTGGAGCCCGGGAACGTGACCGGGAAGCCAAGCGCCGCGAGGACATCGCCCGGAAGCAGCAGGAGCGAAGCCTCCAGGCCGACCGCAAGGCCCAGAAGCGCTACGCCGCGGCGGAGAAGCGCAGGGCCCGGCGCAAGGCGGCACGCGACCGCTGAGACCGGCGGGTCAGCACGCGGTCATTCGAGCCCCGGAAGCAGGATCCCCTCGAGGTTGTTCTCCATGTCCTGCTGGCACCCGGCCTGCCCGGAGATGGTGACCGAGTCCGTCATGCACCGTTCGTAGGTGGAGACGGTGTCCCAGAACGCGAGCCGCACGCCGCCGGTCACCAGGCCGAAGCCGGCCACCGCCATGGCGACCAACGCCGAGAACACGATCACCGCGCGTCGTTCGGCCAGCCGCAGGCGCACCAGGGCGACGACGGCGAAGAAGATCCCTGCGACTCCCGCGACCATGCCCGCCACGGTCATCCACAACGGGCCGCTGGTCATGAACATCGACGCTCCGGCCGCGAACAGGGCCAACAGCGCCGTGTTGAGCGGTCGCCGAGACGGACCGTCCACCGGTCCCTCGGGTCCTGAACCCTGATCCCGCCCGTCCACGGAATCCGACCCGGAGGTCTCCGGCCGACGGGGAGGGCTGGGCGGGGGTTTGGAGGGAGCGGAACTCATGGGTCCACTGTAGGCGGTTGTCTCAGATGGCCCGGGGCGCTCGCAGCGCCGGAGGTTAGGATCGCCCCATGCGTATCGTTGCACTCGTCTCCGGGTCCGGAACCACTTTGCAAGCACTCCTGGACGCCGTGGCAGCGGGGCGCATCGACGCGACGGTCGTGGCCGTCGGGGCGGACAAGGACTGCCACGGGCTCGAACGTGCCCAGGCGGCCGGAGCCGCGACGTTCGTCGTGGAACCGGCCGAGCACCCTGACCGGCCGACCTGGAACCGGGCCCTCCAGGAGATCGTGGCGGGCCATCAACCCGATCTGGTTCTGTTGGCCGGGTTCATGAGGATCCTCGACGAAGAATTCGTGACCGCTTTCGCACCGGCACTGATCAACACGCACCCCGCGCTGCTGCCGTCCTTCCCGGGGGCCCACGGCGTGCGGGACGCCCTGGCACACGGGGTGAAGATCACCGGCGCCACGGTCCACCGGGTGGTCCCCGAGGTCGACGCCGGGCAGATCCTGGGCCAGGTCGCGGTGCCCGTCCTGCCCGAGGACGACGAGGCGACCTTGCACGAACGCATCAAGATGGCCGAACGCGAGCTCTTCGTCGACGTCGTCGCCGAATTGTGCGCCGACGCCGACGCACAATGACTCGGTCCGGGTGCGTCGTAGACTGACAGCGGCCCGATGCTAGAGCGCTCGGGTTGACCGTGCATCAACGGTTCACATCCGCACCGAACGCCAACCTCGGGAGCTGCATCACGTGACGAACGACCAGGTCCGAGCACCGATCAAACGAGCTTTGATCTCCGTCTACGACAAGACCGGATTGGAGGAACTGGCAGCCGGACTGCACCGAGAGGGCGTCTCCATCGTGTCCACGGGCTCCACGGCAAAGCGCATCGCGGACTCGGGCGTCCCCGTCACGGAGGTCGCCGATCTGACCGGCTTCCCCGAATGCCTCGAAGGCCGCGTCAAGACCCTCCACCCGCGGGTCCACGCCGGGATCCTGGCGGACCGGCGCAAGGAGGACCACGTCACGCAGCTGGCCGACCTGGGGGTCGAGCCCTTCGACCTGGTGGTGGTCAACCTCTACCCGTTCGTGGACACGGTCAAGTCCGGTGCGGGCCAGGACGCCGTGATCGAACAGATCGACATCGGCGGCCCCTCCATGGTTCGCGCGGCGGCCAAGAACCACCCGTCGGTCGCGGTCGTGGTGGACCCGACGCGCTACGACGACGTCCTCCAGGCCACCCAGGACGGCGGCTTCGACCTGGCCGCACGACGGCGCCTGGCGGCGGCGGCCTTCGCCCACACCGCCGCCTACGACACCGCGGTGGCCACCTGGTGCCAGGAACAGTTCCCGGAGGACGCCGGTGCGAACGCAGACGGTGCGGCGCTGACCTTCCCGCCCTACGCGGGCCTGGCCTTCGAGCGCGCGGAGACGCTGCGCTACGGCGAGAACCCGCATCAGGATGCCGCTCTCTACGTGGATCACGCGGCGTCCCCGGGCATCGCCCAGGCCGAGCAACTGCAGGGCAAGGCCATGTCCTACAACAACTACGTGGACGCGGATGCCGCGCTTCGTGCGGTCTACGACTTCACCGAACCCGCTGTGGCCGTGGTCAAGCACAACAATCCCTGTGGCCTGGCGGTGGCCGACCGCGATGCCGAGGATCCCGTGGCGAATGCCCACCTCAAGGCCCACGCGTGCGACCCGCTCTCCGCCTACGGCGGCGTGATCGCGGTCAACGCCACGGTCACCGCCGGGATGGCGGCGGGGGTCAAGCCGATCTTCACGGAGGTCATCGTCGCCCCGGACTTCGAGCCCGAGGCGCTCGAGATCCTGAGCAGCAAGAAGAACCTGCGAGTCCTCCGTCTTCCGGAGGGCTTCGACCGGGACCCGCTGGACTACCGACAGATCTCCGGGGGTGCTCTCCTGCAGATCACCGACCGCGTCCAGGCCGAAGGCGACGACCCGGCCAACTGGCAACTGGTGGCCGGTGAGGCGGCGGACGAGGCCACACTGGCCGACCTGGCCTTCGCCTGGACGGCACTGCGCCCCGTCAAGTCGAACGCGATCCTGCTGGCGCAGGACGGTGCCACGGTCGGCATCGGCATGGGCCAGGTCAACCGCGTGGACTCCTGCCGCCTGGCCATCGAGCGGGCCAACACCCTTGCGGAGGACGGAACGCCGCGCGCCCAGGGTGCCGTGGCCGCGTCGGATGCATTCTTCCCCTTCGCCGACGGCCTCCAGGTGCTCCTGGAGGCAGGGATCAGGGCTGTGGTGCAGCCGGGCGGCTCGATTCGCGACGACGAGGTGGTGGCCGCCGCTCAGGAGGCCGGGGTGACCATGTACTTCACGGGAGCCCGCCACTTCTTCCACTGAGGCCTGTGGGGCTTAAGCCTCTGCGCTCAGGTTCCTAGGGCACGGGTCCCGACAGCTGGGCGTCAGCCGACGTCGGCCTCCGCGACCACGGCGTCCCTGAGCGCCGCGCGCAGGTCGGCGGGGCTGCTGTCCGTGAGATGACTTCCCCCCGTCGCCTCGGAGATCCTGGACAATGAGTCGTCCCCAGGTCCGGCGCCCGTCTCGCCGCTTGTCTCCACGGTGATGATGACGACGGGTCGGGCGGGGTCTTGTTCCGAGCCCAGGTGCTTGAGCAACCGGTCGAGCGGAACGGACTCATCCACGTCGTCCTCATGCGGGCCCGCCGCATTCGGCGACGACCCGCGCTCGCCGTCGGAGATCAAGACCACCGCGTTGAGCTGGCCGGTCTTGAAGTTCTCCTGTTGGTACCGGAAGGCCGCCAAAGTGCTCTGGTGCAGTTCGGTGTGGCCGCCGGACCTGGGACTGCGAGTGGACAAGTTGTCTCGGAGGGTCGCTCGTTGGGTCTTGCCATCCACGGTCTCCCAGATCTCGGTCGCAGGCTTCTGGAACCGCGCCGGGACCGTCACCGCGTCCGGGTCCGGGGTCTCCCCCTGGGGCGTCCGGTAGTGCGCCGCGGCCAAGACCCGTTGTCCGTCGTCGGAACGGAGCCAGCCTTGGACCTCGTCGGCAGCGTCGGGCAGGAGTGCTGTCGAGTCGCCGCTTTCCCACGGAATCACCAGGGGGAAATCCAGGAAAGCGGTTCCCGACGCCGGGGTCACGGCCGTGAGCTGGTCGCCCCCGGCCTTGGCTCGGCCGGTGAGGAAGGCCCGTTCTGAGACCACAGCGCGCGTCCCGTTGTCGCGCACGTCAGCCAGCAGTTCCGGTGCCAGGAGAACGGGGCTGTCCACCCCCTGCGTGGTGGCGCGAGGAGTCAGGGCTCTCACCGCGCTCTCTTCGGAGACCGCTCCCGTGTCGACGTCGTGGGCAACCCCCTGGAGGGCGGCAAAGGCGCCCGCATCCACCGCCGGGTCACTCATGAGCAGTGACTCGTCCGCCAGCACCTCGCTCCAGGTTTCGGGGACCTCGACCTGGTCCCTACCCACGACCACCGCTGGGGAACTGGCCAGGGACGGGGTGTGGATCAGGACCTCGGAGCCGATGGACGATTCCGACAACCGCGCAGTGGAGTCCGGGATCCACAACTGTTCACCCAGCTCACCCGCCTCCGCGCGGGCTGCCGTCTGGGAACTGGACTCGGCCACGATCTCCAGCTGGATGCAGCTCTGCCCGTCCACGGGCTTGTTTCTGAGGATCTCCGCCATGGGTTGTTCGGTCACCACGACCACCGGCCGAAGTTCCTTGCAGGAATCCGGTACTGCTCCACGGTCCCGGTCACTCTGGATGACGCTCAGCAACCCACCCGCTCCCACGACCACGAAGACTCCGGCACCCAGGGCTGCCCTACGGAGCCCTGCCCTTCTCTTCTCCGCCTCACGCCGGGCACGGAGGGTCTGCGAATACGGCACTGGGTCGGTTTCCTTCACGGGGGGATGAGGAACGGGGGCACATGACGGGCCACCGGGGGAGTGGCACCATCAATCATGCACGTACATCTACTTGATCAGTGTGGCACCGGGCCGGGGTGGGTGTCTCATTGACGCGACACGTTGCGGTGCCCGGAGGGAAACCACGGACGTCTACCCACGTGGTGAGGGTGGTGAGTCTCAGCGCCTTGGCAACCGGCGTGTCGAGCCAATTGCGTCCGAGCCCTGGCTTGGACTTGTCGCCCCGTTACGCGAAAATGAACGGGTGAATCAGGACCACAGCAGGCATGAGGCAGCCCCCGCCGATCAAGAATCGGCGCCCGCGCAGCCGCGTCGTCGTTCTCGCGGGAAGGCCCCCACGATCTACGACGTGGCAAAACTCGCGGGGGTTGCGCCGTCCACCGTCTCACGCGCCTTCGCCCGGCCGGGGCGGGTCTCCTACGAGACCGCGGAGCGCATTCGTGAGGCCGCGGACGAACTCGGGTACCGCGCACGGACGATCTCCCGCAACGCGGACGGCCGAACGGGCAGCCAGATGATCGCTCTGGTGGTCACCGACATTTCCAACCCCGCCTTCTTCGACCTGATCCGCGGAGCCGAGGAGGCCGCTGCGGAAGCCGGATACACACTGTTGCTGGCCAACTCACAGGAGTCCGACCGCCGTGAGCGGGAGGCCCTGGAGCGTGTCCTGCCACTGGTCGACGGCGTCCTGCTCACCTCTTCGCGCATGTCCGACTCCGCGGTGCGGATGACGGCCAAGCAGAAACCCACGATCATCATGAACCGTGCGGTGTCCGGGGTGGTGTCCGTGGTCACCGACAACCCGACGGGCACCCGACGTGCGGTGGAACACCTGGCCGCACAGGGCTGCAAGGACATCACCTACGTGGCAGGGCCGGAGGCCTCCTGGGCGGACGGCATGCGCTGGCGGGCCGTTCGGGAAGCCGGTGTGGAGCAACACCTTCGGATCCACCGCATCGGCCCGGCCTCGCCCACGGTCGCGGGTGGACGTGCCGCAGCTTTGGCCTGGGCCGAGAACCGCACCCCCGCGGTGATCTGCTACAACGACCTGGTGGCCATGGGATTCGTCCGCACCGTCCACGAACTCGGCCTCTCGGTTCCCGACGACGTCGCCGTGATCGGCTACGACAACATCATGTCGTTGTCCTTCCTGAGCCCCAGCATGTCGACCATTGCCGCGCCAATGCACGCGGTCGGTTCCACCGCGGCCAAGAACCTGGTGGCCATGATCAAGGGCGCCCTGCCGACCTCGAACCGCCCCCTGGTCCTGCCGACCAAGCTGGTGGTCCGTCAGTCCAGCGACATCAAGGGTCGGTTCCGGGCTCCGAGCGCCGTCGGCTGAGCGGTTTCCTCACCGGGCCTGTTGTTCGTCGTGCGGCAGCCGCAGGCCGATGTCCGCCCGGATGTCGTCGAACAGCCGCGCGCGGACCCTGGACAGTTCCCACGGGACGAACGGTGACTCCGTGAGCCCCTGTCGGATGCAGCGGGTGGCCTCCCGGAACTGCGGGACGTAACCGGCACCGATCACGGTGATCTCCTCGACCAGCGGTTCGCCGCCGGCCTGGAGCCGATCCGTGGTCATGACTTCGAGCCTCGGCGGATTGTGCAGCCGCCCGTCCGCCCGTAGCCACCCGTGGGTGCCGGAGAGCGCAATTCCCGTAGTGGGCACGCGGGTCAGAGTGGCCGAGAGCTG
Organism: Kocuria soli; assembly: GCF_003797835.1. GTDB lineage: Bacteria > Actinomycetota > Actinomycetes > Actinomycetales > Micrococcaceae > Kocuria > Kocuria soli. The sequence continues at coordinate 18,785 of NZ_RKMF01000016.1, forward strand.
CGCCCATCCGTGCTCGCGGCGCAGCTGGACGGCCAGGTCGTCGTCGACCTCCGTGGGACCAAGATGTCCCAGGACGCTGCGGGACAGGATCTCACCCTGTACCGGGTCCGACCACAGCAGTGGGTAGACCAGCATGTCCAGGGTGACTCCACCACCGTCCTCGGGAGCGAAGAGCCGGTGGCCGGGATCGGGTGGGATGTTGAAACCGATCGAGCCTGTGACGCCGTGCACGGTACCGATGGCTCCGTCGGCCACCAGGTGCATGGCGCGCCGGAACCCCGGGGTCATGGCCGTCCAGACCGCTTCCATGAGCAGCACCCCCTGGGCACCTGCGATGCGAATGAGGTCCTCGACCTCCCTGGCCGTGATGGCCAGGGCCTTCTCGCACACCACGTGCTTACCGGCCTTGAGCAACGTGGACACGTGGGTGTGGTGGTAACCGTGGGGGCTGGCCACGTAGACGACGTCGACCTCCGGGTCCGCTGCGAGGGCTTCGAGGCCGGTGCGTCCCGCCGTGTCACCGTGGGCGTGGCGGAAGCCGTGCCGATCGGCGAAGGCCCGTGCTCGTTCTGGACTCCGGGAGGACACCGCGATCAGCCGGGCATCCGGCAATCGGGCGATGTCCGGGACCACGCGTTCGGCGATCGAGCCGGGACCGACCACGCCCCACCCAAGCGGCTCGGCCCCGTCGTGCGTGGGGTCCAGCGGGGAATCCAGGTGCGGGGCGTCCAACCCCGTCCGGGCGAATGGCGCAAGATGGATGTCGGTGGGGGGACGGGCTGCAGTCAGCTGCGTGCTGGTCAGTGAAGTCCATGGCCACAGGGCGGCAGATCCGGAATCAGACTCCCACCCGTGACGGCGCGACGGCCGTCATTCATAGGTGCATCTGAGCTCCCTCCGGGCCCACTGCGTAGGATCAGGGCATGCCCAAAGTCAGTCAGGAGTACCGCGACAACCGACGCCGTGCCGTGGTGGGTGCCGCAACGGACTGTTTCCTGGCGGAGGGCTACCGCGGTGCTTCGATGCACGAGATCATCGCGGCCACCGGGCTCTCCGCGGGGGCGATCTACAACCACTTCCCGCGAGGCAAGTCCGAGTTGGTGGCGGCGTGCGCCCAGACCGGACTGGACCAGGTCTTCGACCTGGCGCAGCGTAGGGTGGCCCAACCCTTCGACCCGGAATCCTGGCTGGTCGGCGTGCTCGAAGAACTTGCCGCTCAACCACGATTGGCCAGACTCCTGCTGATCACGTGGGGGGAGGCCGCGGTCGACGAGGGGGTCAACGCCGCACTCGGCTCCCACCTGGAGGCGCTGAGAAGCCTGGTGGACGAACAGTTCGCAGGGTGGGCCGTCACGGAACTGGGGCTCAGCCGACAGGACGCCACGCAATGGGTGGGCATGTTCTCCCAGGCGGTGCTCTCGGTCCTCCAGGGTTGGGTGGTCCAGTCCCAGCTCATGCCCGGTTTCGCACACGAGGCGTACCTGGACTACGCGCGCACCATCGCAGCCGTCGGAGACTGACGGTGAGCAACCACCGCACGCAGCACACGGAAACAAGAACCACAACGACGTGGAGGAGAACGCATGGAACCCGTGATCGCGGCCTGGGAGGGCCGAGAACCCGAGATCGCCGAAGACGCCTTCGTGGCACCCAACGCCACGGTGATCGGCGACGTCCGGATCGGGGCGGGGAGCGGTGTCTTCTACGGCACCGTGATCCGTGCCGATCGGTCACCCATTGCGCTCGGGGAGGGCTCCAACCTCCAGGACAACTGCACCGTGCACTCGGACCCGGAGTTCCCGTGCACGATCGGCAACGGGGTCTCGGTCGGCCACGCGGCCGTCCTGCACGGTTGCACGATTCACGACGACGTCCTGGTCGGGATGTCCGCCACGGTGCTCAACGGAGCGGTCATCGGTTCCGGGAGTCTGATCGCGGCGGGCGCGGTGGTGTTGGAGGGCACCGAGGTTCCGCCCGGATCGTTGGTCGCCGGCGTCCCGGCCAAGGTCCGCCGGGAACTGACGGAGGCGGAACGCGAAAAGGTCACGCTCAACGCGAGCACGTACCTGGACTTGAGCCGGCGGCACCGGGAACTGAACGCCTGAGCGCCACTCGGGTCACGGCCGCCGTCGTAGGTGCCGTCGAAGCCGACGTCGGACTGTGACACCGAAACGGGTCCGCCCCGCTCGGCACAGCGTGTGCGGAGCGGGGCGGACCCGTTCGATCGGTGTCGCGAGACCGGACCGTCAGCGATGCCGGATGGACACGGCGATCTTCTGGCCGCCCTTGAGGACGTATTCCGCGCCGCTCACGTGAACGGTCACGGGGGCCGCCTGGCGGGAACTGCCTTCGAGTTCCAGGACGTCGTGGTCCATGCACACGCGGATGACCTGTCCGCGGTACAGGACGGTGAAGTTCACGGACTCCAGCTGGCGGGGCAGGTGAGGAGCGAACTCCAACCAGTCACCGCGCACACGGAGCCCCGCGTAGGCGCGGGTCACGACGTCGATGGATCCGGCCATTGCACCCATGTGAATGCCTTCGCCGGTCGTGCCGCCCTGGGTGTCGTCCATGTCCACCACCAGGGCGTCCTGGAAGGACGCCCAGGAACGGTCCGGTGCCAACCACGCCAGGACGGCCGCGTTGACCACCTTGGACAAGGACGACCCGTGCGAGGACCGCGCAATGTAGAAGTCCACGGTGCGCTGGACGACGTCGTGGTCGATCTCGTAGCCCATGCGACCCAGTTCCTCGACCAGGCCCTCCGGACCCAGGAGGTAGACCAACATGATGGTGTCGGCCTGCTTGGACAGCTTGTAGTTGTTGGTCATGTCGCCCTCGTTCTCCAGCAGGAGATCCAGGCGGCCGATGTTGCGGTACTTCTTCTTGTAGAAGTCCCAGTCCAGTTCGTCCAGGTCGTCGTACCCGTCGTACTGGGAGATCGTGCCGTCCGAGTTGAAGGCCACGGACAGCTTCTGGGACATCTCCAACCACTGGGCGGGCTCGTCGTCGGCGATGCCGAACCGGGCCTGCAGTTCTTCACGCTGGTGGTCGACCATGTCGTTGAAGATGTTGGCAGAGTGGCGGAACAACCATGCCGCCAGGACGTTCGTGTAGGCGTTGTCCTTCAACCCGCCACCGTGCTGGCCGCGGGGGCCGTCGTGGTACTCGTCGGGCCCCATGACGCCGCTGATGTGGTACCGGCCGTCCGCCTCGTCGAACTCCGTCAGGGAGGCGAACAGTCGGGTGATGCCGATGATCAGTTCCGCACCCTGGCCGGAGAGCCAGTCGATGTCACCCGTGGACTCGTAGTAGTGCCAGGCGTTGTACGCGATGGCAAGACCCACGTGGAACTGCCGCCAGGAGTTGTCCGGGAGCCAGCGCTGCGAGTGGTGGTTGAACAGCTCGGGCGGGGTCTCCTCGCGGCCGTCGGAACCGGACTGCCAGGGGAACGCAGCACCGTTCAGACCGAATTCCTGAGCCCGGTAGTAGGCCATCGGGAGGCGGCGCCACCGGTAGGAGAGCAGCGACCGGCTGACCTGCGGTTCGTGCAGTGAGACCAGCGGGAGGATGTAGACGTCGTCCCAGAAGATGTGGCCGCGGTATCCCTCACCGTGCAACCCGCGTGCGGGGATGCCGGCGTCGCGCAGGGACAGGTGCGGGGCCAGGGTCTGTGCCGTGTGGAAGGCGTGGGTCCGCAGGGCCAGCTGGGTCAGCAGCTCTTCGGGTGCCGCGTCCGGCTGCAACTCGAGGTCGTAGCGGTCCCACAGGCGCTTCCAGGCCAGTTCGTGGCCTTCCAGCAGGCCCTTGAAGCCTCTGGGGCTGCGGTCCAGCTGGGACAGGGCGCCGTTGCGCGGGGAACCGATCGCGGCGTCGCGGCTGGTGACCACGGCGGTCGTGGTGTCGACGACCACCGGCTCGCCCTGGTGCACGCCGATCTGGTGGCGGCGGAACTCGGTGCCGCCCGGGCGGATCTCGCGCCGGGCGCGGATCGCGGCACCGCCGTACACCTCGGTGCGCTGGGCCGTGGCGATCTGGATCTGGGACTGGTTGGTGGTCACCAGGCTCAGCAGGGTCTCTTCCTCGTCCGGGAGCGTGGTGGATTCGTCCGTGGACAGGTGATGCGCGTTGAGTTCCTTGTACTCCTTCACACCGTCATTGGTCACGGCCGGGTCGATGCCGGTGCGGACGTGGATGCGGCCGGTGAAGTTCAGCGCGGTGATGGTGGTTTCCTGGGCGGCCATGTGGCGCAGGCGCAGGGAGACCAAGCGACGCTGGACCACCTGGATGCGGGGGCGTTCCCCGCGTTCCGTGGGGTCACCGGTGAGGTCGGTCAGGACCATACTGCGGGTCAGAACACCCGTACGCAGGTCGAGTTCGGTCCGCTCGTCGGAGTACTCCAGCCCGCCTTCGGAGAGCCACGTGCCGCCGGAGACCCGCAGGTCCAGGTGCGTCCAGTTGGGGGCGTTGACCATGGACTCGTGTTCGATGTCGCGGCCGTTGATGTGGCTGACCACGCGGTTGAACACGCCGGCCAGGTAGTTGCCGGGGTAGTGGATGCCGTCGGAGGACCGCTCGGAATGGGAGCCGCGCACACCCATGTACCCGTTGGACAGGGTCAGCAGGGACTCCCGCCGGGCCTGCACGGAGGGATCGAATCCGTGGAAGATCAGCTTCCAGGGGTCCTCACGCCGGGCCCCCAGGTCCAGTTCGCCGACGTCGTTGAGCACCACGTGGGCACCGCCGTTGTACAGCGCCTGGCGGTCGCCATGTCGCGCAATGCCCACGACCAGCCCGAATCCACCGGCAACACCGGCTTCCACACCGGCCACGGCGTCCTCGACGACGACGGCCTCGACCGGGTCCACGCCGAGTTCCTTGGCGCACTGCAAGAACGTGTCGGGAGCCGGCTTGCCCGGCAGGCCGAGTTCAGCGGCGGTGGCGCCGTCGACGATGTGGTCGAACAGGTCCCCGAGCTCGGCCCGCGCCAGCACGGTGGCCGAGTTGCGGGAGGCCGTGACCAACCCGACGGGCACATTGCCCTCACGGAGGCGTTCGATCAGCCGGACCGTTCCGTCGAACACGCGAACGCCCTGGTCCTCCAAGGCCTCGTTGAAGTAGGTGTTCTTGAGGGCGGCCTGTCCCTGGACGGTCCAGGCACCCGGTTCGTCCTCCGCGGAGCCCTCAGGGAGGGCCGCGTTGCGTGAGGCCAGGAGCGTGCGGATCCCGTCTTCACGACGGCGTCCGTCGACGAAGTCCCGGTAGTCGGTGGCGACGTCGAACTCGGCCCGGTTCACGGGGGAGTCGTCGTCCAGCTGCTCCAGGCGAGAGTCCTGGAGCACCGCGTCGAACAGGGACTTCCAGGCGGAGGCGTGAACCGCGGCCGTGTCCGTGATGACGCCGTCCATGTCGAAGATGACGGCCCCGTAGTTGGTGCGAAGTCCGTCGGAGGGCTTCTCGGGGAGTTCGTCCGCGCGGATCTGCGGGATCGAAGCCGTGTACGGCGCGGAGGGCAGTGCGTTCAACAGGTGCTCCTGATACTTACGAGCCCCGGACCCATGCGGTGTTTCGCGGCACGCAGCCACCCACCACCTGTTGGATCGGGCGCGGCTGTGCGTCGGAATGTCGGGGAAGGTCGATGCGGAGGGCATATTTTCCCCGGTTCAGGTGTCGCCACAGATTACATCACGCGCACGGGGGGCTGAGGTAGCCGGGAATCGTCGGCTCTTGTGACCGCGCGGGTGGGTTTCGGCGGCTCGCGATCAACCAAGGTGGTCAGGCCCTGTTCGCTCTCGTGTAAGCGCCCAAGACACTGCGTTCCGAGTTCAGGAGATAGCGCTCCAACTCGAGTGCTCCCGCTTCCGGACCTTCGGCGGTGAATACGGTGAGCACCCTGCGGTTGCTGGCCACGAACGGGGCGTGCAGGGCGTGTGGATCGTCAAGCGTGAGGAACACGAGGCGTAATTCTGCGGCGACATTGCGGAACATGCGCATCAGGCGAGGACTGTCCGACAGGGCGACGATCCCTTCGTGAAAGGCCATGTTGGCACTCCCGATGCCGAGCCAGTCCTCAGCGGCCAAGTGCGTTTCTGCGAGGTGGAGGGCGTCCGCCATGCGTTGCACGGCGGGGTGCTCCGGGCGCGATCCGCGCATTGTGGTGCATTCCACCGTGCGTCGGCACCGATAGATGTCCACGACGTCAGCCATCGACGGCGCGGACACGGACACACCGCGATGTGGGACGTGGGTCAGCAGGCCCTGTTCGGCCAAGGCTCGGTACGTCTCTCGGAGGGTGTTGCGTGAGACCTCGAACTGGTTGGAGAGGGCCGATTCCGACAGGCGGGATCCGGGCATGAACTCGCCGTCGATGATCCGCTGGCGCAAGAGGTCAGCCAGGGCGTCGCTGTGTGTCACATTCCGGACTCTACCGAGCCGCCCGGGCGTCGTGGCGGCCTGACGTCGCCTCCCGGAGCAGGAGGGGCAGTTGGGTGAAGCGCACCCTTGACGATCACTTTGGATTGTTGAACAATACGGATCAGATTGTTCTATGGTGTAGATCACATTTGCGGTGTTCCCGGAAGGATGTCCGACATGGCTGGTTCGAGAACCGAGGTCCCCGACGGTATGGACGAACGCCGTTCGTCGGAGCTCGGGAAACGGGTTTCACGCGGAGCCGTGATCGGTGCCGTCTTCTTGATGGCCACGTCGGCCATCGGCCCCGGATTCATCACTCAGACCGCAACCTTCACGGCCGGCATGGGGGCCGCGTTCGCCTTCGCCATCCTCGCTTCGGTGCTGATCGACGTCGCGGTTCAGTTGAACGTCTGGCGAATGATCACCTCCTCGGGGCGCCGTGCGGGTGACCTTGCCAACCGCGCCATTCCGTTCTCGGGGCACTTCATCGCCGTGCTGGTGGTGATGGGCGGCTTGGCGTTCAACATCGGCAACATTGCCGGGGGCGGTCTGGGACTGAATGCGCTGCTCGGGATCGACCCCAAGGTCGGTGGCCTGCTGACGGGCCTGTTGGCGATCGTGTTGTTCCTGATCAAGAAGGCCGGCCGCGTCATGGACGTGGTGTTGGTGGTTCTGGGCGTCGGCATGATCGTCATGACGGTGGTCGTCGCCGTCGTGTCCCAACCTCCCGTGGGGGAAGCGTTGAAGCAGACGATCGTTCCTGATCAGCTGAATTTCGCGACGATCACCACCATCGTGGGCGGCACGGTCGGCGGGTACATCACCTACGCCGGGGCCCACAGGTATCTCGACTCGGGTCTGGTGGGCCCCAGACATTCCCGCACGGTCATGCGCTCCGCCACCAACGGGATCGTGGTGACTGCGATCATGCGGTACGTGCTCTTCCTGGCGGTCCTGGGGGTTGTCGCATCCGGGGTCGCACTGGACGTCTCGGGTCAGGCGGCGAACCCTGCCGGGCAGGCCTTCGGCGCCGTCCTGGGCCAGGCCGGGATACGGATCTTCGGTGCAATCTTCTGGGCCGCCGCTCTGAGCTCCGTGATCGGAGCCGCCTACACCTCGGCCACCTTCCTGTCGACGTTCAGCCGGAAGGTCTCCGGGGGGTGGGCCCTGCAACTGGCCACGGTCGGATTCATCGCCGTCTCCCTGGCGGTCTACCTGGTCATCGGCACGGCACCGGCTGCGCTGTTGGTGTTCGTCGGAGGGTTCAACGGTTTGATCCTCCCGGTGGGTCTCACGGTGTTCATGTACATCGGGTGGTTCCGCCCCGACCTGCTGGGGGTGGACCGTTATCCGAGGTGGCTGCTGATTCCCGGGACACTGGTGACGGCGCTCACCTGGTACATGGGTAGCGTGTCGGTCGGACCGATCTTCGACTTCCTGAGCACGAGCGGATGACCTGGGGGAACTCATGACCAGCATTGATCTGAACTCCGATCTGGGCGAGAACACGCACGACCGAGTGGTCAGCGACGACGAATCCATGCTCGCGATCGTGACGAGCGCGAACACGTCCTGTGGCTTCCACGCCGGCAGCCCCGAAGGGATCCGGCGAACGGTCGCAGCCGCGATCGATCGCGGTGTGAGCATCGGGGCCCACCCGAGTTATTGGGACTACGAGAACTTCGGGCGAACCGCGGTCGACGTCGACTCCGCCACGTTGCAGGCGCACGTCGAGTACCAACTGGGTGCGTTGAGCGGGCTCACCTCTGCGCTGGGCAGCCGCGTCACTTACGTCAAGCCCCACGGTGCCCTGTACAACGCCATTGCCCACGACGAGCGCCAGGCCAAGGCCGTCGTGGCGGCCATCAAGTCGATCGACCCGGGCCTGGTCCTGCTGGGACTGGCTGGTGGCGTCGTGTTGCGAGTGGCCCAACGTGCCGGCCTGCAGGTGGCGGCCGAGGCATTTGCGGATCGGGCCTACCAGTCCGACGGGCAGTTGGTTTCCCGTTCACTGCCGGGTGCGGTTCTGAACGACCCGGAAGATGTGGCCACCAGGATGCTCCGCCTGGTCGAGCACGGCGTGATCCGGTCGATTGACGGTCGGGACGTCCGCGTGGAGGCGCAGTCCATCTGTGTGCACGGCGACAGCCCCGGGTCTGTGGCCATGGCTGCCGAGACGCGGCGAGTCCTGGAATCGGCCGGAGTCACCATCGCACCTTTTGCGGGGATCTGATGCGTTTCCTGCGGGCCTCGGACACGGCCCTGCTGGTCGAGGTCGAGGATCCGATGGAGGTGACGCGTCTGGGTGCCGCCTGGTCCGAGGTCCCCGGGGTCACGGAGCTGATCCCCGGAGCACAGACGGTGTTGGTGCGCTTCGACCCATCGCGGTTCAGCGACGCTCAGCTGGTGGACGCCCTCTCGACCGCCCGAACCGGAGCGCATTCCTCGGTCGCCGGTCCCGAGGTCAGCATCCCCGTGCGGTACGACGGCGAAGACCTCGACGAGGTTGCGGATCTGCTGTCCGTCTCCGTGGACACCCTCATCGAGCGTCATCTGAACGCGCAGTGGCGGGTGGCCTTCTGCGGATTCGCTCCGGGGTTCGGGTACGCGACCTGCACCGATCCTTTGTTCGACGTTCCCCGCCGGTCCTCACCGAGAACGCGTGTGCCCGCCGGTGCGGTCGGCCTGGCCGGGCCCTTCACGAGTGTCTATCCGCGCGACAGCCCCGGTGGGTGGCAGTTGATCGGTCACACCGACGCCGTGATGTGGGACATCGACCGCGACCCGCCGGCATTGGTTGCACCGGGCACGGTCATCACGTTCGAGCAGCAACGCCCCGTCGCCGTCGTGACCAGTACACCGAATACCTCTGGACGAACGGGTGAGCTCTTCGACGGGTTGGAGGACGATCCGGTTGCTTCCGAGGTCGGTGGCCCGGCCTCGGGGTCCGGTCCAGAGGTGACGGTACGGGAGACCTGGCGGCCCGATCCCGTCCTGGCGTCACTGCGCGTCATCCACCCCGGAATACGGGCCCTGATCCAGGACGGGGGACGCCCCGGTCACGCTGCCATGGGGGTCTCGGGTGCCGGTGCGGCCGACCGTACCGCGCTGTCCCAGGCCAACAGGGCAGTGGGCAACCTCCCAACCGCGGCGGTCCTCGAATGCACGGGGGCGGTGCACATGGAATACCGCGGCCTTCCCGGCGTGGCTGCCGTGGCAGGCGCCCAGGGGACCGGCGAACTCGTTTCATCCGATGGCACGGTCCGACCGATCCTCCAAGGAGTGCCCTTCGCGATCGACGACGGAGACGAACTGTCCTTGAGTCACCCCACGCACGGACTGCGCTATGTCATCGCGGTGAGGGGCGGTCTGCTCGCGCGTCCAGCTCTGGGCAGTGTCTCGTCGGACACGCTGGCTGGGCTCGGGCCCGGGCCGCTCGAGGCAGGGGACTGCGTCGTGGTCGGGGATCCTCGGCACGCCCCGGCCGTCGTCGAACCGCTGGGCATCACTCGAGACCTGCCACGTTCAGGGGAGACCGTGGACGTGATGATCACCCTGGGGCCGCGTGACGATTGGTTCACGCCCGAGGCCGTGGCGGCCCTCACGGCTCAGGAATGGCTGGTCGGCACCAGGTCGGATCGGGTGGGACTGCGACTGGAGGGAACCGTTCCGCTCGACAGGCGGATCGAGGGCGAGTTGCCGAGCGAAGGCACGGTCACGGGGGCGATCCAGGTGCCGCCGGACGGGCAGCCCGTGCTGTTCCTTCCCGATCACCCTTTGACGGGCGGCTATCCGGTCATCGGCGCGGTGGTCGCGGAACACCTTGACCTGGTGGGGCAGCTGCCACCGGGGGCCCGTATCCGGTTCCGGCTCCGGCCGGAGGAAAACTTTGGAGGCTGATCATGAAGAAGATCCTGATCGCCAATCGCGGCGAGATCGCGGTTCGCGTGATCCGGGCCTGTACGGAAGCGGGGTACACCTCCGTGGCCGTCTACGCCGACCAGGACGTCGACGCCCTGCACGTGCGGATGGCCGATGAGGCCTACGGACTGGGTGGCACCACGGCGGCCGAGACCTACCTGTCTGTTCCCTCGCTGCTCGACGTCGCTCGCAGGTGCGGCGCGGATTCGGTTCACCCCGGCTACGGTTTCCTGTCCGAGGACGCCGAGTTCGCTCGGGCCGTGGAAGAGGCCGGACTGGTATGGATCGGTCCCGGCCCGGAAACGATCGAGGCCCTAGGGGACAAGATGACGGCCCGCGGGATCGCGCGGAGCGTGGGTGCACCATTGGCTCCGGGAACCGACCGCCCGATCGAAGACGCTGAACAGGCGATGGCCTTTGTCGAAGAACACGGGCTTCCCGTGGTCATCAAGGCCTCCCACGGTGGCGGAGGACGGGGACTGAAGGTCGTCCGCTCGGTGGACGAAGTGGCCGCCGCCTTCGAATCGGCGACCAGGGAAGCCACAGCCGCGTTCGGACGGGGGGAGTGTTTCGTCGAGCGTTTCCTCGAGAGGCCACGCCACGTGGAGGTCCAGATCCTCGGTGACGGGGACGGCGGCGTCGTTGTGGTGGGGGACAGGGACTGCTCAGTCCAGCGGCGCAATCAGAAGCTCATCGAAGAAGCCCCCGCCCCGGGGCTGACCCGGGCTCAGCGACGTGAACTACACGAGTCCGCGCGTCGCATCTGTGAGCATGTGCGGTATCGAGGAGCGGGAACCGTGGAGTACCTGCTGGCCGAGGACGGGACGCTGTCCTTCCTGGAAGTCAATACACGGTTGCAGGTCGAGCACCCCGTCACGGAGGCGGTCACGGGTACGGATCTGGTCCGAGAGCAGTTGCGCATCGCGGAAGGTCACGCGCCGTCCTTCTCGGACACCCCGGAACCCGTGGGACATGCGTTCGAATTCCGCATCAACGCGGAGGACCCGGGGCGGGGCTTCCTGCCCAGCCCCGGCCGGGTGGATGCCCTGCGTGTCCCCGGGGGACCGGGCGTGCGGTGGGATTCCGGGGTCGAGGCCGGGGACACCGTCCAGCCGGCGTTCGACTCCCTCATGGCAAAGCTGATCGTGCACGACGAGTCACGGGACGCCGCACTGGCCAGGGCGCGGCGTGCGCTGGCGGAACTCGTGATCGACGGGCCGGCCACGGTTGTCCCCTTCGCACGGTCGGTTCTGGACGCTCCGGAGTTCGGTTCTGACGATCTCAGTGTTCACACGCAGTGGATCGAGACGACGTACCTGTCGCGGGTGCAGCCCCAGATGCGACCGCATCCCGTCGTCAACCCCGGCCTGCGCCGGGTCCCGGTGGAGATCGACGGGAAGAGGGTCGTTCTGGGGCTCCCGGGGGAGTTGACCGCAGGCTTCAACGGTGCTGCTGGAGTTGCACCTGCGGAGCCGGAACCGGAACCCTCCGCCCTGCGGGCGCAGGTGCCCGGGACCCTGGTCCGATGGTTGGTCGACGACGGCGTCGAGGTGACGCAGGGGCAACCCGTCGCCGCCCTGGACGCCATGAAGACCGAGGCACAAGTTCTGGCCCACCGTTCCGGAACACTTCGTCACGGTGCAGACATCGGGGCGGTGGTCGGCGTCGACGACGTGTTGGCGAGCATCGAGACCTGACGGGGCGTCCTACAATGGGCGAGGCCGTCTTGACCGACCCATCGGCAGTTGCACGATCCGTGGCTGCCCCAAGGCTGAGAATCTCCGACGTCGCATCGGAGCCCAGGAGGAATCGCATGAGCCCCACGCCGTCCGCCGATGTCACCAACCTGCCGCTGTCAGAAGTCGATCCGGAGGTCGCTGCGGCGATCGGTGCGGAGGTCGGCCGTCAGCGCGGAACCCTGGAAATGATCGCCTCCGAGAACTTTGCGCCCCGCGCGGTCCTCGAAGCCCAGGGATCGGTGCTCACCAACAAGTACGCGGAGGGCTACCCGGGTCGTCGGTACTACGGCGGGTGTGAGCACGTCGACGTCGTGGAGAACCTGGCCCGGGACCGTGCGACCGAGCTCTTCGGTGCGTTCCACGCCAACGTCCAGCCGCACTCCGGCGCCCAGGCAAACAGCGCCGTGATGACTGCTCTGATGGAGCCCGGTGACACCCTCATGGGCCTGTCCCTGGCCCACGGCGGGCACCTGACGCACGGGATGAAGCTCAACATCTCCGGCAAGCTCTACAACATCGCCGCGTACGAGGTCGATCCCCAGACTCACCGACTGAACATGGATCAGGTCCGCCAGGTGGCCCTCGAGAACCAGCCCAAGGTGATCGTGGCCGGTTGGTCCGCGTACTCCCGCCAGCTGGACTTCGAGGCCTTCCGCTCGATCGCGGACGAGGTCGGCGCCAAGCTGTGGGTGGACATGGCACACTTCGCGGGCCTGGTGGCCGCGGGCCTGCACCCGAACCCCGTGCCGCACTCCGACGTCGTCTCCTCGACCGTGCACAAGACCCTGGCGGGCCCTCGCTCGGGCGTGATCCTGTGCACGGAGGAGTGGAAGAAGAAGATCGACTCCAACGTGTTCCCGGGGCACCAGGGTGGCCCGCTCATGCACGCGATCGCCGGCAAGGCAGTGGCGTTCAAGATCGCGGGCAGCCCGGAGTTCAAGCAGCGCCAGGAACGCACGATCGAAGGCGCCAAGATCATCGCCGACCGCCTGACCTCCCCGGACGTCACCGAGGCGGGCGTCTCCGTGCTCACCGGCGGCACCGACGTCCACCTGGTCCTGGTCGACCTGCGCAACTCCGAACTCGACGGCAAGCAGGCGGAGGACCTGCTCCACGAGGTCGGCATCACCGTCAACCGCAACGCCGTCCCGTTCGACCCGCGGCCCCCGATGGTGACCTCCGGACTGCGGATCGGCACCCCCGCCCTGGCCACCCGCGGATTCGGCGCCAAGGAATTCGAGGAGGTCGCGGACATCATCGCCACCGCGCTCAAACCCCAGCCCGACGTCGCAGCGCTGCGCGCCCGCGTCGACAAGCTCGCCCAGGACTTCCCGCTCTACAGCGGCCTCGAGGAGTGGTGATGACGGCAGCTGTTCTCGACGGACGGGCCACGGCGGCCGCCATCAAGTCCGAACTCCAAGAACGCGTCGCCGCACTCACGACGCAAGGGCAGGTGCCGGGTCTCGGGACGGTGCTGGTCGGCGACGACCCCGCCTCCCATTCCTACGTGGGCGGCAAGCACAAGGACTGCGCCGAGGTGGGCATCAACTCCATCCGGCGCGACCTTCCGGGAGACATCTCCCAGGAGGACCTGGAAGCGGAGATCGACGCGTTGAACGCCGATCCGGCCTGCACCGGCTACATCGTGCAACTGCCACTGCCGGATCACATCGACACCAACCGGATCCTCGAGCGCATCGACCCGGACAAGGACGCGGACGGGCTGCACCCCACCAACCTGGGCAAGCTGGTGCTCAACGTCAACGAGCCCATGGACTCGCCGCTGCCGTGCACCCCGCACGGCATCGTGGAGCTGCTGCTGCGTCACGACGTCGACCTCAAGGGAAAGCACGTCCTGGTGATCGGCCGCGGGGTCACGGTCGGGCGACCGATCGGCCTGCTGCTGACCCGCAAGGCCATCAACGCCACCGTGACCCTGGCCCACACCGGAACCCGGAACTTGCCGGAGTTGCTGGCCGTGGCCGACGTCGTGGTGGCGGCAGCGGGACAGCCGCACATGATCAGCGCGGATCAGATCAAGGACGGCGCCGTCCTCCTGGACGTGGGAGTTTCACGTGTGGAGGACCCGGAGACCGGCAAGAAGAAGCTGACGGGCGACATCTCACCCGAGGCGGCCGAACGCGCGGCGTGGATGTCGCCCAACCCCGGCGGGGTGGGCCCGATGACCCGCGCGATGCTGCTGGTCAACGTGGTCGAAGCCGCCGAGCGCGCCGTGGCCTCGGGACAGCACTAGGCCGGGCGAATCGCCCGGAAGAGGGCCGAGAGACCGTCGAGGGGCAGGGCAGCGTCCCTGCCCCTCGTGTTTCCGCGCTCGGGCCTCGGATCGCCGGGCCTGTTGCGCCCAGGGCGATCCGACGCCCGCCGATTTCCACGCTTCAGACGACGTACGGGAGAATGTGCCGCATGCAGCAGATCGGATCCACTCGCAATGCCCCCACCGGGGCGCACCCCGCCGCCTCCAGCAAGGCATCCCTATGGATCACGCTGATCGGCATGACGGCGCTGCTGGTGATCTTCGTCGTCGCACTCCTGCAGGCCGCCAACGAGAACTCCGTCCTGGGCTGGATCCTCGCGGCGATCGCCCTCGGGTGGCTGCTCATCGCGTGTTTCGTGCTCTGGATGGTGCGCAAGGCGGCCAAGTTCGGAGCACGGCAGTTCGAACACGCCCAGCAGGAGGCGGACCGGAGGTTCGGCCGCGCCCCCATGGCTGCGACGACGGCGGCCCCTGCCGCCGACCGGTCGATCCTGGACCAGAAACTCGAACATTCCTTCCAAATCATCATGGTTCAGGCGCGGGTCATCGCCGCGAACCTCCCTGCGCAGGACGGATCCACCGCCGGTGACCGTGAACAGGTCGACCGCGCACTGGACACCATTGCCGTGACCGCATCGAACGGAATGGGCATGGTCAAGGACGCCGGTGAACCCCTCACCGGCGAAGTCGTCGACGACGACACCGACCGCGCCTGACCCGGACCCGAGAGGAACCCCGACCATGAACCAGCAGTCCACCGACGCGCCCCGTGAGGGCGTACTGCGCGTCGCCACCGTGAACGTCAACGGCATCCGGGCAGCCTACAAACGGGGGATGGCCGACTGGCTGGAGGGGCGTGACATCGATGTTCTATGCCTCCAGGAGGTCCGTGCGCCAGACAAGGTGGCCAAGGACCTCCTGGGTGAGGACCGTTGGGAGATCCACCACCACGAGGCCGAGGCAAAGGGGCGTGCTGGCGTGCTCACGGCCGTGCGACGTGACGCCCACGGTGGCACGTTGCTTCCCGTCGAGCGTCGGGTCGGGCTGGCCGAGGGCACCAACGACTCCGGTCGCTGGATCGAGGACGACATCGCCCTGCCGGACGGGTCGAAGCTGACGATCGTGTCGACCTACGTGCACTCGGGAGAGGTCGACACCCCACGCCAGGTGGACAAGTACGCCTTCCTGGACGCCATGACGCGGCGGCTGCCGGACTTGGTGGAGCATGCCGACCACGCGCTGATCGTCGGAGACCTCAACGTGGGCCACACCGAACTGGACATCAAGAACTGGAAGGGCAACGTCAAGAACGCGGGGTTCCTGCCGGAGGAACGGGCCTACTTCGACCGGTACTTCGGTGAGTTGGGCTTCGTGGACGTCGCGCGTTCCCTGGCCGGCGAGGTACCGGGGCCCTACACCTGGTGGTCCTACCGCGGTCAGGCCTTCGACAACGACGCCGGGTGGCGGATCGATTACCACATGGCCACTCCCGCGCTGGCAGGCAAGGCCGCGACCGCCGTCGTTGACCGGGCGGCCAGCTACGACACCCGATTCTCCGACCACGCCCCGTTGGTCGTCGACTATCGCCTGTAGTAGCGGGACTCCACCCGTGAACCGGGGTGCGTGCCCCGCCCGTAATTGATCGAGGAAGAAGAAGCTCATCGTGACCGTCCCCTCCGAACGTCCCACCGGAACCCCACAGGACGCGGCAGACAACCCCGCCCGGATCAGCACGACCGCCACGCTCGCGGGGCGACCTCGCGTGCTGTCGGGAGTTCAGCCTTCGGCCGACTCCCTCCACCTGGGCAACTACGTGGGGGCGCTGCGCAACTGGGTCCGGATGCAGGACGAGAACGACTGCATCTTCTTCATTGCGGACATGCACTCGATCACCGTCCCCCAGGGCCCGGCGGAGCTGGTGAACCGGACCCGGGTGACCGCAGCTCAGTACATTGCGGCGGGCATCGACCCCGAACGCTCCACCATGCTGGTGCAGTCCCACGTCCCCGAACACGCGCAGCTGGCCTGGGTGCTCAACTGCATCACCGGGTACGGGGAGGCCGCCCGCATGACCCAGTTCAAGGACAAGTCGGCCAAGCAGGGCAACGACGCCACGACGGTCGGGCTGTTCACCTATCCCGTGCTCATGGCCGCCGACATCCTGGTGTATCAGAGCAACTTGGTACCGGTGGGGGAAGACCAGCGGCAACACCTCGAACTCACGCGCAACCTGGCGCAGCGGTTCAACACGCGCTTCGGCGAAACCTTCACGGTCCCCGAGCCCAAGATCATGCGGGAAACGGCCAAGATCTATGACCTGCAGCGGCCCACCGCCAAGATGTCCAAGTCCGCGGATTCCGACAATGGTCTGATCCGGTTGCTGGACCCCGCCAAGAAGAACGCCAAGAAGATCAAGTCCGCCGTGACCGACGACGGCACGGAGATCCGGTTCGACCGGGACGAGAAGCCCGGGATCGCCAATCTGCTCACGATCTACTCCGCCATGACGGACCGGCCGGTGGCCGAGATCGTCGCCGAGTACGAAGGCAAGATGTACGGCCACCTCAAGGTCGGCTTGGCCGAGGTGGTCAACGAGGCGCTGGACCCCATCCAGAAGCGAGCCCAGGAGCTGCTGGACGACCCCGCGGAACTGGACCGGATCCTGGCCCGCGGGGCCGAGAAAGGCCGGGAGATCGCCGCTACCACCCTTGCCGAAGTCCACGAGAAGGTCGGCTTCCTGCCGCCGCAGGCCTGAGCGCCGACCGTACCGATCACCGTGGCGCCCTCGACTGCAACCTCTTCACACCCCGGAAGGTCGGAGACCTCGGGGCAGCCCAGCGACGCCGAGAGGGCTCCGGTCCTCGAAGCCCCCAAGGTCATGCCCTCCGCAGTGGACAAGGCCGGGCTGCAGCGGGAACTACGTCGTCAGATCTCGATCATCAGGGCGCAGCGAAAAGGCGGTGCCGGGTTCCTCAAGGTGACTTTCCAAGCGCTGAACCTGGCTCTGACCTGGATCTGGACGCTGTTCCCGGGTCGCCTGGTGATGCACTACTTCTTCCACGGTGGGCCTCTCATGGCGGCCGGTCTGTCCTACAACATGCTTTTCGCCTCGACCGCCATGCTGGTGATCGGTGCGTCGATCGGCGGCAGCGTACTGGGCAACGACTCCGAACTGCGTCGGCTCGTCGTGGAAGCCGTGCATGAAACGGTCCCCGGGTTGATCAACACCGGGGGAGGCGGCATCATCCCCGTTTCGGCCCTGGCCAACCCGCAACCCTTCACCGTGACAACCATCGTCGCCTCGGCCGTGCTGGCTTTCACGGCGTGGCGTTGGGCGGCGGGAATCCGCTTGGCCTGCCGCCGCATGTTCGAGGTGCCACCGACCCGGGGTGCTCCGATCGCAGCCATACCGCGGGATGTGTTCGGTCTGGTGCTGCTGGTTCTGACGCTGGCCATCTCGCTGGTCATGAATGCCGAGGCGGCCGGTGCGCTGCGACTGCTGGAAGGAGCCACGGAGGACATCGGGTGGCTGAGCGCGTTGATCGACTTCCTGGGCGGTGATTTCGCCTACGGCGCGGCGACCTTGGTGGGAGTACTTGCCGATGCCCTCATGCTGTACCTGATGATCCGAGTCGTGGCTCAGCTGCGACCCGGGCGCTGGGCGATGTTCTGCATCCTGTTCCTCGGCGTCACCGGCAACCTCGCCTTGCGGGAACTTGGCGGCACCCTGATCCAGGCCATGGCGGCCAACCCGTACCTGTTCTCGGTGGGCCTGATCGTGGGTGTGCTGTTCTGGTTCTACTTCTTCAGTCAGATTGTCTTGCTGTCCGCCGCCTTCGGCGCCCTGGTCCAGGCTGATACCCACGGTGGTCACGCCCAGCCGACGGGGGAGGACCGGGCGGTCACGCCCATTCACGCTGATCTCCTGGACCACGTGCGCTCGCAGGAACGCGCTCTTTGACAACACCGCGCCAGGCGCTTGGGCACCGGGGGCTAGGCCGATCCAGGGTTCAGGGCGGTGAGTGGGCGGTCCTGTGTACGACGAAGGGGCCGGTGGGGTCCTGAACCAGCACTTGGTTCAGGACCCCACCGGCCCCTCAAAGCTCCCGTGCCACTATCGGCCACGATCGGCACGGGCAAGGATCACATCGAGCGGGTCAGGGCAGCCTTCTTGACCTCGGCGATGGCCTTGGTGATCTCGATGCCGCGCGGGCAGGCCTCCGTGCAGTTGAAGGTCGTGCGGCAGCGCCACACGCCCTCCTTGTCGTTGAGGATCTCCAGGCGCATGTCACCCGCCTGGTCACGCGAATCGAAGATGAACCGGTGGGCGTTGACGATCGCGGCCGGGCCGAAGTACTGGCCGTCGGTCCAGAACACCGGGCAGGAGGAGGTGCAGGCAGCACACAGAATGCACTTGGTGGTGTCGTCGAACCGCGCGCGGTCCTCCTGCGACTGGTAGCGCTCACGCTCGGGTTCGTTGTCCACGTTGACCAGGAACGGCATGATCTCGCGGTAGGACTGGAAGAAGGGCTCCATGTCCACGATCAGGTCCTTCTCACAGGGCAGGCCCTTGATCGGCTCGATCGTCAGCGGCTTGGACAGATCAAGGTCCTTGAGCAGGACCTTGCAGGCCAGGCGGTTGCGGCCGTTGATGCGCATGGCATCCGAGCCGCAGACGCCGTGGGCGCACGAACGACGGAAGGACAGCGACCCGTCCAGTTCCCACTTGATCTTGTGCAGGCAGTCGAGCACGCGGTCCGTGCCGTACATGGTCAGCTTGAACTCGTCCCAGCGGGCCTCTTCCGAGACCTCGGGGTTGTACCGGCGGACCCGAACGGTGACGTCGAACGACGGGATGGCCCCGGCCTGGGTGTTCTCTTCGGTCTTGTCAGCGGTAGCGGTCGACATCAGTACTTACGCTCCATCGGCTCGTAATGGGTGAAGATGACGGGCTTGGTCTCCTGGCGGATTCCGGCGGTCTCCGACGACGGATCGTCGTACACCATGGAGTGCACCATGAAGTTCTCGTCGTCGCGCTTGGGGAAGTCCTCGCGGGCGTGACCGCCACGGGACTCCTGCCGGTGCAGCGCAGCAACGGACATGACCTTGGCCAGCTGCAGGAGGAAGCCGAGTTCAACAGCCTCGAGCAGGTCCAGGTTGTAGCGCTTGCCGTGGTCCTGGATCGCGATGTTGGCGTAGCGCTCCTCGAGCGCCGCGATGTCGGAGAGCGCCTTGTTGATCGACTCCTCGGTGCGGAACACCTGCATGTTGAGATCCATGGTGTCCTGCAGGTCCTTGCGGATCGCCCCCACCTTCTCGGAGCCTTCGGCCGAGAGCGCGTTGTTCAGCAACGCCTCCGTGGCCTCCATGGCGTCGTCGGGAATCGGGAGGAACTCCGCCCCATGGGCGTACTCGGCGGCGTAGATACCGGCGCGCTTGCCGAACACGTTGATGTCCAGCAGGGAGTTGGTGCCCAGGCGGTTGGAGCCGTGCACGGACACGCACGCGACCTCACCCGCGGCGTAGAGGCCCGGGATGGTCTTCTCGGAGTTCTCGAACACCTCGCCCTTGATGTCGGTGGGGATGCCACCCATCGTGTAGTGCGCGGTGGGGAAAACCGGAACGGGCTCGGTGTAGGGCTCCACACCCAGGTAGGTGCGCGCGAACTCGGTGATGTCCGGGAGCTTGGCGTCGATGTGCGCGGGCTCCAGGTGCGTGAGGTCCAGGAGCACGTAGTCCTTGTTGGGGCCGCAACCGCGTCCCTCGCGCACCTCGTTGGCCATGGAACGCGCGACGATGTCACGCGGGGCCAGGTCCTTGATGGTCGGTGCGTAGCGCTCCATGAAGCGCTCGCCCTCCGAGTTGCGCAGGATTCCGCCCTCACCACGGGCGGCTTCCGAGACCAGGATGCCCAGGCCGGCCAGCCCGGTAGGGTGGAACTGGACGAACTCCATGTCCTCGAGCGGCAGCCCGTTGCGGAAAGCGATGGCCATGCCGTCACCGGTCAGGGTGTGGGCGTTCGACGTCGTCTTGAAGACCTTGCCGTTGCCGCCGGTGGCGAAGACCACCGACTTGGCCTGGAACACGTGCAGCTCGCCGGTGGCCAGTTCGTAGGCGACGACGCCGGCCGGGCGGCGACCCTCCGGGGTGTCCACGAGCACCAGGTCGAAGACGTAGAACTCGTTGTAGAACTCGACGTTGTGCTTGATGCAGGCCTGGTAGAGGGTCTGCAGAATCATGTGGCCGGTGCGGTCCGCGGCGTAGCAGGCGCGGCGGACCGGCGACTTGCCGTGGTCGCGGGTGTGACCGCCGAAGCGACGCTGGTCGATCTTGCCTTCGGGCGTGCGGTTGAACGGCAGGCCCATCTTCTCGAGGTCGAGAACGGCCTCGATGGCTTCCTTGGCCATGACCTCGGCGGCGTCCTGATCGACCAGGTAGTCACCACCCTTGATGGTGTCGAACGTGTGCCACTCCCAGCTGTCCTCCTCGACATTGGCGAGTGCTGCACACATGCCGCCCTGGGCGGCACCCGTGTGGGAACGGGTGGGGTAGAGCTTGGTCAGCACGGCGGTGCGGGCGCGCTGACCGGATTCGATGGCGGCACGCATACCGGCGCCACCGGCTCCTACGATGACCACATCGTATTTGTGAACCTGCATTCTGAAATGTTCTTTCTTCTCGAGATTCAGTGGGCGAGCACCGGCCGAGAGGCTCGGGTCAGCGCCCGTTCAATGCTGGAGTGACCGGTGCCGGACTCAGGGAGCCGGGCAGAAGGACGCGAGCAGTTCGGCGTCGGCGCCGGTCGGGCAGGGCTCGAAGGTGAAGATGACCAGCGTGCCCAGCAGGATCACGAAGGCGGTGGCAAGGAACAGCGCGAGCTTCAACCAGAAGCGGGCACCGTCGCGCTCGGCGTAGTCGTCAATGATGGTGCGCATGCCGTTCGCGCCGTGCAGCATGGCCAGCCACAGCAGGGCGAGATCCCAGACCTGCCAGAACGGGTTGGCCCACTTGCCACCGACGAAGCCGAAGTCGATGGCGTGCACGCCGCCTTCGGGGACGATCAGGTTGGCGATCAGGTGACCGAAGACCAGGACCAGCAGCAGGATCCCGGACAGACGCATGTAGAGCCAGGCCAGCATCTCGAACTTGCTGCGCCCGGATCCGGAGCGGTTGTACTTGACGCCGTTGACCACGCGGTCATTGCTGCGAGGAACGGCAATTTGAGGCTTCAGCGGAGTGCTCATTCTTAGGTATTCCTCGCGATCAGTGCATGAAGGCGTTCATCAGGTGACGGGCCAGGAAGGGCACCATCACCACGACCCAGGCCACGATCACACCCCAGAACATCTGCTTCTGGTACTTGGCTCCCGAGGACCAGAAGTCGATCAGGATGATTCGGATGCCGTTGAAGGCGTGGTAGACGATGCCCGCCACCAGGCCGGCCTCACCCAGCGCCATGACGGGGTTCTTGTACGTCTCCATGACGGCGTTGTACGCCTCCGGGTCCACCCGCACCATGGCGGTGTCCAGGACGTGGACCAGAAGGAAAAAGAAAATGCCCACACCGCTGATGCGGTGCGCGACCCAGGACCACATTCCGTACTCGCCCCGGTAAAGGGTTCCGGATTTTGGCCCAGACTGGGTCTCCGTGGTTGTCGCGGCCACGATTGATACCTCCCTGTATCACCTGCGGGTGCCTTCGCTCGCCTCGGCGTGTTGATCTGCGTGCTGTGCACCCTTGCGGGAGTCTGTGACTCACCTCAAGATTCTCCAGCGAACTCGGGGTCACCTTATCAGCCTGGCGAGGGCGGAAGCGCCACTTGGCGACAAGGTGTCAGCCACCGGTAGTCGTATTCCGGATGTGACAAGCGCGGTAGCTCTGTCCACCGTTCGGCCGATCTTGCATGCCGCGCGTCTCCTGCGCCCAGGGCCCGGGGAGACGACGGGTTAGGATCGCGATCGTGACCCAACCTCTTGAGCACTTCTACCCCTTCATTCCGGCCGGCGGTGTCGGTTCCCGGCTCTGGCCGCTGTCCAGGGCGGATGCACCGAAGTTCCTGCTGGATCTCACCGGCTCCGGTTCGTCCCTGCTGCGCGCGACGTACGAACGTCTGGCGCCCTTGACGAACGATCCGGTCATGGTGGTCACCGGCCGTGGCCATGCCGGTGCGGTCAGCCAGCAGCTGCCCGAACTGTCCGCCAAAGACCTGGTGCTCGAACCCTCGCCCCGTGATTCGGCGGCGGCCATCGGTCTGGCCTGCATGCTGTTGGAGCGCCGTGACCCCGGGTGCGTTGTCGGATCCTTCGCCGCGGACCATGTGATCGAACCGGCTGCTGCCTTCCAGGACGTCGTCGTCGAGGCCGTCACCGCCGCCCGCACCGGGAAGATCGTGACCATCGGCATCCAGCCGACCACTCCGTCCACGGGCTTCGGCTACATCAAGGCCGACGGCGAGCTGGGCATCGAAGGCGCACCCTCCGTGCGCGGGGTCGAGCAGTTCGTGGAGAAGCCCAACGAGGACACCGCGCGGGCCTACGTGGCCAGCGGTGACTACCTGTGGAACGCGGGCATGTTCGTGGCCCCCGCAGCGCTCATGCTCGAACACCTCAAGGTCAACGAACCCGAGCTCTACGACGGTTTGCAGGCCATCGCCGACGCCTGGGGCACCGTCCGGCAGGACCAGGTCATGTCCCGCGTCTGGGAGACCCTGCCCAAGACCGCGATCGACTACGCGGTGGCCGAACCGGCCGCCGCCGCCGGTGATGTCGCAGTGGTTCCGGGTCGCTTCACCTGGGACGACGTGGGGGATTTCGCCGCGATGTCCCGGCTCAACCACGTCGGGGAGTCCGACGACGTCGCCGTCCTGGGGGAGAACACCCGCGTGCTGGTGGACAACTCCTCGGGCATCGTGGTCTCCGACACCGGGCGTGTGGTCGCGTTGATCGGCGTCGAGGACATCGTCGTCGTCGACACCCCTGACGCGTTGTTGGTGACCACCCGTGAACACGCACAGCGGGTCAAGGAAACGGTCAACTCTCTCAAGGCCGCGGGCGACACGGACGTCTTGTGACGTTGCGTGTTGGCCTGTCCGGCCGCGGCGTATTCTGAGGAAATGCCCAACATCACCGACCAGGACACGGAGACCGACGCCTTGACGGCCCACAACCAGCGCGGAACCGAGGCCCCGAACGGGGCAGCGGGACAAGCTCAGGCGGCCTGGTCGGGTGAGGTGGGGCAGCTGCCGTCCGTCGGACCGTTCCTGGGCCGTTGGTTGCCCGGTCTGATCGATTTCCGCCGCGACCTCCACCAGCACCCGGAGCTGTCCTACCAGGAGTTCCGCACGACCGATCGGATTGTCGCGGAGCTGGAAAGCGTGGGGCTCGCCCCGGTACGGCTCAAGGGCACCGGGTGCTACGTGGACATCGGTCGGGGGCCGATCGCCGTCGGACTGCGGGCCGACATCGACGCCCTGCCCATCCAAGAGGCCACGGGGCTCGCGTTCTCGTCGGTCAACGACGGCGTCGCCCACTCGTGCGGGCACGACGTGCACACCACGGTCATGGTGGGGGTGGCGAAGGTCCTGGCCGACCTGGACCGCTCCTCGTCGCTGGCCGGTCGGGTGCGGGTGCTCTTCCAGCCTGCCGAGGAGAAGCTGCCCGGTGGGGCGCTCAAGGTGATCGAGCAGGGAGTGCTCGACGGAGTGCCGCGGATGTTCGCCCTGCACTGTGAGCCAAAGGTCGACGTCGGCCACGTGGGGACCCGGATCGGCGCCATCACCTCCGCCTCCGACACCGTACGAGTGCACGTCTCCGGCATGGGTGGGCACACCTCCCGACCGCACCTGACCCAGGACCTGGTCTTCGCGATGGCGCAGATCGCGGTCAACGTTCCCGCCGTCATGTCCCGCCGCGTCGACGTCCGCTCCGGGGTGGCCGTGGTCTGGGGCGAGATCAACGCCGGGATCGCGCCCAACGCCATCCCCTCGCGCGGCACCCTGGCGGGGACCATGCGGTGCCTGGACGCGGACGCCTGGCAACGGGCCGGTGCCCTGCTGGACGAGGTCGTGGGCCAGGTGGCCTCCCCGTACGGCGTCGACGTCGAAGTGGAACACATCCGCGGGGTGCCACCGGTGGTCAACGGCGAGGAGGAGACCACCCTGCTGGAGAATGCCGCCCGCGACGAGCTGGGGGAGGACGCGGTCCTGCTGGTCGAGCAGTCCATGGGCGGGGAGGACTTCGCCTGGTACCTCCAGGAGGTCCCCGGTTCCATGATGCGACTGGGCACGCGAACCCCCGGCGGGCGGACCTACGACCTGCACCAGGCCGACTACATCGCCGACGAGGAAGCGATCGGTTGCGGGATCCAGGTCATGACCAACACGGCTCTGCGCGCGGTGCTGCTGCACACCCGGGAAGCCACGCGCTGACCCGGAGTGTGCCTCCCGAGCTGCCGTACGGCCCGTTCGAATCAGTGGCGGTCGGAAGTCAGGGCTGTCGACTGTGTGCTGTGTAACAGCCACGCGCTACTCGCGAGTACACTGTCGCCGTCACTTGTCAGACCCTGTCCCCGGTCATGCCCAGTTTCCGCCCCTGTGGGCCGAACCCTTCTGTGCTTCTGTGCCCGGGACACTCTCCACCGGAGGAAACATGACCTTCCGCGCTCGCACCATGAAGGTATCGGCCGTTCTCAGCCTTTCCGCACTGGCCCTGGCGGCCTGCGGTGAAGCTCCCGAAGAGGACGGCGGCAACGCTGAGGCCTCGGACTTCACGGGCTGCATCGTCTCCGACGAAGGCGGCTTCCAGGACCGCTCCTTCAACCAGAACTCCTACGAAGGGCTCAAGGCCGCAGAGGAGAAGCTGGGCATCACCGTCCAGCAGGCCGAGTCCCAGGCCGAAACGGACTTCACCCCGAACCTCAACTCCATGGTGCAGAACGGTTGCGACCTGACGGTCTCCGTGGGCTTCATGCTGGCCGACGCGACCAAGACCGCCGCGGAGGAGAACCCGGACATGCACTTCGCGACCGTGGACGACAACTCCATCCAGTTGGACAACGTCAAGCCCATCACCTACAACACGGCCGAGGCCGCGTTCCTGGCGGGCTACGTCGCCGCCGGTTCCTCCGAGAGCGGGAAGGTCGCCACCTACGGCGGTCTGGACATCCCTACCGTCACGGTGTTCATGGACGGGTTCTCCGACGGCGTGGACTACTGGAACGAACAGAAGGACGACGACGTCGAACTGCTCGGGTGGGACAAGAAGGCTCAGGACGGCACGTTCGTGGGCAACTTCAGCGACACCGCAGCCGCCAAGACCACAACGCAGAACTTCATCAACGAAGGCGCCGATGTGATCATGCCGGTGGCCGGCCAGGCCGCCACGGGCACCGCGGACGCCGTCGTCGATGCCAACGCGGACGGGCGCGAGGACGAAGTCACGTTCGTGTGGGTCGACGCCGACGGCTACGACACCCTCTCCGAGGACCAGAAGAAATACCAGCTGACCTCCGTGCTCAAGGGACTCTCGACCTCGGTCGAGGACGTCGTGACCACCGCGGCCGAGGGCGAGTTCGACAACACCCCGTATGTCGGCACGCTCGAGAACGGCGGTGTGGGCATCGCCGAGTTCCACGACCAGGAGGACCGCGTCGGCAAGGACGTCGCGAGCGAGGTCGAGGACATCAAGCAGAAGATCATCGACGGCGAGATCAAGGTCGAATCCGAGAACTCACCCGAGTGACCCGTCGTGGGGGGGGGGGGCCCCCGGGGGCCCCCCCCCCCCACGACCACCCCCCGATCCTGAGCAGCCCCAGAGGAACACGCACCCATGAAGCTCGAACTGCGGGAGATCACGAAGAAATTCGGGTCCTTCGCCGCCAACCGGGACGTTTCGTTGACCGTCGAACCGGGGGAGATCCATTGTCTCCTCGGGGAGAACGGCGCCGGAAAGTCCACCCTGATGAACGTCCTCTACGGGCTGTACCGACCGACTTCCGGCGAGATCCTGGTCGACGGCGAGCCCGTCGAGTTCAGTGGTCCCTCCGACGCTCTGCACCGGGGGATCGGCATGGTCCACCAGCACTTCATGCTGGTGCCGGTGTTCACCGTGGCGGAGAATGTCGCGCTGGGGTCCGAGACCCGCAAGGGCGTCACCCTCGACCTGGAGACCACTCGACGCCGGATCCGTGAGATCTCCGATCAGTACGGTTTCGCCGTGGATCCTGACGCCGTGGTCGAGGACCTGCCTGTGGGCGTGCAGCAGCGCGTGGAGATCATCAAGGCCCTCGTCCGCGACGCCCAGCTGCTGATCCTGGACGAACCGACCGCGGTCCTGACCCCCAAGGAGACCGACGAGCTGCTGGCGATCATGCGTCAGCTCAAGGCCGACGGCACCTCGATCGTGTTCATCTCCCACAAACTGCGTGAAGTCCGCGAGGTCTCCGACGTGATCACGGTGATCCGTCGCGGTGAGGTCGTGGGCTCCGTGTCACCCGAAGCCAGCACCTCCGAGCTGGCCGCCATGATGGTCGGCCGTGAGGTCTCGCTGACCGTGGACAAGCAGCCAGCGCAGGTCGGGGAACAGACCCTGGTGGTCGAGGACCTCACCGTGGTGGGGGACAACGGCGTGACGCTGCTGGACAACCTGTCCCTGTCCGTGTCCCAGGGGGAGATCCTGGCCGTCGCGGGCGTGCAGGGCAACGGGCAGGTCGAATTCGTGGAGGCCCTGCTTGGGTTGCGCAAGGCCTCCGGGTCGATCCGACTCGAGAGTCAGGAACTCGTTGGCCGCTCCGTCCGGCAGGTGCTAGACGCGGGAGTGGGCTTCGTCCCGGAGGACCGTTCGACCGACGGCCTGGTGGGCCCCTTCTCCGTGGCCGAGAACTTGGTGCTGGACCTCTACAAGGATCCTCGGTTCCACTCCGGGCCGTCGCTGAAGCAGAAGGAGATCAGGGCCAACGCCGAGCAGCGGATCAAGGAGTTCGACATCCGGACCGCCTCAGCGGCCGCACACGCCTCGACGCTTTCGGGCGGCAACCAGCAGAAGATCGTGGTCGCCCGTGAACTGTCCCGTCCGCTCAAGCTCTTCGTGGCCTCCCAGATCACGCGCGGTGTGGACGTCGGGTCGATCGAGTTCATCCACGACCGCATCGTGGCCGAACGGGACAACGGGGTTCCGGTGATCATCGTCTCCACCGAACTCGACGAGGTCTACGGACTGGCCGACCGGATCGCCGTGTTCTTCCACGGTCGCCTCATGGGGATCGTCGGTCCCGAAACCCCGCGCGAGACGCTGGGTCAGATGATGGCCGGCGCCACCGAAGAGGAAGTCCGGTCGCAGGGCGGCCTGGCGCACCCCGGCCTGCAGCCCCCGGAGAACTCCGGAACAGACAGCACAGATCACGACGGCGACGCCGTCTCGAACCTCCCGTGGGAGGAGCAGGCATGACCACCCCTACCACCAACAGCCCCACCGTCAACGCGGCCGAGGACCTCGAGACCGACGGCCCCGCGTGGATCGGGTCCGCACTCCAGCCGGTGCTGGCGATTCTGGCGGCCCTGGTCCTGGGCGGTCTGCTGATCGCGGCCACGGACGAGCGGGTCATGAAGGCGGCCAGTTACTTCTTCAGCCGCCCGTCGGACACCCTGTCCGCCGGGTGGTCCGCGGCCTCCGCGGCCTACCAGGCCATGTTCTACGGGGCCGTGTTCAACCCCAACGGCAATTCCTTCGCCCGCCAGATCTATCCCTTCACCGAGACCCTGACGGTGGCCACCCCGCTGATCCTGGCGGGACTCGGTGTGGCCGTCGCGTTCCGGGCGGGGCTGTTCAACATCGGTGCCCAGGGCCAGATCCTCATGGGCGCCACGTTGGCGGCGTACGTCGGTTTCACCTGGTCCATGCCGCTGCCTCTGCACCTGCTGCTGGTCGTGCTGGCCGGTGCGATCGGGGGCGGTGTGTGGGGCGGCGTCGTCGGACTGCTCAAGGCGCGCACGGGTGCGCACGAGGTGATCCTGACGATCATGCTCAACTACATCGCCGTGAACCTGCTGGCCTACCTGCTGACCCGTCCGAGCTTCCTGCGGGAAGGCTCCACGAACCCCATCAGCCCGCCCGTTGCCGAGAGCGCGCAGTTCCCGCTGCTGCTCGGCGCACCGTTCCGGCTGCACTGGGGATTCGTGCTGGCCGTGGCCGCCACCGTGTTCGTGTGGTGGCTGCTCAACCGGTCCACCACCGGCTTCGAACTGCGCGCCGTGGGATCCAACCCGCGTGCCGCGAAGACCGCCGGCATCAACGTGACCAAGGGCTTCGTGATCGTCATGATCCTGGCCGGGGCGCTGGCCGGGCTGGCGGGTGTCGCGCAGATCTCCGGAACGGAGGGGTCGCTGTCCGCGGGTGTGGCAGCCTCCTTCGGGTTCGACGCCATCACCGTGGCGTTGCTCGGCCGTTCCACGCCGCTGGGCACGTTCCTGGCCGGTGTGCTCTACGGCGGGTTCCGCGCCGGTGCCGTGACCATGCAGACCATGACCGGCACCAACGTGGACATCGTGCTGGTGGTGCAGTCGCTGATCGTGCTGTTCATCGCCCTTCCGCCGCTGTTCACCGCAGCCCGAGGCCGACGATCGCGCCGAGACAAGAGCAAGACCACTCGCTCCGCCGGGGCAGTCAAGGAGGCCCAGGCATGAGCACCGCAACCCAGACTCACGACATCGAACCCGCCACCCCGCAGAGTGAGGGCACCGACCGGGTCGACCCGGCAGCGCTTCCCTCCACCGCGCGGAGGGCTCCCCTCGGGTTCGCCGTGTTGGCGCTCGTCTCCTTCGTGGTCTTCGCCCTCGGAGCACCGGACGGGAGCGTGACGTTCCGCATCAGCGGCGACGGCGACCTCTTCCGGATCCCCGACGTCGTCGTCCCCGGGCTGCTCACCGAGTGGCTCATCACGGCGCTGCTGGTTGTTCTGACCGTGTATGCCTTCCTGCGCGTGCGCACGGGACGCTTGACCCCCTCCTGGGCCGTTCTGGTCTTCGGCCTGTTGTTCGTGGCCGGATTCCTGGTGTGGGTGGTCGGCGCCGCGGAGACGCCGTCGGTGTCGCTCACGGGCTTGCTGGCCGGTGGCGTCGCCCTGTCCGTCCCGCTGGTCTTCGGGTCCCTGGGCGGGTTGATGTGCGAGCGGTCGGGCGTGGTGAACATCGCGATCGAGGGGCAGCTGCTCTTCGGCGCCTTCGCCGCCGCGGTGGCCGGGTCCCTGTCCGGAAGTGCCTGGGTGGGTCTGCTGGCCGCCATGATCGGCGCGGCACTGGTCTCCCTGGTCCTGGCCGTCTTCTCCATCACCTATCGCGTCAACCAGGTCATCGTTGGCGTGGTGCTCAACGTGCTGGTCTCCGGCCTGACGGGCTTCCTGTTCGCCACGCTGTTGGAGTCGGATTCCGGGCGGTTCAACTCACCGCCTCGCCTGCCCTCCTATGCGATTCCGTTCCTGAGCGACCTCCCGTTGGTGGGGCGGATCCTGTTCGACCAATCGATCGTGGGGTACTTCATGTGGCTGGCCGTCCCGATCGTGTGGTTCGCGGTCTACCGGACCCGCTGGGGTCTGCGTACCCGCGCCATCGGCGAACACCCCAAGGCCGCCGATACCCTGGGCATCAACGTCAACCGGATGCGGTTCCTCAACGTCCTGCTCGGTGGGCTGATCGCCGGGATCGGCGGCTCGTTCTACACGCTGGTCTCCGTGACCTCCTTCACCCGCGACATGACCTCCGGGGCGGGCTACATCGCGTTGGCGGCCCTGATCTTCGGGCGGTGGAACCCGGTCGGTGCCTTCCTGGCCGCGCTGCTGTTCGGCTTTGCCTCCAACCTGCAGTCGGTGCTTTCCTTCCTGGGGACGCCCATGCCGAGCCAGTTCCTGGCCATGCTGCCGTACATCATCACCATCCTGGCGGTCGCGGGCCTGGTCGGAACCACTCGCGGACCGGCCGCGTCCGGACAGCCGTACGTCAAGGAGTGAGCATGACCGCAGCAACCGGATCGAACGATGACGACCGGTCACCCATCCCGTCCGGGGACGTTTCCCTCGGCGAGCCGTGGGACGCGTTGTTGGTGGAAGCCCGCAATGCCATGATCCGTGCCTACGCGCCGTACTCCGGCTACAGCGTGGGGGCAGCGGCCCTGGTGGAGGACGGGCGCACGGTCTCCGGCTGCAACGTGGAGAACGCCAGCTACGGGGTGACCCTGTGCGCCGAGTGCGGTCTGGTGAGTTCGCTGTACGCCACCGGTGGCGGGCGCCTCACCCATTTCGTGTGCGTGGACGGCCAGGGGGAGGTCCTGATGCCCTGCGGACGTTGCCGTCAGCTCCTCTACGAACACCGGGCACCGAGCATGCGCCTCCTGACGGTCTCCGGGATCAAGAGCATGGACGAGGTCCTGCCGGACGCCTTCGGTCCCCAGAACCTCTGACTGCATCGCCTGGCGTCCCTCGGCCGCGGCGGACGTGACACCCTTGGTGGCATGAGCACCGAGAGCACGGGTTCCTTCACCGCCGTCGACCTGATCCGCACCAAGCGTGACGGCGGGGCCCTGGGTCCCGAACAGATCGACTGGTTGATCGACGGGTACGTGCAGGGGCGGGTGGCCGAGGAACAGATGGCCGCCCTGGCCATGGCCATCCTGCTCAACGGGATGGATCGGCAGGAGATCAGCCGGTGGACGACGGCGATGATCGACTCCGGTCAGCGGATGGACTTCTCCGGGCTGCGGCGCAACGGGCAGCGGCTGCCCACAGTGGACAAGCACTCGACGGGTGGCGTGGGGGACAAGATCACGCTGCCGCTGGCGCCCCTGGTGGCCGCGCACGGGGTGGCCGTTCCCCAGTTGTCCGGGCGGGGCCTGGGCCACACCGGAGGCACCCTGGACAAGCTCGAGGCAATTCCCGGGTGGCGGGCCGACGTGGACCACGACCAGCTGCTCCGCCAGCTAGAAACCGTGGGGGCCGTGGTGTGTGCCGCCGGCGGCGACCTGGCACCCGCCGACAAGAAGCTCTACGCCCTGCGGAACGTCACCGGAACCGTCGAGTCGATTGCCCTGATCGCCTCCTCGATCATGTCCAAGAAGATCGCCGAAGGCGCTGACGCCCTGGTCCTGGACGTCAAGGTGGGCCGCGGGGCGTTCATGAAGGACCAGGCTGCGGCCAGGGAGTTGGCCGAGACCATGGTCGCGTTGGGCACCGACGTCAGCGTGGCCACCACGGCCCTGCTGACCGACATGTCCACGCCGCTCGGGTTCGCCGTCGGCAACGCGTGCGAGGTGGCAGAGGCCCAGGACGTCCTGGCCGGGGGAGGCCCGTCCGACGTCGTCGAACTCACCTTGGCGCTCGCGCGGGAGATGCTGGCCGCCGCGGGTGTGGACGAGGATCCCGCCGATGCGTTGCGCGACGGACGTGCCATGGACACCTGGCGGGCAATGATCGCCGCTCAGGGCGGAGATCCGCATGCCGACCTGCCACAGGCCGCCGTCACGGAGACCGTCACGGCACCCCGCGACGGCGTGGTGACCGGCGTGGACGCCCTGGAGATCGGGATGGCCGCCTGGGGCCTGGGTGCGGGCCGGGCGCGCAAGGAGGACCGTGTCCTGGCCGAAGCGGGCGTGGTGCTGCACGCCAAGCCCGGTGACACGGTTCGGCAGGGGCAGCCGCTGGCCACGGTGCACACGGATACGGCTTCCCGCGTCGAGTCGGTGGTGCAGCGAATCCACACGGCCTACACGTTGACGAACACGCAACCGGAACGCCCCGTGGCCAGGGACTTGATCCTGGGCCGCGTTGTCGCCGCGGACTTGTAGGGTGGACCCCGACAGACCCAGTACGCATCGAACACGGGAGGACCAAGACCGTGGGACTTTTTGGTAGGAAGTCGAACCCCGAGCAGCAGCAGCCG
This sequence comes from Kocuria soli, assembly GCF_003797835.1. Lineage (GTDB taxonomy): Bacteria > Actinomycetota > Actinomycetes > Actinomycetales > Micrococcaceae > Kocuria > Kocuria soli. The sequence goes on from NZ_RKMF01000016.1 coordinate 51,055, forward strand.
GAGGCTCCCCGCGAGGAGAACACCGCGGTGGCGGAGCCGCTGCCCGCCGAAGGCCCCTTGCGGAACCTGGTCACCAGCCTGCTCGCGGACAACGCCGAAGCGGGCAAGCTCACGCTCATCCAGCGCGGCAACACCATGAGTCAGCAGTCCGAGCGCTCCGTGGCCGGTCAGACCGAGATGGACAACGGCACCGTGGACCAGTCCCACCCGCTGTTCGAGGACGTCGCCGCGCTCTACACCGAGTCGATGTCCCGGGACACCGGTGCCTGGCAGACCGCCGTCGTGGCCGTGGGGAAGGACACCGACGGAACCCGCGAGGTCCAGGTCGACTACGACTTCCCCTCGGCTCCGCACAAGACCGAGCGCTATTCGCTGGACCAGGGCGCTGCAGCCGGTACCGCCGCGGGTGCCGCGGCGGGCGGCAGTCAGGACGGCACCGAGCCGTCGGCGGAGGACCGGAACCGCGGCGACGGCCGTGACTCGGACGGTCGTGGCGCCGACGGCCGTGGCGCCGACGCGACCGACCGCGATGCCGTGGACCGTGGCGGCGTGGATGGTGGCGCCGATGACCGCTCCGCGGGCACGGGTGCGGCCGCAGCCGGTGCCGGCGCCGGAATCGGCGCGGGTGCCCTGGCGGCAGCGGCAGCTCAGGGCCGCCGGGACCAGGCCGACGGCGATGCCTCCGCACAGACCCCGGCAGAGGGCTCGCAGGCCGGAGAGTCCGCAGACGCGGAACAGCCCGCCGGTGGGGCGACCTCGACCTCCGCACCGGCAGCTGCCCAGCCGGCGGCCGCGGATCGTTCGACCGGGGCCGACACCCGCGGGGGCAACGATCTGCCCCAGCACGTGGACCACGACGAATGGCGCGACGACAACGCGGGCCGTACCGGGGCGCAGGCCACGGGCGCGGCTGCCGCAGGAGCGGCCGCCGGCGCGGGGCTCCGTGGCGGCGTCGCGGGCGACTCGGACGCCCCGACCCTTGCCAAGGGCGCGGACGTGGCTCCGTCCTACCGTGCGGGTGAAGCTGCCGGAGCCGGCTCGCGGGACAAGCTCGCCGAAGGCAACAAGGTCCTGACCGAAGGGGACGTGCTCAAGCGCCTCTCGGGTGCTCAGCGCCGGCTGTTCGGCCCCGAAGGCAGCGCCCGCGACGTCTCCACCGTCCTGATCCGTGTCCGCACCCTGGGCTCCTACTACGACGCCCTGACCCACGTGCGGCAGGGTGGATTCTGGGACCAGCGCAACACCTTCGACCTGGTGCCCGAGGAAGAACTCAAGGTCCAGGAGCTGAAGGAAGACTCCTACGTGGAGGGCGAGGGCGCGCCCTTGGCCGTCATGTTCCGCTTCCGCCCCGGCATCCCCCCGGAGGTCTCCTTCGACTACGCGGACGAGGAGGCTTTCGTGCGCTACCCGGAGCGACTGCCCTCCCAGAACTACGTCGAGGAACTGCGCATGTACCCCCGCACCGGAGCGAACATCCCGCAGCACATGGATGAAGCTCTGCAGGACTGGAACTACTGAGGAACCACACCCATGACCGATTTCCCGAACCCCAACGACAACGGGGCCGGGAGCCTCAACCCCGCCGGTGACTCCGGCGGGGTTTTGCGCGCCCTGCCCAAGATCAGCCTGCACGACCACCTGGACGGAAGCCTGCGACCGGCCACCGTGGTGGAGCTGGCAAACCAGGTCGGCCACGAACTCCCGGTGGAGACCGGGGCCGAACTGGCCGAGTGGATGGTCCGGGCCGGTGACTCCGGTTCCTTGGAGTCCTACCTGGAAACCTTCGTGCACACGCTGGCCGTTCTGCAGACCCCGGAGGCGCTCCGGCGCGTGGCCCGGGAGGCGGTCGAGGACTACGTCGACGACGGCGTCATCCACGCCGAAGTCCGGTGGGCCCCGGAACAGCACCTGACCGGCGGCATGACCCTCGAAGAGGCGGTCGACGCCGTCCAGTCCGGCCTGACCGAAGGCATTGCCGCGGCCGCAGCCGAGGGCTATGAGATCTCCGTGGGTCAGCTGCTGTGCGCCATGCGCCAGAACGATCGTTCCGAGGACATCGCCCGCCTGGTCATCGACCGCTATGACCCCGTGGCTCCGGGTGGCGTCCTGGGCTTCGACCTGGCCGGACCGGAAGCGGGATTCGAACCCGCCCGGCACCGGGCGGCCCTGGACCTGCTGGCTGAGAACCTGATCCCCGTGACGCTGCACGCCGGAGAGGCTGACGGCGTGGACTCCATCCGTGGCGCCCTGGTGGACGGACGCGCCCTGCGCCTGGGCCACGGCGTGCGCATCTCAGAGGACATCACGCTGACCGACGCCCCCGACGGGGACGTGACCATCGACCTCGGCCCCGTGGCCACCTGGGCCCGCGACCGCGGGATCGGTCTGGAGATCTGCCCCCGGTCCAACCGGCAGACCCGAGCCACACCCGCGTGGAACCCGCCCGAGAACCTGGTCCGCGTGCTGGGCCCCGGCACGGCCGAACACCCGGTCGGTTTCCTGTTCCGCGCGGGCTTCCGCGTCGTCCTCGGCCCGGACAACCGGTTGGTGTCCGGTACGGACATCAGCACGGAACTCGGTCGTCTGATCAACGTGCACGGTTTCAGCCTGGACGACGTCGAAACCCTCCAGCGCAACGGGGCCCAGTCCGCCTTCGCGCCCCTGGACCACCGCGTGATGCTCGAAGCGCGCATCACGGAGGAGTTCGACGCCGTCCGCAGCGCGGGCGCGCAACTGGGCCTGGGTGACCTGTTGGCAGCCCAGGACGAAGGCGCGCTGTGAGCACGGAGCAAGCCCCGGCACCGGAGGCCGCGGGGGAACGGTTCGCCGAACTGGTGCGCGTCATGGATCGTTTGCGGTCCCCGGGCGGGTGCGCGTGGGACGCCCGGCAGACCCACGAGTCCCTGGTCAAGTACCTGGTCGAGGAGTCCTACGAAGTCATCGAGGCCATCGAGTCCGAGGGTGGACCGCAGGCTCACCGCCAGGAACTCACGGAGGAACTCGGGGACCTCCTGCTCCAGGTGGTCTTCCACGCACGGGTGGCGCAGGAACGCTCCGTCGTCGACGGCGGTTTCACGGTCCTGGACGTGCTGGAGGCGATCACGGACAAGCTGGTGCGTCGGCACCCACAGGTGTTCGCCGAGGACTATCAGGACTCCCTGGGCACGGAGGCCAGCAACGCGGCCTTGCACTCACGCTGGGAAGACCTCAAGAAGCAGGAGAAGCCCGAGCGCAGCGGACCCTTCGACGGTGTTCCGCCCGGCCTGCCCGCGCTGCAGTACGCGGACAAGATCCTGGCGAAAGGCCGTCGGCACGGCCTGGAGCCGGAGACTCCGACGGCGTCCGAGGCCTCCGCCGCCGGAAGCCCTCGAGCGGAGTTCACGTCGGAGGAGGACTTGGGAGAACTGCTCTTCGACCTGGTTCGCCACGCCTCGGCCCAGGGCATGGACGCGGAACGAGCCCTGCGCCGGACTGCCCGCCGGTGGGCCGCACAGCGCGGCGGGTCCGACCTCTGACGCCCCTCCCGCAGGGCGACCGGAAGGATTCGCGGGGGTGTGGAATCGCTCACCTACCGGCGAACGACCGGCAACAATGGTGGAGGCCCGTCCTGCGGTGGCTAGGCTGTGACACAGACTGCCCGTCGGGGGATGGCGCGCGTGCCCCGCACAGCGCCTCAGCCGTCACCGGGCAGAGTAATGAGCCGACGTACCAACAGAGGAGCACGTCCCATGGCAATGATCATCGATGTCCACGCCCGCCAGATCCTGGATTCCCGCGGCAACCCGACCGTCGAATGCGAGGTGCGCCTGGAGGACGGTTCCTTCGGCCGCGCTGCGGTTCCCTCGGGCGCATCGACCGGTGAGCACGAGGCTGTCGAGCGTCGTGACGGCGACAAGTCCGTGTACCTGGGCAAGGGCGTGCTGGGCGCCGTCGAAGCCGTCAACGAGGAGATCGCCGAGGCCGTGATCGGCCTGGAGTCCACCGACCAGCGCCTGGTGGACGCCACCATGCTGGAACTGGACGGCACCGCCAACAAGGGCAAGCTGGGCGCCAACGCCATCCTGGGTGTGTCCCTGGCCGTGGCCCGCGCCTCCGCCGACGAGGCCGAGCTGCCCCTCTACAAGTACCTGGGTGGCCCCAACGCCCACGTGTTGCCCGTCCCGATGATGAACATCCTCAACGGTGGCTCCCACGCCGACTCCAACGTGGACATCCAGGAGTTCATGATCGCCCCGATCGGTGCGGCCACCTTCTCCGAGGCGCTGCGTTCTGGTGCCGAGGTGTACCACGCGCTCAAGTCCGTGCTCAAGGACCGTGGCCTGAACACCGGCCTGGGTGACGAGGGTGGCTTCGCGCCGAACCTCGAGTCCAACCGTGCCGCCCTGGACCTGATCCTGGAAGCCATCCAGAAGGCCGGTTACACCCCGGGCAAGGACATCGCCCTGGCCCTGGACGTGGCCTCCTCCGAGTTCTTCGAGAACGGCTCCTACACCTTCGAGGGCGCTCAGAAGTCGGCCGAGGAAATGGCCGCCTACTACGAGCAGCTGGTCAATGACTACCCGCTGGTCTCCATCGAGGACCCGCTGGACGAGAACGACTGGGAGGGCTGGGCCAAGCTCACGGCCTCCGTCGGTCAGAAGGTCCAGCTGGTCGGTGACGACCTGTTCGTGACCAACCCCGAGTTCCTGGCCCGCGGCATCAAGGAGCACGTGGCCAACGCCCTGCTGGTCAAGGTCAACCAGATCGGTTCGCTGACCGAGACCCTGGAGGCCATCACCCTGGCACAGACCAACACCTTCCGGTGCATGGTCTCCCACCGTTCGGGCGAGACCGAGGACACCACGATCTCCGACATCGCCGTGGCCACCAACGCCGGCCAGATCAAGACCGGCGCCCCGGCACGCTCGGAGCGCGTGGCCAAGTACAACCAGCTGCTGCGCATCGAGGAAGCTCTGGGCGATTCCGCCGTCTACGCCGGCGCATCCGCCTTCCCGCGTTTCTCCGCCTGATCACCGAGCCGCTCCGCGGTACCTGACACCGTGACCGCCCGGGAACCCCGGGCGGTCACGGTGTTTTCGCCGCCCGCACCCGGTTCCGGCCACTAGACTTTCGCCCGAACCCCGGCCTCGACCCCAGGAGAACTCCCGTGCCCACCCGCGACTTCCTCGACGCGCGCACGGATGACGGCAGCCCGGAACCCTTGTCCGCCGCTCGTCTGGCAGGTGGATTCAGCGCACGACGACGCATGTTGCTCGCCGTCGTGACCGTGCTCCTGGTGGTCTTCCTGGCCGCCCCGACCACCAAGATCTACCTGGACCAACGGGCGGAGGTCCGGGCCCTGGAACAGAGCATCGCCGAGAAACAGGCGGCCCGGGACGACCTCAGCACCGAGGTGAAGCTGTGGGAGGACCCGGCTTACGTCCGCCAGCAGGCACGGGAGCGCCTGCTCATGGTGGAGCCGGGTCAACGCTCCTACCTGGTGGTCGGCGCGGACGGTTTGGGGACTGAGGCGCCCAAGTCCTCCGCGGTCCAGGAGGAGGCCGACCGGCCTGCCTGGGCCGACGCCCTGTGGGGATCGGTGCTGGACTCCGGATGGCCGGAGGAGCGGACGGCGCCCAGTCAGGCGGAGAACTTCCCCCAGCTGGCCGAGGGAGAGGCCACCCCCGAGGACTCGGCGGGGAAGCCCACCGGCAGCGCAACCCCCACCGACACCGGCAACGCCGACCAGCCCGATGCGAACTGAGGTAACCACGTGACGGAACACCCCACCGCCCCCCGCGGGCTGAACTCGACCGACCAGACCCTGGAACCCTCGGAGACGGACCTGAAGGTGCTGTCCCGGCAGCTGGGCCGGGCGGTTCGCGACGTCGTGGAGATTCCCGCCCGGTGTGTGTGCGGCAATCCGCTGGTGGCTGCCACCGCGCCGCGACTGGCGAATGGCACCCCGTTTCCCACCGTGTTCTACCTTGCCCACCCCGTCATCACGGCGGCGGTCTCCCGGCTGGAGGCCGAGGGTGCCATGTACGCCATGACCGAGCGACTTGCCGAGGACCCGGAACTGGCCGCCTCCTACCGGGCCGCCCACGAGGACTTCCTGGCCGAGCGCGAACGCATCCGCGTTGCCTCGGGCACGGGTGAGGTGCCAGAGATCGAAGGCATCTCCGCCGGGGGCATGCCGACCCGGGTCAAGTGCCTTCACGTCCTGGTCGGCCACGCGCTCGCGGCCGGCCAGGGGGTCAACCTGCTCGGGGACGAAACCCTGGAACGCATCAGCTCCACCTGGGACACGCAGACCTGCCGCTGCGACCCCGCCTGGCGCGACGCCTGACCGACTGCCGGCCCGACCCTTTCCCGGAGGAGACCTCAATGCGCGTAGGCGCCATCGACTGCGGAACCAACTCGATCCGACTGCTCATCGCTGACCTCGGCAACGGCGGTGGGCCGGGCGGCAACGGTCCCACGGTGACCGACGTGGTCCGGCTGAACACGATCGTCCGCCTGGGGCAGGGGGTGGATGCCACCGGTTGGCTGGCCCAGGAGGCGTTGGACCGGACCTTTGCCGCCACCGAACGCTACGCGGAGCTGATCGACGAACACGGCGTGGAATCCGTTCGTTTCGTGGCCACCTCCGCCACGCGCGACGCCGGCAATCGGCACGTGTTCGTCAACGGCATCACAGAGCGCCTGGGCGTGGAACCCGAAGTCATCAGCGGCCAGGAAGAAGCCGCCCTGTCCTTCGCGGGAGCATCGCTCGTCGCCCCCGCGACCAGCCCCCAGGACCGGGTTCTGGTGGTGGACGTCGGCGGCGGATCCACCGAGTTCGTGCTCGGCTCCTCGGACGGCATCATCGCCTCCCGCAGCGTGGACGTCGGGTGCGTCCGGATGGCGGAGCGTCACCTGGGCTCCAACCCTCCCTCCCAGGAGCAGCAGGCTGCGGTCCTGAACGACGTCGACAAGGCCATCGACACGGTGCTGCAGTCCGTGCCCCTGGCCGAGACGCGTTCCCTGGTGGGTGTGGCCGGTTCCGTCACCACCATCACGGCCCGGGCGTTGGGCCTGGACAGCTACGACGCCGAGCGGCTCAACGGCACGCAGTTGAGCGTCCAGGAGATCGAGCGGGCCTGCCGGGACCTCACCGAGATGACCCGCGAGGAACGCGCACGCCAGCCCTACATGCACCCGGGGCGGGTGGACGTGATCGGCGGCGGGGCGCTCGTGTGGCGTCGTGTCCTGGAGCGCGTCACGGAGGCGACGTCCGGGCGTGTGGTCTCGTCCACCACCAGTGAGCACGATATTTTGGACGGCATTGCGCTGTCCCTGGCCCAGGACTGATCGGGGCCCGACCGATCCGCACCGGCGTCCCCAACGCCGTTCCCGCCACCGAACCGGAGGCTTCGTGCCGAGCAACGCCCCTGAGACATCCGGAACCACCCGCCGAACCTCCAACCACCAGGCCCCCGGTGCCGCGGCGAACCGACGCAGCGCACGGCGCGTCCTGCTCCGAGGGGTCGGCGTGGGCACGGTGGGGGTGCTCCTCGCCGGGGCGGCAACTGTCGCCGTCGTCGCCGACGGGGAATCGGCCAACACCTGGCAGACGCCCGCCGCAGCGACCACGGTGGACCCCCAGGTGACCCCGTCTCCCGACGGCCCGGCGCCGTCGGTCCCGGTCACCGACCCCACGGACGTCCCCAGCATCGACGCCAAGATGCCGATGACGGCGGCCGAGGCGCGCAAGGGGGAGTACTGGCTGGACGAGTACGGGGTCCGCGACGCCTGGAAGGAAGCCACGGGCGAAGGCGTCAAGATCGCGGTGATCGACACGGGCGTCGACGGCAGCCACCCTGACCTCCAGGGAGCGGTGGGGCCCGGCACGGACGTGTCCGGAGCGGGTTCCTCCGACGGTCAGGAGGGCTTGGGCGCGGAACCGCCCCACGGCACCATGGTTTCCTCCGTGGCTGCCGGGCGTGGTCACGGTGCGGCGTCCGACGGCGAACCCGGCGGCGGGACGGGCGTGATCGGCGTGGCCCCGGAGGCCGAGATCCTCCCGGTCTCCACGTGGCTGGGAACGGAGAAAGCCGGTGTGCGCTCGACTGACGAGCAGATCCCCGATGCCGTCCGGTGGGCCGTGGACAACGGTGCGGACGTCATCAACATGTCCGTGGGTTCCCCGCAGCAGACCTGGCCCGAGTCCTGGGACTCCGCCTTCGAGTACGCGGAGGAGAAGGACGTGCTCATCATCGCCGCGGCGGGCAACCGCGGCAACGGCATCACTCAGGTGGGGGCACCCGCCACGATCCCCAGCGTCCTGACGGTCGGTGGCGTGGACCGTAACGGTGAAGCCGGGTGGGAGTCCTCGTCACAGGGCATCTCGATCTCCGTGGCGGCGCCCAGCGAGGACCTGGTGGGCGCCGTGCCCGGCAATTCCTACCAGGACTGGACGGGAACCTCCGCGGCAGCCCCCATCGTCTCCGGCACCGCCGCGTTGATCATGGACAAGTACCCGGACCTGTCGGCCCAAGAGGTGGCGCACAGGATCACCGCCTCGGCACAGGACGCCGGTGCCACCGGGCGGGACCCGCTGTACGGGTACGGGATCCTGGACGTCCAGGCCGCGGTCTCAGGTGACGTGCCGCCCATGGAAGGCAACGGACCCTTGGGCTCGATGGCCGAGTGGGTCGAGGTCCACCGGCGCCACGAGTCCAAGGAAACCCCTACCGCCACCGGTAGTGCCCAGCCGTTGACGGACCAGGTCACCACCGAGGCCAAGCCACCGGAACCCGTTGAACCGTTGAACTCCACGGGTGCCCTGCCGGTGTTCATCTTGGCGGGCTTCGGCCTGCTGGTTGCGGGTGTCACGGGCGCGGCAGCCTGGCACATCCGGTGGCTGCTGCGCGGCGGCAAGAAGTCCGGACGCAAGTGACCGGAGAACCTGCCTTCTCGTTGCGTCGGATGTGACTGGAAACACCGGGTCAAATAAGGCGTGAATGGGGTCTAGTTGTTCCGACGGGCGCGGTCTGGACTCGGGTCAGCGTTTAGACTCGGGACCATGGTTGACACTTTTTTGGCAAAGGACCGTAACCGGATCCTGATCGTCGGCGGTGGCTACGTTGGCTTCACCGTCGCCCAGCAACTTCAGAAGCGCATCAAGGCTTCCGGTGGTGTCGTGACGGTGGTTGATCCCAACCCGTACATGATGTACCTACCCTTCCTCCCCGAGGTGGCCGCGGGCAGCATCGAGGCACGCTCCGCCGTGGTCTCCCACCAGGAATACCTCAGCGACTGTGAACTGGTCTCCGGTCGCGTGACCGGCATCAACCACGCCGAACGCGTGGCGACTGTGCAGACCATCGCCGACGGGCCCGTCATCGAAATCCCCTACGACGAGATCGTCGTCGCAGGCGGTTCCGTGACCCGCGCGTTCCCCATCAAGGGCCTGGGTGAGTCCGCGATCGGCATGAAGTCGATCGAGGAAGCCGTGGCCGTGCGCAACTGGGTGCTCGAGCGCATCGGCATCGCCTCCCAGTCCATGGACGAGGACGTTCGTCGTCGTGCCCTCACCTTCGCCGTCGTGGGCGGCGGATTCGCCGGGATCGAAACCATCGCGGAGCTCGAGGACCTCGCCCGGGACACCGTGGAGCGCGACCCGCGCCTCAAGGTCTCGGACCTGCGCTTCGTGCTGATCGAGGCCGCTGGACGCATCATGCCCGAGGTTTCCAAGGAGCGTGCCGAGAAGGTCGTGGCGCACCTGCGTTCACGCGGTATCGAGGTTCTGCTCAACACGTCGCTGGACTCGGCCGAGGACAACCACCTCAAGCTCATCAACATGCAGGACAAGTCGCCCGCCGGTGAGATGGACGTGGACACCCTCATTTGGACTGCAGGCGTTGCCGCCAACCCGCTGTCCAAGAACTCGGACTTCCCGCTCGACGAGCGCGGCCGCGTCCGCGCCGGAGCCGACCTGCGCATCACCGGCGACGACGGCCCCATCCAGGGTGCCTGGACGGCCGGCGACACCGCAGCAGTCCCGGATCTCTCCGGTGGCGGCGTCGGTGGCTTCTGCGTGCCGAACGCCCAGCACGCCGTGCGCCAGTCCAAGGTCCTGGCCAAGAACATCCTGGCCGCCCGTGAGGGCCGCGAACTCGAGGACTACTACCACGAGAACATCGGCGCGGTCGCCGGGTTCGGTCTCAACAAGGGCGTGGCCAACCTCAAGGGCGTGGAGTTCCAGGGCTTCCCGGCCTGGGCCATGCACCGCCTGTACCACGGCTACGCCATCCCGACTCTCGAGCACAAGGTTCGCGTGTTCACGGAGTGGGGCCTCAACATGATCTTCGGGCGCAACACCGCCCCGATCCGTCACGTGCGTGACCCCCGCCTGAACTTCCAGACCGCCACCGGTCAGGAAGTCGTGCGCACCAAGATCAGGCTCTGAGCTGATCGAAAGGTAGCCCCTCACCGCGTCCGCGGGGAGGGGCTGGCCTGTGCCCCCATAGCCCAATTGGCAGAGGCAGCGGACTTAAAATCCGCGCAGTGTGGGTTCGAGTCCCACTGGGGGCACTCTAGGGTCGGGATCCAGTGCTTGAATCGGTACTCGGAATGCCCGACCACGATCGCAAACTACGGTCGATCCATCGGCGATGTAGAAGGTGCAAGAGCCGAGAGCGTTGCCGCGAGTCCATCCACGCGTACCGTGGGGTCATGCGCTTTGAAGTGGACGCCATCCTGTTCGACATCGACGGCACACTGGTCGATTCCACATCGGCCGTCACCCGGTCCTGGACCAAACTGGCCGACCGCCACGGCATGGACCCGGAGCGGATTCTCAGTGTGTGTCATGGTCGCCGGTCGCGCGACACGATCGAGGACCTGTTCCCGCCGGAGTCCCATGACGACGCCGAACGTGAACTCCACGCGCTGGAACTCTCCGATCTGAGCGAGGTCATCGCGCTGCCGGGGACAGCTGCGCTGCTCACGCGGCTTCCGACGCAGCGGTGGGCCGCCGTTACATCCGGTGACCGGGAGTTGATGACGGCTCGCCTGTCGGCCGGGCAGGTGCCGGTGCCCGAGGTCATGATCACCTCGGAGGACGTCACCGTGGGCAAGCCGGATCCGCAGGGGTACCGATTGGCCGCCGAGCGTCTGGGCTTCGACCCCGTCCGGTGCCTGGTCGTCGAGGACGCGCCGGCAGGACTGCAGGCCGGTTCGGCTGCGGGGGCACACGTGCTGGCCGTGACGACCTCGCATGACGCAGCCCAGGTCGCTCCCTTTGCCCACTCTGTGGTGGGCGACTTGAGTGAGCTTTCCGTCACGGTCGACGACGACGGAGGGCTGGTCGTGGAGTCACTGTCCGGGACATGAGGTCGCGCTGCGAATAGTGGCGGCAGAACACATTGGCTCCGGACGTCGCTGCCCGGCCGAACACGATTGCTCCCAGACCGAGCCCGACGTAAAGTCATCACATGATGACATCATCGAATGATGACAAAACTGGACCACACACAGCCGGTGCGCACCCGCGCCACCGTGCCGATCCGGCCGCGTCGGAGGCATCCACCCGACTCATGAAAGGACCGGAGGCGGATGCAGGTGGACCGGCCGCGGTCAACATACGGTCGCTGACCGTCCGGAAGGGCAAGAAAGAGGTCCTCCACGGGATCGACCTGAAGCTCCGCCCCGGCAGCATCACCGGCCTGTTCGGCCCTTCGGGGTGTGGAAAGACCACGCTCATGCGCTCGATCGTCGGAGTGCAGAAGATCCACAGCGGCACGATCACCGTGCTCGGGGCGCAGCCGGGGGCCAAGGCGCTGCGCTCGGAGGTGGGATACGTGACGCAGGCCGCCGCCGTGTACCGCGACCTCACGTTGGAGCAGAACGTTCGCTACTTCGCCCGGCTGTACGGCGCGGGGGCGGAGCGTGTCAGAGAAACCATCGAGGCCGCCGGCCTGACCGAACAGACGGAGCAGAAGGTGCAGTCCATGTCGGGTGGCCAGGCCTCCCGCGCGTCCCTCGCCTGCGCCCTGGTGGCCGACCCCAAATTCCTTGTGCTCGACGAACCCACGGTGGGCTTGGATCCCGTGACCCGCGAGGAACTGTGGGGCCATTTCCGCGGGGTGGCCGAGCGCGGAACCACCATCCTGGTGTCCAGCCACGTCATGGACGAAGCGGGTCACTGCGACCGTCTGGTGCTCATGCGCCACGGCGTGATCCTCCAGGACACCGATCCCGCGGAGCTCCTGGAGGCAACGGGTACTTCGACCTACGATCAGGCGTTCCTGTCGGTCATCACGGAAGGGGTGGCGGCATGAACCCGCGGACCTTCGGGGCCAGTGCCCTGAGAATCATTCAGCAACTCACCACCGACCGGCGCACTCTGGGACTCATCCTGGCCGTCCCGTTGGTCCTGGTGACGTTGCTGTACTACGTCTACCGGGACGTGCCGGTGCCGCCCGGCGGGCAGGACCCGTTCCCCCGGATCGCCCTGATCATGCTGGGAATCCTGCCCATGCTGGTCATGTTCGCGGTGACGTCCGTGGCCATGTTGCGGGAGCGAACCTCCGGGACCCTGGAGCGTCTGTGGACCACGCCGCTGCACCGGGCCGACCTGGTGGGTGGATACGCCCTGGCCTTCGCCGGTATGGCGGTGTTGCAGTCGCTGCTGCTCAGTGCCGTGACGTACTGGTTCCTGGGGGTCACCACTGAGGGGTCCGCCGGGTGGGTGGTGCTGGTTGCCGCACTGTCTTCCACGGTGGGTATCGCCTTCGGGCTGCTGGCCAGTGCCTTCGCCCGCACCGAGTTCCAGGCCGTCCAGTTCATGCCCGTGTTCATCTCTCCCCAGATCTTCCTGTGCGGCCTTCTGGTGGACACGGACCTCATGCCGGATGTCCTGCAGTGGCTGTCAGAGTTCATGCCCATGACCTATGCCGTGGACGCCCTCATGCAGATTCGGGACAGTGCGAGCATGGGGTCAGATTTCACCGGCGACGCGCTGATGCTGGCCGCCATGGCCCTTGGCGCCCTGCTGCTCGCCGCACTGACCATGCCGCGCAGCACCCGATGACGGTGCAGGCCACGGCGATACCTTCGGAGCACGTGTGAGAGGACAAGCGTGAAGGGACAACGGACCCAACAACGGATCCTGACCGCCGCTCGATCGGCTTTCGCAGAGCGCGGTTACGACGGCGTCTCCGTACGTTCCGTCGCCACCGCGGCGGGGGTGGACCAAGCCCTCGTGCACCGTTACTTCGGCACCAAACAGGAGCTGTTCTTGGCGGCCACGGAGGTTCCCCGCCAGATGGGTGAAGTCGTTCAAGGTGCGATGCAGAAGCCGGACGAGGAGTTGGGTGCGGCCCTGGTGGAGGCGGCGCTGCGGACCTGGGACTCCGAGGTGTCTGCGGCATTGATCTCGACCGCCCGCACGGTCCTGGCCTCTGCGGAAGCCGCCCCTGTGGTGCGTGACGTGGTCCTTGGAACGATCCTGCGGGACCTGCCGGCCCGGATCGGTGCCCGGTACGGGGAGGGGGAGAAGCGGGTAAGCCTGGTGGCCACACAGATGGTGGGGCTGCTCGTGGCGCGAAAGCTCGTGGGCCTGGAACCCTTGCGTTCCATGCCGATCGAGGAACTCACGGTGATGATCGGCCCCACCGTTCAGCGCTATCTCACGGGAGACCTCGAAGGCATCCAGCCCGAGGAGTGAACCGGGGGCAGACGCGTCAGGACTTCACCAACCGCTTGATGGCGGCGGTGGCCTCCGCTATCTTCTCCTGCGCCTCCGCGTCCCCGGTGCGTGCCGCCTCCACCACGCAGTGTTCGAGGTGGTCCTCCAGCAGGCCCAGGGCCACGTTCTCCATGGCACTGGTCAGTGCCGAAATCTGGGTCAGGACGTCGATGCAGTACTTGTCCTCGTCGATCATCCGGTGGATCCCGCGGACCTGCCCCTCGATGCGCTTGAGGCGCGCGAGGTAGCGGGCCTTGTCCTCCAGGTAACCCCGGTGCGGGTGCGGAGTTTCAGGGGCATCGGCCGAGGGCGCTTCGTCGATGTCGAGCGGTTCCGAGGGCGTGGTCATCGTGGTGCTCCTGTGGTTCGTGGTGCCGCAGTCGTCGGGGCTTCGGCTTCCGTAGGCGTGTTCTCAAGTGGCGCGTCTTCCGGTGTTCCGGCGGTGCTCCGCGGGTTCGCGGCCTTGAAGGAGCGCAGCCGCAGACTGTTGGAGACCACGAAGACGCTCGAGAATGCCATGGCCGCGCCGGCCAGCATGGGATTGAGCAGGCCGAACGCCGCCAGCGGAATCATCGCCACGTTGTAGGCGAAGGCCCAGAAGAGGTTGCCCTTGATGGTACGCAGCGTGCGTCGGGACAAGCGGATCGCGTCGGCCGCCGTCCGCAGGTCACCGCGGACCAGGGTGATGTCCGCCGCCTGGATGGCCGCGTCCGTGCCGGTGCCCATCGCCAGGCCCAGATCGGCCTGTGCCAATGCCGGAGCGTCGTTGACGCCGTCGCCGACCATGGCCACCACACGGCCCTCCGCTTGCAGGCGTTGGACCGATTCCACCTTGTCGGCGGGAAGGACATCGGCGACCACGCGATCGATTCCCACCTGCGCCGCAACCTGCTCGGCAACGGCGCGGTTGTCACCCGTGAGCAGCACGGGCTCCAGCCCCAGCGTCTTGAACTGGGTCACGGCTTCGGCACTGGTCGGCTTGAGTTCGTCGGCGACCACCAGGACCCCACGGGCCACTCCATCCCAGGCGACGACGACGGCTGTACTGCCCGCCGACTGAGCCTGGTGGACAGCTTCACTCAGCCGCGCGGGAAGCGTAAGGCCGCGGTCGATCAGCAGCTGGGGTCGGCCGACGATCACCTCGTGGTCCTCGACGGTGCCTTCTACGCCCAGACCCTCGACGTTCTGGAAGGAGTCGGGGGTGGGGAGCGCACCGATCTCTGCGGCGGCACCGCGTGCCACAGCCTGCGCGATCGGGTGCTCGGAGGCGTTCTCGACGGCGCCTGCACGGCGAAGGACATCGGCGCGGGCGGTGGAGTCGTCGGTCACGACGCTCGCCAGGGTCATTTCCCCGCGGGTCACGGTCCCCGTCTTGTCCAGCACCACAGTGTCCGTGCGGCGCGTGGACTCCAGGACCTCCGGCCCCTTGATCAAAATGCCCAGCTGGGCTCCACGCCCGGTGCCGACCAGCAGCGCCGTCGGAGTGGCAAGGCCCAGGGCGCACGGGCAGGCGATGATGAGCACGGCCACCGCGGCGGTGAAAGCAGTGGCGGGGGTTGCGCCGCTCGCCAACCATGCAATCACCGTGACCAGCGCAACCAGGAACACGAGGGGCACGAACACCGCGGAAATCCGGTCCGCCAGCCGCTGTACCCGGGCCTTTCCGGACTGGGCGGCCTCGACCATGCGGGCCATCTGGGCCAGCTGCGTGTCCGAGCCCACCCGGGTGGCGCGAACGACCAGGCGGCCCCCCTTGTTCACGGTTGCGCCGGTGACGGCATCGCCCTCGGTCACTTCGACGGGAACGGATTCCCCCGTCAGCATCGATGTGTCAACGGCAGAGCGGCCCGCGACCACGGTGCCGTCCGTGGCGATCTTTTCGCCCGGGCGGACCACGAACTCGTCACCGGTGCGCAACGCGTCGGTGCTGATCCGCTCCTCGCGGCCGTCCCGCAGGACGGTGACGTCCTTGGCACCCATTTCGAGCAAGGCGCGCAATGCGGCACCCGCCTGGCGCTTCGACTTCTTCTCGAAGTAGCGCCCGGCCAGGACGAATGTGATGACCCCCGCGGCCACTTCCAGGTAGATGTTGTCCAGGCCGTCCGTGCGCGACAGCGTGAACTCGAAGGTGTGCTTCATCCCCGGGTGACCGGCGTGTCCCAGGAAGAGTGCCACCACGGACCAGATCAGCGCCGCCGCCGTGCCCACCGTGATCAGCGTGTCCATGGTTGCGGCGCCGTGGCGCAGGTTCTTGAGCGTGGCCCGGTGGAAGGGCCACCCGGCCCACACCACCACGGGGGCGGCCAGCACCAAGGAGGCGAACCCCCAGTAGTCGAACTGCAGAGCGGGGATCATCGCCAGGAGAATGACGGGTACGGAAAGGATCACGGCACCGATCAGTCGTTGGCGCAGGGCTTTGAGTTCCCTGTCCGCCCTGGTGGGCTCCGAGCCAGCAGCATTGGAGGGCCCTGCCGGGTTTGTTGCGTCCCCGGCGGCATCAGCCCTGGGCTTACTCGGGTTGTCGGTCGCCGGTGGGGGAGGCAGCTGTGCGGTGTATCCGGCCTGCTCGACCTGTTCGACGAGCGTCTGCGGATCCAGGTCCACGGGCAGGTCCACCGACGCCTTCTCCGTGGCGTAGTTGACGCTTGCCGTCACGCCGTCGAGCTTGTTGAGCTTGCGTTCGACGCGCGCCGCGCACGAGGCACAGGTCATGCCTCCAACGTCAAGGTCGATGTGGGTCAAGGCCCGTGGTGCGGTCGTGAGGTCGGGGGTGCTCATGAGACAAACCTATACCCCCTTGGGGTATAGGTTGCAAGTGGGTTCGGCGATCTGCTCGTCACCATCACCGTCACAATCTGGTGAAAACTCTGTTCGCCTCCAGATGAGGCCCGGGGGACCGGCAGGACGCGCTGGTACCGTTGGCGGGGAATTCCTGTACGCCCACCGCCCTGATCCCCTGCCGGAGCCGCGCCAGCGGACGCTCGGGACCAGACCGAAAGGACGACTTCCATGGGCAACCCGTTGCTCCGCGACTTCAGCTCGAAACACAGCGCCCCGGCTGCACCCCAATACGGTCAGGCGCCGTACGGCCAGCAGCAGTACGGTCAGGCTCCCCAGTATGGCCAGCAGCAGTACGGTCAAGCGCCGTCGGCCGAGCAGATGCAGGGCTGGTACGACAGCCCCGCAGCCTCCGGTGAGCAGACCGGCCGCATGACACTGGACGACGTCATCATGCGCACCAGCCTCACGCTGGGAACAGTGATCGTCTTCGCAGTGGTCGGTTGGATGTTCCCCGTGCTTGCCTTCCCGGCCGCACTGGTCGGTCTGGTTCTCGGACTGGTCAACTCGTTCAAGCGTGAGCCTTCCGTTCCCCTGATCATGCTCTACGCCGTGGCCGAAGGCCTGTTCGTGGGCGGCATCTCCGGGATCTTCCAGAACGTCTATCCCGGCATCGTGCTGCAGGCCGTGATCGGGACCATCGGCGTCTTCGTCGCCGTCTTGGCGCTCTACCGCATGCGCATCCTGCGCACCAGTCCGCGCCTGACCAAGATCGTGATCGTGGCGATGATCGGCTACCTGGTCTTCGCCCTGGCCAACTTCGGCCTGTCCATGTTCGCCGGCTTCAACGTCCGTTCGGACATCGAGATCTTCGGCATCCCGCTGGGCGTCTTCATCGGTGGCATCGCCATCCTGCTGGCGGCCTACTCCCTGGTCATGGACTTCGAATCCATCGAGCGCGGTATCGGCCGGGTGGCACGCAAGTACGCCTGGTCCGCAGCCTTCGGTCTGACCGTGACCCTCATCTGGCTCTACGTCGAGATCCTGCGGATTCTCTCCCTGCTGCAGCAGGACTGAACCTCAGCGGCAACCACGCGACGACGGCGGCCCACCTCCCGGGGGTGGGGGGCCGCCGTCGTCGCGTGTCGGGTCAGCGCAGTTCCAAAGGCGCCCGTGACGGCGGCAGCGTGGCCGCGTGGTCACCGGCGAACTCAGGCGCTGGGCGGCCGACGAACAGCCAACCGAGGACTTCCTCCTCCGACTTCAGCCTGTAGAACCGGGCCAGGAGTTCTGCGTCCGGGCTCTTGCGCGGTGACCACTGGGTTGCCCAGCCACTGGCGTAAAAGGCCGCCTCCAGCACCACGCGGGCACCGAGGGCCTCTCCGCGTTGGAGGCGCCTGGGCAGCCCGGACCCGCGTCGCGGCCGAAAAATCAGGGCCAGAGCCAGCCCCCCGTTTGAAGCGAAGGCCAGCGACCCACGGAAAGCCGCGACTCGCCGCATCTGCTTGCCCTTGAGTCGCGGCGTCGTCTCCTTGAGATCCGGCAGGTTCTTGAACCCGGACAGAGCCGCCGCGAGCTGTGGTGCATCCTCTCGCCGGGTGCCGATGAGCCGCCAGGCGGGGCGGGTGCCTGGCACGGCGGGTCCCACGGCCGCGGAGACGATCCGTTCCAGCTCGGCGCGCTCCGGAGCCTCGGCCGTAATGGCCTGGGCCGGACGGCGCTGGGCGAGGACACGCAAGAACTGGAGGGACATACCTCCATCATGGCATCTCACGGACTGCCGTGACGGTGTTCACCATGTCGTTCAACGGACTGAATCAATGCGAACATGGTGGTCATGTCGTCCACGAACTCCAGAACCGACCCCGGACAGAAACTTGCGCGGATCCATGAGCCGGAGCTCCCGGGTGCCACGGGCCCGGACGGGTCGGCGGTCTCTGTACCCGTGCGGGTCGCTGCAGCCTGGTCCTGGCGCCTCATCCTGATCGTTGCGGCCGTCATGGGTGCCGGTTGGTTGCTGAAGCACGTGAGCAACGTGCTTATCCCCGTGCTCCTAGCCGCACTGCTGGCCGGGCTCCTCTCACCAGCGGTCAAATGGCTGCGTGGCAAGCACTTTCCGTCCTTCTTGGCGGCCGCGACCGTGGAGATCGGGCTGATCGTTGTCGTACTGGGTCTGTTGGCTCTGGCGGGGCAGCAGATCATCTTTGGATTCAGTCAGTTGAGCGACTCCGCCATGCGGGGCATCAACACGTTGCTCGGGATGATCGAGGACCTGCCCTTCAACATCTCCACCGAAACACTCAACGAATGGGTGGACAAGGGCACCAGCGCGATTCAGAACAACTCCTCGACCATTGTGTCCGGAGCGATCTCCTTCGGGTCCACCGCCGGAAACATCGTCACCGGCATGTTGATCATGCTGTTCACGTTGCTGTTCTTCCTGGCCGACGGGGAAAAAATCTGGCTGTTCATGGTCAAGCTCTTCCCGCGCCCTTCCCGCCCGGCGGTCAACGGCGCTGGCCGCCGCGGGTGGCTGTCCCTGGTCCAGTACGTTCGCATCCAGGGTTTCGTGGCATTCATCGATGCCGTTGGTATCGGGTTGGGCGCCTTCCTCCTGGGGGTGCCGCTCGCGGTTCCGCTGGGCATTCTGGTTTTCCTGGGCTCGTTCATTCCCCTGGTGGGTGCCATCCTGACCGGGATCATCGCGGTGTTGGTCGCCCTGGTGGCCAACGGGCCGTGGATCGCCCTGGGCATGCTTGGAGTCGTGATCCTGGTCCAGCAGCTGGAGTCCAACGTCCTGCAGCCGTTGATCATGGGTAAGGCCGTGTCCCTACACCCCCTGGCCGTGTTCCTTGCCGTGGCCAGTGGCTCCGTGGTCGCGGGCATCCTGGGTGCGTTGTTCTCCGTGCCCCTGTTGGCCGTGCTGAACTCGGTGATTCGCTACCTCTCCGGCCAGGGCTGGCGCAATGATCCCGAGATCGCGTGGCAGCCGTACTACTTCCCGTGGGAGATCCGGAAGATGGCCAAGAAGGAGGAACTGACCAGGGAGCAGGTCCTCCAGCAGTTCCGCCGCTTCTCCCGGTCACGTCACAATGAGGACGCCGGCAAGCAGAACAAGGATGCCGAGAAGGCAGCCGCGGCCCACGAGAAGGAACTGGCGGTCGCGGCCGCTGAAAAGGTCCAGGCCGCGGAGGCCCGCCGGGATGCCCGCTCGAGTGCCGGCGCCGTCGTGGATTCCGACGACGACGCCCGTGCCGTCCCTACTCGTTCGGCCACCGCCGTGGAGACTTCCGAAGCCTCTCGCATGCCGCACGGCCTGGGGCGCGACGTCGGGCGTGAGACGCCGGAACGCGTGATTGGAAGTCCCGGTCACGACCCCGAGGAGTTCCCCCAGAACAAGGGGATGGATTCCGACCCCGAGGCCCATCCCGGTGCCCGTCGGGAATCTGACCTTGAAGACCCCGACACCCAGAACGATCCGGGACGTGCCTGATGCTTGACAACGACGTGGCGGACCCAGCGGTCACGGAGCCCAGGCGGGGCGCTCCGAACCTGGCCGATCTCCCGGTCGCGCTTGAAGACGTCGAGCACGCTGCCTCCCTGCTGGAAGGGGTCATCGAACGAACCCCCGTGGCCCATTCCCGCGCGCTGTCCCGGATGCTCGGATCGGAGGTCTGGGTCAAGGCCGAGAACCTGCAGCGCAGTGGCTCGTTCAAGGTGCGTGGTGCGTACAACCGCATGGCCCAGCTGACTGACGAGGAGAAGGCCCGCGGCGTCGTGGCTGCGTCCGCCGGCAACCACGCCCAGGGTGTTGCCCTGGCGGCCCGTCGGCTGGGGATCCAGGCGACGATCTACATGCCGTTGGGTGCGGCGCTGCCCAAGGTGGCCGCGACCCAGGACCACGGTGCTGAGGTGGTCCTCCACGGGTCCAAGGTGGACGAGGCGCTCGCGGAGGCGCGTCGGGTGGCCGAGGAGACCGGCAAGGTCTTCGTGCATCCCTTCGACCACCCGGACATCATCGCCGGCCAAGGCACGCTGGGTCTGGAGATCCTGGACCAGGTCCCGAACGTGGACACCGTCCTCACGGGCGTCGGCGGAGGTGGGCTGTTGGCCGGTCTGGCGGTTGCCCTCAAGGCGCGTGAGGCCCAGGGTGGCCGACCGGTTCGAGTCATCGGGGTCCAGGCCGAGAACGCCGCCGCCTACCCGCCCTCCCTGGCCGGGGACGCGCTGGTCTCGCTCGAGAAGGTGTCGACCATCGCCGACGGCATCGCGGTCGGCCAGCCCGGCCAACTGCCGTTTCAGATCATCAAGGAACTGGCCGACGACGTCGTTACGGTGTCCGAGGACCGCCTGGCCGAGTCCCTCATCTTCATGCTGGAACGCAACAAGCTGGTGGTCGAGCCCGCCGGGGTCGTGGGCGTGGCGGCATTGCTCGACGGGCGTCTCAAGGAGACCTACGGGGATCTGGGGGCGACGGTCGTCGTGCTCTCCGGGGGGAACGTCGACCCCATGCTCATGCTCAAGGTGATCCAGCGCGGTCTGGCCGCTGCCGGACGTTACATGACCGTCAAGATGATGCTCGTGGACCGTCCCGGCGAACTGACCCACATCTCGAGCATCATTTCGCGCCTGGACGCCAATGTCACGGGCGTGGACCACACCCGAATCGGTGGCTCGCTGGCCATGGGCGACGTGTCGATCACGATCGACATGGAAACCAAGGGACACGAACACTCACGTCAAGTGCTCGACGCGCTCGAGGCCGAGGGATACCGGCCGGTCGTCGTCCACTGACGTCTGTCTTCATCGGCGCTCAGGGTGGGGGCGCCGTCCGCGGGCCGTCAAGCGACGCCGGCCAAGGAGGGTCCGCCCGTCGTCGACTGGGCGGTTGAGTGTTGACTCAGCCCTCGAAGGGCTTGGCTTCGAGGATCTCCACGGAGATCTCCTTGCCGTTGGGTGCCGTGTAGGTCAGCGTCTCACCGGCCTTGTGGCCCTTGATTGCCGAGCCGATCGGGGAGTGGTCGGAGAAGACCTCCATGCCCGTGCCGCCCACCAGGTCCTCGGCAACTTCGCGCGAGCCCAGCAGGAACGTCATCTCGTTGCCCGCGACCTTGGCGGTCACGACCATGCCGGATTCGACGATGCCGTCGTCGGCAGCCTTCTCACCCACGGTGGCGTTCTCCAACAGGGAGGTCAGCTGGGCGATGCGGCCCTCGTTCTTTCCCTGCTCCTCGCGGGCAGCGTGATAGCCTCCGTTCTCCTTGAGGTCGCCCTCTTCGCGTGCGGCTTCGATCCGGTCGACGATCTCCTGGCGGTAAGGACCGGAGATGTAGTCGAGCTCCTTCTTGAGCCGGTCGTAAGCCTCCTGGGTCAGCCAGGCGCCCTGGTTTTCGGGGGTCTCGGGCACAGTCGTCTTCTCTCTGTCTGCAGGTTTTCAGTCGGTTGTGGTGATGGTCGGGATTACGCCGTGCGGGGGAGCGCCCCGACGTCGAATCGTCCCCGTGCCGTTGCCGACCCGCTGTTCCGTGCGGCGTTCGGTCACGGCGGGGCCCGTGGTCAGACACCAAAGTTTAGCCGAAAGGCCGTGATGGTCAGCACTCTGCCCACTGGGGTGCTGTCACGTGGCGGGCGGATTCGCCGTGGGATTCAGTCCAGCACCCAGCACTGTGCGACCCGGGCTGAATTGGCCTGGTTGGTGGTCCTGATCTCCACGCGATGCGCGCTGGTCTGCCCCGAGAGCTGGTCCGCGGGGACCTCACCAATGGTGGTTTCGGTGTAACCCACCACCGCGTAGCTCTCGTTCAGAGCCTCCACACCGCAGCGCACGACCTCGTCCTCGCCCTTGGTGAGTTCGAAGTCCGCGGTGATCTGGGACGAGGAAATGAGCTCGAAGCCGACATCCTTGGTCGACGGGCGGTTGGAGCCACCCACGATGGTCCAGATGATGAACGCGGCGGCCACCAAGATCCCGACCGCAAGGACAACCCACCAGGCGCGCCGGGACACGGCGGGGGTGCGCCGCCTGGCGTAGCGCTGCTCAAGCACGGCATCGGTCTGGCTTTCGGGCATGAACCGAGTCTAGTGGCGGTGGCCGATGGGCCCGGCGGCGTCCACAGCGGCGCGTAGACTGGTCGCGCCGCCGCGTAGGTCGCAGCAGACCAGCGTCACAGCGGCACCCGACCGTTTCGACAGGGGCCTGGATCCCCGAAGGAGCCCGTTCGTGCCTTCGTACCCTGACCTTCGCCTCTTGGCAGTGCACGCCCACCCGGACGACGAATCGTCCAAGGGTGCCGGAACCATGTCGCATTACCGCGGACTCGGCGTGGACGTCATGGTGGCCACGAACACGGGCGGGGAACGCGGAGACATCCTGAACGCGGCCATGGAAGGCGTCCCGCACGCCGAACGCGACCTGCCGGGCTACCGCCGGGACGAGATGCGCCGGGCGGCCGAGGCACTGGACATCAAGCACCGGTGGATGGGTTTCATGGACTCCGGTCTGCCCGAAGGCGACCCGCTGCCACCGTTGCCGGCGGGCTGTTTCGCCTTGCAGCCCGTGGAGATCGCGGCGGCCCCGTTGGTCAAGCTGATCCGAGAGTTCCGTCCCCACGTGATCCTGACCTACGACGAGAACGGCGGGTACCCGCACCCGGACCACATCCAGACCCACAACGTCTCCATGCACGCGTGGCAGACCGCGGGGGACCCAACCAAGTACCCGGATCTGGGTGAGCCGTGGCAGCCGTTGAAGCTCTACTACGACAAGGCCTTCAACACGGAGCGCTTCATCGCGCTGCACGAGGCGATGACCGAACGCGGGCTGGAGTCCCCGTTCGCGGAGCGCATCGCGCGGATCATGGAGACCCAGGACGCCGAAGGCAACAAGGCCGTGTTGGGGGCACATCCGACGACCACCAAGATCTTCTGCCCCGAGTCCTTCTCCGTGCGGGAGGAGGCGCTGCGTTGTCACGAGACGCAGGTTGCGCCGGACTCCCTGTTCTTCGCCGTTTCTCCGGAGTTCCAGGCTGCGGCCTGGCCGTGGGAGGACTACGTGCTGGCAGAGAGCCGAGTTGATTCGCCGGTCCCGGAGACGTGCCTGTTCGCGGGGATCGTGGACGAGGTCCGGCCGGATCCCGATTACGCCCCGCAACCCGACTGGCAGATCTGATCGTCACCCGTCCCGGCCCGCGCAGTACCCCGCTGCCCGTGGCCTCCCGACGAACGCCCGCTGAAAGCTGAGTTCACCCCACATGTTGACGCTGTACCTACAGACCGCTGCACCCTCGGACCCCAACGACCTCATGCCGGGGTTGGAGCCGGAACAGGTCAGCCCCGGAGTAATCGGGTTCTTCGCCACGTTCTTCGTGGTCCTGGCCCTGACCGCCCTGATCCTGGACTTCATGCGCCGTCAGCGGCGTCTGCGCTACCGCATGGCGTACGCCCGCGAGCGTGAGGCCGCGGGGCGGACCGAGGCGCCGGAGTCCAGGGAAGAGGCTGCCGACACGCCCCAGGAACCGACTTCAGACGGTCAGGACCCGACCGACTTCACCGAGTGAACTTTCAACACGGGTTTCTGCCGATCGGGAGGCCTGATTGGTAGAAAACCGTGTTGAAAGTTGGGGGAGCGGGTCGGCGACGGCGCCGTCGGGGCCTCAGCTGACCAGGGTCGAGCCGAACATCGCGAACATGATCGAGATGTAGTGGCAGATGAAGCCCACGACCGTCCAGGCGTGGAACACCTCGTGGAACCCGAAGGTCCGCGGGGCCAGGATGGGCCACTTGAGGGCGTAGGTCACGGCTCCGGCGATGTACGCCAGCCCGCCGATGGCCAGCATGATCGTGGCCACGGGCTGCACGGGCCAGAACTGCGGCAGATACGCCACCGCGATGCACCCCATGACCACGTACAACGGCGTGTAGAGCCACCGGGGTGCGGACATCCAGACCAGCCGGAAGAGGACCAGGCCGATCGCCGAACCCCAGATGACCGTCAACAGCACGGTGGGATCCGGCATCAGCGCGATTGCTGCCGGGGTGTAGGTGCCGGCGATCAACAGGGCAATGTTCGTGTGGTCCAGCCGGCGCAGGACCGCCGTGACCCGGGGGGACCAGTAGCTGCGGTGGTAGATCCCCGAGACTCCGAAGAGCAGCAGGCCTGTCACCCCGAAGACTGCGCAGGCGATGCGCAGTTCGAGCGACGGTGCCAGGATCATGGCCACCAGGACCATCACGAAGGCCACGGGCGTGAAGGCCGCGTGGATCCAGCCGCGCCAAGCCGGCTTTCGCGGCACCGGCGGGTGAGCCAGGGTCGAGCCCAGCTTGTGCAGCAATGGAGACCGGGCCACGGTCTCCATGACCTCGGGGATGACCGGGGCGTGGCGCGTACGTCGTTTGCGCGACTGGCGCGCGGTGGAGGCTTGGTCGGACAAAGGAACCTCCTTGAAGTCGGGGCGGTCAGCGGCGGACGGTTCGGCCGCAACGATGCGCCGTCGGTGACGCCGGCGGGGCACCGGCACCTGAGAAGTACGCGGTACCACGGGGACCGGACACAATCCTAGGGCCAGAACTTCTGTGGATGCTGTGAGTCGACGGCGGCGCGACGGACACGCGATACATTGGGAGAATCCACGCAGAGTCATGACCAGCCACGGCGTCGGCCGCTCGTGGGCGATCGCTCGTCGTCGGCGGGTTGGGGTGGAGACGACGCGGCAGAAGGCAGGGGAGAAGGGGAACGGAATGACGAAAGCTCGACCGTTCTACCGGATCTACGAACAGCGCCTGGCGGCCGATCTGGACCCCGAGCGCCTCCCGCACCACGTGGGCGTGCTGGTGGACGGCAACCGGCGTTGGGCCAAGCAGTTCGGCGGCTCGACCGAGGACGGGCACCGCGCCGGTGCGGAGAAGATCATCGAGTTCCTGGGCTGGTGCCGGGACCTGAAGATCCCCGTGGTCACTCTCTACGTGCTCTCGACCGAGAACCTCAAGCGTCCCGCCGCGGAACTCGGGCCGTTGATCGAGATCATCACCGGCCTGACCCAGCGCCTCCAGGAAGAAGGGCTCTGCCGGGCCCAACCCGTGGGTGCCCTGGAGATGCTTCCCCAAGCGCTGCGGGACAGGCTCGAGACACTGCGCACCGTGACCGCCAATAACCCCGGGCCGCACCTGAACATCGCCGTGGGGTACGGGGGCCGGCAGGAGATCGTGGATGCCGTCAAGGAGATCTTCACGGATGCCCTGGACCGGGGGGAGGACGTCCGTGAGCTGGTGGCGACCCTGTCCGCGGAGGACATCTCCGAACACCTCTACACCCGCGGTCAGCCCGACCCCGACCTGCTCATCCGCACCTCCGGGGAACAGCGCCTGTCCGGGTTCCTGATGTGGCAGTCGGCCTACTCGGAGTACTACTTCTGCGAAGCGCTGTGGCCGGACTTCCGTCACGTGGACTTCCTGCGTGCGCTCCGGGACTATGCCTCCCGCAAGCGCCGATTCGGCGGCTGACACCTCGCGGCCACTCGGTGTTGCGAGTCACATGCCGCGAGTTCACGGCTCATTCACGTGTCCTGGGCAGGCCCGGCTGAGCTGCTGTGTCACCGTGGCTTCAGGCGGCCGGTGACCGACGCCGGTCGTCCCGAACCGGAAGGACGCCGCGATGACGACCACCAGCACGGAACCCACCGTTGAGACCACCACGGGGGGCTCCGCTCAACCGCGATCGGGAGTGCGCTCCTACGTCGTGGACACCTCTGTACTGCTCTCGGACCCCCGAGCGATTCTGCGGTTCGCGGAGCACGACGTGGTGCTGCCGGTCATCGTGATCACCGAGTTGGAGGGCAAACGCCACGACCCCGAACTCGGGTACTTCGCGCGCAAGGCCCTGCGCCTGCTGGACCAGTTCCGCACGGAGCACGGCAACCTCAACAAGCCATTGCCCCTGGGCGACGACGGCGGGCGCCTGATCGTGGAACTCAACCACGTCTCCGACACCGTGCTGCCCCACAGCTTCCGGCTCAAGGACAACGACTCGCGCATCCTGGCGGTCGCCAAGAACCTTGCTGACGAGGGGCATGACGTGTGCGTGGTGTCCAAGGACCTCCCCATGCGGGTGAAGGCCTCCGCACTGGGCCTGGACGCCGACGAGTACCGCGCCGAATGGGTCTCGGCAGCCGACTCCGAATACACCGGCCTGGAAGAGCTGGACGTGGACGACGACGTCGTCGCCCGCCTGTACTCGGACGAATCGGTTCCCGTCCCCGGTGCGGAGGGCCTGCCGACCAATGGCGGACTGGTGTTGCACTCCGTGCGCGGCAACGCGCTGGCCAGGGTGCGGGAAGACGGTACGGCCCGGGTGGTGCGGGGCGACCGCGAAGTCTTCGGGTTGTCCGGGCGCTCGGCCGAACAACGCCTGGCGATCGACCTGCTCCTGGACCCCGAGGTCGGGATCGTGTCCCTGGGTGGCCGCGCCGGAACGGGCAAGTCGGCCCTGGCCCTGTGCGCCGGGTTGGAAGCCGTTCTGGAACGTCAGGAGCACAAGCGGGTGATCGTCTTCCGCCCGCTGTACGCCGTGGGCGGCCAAGAGCTGGGGTACCTCCCGGGCACCGAGGACGAGAAGATGAACCCCTGGGGACAGGCCGTGTACGACACCCTGGGCGCTGTGGTCAGCGAGAACGTGATGTCGGAGGTGACCTCACGCGGGTTGATCGAGGTTCTGCCGTTGACCCACATCCGCGGGCGTTCCCTGCACGATGCCTGGGTGATCGTGGACGAGGCCCAGTCGCTGGAGAAGAATGTCCTGCTGACCGTGCTCTCCCGCATGGGGCAGAACTCCAAGGTGGTGCTGACCCACGACGTCGCCCAGCGGGACAACCTGCGGGTGGGGCGTCACGACGGCGTGACCGCGGTGGTCGAGGCCCTCAAGGGCCAGTCCCTGTTCGGACACATCACGCTGACCCGGTCCGAGCGGTCACCGATCGCGGCGCTGGTCACCGAGGTCCTGGAGCGCGCCGAGATCTGAGTCCCGGGGTTCGGGGGCCGTGGTGAGTGCGGTGAGTGCGGCCGGGTACGGGCGCAGCGCCAACCACACTCCGGACAGAACGGCGACGACCACCGGCACCGTTGCCACCCGTTCCAGGGCAGGCGGACCGTGCAGGACGACCTCGGGGTAGTTCTCGCCGAGCACTTGGGCCGCGAACACCGAGGGTGCGCTGGTGAAGGACCAGAACACCAGACCGATCAAGGTCAGGGCAACGGCCCACTGCCAAGCGGGCGCGGCCCGCGGCGCGGCGGGCACCAGGGCGATCATGAGGGGAGCGACCCACACCCAGTGGTGTTCCCACGTGATGGGCGAGATCAACAGCATGACCAGGGCGCCGATCACGGTTGCGGAGAAGAAGTCCTGGACACGTGAGGCCCGCCGAATGCCCGCCGCGCCACCGGCCACCACCAGCAGGACCGCGGCCAGCCAGACGGGCTTGAGCAGTCCGTCCGGCAGGTCCCACAGGTGCAGGAGGCCGTTGAGCGACATGTTGGAGATGCGGTCCACCTCACCCACGCGGCCGGTCTGCCACAGTTCGGAGGTGAAGTAGGCCCAGACCTCCCGGGGGAGGAACACGGCGGAGACCGCGATCGTCGTTGCCACACCGACGGCCATGCCGACCAGGGTGCGCCACCGTCCCTGGACCAGAGGCACCAGGCCCATGGCCGCCGGGGTGATCTTAAACCCGGCGGCCACGCCGGTGAGGAACCCGCTGCCCCACCGGCGCCGTGCCCGTCGCCCCAGGTCCGCCAGGATCAAGATGGCCAACATGGTGTTGACCTGGCCGTACACGATGGTGAAGCGGGAGGGGTAGAGGTTCCACAGCACACCGCAGAACACGGCGAATGCCAGGAGCGTGGGGACCACGCGCACACCGAACCAGTCACGGGAGAACGGCGCCAGGCGCAGGCAGACGGCCGCCAGCACGCACGTGAGGAGCACCCCGACGACGGCCATGGTGGTCCACGCCTGCTCCAACGTCATGCCACCCAGCGGGTAGAACGCCAATGCGGACAGGGGCGGGTAGGTGAACGGCAATTCCAGTTTGCCCGCCTGGACCAGGACGGGGTCGTAGAGATCCGAGGTGGTGGGGTTGTTTCCCTGCAGCACCTGGGCGGCACGCCAGTACACCTGCATGTCCAGTCCCGGCTTCGGACGTGTCGCCAGGACGTAGGCTACGAATGCCGCGGACACGGCCAGCATCCCGCCGACCATGACCGCGAGTGCCGCGACCGAAGGAGTTCCCGGGCCGGGGCCGCGCAGGACACGGCTCGAGCGCTCGGGGGAAGCGGAACGAGAGGAACTCATGGGGACCCTTCGGTCGGAAGTGGCGGGGCGTGATCGGGCGCGGGACGCGGGTTCAGGCTGTCAGAGCGGGCCCGAGTGGGGGCGTGGCCGGACCCGCACCAGAGTACGGGGGACTCAGGCTTCCACCATCCACGGCACGTGCCGGGACACGTCCGTGAGGTCGAAGGACACGGGGGTGAAGAGGTCGTCCAGCAGGTACTCGTCCACCGCTTCGATCCGCAGTCGGTGACCTGCTCCGGCGAGGGGCCCTTCCAGAACGGTGGTGGAGACGCAGATCCCCGTGCGCTCGTCCACGACCACCCGCGTGGCGGCCGGTGTCAGGGCATGTCCCGGTTCGGAGGGTGCGTAGGAGGCCCCGGGGGTGACGACGGCGCTGCGCACGGCGCGTCCGTTGTCGTCCGTGCCCACCTGGACGTCGGTGATCGTGGCTGGACGCTGGGACGCCAGGTACAGGGGTTTGAGGGCGGGGCCGGCGATCTCGACGGGGTCCAGGACGGCTTGCCACCGCCCACCACCGAAGACGGGATCCCCGTAGGCGGCTTCGGGGCGGCGCTCGACCAGGCCCGACCGGCGGTACACGGGCGCCACCAACGAAGGGGGCAGGAGCCAGGAGTCCGGACGAGAGGCCACGTAGAAGTCCTGCCGCGAACGGCCCAGGTCGGTCACGGTGTACAGGGGGTCCCCACCCAGGGTCTCGACCCGGAGGTCCTGCGGGCGGCGCACCCACGCGCGGACGGGGACAGGCGGGGTGTCCGTGCCGGCGCCCATGCTCGGATCCCGTACGCCTGCCGCTGCGGCACCCTCGCCCTGGGCGGGCAGGAGCCATTCGAGGGTGAAACGGACGGTGTCCCATTTCCACGGGGAGGACCGGCACAGCGCGGCGAACTCGTCCGGGTCCGTCCCGGGGGCTGCGGCCGGACGCCCGTAATCCCTGGCAGATGACATGCCACCAGTCTATGGACGGTGGCCCGGGCGGCCACGGGAGAGTGTCCACAGGTCGGCCCGGTGCGCGGCGGAGAGCTGCCCCCCGGACTATGTTTGTGCACATGGGGGAGTACTTGACACTCCACGCATCCGCCGGGGAGCTGTCCGGGTTGGTGGCGACGTTCTGCGTCCTGCTCGCCCTGACCGGTCTGGCACTGGTCAGCGTGTGGCTGATCTACGTAGATCTGCGTGACCACCGGCTGCCCGGCGTCGTCGTTCGTCCTGCCTGGGCCGGTGCCGCCGGGCTCCTGGGGCTGGCCGCCGTGCTCTCCGACCAACCGCAGCGCCTCCTGGGCATGGGCCTGGGTGCCATCGGCATGTGGGGTGTGTACTACCTGCTGCGCAAGGCTTCCGCGGGGGCGTTGGGCCTGGGGGACGTGCGACTGGCGGCCATGTTGGGAACCGTTCTGGGTTTCGCCTCCGTGTGGACCGTCCTGTGGGGAACCATTCTGGGGTTCCTGGTGGGCGGTCTGGTGGCCGTGGTGCTGCTGCTGACCAGGAGGGCGCACCTCACGGACAGGGTGCCGTTCGGGCCGTCGATGCTGGTCGGGGCCATGCTCGCGCTCGTCCTGGTCTGACCCCTGCCTCAAGCCCCCGCCGTCGGTCTCCATGGAGGCTCCGCGCGTGCCGTGTGACACCATCGGAGGCGTCAGCCCTCGTCCCCGAGCGCCAGGAGCCAACCGTGCCCACACCCGATTTCATCCTCGAGTTGCGTCGGAAGATCGGGCACGACTCGTTGTGGCTGGCCGGTGCCACGGCCGTCGTCCTGCGCGGCGACGACGTCCTGTTGGGGCGCCGAGCGGACAACGGCATCTGGGCACCCATCACGGGCATCGTGGACCCCGGCGAGGAGCCCGCGGACACCGCCGTGCGCGAGTGCCAGGAAGAGGCTGGTGTGGTCTGCGAGGTGGAGGGACTGGCCTGGGTCAAGGCGGGGGACGAGAAGGTGTTTCCCAACGGCGACCGTTGCATCTTCCTGGACCACACGTTCCGGTGTCGCTGGGTCAGCGGGGAACCGGTGGTCAACGACGACGAATCCACCGAGGTCGGCTGGTTCCCCCTCGACGGGCTTCCGCCCATGAAAGATGAACTCCTGCAACGCATCCGCATGGCCGTCGAGTTCGACGGACGCACACGATTCGTGGCGGGTCGCCCGGGCCCCGGCGACCACGCCGCCGGGGCCCAGGAAACCGCATGAGGTGGCTGCCGGTCACCTTCATGCGCGGCGACATCGCGGTCGCCTGAATCCACTCACCTAGCGCAGAGCGTTGGCGTTGCGCAGATTGGAGCGGGCCATCGACACGGCCTCACCGGCGCCGCGGTTGAGCACGACCTTGCTCATCGCGGTGGCGAAACCGAAGACCTGGTCCCCGGTGATCTTGGGCGGCATGGACAAAGCGTTGGGGTCGGTGATGACCTCCACGAGTGACGGACCGTCGTGCGAGAGCGCTGACTTCAGCGCCCCCTCCACGTCCTTGGCCTTGACCACGCGCTGTGCCTGGAATCCCAGGGACTCCGCCACCTTGGCGTAGTTGGCGTCCGGGACGTCGACGCCGAAGTCGGGCAGACCGTCCACCAGCATCTCGAGCTTGACCATGCCCAGCGTGGAGTTGTTGAACACCACCACGGTGATCGGCAGCCGATACATCGCCGCCGTGACCAGTTCGCCCATGAGCATGGACAGACCGCCGTCGCCGGACATCGAGATCACCTGACGGCCCGGGTGGGCGACCTGGGCGCCGATCGCATGGGGTAGTGCGTTGGCCATGGACCCGTGCAGGTACGACCCGATGATCCTGCGGGTCCCCAGCGGCCGGATGTAGCGGGCCGACCACACGTTGCACATCCCGGTGTCCGCCGTGAAGATCGCGTCCTCGGCAGCCACCTGGTCCAGCATGTCCGCGACGTACTCGGGGTGAATGGGGTGCAGGCGCTTGACGTTGCGTGTGTAGGCGCCTACGGCGTTGTTCATGAGCTTGTCGTGACGCCTGAGGGTCTTCTTCAGGAAGCTGCGGTCCTTCTTGGCCTCGAGCAGCGGCAGCAGGGCTTCGAGGGTGGGTTTGACGTCGCCCTGCACCGGGTACTGCACATCCGTCCGGCGGCCCAGCGCGGAAGGGTCACGGTCCACCTGGATGGTCACCGTGTCGGGCAGGAACTGGTCGTAGGGGAAGTCCGTGCCCAGCATGAGCATCACGTCGGCGTCCTGTAGACCCTCGGCCGCGGCCCCGTACCCCAGCAGACCGGTCATGCCGACGTCGAACGGGTTGTCGAACTGGATGGCGTCCTTGCCTCGCAAGGAATGGCCCACGGGGGCCCCCAGCGTCTCGGCGAGCTGGATGACCTGGTCGTGGGCTCCGCGCACGCCGTCGCCGGCGAAGATTGCGACCTTCTTGGCGTCGTTGAGCACCCCTGCGATCTCCTGAACACACTCCGGGTTCGGCACGGTCGAGGCCGCCATGACCGGTGTCCAGTGCGGGGTCTTCTCCGTGGCCTCCAGATCGGCCACGTCGCCCGGCAGGGTCACGACGGCGACGCCGCCCAGCCCGGTGGCGTGCTGGATGGCCGAACGGACCACGCGCGGTGCCTGCTTGGTGGTCGAGATCAGCTCGCTGTAGACCGAGCACTCGTTGAACAACCGGTCCGGGTGGGTCTCCTGAAAGAAGGACTGGCCGATCTGGGCCGACGGGATGTGCGAGGCGATGGCCAACACCGGGGCACCCGAACGCTGCGCGTCGTACAACCCGTTGATCAGATGCAGGTTGCCGGGCCCGCAGGAGCCCGCACACACGGCGAGTTCGCCGGTCAGTTGCGCTTCTGCGGCGGCCGCGAAGGCCGCGGCTTCCTCGTGGCGGACGTGGACCCAGTCGATGCCGCCCTTGGCGAGTCCTCCGGTCTGGCGCACGGCGTCCACCACGGGGTTGAGGCTGTCGCCCACGATCCCGTAGATGCGCTTGACACCGGCGGCCTGAAGTTGGGCGACGATCTGTTCGGCGAGTTTCACAAGGGCCTCCTCAATCTCACGCGGGCCACAGTGAATCTGGGTCCTGGCGATTTCCGCCATCCTAAGCAGACATAGGAACCCGTGTCCGCCGGTGACGCAGGGATGTCAGCCCTCGGCTGATCGGTATGACCTCATGAGTCGGCCCCGCGGAGGAATCCGCGGGG
>NZ_RKMF01000017.1 GCF_003797835.1 Kocuria soli
TGTACTTCCCCGGCAGGTTGTGAACACGCGGGGTAGATGAAGGCCTCCGGGCAAGATGTGGGTTACCACACTCAACATCTTCACCACGGAGGCCTTCGTGACTCACGCTAACGCACCTTTGACGCCCGAGGGACGTCGTCGCCTCGCTATCCTCGTCGTGAAGCAGGGGTGGCCGTTACGCCGAGCAGCCGAACGCTTCCAGTGCTCCCCGGCTACAGCGAAGCGATGGGCGGACCGGTACCGCGCTGGGGAAGCACTCACCGACCGCGGTTCACGACCACGCACGTGCCCGAACCGACTGCCGCACAAGACGGAGCGCAGGATCATCGCGTTACGGTTCACCCGCCGCTGGGGTCCGCACCGAATTGCGTATCACCTGCACCTGCACCGCTCTACGGTGGGGAGGGTTCTGGCCCGGTTCCGGATGCCGAAGCTGGTCAACATCGACCAGACCACCGGGCTACCGGTTCGAAAGCCGAAACCAGTGCGCTACGAAGTCGCCTCACCGGGCCAGCTGGTGCACGTGGATATCAAGAAGCAAGGCCGTATTCCTGACGGCGGTGGTTGGCGGGTCCACGGTCGAGGCTCCGCCCAGGACCGTGCCGCCGGCGTCGTGCGGGATAGAGCCAACCGACACGGAGCAGCGGGCTCACGTGGCTACCGGTATCTCCACCATGCGGTGGATGACCACTCGCGGGTCGCATACTCCGAGCTCCTCGACGATGAACGCAAGGAGACTGCGGCGGCGTTCTGGAGAAGGGCCGAAGCGTTCTTCGCCAGCCTCGGAGTGAGCGTGACGGCAGTGATGACGGACAACGGTGCCTGCTACCGTTCCCATGCCTTCGCTGAGGCACTGGGTGAGGACATCAAGCACCGATGGACGAAACCCTACAGGCCGCAGACCAACGGCAAGGTTGAGCGGTTCAACCGGACGCTGGCCGCTGAATGGGCCTACGCGCAGCCCTACACCAGTGAGGCCGAACGAGAAGCCGCCTACACGCGGTGGCTCAAGCACTACAATCACCACAGACCCCACACCGGCATCGGCGGCCAAACACCCTCACAACGCGTTCACAACGTCACGGGGAAGTACAACTAGGCCGCCCCTGCACCAAGACACAGACGGCACCAGAACATCGACGGCACCAGAAGATCGCGCAGTTCGAGGATCCGGCATCTCGCGGAGCACCGCAGTGAAAGCACCCACGTGACAAAATCATAAGTAACCTGATTGTATGGTCCTGGGCCCGAGGTCCGGTCTCAGGAAGGGCAGATCATGAAGGCAGTCACCTGGCAGGGAAAGCGCACGGTCAGTGTCGAGGAGGTGCCGGATCCCCAGATCGTGGAACACACCGATGCGGTCGTACGCGTCACCTCCACCGCCATCTGCGGATCGGATCTCCACCTCTACGAGGTACTCAGTCCCTACATGACCCCCGGGGACGTGGTCGGGCACGAACCCATGGGAATCGTGGAAGAGGTCGGGGCGGGGGTCACACACGTGGTGCCCGGAGATCGCGTGGTGGTCCCGTTCAACATTGCCTGCGGGCACTGCTGGATGTGTCGCCGTGGGCTGCAGTCCCAGTGTGAGACCACCCAGGTCACCGAATCCGGTTGTGGAGCGGCGCTACTGGGCTATTCCAAGCTCTACGGTCAGGTCCCGGGCGGGCAGGCTGAGTACCTCCGTGTACCTCACGCCGACCACGGGCTGATCAAGATCGGGCACCAGCTTCCCGACGAACGGTATCTGTTCCTCAGCGACATCCTTCCGACCGCGTGGCAGGCCGTGCAGCATGCCGGGGTGGGCGAAGGTCAGTCCGTCGCGGTCGTCGGCCTCGGCCCAGTCGGTCAGTTCGCCGCTCGGATCGCCCGGCACCTGGGCGCGCGCGTGTACGGCATCGAGCCCCTGCGGGAGCGCCGGGACATGGCAGCGCGCCACGGCGTCGAGGTCATGGCTCCCGACGACGAAGCCCTGGCGACCATTCGAGAGGCCACCGAAGGTCGAGGCCCGGACGCCGTCGTTGACGCGGTCGGAATGGAGGCTCACGGCAATCCGGTGGCGGCTGGCGCCCAGCACGTTGTCGGAATTCTGCCGGACGTCTTGGGGCGCAAACTGATGTCGACGGTCGGCAGCGACCGCCTCTCCGCACTGCACACCTCGATCGACCTGGTGCGCCGCGGTGGAACCGTGTCCCTCAGCGGAGTGTACGGAGGGGCCGCCAGCCCCATGCCGCTGCTGCGGATGTTCGACAAGCAGCTGACCCTGCGCATGGGCCAGTGCAACGTCAGGTCCTGGACCGACGACCTGCTGCCGCTGGTCGAGGACCCCGCGGATCCACTGGGCGTGCAGGACCTGGTCACCCACCGACTGCCCCTGGAACAGGCCCCGGCCGCCTACGAGATGTTCCAGAAGAAGACCGATGGCTGCATCAAGGTCGTCCTGGACCCGACCGCGACCGACCGGGCGAACTAGCCGCTCCGCCCACCGTCGCGAGGCCGTCACACGGTCGAAATCTGGTTGTCACATCCCCGGTGCTGGTGAAACACGTGGGCAACACACACCGCCCGCGCCCGAAACACCGGTCCCGTTGACTGTTTCCCACGTGGAATTCGTATCCGTAGGAGACCCGCCCCGTTGTATGGACGGGGCGTGAAGGGAGACGAGCGTGGACGAGATCACGCTGACAGCAGCAGACGTCTGGACGGTGGTGGCATCCGCCCTGGTCCTGTTCATGACGCCGGGCCTGGCACTGTTCTACGGCGGCATGACCCGGGCAAAAGCCGTCCTGAACATGATGCTCATGAGCTTCATCTCGATCGGTCTGGTGACCGTGGTGTGGGTCCTGTGGGCCTACTCGATGTCCGGAGGTGACGCCATCCTGGGTGGTCTGGTGGGGGACCCCACCGCCGACTTCGGGTTGAACAACCTGATCGGTAGCGGCGACCTGCTGGGTGCGGCCTTCGGCGCCACCTTCGCGATCATCACCGTGGCACTGATCTCCGGGGCGATCGCCGACCGCGCCAAGTTCGGGGCCTGGGCGGTGTTCGTCCCGATCTGGGCAACCCTGGTGTATGCGCCCCTGGCGTTCATGGTCTGGGGCGGTGGTCTGCTGACCGAGGACGGTGCGATCGGCTCCCGCTTCGGTGAAGCCATCGACTTCGCGGGCGGGCTGGTGGTCCACATCAACGCCGGTGTGGCGGCCGTGATCCTCATCCTGATCGTGGGGGCCCGCAAGGGCTTCGGAAGTGATCCCAACCAGCGTCCGCACAACCTCCCGCTGGTCATGCTGGGTGCGGCGATCCTGTGGTTCGGCTGGTTCGGCTTCAACGTCGGTGCCGCGTCCTCGCCGGAACAGGCGGGCCTGATCCTGGTCAACACCATGGCGGCACCCTCCGCCGCGATGCTGGGCTGGTTGCTCACGGAACGCCTGCGTGACGGTCACGCGACCTCCCTGGGCGGAGCCTCCGGCGTCGTCGCCGGGCTGGTGGCCATCACCCCGGCCTGCGCCAACGTGTCCCCGGTGTGGGCCATGGTCCTGGGTTTCGTCTCCGGCATCTGTTCGGCGATCGCTGTGGGACTCAAGTACCGGCTCAAGATGGACGACTCCCTGGACGTCATCGGCGTTCACCTGGTCTCCGGCCTGATCGGCACGGTGGCCCTGGGGTTCATCGCGCTGCCGTCCGAGGGCACCGCGGGCCTGTTCTACGGCGGGGGCTTCGGACTGCTCGGTACGCAGGTGCTCGCCGTCGTGGTCTCCGTGCTCTACTGCGCGGTGCTCACCACTGTCATCGCCGTGGTCATCGACAAGACCATCGGCTTCCGTATCTCGGAGGACGACGAGATCCAGGGCGTCGACGTGACCACCCACGCCGAATCCGGGTACAACCTGGCCGGTGACGCCTCGGGCTCCTTCCTGCCGCGCACCACCATGGGCGCCAGCCTGCGGGTGCCGCAGGGAGCAGCCGACGACGGCGCACGCTGAGGCCCGCACCAGACCCCACAGGTCATCACCTCCCGGGCACGGTCGGACGGACCCGGCCCCGGGCAGAGACAACGTCCTCGAGAAAGGCACAGCGATGAAGCTCATCACGGCGATCATTCGACCCGAGAAATTCCCGACGATCAAGACGGCCTTGGAGCAGTACGGCATCCAGGGGATGACCGTCCAGAACGTCCACGGTTACGGCCAGCAGCGCGGGCACACGGAGGTGTACCGAGGCGCGGAGTACACGGTCGACCTGTTGGAGAAGATCAGGATCGAGATCCTGGTCGACGACGCTCAGGAACACGACGTGGTCGGCGTGTTGGTCGCCGCGGCCAACACGGCACGGGCGGGAGACGGGAAGGTCTGGGTCATGGCCGTGGACCAGGTGGTCCGTGTCCGTACCGGTGAACGGGACGAAACCGCCATCTGAACTCCACCACGGAGTTGTCAAGATCACGGAAACCACCCGTAGGACAGCGTGCTTTGTATCTAAACTTGGGGTCATCCGGACTGTCGTCACCCCCGATGGACCAGGCCGGACCAGGTACGGGACAGGGCCCCGCACGGTGAAGATGCCGGGCCGAACACGGGAGAAACGGGTCCGGAACGTGACACACATGGCGCAACGCACGGCTCGGGTGCGCGAGAAGTACAACCGGCAGTTGCGCTTTCTGGCGGTCGGCGGGGCCTGCTTCGCCCTCACCGTCGCGCTGAACTTCGTCTTGAAATGGACGGTGCTCAGCGACAAACCCACCACGGCCATGATCGTGGCCACCACGGTTGCAAGTGTCGTGTCTTACCTGCTCAACAAGACCTGGACCTTCGACCAGCAGGGCAAGCACCATTCCGTCTTGGAGATGTTTCTGTTCGCGGTCGTGTGTGGGGTGGGGATTCTGCTCAACAGCGCTCCCGTGTACGTGTCCCGTTACGTCCTGGGACTGGAAGCACCGACGCACAGTTTTCTGGTCCAGGAAGTCGCCGACTTCGTCGCCGGGCCCGTGATCGGCACGGCGATTGCCATGGTCTTTCGCTGGTGGGCCATGGATCGCTTCGTCTTTCCCAAGGTCCGGAAAGTCGTGACCGGCGTGCCTGTCGGGCAAGCCTCCGACGGACAGTCTGGGGATGCGCCTGAACGTGTGGCCACCGTGATCACCCTCAACACGGGGGAGATCCACCTTCCGGGCGGCACGGACCGAACCATGGGCGGGCCGATCACGGAGTCCGCCATGCCTGCCACGCGGCAGTCCCGGAACGACGACGGCGAACGCCTCTCCGCCTGAGCGGCCCTGCCCGGCTGGCGTCGGTCTGCCGGGGAGCGGCGTGACCGCGGCCCCGATCTGATCGGCATCAACCCGGCACGCACTGCGGGCGTCCCGTGTCCGCCCGTGACTGAACTCGGCTTCCCGCTCCGGCCCGGTCCCCGGGACGTCACCCAGGGTTGTTAGTCTTGTGCACCGGTTACATCCGCCGCACTCCACGTACCGCAACAGCGAGGACTCCGTGTTCAACTCCCTCTCCGATCGCCTCACAGCCACGTTCAAGAACCTGCGGGGCAAGGGCAAGCTCAGCGAGGCGGACGTTGACGCCACGGTGCGCGAGATCCGTCGCGCGCTGCTCGATGCCGACGTCGCCGTGCCCGTGGTCCGTGAATTCACGGCCGCCGTCAAGGAACGCGCGCTGGGCGCGGAGGTCAACGAGGCCCTCAACCCTGCCCAGCAGATCGTCAAGATCGTCAACAGCCAGCTCCAGGAGATCCTGGGTGGCGAGACCCGCCGCATCAGGATGGCCAAGAACGGCCCCACGATCATCATGCTCGCAGGCCTGCAGGGCGCGGGTAAGACCACGCTGGCCGGCAAACTCGGCTACTGGCTCAAGTCCCAGGGACACCGTCCCTTGCTCGTGGCCTCCGACCTGCAACGCCCCAACGCCGTGACCCAGCTCCAGGTGGTCGGCGACCGGGCCGGTGTGCCCGTATGGGCCCCGCACCCCGGAACCACCTCCGAGTTCGACGACCCCACGGGTGACCCCGTGCAGGTGGCCCGCGACGGTGTGGCCCACGCGCGAGCCAAGCTCTTCGACGTCGTCATCGTGGACACCGCGGGTCGTTTGGGCGTGGACCAGGCCCTCATGGCCCAGGCCCGGGACATCCGCGACGCCGTGGACCCGCAGGAAGTCTTGTTCGTGATCGACGCGATGATCGGTCAGGACGCCGTGCAGACCGCCCAGGCCTTCAACGAGGGTGTGGACTTCACGGGCGTCGTACTCTCCAAGCTGGACGGCGACGCCCGTGGCGGTGCCGCGCTGTCCGTCGCCTCGGTGACCGGCAAGCCCATCATGTTCGCCTCCACGGGCGAAGGCGTGAAGGACTTCGAACAGTTCCATCCGGACCGCATGGCCAGCCGCATCCTGGACATGGGCGACGTTCTGACCCTGATCGAACAGGCCGAGCAGAACTGGGACCGGGCAGAGGCCCAGAAGATGGCCCAGAAGTTCGCCGATCAGGAGGACTTCACGTTCGAGGACTTCCTGGCCCAGATGCAGCAGCTCAAGAAGATGGGCTCCATGAAGAAGCTGCTCGGCATGATGCCGGGCATGGCCGGGATGCGCGAGCAGATCGAGGCCTTCGACGAGTCCTCGATCGGACGGATCGAAGCGATCATCCAGTCGATGACCCCGCATGAGCGCGTGGCCCCCAAGATCCTCAACGGGTCGCGGCGTGCCCGTATCGCCAAGGGCTCCGGGGCGACCGTCTCCGAGGTCAATCAGCTCATGGAACGCTTCATGCAGGCCCAGAAGATGATGAAGAAGATGGCCCAGGGCAAGGGAATGCCCGGAATGCCGGGGATGCCCGGCATGGGTGCCGGTGGCGGTGGCGCGGCCGGTATGCCAGGGATGGGCGGCATGCCCGCGATGCCCGGTGCCGCCGGGGCCAAGGGCAAGAGCAAGAATGCCAAGGGCAAGAAGAAGGGCTCCCGGTCCGGCAACCCCGCCAAGCGTGCGCAGGAGAACGCTGCCGCCGCGACCAGGCAGAAGGCCGCCACGGGCTCTGCCTTCGGCGCTGCCCAGGAACAGCAGCCCGACCTCAAGGACCTCCCCAAGGGATTCGAGAAGTTCCTCAAGTAGTAGGTTCCGTCAGGTTCGGGTCCGTGGACCCGCAACGAGGAAAGTTGGTTGACCGTCCATGAGCTCTCACCTCCCCGACGACGAACTGCGCGCCTTCATCGCGACCCTGCCGACCCGGCGCCTGGCGTCGGCGGCGATCATCCGGGATGAGTCGGGGCGCGTGTTGGTCGTCGAACCCAACTACAAGGACGGGTGGACCCTGCCCGGTGGCACCACGGAAGCGGGGGAGGACCCGCGAACAGGTTGCTTCCGGGAGGTGCTCGAGGAGGTCGGCCTCCAGCTGCCGGCAGGTCGACTCCTGTTGATTGCCCACGGAGTCAACCAGGGCATGTGGGGCGATTCCGTGTCCTTCCTCTACGACGGCGGCCAGATCCCTTCCAACACCAAGATCACGGTCCAGGAAGAGGAGTTGTTGGGCTACGCGTGGGTGGCACCGGAGGATCTGGACGGCTACGTGTCGCCCCGGGTCGCGGATCGACTGCGCACCGCGATCGGCTGTATCGCTGATGGCACAACAGCCGAGGTCGGCCCGCTGCACTGAGCCGTGTCACAGGACTCGCGAGTACGATGTCCCGCATGACCACGCCTACTTCGGGTTCGACCGACGGGCCGGACCGTACCCCGCAGCAAGGTCCCGGGCAGGACTTCACCCCTCCGAATCAACCGGTGGGCCACGGTCTTTCCGGCTGGTCACTCGTTCCTTTGGCGGTGCGGATCGACGGCGTCCAGCCCTACAGCCAGCCCGGGGATCCGCAGGTCAAGGACCCCTCTCAGCCCGCCGAGTTGGTGCCGACGGCCCGCGGCATCCGGACCGTCCTGGATCACCACCGTGCCGTGGCGGCCTGCGCCGAAGGCCCTTCCTACCTCCAGGTCGCGGTGCTTGTCGACGACGACGGCCGTACGGCCACCGTGGCCGAGGACGGCAGTGTGGTGCCCGGGGACGCCGTCGAAGAACTCGTAGCCACCGTGCACCGCATGACCGGTCAACGGCTCGAGGCTGTTCACCCACAGTTGCGCCGTGCCCTGGTGATCAACCTTGACGCCCCGGACCTCCCGCTGCTGGCCGCCACTGCCAAAGTCGGGTTCCGGGCCGTGTCCCGTGACGGCTGGTCGATCGTGGTTCCGGACGACGAGAACGCCTGGTGGCTCCTGCGCACGGGACTCATGGAGGTCGGTGTGGCGCTGTCTTCCGACGGTGCCGCGCGCTCGCTGGAGGTGCTCCTGGGTGACGTGGACCCGGCCGGCCACACCGAGCTGATCGACACCGACGCGGTGTGCGGGCTGTCCTGGGGACCCCGGTGGCAGGCCGTATCCGACGACGACGCGACCACCGCCGCGGGGCAGTTGACCCGTGAGGTCGTGGGTATCTGTGATGCAGACACCAGCCGCGTGCAGATCGAATCCGTGGCCTCCGTGTTCGACCTGGATCCTGTGGACACCAAACGTCTGGCCAATTACGTCGACGGCCCATCGACTCCGCTCGTCCTCGAATCGGTCCTCCAGTTGCTGGGCCTGCCCGCCCTGGCGGCCAAGATCGTGGAGGGCGCCCGGGATCTTGAGGAGATCGAGGGCATGACCCGGGTGGAACCGGGAACCGTCCGCGATGCATTGCTCAAGGCGTTCACGGAGAGCCCCACCGCCGAGGGCGTCGTTCCGGCGGTCCACCGGGCGCTGCTGCGGCGCCCGGAGCTCCTGCTGGCCATGGCGGGCTTGGAACTGGCCGCCGGCACGGGACTGGCCGCGCTCGCCCGCCGTGGTGGGCAGGTTGCGCCCGCCTTGGGGGCACTCTCCGCGCTGGCCTTCACGGACGCTGCAAGTACGACCGCGTGGTACACGGCCGCGAGACGTCGCAAGAACCGCCGCGGGCAGAACCGGAAGACCCCACGGGACCAGCGGCCGGGCGGTTCGACATCGGGTGAGCCAGGGTCAGAGGACCCTTCCCTGACCGAGAACTGACGGCACCGCCAGGGACAGTTCCCCCTCGCGGCGGATCCCAGGGAGTCGCTCGCGGGTTACCGTGAACGCGTGACCACGCCTACCCAGACGATGCTCCCTGACCCGCCGAGCCGAGGTGGGTCACGCAGGTTCGCACCGCACGGCGGTTGGTCACAGGTGTTCGGCGATCCCGCTCACCCCGACTGGGAACGCCCGAACCCCGGCCCCCAAGGCTACCGGCGTGATGCCGTGGGTGCGGTTGCGTTGACCGTCGTGGCACTGTTCTCCCTGGCGCTGATCGAAAGCTTCAACGGAACGGATCTGGACACCGGTCGGTGGCGTGGGTACGCCGTCGTCGCCGCCGTGACACTCCCGCTGGCATGGAGACGCCGATACCCAATCGTGGTGTTGGCCTTCACCACGGTGGCCTTCGTGTGGGGCACCTACCTCTCTATGATGGCCACCGCCCAGCTGGTCACCCAGGTGGCCTACTTCGCGTCGGTCTACGCGGCGGTTGCCTGGACCCGGTCGCGACAGGTCACGGCCATCGCCGTTGCCATGTTGGCCGTGTCCATGACCGTGTGGTTCACGATCGACCTGACGGTCTCGTCCAGTTTCCGAGACTTCGTCGATCAGTTCGACAGCCAGGACGGGCCGTTCAACCCCGTGACGGCCTACGCGGTGTTCTCGATCATCAACAATCTGGGCTTTTTCGGCGGTGCCGTGTACGCGGGGCGTGCTTCCTGGCGCGCGGCGCTGCGGCGGCACCAACTGCGTGAACAGGCCGAGAAGATCGCCGACCAGTCGGCGCAGCTGGCTCGCCGCGCCGTCGTGGAGGAACGTCTGCGCATCGCTCGTGAGTTGCACGACGTCGTGGCGCACCACGTCTCGGCGATCGGCATTCAGGCCGGGGCGGCCCGCAAGATCCTGCCCCGCAACCCGCAGGCGGCCGAGCAGGCTTTGCGCATGGTCGAGGAGTCCAGCCGGCAGGCCGTGGCGGAGACCCGTCAGCTTCTGGGGGTGCTCCGCGAGGAGGAACACGAGCCGTCTGCCTTCAGCCTGCACACCACCGGTGAGCTACCTGCCCTTGTCCAGGAGTACGCCGATCGCGGTCTGTCCGTCACGCTGACCACCGCGATCGACGACGACGTGGAACCGGGCAGCCTGTCACCCGCCCTGGGGTTGTCCGTGTACCGGTGTGTTCAGGAGTCCCTGGCCAATGTCCTGCGGCATTCGACCGGACGCGACGTCACGGTCACCTTGCGCAGCGTCGAGGAGCTCAGCCGACCCGCGCTGGAACTGGAAGTCCTTGACCGCGGCCGGCCCCGTGACGGCACCTCCGGTACCGGGTACGGCCTGGTGGGCCTGCGGGAGCGAGTTGATTTCCACGGAGGCACCTGCGAGATCGGGCCGCGACGGCCCGGCCCCGGGTGGAGGGTCCGCGCTCGCTTCCCCTTGACGACGCGCGTGGGAGGATCCTGACCATGGTTTCCGTCTTGCTGGCCGACGATCATGCCCTGGTGCGATCGGGTTTCGCCATGGTGCTTTCCGTTGCCGAGGACCTCCACGTGGTGGGTCAAGCCGCCAACGGCCAGGAGGCCGTCGATCTGGTGACCACCGGTGACGTGGACGTCGTGCTGATGGACGTCCAAATGCCCGTGATGGACGGCATCGAGGCCACCCGACGCATCGTCGAGGCCGGCGGAACCAAGGTCATCATCCTGACCACCTTCGACCGTGACGACTACTTGTTCGCCGCACTCCGGGCCGGGGCCAGCGGGTTCCTGCTGAAGAACGCAGATCCGGACGACCTGATCGCCGCTGTGCACGCGGTGGCGGACGGGCATGCCCTCCTGGCCCCCGAGGCGACACTCAAGGTCATACGGCAACTGACCGACCACAATGCGCATCCCCCGGCACCGGCAGGTCAGGCACCGGGTGGTCATGCCCCGGGTGGTCAGGCCCCGACCGCGGAGCAACCGCGGGAGACCGACCCCGACGGTTCGGCCGTTCCCGCGGCGGCCACTGTCGAGCCGACGACCAGCGCAGGTTTGGACGCGGAGGACCAGCGCATGATCGATACGTTGACACACCGCGAATCCGAGGTCCTGACCCTCATGGCACAGGGAATGTCCAATGCCGAGATTGCGCAGAAGCTGTTCCTCGGCTCGGCCACGATCAAGACCCATGTGTCCAACCTGCTGGCCAAGACGGGGAGCCGGGACCGGGTACAGGCCGTGGTCTTCGCCTACCGGACCGGACTCGTGCGAGGGGTCTGAGGCCTGACCGAGAAAGCGGCCGGGAATCCGCCCTGCGATGGACTTGACGGACCTGTACGCCCTGCGCCTCGTTGATTGAGCGTCACGTTCACCCTTGCGGGGGATTCTTCGAACGATGCGTATTCCTAGGCTGGAGGCCACCGCACGGCAGTCGCAGGCCCGACGTCCCCGGGCAGCGCACGCCGTATTCAGCATCGAGGAGACAAGATGACGACGGACTCGTCGCACCGAGACCCGGAGACGCCGAACCGCCCCGAGAGCACCCGCCCCGAGACCGCCGGGGAGATGGCACCCGGAGGCTCTGGAGGCGGACAGTGGCGACGAGCCTCGACCACCTTCGGCCGGCCGGTCCACGGGCATCGGCTCGAGGTACGGGACCTCACCCGTCGCTTCGGTGACACGACGGTGGTGGACCGTGTGAGTTTCACCGTGGAGCCGGGTCACATGACCGGGTTCATCGGGGCGAACGGTGCGGGCAAGACCACCACGATGCGCATGATGATGGGGGTTCTCAGGACCACCTCCGGAGAGGTCCTCTGGGACGGG
Source organism: Kocuria soli (assembly GCF_003797835.1). Lineage (GTDB taxonomy): Bacteria > Actinomycetota > Actinomycetes > Actinomycetales > Micrococcaceae > Kocuria > Kocuria soli. The sequence continues at coordinate 11,870 of NZ_RKMF01000017.1, forward strand.
GACGCCATCACCGCGCAGGACCGTGTCAGATTCGGGTACATGCCCGAAGAACGCGGGCTCTACCCCAAACAGGGGATCCTCGATCAATTGGGCTACCTGGGTCAGTTGCGTGGGATGTCCCGACAGGCCGCGCTGGCCGAGGCCCAACGACTCCTGCACCACTTCAACCTGGGGGACCGCGTCAAGGACAAGTTGGAGACCCTGTCCCTGGGTAATCAGCAGCGCGTCCAGGTCGCCGCCGCCCTCCTGCATCAACCGCAGGCGCTCGTGCTCGACGAACCGTTCTCCGGACTGGACCCCACGGCCGTCGACTCCATGGTTGACCTACTGCGTGAGTACACGGCACGGGGAGTCCCGGTGCTCTTCTCGTCCCACCAGCTGGATCTGGTCGACAGGTTGTGCGACGCCATGGTGATTCTCCACGACGGCCGGGTCCTGGCGTCCGGGACCGCCGAGCAACTGCGGGCCACGCAGCCCAAGCGGCACCGATTGACCTGCTCGGCCGACGTCGGGTGGGTCCGGGACGTCCCTGGTGTCAGCGTCGAGGACCTCGAGGGGTGCTCGGCCGTCGTCACGCTCGATGACGACAGTGTCCGATCCGATCTGCTGCGCAGGGCGGTTGACCGAGGTCTGCTGGAGTTCACCGACCTGGCACCGTCCCTGTCCGACATCTACCGCGAGGTGACCCGATGAGCACCCGGACCCAAGCTGCCTGGCGCACCGTGCTGACCCGAGAGATCGCCGTCAAGGTCCGCGACAAGACGTTCGTCATCTCCACGCTGTCCACCATGGTGATCATCGCGGCCATGATTGCGTTCAACGCGTTCATGGCAGATCGGACCACGGAGCACGACCTTGCCACCAGCGGTCCGTTGGCGGCCGAGGCGGTCGAGCAGGCCGACGCCGCCATGGGGGACAAGACCACGGTCACGGGACGCGAGGTGCAACCCGTGGAGGCCGAGGACCTGGTCCGTGACGAGGAGGTGGACGCGGCGCTCATTCATGACGGCGACTCGTGGTCCCTCGTGGCCGACACAGAGATCGAGTCGGACCTGGAGACGGCGATCGAACAGGCCGTCTCCCAAGTGACCGTTGCGGACAACGCCGGGGACCACGGCACCACCGTGGAGCAGCTGAACAAGGGGTCGGCGCTGGAAACCACGTTCCTCAGTGCCGGCGAGGACCGAGGTCTGGCCACGTACCTGCTCCGGTTCGCTTTCGCCTTCCTGTTCTACATGGCGGCCCTGATTTTCGGGATGGCGATCGCCAACTCCGTATTGGAGGAGAAGCAGAATCGAGTGGTCGAGATCCTCGCCACGGCCATCCCCATCCGAGAGCTGCTGTACGGCAAAGTGCTGGGGAACTGTCTGGTGGCCTTCGCCCAGATCGGGCTCTACGCCGCAGTTGGGCTGTTGACCGCGAACATTCTGGACGTCACCGGGGAGTTCGGCTGGGCGCTGTCGGCCTCCGGGTGGTTCATCGCGTTCTTCGTCGTCGGCTTCGGCGCGCAGGCCTCGATCTGGGCGGTCCTGGGATCCTTGGCATCTCGCTCCGAGGACCTGCAGTCCAACACGACCGTGATCACCACCGTCCTGGTGGTCGCCATGTTCGCCGGACTGTTCGCCCAAGGACCGTGGCTGGTCGTGGCTTCCTACGTTCCGATCCTCTCCTCGATCGCCATGCCCGCCCGCGTCCTCCAGGAGCAAGCGATGATCTGGGAGCCCTTCGCAGCACTCGTGGTGTGCCTGGTCTCCGGGTGGCTCATGCTGCGGCTGGGAGAAAAGGTGTACCAGCGGGCTGTGTTCCAGGGCGGGCGGGCCCTCACCTGGCGCCAGGCCCTCAAGCTCGAGGACTAGCAGCCTGATCCGCACCCCCACGTGATCTCTCCGACACCGGGGACGCGGATCCTGCGCCAAATTGACATCTCTGGCACAATGGCCGGGTACTCGATGCGTGCGGACCCTCTCTCCGCACGTACTTCGTGTCCACAGGGACATCGTGAACGGCCCGCCCCACGGGAGCGTGACCGATGCCCCGACACACCAAAGAACCAGGAGAGATTGCACCAGTGGCAGTCAAGATTCGTCTCAAGCGCATGGGCAAGATGCGCGATCCCCGTTACCGCGTCGTCGTCGTCGACTCCCGCAAGAAGCGCGACGGTCGTGTGATCGAGGAAGTCGGTATTTACCACCCGACGGAGAACCCGTCCTACATCAGCGTGGTTTCCGAGCGCGTGCAGTACTGGCTCGGCGTCGGCGCGCAGCCGTCCGAGGCCGTTGCCGCGATCCTCAAGATCACCGGTGACCTGCAGAAGTTCAAGGGCGAGGCCGGTGCCGAAGGCACGCTGAAGTCCCCCGAGGCCAAGGAAGAGTTCGTGGCCCCGGACAAGGGCTCGGTCATCCTGCCCGAGGCCATCACCCCCAAGGCCGAAGAGGCCGCGGAGGAGCCCTCCGAGGAGGCCGTCAAGGCCGACGCCGCCGCTGAGGAAACCACCGAAGCTGCGGACGACGCCGAGAAGGCCGAGTGACCATGCTCGCTGACGCGTTGGAGCACCTGGTCCGCGGCATCGTCGACAATCCCAACGACGTCGACGTCCGGGTCAAGAACGGCCGCCGGGGCGAGACCCTGGAAGTCCGGGTCCACCCGGACGACCTGGGGCGCGTGATCGGCCGCCAGGGGCGCACGGCAAAGTCCCTGCGCACCGTGGTCACCGCGCTGGCCGACAACGAGCCGGTGCGGGTCGACGTGATCGACACCGACCGCCAACGCTGACGCGAGCCGTCTTCCTCGCTGATCGCGAGTTCCGTGGCCCCCGCACCCGCCCAGGGTGCGGGGGCCACGTTCCGTTCCAGATGGCCCGCGACGGAGTTCGACCGGCCCACGCCGACCCGCGGCGGGCCGTCCGGTACGTTTTTTCCAGGTCCCACCGCTTGTCCACCCAGTTCTCAACCAGTTCTCAACCCAGGGAGTCCCTGATGCAGGTCAAAGTCGCCCGGATCGGCAAGCCCCACGGCATCCGCGGGGAAGTGACCGTCCAGTTGTTCACGGACGACCCTGACACCCGCTTCGCACCCGGCGCCCGTCTCACCGTGCAGACGGCCACGGCGGAGGGTGCCGCCGTCGTCCCCTCCGGGGAGCTGGAAGTCTCCAAGGCACGGTGGAACAAGCAGATCCTGGTGGTGGGATTCACCGCGGTCACCGACCGCAACGCCGCGGAGGCTTTGCGGGGCAGCCAGTTGTTCGTGGACGGCGAGTCCGAGGACGACGGCGACGACGCCTGGTACGAACACGAGCTCTTGGACATGGAGGTCCTGGTACCGGGTGAAGGTCGGCGAATCGGCGTGGTCACGGGGCTGCGCACCATGCCGCACCAGGACCTTCTGCAGGTGGCCCTGGACGCGGACGGGCGTGAAGTGGACGTGCCGTTCGTCCAGGAGATCGTCGCCGAGATCGACGAGGACGCACGGACCGTCCTGGTGACCCCGCCGCCGGGACTGCTCGAACTGGGGCTGGAGGATCCCGACGAGGCCGGACCCGGTGCGGAATCGGCGACGGAGCCGAACCCCGGGACGGGCGGTGCCCAGGCGTGATGCGGCTGGACGTCGTCAGCATTTTTCCCGAGTACCTGGCCGCCCTCGACCTGTCCCTGATCGGCAAGGCGCGGCGCGACGGGCTGCTCGAGCTCACCGTGACGGACCTGCGCAACTACGCGACCGACCGGCACCGTACCGTGGACGACACCCCCTACGGCGGGGGAGCGGGCATGGTCATGAAGCCGGAACCGTGGGCACTGGCACTCCAGGACGTCTTGGACCGGGGCGCCGCGGACGGGCACACGGGCGGTGCCGAGGAACCGACCTCTCCCGCCGTGAATCAGCGCCCGGTGCTGATCGTGCCCTCACCCGCGGGGCAGGTCTTCACTCAGGAGGTGGCTCGCGAACTCTCGGAACGCGAGCACCTGGTCTTCGCCTGCGGACGGTACGAAGGGATCGACGAGCGCGTCATCGAGTGGGCCCGTGAGTCCTTCGAGGTCCGCCCGATGTCCCTGGGGGATTACGTGCTCAACGGGGGTGAGGTGGCCGTCCTTGCCATGGTCGAGGCCATCGGTCGACTGGTCCCGGGAGTGATCGGCAACCCCGAGTCGTTGGTCGAGGAATCGCATTCCGACGGCCTGCTCGAGTACCCCGTCTACACCAAGCCGGCGTCCTGGCGGGACCGGGAGATCCCGGAGGTCCTCCTGTCGGGTCACCACGGGCGGATCGCACGGTGGCGCCGTGACGAGCAACTGCGCCGCACCGCTCGGCGTCGGCCCGACCTCATCGAGGACCTTGATCCGGCGTTGTTGGACAAGCAGGACCGGGACGTTCTCCGGCAGGAGGGCTGGCAGGTCAACGACGACGGTGCCGTGACCCCTCCGGTGCTCGAACGGCCTCCCGGCTGCTTCCCTCCGGAACCGGAAGCGTCGTAACCCAGTTCACGCTCCCGGCGCCGAACGAGACTGTCGTGCGGCGTCGTGAATGTGGCATAATCGTGCGTTGCGTGTGTGCTGGGCACGCCCTCGCCGCAGGGGGAAGAGCGACCACACAGCACACACCCCGTCAGGTCCCGAAGGGACCGGCGGGTGACTGACTTTGCGGCAGCCAACCACCACCGGCCCGGTGCTCACCGGGCGGAGTGCTTCGGTGTGCCGTATGACCCACGTGGACGGCCTGCGGCGTTCACCAGGAGAAACAAGATGACGAACATTCTCGACCAGATCGATGCCAAGTCCCTGCGCGACGACATCCCCGAGTTCCGCCCGGGCGACACCCTCAACGTGCACGTGAACATCGTTGAAGGCAACCGCTCCCGTGTGCAGGTCTTCAAGGGCTTCGTCGTCGGCCGCCAGGGTGACGGCGTCCGCGAGACCTTCACCGTCCGCAAGGTGTCCTTCGGCGTGGGCGTGGAGCGTACTTTCCCGGTGCACTCCCCGGTCATCGAGAAGATCGAGGTCCTGACCCGCGGTGACGTCCGCCGCGCCAAGCTGTACTACATGCGCGATCGTCACGGAAAGGCCGCTCGTATCCGAGAGAAGCGCGGCACCGAGGGCAAGTGACCCCAAGGGCTCGGCGGTGACGCCGTTCCCGGTTCACCACCGCCTTGCTCGAGCACTCACCTCACGAGAACCCGGTCGCAGATCCTGCTGCGGCCGGGTTCTCGGCGTCCGAGCAGGGTTCCCCCTCCGGCGACCGGCCGGTTGAGTCCGTCCGCGACGCGTTGACCCGTTGGACCCACGGGTGGCGGTTGGTCACCCTGGCCGTTGCCTTCGCCCTGCTCCTGGTGCTTGGTCTGCGGATGTGGGTGGTCGATGTCTACTACGTCGGCTCCACGTCCATGCAGCCCACCGTGGAACCCGGGGACCGGCTGCTGGTCACCAAGACCCTGGACCCGGATGAGCTCGATCGCGGGCAACTGGTCGTCTTCGACGGGCGCGGCTCCTTCGCCCCGCTCGACGAGGACCCGCCCCTGGTCAACGCCGCACAGCAGGTCGGTACTTGGCTGGGACTGCGCCCCAGTGAGGACGTCTTCGTCAAGCGAGTCATCGGCATCCCCGGTGACACCGTGTCCTGTTGCAACGACGACGGCCGCGTGCTGGTCAATGGCGAACCCCTGGACGAGCCCTACCTCTACCCGGGCGACTCACCCAGTGACACGAAGTTCGACGTCGTCGTGCCGGAAGGCCGTGTGTGGCTCCTGGGAGACCATCGTTCCGTGTCCGTGGACTCTCGATCCCTCCTGGGCGCCCCGGGCGGTGGACTGGTCCGGGCGGATAGAGTCATCGGTGAGCCGACCGCTGTACTGTGGCCTCTCGGGCGCACAGACCCGCTGTAGCGCCCGACCAACAGTCCAAGGCGTGCCCGGAGCGGCCGCCGTCCCCGTCCGACGTTTCCGGAAGGACCTCTCGTGAGCGAGAACCCCACCGCTTCCCATGGGGAGACCCCCGATTCCCCGATCAACGGCCGTTCCGACGGCACCGCCCCAGAGGCCGAGCAGACCCGCCGGGGATCGAAGGACCGGAAGCCGGGTACCGAGAAGGAGTCCAGCGGGGGGATCCTCAAGGAAATCCTGATCACCGTCGTCGTGGTGTTGGTGATCTCCTTCCTGGTCAAGACCTTCCTGTTCCGGATCTTCTTCATCCCCTCCGGTTCCATGGAGAACACGCTGCAGCTCGACGACAAGATCGGGGTCAACGTTGCCCAGTCCTGGTACGGCGACCTGGAACGGGGCGACGTCGCGGTCTTCGAGGACACCCAGGGGTGGATGCCTTCCACGGGCGCCCAGACCAGCCCCGTGCGCCGCGGTCTGGAGTTCGTGGGCCTGGCTCCGGACACCACGACCAACTATCTGATCAAGCGTGTCATCGGCGTGGGCGGGGACACCGTGGCCTGCTGCGACGCCGACGGACGGGTGACCGTCAACGGTGTGGCACTCGAGGAGCCGTACCTCTATGAAGGTGACGCCGCCTCCGAGATTCCCTTCGAGGTCACCGTGCCGGAGGGCGAGTACTTCATGATGGGCGACCACCGTTCGGCCTCGGGGGACTCGCGTTACCACATCGAACAGGGCACAGAATTCATCCGTGACGAGGACATCGTGGGCAAGGCCGCCGCGATCGTCTGGCCGATCGATCGCTGGGAGGGTGTTTCCAGCCAGGACGACACCTTCGCCCGCATCGAGAAAGAGTCCGGGAGCACCCAGTGACTTTCCGCGGTTCGGAGCCCCCGGCGTGGGTGCCCGAACGCTGGGAAGACCTCGGTGACGCGCCGAGCGTCCGTGCCGACGGCGTGCCGATGTATCGACGTCGGCCGAGAGGCCGAACCGATGAACCAGACCTGCCCCCGGGCCGACCGGGACGGGTGGTCACGGTTCTGCGCGAAATCGCCGTGGTTCTGGTGTGGGGACTGTTCATCGCGTTCGTCGCCAAGCACCTACTGGTTCGCGGGTTCGTCATTCCGTCCGATGCGATGGAGCCGACCTTGATGACGGGCGACCGCGTGTTCGTCAATGTCCTGGACTCGACGCTGCGCAGCGCCGATCGCGGCGACGTCATCGTCTTCGAAGACACCCAGGGATGGCTGCCGCCCGCGGACGAACCCGCCTCCGTCGGTGACTGGGTGGTGGACGGGCTGGCCTTTCTCGGCGTGACCGTCGATGACTCGGACAACCACGTGGTCAAACGCGTCATCGGCGTCGGTGGCGACCGTGTCACGTGCTGTGATGCGCGGGGGAGGATCGTGGTCAACGACGTCGCCCTCAACGAAACAGGTGTGTATCTGTCCGATTCCGAAGCGCCGTCAGACATCGCCTTCGACGTGATCGTTCCCGAGAACCACTACTTCGTGCTCGGGGACCGGCGTTCCTCGTCCGGGGACTCCCGCTTCTACCTGCCGGAGGAGAAGGCCTTCGTGAGCAAGGATGACGTGGTGGGGACCGCGTTCGTGGTGACCCTGCCGGTCTCGCGGATGGGCCCCTTGGGGGACCAACACGCGGTGTTCGACGAGGTCCCGGACAGAACCGACACCTCCGGAGGCGGCTGGTGGTGAGTGTCCCACCGACCTCGGACACGGAGCATCGTCTGCTGGCCGAGGGTGCTGTCCGAGTGGCGGGGATGGACGAGGTCGGCCGCGGTGCACTGGCGGGCCCCGTGACCGTAGGGGTTGCCGTCATGGACGCCGACGTGGGACTCGCGCCGTCGAGGTTGCGTGACTCCAAGCTGCTGCGACCAGCCGTCCGGACGGAGTTGGTCCCGGAGCTCAGGGAGTGGGCCGTGAGCCTCACGACGGGGTCGGCCACTCCGCAGGAGATCGACGCGCTCGGAATCATCGGTGCCCTTCGGCTTGCAGGTTGCCGGGCCCTGGCCGCAATTGCACCCGAGGCTTGGCCCGACGTCGTCCTGTTGGACGGGGTGCACGACTGGCTCACGACGCCGGACACGGACCTCCTGAGCGGGCTGCCGGGCGACCCGGCACTGACAGCGGGTGCAGCTCCGGTCTGGGACGGTCCCATTCGCACGATTGTGAAGGGTGACCTGACGTGTGCGTCCATTGCCGCAGCGTCCGTGGTCGCCAAGGTGGAACGCGACGACGTCATGGCGCAGTTGGCCGCGGAGCACCCGGCCTACGGGTGGGAACGCAACAAGGGCTACGGGTCCGCTCAGCACCGTGACGCCCTGGTGCGGCTCGGGGCCTCGGAGCAGCATCGGCGTTCCTGGAACCTGGGTGTGCCCACCCGCTGAGAGAGCTCTGCGGGTGCGGGAGGGGTTTTCCACAAGACCCGCTCCTGTGCCGGCCGAACTGCGGTGCGCGGTGATGCTGGGAATCAAAACCAGCCCCGCCGACGTGAGGACCTCACGTGCCAGAGAACCCCACCGGCCACGGATCCTTCCCTGACCGGGATCCCCGTCAAACTCTCGGCCGCGCCGGGGAACGTTGGGCCGCCCAGTACCTGCAGTGCCGCGGCGCGCGGGTACTGGCGACCAACTGGCGTGCCAGGCTCTCCGAGCACGGTGTGAAGGGTGAACTGGACCTGGTGGTGCTGATCGGAGACACGCTGGTCGGTGTGGAGGTCAAGACCCGCAGCGGGACGGGGTTCGGTCACCCTCTGGACTCGATCACCCCGGTGAAACTACGACGACTGCACCGCCTGTTGGCGGCCTGGGCCCGTGAACAGGGGGAGCAGACTCGCCCGCGGCGGGTGGACGCGGTGGCAGTGCTCGTGACACGTCCGGCCGGCGGTGCCGGGCACTCTGCTGCGACGGTGCGGCTGCACCACCGTCCGGGGTTGATCGAGTGATCGTGGCTGCCGGGTGCGTGCCCTGGAAACAGTGCCTCCGCGCAAATGTGGCTCCACAGGTGGACTTCCTGTCCGGCGTCCTGGTGTTCTGCTGGGTCGAGATCAAAGGCACCTCGGCGATGGGCTCCCGTGTTCCATGCTGAGCGGGTCGGCGCCTCGAGAGGGCGCCGCCGGTAACGGTCGACTCAGGAGCGGAGCGGGACCATGGTTGCGCAGAGATTTGCCCGGGCGCTTTCGGTCGCCTTGATCGGCCTGGAGGGAACGGTCGTCGACGTCGAGACGGACATCGGGTCTCAGCTGCCCAGTTTCAACGTGTTGGGCCTGCCGGATCTGTCGGTCCGGGAGTCCAAGGACAGGGTGCGATCGGCCGCGCGCAACTCCGGGGTGGCGCTGAGTCCGCGACAGATCACGGTGAATCTCACCCCGGCCATGTTGCCCAAGAAGGGTTCGCACTTCGACCTGGCCATCGCGGTGTCCGTGTTGCAGGCCGACGGCGTCATGCCGCGCACCGGGCAGGTGATCTATCTGGCCGAGTTGGCCTTGGATGGTGCATTACGGCCGGTGCGGGGCGTTCTGCCGGCCGTGTTGGCCGCGGTGCGTGAGGGCTTCCCTCGGATCGTCGTCGCAACCGCCAATGCTGCCGAGGCGGCACTGGTCCCTGGAGTACAGGTGCAGGGCTTCGACTGCCTGGCCGACGTCCTGGAAGCCGCCGGGGCCGACCCCAAGGATCTGGTCCGGCCCGTGGCGTCGGAGCAGGAGGTCGCGTCTGCCGTCCCGGAGGATCTGGAGCCCGAACCGCCGGACCTTGCCGACGTGGCGGGCCAGTACGACGGCCGAGCGGCGGTGGAACTGGCGGCAGCGGGTGGTCATCACTTGCTCATGAGTGGCCCGCCGGGCTCGGGCAAGACGCTGCTGGCCGAGCGACTCCCGGGCCTCCTCCCCGTTCTCGACGACGACGCCGCGACCGAGGTGACCGCCGTCAGATCCTTGGGAGCCCGGGTCGGACCGCGCCACGAGTTGATCCGTCGTCCACCCTTCGAGAGCCCGCACCATTCGGCCTCCGCAGCGGCTCTGTTGGGCGGTGGCAGCGGCATCCCACGGCCAGGGGCGGTGTCGAGGGCGCACAGGGGCGTGCTGTTCCTGGACGAGGCCCCGGAGTTCGATCGTGGGGTCCTCGACGCCTTACGGCAGCCCCTGGAGACAGGGACGGTGCGGATCGACCGCGCGGCCGCCAGCGCCCGCTACCCGGCCCGGTTCCAGCTGGTTCTTGCCGCCAACCCGTGTCCGTGCGGACGTGCCACGGGGAAGGCCCAGGAATGCCGTTGCACCCCGCGGGAACGCCGTTCGTACTTCGGCAAACTCTCCGGGCCGCTCCTGGACCGGGTGGACCTGCGAATCCAGGTGCCACCCGTGAGCTACGCGGAACTGACGGCGGGCCACGGCGGAGAGGACTCTGCCACCGTGGCCGCGCGGGTGGCATCGGCCAGGGCGGCCCAGGGGTACCGTCTGGGGCCGTTCGGTCTCCGGTGCAATGCGGAAATCGGGGCTGCCCTGCTGACCGGCCGACTGAGACGACCGCCCAAGGTGACCGCCGCCTTGGAGCACGAGATGGAGCGCGGGGCACTGACCGCCCGCGGAATGCAGCGCGTGCTCCGAGTGGCCTGGACGGTGGCCGACCTGGACGGCCGTGACGCCCCCACTGCCGAGGACGTGGACACGGCCCTCTACTTCCGATCGGCGGCCCTGTCATGACACACGGCGTCGGTCGGAGTGCACAGGAGATCGCGGTCGCTCGTGCCGGTTTGTCCACGGTCTTGGAACCGCGGGACCTCACGGGGCACCTGGTGCTGGCCGCATTGGGTCCGTGCGCGGCCTGGGAGGTCATCTCCGGGCGCAGGGGAGTGACCGGGGCTGAGCACGACCGTCTGGAGAAGACCGTTCGGGAGCACGGTGCGGCCATGCAGACCGGCGTGGCCAGGGCCGCCGCGCGGTGGAAGACCCGCGCAGCAGGCATCGATCCGGCCGCTGATCTGGCTCGGGCCGAGCGCATCGGGATCTGGCAGTGCACCCCGGAGGACGACGACTGGCCGGACGGCCTCCGTGACCTCGGACTCCAACAACCGGTCTGCCTGTGGGGGAGAGGGCAACGGTACCGGCTGTCGGCGATCGGAGCCGCCACGGTCGCCGTCGTCGGCTCGCGGGACTGCAGCAGCTACGGGCGCACCGTGACCTTCGACCTGGCCGGGGGACTGGCCACAAGGGGATGGACCGTCATCTCGGGTGGTGCCTACGGCGTGGACGAAGCCGCGCACCGGGCCGCGTTGGCCGCGGGAACCGCCGGTGTTCCCACGGTCGCGGTCATGGCCGGCGGCGTGGACCGGTTGTACCCGCGCGGCAACCAGGAACTCCTGCACGAGATCGTGGATCGCGGGCTGGTGCTCTCCGAGGCGGCACCGGGCACCATGCCGGCGCGCTTCAGGTTCCTGGACCGCAACAGGCTCATCGCGGCACTTGCCACGGCCGCCCTCGTCACCGAATCCCGGTGGCGGTCAGGGGCCCAGAGCACCGCGCACCACGCCAACGACCTGTCCCGGCCCGTGGGCGCGGTTCCCGGTTCAGTCCAGTCCGCGACCTCCGCGGGATGTCACAGGCTGATTCGTGAGGGTGCTGCGGTGCTGGTGACCGATATTGACGACTTCCTGGCGCTCGCCGGGCCTCTGGGGGCACAACCGGAGTCCGACAAGGGCCACCAGACCGAGATCTTCGACGGGCTCGACGAAACCGACAAACACCTGGCGGACGCCCTTCCCGTGACCTCCGGCGCCACCGTGGACTCCCTGGCCAAAGTCGCTGGGCTGCCCGTCGGCGCGGTCCTGGGTGGGCTTCGGCGTCTGGAACGCGCGGGCCTTGCCATCGACCGCGGGGGAGTGTGGGTCAGGCCGCGCAGACGCTGACGGCCCCCAGCTGAGGGTCGACCGTGACACCGCTGACTACACTGCACGAGTAGGACAGGGCCTGGTCCAACCGGCCCCTTGAAGTGACTGGCCGAGGGAGGTGAACCATGATGCGCGGCACCCAGCGACCTCCCGCAACGGGCAAACACCAGGACCTGCTGCGAGACTTCGCGGATCACCTCAGCCTCGAACGCTCCCGCAGCGCGGCCACGGTCGCGGCGTACACGGGGGACGTGGGTTCCCTGCTCTCGTTCGCCTCGGACCTGATGGACGACGGCGACCAGCAAGCGGGGCAGACTCCCGGGCCGAGCGACCTCGACCTGATCGACCTGGACGTCATCAGGGCCTGGCTCGCACAACGCCTCACCCAAGGCAGCAGCGCCAGCTCAGCGGCGCGCCGGACCTCTGCCCTGCGGACCTTCTTTGCCTGGACCACCGCCACGGGGCGGACCAGCACCAACCCGACCTTGCGTCTGACCTCGCCCAAACGCGGGTCACACCTGCCAGACACGGTCTCACCACGGGACCTGCAGGAGATCGCCCAGGACCTGGCCGCACGCAGCGACAGCACTGACCTGGAACCGCGCGACCTGGCGGTGGCCGCCAGGGACCGTGTGATCGTCGAACTGCTCTGGGCCACCGGTGTCCGGGTCTCGGAACTGGCGGGTCTGGACCTACCCGACCTCAACCTGGAACGCCGGACCATGAGGGTCACGGGCAAGGGGGACAAGCAGCGGACCGTCCCGTTCGGGGGCCCCGCCGACCATGCGGTGCGTCTGTGGCTGAGCCGACGTGACCACCTGGCGGGCAGCGGCTCCGGCGCGGCCTTCCTGTTGGGCACACGAGGGAAACGCATGGGTGTCCGCCAGATCCGGGACGTGGTCAATCGTGAGTTGGGGCGACGGCCCGACGTCTCGGCGACCGGGCCGCACGCGCTGCGGCACTCGGCGGCCACTCACCTCCTGGACGGTGGAGCGGACCTGCGTAGTGTGCAGGAACTCCTGGGTCATGAATCCGTGTCCACCACGCAGATCTACACACACGTCTCCGTCGACCGCCTCGGCGCAGCTTTCCAGCAGGCCCACCCGCGCGCATAGGCGCGGATTCGTCACGACGTCCATTTGGACACAACACTCTGTCCAGTTCAGGACTGATGTTCACTGTTTCAGTTCCCGTCTCAGGTTGACGGAAGTGCCCCGAATCGAGAAAGATTGCCGTGTCCCGTCCTGTGGCCTCGAATCCACGTCGCCGGGACATTCCAGAACTTCATAGGTCGTGCCGTGTCCGACCGGGCCTCGAATCCCGGCCGCGATCACCGCAAGACACCGATGGACCGGACCGAACCGCACCAGGTTCTTCCGCCAGATCCGTGGCAGGTCGTTGGGGAAGACGCACCTACACGCCGGAGGAACAGGTCATGTCGTCATCCATCACGCGAGGAGTGTTGCAGATCCACTCCGCGCCGCAGGCTCTGTGCCCTCACGTCCAGTGGGCACTGGAGTCCCTTTCGCGTGGCCGAACCGGGCTGCACTGGGTTCCCCAGGAGGCAGCGCCCGGGGCGGTCCGTGCCGAACTCGAATGGGCCGGTCCCGCCGGAACGGGGGCACTCATGGCCTCCGCCTTGCGCACCCTGGGTAAGATCCGCTTCGAAATCACCGAAGAGCCCTCACCGGGCAACGACGGGTCACGCTGGTCCTTCACACCCGACCTGGGTGTCTTCCACGCGACCACCGATGCCGCGGGCAACGTCGTGGTCTCGGAGGACCGCATTCGATTCGCGTACGAGAACGCCAAGGGCGACCCCAGCCTGGTGGTCAACGAACTCTCCCTGGCCCTCGGCGAAGCCTGGGACGAGGAACTCGAACCCTTCCGGCTGGCCGCTGAGGGCGTCCCGGTGCGTTGGCTGCACCGCGTCTCCTGAGTCTCACGCGCAACTGAGCCCCCCGGTCCTTTCCGGCAGGACTTTCGGGCATGAGGAAGGCCCCCACCGTGGTGGGGGCCTTCCTCATGCCCGAAATCGGGGGTGGTCCCGGCCTCAATCAGAGACCGGGGCTCATCGGCTCAGTAGTCCCGGAAAGCGACGACGGCGTTGTGCCCGCCGAAGCCGAACGAGTTGGACACCACCACGCCGCCGTCCTTGCGGAGTTCGCGGGGAGTGGTCACGACGTCCAGGTCGATCTGGGGGTCCTTGTTGTCCAGGTTGATGGTGCACGGTGCCGTGCGCTCCGTCAGGGCCTTGATCGCCAGGATCGCCTCGACGGCACCGGACCCGCCCAGCATGTGGCCGGTCATCGACTTCGTCGCCGAAACCGGGATGTTGTCCGTGGCGGAACCGAAGGCGTTGCGCACGGCCCCGGCCTCCGGAATGTCGCCCTTCGGGGTGGAGGTCGCGTGGGCGTTGACGTGGATGACGTCCTCAGCGACGAACTCACCGGACTCCATGGCCTCGACGATCGCACGCGTGGCGCCGGTCCCGGCGTCGTCGGGGGCGGTGATGTGGAAGGCGTCCGCGGAGAGCCCGGCGCCGGCCAATTCACAGTAGATCCGCGCGCCACGAGCCTTGGCGTGTTCTTCCGATTCGAGGATCACGGCACCCGCGCCTTCGGCCATGACGAAGCCGTCACGGTCGATGTCATAGGGGCGCGATGCGCGCTCGGGCTCGTCGTTGCGGCGGGACAGGGCCTGCATGGCACCGAAGGCCGCGAAGTTGATGGGGTGGTTGGCGGATTCCGCACCACCGGCGATCACGACGTCGGCCTTGCCCAGGCGAATCAGGTCCAGGCCCTGGTAGAACGACTCGGTACCGGAAGCACACGCGGAGACGGCCGTGATGGCGGCGCGGCGGGCCTTGAGTTCCATGCTCACGGTCGCGGCGTTGCCGTTGGGCATGAGCATCGGCACGGTCAGCGGCATGACGCGACGCGGGCCCTTCTCCCGCAGGGTGTCCCATCCGCTGAGCAGGGTCCAGGCCCCGCCGATGCCCGTACCGAAGACGGCTGCAACGCGGGTGGGGTCCACTTCTTCGGCGTCGTCGGCGTTGGCGGCGGAGAAACCTGCGTCGGCCCAGGCCTCACGGGCGGCGATCATGGAGAGCTGTCCCGAAGGGTCCAGACGTTTGGCCTCGACCCGAGTGAGGACCTCGGAAGCGGGGGTGGAAACGGCTGCCGCGATACGTACAGCGAGATCGTAGGTCTCGACCCAGTCCTGGTCGAGCTTGGTCACACCGGAAACGCCGGCCAGGGCGTTCTGCCAGAGTTCGGAAACGGTGCCACCGATGGGTGTGGTTGCACCCAAACCGGTGACGACTACTTTGCGGGCCATGTGTGCACTACTCCTGGGGTCCGGTTAGGGGCTGACGCCTGGTGCGTGGCGCGGTGCGTGGGGCTGCGGTCGGCCTGATCCGTGACGGACCCGGCGGGAGCCGACCCACGCACCGCGACGCGTGGGGACGGACTCAGCCCTGGGCGTTGTCGATGAAGTCGACGGCGTCCTGGACGGTCTTGAGGTTCTTGACCTCTTCGTCCGGAATGGTGACCTCGAACTTCTCCTCGCAGTTGACCACGATGGTCATCATGGAGATGGAGTCGATGTCCAGGTCCTCGGTGAAGTTCTTGTCGAGCTGAACGGCCTCGGTCTCCAGGCCGGTCTCCTCGTTCACGATCTCGGCCAGGCCGGCCAGAATCTCTTCCTTGCTCGCCATGTCGGCATTCCTTTCCTCGCGGCCCCTGTGCGGGACCTGCTGTGGTTTCGGTCGACGGAGGACGACCGGTGGATCGTCTGCCACGGGCGGGTTTCCGCCCCGGGACGACCGGGAGTGCAGTGCGGTGCCACTGTACGACGACCAGGCCGTGCCTGGTGTCCGTGGCCGGTCCCCGGGCGGTTACGTCCGACTTGTTGCGAATGTTGCGCAGTCGATGCGTTCCACCACGGCCGCAGGACCGTCGTCGTGGGGTGTTCGTGGTATCGGTGCGGGACCGGACCGGAACACGGGGCGGGTCAGGGCAGGATCACTACCTGGGCCGCGTAGACCAGACCGGCGCCGAAGCCGATCTGCAGGGCAGGCTTGCCGGAGAGCTCCGGGTGTTCCTGCAGCAACCGGTGTGCGGCCAACGGGACCGAGGCGGCGGAGGTGTTGCCGGCGTCCGCGATGTCGCGGGCGATCACCACGGACTCGGGGAGCTTGAGGACCTTGGCCATCTGGTCGATGATCCGCATGTTCGCCTGGTGCGGGATGAAGGCGCCCAGGTCCTCCGGCTGCAGACCCGCGGCTTCCAGGGCCTCGGTGACCTTCTTGGCAGCCTCGAAGGAGGCCCAACGGAACACCGTCTGGCCGTCCTGTCGGAGAGTTGGCCACAGGGGAGCGTCCTCGGGCATGGTCCCGGTCTCCGGGTCGGCCAGATCCTTGCGGAACGGCCGCGGCTTCCCCGCCTCGGCGTCGCGGATGTCGGTCAGCGGGTGGGTCATGCGGATGGCTTCGTGCTTGGACCCGTCCGAGCCCCACACCGTGGGGCCGATGCCCGGGGTGTCGGAGGGTCCGACGACGGCCGCGCCCGCGCCGTCACCCAGGAGGAAGCTGATGGAGCGTTCCCCGTTGTCGATCACGTCGGAGAGCTTCTCCACGCCGACCACCAGCACGTAGGTGCTCATGCCGGAGCGGACCATCGCGTCGGCCTGGCCGATCCCGTAGCAGTAACCGGCACAGGCTGCCGAGATGTCGTAGGCGGCCGCCGGGGTGGCGCCCAGCCGCTCCGTGAGCACGGCGGACATCGACGGCGTCAGGTACGGGTAGGAGATGGAAGACACCAGGACGGTGTCCACCTGGGAGGGTTCGATTCCCGCCGCTTCGATCGCTTCCTTCGAGGCGGCCAGCGCCATGTCCAGGGCGCTGGTGTCGGCGTCGGCACGGTGACGGGTCACGATGCCCGTGCGTTGACGGATCCATTCGTCCGAGGAATCGATCCACTGGCACACGTCGTCGTTCGTGACGATCGTGTCGGGACGGTAGGCACCCATTCCCAGGATCCGGGAGTAGGCGGTGGGCGTGTACTGCTTGAGAGTCACCACGAGGTGGAAGCTCCTTCGAACGAAGTGACGGCCGGCGTGGGAGACGCCTCAGGCCAAGATCTTACGGGCTGCGTCGAGTTCTTCCGGCGTGTTGACGGCGGTGGCGGGCACGCCCTTCATACCGCGCTTGGCCAGACCGACCAGCGTGCCGGCGGGCGGGAGTTCGACCATCTGCTCCACTCCCATCTCCACCAGCTGCTGCATGCAGAGGTCCCACCGCACCGGACGGCAGACCTGTTCCACCAGGGAGCCCAGGTTGGCTGCACCGTCGGCCACGGGCTGACCGTCGTAGTTGGAGAGCAGCACGGAGTCCGGGTCCCGCGGCGAGAGGTCCTGCACCAGCTGCCGGAGCGGTGCAAGGGCCGGGGACATGTGTTGGGTGTGGAAGGCTCCCGCGACCTTGAGCGGGATCACCCGGGCCCGAGCGGGCGGCTCGGCGGCGAACGCCTCCAACTGTTCCAAGGTTCCGGCGGCCACGATCTGGCCACCGCCGTTGGAGTTGGCCGCGGTCAGACCGGCGGCCTCGATCGCAGCGCGCACCTCGTCCTCCTTGGGCGAGAGAACCGCGGACATGCCGGTGGGCAACGTGGCGGCGGCAGCCGCCATCGCCGTGGCGCGCGTGCGGACAAAGGTCATGGCCTCGGACTCGCTCAGGGCACCGGACAGCGCCGACGCGGTGATCTCACCCACGGAGTGCCCCGCGAACACGAGGTCGTCTCGCCCGGCGAGCTGTTCCTTGAGCAGGCGCCCGGCCATCAGACCGGCCGCCACGATCAGCGGCTGGGCGACGGCGGTGTCCTTGATGGTCTCCTCGTCGGCCTCGGTGCCGTAGTGCACGAGGTCCAGGCCCGCAGCCTCGGAGAGGGCGGCCAAGTGCTCCCGCACACCGTCGAGTTCGAGCCATTCGTTGAACAAACCGGGTTTCTGAGCGCCCTGTCCAGGGCAGACGATCGCAATCACCAGACCATTGCACCAAATCGTGGGGCCGTGGGAGGGGGAGCGTGACGGACCAAGCCCGGCGGCCGCCTTTGTAGGGGTCGCACAAAGACCGTGTGTTCATGCTCCCCGGTCGGCGGCGGGGGCGTCCCCGTCGGGTGCGCAGTCGTCCACGAGGCGCCCCGCGACGATCGCGCACTGCAGGACGAACGCGTCCCGCGGCACCAGCGGATCCCAACCCGTGAGATCGGAAATGCGCCGGAGACGATATCGCACGGTGTTCGCGTGAACGAACAGCTCCCGTGCTGTGGCCTCCAGTGAGTGGCCCACGGACACGTACGTGGACAGGGTTTCCGTCAGCCCGGTCGAACTCCCCGACAGCTTGCGGTAGATCTGTTCGACGAGCGCCGTGCGAGCCGTGGCGTCACCGGCCATGAGCCGTTCGGGCCACAACTCCTCGGAGTCCACCGGTCGGGGCGCCTCCGGCCAGGCCGGAGCCACCGACAGGGCTGCATGCGCGGGTTCGGCGGAATCGGCCGCCGCAAAAAGATTGACCGCCTCCGGTCCGTGCACCACGGGGCCGGGGCCGAAGAGTCCCACGATCCGCTCCAGGGAGCGGTCCAGGGTGCTGAGCCCGGCCAGGATCAGCACCAGGCGGTTGCCCTGGATGGAGACCAGGGCGTCCGTCGTGTGCTTGGACAGGGTACGTCGGATCCGGGCCACTCCGGCGGGACTGGTCTGTTCGGGTGCGTAGCCGACCATGACCGTGACGGGCCCCGTGCTCGTCCAACCCAGTGCGGCCACCCGGGAGCGCAGGGAGTCGGTGTGTTCACCGCGCAACACGCCGTCGACCACCAGCGCCTCCAGGCGTGCGTCCCAGGAACCCCGGTTCTCGGCTGCCCGGGCGTAGACGTCGGCAGCGGCGAACGCGATGTCCCGCGAATACCGCAGCACACCTTCCCGCAGAACTGCTTCGTCGTGACCGGAGGCCAGTTCGGGAACCTTGTCCTCGACGACTTCCACCACCACGCGCATGACCTGCAGCGCCTGCTGCAAGGAGATGGCGCGCGCTAGATCGGTGGGTGCGTCCCGGAACAGACGGTTGAGCAGCAAGCCGTCGTCGTCCTGCTGTTCGTACCAGGTGACGAAGGCTGCGATCCCGCGTTGCGCAACCAGCCCGAGTTCCGAACGATCCTTGGGACGCAGGTCGCGGAACCACGGCAGTTCCGATTCGAGGCGTTGGACGGCCACCCCGGACATGGCTCCGACATTGGAACGAATGCCCTCCAAGGTCTTCTTGGACGGAAGGGGAGCCCCTGTCCGGGCGGTGCGCTGCTGGTGAGGGCGCGAGGTGCGCCCGCCCAGGATCCAGCGGGACCCGGAGCCCAGGAGGCCGGACCCTTTCTGGTCCTTTCCCCTAGTGGCCGTGCTCTCCGGCTCCGGTGCAGTCTCCTTTGGCATGGCCAAAACAATACGGCACCGGAACAGTCGAGCTGTTCCGGTGCCGTATCGGCCGGTTCACCGACTCAGGCGTCGCCGCCAGCGTTGCCGGAGGTCCCCGCCTTGGGGTTCAACAGGTCGTACTTCTCGATGGCCTGCTGCGGTGCGGACCAGTCGACCTCACCGCGCTTGGCCAGCATCTCCAGGGTGCGGACCACCATGGAGGCAGAGTCGATGTGGAACCAACGGCGAGCCCCGGCGCGGGTGTCCGCGAAGCCGAAGTTGTCGGCTCCCAGCGTGGCGAAATCGTTGGGGACGTACTGACGGATCATGTCCGGCAGCTCGGAGACGTAGTCCGTGGACGCCACGATCGGGCCGGTGGCCCCGGCCAGGGCCTGCGTCACGTACGGGGTGCGGGCACCCTCACCCGGGTTCAGGAAGGCTTCCTTCTCCGCGGCCAAGGCGTCACGGCGCAGCTCCGTCCAGGAGGTGACCGACCAGACGTCTGCGGACACACCCCAGTCCTCGGCCAGCATCTTCTGCGCCTCGAGCGCCCACGGCACGGCAACGCCGGAGGCCAGCAACTGGGCGCGGGGCCCCTCGTTCTCGGCGGGCTTGAGCAGGTAGATGCCCTTGAGGATGCCTTCGACGTCGACGTTCTCCGGTTCAGCGGGCTGCTGGATCGGCTCGTTGTAGACCGTCAGGTAGTACATGACGTCGTGGTCCTCGTCCTTGTTGCCGTACATCTGCTCGATGCCGCGGCGGACGATGTGCCCGATCTCGTACCCGTAGGCCGGGTCGTAGGTGATGACGGCGGGGTTGGTGTTGGCCAACACGGGGGAGTGCCCGTCGCCGTGCTGGGTGCCCTCACCGGTCAGGGTGGTGCGCCCGGCAGTCGCGCCGACGATGAACCCGCGGGCCCGCTGGTCGGCGGCGGCCCAGAAGTTGTCGCCGCTGCGCTGGAACCCGAACATCGAATAGAAGATGTAGAACGGGACCATCGGTTCGCCGTGGGTCGCGTAGGAGGTGCCCGCAGCGATGAACTGGCTGCTGGCGCCGTCCTCGTTGATGCCCGGGTGCAGGATCACACCCTTCTCGGACTCCTTGTAAGAGAGCATGAGCTCCCGATCCACGGACAGGTAGTTGTGACCGTTCGGGTTGTAGATCTTGGACGTCGGGAAGAACGCGTCCATGCCGAACGTGCGGGACTCATCGGGGACGATCGGGACGATGCGGTGACCGAAGTCCTTCTCCCGCATGAGGTCCTTGAGCACGCGGACCAGCGCCATGGTGGTGGCGGCCAGCTGCTTGCCGGAGCCCTTCTTGGCGGAGCTGAAGGCCTTGTCCGACGGAAGGGTGATCTCCTTCTGCGGGTGGCGGCGCTCGGGGAGGAACCCACCGAGCTGTTCGCGCCGTTCCAGCAGGTACTTGATCTCCGGTGCATCGGGGCCCGGGTGGTAGTACGGGGCGTTGTACTGGTCCTCGAGTTGGCTGTCCTCGATCGGGATGCGCAGCGCGTCACGGAAGGTCTTGAGATCCTCCACCGTGAGCTTCTTCATCTGGTGGGTCGCGTTGCGGGCCTCGAAGTGCGGGCCGAGGCCGTAACCCTTGACGCCCTGGGCCAGGATGACCGTCGGCTGGCCCTTGAACTCCAAAGCTGCCTTGTACGCCGCGTGGATCTTGAAGTAATCGTGCGCGCCGCGCTTGAGGTTCCAGATCTCGTCGTCGGTCATGTCCGCGACCAATTCCTTGGTCTCCGGGGTGCGGCCGAAGAAGTGATCCCGGATGAAGCCGCCGGATTCGCCCTTGTAGGTCTGGTAGTCACCGTCAAGGGTCTCGTTCATGATCTTGACGAGGTTGCCGGTGGTGTCCTTCTCCAGCAGGGCGTCCCACTCGCGGCCCCAGACCACCTTGATGACGTTCCATCCGGCACCGCGGAAGAACGCCTCGAGTTCCTGGATGATCTTGCCGTTACCGCGAACGGGTCCGTCCAGGCGCTGAAGGTTGCAGTTGACCACAAAGGTCAAGTTGTCCAGCTTGTCGTTGGCCGCGGCCTGGAGCAGGCCGCGCGATTCGGGCTCGTCCATCTCTCCGTCGCCCAGGAAGGCCCACACGTGCTGGTCGGAGGTGTCCTTGATACCGCGGTTGTGCAGGTACCGGTTGAACTGCGCCTGGTAGATCGCGTTCATGGGGCCCAGGCCCATGGACACGGTGGGGAACTGCCAGAAGTCCGGCATCAGACGGGGATGCGGGTAGGAGGACAGCGCGTGCCCTTCCTTGGTCTTCTCCTGGCGGAAGCCGTCCAGATCCTCCTCCGTTAGACGACCCTCCAGGAACGCCCGGGCGTAGTTACCGGGGGAGGAGTGGCCCTGGAAGAAGACCTGGTCGCCACCGCCGGGGTGGTCGGCGCCGCGGAAGAAGTGGTTCTGGCCGACCTCGTACAGGGTGGCCACGCCGGCGAAGGACGAGATGTGCCCGCCCACTCCGATCTCGGGCTTCTGCGCCCGCTGCACCATCATGGCCGCGTTCCAGCGCATCAGTGCGCGGTAGCGACGCTCCATCTCCTCGTCACCCGGGTACTCGGGCTCCTGGTCCACGGGGATGGTGTTGATGTAGTCCGTGGTGGTAACCATGGGCACGCCCACGGACTTGGCCCCGGCGTACTGGAGCAGTGCGCGCATGATGTACTGCGCCCGCTCAGTGCCCTGGGTCTCCACCAGATCCTCGAAGGACTCGATCCATTCCTGGGTCTCCTCGGTGTTCGAGTCCTTCAGCTCGTTGGTGAGTCCACTGAGAATGTGGTTGTTGCTTTCGGAAGCCACGTTCAACCTCTCTTCGTCGAGTTCCGCGGCAGATGCGCGTGGGGTCGGTCGTACAGACTGGCTCCTATCATCCAACATCCGGGGAGGCCTCCGCACACCGTGTAGGCAGGTTCTCATGATCTGCGATGGTGACCTCACTCGTGGGGGAGACCAGCAGAGTGTTTTTGGTCGCATCCGACGTCGGATGGGGTGACTTCGGTGCGCCATGCAAGTTGCCGTGTTGCCCGCTCTCTGCTTGCACCAGGGGTCAATCCGGTGTTGTCTGGTGATCGTGGCCGCTATGCGCACGACAGTTCGTCAGGGCCATCACCCCCCGACGGCGACCCCTGAGTCGTCGTGACCGACACCCTTACGGGGTGCACCACCGGGAAATCGATTCGGGGTCAACGGACCCGCGGTAAGGAGTGAAGAAGTGAGCGAGGCCAAGGCCACCGCTGAGGATTCCATCAGCGAGCTGGGGCTCACGGAGGATTCGATCGTCCAGGAATTCGGCTACGACGACGACGTCGACTTCGACCTGCGCGAACGGATCGAGGACCTCACCGGGGAAGAAATCCTCGACGAGGAGGACCAGGAAGTCGTCGACGCCGTGCTGCTGTGGTGGCGTGACGGTGACGGAGATCTGGTCGACGCCTTGGTCGATGCCCAATCCCAACTGGACGAGGGTGGCGTCGTGTGGCTGCTGACCCCCAAGTCCGGTCGCGACGGGTACGTGAATCCCGCGGAGGTGGAGGGTGCTGCGTCCACCTCCGGACTCCACCGGACCACGACCGCCGGGGTCAGTGCCGACTGGTCGGCCGTGCGGTTGGCACCCAAACGCAACTTCTAGAAACAAACAGTCATTTTCAGGCGCCCCGTTGTGGGGTGGAGGAAACAACCCTGCCTGGACGTGGATCGCGAGACGTTGCCGACGTTTCGTTGTGTACAGCTTGTGAGGTCAAAAAATGCTCGACGTCGGTCAGTTCGCCCCGGATTTCACCCTGACCAACCAGTACGGGGAGGAAGTTCAACTCTCCGAACACCGTGGCCGTCCCGTGGTGCTGGTGTTCTACCCCTTCGCTTTCTCGTCCGTGTGTACGGGTGAGATGTGCAGCCTCCAGGACATGTTGGAGGAGGTCCAGGAGGTCGATGCCTTGCTCCTGGCCGTCTCGACGGACACCTTCCACGTTCTCAAGGCCTTCGCCAATCAGGAATCCCTGGACTTCGACCTGCTCTCGGACTTCTGGCCGCACGGTCAGGTCGCGGAGAGTTACGGGGTGCTGGACCCGGAGAAGGGTGTGCCGAGCCGCACCACGTTCTTGATCGACGCCGACGGACTGATTCTCGACCGGTTCACCTCCGCGGAGATGGGGACCCCACGGGACACCGAGGCCTACCGTCGCGCGTTGGCCAAGTTGGAGGGGCAACCCGCCTAAGTGAGCCCGATCCGAACCCTTGGCGCCGGATACGGACCGCGTGGCGCGGAGGACGTGTTCCCCGATCCCGACGCCGCAACCCTCGCCTCCGGTCTCCGTCCCGCACTGGACGTCCTGGTGGGGCGCCGCGTCACCGTCCTGACGGGGGCGGGTGTGTCCACGGACTCCGGGATCCCGGACTACCGCGGGCCGGATTCCTTGCCCCGTGAGCCCATGACGTACCAGGAGTTCATGGCATCTGCCGCCAACCGCTCGCGCTACTGGGCCAGGAACCAGGTGGGTTGGCACCACTTGGAACTGTCGGCCCCGAATGCCACGCACCGATCACTCGCGCGCCTCGAAGCCGCGGGGCGGGTCAACGGCGTCATCACCCAGAACATCGACCGGCTGCACCAGCGGGCGGGGTCCTTCGCCGTCGTCGATCTGCACGGACGCTACGACCAGGTGCTGTGCACGTCCTGCCGAAGCCTGATCCCTCGGGGGATCTGGGGCCGGATGCTCGATGAGCTCAACCCGGAGGTCGCCCGCCGTTCCCAGGACCCGAACGAGATCGAATTCGCCCCGGACGCCGACGCGGAGATTCAGACCGACGGTGAGTACCTGGTCCCGGACTGCCCGGTCTGCGGCGGCATCGTGAAGCCCCACGTCGTGTTCTTCGGTGAACAGGCTCAGGCCGACGACGTCGCCCGGGCCACTGCCGCCGTGGACGTCGCCGAGGCTGTCCTGGTGCTCGGTTCATCGCTGACGGTGCACTCGGGACGCCGCTTCGTCCGCCGGGCCGTGCGTTCGAACAAGCCGGTGGTGATCGTCAACCACGGCAGGACCCGCTCGGATGCGGATGCCGCCGTGAAGATCGACTCGGGGGTGGCGCAGTTCCTGGAGCAGGCCGAACCGTCGTGGATCCGCGGGTGAGGTGCCCGGGTTAACGGGAGGACAACTCGAGATGTCACATATGTGACCAAGCTCATACCCGGCGCGACACAGTTCTATGCGCTCAGCGTATTCCGCGTCATCCGGGGCGGGGTACTGTATCCGTCAGCATCGGGTGCTGGCGTCTGTAGAAGTCGTCCACCCGGTGCATCCAAGACTCCCGTTTTAGACCGGGTCTCGCCATGGGCGGGTGCCTCGCTCCCCGCGTCCAGCGGGTCCGGTAGAGTCTCCCGCGCAGGTTCACCACGACAGTCCGTCGAGCGGAACCGTGCATCAGGGCCTTTAGCTCAGCTGGTAGAGCACTGCGTTTACACCGCAGGTGTCATCGGTTCGATCCCGGTAGGGCCCACGACTCATCAGGCTTCCTCGGAGGAAGTTCACGGCTCGAGTCTCAGCCGACGAGCCCCAGATGCCGGAAGGCGTTGGCCAGGCCGTCCGCCTCGACGTCGTCCGTCACATGGCCCGCCACGGCCTTGATCTCCTCGCTCCCGTTGCCCATCGCGACCCCGAGACCACACACCTCCAGCATGGGGATGTCCACCGTGGCGTCGCCGAAACCGATGGTGTCCTCGACCCGGGCGCCCACGTGCTCCACCAAGCGCTCGATCGCGTAGGCCTTGGAGATGTTCGGGACGCCCAGGTCACCGAACAAGGCCGCGGCACCGCGCCCGCCCCACGTCCCCGAGAGCAGGTCGGGGAAGTCCCGGGTGGCGGCGTGATGGTCCTCGACGGAGCTCAGGATGAAGCTGATCTTGTTGACGTCGGTCCGGTACAAGTCGGCGCCGAAGATCATGTCGGGGAACACGTCCCGGACGGTGAGGGACTCGACGTCGGTCGTCCCCTTGCCGCGCACGTAGTTGCGGATGGTCGGCTGAGCCGCCGTTTCAAAGTTCTCACTGCCGAACAGGCCTGCATTGCATTCCAGGTAGAACTCCAGGCCGCGTTCGTGCAGCCAGTCCACCACCCGGCGGCACTGCTCCGCGGTCATGGTCTGTTCCAGCACCACCTCATCGCGATACTCCGCATAGCTGCCGTTGCCGCCGACCAGCCCGTCCAGACCGATCTCCCACAGCTCGTCGTACACCTCGGCCTTGCTGCGGCCCGTGCAGAGGAAGACCAGGTGCCCACGTCCGCGCGCCTCCCGGACGGCATCCACCGCCGACGCGGGAATGGTGTTCCGGTAATCCACCAGCGTGCCGTCGACGTCCAGGAAAACGAGCTTGCGGTCGGTCATGGGAAGCGCCCTCCACGTGTTTTCGATGACTTGCGTGCCCGGAGGCGGGCACTGGGTGATCATGGTCAGTATGACCGCGACACCCTCAGAATCCTCAGCTGTTGCCTACTTCCAGCGCATCGGGGCGACGACGTTCCGCGCCACCGAGCACGTGGGTGGAGGTTGGAACCCCGCGGAACAACACGTGGCCCCGTCGCTTGGACTCCTGGCACACGCCATCGAAACCGACCGTGACGCGAGGCGCGACGACGCACTGCAGCTGGGCAGGGTCTCCTACGACATCCTGGGCACCTTTCCCATCGGCGAGATCGACGTGACCGTGAACGTGCTGCGCCCCGGACGGACCATCGAACTGGTCGAGGCCCGACTGTCGCACGGCGGGCGTGACGCCGTGATCGCCCGGGGCTGGCTCATGGACCGCTACGCCACGGAGGAGCTGGCCGGGACCGGACTGGAGCCGGTGGATCCGCCGTTCGAACTCCCGCAGTGGAACGGTTCCGAGATGTGGCCCGGAGGGTTCATCGCGTCCATCAAGGGCCGCAGGACCGAACACGCGCCAGGACGGGCGACCGCGTGGATCACGACCGAACTGCCGCTGATCGAGGGGGAACCCGTGAGCCCCACCGCGCGACTGCTCGGTCTGGTGGACGTCATGAACGGCGTGGCGACGCGGGCCGACAACACCAAGGTCTCCTTCCCGAATCTCGACCTCACGGCGCACCTGTTCCGCGAGCCCGTGGGCCCCTGGGTGGGGCTGGACATTTCCGTGTCCTTCGGGCCGACCGGGCTGGGGCTGACGCACGCGGTCATTCACGACGACGAAGGGCCCGTGGGCGCCGTCTCCCAGTGCCTCACCGTTCGCCCCGGGAACTGAATTCAGACAGCCTCGGGCTCGATGTGGATGCGGCAGGTTCGGCCGTCCAGAAGTGTCTGCAGACGGACCTGCGCCACGGTCCCGGATCGGGCCAGGACACCCGTGATCAGGCCTTCGTGGATGCGGCACACGAACTCGGGGTTGGCCTGCGCCAGGTCGAGCATGGGACAGGACCTGAGCGTGACGGTGTGACCGTCACCGTGCCCGGTCGATTCGTGATCGGGATCGAAGCCCAGTGAATCCATCACGTCCAGGACCCGAGAGACCCCGGGGTCGTCGGTCACGCCGTCAACCACCGGGGGAGGCGTGCGGTGAGCTGCGTCGTCGTCGAGGGCCTTTCCCCAGATCTCGCCGACCCGACGGGCGTCGTCGGGGCCGTGCCCGGAATCGACCAGGAACGAGGTCAGCGCCCCCACGAGTGCCCCGCCGTCACCCACGGGATTGCGGGTCAGCAGCGTGCGTCCGGCCGGGGTCATGTCGTACACCCTGGGCGGTCGACCCCGGTGGCCGCTGCGCACCTCGCTGACTGTCAGGAATCCGCCGCGGGTGAGTGCATCCAGGTGCGGACGCACCGCGTTGGGATGGCCGCCCGCCGAATCGGCAACGTCCGCGTGCCGAACGCCCCTTCCCCCCAGTGCCCCGACCGTTCGGAGGACGCGCATCTGGGCGGGCGTCGGTTGCGGGGCAGGGGAGGTGGAGCCGGTGCCGAGTTGCTGCATGGCAGCACCGTACACGATTTAATACAGATGCCTGTGTATTAATATCGAGGGTGTGGATCCAACCCCCCGCCCTCCAGCCCTCCGCCTGCGTCGTGCGCGCACCGCGCTGTTGGTGCTGGGCGGGCTGAGCCTTCTGGCGGGATTGAACGCGGGCCTGGTGAGGCTCGGCCTGTGGGCGCCGGTGGACAGTGATCGGATCGGCGATCTGCACGGGCCCGTCATGGTTCTGGGGTTCCTTGGCACCGTGATCTCCCTGGAACGTGCGCAGGCCATGCGTCACCCCTTGGCCCTGGTCGCTCCCGCACTTCTCGGCCTGGGATCGGTCCTGTTGATCCTGGGTGCCCCGGTCCTGCTGGGGAAACTTCTGGTACTGGAAGGGGCCGTTGCGTTCCTGACCGTCATGATCGCTCTGTGGAGAAGAACGCGCGCAGACCTGGTGGCGACCCAAGTGACGGGGGCGCTGCTGCTCGCTCTGGGGGCCGGACTGTGGTTCACCACCGCGGTGCCGAATCTTCTGCCAGTGCTCGTGGCCTTCCTGGTGGTCACCATCGCCTCCGAACGCGCCGAGCTGGCACAGCTCTCGATCGGTCCGCGCGCCATTCCCACGTTGTTGCTGATTACCTCTGCGTTGAGTCTGGCTGCCACGAGCGCCGTCCTCTGGCCGGACCTGGGAGCTCGGCTGCTCGGTGCGGTGTGTTTGCTCACCGCGGTGTGGTTGATCCGCAACGACGTCGGCCGTCGCATGATCCGGACTTCGGGATTCCGGCGCTTCAATGGAGCCGCTTTGCTGGCCGGCAACCTGTGGCTGGCGGTGGCCGGTCTCACGTGGATGATCGCCGGGCGACCCGAAACCACGGGAACCTACGACCTGGTGATCCACGGGGTGTTCCTCGGCTTCGCGTTCTCCATGATCATGGCCCACGCCCCGACGATCTTCCCCGCCGTTCTGGGCAGGCCACTGCCGTACCGGTCCGTCATGTGGGGGCCGCTGGTGATCCTGCACCTGGGCACGCTCTACCGGGCCATGGGTGACGTCGTGGGAGTCGATGAACTGTGGCAGACCGGGGGAGTGATCACCGTGGTGGGCATCCTCCTGTTCGCGGTGACCGCGGTCCTCTCGGTCGCACGATCCGGTGAACGTTCACGGTCGGGACGGCGCCGCACATCGGCGACGGACGCGAACGGCGGTCGCGACGACGAAGACGACCACGGCACGGACAGCGGCACGAACGCCGACGAGAACGAGGGCGTGGGCCGAACTCCCGCGCAGGACGGAGCAGCCGGATGAGGCGGCGGCGCGGGTGGCGTGACTTTGCGGTTGTGGCATGGGCGGGGATGGCGGTGATCGTGTCCCTGGCCCACGTGTGGATCCCCTCGGCTTCCTGGCTGCTGATCCACCTGGTGGGTCTGGGCATCATCACGCACTCGATCATGGTCTGGAGCGCCTATTTCGCGTCCACTCTGCTCAAGGTCCGCGCGGACGAGAACGCCGTGGCACAGCAGAACCGCAGGCTCGGACTACTGGCCCTCGGGTCCTTGGCCGTGTTCGTGGGTGTGCCGTCCGTGCAGTGGTGGCTGGTCGCCGTCGGTGTGGTCGCGGTCTCGGCAGCGGTGATCTGGCATGCGGCGACGCTGATCAGGGATCTCAAGCGTGCGCTGCCCATGCGCTTCCGCGTGGTCGTGCGGTACTACATCGCCGCCGCGGCGTGCATGCCGATCGGTGCGGGATTCGGTGCAGCGCTGGCCTGGGGGCTGGGGGACACCTGGCATTCCAGGCTGCTGATCGCCCACACCATGACCATGCTGCTGGGCTGGGTCGGCCTGACCGTCGTCGGAACCCTCGTGACCTTCTGGCCCACGGTCCTACGCACCCGCATGGACCCCCGCGCCGAGCTGCTGGCCAAACAGTCCCTGCCCGTCCTGCTCACTGCTCTGGCGGTGGTGCTCACGGGGGCTCTTCTCGGGTGGCGACCAGTCGCCGTCGTGGGTCTGGGCCTTTACGCCATCGGCCTGGCCTGGTGGGCGCGGAGCCTGATCGCACCCATGCTCCAGCGTCCGCCGCGGGAGTTCGCCTCGGCTTCCATCGCGGCCGCGATCGTGTGGTTCTGCATCGCCGGTCTGGCCACGGGATGGGCCGTCCTGAGACTCGACGACGTGAGCCTGGCCGATGCCTACCCCAAACTCGGTGGCGTCTGGGCGGTCGGGTTCCTGCTGCAACTGGTCACCGGGGCCATGAGCTACCTGTTGCCCTCCGTTCTGGGAGGCGGCCCGCGCGTCCTCAAGGCGGGTGCCGCCTGGCTGGACCGCTACGCGGGCGCGCGCCTCACGGTGATCAATCTGGGCCTGGCGGTGTGGTTGCTGCCCATCCCGTCCTGGGCGAAGGTTGCCGTCTCCGTGGTGGTCCTGGCAGGTCTTGCCTCCTTCCTGCCGCTCATGGTGCTGGGCATCAAGGCGGCGGTCCAGGAACGTAAGGCCATGGCCCAGGAGAAGGCCGACGGCGGACGCCCCCACGCGGTGGCCGACCGTGCGGGTGCCGCTGCCGCAGGTGCTCGGGCCAAGGCCGGGCAGCCCGACCTGCCCAGGTCACTCACGGGCTCCGGGGCACTGGCCGGTGTGGCGGCCGTCGTCCTGGCGGTGACCGTGGGCATCGGGGTGGACCCCGGTGCTGCCGGTTTGCAGGCCGTTGGCCGATCGTCCAACACCTCGGACACGGACGTGGCACCGACGGGCGAGACCGTGCGGTTGCAGGTCGACGCGGTGAACATGAGCTTCACCCCCAACACGGCCACGGTCACCGCGGGGGATCACGTGATCATCGAACTGACCAACCAGGACGAGGCCAACGTCCACGACCTCCAGATGGGCTCGGAGCGCACCCAGCGCCTGCGGTACCAGGAGAGCGAGGAGCTGGACCTGGGCGTGGTCCGGGAATCGATCGAAGGGTGGTGCACGGTCGCGGGGCACCGCCAGATGGGCATGGTGTTCAACCTCAATGTCCAGGGCGGCCCGGAAGGCGACGGAGCCGGCGCGGGTGGCGTCGCGGCGCAGAACACGGACCCGTCCGCCGGGGGTTCCATGGCCGGGATGGACCACGGTGCCCAGGCCAGTGGCTCCCAAGCCGCGGCAGATCCGGAAGCTGAGCTGTCCGACGTCGTGAATCCGGGTCTCGAACCCGCGGAAGTCACCGACGGCACGGAGAAGGCCGACCACGAAGTCACGCTCGAAGTCACGGAAGTCCCGCTGGAGGTGGCCCCGGGGGTGTGGCAGCAGCGCTGGACGTTCAACGGCTCCGGGGTGGGACCCACGCTGCGCGGCAAGGTGGGTGACACCTTCGAGGTGACCCTGGTCAACAACGGGTCCATGGGCCATTCCGTGGATTTCCACGCGGGGGAGGTCGCGCCGGATGACAACATGCGCACCATTCCCCCGGGGGAGAAGCTGGTCTACCGGTTCACGGCCAACCGGTCCGGGATCTGGATGTACCACTGTTCGACCATGCCCATGAGCGCCCACATCTCGGGTGGGATGCACGGTGCCGTGATCATCGACCCGGAGGGCCTGCCGGAGGTGGATCACGAGTACGTCCTGGTCCAGTCCGAGGTCTACCTGGACGGCGACGGCGCCCGGGAGGAAGACGCCAACCCCGTCAACGCCGCAGCAGTGGCCGAAGGGCAGGAACCCACGTTCGTGGTCTTCAACGGGGTGGCCAACCAGTACGACCAGGAGCCGTTCAAGGTGAAGGTCGGGGAGCGGGTCCGGTTCTGGGTGCTCGACGCCGGACCGAACCGACCGTTCAGCTTCCACATCGTCGGGGACCAGTTCGACACGGTCTACAAGGAGGGTGGCTACCAACTCCGGGACGGTACGGACGCCTTCGGCGAATCCGGCGGCGGGTCCCAGGCCCTGGGCCTGGAAGCGGCTCAGGGCGGCTTCGTCGAACTGGAATTCGACGAGGCCGGGAACTACCCGGTGGTCAACCACGTGATGACCGACGCCGAGCGGGGAGCCCACGGCGTCGTGGAAGTGACCGAGTAGGCGGATCTCACGCCTCGCTCACCCCGACATTGCATCGAACCGGTGTTGATCCGGAGATAGGCTGACCGCATGGCTGAAGAGAAAAAAGCGCAAATTGGTGTCACCGGACTTGCGGTGATGGGAGCCAACCTGGCTCGCAACCTGGCCCGCCACGGTCACACCGTGGCGTTGCACAACCGCTCGGTCGAAAAGACCGATGCGCTGTTGGCCGAGCACGGGGACGAAGGTGACTTCATCCGCACGGAGACCCTGCAGGAACTCGTGGATTCCCTGGAGAAGCCGCGCCGCATCCTGATCATGGTCAAGGCCGGAGCCCCGGTCGACGCCGTGATCGACCAGTTGGTCCCGCTGCTGGACGCCGACGACATCATCATCGACGGCGGCAACTCGCATTTCCCGGACACGATCCGCCGGGAATCGGCACTGGCCGAGAAGGGCCTGCACTTCGTGGGCGTCGGTGTTTCCGGCGGTGAAGAAGGCGCGCTCAACGGGCCGTCGATCATGCCCGGCGGCTCGGCCAAGTCCTACGAGTCCCTCGGCCCGCTGCTCGAAGACATTTCCGCCAAGGCCGACGACGGCACGCCCTGCTGCGCCTGGATCGGTACCGACGGTGCCGGTCACTTCGTCAAGATGGTGCACAACGGCATTGAGTACGCGGACATGCAGGTGATCGGTGAGGCCTACGAACTCCTGCGCGACGTGGCCGGACTGGAACCCGCCGAGCAGTCCAAGACCTTCGCTGACTGGAACCAGACCGAGCTGTCCTCCTACCTGATCGAGATCACCGCCGAGGTGCTCAAGCAGGTGGACGCCAAGACCGGCAAGCCGCTGGTCGACGTCGTCGTGGATGCTGCGGGGATGAAGGGCACGGGTACCTGGACGGTCATGTCGGCTCTGGAACAGGGTTCGGCGGTTACCGCCATCGCCGAGTCCGTGTTCGCCCGAGCACTGTCCTCGACCGAACGTGAGACCCGGCTGGAAGCGCAGGAGACACTGGCAGCCGGAGTCCGCGAAAACGACACCGTGGGAGACGAGGCGTTTATCGAGGACGTCCGCCGTGCCCTGTACTGCTCCAAGCTCGTGGCCTACGCCCAGGGGCTGGACATGCTCCGCACCGCCTCGGAGGAACACGGCTGGGATCTCAAGCTGGACGTCATCGCCTCTCTGTGGCGCGCCGGGTGCATCATCCGCGCCGAGCTGCTGCAAGACATCATGGCTGCGTACAAGGACGGGGCCTCGCCGCGTAACCTGCTCTTCGCTCCGGCCTTCCGGGACGTCATCGAGGAGTACCTGCCGTCCTGGCGCCGCGTCGTCGTGGAGGCCACCGAACGTGGCATCCCCGCGCCGGTGTTCTCCTCGTCCCTGGCCTACTACGACGGCCTGCGTCGCCCGCGTCTCAACGCGGCGCTCACGCAGGGGCTGCGCGATTACTTCGGTGCCCACACTTACGGTCGGATCGACGCCGAAGGCACCTTCCACACACTGTGGAGCGGTGACCGGAGCGAGGTCCAGACCTCCTGAGCGAGCGTCTGATCGCAGTCCGGATGCGAGTTGTCCCGCCCACGAACGTTCGTGGGCGGGACAACTCACATCGGGGTGCAGTCTGTGGGTTCGGTGTTCAGATCCACATGGCCGGGTCGATGTACGCAGCAGGGTCCACCAGCGGCTCCTGTTTGTCCGGGGTGCGTGCGCGGACCTTGCCCGGGATCCCCGTGACCACGGACTCCTCCGGGACGTCCTTGACCACGACGGCGTTGGCGCCCACCGCCGATCCTGCTCCGACGCGGATGTCGCCCAGGACCTTGGCGCCGGCCCCGACCGTGACGCCGTCGTCGATCGTGGGATGCCGCTTGACCTTGGCCAAGGAGGTCCCGCCCAAGGTCACGCCCTGATAGAGCATCACGTCGTCGCCGATCTCGGCCGTCTCGCCGATGACCACGCCCATGCCGTGATCGATGAAGAACCGCCGGCCGATCGTGGCACCCGGGTGGATTTCCACGCCGGTCAGGAATCGGCCCAGCTGGGACACTGTGCGAGCGGCGCCACGGGTGGAATCGCGTTCCCAGAGACGATGGCTGAGCCGATGCAACCAAATGGCGTGCAGACCGGAGTAGTTCAAGGCGACCTCCAGATCCGTGCGAGCGGCGGGGTCATGATTGCGCGCGGTCTCCAGATCCTCACGCAGTCTGCCGAGAAAGCTCACGTCACTCCTTTGATCATGGGCGGCCATGTGCTGCCGCTGGGGGGGGGTACCCGAGTCGCGGGTGGTTTACCGATCACGTGCGGGATGGACGAACCCGCCACCCCCTTGACCCTACCGGCAGGCGGGGCGAAGAAATGGCGGGTCCTGTCGCTGGCCCGTGGCCTCCGACCAGGATCGAATCCGGTCCGGAGGCGCAGGGTGCAATCAGCCGCGGATGTCGTCGTACAGGATGGTCGAGATGTAGCGCTCACCGAAGTCGCACACGACGGCCACGATCAGCTTGTCGCGGTTCTCTTCCTTCTTGGCTTCCTCCAGGGCCGCCCAGACGATGGCACCCGAGGAGATGCCGCCCAGGATGCCTTCCTTGGTGCCCAGGTCACGAGCCACCCGGATGGAGTCGTCGATCGTGACGTCGTAGACGTCGTCGTAGATCTCGCGGTCCAGGACGTCCGGGACGAAGTTGGCGCCCAGGCCCTGGATCTTGTGCGGGCCGGCCTTGCCCTCGGTCAGCAACGGGGAGTCCGCGGGCTCGACGACGACCAGGCGCACCGAACCGCTCTGCTCCTTGAGGTAGCGACCGGCGCCGGTGATGGTGCCGCCCGTGCCGATGCCCGAGACGAACACATCCACCTTGCCTTCGGAGTCCTCCCAGATTTCCGGGCCGGTGGTCTCGTAGTGCACCTTCGGGTTGGCCTCGTTCTCGAACTGGCGGGCCAGGACGGCGTTCTCCGTGTTCTCGACGATCTCGCGGGCACGGTCGACTGCACCACGCATGCCTTCCGCACCCGGGGTCAGGACGATCTCCGCACCGTAGGCGCGCAGCATGGCCCGGCGCTCGGTGGACATGGTCTCCGGCATGGTCAGGATGACCTTGTAGCCGCGGGCAGCACCCACCATGGCCAGGGCGATGCCGGTGTTGCCGGAGGTTCCTTCGACGACGGTTCCGCCCGGTTTGAGTTCACCGCTGGCCTCAGCAGCGTCGATGATCGCCTTGCCGATGCGGTCCTTGACCGAGTTGGCGGGGTTGTAGAACTCGAGCTTGACCGCCACGTCGCCCGGGAGGTCCTTGTCCAGTTCCTGCAGCCGGACCAGGGGTGTGCCGCCGACCAGCTCAGTGACGTTTTCGTAAATTTTGCCCATGGGGTGATTCCTTTCGTGTCCTTCGACGTGCCTGTGTGCCTGCAATGCTCTGCGGGTGCGCTGGATCAATGCGCGGACCCCATCTCCGCCAGGCTATCGGGGCCACCCGTCGTTACCACCAAGTAAGGAAGGTTCCAGAAACTCGGCGTAACGTTGACGGACCTTTGACAGCTTGGGGTTGATGACCACCTGGCAGTACCCGTTGAACGGCTGCTTGGCGTAGAAGTCCTGATGGAAGGATTCCGCCGGGTACAACGTCCCGAGAGGCTCGATCGTGGTCACGATCGGGTCCTCGAACAGCGGCCGGGCGCGTTCGATCGCTTTGGCGAACACCTGTTCCTGCTCGGCGTCCGCGGGGAACATCGCCGAGCGGTACTGCGTACCGACGTCGTGCCCCTGACGGTTCAGGGTCGTGGGGTCGTGCCCGGTGAAGAAGATGTCCAGGATGGTGTCCTCGGAGACGATGTCGGGGTCGAACGTGACGGCGACGGCCTCGGCGTGACCCGTGGTTCCCGTGCACACGCTGTGGTAATCGGGATGGCCGGTGTGGCCACCGGTGTAGACGGACACCACGTCCGTCACACCGCGCGTGATGCGGTACACCGCGTCCAGGCACCAGAAGCACCCGCCTGCAAGAACGAAAGTCGTTGGTCTCACGTGTGGCTCCAACACAGCACCCGCCCCGCGTATTCCGCTCGTAGGATGAAGCCATGACGGCTGATCGAGATGACCTCGTCCGTGCCGATGCGTCCATCGCCACCGGGAACCCCGGTGCTGACGGCGTGCCGACTCATCCCCAGGCAGTGGCGACGGTCGCTCGCGTGGTCGAGGTGGCCGACGCGTTGTGGCCCTTCCGGAGCCAGGAGAGTTGGGACGCCTCCGAGCTGGTCGTGGGGCGTCCCTATGCCCCCGTGCGGCGCATCCTGGTGGCGGTCGATCCGGTGTCCTCCGTGGTCCAGGAGGCCGTGGACCTGGACGTCGACCTGCTGTTGACCCACCACCCCCTCATGCTCGGTGGGCAGAGCTCGGTGGCCGCAGATCACTACAAGGGCCGGTTGGTGCACGAACTGATCGAGAACCGGATCGGGCTGCTGGCCTGCCACACCAACGCCGACAGCGCCGAGTCGGGAGTGTCCGAGGTCCTGATCCAGGCCTGCGGGGTCTCACGCGCCCGCCCCTTGCAGCCGCTGGCAGAGGACCCCGCAACGGGGCTCGGTCGGATCGGCGGTCTGGATGAGCCCGTGACGCTCGAGGACCTCGCCCGGCACTTGGCTGCCGTCGTTCCTCCCACCGCGCAAGGCGTACGGGTGGCGGGGCCGAAAGACCGAGAGATCCGGACCGTGGCCGTGTGCGGGGGCGCCGGCGGGTCGCTGCTCGACGACGTCGCGGCCACGGAAGCGGATGTCTACGTCACGGCGGACCTGCGGCATCACCCGGTGTCGGAGGCACGGGAGGCCGCCATGCACGGGGGCGACGACGGCCTGTGTCTGATCGACCTGTCCCACGCGGCCAGCGAGTGGCTGTGGGTGCCCGTGGGGGCGGCTGCTCTCGAGGAGGCGCTCCGGGGGCGCGGTCACGACGTCGAGGTCCTGGTGTCCGAACGACGCACGGATCCGTGGGACTTCCGGGTGCCCAGTCCGCATCCGGAGCCGCAGGACCGCTGGACCTGAGATCGCTGAAGAGATTTCGGCACGACACAAGACACGGCACACGGCCGGAGGAGACAGACGATGACCCGAGCCACCTCGGAGAACTACGCGGCACTGCTGGAACTGCAGCGGCGCGACGCACGCATGACCTCCCTGTCCGAATCTCTCAAGACGCTCCAGCAGGAGCCGCAGCTGGTGGCCGCGTTGAAGCGCCGCCAGGCCGCAGTGCACACGGCCAAGCAGCTGGACGCGCGTCGTGCGGACCTGGAGAAGTCCGAGTCGGCTGCGCAACAGAAGCTCGACGACGTTCTGGCGCGGCTGGAGAAGGATCGGCAGCGGCGCGACGCCGGCGGATCCGCCAAGGAGGTTTCCGCGCTGCAGCGCCAGATCGAATCGCTCACCACGCAGGTGGAGAAGGCCCGGACTGCGTTGGCCACCGCCACCCAGGAACTGGAGTCCTTCCGGGCCGAGCGCTCGGCCGTCCTGCCCAAGCTCCAGGCTGCGGACGCCGAAGCCAAGAACCTGGTGGCGGCGGCGCAGGAGCGTGGCGCTGCCATGCAGGCGGAACACGCCCAATTGGTGGGGGAGAGGGACGCCGCCTTGGCCGCCGTGGACAACCAACCGCTCCTGGCCCGCTACGAAAAGATTCGCACGGGAGGCCACGCCATCCGCACGGCGGCCACCACGCGCACCGGGGTCACCTGCGGTTCGTGTGGTTCCGCGATGAGCCCCGCCGAACTGGCGGAGGTGGAAGCCGACCCGGCAGAGGTCTCCACCTGCCCGTCCTGCGGGGCGATCTTCGCGGGCTGACCCGACCTGGGAACCGCTCGACCACACCGTTTCCTGCCGACCACACCGGGTATGCGCGGTGTGGTCGCAATCAGCGGTGTGGTCGCGGGCGGGAGAGAAGCGGGCGGGGGACAGGACGGCCTATGAGCCGGATTCTGGGCACACGCCCGGTTGCCCGGGACGCGGCGGTGACCATCCATCTAGGCCCACCGTTGCCGATGGGCTCGAGCGGCCTACCCGGACACTCGGGCGAGCAGCCCTCCAACGTGTCCTGTCTGACCTTGCTCCGGACGGGGTTTACCGAGCCACACCGGTCACCCGGTGTGCTGGTGGGCTCTTACCCCACCTTTTCACCCTGACCCACGACGACGAATCGCCGCGGGCGGTCTGTTTTCTGTGGCACTTTCCTGCGGGTCACCCCGAGTGGGCGTTACCCACCGTCCTGCTCTGCGGAGTCCGGACTTTCCTCGCGACGCCGGTTGTCCGGCGTCGCGCGGTCACCCGGCCGTCCTGTCCAGCCGAGGAGTCTACCCGCTGGGGTGGATGGATAGGATCGAGCGCGTGCTGATCCTCCTTCCCCCCTCAGAAACCAAGACGGCCCCCACGACGGGCGATCCTGTGAACCTGGCCGAGCTCTCCTGGCCGCAGCTCACGGCTGCCCGGGAACGTGCACTCAAAGCATTGGTCAAGGTCAGCGGTCAGAGGAACGCCATGACCGTGTTGGGGGTGGGCTCCTCCTTGGAGCAGGAAGTCCTGAGGAACCAGAACCTGAGCTCGGCCCCCACGGCTCCTGCGCTGGAGGTCTACAACGGAGTTCTCTACGACGCGTTGTCCCGGAACTCGTTCACTCCGGCTCAGCGGGCAACAGCAGAACAGAGCATCGTCATCATGTCGGCGTTGTGGGGTGCGCTGAGACCCACCGACCGGATCCCCGCCTATCGACTGTCCGGTTCAACGGCCTTGCGTGGCCTGGGGAAATCGGGAGGCCTGAAGATGTCGACCTACTGGAAGCCGCATCTGGCCGAGGTCCTCGGTGGAGAGGCGGGCGAACAGCTGATCGTGGACTGCCGTTCGTCCACTTACGCATCCGCCTTTGACGCACCCAAACAGAACACCGTCACGGTCAAGGTGGTGCAACCGGTCCACGGCCGACGCAAGGTCGTGTCGCACAATGCCAAGCACACCCGCGGCGAACTGGCACGTCACCTGATCGGGTACGAAGCGCAGGGAGCGACGGTTCGGACCGCTGAGGACCTCCGAGCGGTGGCAGGTCAGCGGTGGACGGTGGAACTCGCCGAGCCGAGCGCCAAGAAGGCCGGGGAACTGACCGTGGTGCTGCCCGAACAGGGCTAGCCCCACCCGGGCTTACTCGTCGTGGCCGAAGGGGTCCTCGTCGACCCCGGGCTGCCAGGTGTTCCCGGCGCGTCCCCATCCTTCTGCGCGAACGGTCTTCTTGGCCTTCTTGGACCACTTGGCGTTGAGACGGTCGACGTACAACTTGCCGTCCAGGTGGTCGTACTCGTGCTGCATGACGCGCGCGAACCAGCCGGTGGCCTCCCATGCGATGGGGTTTCCGTGGGGGTCGAAGCCTGCGATCTTGACCCAGTCGGCCCGCTTGAGCGGGTAACTCAGTCCGGGGACGGACAGGCAGCCCTCGGATTCCTCGTCCGGGTCCGGGCTCTGTTCGGAGATCTTGCCCACCGTCAGCACGGGGTTGATGATCTCGCCGCGGTCCGGGGCGTCGTCGTCGTTGGAGAAGACGAAGGTGAAAATCCGCAGCCCCACGCCGATCTGTGGTGCCGCCAGCCCGACGCCGTGAGCGGCGTCCATGGTTTCGTGCATGTCGGCGATCAGCTCGCGAAGGGAGTCGTCAAAGGCGGTGACCTTGCCGGCGGGGCGGTGCAGCACCGGATCACCGGTGATGACGACGGGGCGGACGGTCATGCGGTCGACTCCTCAAAGGGGTGGTTGCGGGGCTGAGAAGGAATCCTAGTGGAACACCGATTACCAGCGACCTGACGCAATACGCAGTATGCTTATAGCTGTGTCCATTTCACGGAGTCCCATCGTGGACGATCTCTGCGCGGCGGTCGGCTCGACGCCGCTGGTCCGATTGTCTCGACTGTTTCCCCGCGCAGAGATTCGCACTGAGGTTCTGGCCAAGGTGGAGTCCATGAACCCCGGGTGGAGTGCCAAGGACCGGCCGGCCGTGTCCATGCTGGACGATGCTCTGAACCGCGGCGTTCTGGCCCCCGGCGGCACGGTCATTGAGTCCAGTTCAGGCAACTTGGGCATTTCACTGGCCCGTGCCTGCACGCTCCGCAATGTCCATTTCGTCTGCGTCGTCGATTCGCGCGCGAACCGCTCCACGGTGGCTGCGATCCGGGCACTGGGTGCGCGGATCGAGGTGGTCGACCAACCAGACCCCGCTACCGGTGATCTGCTCACCGCTCGACTTGCGCGAGTCCGGCAGCTGCTCGAAGAGATTCCGGGTTCGGTCAACCTGTACCAGTACGGGAATCCCGCCAACGCTCGCGCACATTGTGACGGCACCATGCGAGAGATCGCCGAGGCAACGGGAGGGCAGCTGGACGTCATGGTGGCCGCGTGCAGCACCACGGGCACCATCGGCGGATGCCAGAGCTACATCACCGAGCACGGAATGCAGACGGAACTTGTTGCCGTGGACGCTGTGGGCAGCGTGTTGTTCGGTGGTACACCTGGGGCACGCCTGTTGCCCGGGATGGGTGCCGGATTCGTCACGGACCTTTCACGGGAGGTCAGGCCCGACCGCGTCATCCGGGTCAGTGAACGCCAATGCATTGCCGGTGCCCGCCTACTCGCTCAGCGCGAAGGAATCCTGGCCGGTGCCTCCACCGGGGGCGTCGTGTGTGCCACGGCCCAGGTGTTGCGGGAACGGCCGCACCTCAGTCGCCTGGCCGTCATGGTTCACGACGGCGGCCTGCCGTACCTGGAGACCGTGTACGACGACGACTGGGTGCGGGAGAACCTGGGCCTGACCCCCGAGGAGATCGAAACGACGATGGACGAGATCGCGGGGCTGCCCACCAACGATGGAACCGATCGTGACTGACGTTCCCCGGTCGGGCAGACAGTTGAACCGTGCGGCGCAGGTGGAGCCGGCAGTCGGCGCGACGTTCCGGATCGCCGTCGTCGGTTCCGGTCCCAAGGCGTTGTTCGCGCTGGAGTCCCTGAGTCGGCGGCTGTCCAAGCGAACGCAGGACGAGCCCCGCGTGCAGATCACCGTGTTCGACGGCAATCCCTCTCCGGGCGTGGGTGCCGCTTATTCGCCCGAGCAACCGGAGTTCCTGCGGCTCAACGTGACCTCTGAGATCGTGGACGTCCACGAACCCGGAGCCTCGGGGCGCCTGGTCCCGGATTTCCTCGGGTGGGCCGCGGTGAACGCACCGCACCTGCACCGGGAGACCTACCCGCCCCGAGCCGACGTCGGACGGTACCTGCGCACGGCATGGGCGGTGGTGGAACGCCGTATGGCAACCGTGGCGGAGGTTGACCATGTCTTTAAGCGGGTAGTTGCGGCCGAGCCCGCCGCGCTCACGCAGCATGGACGCAGCAGCTGGACCCTCAACACGGCGGACTCTCGGGGGTACGGGCCCTACCACGAGGTCCTGCTGTGCACCGGACACGACGACGACCACGCCGGGGCCCTGTCGCACGGATGGCGCTCGCCGACCCCGTTGGTTCCGGCGGTCTTTCCGGTCGAGAACAACCTGGGCGAAGACCAGGTGCCGTCGGGGTCCACCGTGGCAGTTCGGGGGGCCGCGCTGACGTTCGTGGATGCCGCATTGGCACTGACGCAGGGCCGGGGTGGTGTCTTCATCGACCGGGGTCAGGATCGGTTCACGTACCTCCGTGCCGGGAACGAACCGGCACGGATCCTGCCCGTGTCCAGAGACGGACTCCTGCTGGACGCCAAGCCGGTGGTGGGTGGCGTTCCGGAGGACGTCCAGGCACTGCTGGTCGAGGCGCGCGTGCGCCTGCGGGCATCGAGCGAGATGTCCCAGGTGTTGGCCTGTGTCGAGTCAACGGCGGTCAGCATTCTGCACCAACGCACCATCAGAGCCTCATCGGATGCCGAATGGCAGATCTCCTACACGTTGCGCAACGGCGGTCCACCGGAATCCGAGCGGCTGGACCGGGCCCGACGTGTCCTGGCCATGAGTGTCCGCGCGGCCGAACACCCGGAGTCGACAGGCCCGGCCTGGGCCCTCGGGCGGGCCTGGGCCGGGCTGTACCCGGCGATCGTCGAAAACCTGAGTTTCCGGGAGTTCGAGCAACGGGAGTGGGCGGAGTTCTCGGCTCTTGCACGGGCGATGGAGAGGTTCGCCTTCGGCCCGCCCCTGGTGAATGCACGGAAGATCCTGGCCCTGGTCGAGGCGGGCGTCATCGACCTTTCCTGGATGCGTGCGGGAGTCACCATCGACGGCGACGGCGTGCACGGCCCGTCCGACGAGGACCCGGAGCCGGACGTCGTGGTTGACGCCGTGCTGGCCCCTCCCGGCGTCAGCGGGTCACAGCAACCGTTGTACCGGGACCTGCTTGAGCGAGGGGTGCTCAGTGTGCCCTCGGGTCGGCGCGGTGCCCGGGTGACGGAATCGGGGCAGGCCGTTGATGCCGTGGGTGAAGCCGTTGCGGGGCTGTCGCTCCTTGGGCGTGCCACCGAGGACTACGTGATCGGTCATGACACCCTCAACCGGTCCCTCCACCCGCAGCCGCAACGCTGGGCCGAACGCGTGGTTCAAGTGCTGACCGAACGCGGGGCCACCTGCCCGACGGACAGCATTGCGGCAGCCGCTCCAACTACCGCGCCCGCGGAATGAAGGTCACAATGCTCACGGAACAGATGGCCACGGATCCGCTCCGCGCAGCCGCGCACGGCACCCCGCCGTTGGCCGCCAGGCTCGAACCCTGGATGCGCGACCTGCTCTCGGACCCGGGAGAATGCGACCGGTTGCTCCGCACCTACGGCAGTCCGGTCAACGTCCACGACTTCACACCCCTTCAGCGCAATGCGGCGGAGATGGTGCAGTCCGGTGCGCGTCACGGGGTGCCCCTCCGAGTGTTCGTCGCG
The DNA here is from genome assembly GCF_003797835.1 of Kocuria soli. Classification (GTDB taxonomy): domain Bacteria; phylum Actinomycetota; class Actinomycetes; order Actinomycetales; family Micrococcaceae; genus Kocuria; species Kocuria soli. The sequence continues at coordinate 54,019 of NZ_RKMF01000017.1, forward strand.
CGAAAGGCCAACAAGACTTTGGGGCTGGTGGAAGCGGTCAAGGACCTGGGGCACGGGATCGACGTCGCCAGCGAACGTGAGTTGCGCCAGGTCCTGGACCTCGGAATGAGCCCGGCCGACATCATCCTCACGGCGGCCGTCAAACCGGAGCGCTTGCTACGCCTGGCCATGGAACGCGGTGTACCGGTGGCCCTGGACAACCTGGACGAGGCCCTGTTGGCCCAGCAGGTGAGTTCCGGGCTGCCTGCGCCGTCACCGGTGGTCTTGAGGATGGCGCCGGAGCCCGCGGAAGGACTGGCCCCCACACGTTTCGGGGAATCCGCGGAGACCTGGCTTTCCTTCCTGGACGACCACCCGCTTGAGGCCGCGGGACAGCGGGTGGACGGGATCCATTTCCACCTGCACGGGTATTCGGCACGGGACCGTGCGGTGGCGCTCACCCAAGCCATCGAGTTCATCGACCGGTTGCGCGAGGGCGGCCACGCGCCGTCGTTCATCGACATGGGCGGGGGCGTGCCGATGTCCTACCTGAACGACGGCGAACAGTGGGCCACCTTCTGGGAACAGCACGAAGCTGACTTGCTGGACGGCGGTACCACCCAGACGTGGCGCGGCGACGGGTTGGGGCTCAGGGTGGAAGACCATTCGGAGGGGCCTCGGCTGACCGGGGTGCGGGACGTGTATCCGTACCACCAGTCACCCGTTCGCGGGGAGTGGTTGGACGCGGTCCTGACGACGCAGATCGCGCCAGGGGTGACCGTGGCCCAGGCCCTGAACGAACGCGGAATCACCCTGCGCTGCGAACCGGGACGGTCCATGCTCGATGGCTGTGGGCTGACCCTGGCGCGAGTGGTGTTCCGGAAGCACACGAGCGACGGTGTGCCGATCGTGGGCCTCGAGATGAACAGGACCCAGTGCCGGTCCACGTCCGCGGACTTCCTGGTCGACCCTGTCCTGGTCCGGACCGGGTCGCAGGCCCGCGGGGCCTCGCACAAGGAGGCATGGAACGGAAACGACGGCGCATTCCTGGTCGGCGCTTACTGCATCGAGGCCGAGCTGATCCTGCGTCGTCGCATCTGCTTCCCGGCCGGCATTGACGTGGGGGACGTGATTGCCCTGCCGAACACGGCCGGTTATCTCATGCACATCCTGGAAAGCGCCTCCCACCAGATCCCGCTGGCCGCCAACGTGGTGCGGTCCGGGGCGGAATTCGTCCGCGACGGGATTGACCTGGGTTGATTCTTGAGCCGCGGTGAAAGAGGCCGTTGATGGAAGGGCGCCTCGCTCACAGGTGAGTGACGGCGTGGGCGATCAGCGCTGCCGCGCCCAGGAAGCAGGTGACCACGGGCAGCGCCCCTGAGATCTTGGACCCGAGCCCGCGCCGAGTGTTCGCTTGGCGGGCCTGGACCTTGGTCAACATTCCCGGCAATGTGCGGGCCAGGACGATCGGTAGCCACGCGGGGGCGCAGGTTAGGGCGGCGACTACGACCAGCGCCGGGACAACCGTCCACACACTCCAATTCGAGGCCCCCAAGTGCTGAGAGGCAGCCAGGACCAACGGTATGGACGTGAAGTTGGTGGCCATGGCGATCACTCCGCGGATGGTGGAGCCCGAGTTTCCGTCGCTTTGCCGCCGTGGGTTGCGGTCCTGCCGGAGCAGGTGAATGCCGTACCCGATCAGGGCTGCGGCCAACACGACGTCTACGCCGGTTGAGACGATCTCGCGCTCCACGAACGACGTGAATGCTGCACCGAGCAACCCGGCCCCGATCACACAGATCACCGTGACGACGGCGAACATGCCGACGGTGTACCGGACTGTGGCCCGGGCGCTGTCGTTGACCTGGAGGGTGGTCGCATTGACTAACACCATGGGGCTGACAGCCGACAACAGGGCCAGCGGAAGGACGGACGATACGACACCAACTGCGGACACGTCGCTATTGGAGCACAGATCTCCGTGCTGTTCCGTCGGTGATGCGGAAGTCGGCCAACATGCGTCAGCGCAGCAAGAAAGCACAACACATCGCAAGCTTGGCGTGGGTCAAGGTGTGGTGTGCTCTGTGGGTCTTGTATGGCTCGTGCCAGGCCCGTTCCGGGTGAAGCCAGCTCGCCGAAAGGAACCGTCGTGACCACTCCCCCCTTGGCTGGTGGGACAGCGGCTTCGGAGAAGGAATCCCGGCCGAACAGGTGGTGTTGGCGGGTGTGCGGGACATTGATCCTCCCGATTTGACCATGATCACCGAGCACGGCATCCCGGTGGTGCCACCCGGTCCGGACTTCGCTCGTCGGCTGAGTGAAGCAGTTGCGGGTCGACCGGTGTATGTCCACGTGGATTGCGATGTGTTGGAACCGGGTACTGTCTCCACAGATTACGTCGTGGGCAACGGGCTGACCCTGGATGACCTCCATGCTGGCTTGACCGTACTTGCCGACGGCGACGTGGTAGGTATCCAGATCGCAGAATTCGAGTCGGGGGAAGATCAGGAAACGACTGCTCACGCGGCTTCCCAGGTAGTCCGGGCCATCCGCCCTGTTCTGCCTGTTTTCGGAGTCTGACAGATTCACGGACCTGATAACACCACCGACCCCAAGACTGCTACGAGCGGAAATGTCCACGTGGCAAGCTGGACCCATGCGCGACGTCACCAAGGACACCCAGCTCTGCATCTCGCTCTCCGCCCGGCCCACGAACATCGGCACCCGGTTCCACAACTACCTGTACGAGGTGCTGGACCTGAACTATGTCTACAAGGCGTTCCGCCCCACGAACATCGAACAGGCCATTGCGGGCGTCCGGGGCTTGGGCATCCGCGGATGTGCTGTGTCCATGCCGTGGAAGGAAGCGGTCATCCCGCTCGTCGACCACATGGCAGAGTCCGCCGCGGCCATCCAGTCCGTGAACACGATCGTCAACGACGACGGACACCTCACGGCCTACAACACCGACTACCAGGCGATCTACAACCTGCTGGAATCCCATCAAGTGCCCCGAGGGTCATTCGCGGTCCTGGGAGCTGGTGGTATGGCCAAGGCTGCCGTCGCTGCCCTGACGAATGCGGGATTCGGCCCGGGGACTGTCGTTGCACGCAATGAACAGACGGGTAGGGCTCTTGCAGATCAGTACGGCAACTCGTGGGCCCCGGACGCCGACGGTCTTGATGCCTCGCTGATCCTCAACGCCACCCCGGTGGGCATGTCCGGTGGTCCCGCCGAACACGAACTTGCTGTCCCGCAGGATGTGGTCGAACGGTCTGCCACGATCTTCGACGTCGTGGCCTTCCCGTCCGAAACCCCGTTGATCACCGCTGCCCGTGCGGCAGGAAAGCCCGTGATCACGGGAGCTGAGGTCATTGCGCTGCAGGCTGCCGAACAGTTCGTGCTCTACACCGGCGTACGCCCCACCAACGAGCAGGTGGCCGAGGCCTCCCGGATCTCCCGGGCGTGACCGTCGTCGGCCTCAGCTTGACTGCTACAGGTGCAATGCCAGGGTGAGTAAACGGCCGGTGAACTGCCCATGTCCCTTTCCCCTATGATGTTCTTCTTTGGGGAGAACATTCGTGATGCCGGGGGGCCTCACGATTATGGGGGAGAAGAACATGCTCGGTCAGAGGACTCGATCCGATCAGGCGGCCGTCGCGGCTGAATGGTCACTCGATGCGACCAACACCGCGTCACCCACGGGTGCGCATAAGAGCCCACGGGCCGTTCCGGCAGGAACGCTTGTGGTGTGGATGCTTGGCCTGCTGCTGTTCGTTGACGTACTCCTGCTGTCGGCGAATGTGGCCTACCGAATCGGCGATGGACAGGACTCCGGATTCTGGGGCACCTTCGCGGCAACTGCGTGGGACGGAGACACGGACGGATCCCACATCGAGATCTGGGGCCACATCCAATTGCTTCTCGCCGCGGGCCTCCTGGTGATGCTCGCCCGGCAGCACAAGCAGCTGGTTTTCACCGCCTGGGCCTGGCTCATGTTCGTCGTCGTGGTCGATGATTTCTTCCAGGTCCACGAGTCCCTGGGTGAGGTCATGGCCGGTTTGTTCGATGCAGACGCGGTGGCCGGGCTGGCTACGAAGGACCTGGGGGAACTGCTCACCTGGGGAGTCTTGGCACTGCTGCTGGTACCGCCGCTGGTGCTGGGGTTCTTCAAGGCGAGTTCGTGGGCGCGGCGCAGAACCGTGGTCCTGGGCGCCGTCCTTGCCCTTCTGGTGGTCTTCGCGATCGGCTTGGACATGGCCAACATCCTGCTGCACGACCACATTTCGGGGCCCGCGACCACCGTCGTGACACTCGCCGAGACCGCGGGCGAGCTGGTGCCCATGACGCTCTTCCTGGCGTACACCGTCAAGGTAGCTGTGCTTCCGTCTCGACGATCCGCGTAGAGGTGAGTGCCGCCGTGTCCGCATGACGTGCGGCGTCGTACAAGTCATCGGGAACCGGACCTCACGTTTCACTCGTCCTCCGCGTCTACGGTGTGATGAGGATGAAAGAACCGTTCGAGAAGGCCGTGGAGCGGCACGGGGTCACCGTGTTGCGAGTGTGCCGCGCCGTGCTCGGGGCCGGAGCCGATGCGGACGATGCGTGGTCGGAGACGTTCTTGGCTGCCCTTCGCGCGTGGCCGGAACTCCCCGAGGGCACGAACGTAGAGGCGTGGCTGGTTCGGGTCGCTCACCGCAAGGCCGTTGATGTCACCCGTGCGCGGGCACGCCACGCGACCCCCACCGATGAGGTGCCTGACCGAGCTTCATCACTGGATGATCCAAGTGGTGACGAACGTGGTGTGTGGCAGGCAGTGGCTGCGCTTCCCGAGCGCCAGCGCCTTGCGATCGCCTATCACTATCTCGGTGGGCTCCCGCACATTCAGACGGCCGAGTTGATCGGTGGTACCCCGGAGGCCGTGCGTCGAGCAGCGGCTGACGGCATCAAGAGTTTGCGGCAGACCTACAACGCTGGTGAGGCACAGAAGGGAGAATCCCGATGAACCATGATCTGTTTCCGGTATCAAGAACTGACCTTGACCGCCTACGCGAGACGTTGATCGTTCGTGCCCAGGACGACGGCGTCCTCGACGTCGCCTACCGCATAATGGACTCCCCGGTGGGTCCGCTGTTGTTGGCCACCACCGAGAAGGGCCTGGTGCGCGTCGCCTTCGAGATCGAGGACTTCGATGCCGTCCTGGAAACGTTGGCACAGCGGGTGAGCCCTCGGATTCTGGACGCTCCCAAGCGTTTGGACGTGGCCGCCGTCGAACTCGAGGAGTACTTCACGGGCCATCGCCACGAATTCGACCTGCCGCTGGACCATGCGCTCTCGAGGGGTTTCCGGCAGGAGGTGCAACGGTTCCTGCCGCAGATCGGGTACGGCCAGACACTTTCCTACAAGGAGGTGGCCGGACTCGTTGGCAACCCCCAGGCGGTGCGCGCGGTCGGCACCGCCTGCGCAACCAACCCGCTGCCGGTGGTTGTCCCTTGCCACCGAGTGCTGCGTACTGATGGGAGCCTTGGTGGCTACATCGGGGGTCTGGAGGCGAAAACCGCGCTGTTGTCGCTCGAGCAAGCGGCTTGAGTTGAGGGCCCCACCCGGAACCGGGGGAGTGGGCAAAGGAATCGGCCCCGACCGTGAGGTCGGGGCCGATTCTGTGGGGTGAGCGACGGGGGTTGAACCCGCGACCTCCTGGACCACAACCAGGCGCTCTGCCGACTGAGCTACGCCCACCATGTTCGCTTCAGGACTGCACAACGAGTGCGCTGTTCGTGAAAGCAACGCGGACCACTATAACCCATTCGGACGGGTGTCGGCGCCGCGTCCCTGGTGGTTACCGTTCGTCGTCGTCGTGGGTGGAGTCGAGGGTGGAATCAGGCGCGGGTTCAGCGGTGGAACCGGTGCGGTGGGCCGTGATGTCCGCGGCCACCTTGCGGGCTTCGTCCGAGGTGGGCCCGGGTGCCGGGACGAACACGGCACCGCGGTAGTAGCGCAGTTCGTCGATCGAGTCCTGAATGTCTCCCAGCGCGCGGTGGTTGCCCGTCTTGGGAGGGGACTGGAAGTAGGCCCGCGGGTACCAGCGGCGGGAGAGTTCCTTGATGGTGGAGACATCGATCACGCGGTAGTGCAGGTGTTCTACCAGCTCTGGCATGTCCCGCACCAGGAACGTGCGGTCGGTGCCCACGGAGTTGCCTGCCAGCGGAGCCTTGCGGGGTTCGGGGACCCATTCGCGGATGTAGGCCATGACCTGGTCCTGAGCGTCTTGCATGGTGGTGCCGTGCGGGAGTTCCTCCAGCAGACCGGAGGTGGTGTGCATGTTGCGCACGAAATCGTTCATCTGCTCCAAGGCCGCTTGGTCGGGTGCGATCACGACGTCCACGCCGTCACCCAGGACGTTGAGCTGGTCGTCGGTCACCAGGACCGCGACCTCGATCAGGGCATCGGCCTCAAGGGACAGCCCGGTCATCTCGCAGTCGATCCACACGATTCGTTCATTGGAAATAGCCACGCGGCAACTTTAATCCCAGGTGCCGGGGGTGCGGCGGCAGGGTTACGTCCCGTGCACCCCGGTAGGATGGCCGATGACCTATTGCGCCGACCCCCACTCCCGACGACGGGTGCTGTCACCTCCTCGCCGTTCGGCAGGCCGGTGCCTTCGCGCCGGGGCGGGCGTCTGAAACTCAGAGGGGACCAGTGACTGCAGACAGTAGCGAGACCGGCGTCCCCGCTTCCGCCGAGACGACGACGGAGGGTGCGGGCTCGGCTGTTCGGCAGCGGGTGCGCAAGTCCCCGCTGAGGACCGTCATCGCGGGAGCAGTCGGGTCGATCCTGCTGTTCATTGGTTCTCTGGGCGTGGGATGGCTTGCGGCCGTTTCTGAGATCCGGCAGAACCCCGTGGTCATCGCGCTGCGGTTCACCACCCCGGGGGCGATCGTCTCCATCATCCTGGTGGCGCTGGGCGGCATGCTCCTGGTCCGCGAATGGTTGCGGCTGGGACAGAAACTGAACCACTGGGGGCCGGACACCCGGAAGTGGGTCAATGCGGCCATGATCTCCTGGTCCGTGCCCATGATGGTGGCCATCCCCATGTTCAGCCGGGATATCTACTCGTACATCGGTCAGGGACGTGTGATGCAGTCCGGGCTGAATCCGTACGAATACGGGGTCTCGACGATTGAGAACTTCTTCCAGCTGGGAGCGGATCAGCTCTGGAGCGAGTCCCCGCCACCGTATGGACCCTTGTTCCTGTGGATGGAACAAGGTGTGGTGGCCCTGACCAACGCCCAACCGGACCAGTCGGTGCTGTTGTTCCGCGGGCTCTGCATCCTGTCCGTGGCGGCCATTGCCTGGATGGTTCCGCGGCTGGCTAGATTGCACGGCATCAACGAAACACGTGCCTTGTGGCTGTCCGTGGCCAACCCCTTGTTACTGGTCAACTTCATTCTGGCCGCCCACAACGACGCGATCATGATCGCCCTGGCCTTGGGGGGCACCCTGGCCGCCGCCACATGGCGGGACTGGCGCGGTGGCCTTCTTGGTGCCTTCCTGGTCACCATGTCCATTGCGATCAAACCGATCACCTTGGTCTTCCTGCCGTTCATCGGGTTGCTGTGGGCCGGCAAGGGTGCCTCCTGGACGCGTCGGTTCGCGATCTGGGCGCTGACCCTGGCCTGGTCGGTGGGGATTTTGGCCTTGATGGGATTTGTCTCGGACTTCGGATTTGGGTGGGTCTCCGCCATGTCCACCCCCGGATCCGTGTTCATCTGGTACGCCCCGGTGGGGATGCTCGGGCTGATCGCCAACGGCGTGGCCGGAATTTTGGGTGGTGACGGCGGCAAGGCGATGGACCTGGTGCACAGCCTGGGGCAGATGCTTGCGGTGCCCGTGATCCTGTACATGATGTTCGTGGGCCGGGACCAGAAGATCATTCGCCGTTTGACCTGGGCTTTCGCGGCGATCGTGATCTTCGCACCTATGATTCAGGCGTGGTACGTGGTGTGGCTGATCCCGTTGTTCGCCGTGACTGGCATTCGGTCGGACTGGCAGGTGGACGTTCTGTTTTTCCTCTCGGCCTTCTTCATGATCTACGCCGTGTCCGACCAGCTGGACGTGTTCCCGTACCTGGACATCGACCTCAGCTCGGGACGCACGATCGCCGCCGTCATCGCCATCGCCTACGGCGCGTACCTCTGGTTCCTGGATCCGGCCACCAGGCGGCTCTTCCGGGGCAAGTACCGCAGCACATTGCAGTCCACGGTGATCTGATCCTGACTCCGGTGACCAGGGGCGGTCGCGGGTGCAGACCCGTGGCAGCCTTAGACAAACCGAAGCTGGGCCCGGTCACGGTGGGCGTTCAACAAGGCCAGTGCGTCAAACTGCAGGCGATGGGATCACGGTCGGCGCTCAGGACGTGGTCCCCGAACGGAACAGCGAGGTCACGGTGTCCTATCAGCAAGCACCCGACGGGTACGGCCTTGTGCCCACGTCGTCTCGGACCCCACGTGACCCGGCGAAGGGAAGCAGGACGACCTTCCTACAGGGCCTTCGCTCGCAGATCCTGGCTACCGCAATTGTGGCTGTTCTGGCCACGATCATTGTCGGACTGGGCGCCCGTGGGCTGATTGAGGACAGACAATTCAATGTGATCGATGACGGAGCGATGATTGGATGCTGCACCTGGGTGGCGTTCACGCTGTTGTGGCCGTACTTCGGGTTCGATTACGACAAGGAGGACTTAGGCGTCCCCGATCGAGCGGCAGTTCCGCTCCTGGTGTTGATCGGACCCTTGGTGGGCTTTGCCGCAACTCTTTCGATGAGTGCTTGGCCCCTGCTGCTGGGCGACACCGCGGTCCCTGGCACGGTGACCGGTAACCTGTGGGGCCAACCTTTGGGACTGGTACTCATGGGTGGAGCCACGTGGGTGTTGACCAACGTGGGTGTCACGTTTTGCACCTTGGTGTTCGTCCCGTTCCGGCGGCTCTGGCTTCGGGGAGTGAGTGTTCTGCCCAGTTTGATTGGCCTGTTTCTGGGCGGTTGGTGGTACCTCGGGATTCAGAACGCACCGTTCCGAATGTCCACCCTCCTCACGGTGACCATGCTGATACCCGTGACAACCGTGGGCCCGGTTCTGGTAGGGCTTCTTCTGACCCATGTTCGTCAGCGCCAAGGGCCGGGGCTGGCCTTGTAAATTGGTCGGGTGAATTCTTCCCCTCCCGCTGACACCACGACCCCGCTCCAGGTGCTCCATGACGTCTTCGGGTACGACTCCTTTCGTGGTGACCAGGAAAAGATCGTGGAGCACGTCAGCGGTGGGGGAGACGCCGTCGTCCTGATGCCCACGGGGGGCGGGAAGTCACTGTGCTATCAGATCCCCGCGCTGGTCCGGCCCGGTACGGGAGTGGTGATTTCTCCGCTGATCGCGCTCATGCAGAACCAGGTGGACGCGCTGGCTGCGGTGGGTGTCAAGGCCGCCTTCCTCAACTCGACTCTGAGTTTCGAGGAAGCCGATGCGGTGGAAGCAGATCTCCTGGCCGGCCGACTGGACCTGGTTTACATGGCACCCGAACGGCTGGTCCAGAAACATACCTTGAACGTTCTGGCCCGCTGCCGGCTTGCGTTGTTCGCCATTGACGAGGCGCACTGTGTTTCTCAGTGGGGCCACGACTTCCGGCGGGACTACCTGGGGCTCTCGGTCCTGGCTGAACGCTTTCCCGAGGTGCCGCGGATCGCCTTGACCGCCACCGCCACGGAAGCGACCCACGCGGAGCTGACCGAGCGGCTCGGCATGGCGCAGGCACGGCATTTCGTGTCGAGCTTCGACCGGCCGAACATCCAGTACCGGATCGTGGAGAAGGACAACGCGCGCTCGCAGTTGCTGCGGTTGCTTCGCGCCGAACACGACGGTGATTCCGGGATCGTCTACTGCCTGTCCCGGCGCAGCGTGGAGCAGACGGCCGAAGCGCTGCGCAAGGAGGGCCTGGACGCGTTGGGGTACCACGCGGGGCTCAGCGAAACGCAGCGCGCGGAACGCCAGGCCAGGTTCCTCCGGGAGGACGGCGTGGTCATGGTGGCCACGATCGCCTTCGGCATGGGCATCGACAAACCGGATGTGCGGTTCGTGGCACACCTGGATCTCCCCAAGAGCGTGGAGGGGTACTACCAGGAAACCGGCCGCGCGGGACGAGACGGGCTACCGGCCACGGCCTGGTTGGCTTACGGTCTCAACGACGTGGTTCAACTGCGCCGCATGATCGACAACGGCGACGGCTCCGAACAGCACCAGCGCGGGCAGCGAGCCCACCTGGACGCCATGCTGGGGCTGTGTGAGTCCCTGACCTGCCGCCGCGTGCAGATCCTGCGCTACTTCGGGCAGGACGCCGAACCGTGCGGGAACTGCGACAACTGCCTGACGCCGCCCACGGGCTGGGATGCGACGGTGGCCGCTCAGAAACTGCTGTCCACCATCGTCCGGCTGAACCGTGAACGGGATCAGCGTTTCGGCGCCGGGCAGATCATCGACATTCTGCGCGGCAAACCCAATGACCGCTCAACGGCCTCCCGCCACCAGGAACTCACGGTGTGGGGGATCGGCGCGGACCTCAGCGTGACCGAGTGGCGCGGGGTCATCCGGCAACTGCTGGCACGCAACATCGTGGAGTCGGTGGGGGACTACGGGACGCTGGCCCTGGGGCCCGGCGCGGGTGCCGTCCTCCGCGGTGAGCAGGAACTTGAACTACGGCGCAGCCAACCCAAACAGCGATCCTCCGGCGTCCGCGGTCGACGTTCGACGACGACGGCGGACCTGTCGGGCCCGGAGGCGGTGCTGTTCGAGTCGTTGCGCGAATGGCGGGCGCAAGAGGCCAAGGAGCAGAACGTTCCGGCCTACATTGTGTTCCCGGACGCCACACTGATCGCCATTGCGCGTGAACGCCCAAGCAGCGTCCGCGGTCTCGCGGGTGTCAGCGGCGTGGGTGCCAAGAAGCTGGAGCGGTACGGGGATGCGTTGGTGGAGTTGGTGACCAGCTCGAACTGACCGCACCCCCCTACCAGGTGGAGGCCACCGTCTTCAGCGAAACCCATGCGCCGTCGTCGCGCGGGGCGAAATCCGTGCGCAGCCGCAGCCGCCAGGTGTTCCGTGAGCCCCAGATGGTGGCATCCGTGTGGGTGCGTGCGTCGACCGTCGCGGATTCCGGGTGAACTTCGACCACGACGTCCGCATCGCGGATCGAGTGGTAGGCCATGGTCGCGGCTTCGACCTCCCCGAGCCATTCGGTCTTGGGCTGCACGTGGCCGGTCATGTGGGTCAGGGTGTATTCGTCGGCCAGCAAGGGATCCAGCCTGGCGGGGTCACCGGACACCATGGCCGCGCACAGTGCCCGGTGCGCGGCCATGGCCTGGGAGCGTGAAGGACTCATGCCTCGGGGATGTCCATCCCGAAGCTGTCGAGCGTGACGTCCTCCGGTTCAGGACCGCCGCGGACCCCTGTGTCCAGGGCGTCGATGCGGGCCAGTTCGTCGTCGCTCAACTCGAAGTCGAACACGTCGAAGTTCTCCGCGATTCGGTGCTCCTTGACGGACTTGGGGATGACCTGGCGGCCTTCCTGCAGGTGCCACCGCAGCATGATCTGCGCGGGGGACTTGCCGTGGGCCTCCGCAATGGCCACGGTCTCCGGGTCCTCCAGCGTGGACTTGCGGTTGTCGTCACCCCAGCCGGGGTAGAAGGTGATGCCACCGATCGGTGACCAGGCCTGGGACACGATGCCCAGTTCCGCGTTCTTCTCCAGCAACTCACGCTGCTGGAAGTACGGGTGGATCTCGATCTGGTTCACGGCCGGAACCACGGTGGCCTCCGCGAGCAGGCCGTCCAGGTGATCGGGCATGAAGTTGCTGACGCCGATCGCGCGCACCTTGCCGTCCGCCAGCAACTGCTCAAGGGCTTTGTACGCAGCAATGGTCCGGTCAAAGGTTTCCGGAAGGGCCTGGTGGAGGATCAGCAGGTCGATCTGCTCCACGCCTAACTTGCCTGCCGCCTTGTCGAAGGCGTGCAGCGTTTCGTCGAACCCGAAGTCGCTGATCCAGACCTTGGTCTCGATGAAAACTTCAGACCGATCCAGACCCGATTCGCGGATGGCCTGACCCACCTCGCGTTCGTTCCCGTAGGCAGCGGCCGTGTCGATGTGCCGGTACCCCGTCTTCAGGGCGCTTGCGACGGCGGCCGTGGTCTCCTCGGGCGGGGACTGGAAGACCCCAAAGCCCAGTGCGGGGATCTCGATTCCGTTGTTCAAAGTGATCATGGGAATGCTCATGTCCCTCAGCCTAGGCACGTCGGATCCTCCCGAGACAGGCACTCTTGGTACCAGGTTGTCACTGGGCGGCGGGCCGCCACATGGAATACGGTGCCGCCCGCTCATTGAGTTGGATACGTCGCATCGGTTGGAAACCGTGCCGCCGGTAGAGGTTCCCGCTCCGGGCGGTCGAGGACTCCAAGTACGCGGGCTGGCCCGCCCGGTCGGCCTGGTTCAGGCGGTGGTCCAGGAGCACGGCACCCACCCCCTGGCCCCTCGCATCCGGGTGGACGCCGATGGCATGGAGGTACCAGTGCGGCGTCGTCGGCCGGTACTTGGCCATCTCCGCTTCAATCTTGAGGGCGCGGACCATCCCTCCGGTTCCCAGCGCGCGGTGGAAGTCCCGCGCGTGCGTCACGAGGCCGGGGATCGTGGGCCCATGGTGCCCCGGGGCGTACCAGGCAGCCGCACCGATGATCTGCTGGCCCTCCCGAATCGTGTCCACCGTCCCGGCCTGGATGGCTCCACCGTTGAGCAGACCACGAAACAGCCACGGGCCGCGTTCCACCATGACGGCCGGGTCCGTGGTTCCCATAGCGGCCTGCATGGGTGGATCCGACTGGAAGGCCATAGCCATCAGCTTGGACAGTTCATCGAGGTCGGCCGGCGCGGCCGGTGTCACGGTAAACAGCGCTTTCTCCTGGTGTGCTCGGCCGCCTTCTGGACAACTAGGGACGGCCTCAGACGGGCTTCTGATGGCCGCTGCGCAAGGAATGGAGAGCCCATCCGTAAACTGCAACGGTAATGCCTACTTGTAGCACCATGAGCGCGGGTGTGAGCGAACCGGTCAAGACTGCCACTAGCTGTACTCGGCCACGACGTTGGTTACAGGCGGCTGGTCGGAGGTAGTCCGTCGAGTGCGCTGTGGCGGCGTTGAGTGTTGTAGATGTTCAGCCAGGGGTCAAGCGCCTCTTTACGCGCCTGGTTGCTG
>NZ_RKMF01000018.1 GCF_003797835.1 Kocuria soli
GGTGACCTGTGAGCGATCCAGACCGGCGGCCGCGGACTTTGGCGCGTCGAGTGCCCCGGGCTCGAGGCATCCAAGCCCACCCACCGTCAGACCTCCAACCTCCACGACCTTAAGAGACACGCCCTAGGTGGGCTCATGAATCTGCTTCTGGACGGTTGCATCCGTGCCGAGTGCGGCGTGCAGGATCCGGTGTTGCGCGTCTGGCTCGAAGGGTTCAGAGGCTCCGGGCAGGCTGCAAAGGCGGCGCGGAGGTTGTTGCAGCTCACTGCTTGAGAAGGGCACCCCGGCCACCGTGTTCACGGAAATCGGAATGGACGAAAGAGGAATTTCGCCACTGTTACAGCGGGTCAGCCCAGGGTGGGCTGCATTAGGACACATTCCTGCAACGAACTCTGCACACATCAGAAATAAAGCGCAAAGCCCAGGAAACACGGCCTCTCTAATGTCAGGTCTGCCTTGACCGCAGCGGGCCCTCCCGCCTGTACAGAGGAGCCGCCGTGTCCCCGCGCGCCACCCTGAGTGCCGTTCTCCCGTTGATTGCAGTTTTGGTCCTGACAGGATGCGGTGAGCGTTACGACCCTGAGGCTGAAGCGGCAGCCCAACAGATTTCACCAGAGTCTTGTGTCGACACCGAAGGTGACACCGTCAAAGTGGGTCTGCTCAATTCCTTGTCCGGGACCATGGCTGTCAGCGAAACCACCGTTAATCGATCCCTCAACATGGCGATCGACGAAATCAACGCCGACGGTGGTGTTTTGGGCAAACAGATTGAACCGGTCACGGAGGACGGTGCCAGCGAACCCACGATCTTTGCTGAACGGGCGAGCAAACTGATCCGTCAGGACTGCGTGGCTGCCACCTTCGGTGGTTGGACCTCGGCCTCCCGCAAGGCCATGCTCCCCGTGTTCGAGGCCCAGAACTCCCTGCTGTTCTATCCGGTCCAGTACGAAGGTCTGGAAGCATCTCCCAACATCTTCTATACGGGGGCAACCACCAACCAGCAGATCATCCCGGCTCTGGACTGGATGAGGGAACAGGGGCACAAGAAGATTTTCCTGGTGGGTTCCGATTACGTCTTTCCACGGACGGCGAACCGGATCATCAACGCATATGCCGAAGCGCATGACATGGAGGTCGTGGGGGAGGAGTACGTACCCCTGGGCTCCACCGAGTTCTCCACGATCGTCAACAAGGCCATGGCGTCCGATGCGGATGCGGTGTTCAACACGCTCAACGGTGATTCCAATGTGGCCTTCTTCCGTCAGTACAACGCGGTGGGCTTGGACGCCCAGTCCCTGCCTGTGATGTCCGTGTCCATCGCCGAGGAGGAAGTGCCGGGGATCGGCGTGGACAACCTGGAAGGCCAGTACGTGGCCTGGGACTACTACCAGACCGTGGACAGCCCCGACAACCAGGAGTTCGTCACCAACTTCAAGGACCGCTACGGCCAAGACCAGGTCACGTCCGATCCCATGGAAGCCGCCTATACCTCGGTTTACCTGTGGAAGGACATGGTGGAAGAAGCGGGTTCCTTCGATGTCGCCGCCGTGCAGGAAGCCGCGGACACAGGCGGGAGTGAGTTCGACGCCCCAGAGGGGCAGGTGAGCGTGGACGGCGAGAACCAGCACATTTCCAAGACTCCTCGCATCGGCCGGATCCGCGAGGACGGGCTGATCGACACAGTGTGGCAGGCACCGGAGCCCGTGGCACCGGATCCGTTCCTGGACACCTATTCCTGGGCAGGTTCCATCAACGGAGCCTGAATCTTCCGTATATCAATCGAGCACCACAACATTTCGAGAAGGGGGGTCTCATGGAGATTCTGATCAGCCAGCTCTTTGCGGGTTTGAGCTTGGGCTCGGTCCTGCTGCTGGCAGCGGTAGGGTTGTCTTTGACTTTCGGTCAAATGGGCGTGATCAACATGGCTCACGGTGAATTCATCATGGCTGGGGCATACACAGCTTTCACGGTCCAACAGATTCTTGGTAGTGCCGGGTGGTCGCTATTGGCCAGTATCCCCGTGGCTTTCCTAGTGGGCGGCGCCTTGGGGCTCATCCTGGAGATCGCGCTGTTGCGCCACATGTATCACCGTCCACTGGACACACTTCTGGTGACTTTCGGCGTCAGTCTGATCCTGCAGCAGCTGGCCCGGGACATCTTCGGTGCCCCGTCCGTGGACGTGAGGCTGCCCGAGCTGCTGTCCGGTCCCGTGACGATCATGGGGACCCCGGTTCCGGCGGCGCGGGTCTTCATTCTGGTCTTGACCGTGTTAGTGGTGGCAGGCCTGTCCCTGGTGATGAACAAGTCGTCCCTGGGGCGCAGGACCCGTGCCGTCGTACAGTCCCGTGATCTCGCCGAGGCCTCAGGCATCTCCTCGCGCCGTACCGATGCCCTGACCTTTTTCGTGGGCTCCGGGCTGGCGGGCGTGGCTGGGGTGGCCATCACGTTGATCGGCTCTACCAGCCCCACACTGGGTACCACCTATATCGTCGATGCCTTTCTGGTGGTGGTGGCCGGAGGCATCGGACAGATCCGCGGCGCCGTGATCGCCGCCGCGGGCCTCGGCCTGTTGCAGGTGTTCTTCGAGTTCGGCACCACCGCCTCAATCGCCAAGGTGATTGTCCTGGTGATTGTGGTTGCCTTCCTTCAGATCCGCCCGCAGGGCATCGTGGCCACGCGCACCAGGGGGTTGGCATGAGCGCCGCAGCACCATCAACTCCGTCAACATCGACGACGCCCACACCCGCCGGGACCCGCACCTTACCTGCGGTGACGGAGGGTGCGGGGGTGTGGACCACCGGACCTCGGGGGGCCCTGCTGGGCCTGGGAGTCGGCGCGATCCTGCTCCTGGTGGTTGCCCCGATGACCCTGAGCGGGTTCGGGTTGGACCTGCTCGGTCGCTACCTGTGCATGGCCATGGTGGCGGTGGGAATCGGCCTCGTCTGGGGCCGCGGCGGCATGCTGGCGATGGGCCAGGGCGTCTACTTCGGTCTGGGTGCCTACATCATGGCCATGCACATGACCCTGGCGGACACGACGCTGGAGGGTGAATCCATCCCCACCTTCATGCGCCAGAACGGTGTGGATCGCCTGCCTGAACTGTGGGGCATAGTGCAGCACCCTGTGGTCGCGGTGGCCGCAGTGGTGTTGGTGCCCACGGGGGTGGCCGGGTTGCTGGGCTGGGCCATTTTCTCTCGACGGGTCAAGGGCGCGTACTTTGCGATCCTGTCCCAGGCGCTGGCCGCGGCTTTCGCCGTTCTGATCATCGGCCAACCGGTGCTGACCAACGGCTCCAACGGCCTGTCCAACTTCCACTCGTTGTTTGGCTGGGACCTCTCCGATTCCACCAACCGCACGATCCTGTTCCTCGTTGTGGCCGCCGTTCTGCTGACCATGCTCGCAGTAACCTGGCAGTTGTACCGCTCCCGATTCGGTGAACTGCTGGTAGCGGTCCGTGACCAGGAGGAGCGCGTCCGCTTCCTGGGCTATGACCCGGCCCTGGTCAAGACCGTCGCCTACATGATCGCCGCCCTGTTCGCAGCTATCGGCGGAGCTCTGTTCGTACCCGTGGTTGGCATCATTTCACCGGCCGACATCGGGGTGGTCCCCTCCATCGCGTTCCTGATCGGCGTGGCCATCGGAGGTCGGGCCACGTGGTTGGGCCCCGTCCTGGGTTCCATCGCGGTGTCCTTTGCCGGAACCCAGTTGGCGTCTGTCTTCCCGTCGTTCTGGGTCTACTTCCAAGGTCTCCTGTTCATCCTGGTCATAGGTTTCCTGCCCGGTGGTTTGGCGTCCGTCACCGGATTTCTGCGCCGCCGGAAGACATCGGAAACCATCGAAATGGAGGTAACACGATGAACCGCGACCACCGGCCCAGTTACTTGGAAATTCGGAACCTGCGCGTGGTGTTCGACAGGTTCGTGGCCGTGGACGGCGTGGACCTGCGCGTGGACCAAGGGGATCTGCGGTTCCTCATCGGGCCGAACGGCGCCGGCAAGACCACGACCATCGATGCTGTCACCGCCTTGGCTCCGGCGCAGGGTTCCATCAATCACAACGGCCACGAGCTGGTGGGGCGCAAAACTCACAAGATCGTGCGTTACGGGGTCGGCCGAACTTTCCAGACCGCCAGCGTGTTCGAGGACCTGACGGTGGTGCAGAACCTGGACATTGCAGCCGGGCTGCGGCGACGTATGCGGGACATGGTGCGCAGCCGTCGTGGCGTGTCCCCGCGGATCCAGGAGGTTCTGGAGGCCATCGGGCTCACGGATCACCAGGAGACAAAGGCAGGGGTACTGTCCCACGGGCAGAAGCAGTGGCTGGAGATCGGCATGTTGATCGTCCAGGACGCCACCGTGCTGCTGTTGGACGAACCCGTGGCAGGCATGAGCCAGGATGAACGCGATGCCACGGGGGACCTACTGGCTGCATTGGCCGAACGGCACGTGGTGATCGTGGTGGAGCACGACATGGAGTTCCTGCGCAAGTACGCCCAGTCCGTGACCGTGATGGCCGCGGGGAAAATCGTTGCCGAAGGAACGGTAGCCGAGGTCCAGGCCAGTCCTCTGGTCCAGGAGATTTACCTTGGGGCTGCCGGTACCAAGAGCCTCGAAGAAGCACGGGTGGATGCACAGTTGGTGGGCCTGGATCCCGATGCGGTGACCGCGGACAGTGCACCTGAAGGGGCGAAGAACTGATGTTCAAACTCGAAAGCTTGCGATCAGGTTATGGGCGCACGGAAGTCCTGCACGGTGTGGACCTTGTGGTTCCTGACGACGGAGTGACCACCGTGCTGGGACACAACGGTGCTGGGAAGACCACACTTCTCAAGACCGTGATGGGGCTGCTTCCAGCCCGCTCCGGGAGGATCACCTGGGATGGTGAGGACATCACCCGCCTGTCCGCACACCAGAGAGTGCGCAGAGGTTTGGCCTGGGTGCCGCAAGGACAACAATCATTTGGCACTCTGACCACCCGTGAGAATTTGCTGGTGGTGGCCGAAGCTCATCCCGGCGGCCGCGGTCGCCTTGATGAGGTCCTTGCTCTCTTCCCCGCACTGGAGGAGTTGATGGAACGTCGGGCAGGTCTGCTCTCAGGGGGCCAGCGCCAGCAACTCTCAATTGCCCGTGCGCTGCTGACCGGGCCTCGGCTGCTGGTGCTGGATGAACCGTCCGAAGGCATCCAGCCGTCGGTGGTGCAGGAAATCGAGGAGAAGATCGTGGGCCTCGCCTCCCGCTCCGGTACCCAGGTGCTACTGGCCGAGCAGAAGGTGGGTTTTGCCCTGAACGCCGCTGACGAATACGCCGTCCTGGCGACCGGGCGGGTGGTTCGGGCCGGCCGGGCTGACGAAGCCGCGGTCGACGCCGCCAGGGAGGCACTCGCCGTGTAGACACGGGCAGGATCAGCGTGTCACAGGGCTGTAACGTGGCGCCGCTAACGTTCGGCACATGCAGTTGACACCCCGGGAACAAGAGAAGCTGCTGATCGTCACCGCTGGTGAGGTGGCGCGGCGTCGTCTGGACCGTGGTCTCAGGCTGAACCACCCGGAGGCCGTGGCTCTGATCACTGCGGAGCTCCTGGAGGCTGCCCGGGACGGGCGGACTGTGGCCGATCTGATGTCCTGGGGCGCCACGATTCTCTCCACGGAGCAAGTCATGGACGGTGTTCCAGAAATGATCCAGTCGGTGCAGGTGGAAGCGACCTTCCCGGACGGCACCAAACTGGTCACGGTTCACGATCCCATCCGCTCAGGCCCGGGGGCCACGGCCCCAGGCGGACCGAGGGTGAGACCCGGCGAATACGTCTTGCGGGACTCCCCGGTGACCATCAATCCGGACCGCTCCACAGTGGAAGTTGAGGTGGTCAACCGCGGAGACCGTCCGGTGCAGGTGGGCTCCCACTTTCCGTTCGCCCAGGCCAACCCGGGGCTTGAATTTGACCGCGATGCCACGGACGGCTATCGGCTCGATGTGCCGGCGGGAACGGCCGTCCGTTTCGAACCCGGGGACCGCAAGACCGTGCGGTTGGTGAGCTTTGCGGGGACGGGCGAGGTCGTTGTCGTCGGATGGAACGGAGAAGATCGTGGCGCGTGAGCTGACTCGGGCCGAGTACACGTCCCTTTACGGGCCCACCGTCGGCGATCGGGTGCGGCTGGCCGACACGGAGCTATTCGCGGAGATAGAACGCGACTTGACGAACCAGGATCTGACCGCTGCCGGAGATGAGGTCGTGTTCGGTGGCGGTAAGGTCATCCGTGACGGCATGGGCCACAATGGCCGTCTGACCAGGGGCGACGGTGTGGTGGACACTGTCATCACCAGCGCGTTGATCATCGACCACTCCGGGATCTACAAAGCGGACGTGGGGATCGTGGACGGCCGAATCTGTGCGATCGGCAAGGCAGGCAACCCGGACACCATGGACAACGTGAACATCCTGATCGGTGCCGCAACGGAGGTGATCGCCGGCGAGCACAAGATTCTGACTGCGGGGGGAGTGGACACACACATCCACTTCATCGGCTCCGATCAGGTGGGTACGGCTCTGGCCAGTGGCGTCACCACCATGATCGGTGGTGGTACGGGACCCGCGGAAGGCTCCAAGGCCACGACCGTCACCCCCGGGGCATGGCACATCGAGCGCATGTTCCAAGCTCTGGATGGGTACCCCATGAATTTCGGGCTGCTGGGCAAGGGGCATACCGCCGATCCGGCTCCCCTCGAGGAGCAGGTCCGCGCGGGTGTGGTTGGCTTCAAGATCCACGAAGACTGGGGAGCAACTCATGGGTCCATCAACGCCGCATTGAGTTCCGCGGACCGATTTGATCTTCAGGTGGCCATTCATACGGACACCCTCAACGAATGTGGGTTTGTTGAGGACACCATTCGGGCCATCGACGGGCGGGTGATTCACACCTTCCACACCGAAGGTGCCGGTGGTGGTCACGCCCCGGACATCATCGCCATGGCGGGGATGCCCAACGTGCTGCCTTCGTCGACCAATCCCACGCTCCCGTTCACCCGGAACACGGCGGAAGAGCATCTGGACATGCTCATGGTTTGTCACCACCTGAACCCGTCCATTCCGGAGGACGTGGCCTTCGCGGATTCGCGAATTCGGCCCGAAACCATCGCGGCCGAGGATGTGCTGCACGACTTGGGGGTGTTCTCCATGACCTCTTCCGATTCCCAGGCCATGGGGCGCGTGGGAGAGGTCGTGTTGCGCACCTGGCAACTCGCGGACCAGATGAAGAAGCGCACCGGTTCACTTGCCGGGGACCACGATGCGGACAACTTCCGGATCAGGCGCTACATCTCCAAATACACGATCAACCCCGCCATCACCCACGGAATCGCGCAGCACGTTGGATCCGTGGAAGTCGGAAAGCTGGCAGACCTCGTGTTGTGGGAGCCCGCATTCTTCGGGGTCAAACCAACTACCGTGCTCAAGAGCGGTCAGATCGTGCACTCCGTGATGGGTGACCCCAATGCCTCCATTCCCACGCCGCAACCACAGCTCATGCGTGATGCTTTCGGGGCCCAGGGCCAGGCTCCCGCTCACAATTCCGTGCATTTCACCTCGCAGGCAGCGCACGACGACGACGTCCGCGCCCGTTACGGTCTGGCCAAACAAACGCTGCCGGTCGGCGGGATCCGTGCTCTGGCCAAGGCTGACCTCAAGCACAATGACCAGACTCCGAATATTGAAGTTGACCCGCAGACCTACCAAGTGCGCGTGGACGGTGAACTCATCTCCGCCGAGCCCGCGCAGGAACTCGCGATGGCGCAACGCTACTTCTTGTTCTGACCGCCATGCCTTGACCACCCGCCCGTGATCTCATGTCAAGACCGAAAGGACCCCCGCCCTCGTGATCGTTGAGAAAGTCCTTGGCAACCTGCACGAGCTTCCCGCCGACCAGCGAGCCGACATTCATGTGGAACGCGTGGCCTTGGAAGGCGCTGCCTTGCGCCAACGGGTGCAGCGAGTGACCACGGATCACGGCAAAGAGTTCGGACTGCGTCTCAGCGATCGTAGGGAACTGCGCGACGGGGACATCCTGGTCAGGGACGGGCGAAACGTCGTGGTGGTCTCCACACTGCCCACGGAGGTCCTGGCCATTGCGCCGGCTACCGTGCAGGAAGCTGCGTTCGTGGCGCATTCCCTGGGGAATCGCCACCTACCCGCCCAGTTCTTTGGGCCGGACACCTCCATTGCGGGGCTGGAACCACACAACGGGGTGATGGTGATCCAGTACGATCACACGGCCGAGCACTTCCTGACGGACCATGGAGTGCGTTTCATGCGTGTGGACCGGGTCATGGAGGTCCCTTTCCGACACGCAGAGCACACTCACTGATCGTGGTGTCCCTGAATTCCGGGCTGCTCACGGTTCTTCAGTTCGCCGATTCGGCGCTGCCGACCGGTGCTTTCAGCCAGTCCATGGGCCTGGAGACCGCGATCAATGACGGCGCCGTGAATGACGAAGCCACGTTCCGGCAATGGCTCACACATTTCCTGCACCACCAACTGGTACCGGCCGATGGCTGGGCCATCCGAACGCTGGTCCGGGACGACGCCGATGCCTTGACGGTGGATGCCATGTTGCATGCAATGAGCCTGCCGATGGAGGTGCGCGACGGCAACGCCGCAATGGGCAGGAGGGCGATCGAGATTGCCCGAGCGAACTTCCCATCCCCAGACATCGAGCGATACGCAGTGGCTGTCCTTGGGAAGGGTGGAGATGAGGTGGAGCCCGGAGAGTTCAGAACCGGCGTGGCTGCGGGCAGTGTGCCCGTAGTGATCGGATTGTTCGCGCGCGACCACGGATCCGGTTGGCGTGATGCATGTGCTGCTCACCTGTTCACCTCGCTGACCTCTTTGACGCAGAACGCAGTACGCGGAATTCCGATCGGGCAGAACGCCGGGCAGAGAGTGCTGCGCAGCATGCACGACGAGATCGAAACTGCCGTGCGACGGATCGACGGCATGACCGATGACCACGTGGGCGCCGTGAGCCCCGCCTTGGAGATCGATCAAATGCGTCATGTCTGGCAGCGCGCTCGAATGTTCATGTCCTGACAGATTGACGACGGCGTGTTTCGCCGTCGTGGTTAGCGGAAAGCAATATAGACAGGAGGACCTGATGGCGACGGACCCGGTTCGGATCGGCGTGGGCGGCCCCGTGGGTGCGGGGAAGACGCAACTGGTGGAACGTATTACGCGGGCATTGGACGGGGAGGTATCCACCGCGGCGATCACGAATGACATCTACACAATTGAGGACGCCAAGATTCTGGCGCGAACCTCAGTGCTCTCCGAGGACCGCATCGTAGGCCTGGAAACCGGCGGATGCCCGCACACGGCGATCCGTGAGGACACATCCATGAACGAGGCGGCGATCAGGGACCTCACGGACAAGCACCCTGACCTGCAGGTGATCTTCGTGGAGTCGGGGGGCGACAACCTGTCTGCCACGTTCTCCCCGGAGCTCGTGGATTTCTCGATCTACGTCATCGACGTTGCTCAAGGGGAGAAGATTCCGCGCAAGGCCGGACAGGGCATGATCAAGTCAGACCTCTTCGTGATCAACAAGACCGACCTGGCCCCGTACGTGGGCGCAGACCTGAGCGTGATGGAGGCCGATTCCAGGGTGTTCCGGAAGGACAAACCGTTCGCTTTCACGAATCTGAAGACGGACGAGGGCCTGGATACGGTGTTGGAATGGATTCGTCGCGACGTGTTGATGATGGATCTCGCGGGCTGATCCGTTGTCCGTCTCTGCTTCATTGACCGGTGGCCTGTGGCTGGGGGTCCAGCGCCACGGTGAACGCAACGTGGTCGCATCGCAGCGTCACCACGGTGGATTGCGGTTGCTTCGTCCCTTGTACCTGGACTCCTCCGGCCAGCCCTGTCTGACCGTGGTCAATCCTGGTGGGGGGTATGTAGGGGGAGACCGGTACGAACTCGGGGTCTCGGTGGGCGAATCGTCCTCTGCCCTGGTCACCACTCAGTCCGCGACCAAGGTCTATCGGACCCCTGGGCAGCCCGTGGAGCAGAAGCAACGGTTCGTGGTGGAACCGGATGCTGTCCTGGAAGTGGTTCCGGACCCATTGATCGCATATCGGGACGCCGACTACGTTCAACGCACGCGGGCCACGGTGGCCCGCGGGGGGAGGCTGGTCATGACAGACATCGTGACGCCGGGGTGGGCCCCAGATGGATCGCTCTACCAGTGGAAATCGGTCCTGCTGAAGACCGTAATCGGGCGTCCGACAGGAGCCCTGATCGCCTGGGACACGGTCCATATGGCGCACGGTGCGTACAGGGGCGAGAGTCTCACGAACTTTTCGGTCTCCGGCGACCTGGACCCGCACGGCTTCGCTGCCGAGCGGACCCACTTGGGCACGTTGCTGGCCGTTGCCCCAGAGTTGGACGCGGACGCCGTCGAAGAAGTCCATGACCTCCTCGTGGAGTACGAAGCGACTGTTCCGGGGTCACGTGGTGGGGTGACGCCGCTGGCCGAGCCGCGTGATTCCGCAGTTGCAGCACATCCACAGGTGCGCGAGACAGCCGGTCTGGCAGTTCGCTTGATGGGCCCTGGAACAGGTCCTCTCCACGAGTTGCTGCTCGACATCCACGCCGCGCTGCGTCGTCGTTGGGGGCATAAGACCAGGCTGAACTTGAGAAAGTACTGACCGTATGGAGAGTGTCACCCGCTTGAGTGCCGCACCAGCCGACGTGCGCGGAGCCGAACGCCGTTCCACGTTCCTAGTGTCACTGACCGTCCTTTTACTGCATGCCGTCGGCTGGGGGACGTTGCTGCTCTTCGTGGTGCCTGCGGACCTCAGACTTGGAATCCAAAGCGATGGCAGCGCAGCGGTGTTCGGCACCACGCTGGGCGTGACGGCGTTCTTCTTGGGCGTGCGCCACGCCTTCGACGCTGATCACATCGCGGCCATCGACAACACCACGCGACGGCTGCTCATCGAAGGCAGACCGGCCGCAACCGTGGGGTTCTGGTTCTCCATGGGACATTCGAGTGTCGTGGTTGGTCTGTGTCTGCTGCTGGCTTTCGGGTTGTCAGCGGTCATGGGTCCCGTGGCCGATCAGGACTCCCCCTGGCATCACTTCACGGGAGTGTGGGGGCCTTTGATCGCGGGATTATTCCTGCTTGTGATCGCGGCATTGAACGTCCTGACACTGCGGCGAAGTCTTGCCGAGAGGGGCCGTGCCGGGCAGACCGGCACATATTCTCCCGCTCCGGTGGGTGACCTCGCGGGTGGGCCGATCACCAAGGTCATCAACGGGGTCGGCGCACGCATCCGAACACCGCGGCAGATGTACCTGGTGGGCCTGCTGTTTGGTTTGGGCTTCGACACCGCCACGGAAATCGGTCTCTTGCTGTTGGCAGGTACAGCAGGAATGGCTGCCGTTCCCTGGTGGGCGGTACTTACCCTGCCGCTGCTGTTCACCGCTGGGATGAGTACCTTCGACTTGGCTCAAGGGTGGGTGGCTCGTCGCGCATATGGTTGGGCGGAAACCCACCCGAAACGGCTGCTCACCTACAACGTGGCAATCACGTCGGTGTCCGTCGTGGTGGCGTTGGTGGTGGGATCGGCGTCGCTATCCGGGGCCTTGTCCGAATGGCTCGGGATACCTGACCTGTTCGCTTGGACGCGATTGATCGGTGTAGATGCCTGGGGATTCGCTCTGGCCGGGTTGCTGTTGGTGGCGTGGATCGCGGTAGGAGGGGCCATGGGCCTCAGTCGTGCTCCGGCCCCGCCGCCCGACCCAGCTGACCGTTAAAGTGGGAGTTCAGGTCGACAGGAGCGCCACGAGCGCCGCCCCAGTCACCAGTGCGTTGTTGCACATGTGCGCGATCCAGGATGCCCAGAGGCTTGCGTACCAAATCCGGAGCAGGGTCCAGAAGCCTTCACAAACCAGGATGTAGAGCATGACGGGTGGGGTGACATGGATCGCCGCAAAGGTCACGGTGACGACGATGAACGCCAGCGCGGCGGATGTTCGCGCCAGCAGCCAGTCCAACAGAAGTCGGCGGAAGATGATCTCCTCGGCCAGCGGCAAAGCAACGACCGTAAAGACTGGGGTGATCACCGCGAGGACCCACCCGTGGCCCAACTCCGATGTTGACGACGAATCTCCGGCCGGTGTCACGGACAGGGCAGCGGCGAGCAGGACCGTGATGATCAACGATGCGGTGATGACCAGGAGCACCTGCCATGGGGGCATGACCGACCATACGGAGGGCTGATCCCTGTCGCGTCCTTCGAAAGGACGGCCTCGGTCAGATGGCTCGTCCGGGGCTGAGGATGCCGACGGGGTCGAAGAAACCCTTCAGCTGATGCTGCAGGTCCAGGGTGTCAGGGTCGAACTGCTGGGCGAGCATCCCGGTCTTGAGCGATCCGATTCTGTGCTCGCCGGAGATCACGCCCCCCATGTCCAGCGCCGCCTCGGTGATCAGTGTCAGGACGTGCTCGGCCGCGGCAACCTCCTCGGCAGAGTCGTTCGCGGCGAGCACCGATGGGTGCATGTTGCCGTCCCCGGCATGGGCGCAGGTGTTCACCGGGTAGCCGGTCTGAACGGAGATGTCGTCGATGCGTTCGAACATCTCGGCCAGTCGGGAAGGTGGGACGGCCACGTCACAGGACAGGGCAAGCCCGGCGGCGTTGAGCGCGGGGTTGACCATGCGCCGCGTGTCCAGGAGCTCCTCACCCCCGCCCGCTTCGGCGAGCAAAGCGCCCGCGTCGCGGCAGGCGGAGACCACGGCTTCGGCCTGTTGCTGTGCGTCGGTACCGATGGTCTGGCCCACCAACAGGGCCTCCCCTTCGGCAGCGACGGCGGAGGGAAAGTGCCGCTGGACGATGTCGATGCTGTTGCGGTCCATGAGCTCCAGCATTTCCGGGGTGGTCGCGGAGGCCATGATCGTCGCCACCGCGGCCCCGGCGGCGGCCATGGTCGGGAACTGGGCCGAGAAGGTGACCGCTTCGCCGACGGGTCGGGGCTTGAGCCGGGCGATCACCCTGGTGACCACCCCGAGGGTGCCTTCGGAACCGATGAACAAACCGGTGAGGTCGTAACCGGTGCTGTTCTTTCGGGTCCTCGAACCGGTCCGGATGAGCCGGCCGTCAGCCAACACGACTTCCAGGCCGGCAATGACGTCGCGGGTGACGCCGTGGGCCAGGCAGCGCAGGCCGCCGGCGTTGGTGTCCACCGTGCCGCCGATCGTGGCGGTCTGGTAACTCACCGGGTCCGGTGCGTACATCAATTCGTGCGCTGCCGCCGCCTGATCGAGCTGGTCAACGATGATGCCGGGATCCACCTCGGCGATCCGGTTGGGAGCATCGATCTCGAGCACTTGATTCATGGCGGCCAGGGACACGACCAATCCGCCGGGGTAGGCCAGGGCCCCACCGCTGACCCCGGTGCCGGCCCCTCGCACGGACACCGGCACCCTGTGGGTAGTTGCCCAGCGCAACACCGTCTGAACCTCGGTGGCCGAATGGACCCGGACCACCGCAGCGGGCAGACCCCCGGGCTCGGCTCGTGAGGTGTCCCGGCTGTGCTCTTCCAGCACGGCGGCATCAGTGCTCACGACGTCGCCCAACTCCCGGACCAGTTCCTTAATGGCCTCATCTGACGCCGTCCGGAGGTGACCGGGAAGTGTTGCGGCCGACTGGTCCTGGTCGAGGAGTGCGTCGGTGGGTTGGCTGTGGTCTCACTCTGTGGTCGGCATGATCGGTCTCTCTCTCGGTCACCGTTCGAGGGCTGGGCGACGTCGTCTCGGTCAGCGGGTGGCAGGGCTGGTGGAGCGGGCGCGCTGCGCGGCCGCGAGGATCTCGCTCATGTAGGGGGCGATGACGTCGGCCGAGATCTTGCAGTCGAGCAGGAGCACACCTCTGGCCCCCGCGTCCGTCCAATCGCTCAGGGTCTGAAGGTCCTCGAGCGTGCGGACGGTGGCGGCGTGCGCGCCGAGCGCGGTGGCCATCCCGGCGAAGTCGACGTCGGGGATGCGCATCGGCGCATCGGCCAGTCCCAGGGGACCGTACTGATGGACTTCCGCGGCGTAAGTGGCGTCGTTGAACACCACGACGACGCCACTGGCCACGCTGCGCACGACGGTCTCCAGGTCGGCCAGGCACATCAGCAGCCCACCGTCACCAGTGGTCAACACGGTCGTGGATTCCGGGGCGGCCCGTCCGGCCCCGACGGCTGCGGGCAGCCCCAGACCGATCGTCTGGTAGGCGGTGCCCACCAGGTTCAGAGCGACGGACAGAGAACGGGGTCCAGGCGCCCGTCGGGAGCCAATGGTCCACCCGGTTCACGGTGTGCTGCTCGATGGACGCGGTCTGCGGCCGTCTTGCGCCAGGACTGCTGTGTAGGTGCATCAAGCATCTCGGTGAGTTGTTCCGCGACCACCCGCGCGTCCGCGCACACGTGGTGGTCGACGCGAGGATGGGTGGCTTGCTCGGCGAGATCGACCTGGATCACGGTGGCCTCCGGGCCGAAGAGGTGCCCGAACCGGGTGGTGAACTGATTCAGCCCGGCCCCGAACACCACCACGACGTCGGCCTCGGCCATCAGCTCAGCCCAGTCGTCGCTGCCGAAGCCCCCGGCGATGCCCAGATGACCGGCGCCGTTCAGCAGGTTCCGGGCCGCGACGGTGGTCGCGGTGAGGGCACCGAGCCGGTCTGACAGCACGTTCAACGCCGGTCCGGCATCGGACACGCGTGCCCCTCGCCCGGCCAGCAGCAGGGGGCGCCGTGCGGTGTTCAGCACCGCGGCGATCCGATCAAGGTCGGCCTGGGTGGGGTGCGGGGCAGGGCTCCGTAGCTCGGGTGCCTGCAGGGTCTCGGGGTCGGCCGCGGCGGCTGCCAGGTCGTAGGGGATGGCCAGGATCACGGGCACCCGGTGGTGGGAGCCTCGCCGGTGACCAGAATCAAGGGAATCCGCGTCTGGCGTGCTTCGGCCAGGGGTGTGATCGCGTTGGTGAATCCCGCCCCGTACGTCGTCGTGGCTACCGCCAACCGTCCCGAGACCCGCCCGTAGGCGTCGGCCGCGGCGACCGCACCCGCCTCGTGCCGCACGGCCGTGAACGTCATGTCCGAGGAGTCCACGGCGTCGAGGAAGTGGGCGTTCCCGTTGCCCATCAGCCCGAAGACGTCGGTGACGTAGGGGGACAGGGCTTCGACGATGCGAGCGGAAACAGTGGTCATCAGTGCTCCTCCGGAAGGGAAGTGTCAATACGGTGTGGCACTCCGGGGAACTCCGCGGCGATCGCCGAATGCCGGATTCGGCCCCCGGCGACCAGGACACCGCGGCCCAGGGCGACATTGTCGGCGCAGGCCGCTTCCCATCCGGAGTCGGCCAACTGGAGCGCGTACGGCAGGGTTGCGTTGGTCAACCCGTACGTCGCGGTCACCGGCGCTGCGCCGGGCATGTTGGCCACGCAGTAGAACGTCGCCGGGCCCACGGTGAACGTGGGGTCGTCGTGCGAGGTGGCCCGGGTGCCCTCGAAGCACCCGCCCTGGTCCACGGCAATGTCCACCAGAACGGAACCTTCCATCATGCGTTCCACGGTGGAATGCTCCACGACCTTCGGGGCCCGCCGCCCGGGCACCAGCACCGCACCGATGACCAGGTCGGACTTCAGGACGCACCGCTCGATCTCGAAGGGGCTGGAGACCACGGTCCGCACTCGCCCGCCGTACTGCTCGTCGACCCGCCGCAGCGCGTCGATTGACAGGTCCAGCACGGTCACGTCCGCGCCCAGCCCGACCAGTTGGCTCAAGGCGTTCGATCCGGCGTTCCCCGCACCGATCACCGTTACGACGGCGGGCCGCACACCCGGGATTCCCGGCATCAGGATTCCGCGGCCTCCGCTCGTGGACAACAGAAGGTGCGTTCCGACCAGCGCCGACATACGCCCGGCGACCTCGGACATGGGCGCCAGGAGGGGCAGGGCGCCGTTGTCGGTCTGCACGTTCTCGTAGGCGATCGCCGTCGTTCCCGCCTCGACCAGGGCGCGGGTCAGCTCTTCCGAGGCTGCCAGGTGAAGGTAGGTGAACAGCACCAGGTCCGAGCGCAGGTACTGGTACTCGGACGGGGTGGGCTCCTTGACCTTGAGGACCAGCTCCGCTCCCCACGCCTGCTCCGCGGAGCCCAGTTCCGCCCCGGCCTCCGTGTACTCCTCGTCAGGGATTCGTGAGCCCGAACCGGCGCCCTCCTGCACGACCACACGGTGTCCGTGGCGCACCAGTTGGTGAACACCGGCCGGGGTGATGGCCACGCGGTCTTCGTGGTTCTTGGTCTCGGTGGGAATGCCGACGATCATGTCGTGCGCCTTTCGTCCTGGGGCAACCGCCACGGAGCCGGGGTGTCGGCCGGACGGTTCGATGACCCCAGTGTGCTTCAGCTCACGGCCCGACTCAATTGGGTCACGTGAGCTTCCCGGCCCGCCTTCAGCACCCGGTCCTAGGATCGGGTCCATGACCGAACCGCGCGTATTCGAACTCACCGCACAGGACATGACCGCCGTCCAGATGCAGCGGATCCTGCAGCTGAGGGTGTCTGTGTTCGTGGCAGAGCAGGGGATCATCTGCGAAGAGGTCGACGACCTGGACCGGGCCGAGACAACGGTGCACCTGTGGCTCGAGGTGGAGGGGGAGCCGGTGTCCGTGCTGAGGCTCCTGTTGGACGGTCCCGTGGTGCGGATCGGCCGGGTGGCCACCCACGCGGGGCACCGTCGTCGCGGGTATTCGGAGCAACTCATGCGCGTGGCGTTGCAGCGCGCTGCTGCCACGGGCCGACCCGTGGAGATCCACGCCCAGGCGTACCTGGAGAACTGGTACGGGAAGTTCGGATTCGAGCGCACCGGTCCGGATTTCCTGGAGGAGGGCGTGGACCACACCCCCATGACCTGGCGCGGTGAGCCGCAGGCCGTGGACGCGTGACCGCGGGGGAATTCGTCACCGGCCTCTTGGAAGCCAGGCCCGCGTCCCCGGCCGACACCTGGATCCTGGTCCTGTGCGCTGCGGCGGCGGTGGCCATCAGCATCCCGCGGGGTACGTGGCGCTGGTTCGGCCTGGTGGTCACCGTGGTCCACGAACTCGGGCACGCGCTCGCCGGACTGGTGACCGGCCGCCGCATCATGACCATCCGGATCGAAGCCGACCACTCCGGCGTCACACATTCCATGGGGCGCGGCGCATCCGCCATGTGGTCGACATTCTGGGGTTACCCGTTCCCCGCGCTCGTGGGAGCGGCGTGGACCGCAGCCGTCGGCGCCGGGTACTGGCCTCTGGCGGCCGTGGTTTCCGCCCTGGTCCTGGTCGTCTCCCTGGCCGTGATGCGCGGGTGGCTCTCGTGGTTCGTCACGACGACGACCGCGGCCGCCCTGCTGGCTCTTGCCTGGTTCGAGGTGGCGCCCGGGCGGTGGTTCATGCTCGCCGTGGGAGCGGCGTTGTGGATCGGCGCGTTCCGGGCCTGGCTGAACCTGACCCGGGCCCATCTTGCCGGCCAACGGCGTCGCCGTCGACCGCTGGCATCCGATGCGGCAATCCTGGCCCAAGCAACAGGGGTGCCCGCCGGGCTCTGGCTGGTGGCTCTCCTGGCCGTGATCGTCCTGTGCGGCCTGTGGATCGTCGGGGCTTGGGTGTGAGACGGTCTCTCCTTGCTGGGTGCCAGACAGTCCCGCCAGTACCGGATCGTTGGCCGAAACATGTTTTGACGAGCCGTTCTACGGAACTACCGTGATGACCAGTATTTTCCCGGGGAAAGGCGCTTGGCATGTCGAAACACGTAGAAGAGTGGGTGGCCGCCACACCAGTACCCCACAAGGCGCACCAGCCTTCTGCAGGGCTCGGCCGCAACATCCAAGGCAATGAGAACTGGGACGGAAAGGTCCTGAGTTTCGAGGATTTGTTCGTCCAATTACCGCCAGGTGGAGGTCCCGTTCTGGGTCAGGCAACGGTGGCATTGCGTGGTGTTCGCCGTTTGGCCAACCCTGGGGGTGGGCCACCTCTTTATGCGCAGCGTCGAGTGGGCTGGGTAGCCCAGCGCGATCGTGTGGTCGTTGTCGAATCACATCGACGGGTTGAGGCACGCGCCGACGGCAAGTTCCGCGCTGTGGGTGGGTGGGCGCCCGCCACCGTCGAACTCCTGGATGCGAGTAGGCTCCCGGACCGCACCCAAGGGGAAATTCCGGACGATTCCATCAGCGGGAACCGGGGAAAAATGCAAGGGGCAACGGGAGCGGCCACTGCCACGGACAGGCAGGCCACAGACGAAATTCTGGTCACAGGACGGGATGCCCTGCAGTACCTGCCCCACGAGATTCGTCTGGGGGTCTCGCAGGCGATTCCTTCTCCTGAATTCCATGTGGGAGGCGCCGTGCGATGGACGGATACTCAAGGGCAAATCAGCCGCCACGAGGTCAACTTAATGGCCATGCAAGGTCAGCGCGCCGTCGTCGTGATGGCATCCACACAGGGTCGTTCGGGGTGGTGGCAGGCCGACCAGATCACGTACGACTTTGTCCGCCCCGTGGGTGAGGCTCTTCCAGGCGTGACTGCTGCGGGTGCGATCGGGCGGTGACTGCGCAAGACCACTATCAGGTTCTCGGCGTTGCCCGAACCGCTTCACAAGATGAAATCAAACGTGCATACCGCCGTGCCATGCGGAGGAACCATACGGATGTCGGTGGTTCAGCCGAGGAAACCGTAAAGATCAACCTTGCTCGCGACACGCTGGCTAACCCTCTCAAGCGCAAGGAATACGATGCTGCGCTTGCCTGTGGCGAAAAGCCGGAGCCCGGTCAGGCCACGAAGCCCAGTTCCCAGGAACCCAAGTCCGCTAGCCCCGCAGCAGACCCGCCACCAGCGTCTCGACCTTCCTGGGGGAGACGCACAAGTTGGGACGGTTCAACTCCGCCCAAGGGTCAGCAGCGACGCATGCGACGTCCGGTAGGACACCATTCACCGCAGCCCGGCACGACTGAACCGGGCGGAAGTCATTGGCGCGACGCCCCTGGTTCGGTGGCACCCGACATCAACGACGTCACCTGGCCCGCGACGGAGGGGCCGATCCGCGTGTCCAAAGGGCGGCCCAAGTGGCTCCAGATGTCGCGGCGCACGACTTGGACGGTTGCAGCGATCATGGCTTGGACGGTGTGGGCCCTACTCCCACTTCTCCTCAGTGCGCTCGCCGCACTGGTAACTCCCCCGGACGTATCAGGGCTCTCGGGTGGCATCTCATTTCTCGTCCTGATGTGTATCCCCCTGGGCGGGATCCTAGTCACGAGGGGCGGGTGCCTGGGTAATGGATTTCACTTCCTCGGAGCGTTGTTGGGGCTGGCCATCGTGGCGGGAGCACTGCTTGGTGATTCGTCACTGAGCAATGTCGTGGTGGCCATCTGGGTGGGCATCGGGCTTGTTCTCTACTTGGCTGCCGGTCGGCTCTGGGCCAAACCAGGACCGCGTCTTCCGCGCGATGAGGCCATTCACGAATCTGACTTGCTCAACCACTCCCACTGGGGCCAGATGCCTTTGTCTCCACTGGTTGGCGATCCCGGACTCGATGCAGCCTGCCGGTATGTGTCCCATCTGATTCAGCAGCTTCGGACTCGGATACCGGGGGTGCGCTACGTCTTGCGTCTGGGAACGGGTGAGCATGACGGGGATACTCGGATTGTGCCGTTCGCCGTTATTGCACACAGACGGATTGCGTTGGTGTACGCCACTGTGGCCACCAACGGCACCGTGTCCTGGGACAGAAGGTGCGTGGTGGAACAGGCGCCTAGTGGCAGCCGCGATGTGATCCTGGAGGACATCACCGCCGTTCCTGGGCTAATTCGGCGGTTCTTCCCGGAAGCTCGAGTTCGCACCTGGGTGGTTGTCGTTCCCTACCCGGGGGCGCGTCCGAGCGTGCCAGCTCAGCGTGGCCCACACGCCATATCCCTGGTGGACGGGGCTGGCTTCCTGGAGTCCTGCGGTGCTTGGCTCGCCAAGGGTGAGACGGCAGTCGTTCGTCAGGACTTGGTGAGTCGTCTTGCACAGCTGAGTCGTCCATTGTCATGGACGTGATCACTCTGTCGTCCAGTGTCCTACTGCACCGGGCTCCCCGGCCCCAAGGGGATCCCGAGCGCGATCCAAACCAGGAAGAACAGGAACCACACCACCAGCAGGGCTATGGACAGCGGCAGCGTGAGTGACAACAGGGTTCCGATTCCGGCCTGGGGGAGGTAGCGCTGAATCATGCCCAGCGTCATGGCGAAGAAGGGGTTGAGCGGCGTGATGATGTTCGTCGTCGAATCGCCGATCCGGAACAGCATCTGAGTGGTCTCCGGGTTGATGCCCAGGTACATGAACATCGGCACGATCACGGGTGCCGTGAGCGTGTACTGCGCTGAGCCCGAGGTCACCAGGAGGTTCAGCACGGCGACCGCCAGCACCACACCCGCGAAGAGAACCACGGTCGGGACGTCCCCGCCTCCTAGCCACTCGGAGCCACGGATCGCCAGGACCGTGCCCATGTTGGTCCAGGCGAAATAGGCGATGAACTGGGCGGCCGCGAAGAACAGGACCAGCAAGGGAGTGACGTCCTTGAGGCCTTGTGCCATGAGTTCGGGCACGGCTGCGGGATGACGGATGGTTCGTGCGGTCACCCCGTAGGCCACGCCGGCGATCAGGAACATGAGGCCGATCGGGCCGGAGATGTCGGTGATCAATACAGAACTCAGTGTGCCCAGTTCCGGGTCCTGACCTGCCAGCGGAGAGAACGGTACGAACAGCAGCAGGAAGTACAACGCGGTGAAGACAGCGACGGCCACACCGGTTGCCTTGATGCCCTTGATCTCCAGGGGCGTGTAGACGCGGAGATTCTCCTGCGTCAGGGTGGGGCGATCGCCGTCGTCAATGTCCGTGGTGCCGCGCGCCTCGGCCTCCTGCTCGGCACGGTGGATCGGCTCGGTGAGTTTGGTCAGCAGGAACTCCGTGACCAGGGTGATCACGACGGCGAGCATGACGGCGGAGGCAGCAGAGAAGAAGTAGTTCGCCACTGGGGAGACCTGGTACTCGGGATCCACCAACTGGGCCGCCGATGTCGAGATCCCACCCAGCAATGGATCTGTGAGGTTCACCAGCAGGGAGGCGTTGAACCCGGCCGAGGAGGCGGCGAAGGCCACCACGCCACCCAGCACGGCCGACCGGCCGGCCGCCTTGAAAGCGGCAGCCCCCAACGGGATGAGGACCACGGTGATCGCATCCGAGGCGATGGATCCGGTCACGCCGGCCAGGGCCAGAACGAAGGTCAGCCAGCGGGCGGACACCTTGGACACCACCACGCGAAGGGCGGTGTTGATCAGCCCGGAACCCTCCGCGACGGCGACCCCCAGCAGGACCGTGAGCACCACACCGAGGGGCGGGAACTCGACGAAGTTGGGAACCACCCCTTCGACGATCTGACGGAACCCAGGCGCGTTGAGCAGACTCGTGATCGTGACGACGTCCCCGCTGGCCGGGTCCGTGGCCGAAACGCCCAGGCGGGCCAGGAGCTCGGAGAGCAGGATCACCACGAAGGCCAGGATCACGAAGATCCAGAAGGGGTGCGGCAGGCGATTGCCCACCCGCTCCACCCAGGTCAGCGACCGGGCCAGGAGACCGCCCGGTCCGGCTCCTCGGTTGAGTGCAGATGTGTTGGACGTGGCCATGACAGTCACCCAGACGTTGAGAGGCAATTGCGTGCGTCTGCACGCAGCTTCCGTGGGGACGACCGTATCAGTGCTGATGAAC
Organism: Kocuria soli; assembly: GCF_003797835.1. Classification (GTDB taxonomy): domain Bacteria; phylum Actinomycetota; class Actinomycetes; order Actinomycetales; family Micrococcaceae; genus Kocuria; species Kocuria soli. Next base: position 21,807 of record NZ_RKMF01000018.1, read on the forward strand.
AGGGGTGAGAAACCCTCGAGGCAGGTCAAGCCGGGCTGATCTCCCCGGCGAAAATTTCTCGAGAAGAATTTGCAGAACTCGCGTCACGATTTCCCGGGTGCCCCGTCTAACCATCGAGAGCCGCACAAGGTTCTCGCACCATCGGTGCAGGAGAGATGCAGTTGTCCCTCGCCACGGCGAGGTTGACGCAGCCGGTCCGAGTGGGTGGCGGTGGGCACCGCGACTGATACCGGGCCGGTGGTCGAGGCGGTTGGGGCCGCCTCGACGCGGCGCACGGTCAGGCAGAGGCCGGGCGCTGGGCCCGGAGGCGTGGGACCTGGGAGAGGGGTCCGCGCCTCCGGGTTTTTCCAATGGCCTGGGGCCTCCTGGGTGGACTGACGCTCAGTCCTGTGCTGACCGTTGATCCGGCAGCCGTGCTCCCGAAGCCGTGTCGAACAGGTGGATCCGGTTCGGAGCGGGGGCCGCCCAAACGGTTTCACCGGAGGCGACCCGGCTCCTTCCCGCAGTTCGTACCACGATGGTGTTCGCAGACGACGCCTCTTCCTCAGATGTCTCGGCCTCCACTGCGGACGAGTGTGTGGTCACGATCTGGTTGGCCATGGTGACGGGAGCGAGCGCCCCGTAGAGGTAGGCATCTGCCCCCAGTTCTTCGACGACGTCGACGCTGATCGGCAGCCCTTGGCCCTCCTCGCCGACCTTCAGGTCCTCGGGACGGATGCCGATGGTGACTTCGTTCCCCGTGACAGCCGCACGCTGATCCTCGGTCAACCGGATCTTGGTGGAGCCGAGTTGGAGGACGCCGTCGTTGTCCGGGGTGGCCCGGAAGAGGTTCATGGCCGGTGATCCGATGAAGCCGGCCACGAATTCGTTCGCGGGGTGGTCGTAGAGTTCGGCAGGCGTGTCGACCTGCATGAGCAGCCCGTCCTTGAGCACCGCGACGCGGTCGCCCATGGTCATGGCCTCGGTCTGGTCGTGGGTCACGTACACGGTGGTCACCCCCAGTTTGCGGGTCAGCGACGCGATCTGCGTACGGGTCTGAACACGTAGCTTGGCGTCCAGGTTGGACAGCGGCTCGTCCATCAGGAACACCTGCGGAGAGCGCACGATCGCCCGCCCCATGGCGACGCGTTGGCGCTGACCACCGGACAGGGCCTTCGGCTTGCGGTCCAGGAATTCGCTGAGGTCCAGGATCTTGGCCGCTTCCTCCACCTGCCGGCGGCGTTCGTTGGCAGGGACCTTGGCGATCTTCAGGGCGAACCCCATGTTCTCGGCCACGGTCATGTGCGGGTAGAGCGCGTAGTTCTGGAACACCATGGCGATGTCCCGGTCACGGGGATCCACATCGGTGACGTCCCGCTCACCGATCCGGATCGATCCGCGGGTAACGTCCTCCAATCCGGCGAGCATGCGCAGCGTGGTGGATTTGCCGCAGCCGGAGGGGCCGACGAGGACCAGGAATTCGCCGTCGGCAATCTCCAGATCGAGATCGGAGACCGAGGGGCTGTCGGCCCCCGGGTACTGACAGGTCACGCGGTCATAAGTGACTGTAGCCATCGTGATGTCTCGCTTTCTTTCCCGGCAGGTACGCGCCGGACGATCCGTTGGAAAGAGGGTGTGGCGTGGGCCACATGATCGACTATACATCTGGCGGCGTTGAATGGTAGAAAATGTTCGAAAATTACTTGGTTCTTGCGGCATCAGATTGCGGGTCTGCCCCTGATTTCAGGGGTTGAGAACACCGGGGGTCTGAATCAGGGCTCGTGTACGCCCCACGTGTGGGGGCGGTAGGGTGTTGTACCGAACATGGATGTTCAACGGTTATGTTCATTTGATCGCAGCGTGCCTGTCGGTCAGACAGACTTCGCGGCGGAAGGTAGCGGCTGTGGAACCCGACGGCGGGCCCAACGGGCCCCTTCAGCAATCGACCTGCGTGCCATCGGCACAGGCCCCGGATCACGACTGGTATCAGCGGCCCAACGGTGATGCTTCGGCGCTTCCGCCGCGCTCCCACCTGGTGGCTGACTCGCCGGTCCTGGCATTGGGCGGACAGTGGGAGTTCCGCAGTTTTGCATCGGCGGAATCGGCTCGCCGGTTCTGCTCCTGGCCGGATCCGCTGCCCCCGCTCGGTGAGTCGATCACCGTGCCTTCGCACTGGGTGCTGGACCGGCTGGGTGATCCTCAGGTGCACGGCAAGCCGTGGTACACGAACGTGAGGTACCCCTTCCCTGTGGATCCGCCCAAAGTCCCCGATCGCAACCCCACGGCTTGGTACCGGCGGACGTTCAAGTTGGCAGAACTCGTGGGCGACGGGCGGCCCGTACCTGGACTCGGCGATCGCTTGATTCTTCGGTTCGAGGGCGTGGAATCCGCTTACCGGGTATGGGTGAACGGTCAGTGGGTTGGTCAGGCGATGGGGTCGCGCCTGACGCACGAGTTCGATGTCACCGACGCCGTCCTGGCGCGCGAGGAGGCCCTCGGTTCGTGCACCGGCTCCGCCGATTCTGCTGTTGCAAATCCAACAGCCGTCGAACACGAGATCTCAATGCTGGTCCATCAGTTCAGCGCGGGCTCCTACCTTGAGGATCAGGACCAGTGGTGGCTGCCGGGGATCTTCCGCGGCGTCAGCTTGCTGCTTCACCGGCCGGGCGACGTGTGGGATGTTCACGTCGAGTCGGATTGGGAACCGGCCACCCGCGCGGGGCGCTTACGTTTTTGTGTGGAGGGTGACCCGAGTGCGTTCCCGGTGGCCGCAGAGATTCGACGTCCTGATTTCCCACCTGTCTCGGTGTCCATCGGCGGTGACCAGCCGGTCGACGTCGTCCTGCCCGATGCTCACCCGTGGTCGCCTGAAAACCCTGCCCTGATCGACGTCGACCTGACCACGGCAACTGGCGCGACCGTAGGTCTCCGTGCGGGCGTCAGGCGTGTCGGGATCGACGACGACGGCGTGCTGCGGGCCAACGGCGACGCCTTGCGATTCCGCGGGGTCAACCGACACGAATGGCACCCCGAACGTGGCCGAGCTGTGACGGTCGAGGACACGCGGCGTGACTTCTCGACCATGGTCGACCACCACGTCAACGCGGTTCGGACCAGCCATTACCCACCCGCGGCTCACGCCTTGGACCTGGCGGACGAGATGGGTCTGTGGGTGGTGCTCGAAGGCGACCTGGAGACCCACGGGTTCGTGACAGGGGACTGGGCCGGTAACCCGAGTAACGACCCGGCATGGCGTACCGCCATCCTGGACCGAACGGCTCGAATGTGGCACCGGGACAAGAACCACCCCAGCGTCGCCATGCTCTCGATCGGCAACGAATCCGGGACCGGTGCGAACCTCCGGGAGGCAGCGGACTGGTTGCGCGCTCGCAGCGAGTTGCCGGTGCATTACGAGGGCGATGCCGACGCCGCTTACACGGACCTGCACTCGCGGATGTACGCGACGCCCACGGAATGGGCGAAGCTCGCATCAGGCCTGCCGCGCCCGGCATGGGGCCCGGCCACCGCGGCCCGAGTCGTCAAACAGCCGATCGTTCTGTGTGAGTACGCCCATGCCATGGGCAACGGGCCGGGCGGACTGAGTGACTACGAGCAAGTTTTCCGTGCACACCCCCGTGCGTGCGGCGGCTTCGTGTGGGAGTTCAAGGACCACGGACTGCGTGTAGCCGCTCCGAGTGGGGGAGAGCGGGTTGCGTACGGCGGCGATTTCGGCGAACTCGAGCACGACGGCAACTTTGTGCTCGACGGTCTGTGCTTCTCGGACGGCAGCCCGAGCCCGGGCATGACCGAATACGCCGCCGTGATCGACCCGTTGTGGATCGAGCGCGACGACTCCGGAGTGCACATCGGCAACGGGTACGACCATTCGCGGCTGGAAGACGTGCTCGTCGTAGTCACCCGCGGGCAGGAGCCGGAGACGTCCACCTTTGAATACCGAAGGGCGCAGCTGGTTCCCGGAGACAGGCACCTGGTGGTGATCGCCCCGGCGCGTCCCGGTGAGCAGATCAGCGTGGAGGTACGCGCCGACGTCGTGTGTGGCGGGAAATGCGCGTCACGTACCCGTCGTGAAGTCTGGTCCGGTCCCCTGCCTGGGGCGGCGCAGGTCGTTGGGAAATTGTCCGTCGAGCAGTGGCCCGAACTCGTACGTGAGGCACGACTGTCCGTGTGGCGGGCACCCACCGACAACGACGCCGGTGGCATCGAACCGGCCAGGGAGAGGTTCGGTGACGACCCTCGTGTGGACTGGGACGCCTGGGCCGGGACGGACCCTCGGGACCGGATTGACGGGCGTGAGCCAGGCGCCGTGGTGCCGCTGGCCGACCGCTGGAAGGCTGCGGGCCAAGACCGCCTGATGTCGCGACGGAACCGAGAAGACGAAGAACACTCCCAGCACGCCGTGCTGCAGAGGACCTGGCGGCCCGTCGGGGCAGTGTCACCGCGGCGGACCGGCCATCTGCGCCTCGCCTGTGCCGAGGAGGCCGACGGTTCCGGACTCCTGGAGGCGGTGATCGACCTTGACGAAGGTCCCCGACCCGGGCGGATCGGTGTCGAGTTGAACCTGTCCGTGGACACTTCGGGGACGGTCGAGTGGACAGGTGGCGGACCCGGTGAGGCTGCCCCTGACTCCGCACGGGCCTCCCAGTTCGGGCAGTGGGCATGTGCGGCGACAGACCTGACCACGGTCTACCCCGTGCCGCAATCCAGTGGCGAGCGGAAGGACCTGCGGCACCTGCGAGTGCCACTGAGTTCCGGCGAGGTCGCGGAGATCCAGGTCTTGGCGGTCGAGCTGGACGGGCGGCCTGCTCCGGAGGGTCTCTGGTGGGCGCTGAGCCCGTGGACGGATCGCCAAGTGGCGCGGGCAATGCACGCGGATGAGCTGCCGGACCCCTCCACTGTCGCCTCTTGGACACTGCACTTGGATGCGGCCTACGGCGGGCTGGGGAGCAGATCATGCGGCGTCGGCGTCGCGCCGGCAGCCCGAATTGAGGCCCGTCGTGCCCGGATCGTGGTGCGGCTCAACGGCTGGAGCTAGAAGGTCGACAGACCTGGTTGCCCGGTGTTCGCTGCGGGGGCGGGCACAAGCTCGCCTCCGCAGCGCACACCGCGGATCGCTACTGCTCCTCGGTGAGGAACAGGTCGTTGATCGCCCCGTTGATCGGGTCAAGGACTTCTCCCGACGGTGGCCGGTCGGACCAGATCTCCTGGAATGCGGGTGTGGTCAACGCGGTGACATCCGCGCCGTGGCTGGTGATGGGCAGGTAGAAGGTTTCACCTTCGTCCACCGGGTCCGTGAAGGCCGAGGTGTCAAAACCCTGCTCGGTCCAGATCTCCTCCGTGCGCGCCACCGAGTCGTTGCGCGCCGGGAACACCACTCCGGCTTCGGCCACCACGGACTGGCACTTCTTGGAGCCCAGGAAGGCCACCCACTCGGCTGCCACCTCCGGGTCATCGGCGTCAGACGAAATCGAATCGGCCAGACCGTTGATCACGGTGGGTGCCGTGCCGTTGGGGCCTTCAGGCATGCGGGCCGTGCCGATGTCGAATTCCTCTGAACCCGCATACGCCGGCACCATCCAGGACCCGTCGGCCACCATGGCCACGGATCCGGACATCAACTGGCTCAAGGTTCCGTCGTCCTGGTTGAACTGCCCGTACTTGGGCATGTAGCCCTTGTCCGAAAGCCCGAAATACCAGTCCAGGGTTTCGTGCAGGGCGGGGTCGTCGTAGTTGTACTCGGTGCCCCACAGGGGTTGGTCGGTGGCTTCCCACCCGGCGCCGTTGGCGAACGGCCCCCACTGGCCCTGACCGGAGTTGCCACCTCCGGGGTCGGACAGGCCCAGGCCGTAGACGGCCACGTTGTCCTTGTCGAACCCGGGCTCGTCGCCGCGGACACCGTTTTCGTCCACGGTCAGGTGGGCCACCATGTCCTCGAAGCTCCCACCGTCCTGGGGGTTCCACTTGAGGTTGCCCAGTTCATCGGGCGTGACCCCGGCCTCCTTGAGCTCGGTGTCGTTGTAGAACAGGGCGATGGTGTCCCAGTCCTTGGGGCTGCCGTACTGGTGGCCGTCCGCGCCGGTCCAGATGTCCATGAGCCCCTCGGCGTACTCCGATTCCTCCTGGCCCGCAGTGGCTTCCTGCTCGTCCAGAGGCATCAACACCTCCAGATCCGCGTACTGCGGATAGCGGGACACATGGTTCACGAACACATCCGGTCCCGTGTCGGCCAGGAACCCGGCTGTGAGCCGCTGCCAGTAGTCGTCCCAGCCGGTCTGGGTGATGTTGACCTTGTACTGAGGATTTTCCTTCTCGAACAGGTCCGCGCACTCCTGATAGGCGGGAAGCTGCTGGGTGTCCCACATCCAGTAGTCGATCACGTTGCTGTCGCCCTGTTCCTGGCCGCAGCCACTGAGGAGCAGCCCCGCCGTCGTGGCAATGGCGGCGGTACTGAGCCACCGCGACCGGGAGGGTCGAGTGCGTCGTGAGCCGGGGTCCGAGGTCGACAGGGGTCGGCCAGTGCGGGTGAAAATGCTGTATTTCATGGTCCGAAGTCCTTACTTGATGCCCGAGAAGCCGATCGAGTTCACGATGCGGCGGGCGAACGCCATGAACAGGAGGAACATGGGCAGCGCCGCGATCAAGGACGCCGCCATGAGCCCGGCCCAGTCGGTGCCTGACTGCGGGGACTGGGCGCGGAAGACTCCGAGCGCCACCGTCAGGACACGTGACGAGTCGGTGTAGGAGACCATCAGCGGCCAGAAGTAGTCGTTCCACGCCGTCATGTACGTGAGGATCGACAGGGTCGCGATGGGGGAGGCGGCCAAGGGGAGGATGACCTTGAAGAAGGTCCCGATTCTTGAGGCACCGTCCAGGCGGGCAGCCTCTTCGATCTCCATCGGGATGCCCATGAAGAACTGTCGCAGGAAGAACACGGCGAACGGGGTCATGAACATCGTCGGCAGTGCGATGCCCAGGACGGTGTCGATCAACCCCAATTGCTTGATCAACACGAAGTTCGGCAACAGCGTGAACACGGTCGGCACCATGAGCCCCGCCAGGAACAGGGCAAACACCTTGTCCCGGCCCTTCCAGCGCAGGCGGGCGAACGCGTAGGCCGCCATCGCGGAGAACAGGACCTGGCACACGGTGACCAGCGTGGCGACCATGACCGAGTTCAACAGGTAGCGCCAGAAGTTGAGCTCGGCACCCGAGCCACCTTCGGCCAAGGCCTCGTCGGTCGACTGCATCCCCAGCACGCGTTCGAAGGCGCCCGTGGTGAACTCGGGTGGTGTCAACGAACCGGGTTCGCTGAGCAGCCCGGGGTTCGTGGACAAGGCTGTTCGCAGAATCCAGTAGAACGGCAGCATGGTGATCAGCAGGATCACGATCATGACCGCCCACGCCAGGACCTTGCCCGGCGTCGGCAGCTTGCGTCGTCGTCGAACCTCGGCCCGCTCGGGCGGGTTCGTCAGGGGCTCAACGGAATCCGTGGGTGTGACGGGTGTCGTGCTCATGGCTCAGCTCCTTCCTGTCCGGCCGTTTCAGCCCATGTCCGACGTGTCCGCGCGGGACAGGCGGTACTGGATGACGGTGATGATGCCCAGAACGATCAGCAGCCCCACGGACATCGCGGAGGCGTAACCGAACTGGAAGCGGTCGAAGGCCATGTCATAGATGTACAACTGCAGGACGTTCGTGGCGTTCGCGGGTCCACCGGCAGTGGTCACGGCCACGGTGTCGAAAACCTGGAACGAGCCGATGATGGTCATGATCAGGACCAGCGCCATGATCGGTCGGAGCAACGGCAGGGTCACGGAGAAGAAGGTCCGGACCTCACCTGCCCCGTCCAGGCGGGCGGCTTCGTACACGCTGGCCGGCAGGGTCTGCAGCCCCGCAAAGATCAACAAGGCCGTGTATCCCATGTGTCGCCAGACATTGACCAGGGCGATCGTCGGGATGGCCCATGCGCTGTCCGTGAAGAAGCCGATGGGGTCGATCCCGAGCCAGCTCAGAATCTGATTGCCGACGCCGAACTGCGTGTCCAGGATCCAGACCCACACCAGGCCGGCCACCACGTTGGACACCAGGTACGGGGTCAGCACCAGACCGCGCAGCAGGGTTGACTGGGTGAGGCGGTACATCAGCAACGCGATGATCATGGCGACCACGGTCTGAATGCCGATGTTGAGCACCACGTAGTAGACGGTGGTCTTCATGGAGTCCCAGAAGATGGGATCCGCGATCAGCCGTCGATAGTTGGCCAAACCGACGAACTCGGCCGGGGTCAGCAGGTTGTAGTCGGTGAAGCTCAACCAGATTCCACGGATCAAGGGCCACAGCAGGAAGACGCCCAGGCCAAGCGCCGCGGGGGCGATGAACATCAGCGCCACGCGGGTGTCGTCGCGGCGCTTTCGAGGCGGCGATTGAGCCTCCGTGGCGGTGCTCGACGATGCCCGGGGCCCTGTCGAGGGCGATACAGCGGTCATGACTTTCCTTAGGCCGAGAGATGGAGCAGGCGGATACGGTCGGGGCGCAAGTTCGGCGTGTGGAATCCCGCATGCTGCAGGACGCTGCCTCTGGCGGTGGTGCCGTTGGGCCACCAGGACGGTGCGGTGAACCCGGCGTCCTCAGCTGCCGGGGTCACGTCCGTGATCGTGTACAGCGTGTTGGGGTCCAGCCCCGCCAAGGTCAGACGGCCCACGGGATCGGTCAAGGACACCCCACTGCAGACGACGGCGAACATGGCCTCGTGCCCATCGGCGGATACCACGCCGTGGACATCCCATTCGGGGTCTGCCTGGTCCAGCCGGACCAACCGCCCGTGGTGCAGGAGTCCGCGGTGTTGTTTGTAGAGGGAGACCCACTCGGAGAGTTCATCGAGTTCCGCCTCGGACGCCTGCGTGAGATCCCATTCCACGCCGAAATGTCCCCAGAGGGCGGTGCCCGCACGGAAGTTGACCGTGTGCAGTCGGCCGGTTTCGTGCGAGTGCCCGGCAGCCACGTGGCTCCCCATGAGTTCCGGTGGGACCAGCTGCTGGGTCCACCGGTGCATCTCCTGACGCTCGGCCGGGTCGATGCAGTCGGAGGTCCAGAAGCGATCGGTGTGTTCCAGGACCCCGAGGTCCACGCGTCCACCGCCCGATGCGCAGGACTCGATCTCCAGTCGGGGAAAGCGTTCCTTGAGTTCAGCCATGAGCCGGTAGGCGGCCAGGGTCTGCCGGTGGACACCAGGGGCGCCGTCCACCGAAGAACCGGCCTCGAGCAGATCGCGATTGTGATCCCACTTGATGTAGGCGATGTCGTTGTCCGTCAGGACTCGGACCATCTGGTTACGGACGTGCTCGTAGGCCTGTGGGTTGCCGATGTCCAGGACCTGCTGGAAGCGGCTGGACACGGGCGGGCGACCTTCCGGCGAGAGGATCCAGTCCGGATGGGCTCGGGCAAGGTCCGAGTCCACATTGATCATTTCCGGTTCGAACCACAGCCCGAACTCCATCCCGAGTGAGGTGACGTGCTGGACCAGCGGTGCCAAACCGTTGGGCCAGACCTCCGGGGAAACCGTCCAGTCACCCAGACCGGAGGTGTCGTCGCGTCGGGAGCCGAACCATCCGTCGTCGAGGACGAATCTTTCGATGCCGATGCGGGCGGCCAGATCCGCCAGTTGTTGCAGCTTCTCCAGCCGGTGATCGAAGTAGACGGCCTCCCAGACATTCAGTGTGGCCGGCCGCTCTCGCCTGGGGTGCTGGGGCCGGGAGCGGATCCAGTCATGCAGCCGGTTGGCCTGGGCATCCAGGCCGACGCCGTAGGCGCCGTAGAGCCAGGGGGTCGTGTAGGACTCGTCCTTTCCCAGCACGATTTCTCCGGGGAGGAGCAACTCACCACCCCCGAGAGTGCGTTGACCCGAGTACTCGCGTTCGGCCCAGGTCCGGTGGTTGCCCGAGAAGCCGGTGTGCAAGCCCCAGACCTCGCCCTGGCGGAACCCGAATCCGGACTCACCCGCGATCATCAGGTGCGCGGCGTCGGCGCCGGTGCGCCCCTTCCGGCCCTCACGGAGGTGGAGGCCGACCGTGAACGGGGCCCGCTGGGCGCGGCGTTCCTGTCCCCAGTGCCCCGCGAAATCCTGCAACTCCGTCGCGCGCGCCGGGACGGGCAGTGTCATGCTCAGGTCGTCCAACCGGTAGTGCCCGTCGATGCGGTTGGTCACGGTGCTCTGCGCCCGCACCACGCCCTCTGGCGTCAGCTCCAGGGTGATCGTGAGGTCGATGCCATCAGGTGACCCGACATCAACGATCAAACGACCGGGTCCGAACTCGGAGAAGCCGTCACCCACCTCCTGCGCAGCGGTGTCGCTGGCTGCGTGGGGCAGGAACTGGGTCGTCTGCACGGAGAAATCCGGGGCCCACGCCTGACCGTCGCGGTGTCCCACCAGCCCGGGGCGGCCCGCCCAGCCCCAGCGGGGTTCCGGAATCACACCGACGTGCATGGGTGCATCCGGGCAATTGGCAACCTGAGCCGATTCGGTGGACAGGGCAACCATCCGCGCGTCGTGCGAGGTCAACTCACCCAGGTCAGCTCCCCAGTGGGCGATTGCCGGGATCCGCCCGTCCGGTCGGCTCAGCAGGACGGACACGCCTCCGGCGCGCAGGTGGATCTGTTGTGCGTTACCCGCGACTGCACTGGTGTGGACTGCAGCCTTGGTGGACTGGTTCACGGTCTCGAACCTCCGAGCCCTCGATTATGTGGTCTGACTCACTCTAGAATGAACATAATCGAACATCAATAGTGATAGAACAATCATGACGAACCGCGGTGAGTGGCATCATGGAGGCGAGAGCAAGGAGATGGTCGTGATTGATCTACTGCCCGCCGAGCGTCGTGCGCGCATCCTCGAACAAACTCGTGCACAAGGTTCGGTGCGTGTCGCCGACCTGGCGCAGGTGTTGGGGGTTTCGGAGATGACCGTGCGTCGAGACCTCGACCAACTTGCAACCGACGGGGAGTTGCACAAGGTTCACGGTGGGGCGCGGCTGGCGGCCCCGGGGTCGGCGTCGGAGGAGCCAGGGTTCCTGCGCAAGTCCCGATTGCATCAGGGGCAGAAGAGCGCCGTTGCGAAGGCCGCTGCGGCCCTGGTCGAACCGGGCATGTCGGTGTTCGTCAATTCCGGGACGACCACCTTCGCCTTGGCTCGCGAGCTGCGGGCCGTTGAGGATCTGACCGTCGTGACCAACTCGCCGCGCATCGCGCAGGTGTTCGAGGATCGCCCCGCGGCCGGCGGGCAGGTGGTCATGCTCGGCGGCGTCCGCACTCCCTCTGATGCACTCGTGGGGCCGCTGGCCGTCCGTTGCCTTGAGACGCTTCACGCGGATGTGTGCTTCATGGGCGTCCACGGCTTCGACATCGAGGCGGGCCTGAGCACCCCCAACATGCTCGAGGCGCAGGTCAACCGAATGTTCTTGGAGCACGCGAACCGTAGCGTCGTCGTCGCCGACGCGACCAAGTGGGGAACCGTGGGCCTGTACGGGTTCGCGCCGCTGGAGGTCGTCGACGACCTGGTCACGGACACCGGGCTGCCGGAATCAGCGCTGAACGAACTCGAGGAAAGGATCACCCGTGTCCACCGTGTCGCATGACCTGCCAGCGTCGTTGGTGCATCACATCTCCCATCGGCTCTCCGACGGTCGAGAAATCACGTTCTTCGGCCACGACGACGACGTCCTTCCGACCGTTGTTCATGACCCACGACCGGCCGCAGAGCGGGCGGGGCACGGGCAGCTGCGCCAAGACCCGTTGTCCGGGGACTGGATCGCGCTGGCCACGCACCGCCAGAACCGAACCCACCTGCCGCCCGTCGACCAATGTCCTCTGTGCCCCTCCGCGCCGGGGCGGCAGTCGGAGATCCCGGTCAATTTCGAAGTGGCTGTTTTCGAGAACCGGTTTCCTTCGTTGGGGCCTGATTTGGTCGAGCTTCCGGGGCCGGATCAGCTGCCGGAGATCGGGCACGTCCACCCGGCCGGTGGTCGGTGTGAGGTGGTGGTCTACACCCCGGAGCACGAGGGAAGCTTGGCGGAACTCGACCTCGATCGCGTTCAGCTGGTGGTTCGTGCCCTGGCGCAACGCACCGGTGCGCTGTCTCGGCTGAAGGGGGTCAAGCAGGTCTTTCCGTTCGAGAACCGCGGTGAGCAGATCGGTACCACGCTGCACCACCCGCACGGGCAGATCTACGCCTACCCCTATGTCACGCCCACTGCCCTGAAAACGGCACGCCGGGCCGAACAGCACCTGAGCAACACCGGGCGAACGCTGCATGCCGACCTGTTGGAGGCGGAGCAGGCCGACGGCGAGCGCATGCTCCTGGCGGGTGAGCGCGTGAGCGCATACGTTCCCTGGGCAGCCCGATGGCCGCTGGAAGTGCACGTGGTCCCGCACCGTCATGTACCGGATCTTGCGGCGCTCACCGGAGAAGAGTTGGATGAGTTCGGTGCCGTGGTGCAGGACGTGCTGCGTCGGCTCGACGCTCTCTACCCCACTCCCACCCCGTACATTGCGGCCTGGCACCAAGCCCCGCTGGTACCTGGATTGCGGGAGGCTTCGCGGTTGCACCTGGAGATCGTCAGCCCGCGCCGGGCGGAGAACAAGCTCAAGTTCTTGGCTGGCTCCGAAGCTGCCATGGGCGCGTTCGTGGGGGATGTCAGTCCGGAGGAGACCGCGGCACGATTGCGAGGTGTGTTGTGAGCGAGGCAGACATGGTGCACAGCGGCGAGTCGAACCGGGCCCGCGCGCTCGCGGGGGAGTTCCAGCGGCACTTCGACGTCGAACCTGATGGGGTTTGGCGCGCGCCCGGTCGAGTCAACCTGATCGGCGAGCACCTCGACTACAACAACGGCTTGGTTCTGCCCTTTGCCATTGACCGCTCTGCGATGGTCGCCGTCCGACTGGTCCCGGACAGGGAAGAGAGTGACCTGACGTCGACCTGGATCGACCCCCGCACCGGGGAGCCTGCCCGTGCACGTCTTGTCGTCAGGGATGTGCAACCGGGTTCGGTGTCAGGGTGGGCCAGCGGTCCGGCAGGCGTTGCCTGGGCGCTGGAGCAGGCTGCGGGCGTTCATGTCCCCGCCTTCGAGCTGATGCTGGATTCCAACGTCCCCGTCGGTTCTGGGCTGTCCTCCTCCCACGCTGTGGAGGTGGCTGTGGCCATGGCGCTCAATGACCTCACGAACGCAGGGTTGAGCCGTCGCGACCTCGCGCGGGTGACACAGCGGGCCGAGAACGAATTCGTGGGAGCTCCCACGGGCATCATGGACCAATCGGCATCCCTGCTGGCCACGTCCGGCCACGCTGCGCTCTTGGACTGCCGGACCCTGGAGGTGGAGCACATTCCGCTGCAGCTGGCGGAGGCGGGATTGCGGATCGTGGTGGTTGACACTTGCGTGGCGCACAGTAACGACGACGGCGGATACGCTGCCCGTCGTGCTGCCTGTGAACGCGGAGCCGCTGCGCTGGGGGTCGAGTCCCTGGGTGATCTGCCCGTTGACGCGGACATCTCGGATTTGGACGAGGCCACTCTCCCCAGGGTTCGTCACGTGCTCCGGGAACGTGCTCGGGTGGACGCCGGCGTCGAGCACCTGAGAGCGGGGCGGTGGGCAGAACTGGGGAAGGAACTCACGGAGTCACACAACTCGCTGCGTGACGATTACCAGGTCTCCTGTCCTGAACTCGATGTCGCGGTCGAACGCATGTTGGGTGCGGGTGCCCTGGGTGCCCGGATGACCGGCGCGGGATTCGGAGGGTCAGCGATCGGTCTGGTCCCTGCTGATGATCTCGAAAGCGTGAAGGTCGAGGTGCTGGCCGCATTCGATGAACGCGGTTGGCAGTCCCCGCGTCTCTTCACCGTGTTGCCCGGGCCGGGGGCGTCCCGGGTGGGCTGACGCCGTGCCCACGATCACCGCGTAACACCCGCGGACTTTCCCGCCCCTCTGGACCGCCATTGATGTGCGAATGTAAACTAGATGCAATCGCAAATCTGACGGTGGGTGAGGTGGATCGTGGCTCATGGAGGGGTGCGGGTGACGACCAAGTGGGTCGTCCGCCCGGAGGTCGTGACGCTGCTGGCCGCACTGCTGGGTTTCGCGGCTGTCTTCCTGGTGCTGCTGGCCCTGGTGTCCTCGGGAATCCTCGTGTGGTGGGTCGCCGCGTGTGCACTGGTCGCCCTGTTGGTCGGAGCGCTCGTGGTGTCGATGCTGCTCCTGACGCTCCGCGGGCCGAAGCACGTGCGCACCCGGATCTCCCACGACTGGGTGGTCCCTGAAGAGCGGGACGCCATGCAGATGCTCACGGGGTGGTTCGCGGCCCAGAATGCTCGGGTCGTGCGCCTTGACCAGCACAAGCTGTACGTCCGGGTCGGTCACCGCCTCCCGAGCACCGTGTTCACCCGGCCGGATCGTCTCCCGGCGGTCCTGACGATCACCGCGCACCCGCGCCCCGGGGCGGCCACAGTGATCAATGCGCGCAGCAGGGACGACCTGCGCTGGACGCCGTGGCACAGCCCTGAACTGGTCGCCGTGCTCAGGCGGCGTCAACGTGAGCTGCTGCAACGATGTGTTGCCATCACCACGTCCCGATGACCGGTGTGCTCCTTCACACCGCATGTATGGTCGGCAGTGAGCTATTGCGACCGGTGACGGATGGACTGACCGCGACCGGTCCGTGGCGGCCGGGTGCGACCTCCACCATTCGGCTCCTGAACGACAACCCCCAATCGTGAGGTAATCACCATGCCTGCTCATTCCATGCCGTCCCGGCTGCTCGCTGAAGCGCTGGGAACCCTGGTCCTGGTCCTGGGTGGCTGCGGCGCAGCTGTCCTTTCCGCATCTGTCATCGCCGGCGGTGCCATCAACATGGGCATCGGCTTCCTGGGCGTTGCTCTGGCCTTCGGCCTGACCGTCGTGGTCATGGCGTACGCAGTCGGCTGGGTCTCCGGCGGACATTTCAATCCGGCCGTCACGCTGGGCGCCGCCGTTGCTGGTCGCTTTGAGTGGAAAGCCGTCCTGCCGTACTGGGTTGCCCAGATCCTGGGTGGCTCGCTCGGCGCGATGATCCTCTACGTGATTGCCTCCGGTCAAGAGAGCTTCTCCGCCACGGCGGGTGGCTTTGCGACCAATGGCTACGGTGACCTGTCGCCCATGGGCTACACCCTGCTGTCCGTGTTCATCGCCGAAACCGTGCTGACCTGCATCTTCCTCTTCGTCATCCTGGGGGTGACGGATGACCGCGCCAACCTGGGCTTTGCCCCGCTGGCCATCGGCCTGTCGTTGACCTTGATCCACCTGGTCTCCATCCCCGTGTCCAACACGTCCGTCAACCCGGCGCGTTCGCTCGCCGTGGCCTGGTTCGTGCCGGATGCCTTGGGGCAGGTGTGGTTGTTCTTCGTGGCACCGTTGCTGGGCGCTGCCATCGCCGGGATCCTCTACCGGGCGTTCTTCCCGAACAAGACCGACGACGTCCTGGAGCGCGACGACGACGTCGACATCTACGCCTCCGCCTGATCGTCACCGGGCTCGCTGCCCGATTGCATCAGCACCAACGACGACGGCGCCCCACGGGGCGCCGTCGTTCTTTCGTTTCGTGACCAGGCCCGTGAGTTGAAGGCCGCTTCGGACCCACGCCTACAAGGCCGTCAGGCCCCGGATCACCATCGTCACTCCGAGCGCCACGAGAACCAGGCCGGCCGTGGCGCTGATCCACGGCAGCACCCTCTGCAACGCCCCCAGCGTGCGCGGCGCTCCCAATGCGAAGGCGAGCAGAAGGTCCCACGTGAGGACCACCGTGAACATCCACGTCCCGTAGAAGATCAGCGAGCCTGCTGGAGCGGGGGCAACGGCGGCGGCCAGGCTGACGTAGAACAGGGCATTCTTCGGATTGAGCAACCCGGAGGCGAAGCCGGTGCCCAGAAGTCGCCACCGCAGCTGCGGGTTCACAGCGCTCGACCGTTGTGCTTCGAGCGGTACGGTCGCCCGGGCATCCGCGCGGAAGAACTGGACGCCGACATAGGTCAGGAAGCCACCACCCACCAGTTCGAAGACGGAGAGCACCACCGGATTGGTGATGAATCCCAAGCCCGCGAAGGCGGCTGAGATGAACAGCGCGTTGGCCAGTGCAATACCCACGCACACCATCGCGGCAGGCACCCGGCCGTGTCTGAGCGACGTGCGGACGATCAGGAAGAAGTCCACTCCCGGGATGAGCAGAGCCAGGAAATGCGCCGCAGCAACCGCCACGAATTGCTCCACTGCTCCAACTCCGTTCCCCGCAAGCCGTTTCACACAAGCCGCTTCCCCGCGAGCTCTGACCCGGGTCGTACACCCGCCCCGGGAAACGCCGTCGAGGGCCACGATCGCCCGTGCCCATGACGCCTGTACCCATGACTGTGCCGGCTCGGGGAAACCTGGTCTTGTACGAAAGTGAGCGACCGACTGCCGCGGGAGATTCAGCTGCGGTAGCTGCCTGGGGAGGCGGCCACGTGGGCCCGGAAGAGCCGATGGAAATGGCTCTGATCGGTGAAGCCGAGGCCGTGGGCGGTGCCCGCCAGGTCGTGTCCCTCGGCGAGCATGCGGCGAGCGCGAATGATCTTCTGGTTCTGCCGCCAGGCCAGCGGTGTCAGCCCGGTCGCGGACTTGACCGATCGGATGAGCTGGTACCGGGTCATCCCCGCCAGCTGCGCCAACTCATCCAGCGAAGGATTGCGTTCGTCGTCCCGCAACCGCTCGAGAACCGACCCCAGACGCGTGGCCGACAAAAAGGTGGCGGGTTCGGGCTCGGCCCAGACGGGCTTCATGTTGCTGCACTCCTCCAGCGCTTTCCGGAGATGTGCGCCCACGCGTTCAGCGTCTTGCGGGTCCGCAGCAACCATCTTGGTGATGCGCGTGAACGCTTCGTGCAGTCGCGGGCTCCGGAAGACCCGGATGCCGCTGAACCAGGTCTCCACCGCTCGGCCCTGTTCGACCGAATCGATCTGGGAACGGGCCCAGGTCTGATCCATTTGCAGGAACTGGTAGTTCCAGGCCCCGTCATGGGGGTTGCACGCATGAACGTGACCCGCGGGAATGACGATGGTGTCGCCCGCGCGGAGGTCGACGACGGTGTCAAAGGCCCCCGTGAACCGCGTGCTTCCGCGGTCGATCACACCCAGGGCCGCCCGCTCGTGGAAGTGCGGACGGTAGCACCGCTGACTCTGCTCGGAGCGCCGCAGCTCGAAGTGCGGCGAACCGGTGCTGCGCGTGAATTCGTTCATGGGCGTGTGACGACGGCGCCCCGAGTGAACTGTTCCCCGGAAGTTGGAGCGGTAATCACAGCGTAGTGGTGGTCGTTGTCATGAGGGCCTGATTCCGATACTGCATCGGGGTCAGGCCCTCGAGTCGTTCTTGGATACGGTTGTGGTTGTACCAGTGGATGTATTCCTCGATCTGGTCGATCAGCTCGGTAACAGTCTCGGGTGTTCGCTCGAGGAAGGCCTCAGCCTTCAAGTGTCCGAAGAAGTTCTCTGCGATCGCGTTGTCGTAGCAGTTGGCTTTACGAGACATCGATTGGATGGCTCCGGCGTTGGCCAGCAACTCCCGCCAGGACGCGTGGCGGTACTGGAAGCCCTGGTCCGAATGCACCAATGGGCCAGCACCGGTTGGCAGTGACTCCAACGCCTTGGCCAGGGCGGCGTTGGTGAAGGCGGTAGTTGGTCTCAGGCTGATCGAGTGCGAGATCACGACCCGGTCGTGCAGATCGATGATCGGAGACAAGTACACGCGGGTCCCGGCTACGCGGAACTCGGTGACGTCTGTGACCCACTTGTGGTTGGGTGCCTGCGCGGTGAACTCACGCTTGAGCAGGTGCGGGGCTGTGAGACCCTCAGCACCGGGGTATGAGTTGTACCGAGGTCTGCGGACCCGGCAGCGCAGTCCGAGCTGATGCATTAAGGCCAGCACGGTTTTCTTGGCCACCGTGTATCCCTCGGTGGTGAGCACTCGGTGGATCCGGCGGTGCCCGTACCTGCCCTTGGCCTGGGTGAACACGGTCTGGATACGTGCTTTTACCTGCGCGAACCGGTCAGGACGTTGACTCCGGCGTTGGTGGTAGAAGTACGTCGAACGGGGCAGGGCTGCGATCTGCAGGAGTAGCTCGAGTCGATGGGATGCCTTGAGACTGGCGACGATGCTGGCTCTCACCGATGCCCTTGGTGTCTCAAGGCCCGAAGTTTTTTCAGGTACGCGACCTCGGCGCGCAGTCGTTCGTTCTCCTGCCGTAGGTACTCGGTCTGATCAGTGGGCTGTTGCTCAGAGCTAGCCCGGCGACCGCGCTTGCGTGGTTCTAGAGCCTTCACCCCGCCGGTGCGGTAGAGCTCGGACCAGCGTTGAATCAGCCGTGGCGTGCTGATGCCAAGCTCAACGGCCAGGTCGGTGCTAGCTTCCCCGGCAGCGTGACGGGTCACGGCCTCGAGCTTGAGTTCGACGGGGTAGACGCGCTTGGTATTACTAGGCACAAGTGTCAGCCTGCCATGTACTCGCCACCGGCCATGCAGGTTCCGCACGGCCTGATATCGAACTCCAAGCCGGTAGGCCACCGCACGTTGACCGTGGCCTTGCTCGAACAGGGTGATCGCTTGTTCTCGTTGTTCAGGGGTGAGGCTTGATAACTCGGGCATAGAACTGTTCCCCGGAAGGTCGGACTCAAATTCGGAGTCCAACTTCCGGGGAACAGTTCAGAGGGACGCCGTCGTCGTTATCACTTCTCGAGCAGGTCCTCGATGTCCGCGGTGATCTCGGCGGGCTCGGTGGCCGGTTCGTACCGGGCCACCACCTGACCCGACTGGTCCACGAGGAACTTGGTGAAGTTCCACTCGATGTCCGCGCCGTTGGGCCCCTGCTTCTGGGTCTTGAGCCACTCCCACAGCGGATGTGTGTGCAACCCGTTGACGTCCACCTTCTTGTACAGCGGGAACTCGACTCCGAAGGACGTGCGGCAGAACTCCTGGATCTCCTGCTCCGCGCCGGGCTCCTGCCCACCGAACTGGTTGCAGGGGAAACCCAACACGGTGAACCCGCGGTCCTTGTACTGCTCGTAGAGCTTTTCCAGACCGTCGTACTGGGGGGTGAAACCACATTCACTCGCCGTGTTGACGATCAGGACGACCTGACCCGCCAGCCGTTCGAAGCCGTCCTGGGAGCCGGAAATCGTGTCCGCGGTGAAATCGTGAAGGTTGCTCATGAGTTCCTTTCGGATGCAATGAGTGGACGCCTACAGTCTGCCGTACGGTCTGCTGAACCGCAGGCGGGTTCTTGCTCAGCCGAGCAGGACGACGTCCAGCCTCCTGGGGCCGTGCACGCCCTCGACCCGCTCCAGTTCGATGTCCGAGGTCGCGGAGGGGCCCGAGATCATGGTGATGGGATCCGCGTGGTTGATGCGCTCGAAGGCTTCGGGGATCAGCTCGACCACCGTGTCCAGCGGCACCACGCACACGTGATGATCCGGAACCAGGCTCAGGGCCCGCCGTCCTTCGTCGGGGCGGCTGTTGAGGAAGATGGTCCCCGTCTCTGCGCAGGACACGGTGGATGCGGTGACCACGGCACCCAGCGCATCCAGTTCGCGGGCCGAGAGGACGGACCCTGAGTCGTTGACGTCTCGCACCGGCTCGATGCCTTCCGGCAGCCAGGTGTCCGGAACACCGTCCGGGACGACGGTCGATGCGTCGCCCAGCAACTCACGTAAACGCCCCGGCAGGGTTTCGGTGGTCTCCCGGTACACGTTTGCCTTGTAGTCGGTCAGCCGGTCCTCGAGCATCTCGACCACGTCGTCGTGGTTCAGCGAGGAGGTCCTGCGATAGTTTCGCGGGACCTCCGGTGCCGCCGGTTCATCGCGCAGTGCGTGCCCGATCCGGGCCAGGATGGTGGCCTTGGCGTCTGTCTGGCTCATGCCGGTTCCTCCCCGGTGCTGTTGACCTCACTGGATTTGGTGTCCTGCCCTTCGGGGTCGGGGCGTTGCGCGCGCAGGTGGTAGACCGCCTGTGCCTCGGCTCCCCACGCGGCATGTTCCTCGATGCCGGCCGCCAACGACGGCGTAGGGCCCGGTGCGCCGTCGGCCTGTGGCAGGTGGGTCTGCCCCAGATCGCGCTCCACGCGCTGCTCGGCGTTCGCACCGTTCTTCTGCCACCAGTTCCGGAAGGACTGCGACGGCGGCACGGGGATGTCGCGTTCCTGGGTCCAGCCGCCGACCATCCCGGGCAACCACTTGAGTCCGCCGAAGGGCTTGAGGGCACCGCGCCCCACAGGCAGGGCGCGCTCGGCCAGTCCCATCCTGGTGCCGGAGGACATCACGGTGCCGGCGGCCTTCATGAGCAGGTCCATCTCAGAGGGAACGCGCTTCTTCTTGAAGTCCGCCGGGTGCTCGGCGGGTTCCACGGGTGCGCCGGAGGCTTCCGCCTCAGCCGCCCGCGCTTCGAGTACGGTGGCCCGCTGGGCAGAGGCCTGATCGTCCCGCTGACCGTGTTTGGTCCGGATGTCCTCGTCGCGCAGGTGCACCAGGATCGACGGGATGTCGATCTTCACGGGGCAGACCTCGTAGCACCGGCCACACAGCGAGGACGCGTAGGGCAGCGAGTTGTTCTGTTCTGCTGCCACACCCGTGAGCTGAGGGGACAGGATGGCGCCGATGGGCCCCGGGTAGGTCGAGCCGTACGCGTGACCGCCTGCGTGTTCGTAGACGGGGCACACGTTCAGGCAGGCCGAGCACCGAATGCAGTGCAGGGCCGAGCGACCGTCGGGATCGCCGAGTACGGCCGAGCGGCCGTTGTCCAGCAGGATCACGTGGAACTCTTCCGGGCCGTCGTCCTCGGTGACCCCGGTCCACATGGAGGTGTACGGGTTCATGCGCTCGCCTGTGGAGGACCGTGGGAGCAGCTGGGTGAAGACTTCCAGGTCGGCGAAACGAGGCAGGAGCTTCTCGATGCCCATGACCGTGATCAGGGTCTTGGGCAGCGTCAGGCACATGCGTCCGTTGCCCTCGGATTCGACGACCGTGAGGGTTCCGGTTTCGGCGATGCCGAAGTTCGCACCGGAGATCGCAACCGTGGTGTCCAGGAACTTCTCCCGCAGATAGCTGCGGGCGGCCTCGGCCAGAACAGCGGGTTCGTTGGTCAGTTCCGCGCCGGCTCCGGGCATCCGGCGGGAAAAGATCTCCCGGATCTCGTCACGGTTCTTGTGAATCGCAGGCACCAGGATGTGGGAGGGCTTGTCCTCGGCCAACTGCACGATCAGTTCGGCCAGGTCCGTTTCATGGGCCGTGATGCCCTGGGCCTCCAGGTGCTCGTTCATCCCGATTTCCTGGGTGGCCATGGACTTGACCTTGATGACCTCATCTACGCCCTTGGCGCGCACCAGATCGGTGATGATCCCATTGGCCTCAGCGGCGTCGCGCGCCCAGTGGACCACTCCGCCGCGCGCGGTGACGTTGGCCTCGAACTGCTCCAGCAGTTCCGGCAGTCGCGCCCCCACCTCCTTCTTGATGGCCGAGCCTGCGTCACGCAAGTCCTGCCAGTCGGGGAGCTCGCCCACCACTCGACCGCGCTTGGTCCGGATCGTGTGCGTCGCGTGGCCGATGTTGGCCCGCATCTGCTTGTTCTCGAGTTCTGAGCGGGCGTGCTCGGGGAACGGCGTCTCCTCGTAGAGATTGCCGGACCCGTAAGCAACGCGAGTCCCGGGCATTCCCAGGTTGACAGAGCTCATCGGGGACCTCCTGAGGGTGCGACCGACGCGGAGTCGGCGGGCGCGACAGTGGCGTGGCCGTGGGGGATGGACAGCTCGGCGATCTGATCCAGTTCCAGCGGGTTGGCGCGGGTCGAGGCCAGGATCTCCGCGATGTGGACCGTGCGGACCTCGGATCCCCGGCGGCGCGCGGCCCCGCTGATGTGCAACTGGCAGGACGCGTCCCCACCCGCGCACAGGTTGGTGCCGGTGGATTCGATGTTCTTGAGCTTGGCCTCCACCATGGCGCCGGAGACATCGGGGTTCTTGAAGGAGAACGTCCCGCCGAAGCCACAGCACTCATGGGCGTCCGGCAGGTCCACGAGGTCCAGGCCTTCCACGCTCGAGAGCAGGGTGGTGGGTCGATCGCCGAGGCCCAGCAACCGCAGGCCGTGGCAGGACGGGTGGTAGGTGATGCGGTGGGGGAAGTAGGACCCCAACTGTTCTGCGGCGTTCGTGATGCCCAGGACGTCCACCAAGAGCTCCGAGAGCTCGTAGGTCTTGGCGGCCACCTCCTCGGCCCGCTCGGCCAGGGCGGTGTCGCCACACTTGCGGGCGACCATGGGCTGCTGGTGCCCCAGGGAGGCCACGCACGAACCCGAGGGGGCGACGGCGACGTCGTAGTCCGCGGAGGTGAACGCCTCGACGTGGTTACGCACCACCGGTAGGGCATCCTCGATGTACCCGCTGTTGACGTGCATCTGGGAGCAGCAACCCTGGCCGGGGGGAAACACGACCTGGTGGCCCAGCCGTTCGAGAATCCGAACCGTGGCCAAGGCGACCTTGGGATACATCGCGTCCACGATGCACGTGGCGAAAAGTGCGACCTTCATAGATCCTCCGCGATTTCTGTGACGCGGGTCATGTACAGTTTCACACGACCTCATGTGGTTCGACCATACTCGTCCGTGAGCCACATCGCACTCCGGGCTGACTCCTGGATCCCCACGCGGAATCAGTCCCTCAACTGCAGGAGTCATCCGTGAACACATACACCGCCCAAGTTGATGCGGTGGCCGGGAGCCTGGGTCTCTCGGCCCTCGTCGGCATCATCCCGTTGGCTGCCTTCTTCATCGCCCTGGTCGGGCTCAAGCGCAGCGCGTGGCTCTCCGGTCTGATCGCTTTGGCCACCGCGATCATCGTGGCGGTCCTGGCCTTCAAGATGCCGGTCGATCTCGCCCTGCTGTCGGCCAGCCAGGGTGCCGTCTTCGGCCTCTTCCCGATCGTGTGGATCGTCGTCATGGCGCTGTGGTTCTACCAGGTCACCGTCGCGGCCGGACGTTTCGAGGACATGCGGGCGATCTTCGATTCCATCGGTGGCGGTGACGTCCGCATCCAAGCCATCCTGATCGCCTTCTGCTTCGGTGGTCTGTTGGAAGCCCTCGCAGGTTTCGGTGCGCCGGTTGCCATCACCGCCACGATGATCTTGGCGATCGGGCTCAAGCCGCTCAAGACCGCCGTCGTCGTGCTCATCGCCAACACGGCGCCTGTCGCCTTCGGCGCCGTGGCCATCCCGATCACGACGGCGGGCAAGCTCACCGGTCTTGATCCTGCTCACATCGGTGCCGTGGTCGGGCATCAGGCGCCCCTGTTCGCGTTCGTCGTTCCGCTGTTCCTCCTGCTGCTGATCGACGGAGTGCGCGGTGTGAAGGACGCCTGGCCGGCGGCCGTCGCCATCGGCGCCTCCTTCGCCGTGGCCCAGTGGTGGACCGCCACCCACTTCTCCTACGAACTCACGGACGTCGTCGCCTCCCTGGTGGGCGTGGCCGGTGCCGTGATCCTGCTCCGGTTCTGGAAGCCCAAGGGCGCAGCCGAGGCCAAGCAGCGCCTGGGGATCGAAGAGATCGAGAACGTCAGCGAACTCACGCCGGTGCGCGTGTGGATGGCCATGGTTCCCTACGTCCTGGTCGTGTTCGTGTTCGGCGTGGCCAAGCTGTGGACCCTCGGGGTCAACGTGCCGAAGGCGCTGGCCGCGACCGACCTCACGATCCCCTGGCCAGGGCTGGACGGGCGGTTGCTCAGTGCCGCCACGGGGGAACCGATCACCGGAACCGTGTACACCTTCACCTGGCTCTCCTCGCCCGGCACGCTGCTGCTGATCACCGGCCTGCTGGTCACGATCATCTACACGGTGTTCAACCACAACGGGAAGTTCCCCATGACCATCGGCAAGGGCCTGCGGGAAATCGGTGCGTGCATGTACAAGATGCGCTTCTCGGCGCTGACCATCATGTCCGTGCTGGCATTGGCCTACGTCATGAACTTCTCCGGTCAGACCCTGGCCATCGGCAGCTTCGTGGCGGGTCTGGGTGCGGCCTTCGCGTTCTTCTCCCCGGTCCTGGGGTGGGTCGGTACGGCCGTGACCGGATCCGACACCTCCGCCAACGCACTGTTCTCCAACCTGCAGCAGACCGCGGCAACGGGTGCGGGGTTGGATCCCAATCTGATGGTGGCGGCTAACACCACGGGCGGTGTTGTTGGCAAGATGATCTCTCCGCAATCCCTGGCCATCGCTGCAACCGCGGTGAGCATGCCCGGTCAGGAGTCGACCATCTTCAAGAAGGTGCTGCCTTGGTCCCTCGGCATGTTGGTCGTGCTGTGCGCACTGGTGTTCCTGCAGTCCAACGTGCTGGCCTGGATGCTGCCCCCGCAGTGACACCAGGGGCCGGGGGGCAGCCGGACTCCGGCACCGTCAAGGACGACGCGCCCGCGTACGCGGCCGTCCTCGAATGGGTCGAAGAGCGTTTGCGCAGCGGCGATCTCGCGGTCGGGCATAAGCTGCCCGGCGAGCGTGCGTTGGCCGAGGAGTTCGGCATCTCTCGCGCCTCGGTCCGTGAAGCGGTGCGGGTCCTCGCGGCCATGGGCCTGGTCCGTTCGGGGACGGGCTCGGGGCCCAAGGCTGGTGCCGTCGTCGTCTCGGAACCCTCGGCCGCACTGTCCTGGGCGCTGCGCATGCACGTTGCCACCAAGGCGCTCCCCATGGCCGACGTGGTCGCCACGCGCGTCCTGCTGGAGACGCAGGCGGCACTGGCGACCGGGCTGGGCGTGGAGGAGGAGCAGAGGGGGGAGGTCCTCGTAGCGGCCCGGTCCTACTTGGAGGAGATGGACGATCCGAGCATCCCTGATGCGCGCTTCCATGACCTTGACGCGCGCTTCCACGTGGAGCTCACCACTTTGGGGGGCAACGTCGTCCTGACCACTGTCATGCAGTCCCTGCGTGATGCGGTGATCGGTTACGTGCAGCAATCCGTGGCCCGCGTTCCCGACTGGATCGGGCTGCGCGCGCGATTGCAGCGTGAGCACTGGGGGATCCTCGAGTCGTTCGAGGCGCAGGACGGTGCCCGTGCTGCACGGCTGCTCCGGGGCCATATCGAGGGGTTTCATGCGACCGTCGTGGCCACGGAATCCTGAGCTTCCTGTCCCTTGGCGGGCACCAGCTGGTTGCCCGAGAGTGTCCGTATCTGTCCCGTCGTGACCAATTTGGCGACCACTCCGAACTTTTTTGTGATGTTTTGGAGATCACGTTCCGCCGAGTCTCGTTCGATCTTGAAACGCGCTGACCAGTGGAAATGTGGGACCGCCGGACCTAATCGGCATCGATATGCATGGAGTTTGGTCCCTGTCGGGCATCGATGGCGTTACTCGATCGTGACAATCCGTGATCTGTTCGTTATGGTTTTCGTCGTGCCGCTCGAACGGGCGACACCGCCGGACTGGATGCCGCATCCTGCCGCTGTCCGGTGAAGATCCCGAACACGGACATGGCAGGAGCGAGGGACCCACTTCTGTGGCCCGAACCTCATGGAGGTCGGACCTTGGGGTGAAGCCGAGGCGGTCCACCCACTGAGCCTCGGCCGGTTTACTCCGAACCGAACCCGACAGCTCACCCCGCAGGCACTCTGGAGGAAAAACCAATGCAGAACGTCAAGACTGTTGCTCGTCGCACCGGCCTCGGTATCGCAGTTGCCGGTGTCGCCGCTGCAGCCACCATTGCTCCCGCTTCGGCCATGCCCGAGCTGAGCTACACCGGCACGCTGCCCACCTCCTTCGATGGTGTGGACTACTCCGCTGCCGAGGCCAACGGCTGGTCCTTCTCCTGGACCCTCGACGCCAACGGCAACCCGACCTACAACTACGGCAACGGCGCCTCCTCGGCTCCGGCTGCTGCTTCCAACGCTGCTCCGGCCGCTCAGGCTTCGTCCTCCGACGCCGCTCCGGCTGCTGCTTCCAACGCTGCTCCGGTGGCCCAGGCTTCCTCCAACGAGGCTGCCCCGGCTTCCGCTTCCTACGAGGCCCCCGCCGCCCAGGCTTCCTCCTCGAACGAGGCCCCGGCTGCTCAGGCTTCCTCGGGTGTCTCCACCCAGTCCACCGGCTCCGGCTCGACCTCCGGCATCGCCGGCGCTGCTCAGGGCTACGTGGGCTCCGGCTACGTCTACGGCGGCACCACCCCGGGCGCCTGGGACTGCTCTGGCTTCACCCAGTACGTCTACGCTCAGCAGGGCATCGAGCTGCCCCGCACTGCTGCTGCTCAGGGTGCCGCAGGCACCCCGACCTCCAACCCGCAGCCGGGCGACCTGGTCATCCAGAACGGTGGCAGCCACGTCGGCATCTACCTGGGCAACGGTCAGATGATCTCCGCTCTGAACCCGAGCCAGGGTACCCAGGTCCACTCGGTCAACGCCATGAGCGTTGACAGCTACGTGACCTTCTGATTCGCGCAGCGATCACTGCGGTGATCACCCTTTCGGCGCGGTGACGCGCCTGACATCCGAGTCAGTCTTGGACGTCCTGCCCGGAGGCGGCGGACCACACGGTCCGCCGCCTCCGGCGTGTACGGGGTCAGGGGCCCAGTGGTGCGTTTGGGCTCACAGCGTACGTGGGGCTGAGCTGTGCGGCCTGTTGGCCCGACCCTTTACACTTGACCTCATGCCTCACGACATATCCCGGACGACCCACGGCGCCCGCCGCGTGGCCACACCGGACGATGCGGAGTATCGAAGTTGCCACTACGGCAACAGCTCCCGCTCTCATGATCTGCACATCACTGGCTGCCTGACGACGACGGCGGTGAACGCCCGTTGAGCACGATCGTTTCGGCACTGATCCTGCTGGTCGTTCTTCTTCTCCTGATCTTCGCCAACGCGTTGTTCGTCGCGGTGGAGTTCGCCTACCTCACGGTCAATCGGAACACCATCCGAGAGCGTGTGCACTCGGGTGACGCTATAGCGGGAGCCGTGGACAAGGCATTGTCCAAGACCTCCACGAACCTTTCCGGCGCCCAACTCGGTATCACCATCTCGAGTCTGGTCGCCGGTTACCTGACCGCCCCCTCCCTGGGTGTCCTGCTGAGTGAAGGGCTCGGGACCACGCATCTGCCTGCCGGTGTGGTCACCGCGATCGGCACCACCGGGGCCTTCGTCGTCGTCACGTTCGTCCAGATGGTCTTCGGTGAACTGGTCCCCAAGAACTGGGCCATAGCGGAACCGATCAAGGTTTCCCGTCTGGTGGTGCGTCCGCAGAATCTCTTCATGCTGCTCCTCGGCTGGCTGGTCCGCATCCTCAACTCCTCGGCCAACGGGATCCTGCGGCTGTTGGGCTTCGATCCGCAGGAGGAAGTCGCCAACGCGCGGACGGCAGAGGAACTCATCTCCGTGGTGTCCCGCTCGGGTGAAGAAGGAACACTGGACCCGGCCACCGCCGAACTGGTCGCACGTTCTATCGAATTCGGCGATCGCACCGCTGCCGATGTCATGATGCCCCGGCCTCGCGTGACCTTCGTGGAGGACGAATCCGTGCAGGACGTCCTGGACCTCACCGCGCGGACCGGGCATGCCCGGTACCCGGTCATGGGTGAGAGCGTGGACGACATCATCGGCATCGTGCACTTCAAGGACGCTCTGGGGGTGCCGATCGAGGAGCGGGTGAGCACGCCGGCGCACAAGATTGCCCGCGAGGCCACCGTGGTCTCCGAATCCATGACCCTGGACCCCCTCCTGCGTGAACTCCGCCAGCCGGGTCTGCAGATAGCAATCGTCGTCGACGAATACGGCGGAACGGCCGGGATCGTGACCCTGGAGGACCTCATCGAGGAGATCGTCGGCGAGATCGACGACGAACAGGACACCACGCTGGCCAAGTACCGGCGTCGGCGGGACGGATCGATCGTGGTCTCCGGCCTGCTGCGGCCGGACGAACTCGGAGAGATCGTCAAACTCGACCTGCCCGAGGGGGAGGAGACGGACACCCTGGGTGGCCTGATCGGCGAGATGCTGGACCGCCTGCCCGAAGTCGGAGACGAAGTGACCGTGGAGGGCACCGACCACGAGCACCGGGACGAGGACGACCTGCCCACCCAGGGCCGGTTGTCACTGCGAGTCGGGGCGATGGACCAGTACCGCGTCGAGCGGGTGATCGTGAACCGTCTCCCGCAGGAGGACGACGACCAGGAAGCGGGCGAACCACCCGTGCAGTACGAGACCGTTGAGGACCCGACCGGAAGCGGGCCCAGCGAGGACGGGCAGGGTCCTGAATTGGACACCGCGCTGCGACCGGGGGAGCAACGATGAGCGACGCACTTGCTGTTCTGGTCCTTGTTCTCCTGTTGCTGGGCAACGCCTTCTTCGTGGGGGCCGAATTCGCCATGGTCTCGGCCCGCCGCGACCAGCTCGAACCCAGGGCCGCCGATGGCTCGGGAGCCGCCCGATCCGCACTCAAGGGCATTGAGGACGTCTCCACGTCCCTCGCCGCGACGCAGCTGGGGATCACGGCCTGTTCGCTCTTGATCGGCTCCGTGGGTGAGCCGGCGATCGCCCACCTGATCGAGCCCCTGTTCGAAATGGTGGGTGTGCCCGAGTTCCTGGTCCACCCGATCGCGCTGGTCATCGCGCTGCTGGTGGTCACCTTCCTGCACATGGTGATCGGTGAGATGGTGCCCAAGAACATCGCCATTGCCCAGCCGGCCGCCTCGGCGTTGGCCCTGGGTCCCGTCCTGCGGTTCTTCGTCGTCGTCCTGCGGCCTGTGATCTGGTTGATGAACGAGACGGCGAACCTCGTGGTGCGTTACGGCTTTCGCGCAACGCCCAAGGATGAAGTGGCCTCGGCCTACACATCGGACGAGGTCGCCGGTTTCGTCGCCGAATCCGGACGGGTCGGGCTTCTGGACTCCGATGAAATCCACCTGCTGACGGGTGCCCTGAACTTCGAGCGACTGACGGCTGCCGACGTCGCCATTCCGTTCGAGCAGATGCGCACGGTGGCCCATGACGCCACCAACGCCCACCTCGAACGGCTGACCGCCGAAACCGGGTTCTCCCGGTTCCCGGTGGTCGGGCCCGACGGTGAATTGCAGGGTTACGTTCACACCAAGGACGTCCTCGGTCTGGCCCCGGAACAGCGGGACCAGCCTTTCGATCGATCGATCCTCCACCAGCTCGGCACGGTGCCCGAGGAAGCCAAGCTGCAGAGCGTCATGCGCCGAATGCAGGTCAACAACGCGCACCTGGCGCTGGTGGAAGGCTCGGCCGAGACGCAGGGACAGCGCGCGATCGTTGCGCTCGAGGACGTGCTCGAGGAACTCGTGGGTGAGGTCCGTGACGCCACGGACATGCCGCGTCCACGCTGATCTAACCGGTTGAACTGCGACCCCCGAGCTGATTCCACGGCTCGGGGGTCCGTTCATCGGTCACTCTTTGTCGGCCACCAGCAGCGTGAGATCGTCCAGCAGCGTGAACCCGCAGGGTGAATTGGGAGCTCCGTGCGTGGTGAACACGATCTCGTACGGGGTCCCGTCGACGCGGGCCTGGCCGATCGTAGAGACCGACCACTGGCCGTCGTCTTCGGCAAGCCACCCGTTCTTGACCGTGACCCCCTCCACCACGGAACTCTCCGGTACGACGGCGGGGTTCGCCAGAACCCCCAGGCCGAAGCCCTGGGAGTAGCTCGGGTAGCCAGGCGTCGGTGACATGAGCGAACGCAGCAGGGCGGCGTCCTCCGCGCCCAGCCAGTCGGGCGGGTCGGCCAGCGCGTCGACAACCTTCAACTGGTCCGAAACCGTGGTGGACTCCGCTCCCCACCCGAGTTCGGGCACGGTGTCCTCGGTGCCCAGGAGGTCATAGGTGTCGGCCAGGGCATCTGTGGCAGCAGCGTCGTCTGGCCCGAGGCGACCGAAGAGAACCGCAGTGGACTCGTTGCCGCTTTTGGAGATCGAATCCGCCAACAGGGCACGGTCGCCCGCCGGCAGCTCCTGGCCGGCGGCATCCTGCTGGCGCAGGAAGCTCATGGCCACCACCACCTTGGACAGGCTCGCCGCGCTGGCACTGCGCTGGTCGTTGACCAGAACGGTCTCCCCGGTGTCCCGGTTCCGGACGGCGACTCCGACTTCGATGCCCAGGTCGGCCCGGGCACCCTCCACCGCCTTGTCGAGCGTGGCCTGCATGTCGTCCTCCGGTTGGGCGGCCAGCCACGGGGCGGATACGTCCGAGTCGGCGGTGGCCTGTTCGACGTCGGCGTCCGCCGCTGAGGTCTCCAGCAGACAAGCGGAGGGAATCATCCGGTACTCGACCCCGGTCTCCTCGGCCTGTTCCGTGGTCATTGACGACGGATACGGAGCATCGGAAGGAGGTTCCTCCGCCGAGCCGCATCCGGTCACCAACACGGCGCACACCGCCAGTAATGATCGCCTGGTCCCACGTTGCCGCACGTCACCACCCCACCCCCCATCAGTTCACTTTGCAAGTGGGAATGCAAGGGTGACTCGGCGTGTTACAGGCAGTGACGCCGACTAGGAGTTTCGATTCCTGGCCCGGGTAAAGCGCAGCGCACGGTACTCGGCCGATCCGAAAGTCTTGAGGAAAGGGCCGGGTGGCACGTGGCGCTGCCAATGGCGTTGGACGGCGAGTTCGTAGAACTCGACCAGCCGGTTCGTTGAAGCCCGCCAGGAGTACCGCAGGGCTTCCTGGCGCGCAGCCGCTCCCATGGAGGAGCGCAACTGCGGGTTCTCGACAAGGTCCTGCAAGCGTCGCGTGAAATCGTCGGCGTCTCCGGGCTCGGCCAGGAACCCCGTGACGCCGTCGTCGATCACGAAAGGAATGCCGCCGGCGCGGGCACCGACCACGGGCACGCCGGAGGCGAAGGCCTCCAGAGCCACCAGTCCCAAGGTCTCGGAACGTGACGGGAAGGCGAAAACGTCCGCGGACGCGTAGGCCTCGGTGAGTTCCTCCCCGGACATGTACCCGGTGAACACGGTGTTCGTCCCGGCGAACTCCCGTTCGAGCTGCTCCTTGTGGGGCCCGGAGCCCACGATCGCCAGGCGTGCCTGCGGCAACCGGCGGATCGGTTCCACCAAGTCGTCCAGGTTCTTCTCCTTGGAAACCCGTCCGACGTAGACGATCAAGGGCGCCTCCGGGTGCCCGCCGGTCAGTCGCTCACGCATGCTTCGGCTGGCCCGGGACGGGTGGTATCCGGCCGTGTCCACCGCCTTGGGCCACAGGTCCACGTCCCTGACGCCCACGCTGCGGGCGCGTTCCACCATGGGGCCTGAGGTGCACAGATTCACCTCGGACTGGTTGTGCAGCCAGCGCAGCCAGTTCTCCGACGGGTGCCGGAGAAGGGAAAGACCCAGCGCATCGGTGTAGTGCGGAACATCGGTGTGGAACGAGGACAGCAGGGGCAGGTCACGACGACGAGCCGAGAGGACTCCGTAGGCGGCCAGCCAGATGGGGTTGACCGCGTGCACGATGTCCGGTTGGAAATTCGCCATGTGCGTGGCGATCCGCCCGGTGGGCAGTCCCACCTTGATTTCGGGATACCAGGGCTTGAACGAGACCGAACGCACCGGAACCACGGTGTGTCCCGCGAAGGACAACGGCGGTTTGCCGGGCGCGAAGATCACGACCTGGTGCCCGAGCGCCTCGAGTTGTTCGAGGGTACGGAGAATGCGCGTGACCACCCCGTCGATTTTGGGCAGAAAGACCTCGGTGTAGAGGGCGATGCGCACGGAGGACTCAGCGCTCGGCGGGTGTGGTCGCTGAAGCGGCCATCGATGCCGGGATCCCTGCGTGCGTGCGTCTGTTCCAGAGGGACGTGGCTGGGATCTTGGACAGGTCCGCACGGTGTGCGTAGCGGCGGGCGGTGTCCTCGACCTCCATCAGCAGTCCCTCGGACAGGGTGGTGGGTTCCAGCCCCAGGTCCAGGAAGGTGTCGTTGGTGACGTGCAGTTCGTTCTCGGCAGACTCCTGGCGGGGGTTGGGCACCATTTCCACCTCGGCCTCGGAGATGCGGGCCACCAGTTCGGCAAGATCACGCACCCGGTGGGTCTCGGTCATCTGGTTGAGGATCATGACCCGGTCGCCCGGTGCGGGTGGGTTCTGCAACGCGATCTCGACGCAGCGGACCATGTCTTGGACGTGGATGAACGCGCGGGTCTGCCCACCGGTGCCGTGCACGGTCAAGGGGTAGCCGACCGCCGCCTGCATGAGGAAGCGGTTGAGCACGGTGCCGTAGTCGCCGTCGTAGTCGAAGCGGTTGATCAGGCGTTCGTCCAGCAGTGTTTCGGCGGTGTTTGTGCCCCAGATGATGCCCTGGTGGAGGTCGGTGATGCGCACCCGGTCGTTCTTGGCGTAGAAGGCGAACAGCAGCTGATCCAGTGACTTGGTCATGTGGTAGATCGAGCCCGGGTTGGTCGGGTACAGGATCTGCGTCTCGATGTTGTCCCTGCCCTCGTGGGGGATCTCCACGTCCAGGTAGCCCTCGGGGATCTTCATCCCGGCGGTGCCGTACCCGTAGACGCCCATGGTGCCCAGGTGCACCACGTGAACGTCCAGGTCGGAT
This sequence comes from Kocuria soli, assembly GCF_003797835.1. Taxonomy (GTDB): domain Bacteria; phylum Actinomycetota; class Actinomycetes; order Actinomycetales; family Micrococcaceae; genus Kocuria; species Kocuria soli. The sequence continues at coordinate 54,413 of NZ_RKMF01000018.1, forward strand.
TCGACAATGGCAGCCAGGAGGTTGTGGGTCGCGTTGACGTTGTTGTCCACGGTGTAACGCTTGGTGCGGGGCGTCTTCATCGAGTAGGGAGCGGCACGCTGTTCCGCGAAGTGCACCACGGCGTCCGGGCGTTGGGTGACCAGCAGGTCGAGCAACCCCTCGTAGTCCTGAGCCACGTCCAGGTGCACGTGATCGATCACGTTGCCCGTGACCTCGGTCCAGGCGTGCAGCCGCTCGACCAGGGGACGGATCGGGGTCAGGGACTGGGCATCGAGTTCGTCGTCGATGCGCCGCCGCGAGAGATTGTCCACGATGACGACGTCGTGTCCCTTGTTGGAAAGGTGCAGGGCGGCCGGCCAGCCGCAGAATCCGTCGCCGCCGAGGATTGCGATCTTCACGTGGTCTCCGTTTCTAGCGTGCGTCCTGTCGGTGCTTTCCCGCTGCGCCGTCGGTCTGGGTGCGGGCGGTCCGGCCATGCTCCGTTGACCACGGGCACCGAGTCCCTCAATTCTGGCAGATGGTTGTCCTGGCGGACGGGGCACCCTGCGGAGTCGGCTCAGGCGGCCCGCCGAATCCAGTCCACGGGGCGATGGCCTCCTCGGTGAGCAATCTGCAGGCGGGCGCTGGACAGCATCCGGTCCAGCCGATGAGCGTGGGCCACGGGTACCACGGGGTCGTCCTCGGAGTGCACGATCACGACGTCCAGATCGGCCAGTGCCCTGTCCGCGTGGAGGGGGAGGGCCCACGCCGGGCCCCACCAGGGGTGGGATTCATCGTGTGCCTGGCCCGGGCCCGGCGCCTCCCACAAGGGCGCGCCCACGATGACCGTGCGGCGCAACATCGTTGGCCTCCGCAGGCACAGGAAACGCAGTGCCTCGGACCCGCCCAGGGAATGGCCCACCAGGATCCAGGGCTCGTCGGGCAGCTCACGGATCGCACGGGCGATTTCGTGCTGCCACAGTTGCGCGGAATCCGGGCGGTCGGTCGGCGGGAGCTGTGGGGCGATGATCTCGGCGTCCGGCCAGTGGGCACGGAGTTCCCGGGCGATCTCGTCGTCCGGGCCGTCGTCGTCACCTGCGCCGTGCAGGTACAGAATGCGGTTGACCATGTGAGGCTCCTTCTGCGCGTCCAGTGTTCCCGGACACCCTGCTGGTAAGTGTTCTTAGAGTTTCGCACTTCCCAGGAGCGCAGTCACCGGATTGGCCGAAGATGTGCTCTGGCAGGGGAGGTTGGTGGCGGTTGACCGGGCTGTGGTGGAATCACCTCGACGGGCGGGGGCAGCGCAGGCCCTGGAGCGGGGCGTCGTGACGGGAGGAAGGGCGAGCGTGGCTGAGGCGACTCGTGTGGCCGCTCACGGTCTGGACGTCCCCGGGCCCGTGGGCGACCGGGACCTGGCGGTCGATGCCGCCCGCGTGGGAGCCCTTGTCCTGGTGGTCTGCGCGCACGTCCTGCTGGTCACGCTGGTCACGGTTCCGGGGACCGGGGGCGTTTCCCTGACCATGGCACCCACCCGTCACTCGTGGTTCTGGTGGTTCTCGTGGATCGTCCAGATCATGCCGCTGTTCTTCGTGGTGGGTGGGTTCTCCTCCGCGGTCTCCTGGGCCCGGTTCGCCGACGGCCCGGGTGCCTCGGTCGGTGCCAAGGCACTGTGCTGGATCCGGGGGCGACTGCTCAGACTGGCCCAACCGGCCGCCGTTCTCTGGGTGTCCTTGGCGGTCGTGACAGCTGGTGCACTGGCGGCCGGGGCGCCGGTGAGGGAGGTTCGCCTGGCGCTCTCGGGGTTGGGGATGCACCTGTGGTTCCTGGGTGCTTACGCACTGTGCCTGGCCCTCGTGCCTCTGACCCATGCTGCGCATCGCCGCCATCCGTACCTGAGCCTGGGGGCCTTGTTGGTGGTGTGTGCAGCCGCTGAGATTCCGCGGTTGGTCACCGGAGACCATTGGTGGGGGCTGTTGTCCCTCGGGCCCGTCTGGGTGACGATCCATCAACTGGGCTATTTCCGGGCGGACGGCACCGCGGCGCGTGCTCGCGGCCCGGTCATGGTCCTCGCCGCCGGCGCCGGGTACCTGGCACTGTGGGCCTTGGTCAGCACGGGCTGGTGGGTACGGGACATGTTGGCCGGTCTCAATCCACCGAGTCTGACGCTTGTCGTGCTGGGCTTCAGCCAGGCCTGCCTCCTGCAGGCGCTGACCCCGGCCCTGTCCCGCCTCATGTCTTGGCGACCCGTCCAGGCAGCGGCCTGGCTCATCGGATCCCGGCCCGTGACCCTTTACCTGTGGCACCTGCCCGTCATCGTCCTGGTGATGTCCGTGTGGTGGTTGTCGAACGCTCCCGAACCGGAACCGGCCAGCGGCCGCTGGTGGCTGTGGCGGATACCGTTGGCGCTCATCTGCTGGGCGGGGGCGCTGGCCGTCGTCCGGATGTTCGGTCGGTGGGAGACGACGGCGGTCCTGCCGCCCGCCACGCGTGCCCGGGCGCTCGCCGTCGTACCTTCCACGCCCCACTACGCGGCCGTCGTCCTTGCGGTGATTCTGCTGATAGTGCCGGTGGTCCTGGAGATCCGGTTCCTGCTCAACCCGGTCCTGGTGACCGTGGGTGCGGTGGCCTACTTGGCCGCCGCGGTTCTCTTGCGGTGGGCCCCTGACCTGCGCCGGCCTGCCGACGCACCCGAAGGCGAAGCGTCCCTACAGACTGAGCAGCGGCGAAACATGTGACGCAACATCGCCGAAGTGGGATAGGCTGAGCGGGCTTCACGAGATGCGTTCGCCAAGCTCCGACTTGAGCGCACACCAACCCCATGTTCACGGGTGGTTCGGATGACGAAGCGGCCTGCACCGCCCGCAGCGCACGAACAACTCCGTGGGTGACCGTGCAGGTCAAGAGCACCAACCCACTGGAGGTACCGAGATGACGCTCTCGCCCTCGGCAACCATCAACGGCTCGTCCTCGTTGGCCACTCGGCAGATCCATGCCGGTCGCGGCGGTTCGGCCGATTCGCCCACCCAGGCGACCCTTCCCGTGCCGATCTACCAGTCCTCGGCCTTCGAGTTCCCCGATCACGCCTCCGCGGCGGCCATGTTCGCTCAGACCCAGCCGGGCTTCACCTACTCCCGTACCGGTAACCCGACCGTGGCTGTTCTGGAAGCGCGCTCCGCTGATCTGGAGGGCGGGATCGCGGGTCTCGCCCTGGGGTCGGGTCAGTCCGCTGTTGCCGCCGCACTGTTGGCGCTGGTGAGCACCGGGCCCGGCAAGCACCTGGTCGTCTCGGAGAAGATCTACGGCGGCACCGTGGACCTCCTGGGCGACACCCTGGCCGACCTCGGCGTCACCGTGACCTACGTGGACCCGACGGACGCCTCCCAGTGGGCCGCGGCCGTCACCGATCAGACTCGAGGATTCTTCCTGGAATCCATCGGCAACCCGCTGTCCACTCTGGCCGACCTCGACGCCATTGCCGAGGTCGCACACGAGGCCGGTGTTCCCGTGGTCGTGGACAACACACTGGCCACGCCGGTCCTGTACCGCCCCATCGAACACGGGGCGGACATCGTGGTCCACTCGGCCACCAAGTACTTCGGGGGCCACGGCACGGCGCTGGCCGGGGTCATCGTGGACGCCGGGCGGTTCGACTGGGAGGCCCGGCCCGAGCGGTGGCCGCAGTTCACGAGCCCGCGTGAGCGGTGGGGCCACCAGAGCCTCGTGGACAAGTGCCGCGGGGGCTCACCTTTCCTCCACCTGTGCCGTGCCAAGTTCGTCCACGACCTCGGCCTCACCCTGTCGCCGTTCAACGCCTCCCAGATCATCCAAGGAATGGAGACCCTGGACCTGCGGGTGCGCAGGCACAGTGATTCCGCGGCACGGATCGCACGGTTCCTGGACGGCCACCCGGCTGTCCGGCGGGTGCACCACCCCGTCGTCGAATCCTCCGTGGATCACCGGATCGCGGAACGGGACTATCCTTCGGGGACGGGCGCGGTGTTCGCCTTCGAACTCAACTGCGACCCCGAGCGCGTGCCGGAATTCGTGGACTCGTTGCGCCTGTTCAAGCTGGTGGCCAACATCGGTGACGTCCGGTCACTCGTCGCCCACCCGGCGGCCATGACGCACTGTCGCCTGACCGAGGAGCAGCGGTTGGCCGCTGGCATCACGTGGGAGACGCTGCGTCTGTCCATCGGTTTGGAAGCCGCCGAGGACCTGATCGCCGACCTGCAGTCCTCCCTGGACGAACTGCAGAGGACCAGCCCCGCCTCGGCACGGACCTCGGACGTCGAGTCCGCGCAGGAGGCGCGGGCATGAGCGGGTTCACCACGCGGGCGGTCCACGCCGGGCAGGAACCCGACCGCCTCACGGGTGCCGTGATTCCGCCGATCTACCAGACCTCCACCTTTGTCCAGGACGGCATCAACGTCCTGCGGGACGGACACGAGTACTCGCGGGGGTCCAACCCGACCCGCAACGGTTTCGAGGAGCAACTGTGCGCCCTGGAAGGTGGGTTCCGGGCGTTCTCGTTCGCCTCGGGGATTGCCGCGGAGGACGCCTTGCTGCGTGCCCTGCTGCGCCCCGGGGACCACGTGATCCTGGGCGGTGACGGGTACGGCGGGACGAACAGGCTGATCTCCAGGGTCCTGGCTCCCTGGCAGGTTGCACATTCGCCCGTGGACGTCACCAACCCCGACGCGGTTCGCGGAGCCTTCACGGACAAGACCCGTGTGCTTTGGGTGGAAACACCCACGAACCCGCTGTTGGGGATCGCCGATCTGGCGACGCTGGCGCAGCTCGCCCACGACCACGGAACGCTGCTGGTCGTGGACAACACCTTTGCCTCGCCCTATCTCCAGCGTCCTTTCGAATTCGGCGCCGACGTCGTGGTGCACTCCACGACCAAGTACGTGGGCGGCCATTCGGACGTGCTGGGCGGCGCCGTCGTCGTCACGGACAAGGCCTGGGAGGTTGCCGAGGTCAACGGGTTCTCGCCCGGAGCCACCCTTGCTGAACTGCTGGCCTTCCAGCAGTTCGCGGGGGGAGCGGTCTCCGGCCCGCAGGACAGCTACCTGGCCGCACGCGGACTGAAGACGCTGGCCCTTCGCATGGAGCGACACCAGGCCAATGCCGGGCGGATCGCGCAATGGCTCACCGAGCGACCGGAGGTGGCGGAGGTCCTGTACCCGGGGCTGCCGGACCACCCGGGACACGAATTGGCGGCGCGGCAGATGGACGGCTTCGGCGGAATGGTGTCCTTCCGGCTCGCGGCCGGAGAGGCGGCCGCGCGCCGATTCGCGGAGTCCACGCACATGTACAAGCTCTCCGTGTCCCTGGGCGGAGTCGAGTCCCTGATCTGCTGGCCTTCGGAAATGACCCACGGGTGCGTCGTCGGCACGGACCAAGCGGTCCCGACCGACCTGGTCAGGCTCTCCGTGGGCATAGAGGACCTGGAGGACCACCTGGAGGACCTGGAGCGCGCCTTCACATCGTGACCCGTGACGCGCAATGCGCTTAACCTGGACCCGGGCCCCCGGGTCCGAATGACGATGCGTACCGACTGACGCGTTTAGATGCGCAAGGAGATCCTCACCATGACCACCGATGACAGCGATCGCAGCGCTTCACACGACGACGGCGCCGCTGGTCCCGTCCAGGACCCCTCCGGCTCCGAGCCCGGTGCTGGGCCCGGTGCCGGGTCGGATGCCAACGGCTCCTCCGCCACGACGTCGCAGTACGGCCAACAGCCGGGGTACCAGCCGGGTGGGCCGCAATCTGGTCAGCCGCAGTACGGCGCAGGGCAGTACGGGGCACCCGAGACCAGCGCGCCCCAGTACGGCGCTCCCCAGAACGGCGCACCTCAGTACGGGGCTCCGCAGAACGATGGGGCGCAGTACGGCGCGCCCGGGCATGGGTACGGCCAGCAGCCGAACTACGGCCAGCAGGCATACGGGCAGCAGCCGAACTACGGTGGCGCGCCGAACCCCGGCGGTCCGTACCAGTTCAGCGGGATGCCTCCGCAGGAGGCCCGGACCATGGCCCTGGTCACGCATCTGTCCGCGCCCGTGCTGTATTTGCTGTCCGCGGGGTGGGCAGGGTTCCTGGCGCCGTTGATCCTGTGGGCCATCTACAAGGACAAGGATCCGCTGGTCCGCCAGGCCGGTGCGGGTTCCTTCAACTTCAACTTCGCTCTGATGGTCGTCAGCGTCGTGGCTTGGATTGCCGGGTTCGTGAGCCTCGGTCTGCTCATCCCGCTCACGATCCTGGTGGTGTTCGCCGTTCTGGTGGTGCAGGTGATCTTCGGAATTTTCGGGGCCATGGCCGCAAACCAGGGGCAGGCGTACAAGTACCCCTTCGAGATCCCGATCCTGAAGTGACCCGCCCCGCCCTTCGCCCACGGACGTGATCATGAGCGACATGAACCCCACCGAATCCGGGCAAGGTGCCGTGCGCCCGAGTGCGGATGACGATCCACTCCGAACGGACTCCGTCCACCTGCCGGCACCCGTGGAGAGTCGGCACCGGTTGGTGCCCACCCCACTCGGTGACATGGTGTTGGCGGTGGGTGATTTCGACGGCGGCCCGGCGGTGACCGGTGCGTGGTTCGCAGGGCAGAAGCACTTCCCGGACGCCGTCGTCCTCGGCACTGCCGACGATGGCCAGGACCCACTGCTGTCCAGGGCCGCGGAACAGCTCAAGGAGTGGTTCGCCGGTGAGCGCCGGGACTTCGACCTCCCTCTCGCGCTGGACTCCAAGCCGCAGGGCTTACGGCCGCCCGTATGGCAGGCCCTGCGTGATGTCGCGTTCGGGCAGACCACGACCTACGGGGAGTTGGCCCTACAGCTGGGAGGGGCCGGCCTGGCCCAAGCGGTGGGCCAGGCCGTCGGGCGTAATCCGTGGTCGGTCATCGTCCCGTGCCATCGGGTCCTGGGGGCCGACGGCGGTCTCACCGGTTACGCCGGGGGCCTTGAACGCAAGCGCTCGCTGTTGGAGTTCGAAGGCTCGCTGCCGCGGACACCCGGGCTTTTCTGAGGCTGCGCGGGGGTCTCGTCGCCGCACCGGGGCGGTGCGCTGCTCTGGGGTAACTCGCTGATCTGCCTGCGCTTTCGCGGGCGTCTTGTTGCAACCCGGACTCCGCACCTACTGTGGATCGTATGGATCCCAACCAGGCCGCTGCCGGTCATGCCCCGGACACGGAAGCCCCGCAGGACAACGACATCGTCACCTTCCACACGCGTAAGTGGGTCAAGCCCGAGGACCTCAACCCGAACGGGACGCTGTTCGGAGGGAGCCTGCTGCGCTGGATCGACGAAGAGGCTGCCGTCTACGCCATCGTGCAGCTGGGCAACCAGCGGGCCGTGACCAAGTACATGTCGGAGATCAACTTCGTGTCCTCCGCACGCCAGGGTGATCTGATCGAGATGGGTCTTCGCGCCACGCATTTCGGCCGCACCTCGATCACAATGACCGCTCAGGTCCGCAACATGATCACCCGGCACCTGATCCTCACGATCGAGAAGATCGTGTTCGTGAATCTCGACCAGGACGGCGTGCCCGCTCCGCACGGGTTCACGGAGATCACCTACGAGCGGGACAGGGTCCCGACAACGGCACTTCCGGTGGTCCGACCGAACCAGTGAGGTCCGGGGTCGCGTCAGTTGTCCGGGTCGGACGGCATTTCGTGGGAGAGGATGGCGTAGATCAGTTCGTCGCGCCATTCGCCCAGCTGCCAGTGTGATTCCTTGAGTTCGGCTTCCAGCCGCATACCCAGGCGCTCGCAGACCTTCGCGGAACTGACGTTGAGGGAATCCAGTCGCGCGAAGACGCGGTGCGCGTCCAGTCGCTCGAACACAGCTCGAATGGCGGCCGTGGCAGCTTCGGAGGCCAGGCCCTGACCGGTGTGCGCCGGATTGACCACCCAGCCCATTTCGATCTGCTTGGACTCGGCGTCCACGAGCGTCAGCACGATCTCACCGTAGAGCTCGCCGTTGCCACCCTTGGGCGAGAAGGCATAGCGCACGGAATCCCCGTCTCCCACGAATGCACGCGGGCCGCGGTGCTCAGCGATCACGCGGTACGAGTGTTCCCACGAGCGGGGCCCCCGCCATGCATGCTGGGCGTAGTCCTCACGGGACTGGTAGGAGTGCATCTCCTCCAGGTCGGCTTCCGTGAAACGACGGAAATACAGGCGCTCGGTTTCCAGGGGCAGCAGATCCTTCACGACGCTCACCTTACTTGCCGTTTCCACCCCGTCGCCGCCCCGGGTCCGCCCTCGACTCGGACCGTCGTTGTGGGTAAGGTCACACCAAAGTTGGTGATACCCACAGGACCACTTAATTCACCGCCTCGGATCTCCCGGAGGAAACGACGACGATGGCCAGCCCCGCGCCCCTGGAACAAGACCAGTTCCCCTCGACCGTGGACATCTCGGTCCAGAACCGCGTACTGCCCGGACGCGAACGCCCCACGGCGGTGATCCGCCTCGACTCGCGACCTTCCGGGGGTCTCGTCATCTGGAGCTCCGCGGCGCTCACCCAGTTGCGCGACGCCGTCGACGGCATCGATCAGGACCAGGTTGAGGCGATCGTCGTCGTCGGCAACCGACATTCCTTCGGCGCCGGGGCGAATCTGGACGAGATTCGCCACAGGCAGGAGGAGGGCTCGGCTGCGGAGTACATCGCCACGGGCCATGAGGCCTTCGGCCGCTTGGCGGAGGCGGCGGTCCCCACCTTCTCCGTGCTCAGCGGACAGGCCCTGGGCGGCGGACTCGAGTTGGCGCTGCACACGGACCACCGCATCGGTCACGCGGGCGGTGGCCCCCTGGGGTTGCCCGAATGCAGGCTCGGGATCTTCCCCGCGTGGGGCGGGGTGTACCTGCTGCCGCACCTGATCGGCCCCTCGGCAGCGATCGACGCGATGGTGTTCAACTCCGTTCGTGGCCGCCACGTGCGGCCCTCGGAGGCCCTGGACCTCGGGCTGGTTGATCGTCTCCTCGACGTGGGGCCGGACGACGACGCATGGGACGCCGCCTGGGAGCCCGCCGTCGTAGACCTCCTCACCCAGGGTGAGGACGATTCGCAAGCGCCCCGCGGCGGTGCCGAGCAATCAAAGCCCGACGGAGGCTCCTGGCAGGAGGCCGTGGACAGCGCAAGGGCAAGGGCCGAAGCGCAGTGGCACGGCGCGGCCCCGGCACCACTGGCGGCCTTGGGCCTCGTGGCAGCCGCGGAGACCCAGTCCCGGTCGGAAAGCGCCGCGGCAGCGACCGACTCCTTCGGCGAACTCGTCACGGGCGACATCGCCAAGGCCTGTCTGCGTACCTTCCGCTTGGTCGACGGCAGATCCCGGCGGGCTCCCGACCGCCCCGATGTCCCGGGTCGGGAGATTCGCAAGGTGGGCGTTGTCGGGGCCGGCCTCATGGCACGGCAGCTGGCGGCCTTGTTCGCCCGATCTCTGCGGGTTCCGGTGGTCCTCACCGACATCGACCAGGAGCAGCTGGCCAACGGAGTCCGTTGGGTCTCCGAGCGCTTCCGACGCCAGGCCGACCAGGGCCGGATGACACCGGAGGAGGCCGAAACCCTGGCAGCCCTGGTCACGGGCGCTGCATCCGACGCCGACCTGGCCGACGTGGACTTCCTGATCGAGGCCACGCCGGAGGACATGAAGATCAAACAGGCGGTGCTCGGGCACTGGGCCGGCGTCCTGCGGCCCGACGCGGTGCTGGCAACGAACACGTCGTCGCTCTCCGTCACCCGGATGAGTGAGGCGGTGCCGAATCCCGAGCGGTTCGTGGGCTTCCACGTCTTCAACCCCGTGGACTCGACGCCGCTGTTGGAGATCATCACGACGCCGACCACCGACCCGGAGACGCTCTCGACGGCCTTCGACCTGGCAGCGGCCATGCGCCGGACCGCCGTACGGGTGGCAGACGCCCCGGGCTTCGTGGTGAACCGAATCCTCCTGCGCATGTTCGACCCCGTCCTGCAGGCCATCGACGACGGCATGGATCCGGGAGCGGCCGATCATGCCCTGGATTCACTGGGACTCCCCATGACTCCACTCCAGCTCCTGGACTTCGTCGGGCCGGCCGTCCTCCATCACGTCGGGGAGACGATGCACGCCGCGTACCCCGACCGGTTCCACGTGTCCCCGTGGATGGCCGAGGTGGTGGCGCAGGGCATCACAAAGGTCCTGCCCACGAAGGCCGGACCCGCGGAAGGGGACACGTCGGATGGCGACGGGCAAACGGCTCCGCCACGGCCGTACCTCGAAGCGGCGGCCGAAGCGGCTCGCGTCAAGACGGTGCCCGATCCGCGGTCCCGTGCGCGGCAGGGAACGGTCGAACCGAGTGCCTTGCTCCGCGACGTGGAACTTGCCCTGGCTGAGGAGATCGGCATCATGCTCGAGGAGGGTGTGATCGCCCGGGCAGAGGACGTTGACGTCTGCATGGTTCTGGGGGCGAACTGGCCGTTCTTCCTGGGTGGCATCACGCCACACCTGGATCGAGTGGGCGCCACACTGGAGGTTCTGGGACGCCGCTTCGCGGATGCCGCGAAGGAATGATGTCGCAGGCCTCACGGCCGACGGTGGGGTGCTGACCAGGGTGTGATGCGAGTCGCCTGCCCTCGCCTTGCGGGGGTGGGTGGTCGCATGTAATGTATTCACCTGTCGCCGCGAGCGATGCGGGGCCCGGAAGGGCAACGAACGACGCGAAGACGATGCCGGACCGGCAAACCAACCCAACTTCCTTTGCAGACTGCACCATGTGCGGATTTGGCAAAGAGACAGGGACAGGTTAAGTTTTACCGGTCGCAGCGCTGAAGAGGCGCTGAAGGCACAACCAGACATGACCGCCGGAAGCGACGTCTTGTCGTCCTGTTGTTTGAGAACTCAATAGTGTTTTGTTTGTTTGTTGATACCAAATTTTTTGTTTGTTTGGTTGATGCCTGCCCTGGGGTTTCGTTCCCGTGATCGTGGGGTGGGTTTTCGGCCGGGTTT
>NZ_RKMF01000019.1 GCF_003797835.1 Kocuria soli
CAGGCGGGCACTACCGTGGGACATGAGAACCTCCGGGGTGGAGTGGGCCTTAGACAAGCCACATCCCACTCGGAGGTTCTCCCTCGTTCAACCCGACCCGCTGCTACCAACGTCATGGCCAGGTACACCTAGAATCGCGTGTTGTTGACGTGACATCAAACACACCGTGCGTAACAGCAGGTCACCCGTGAATTCCTGAGGGCTGTCGTTCACCCGGCCGCCAGAGAGTCGATACCATGGACCCTGTGGCTCACGAGTCACACGGCAGCAGGGGACGCCACGGATCACGCCGTTTCGCGAGCACTGGGGGGTGCTGCGTTTCGAGCCCCGTGACGTACCCAACCGGACAGCCCACGGTTGCCCCTGCTGAGACGTACAGCGTCTGTTGACGGTCGCGGGATCTCTTCCAATTCTGGAGGCGCATCTCTCCCCGCGCTGGGTGCATCTTGAGCATCCGTTCCCGCGACCGTCAGCCCTCCCCTTCACTTCACCCTGGTCAAGTCGGCAACCCCGCTCAAACCATGAACGACGACGGCCCGCGCACCCCATCGAGGGATGCACGGGCCGTCGTCGTCGGTAGCGCGCCGAGCGACACCCGAGTGGGCTGAAGATCAGCGCTGTGCCATGAGTTCTCGCATGAGGTCAGCGGTTTCGGTGGGGGTCTTGCCGACCTTCACACCGGCGGCCTCGAGGGCCTCCTTCTTGGCCTGGGCGGTTCCGGAGGAGCCGGAGACGATGGCGCCGGCGTGGCCCATGGTCTTGCCCTCCGGGGCGGTGAAGCCGGCCACGTAGCCGACGACCGGCTTGGTCACGTTGGCCTTGATGTAGTCAGCGGCCCGCTCCTCGGCGTCGCCACCGATCTCGCCGATCATGACGATGCCCTCGGTCTCGGGGTCCGCCTCGAAGGCCTCCAGGGCGTCGATGTGGGTGGTGCCGATGACCGGGTCACCGCCGATGCCAATGGCCGTGGTGAAGCCCAGATCACGCAGCTCGAACATCATCTGGTAGGTCAGGGTGCCGGACTTGGACACCAGGCCCAGCTTGCCCTTGCCCGTGATGTTGGCGGGGGTGATGCCCAGCAGGGACTCCTCCGGGGAGATGATGCCGGGGCAGTTCGGGCCGATGATGCGGGTCTTGGGCTTGCCGTCCGCACCGGTCTTGGACTTGGAGTAGGCCCAGAACTCGGCGGAGTCCTGCACTGGGATGCCCTCGGTGATCACGACGACCAGCGGGACCTCTGCATCGATGGCCTCGATCACCGCGTCCTTGCAGAACTTCGGCGGAACGAACACGATCGACGCGTTGGCGCCGGTCTGCTGAACGGCCTCGGAGACCGAACCGAACACGGGCAGTTCGACGTCGTTGCCGTCCTTGTCCTTGTGCGCCACGGTGGTGCCGGCCTTGCGGGCGTTGACGCCGCCGAGCACCTGGGTACCTGCTGCGAGCATCCGGGCGGTGTGCTTGGTTCCCTCGCCGCCGGTGATGCCCTGAACGATGACCTTGGAGTCCTTGTTCAAGAAAATGGACATGAGTGTTTCCTCTGCTTCGTCTCTAAGCTGCGGCGGGATCAGTTGGCTGCTGCGGCCAGTTCGGCGGCCTTGTCCGCGCCACCGTCCATGGTGTCCACGGAGGTGACCAGCGGGTGGTTGGCCTCTGCCAGGATGCGTCGGCCTTCCTCCACGTTGTTGCCGTCCAGGCGCACGACCAGCGGCTTGGTGGCGGAGTCACCCAGGATCTCCAGGGCCTTCACGATGCCGTTGGCCACGGCGTCACATGCGGTGATGCCACCGAACACGTTGACGAACACGGACTTGACGTCCTCGTCCCCCAGGATGACGTCCAGGCCGTCGGCCATGACCTCGGCGGAGGCGCCGCCCCCGATGTCCAGGAAGTTCGCGGGCTTCACGCCGCCGTGCGCCTCACCGGCGTAGGCGACGACGTCCAGGGTGGACATGACCAGACCGGCACCGTTGCCGATGATGCCCACCTGGCCGTCGAGCTTGACGTAGTTGAGGTCCTTCTCCTTGGCCTTGGCCTCGAGCGGGTTCTCCGCGGCCTTGTCGACCAGGTCGGCGTGCTCGGGCTGACGGAAGTCGGCGTTCTCGTCCAGGGAGACCTTGCCGTCCAGGGCCAGGATCTGGCCGTCGCCGGTCTTGACCAGCGGGTTGACCTCCACCAGGGTGGCGTCTTCCTTGTCGTAGACCTCGCCGAGCTTGACCAGCACGGGTACGACCTTCTCGCCCGTTTCGGCGTCGAAGTTGGCCTGGGCGACGATCTCGCGCGCCTTCTCCTCGGTGATCCCGGCGATGGGATCGACCTCCACGCGGGCCAGCGCCTCGGGGCGCTCGACGGCCAGCTGCTCGATCTCCATGCCGCCTTCGACCGAGCACATGGCCAGGTAGGAGCGGTTGGCGCGGTCCAGGAGCACGGAGAAGTAGTACTCCTCGGCGATGTCAGCGCCCTGGGCGATCATCACGCGGTGGACCGTGTGGCCCTTGATGTCCATGCCCAAGATCTGCTGGGCGTACTCGTAGGCCTCGTCAGCGGTCTTGGCGACCTTCACGCCGCCGGCCTTACCGCGGCCGCCCACCTTCACCTGTGCCTTGACGACGGTGACCCCGCCGATCTTCTCTGCGGCTGCCTTTGCTTCTTCTGCAGTGGTGGCCACGTAACCCTGGAGCACGGGGACGCCGTGCTTCTCAAAGAGGTCGCGTGCCTGGTATTCGAACAGGTCCACGGGTGAGAGTCCTTCTTCGTCGAAGTGTCGTTGGCCGCCGTGTGTGAACGTCGACGACCGCGTTCCGGAAGAGCCGACCGCGGGGCGGTCACCCGCACCGCGGTACGCCGTCGTACTCGTTGGGCACGGCGGACGCACTCCTCTCGGATGCAAGGTTAACGGACTGGGCGCGCCGACGTGACACTGGACTCAATGTCTCGACTCCCCGGACGCAGAGAAGTCGCTCGCGGGGATGCGGTCCTCCCCCGTCCCACCGCGACCTGCCGCGGTGTGCGCCTGACCCGCTGCGGGGAGACAGAGCGTCGTCGTCGCCCCACCGGGAGCGCTGTGAGCAGCTCGCTGATCACCACGAGCCTCGGAAACTTGATTGACTGACCCCATGGCAGGTTTCAGCGATCGCAACCATCCCGGCCCGGGTCACGGGCCCCGGCGTGCGTCCGGGACTCCCTCCGGGGAGCGGGACGGTGCGTTCGCGGAGCACCGTCCCGGGCCCTCTCGGTCCTCGCTGCTCGCGGCCCTCGCTGTGTGCGCCGTCCTGGGCGCCCTTCAGCTGGCGCTGGCCGGAATCCCGGATCTGGTGCGCCCACCGGGGCGGTTGATGACGCTGTGGCCACAGACCCTCGCGTGGCTCGGAATGGGGGCCCTCTGGGTCATCGGGTCACGCAGGATCTTCCTGTTCCTGCGGCGTAGCAGCACCTCCCGCGGCGTCTTCCAGGACACGGAGTCTCTGCCTTCCCTGGACGAGGACCACCGGCACCTGACCGCAGCCCTGTGGTTCGGGGTGTCAGCGGTCCTGTGTGCCGTGATCCTGCCCCCGATGTTGATCGGGCAGTGGACCCTCCAGCCCGTGCAGCTGTGGCAGGGGCTGTACTCGACCTACGGGATGGCCGGAGTCATGGCCGCCGTCGGTTGGCTGGCCTACCACTGTGGCTTTTCGATTCTGGCGGCGCTGACTCTGGCCACCGTCCAGGCGCTGACCGAGTCGGTTGTGACCTCGTGCTGGGCCACCGTCGTGCCGGTGGGTGGGATCGTCGTCGGGCTCATGGGTGGTTTGCTGCAGGCGCTCACGGGCGGACCTGCAGCATTCGTGACCACGTTGATCTCGTGCACCCTGCTGGGAGCGGTTCATCTGTTGACGGGCCGTCGACTGCGCTGGACCGCGCCGGCCACCGCCCTTGTGCTGATCTTCCTGTGAGTCTTGCGGCGGATCGCTGATGGCGCCCGGTTCAGTCCGCGCGAGGTCCGCCGGAATGCGCGCGGTCTACGGGCGGCTCATTCCTTGACCTTGGACAGCGGGGCCGAACGGACCAGCAGCCGCTTCTCCTCGGCGCCGAAGCGGACCTTGGCGATCGCCTTGTCGCCCGAGCCCTCGAGCTGAACGACCGTTCCCCGGCCGAAGCTCTTGTGGTCCACTTGCTCGCCCACGGTGAGCGAGAGGACCTCCTTCTGCTGGTCCACCCGCCCGGCACGAGCGGGCTGGCCCGCCCCCATGCGTCGGAAACCGCCCGAGGACCCGGCTCCTGCACCCCACCACGAACCGGCGTCGCCGCCACGGCGCGCCCCACCGCCGTACACGCCGGAGCCGCCGTAGGCACCGGCTCCGTAGGTGGCCGACCCCCAGCCCGACGGCGCAGCAGAACCTTCTCGTTCCCACGTGATGAGTCCCGCGGGGATCTCCTCGAGGAACGGGCTCGGCGGGTTGTACTGGGACTGCCCCCACTGCTGCCGGTTCTCCGCGCGGGTCAGGTAGAGCCGCTCGCGGGCGCGGGTGATGCCCACGTAGGCCAGACGGCGTTCCTCCTGCATCTCCTTCTCGTCCGTCATCGACCGCTGGTGCGGGAAGATCCCGTGCTCCATCCCGGTCAGGAAGACCACCGGGAACTCCAGGCCCTTGGCCGTGTGCAGGGTCATGAGCGTGACCATGCCGACGTTCTCCGGGTCCTCGCTGCGATCAGGAATCTGGTCCGCATCGGCCACCAGGGCCACGTGTTCCAGGAACTCGGGCAGCCCGGCGTCGGGGTTCTCCCGCTCGTACTCCCGCACGACGGCGACCAGTTCCGCCAGGTTCTCCACCCGGGATTCGTCCTGGGGGTCCTCGGAGGTGCGCAGGGCTTCCAGGTAGCCGGACTGTTCCAGGACCGCTTCCAGGACGGCGGCGGGCCCGTTGCCCTCCGCGACGGTCGCCAGGTCGTCGATCAACTGGACGAAAGCCTTGACGGCGTTCACGGAGCGGGTGGCCATTCCGGGGGCCTCCTCGGCCCTGCGCAGCGCAGCCATGAAACTCAAGGCGTCACGCTCGGCCAGGGCGCTGACGGCACCTTGCGCGCGGTCGCCGATCCCCCTCTTGGGTTCGTTGATGATCCGGCGCACCGTGACTTCGTCGTCCGGGTTGATCAGGGTGCGCAGGTACGCCAACGCGTCCTTGATCTCCTTGCGTTCGTAGAACCGGGTTCCCCCGACCACGCGGTACGGGAGCCCCACCCGCATCAGGATTTCCTCGAGCGAACGGGACTGCGCGTTGGTTCGGTAGAAGACCGCGACGTCCCCGGGCCGGACCCCGTGTTCGTCCTGCAACCGGTCGATCTCTTCGACGATCCAGCGGGCTTCCTCGTGCGCGGACTCGGCGGCGTAGCCCACGATGTTCGCACCGTCGCCCGTGGAGGTCCACAGCCGCTTGGGCTGCCGCCCGGTGTTCTTGGCGATCACGGCGTTGGCCGCCGAGAGGATGGTCTGGGTCGAACGGTAGTTCTGTTCGAGCAGCACGGTCCTGGCGTTCGGGTAGTCCTGCTCGAAGTCCACGATGTTGCGGATGTCCGCACCACGGAACGCGTAGATGGACTGGTCCGAGTCCCCCACCACGGTGAGTTCGCCCCGTGGGACCGACGCGTCCTGGCCGTCACCGACGATTTCGCGTACCAGGGCGTACTGGGCGTGGTTGGTGTCCTGGTACTCGTCGATCAAGACGTGGCGGTAGCGGCGTCGGTAATACTCGGCGATCGCGGGGAAGGCCCGCAGCATGTGCACCGTCTGGGCGATGAGGTCATCGAAGTCCAGGGCGTTGGCGGCACGCAGGCGCTGCGTGTACCCGCGGTACACCTGGGCCACGGCCTGCTCCCAGGGGTCGTTGGCGGAGGCCCGGGACAGGTAGGTCTCGTCGTCGACCAATTCATTCTTGAGCCCTGAGATGGCGTGCTGAATCGCCTTGGGGGCAAAGCGCTTGGGGTCGAGTTCGTTCTGCTTGGCCACGGCCGTGATGACGCGCAAGGAGTCGGCGGAGTCGTAGATCGAGAACGTGGATTTCAGTCCGACGGACGTGGCCTCCCTGCGCAAAACCCGGACGCAGAAGGAGTGGAACGTGGAGATCGTCATGGCGCGGGCGGTTGTACCCACCAGTTCGACCACGCGTTCCCGCATCTCGGCCGCAGCCTTGTTGGTGAAGGTGATCGCCAGGATCTCCCCGGGCCGTGCCCGGCCCGTGGCCAGCAGGTGGGCGATGCGGTGAGTGAGCACCCGGGTCTTGCCGGAACCGGCCCCCGCGACGATGAGCAGCGGGGAACCCGCGTGTTCAACCGCCTGCCGCTGGGGCGCGTTCAACCCTTCGAGCAGAGCGGCCGGATCAGCGGATGCGATTTCGCGCGCCGATTCCCCCGTCCGTGGGGTTGCTGCGGCCGCGGAGAGCAGGGGGTTGTCCGAGAGGAAATCCATGATCCACTCAGTTTAGGTGGGCCCGCAGACACGCTGCGCCCGGCACGACCGGGCCGCACGGGACGCCCTCCGGACGCGTCAGACGGAGACGACCTCGACATGGTGACGCCCGTTGTCGTCCGTGACCCACAGTTCGCCGTCGGCCACCTCGACAAGGTACGGACGATTCAGCACGATGTCCTCCGTGAAGTCGGTGTCCTCCTGCGTCAACTCCGGGCCACCCAACACCGTCCGCAGCTCCTGGGTTTCCAGGTCGAGCACGCGAACCGCGTTGTTGCCGGTGTCCGCGACCACGACGGACCCGTCGTAGAGGATGTGAACGGATTCGGGGGCGGAGAGCTTTGCCTGCCCGGCCTCCCCGTCGACGTAACCGGCACCCTGCCGTCCGATGACCGTGACCACGTGGGGGTCGGCGTCGCCCTTGTCCAGGTCGAACTCCAGGTAGCGCAGGGACGAGGAATCACGGTCCACCAGCCAGATCCGGCCCTCGGAGTCCTCGATGGTTCCGCACGTGGCCGCGAATTTCGCGTGCGCCACGCGTCCGTCCCGTCGCCCGGGCTCACCCGTGCCCGCGAACTCGACCAGGGCATTGGTGTAGGCGTCCCACCGGAACAGTTGATGGCGATCGGGCACCGCGACGACGGCGGCCCACAGCTTGTGCGACCACGTGATGTCCGCGATGGGTGCACCCTCCAGGATGGAGAGGTCGATCTGACGGCGCACCGTGGTCCAGTCCTTCTCGAAGAGGGTGAGTTCCCCGCCGGACAGCTTGAGCAGCAGACCTTCCGGGAGGCCGATCGACAACTCCACAGTGCACCTCCATCGCTCTGACCACGGACCCCGTTGCCCGCGTCGTCCCGCCGGAGTGATCCCCACCGGGACGTGATCCAGCTTACTCGGTGCCCCCGTGCGACAACGCTCGGCGCACGGGGCTGTGGACGGATGGGTGGCGGCCGCCGTGGCCGATAATGGGCCCATGGGTTTGACGCGCGCGCAGAAGATCAAACGGTACGGGGAGAAAGCAGGTGGCGGCTCCGCGCAAGGGGAGCAGTCGGCCCCCAACGCCCGGCCGTCTGCGCGGCGGAACACGGAACTTCCCATGCCGGAACCCACGGAGGCAAAGCGCCGCCCGGGCATCCTGATCGCCGTGGTGATGATCATCGGCGTGCTGTTGTTGTTCTACGTCAACGTGTTGATCCTCCCCGAGTTCGCGGCGGTGGCCGCCCAGGGCCACGGGCTCCCCGAATGGCAGTTCACGGGATACGACGCCGAGTGGTTCGCGGGATTCACGCAGGCCCTCGGTCAGGACGGACCTGGGCTGTACGCCTCCGTGCACTGGAGCACGGGTTTGCTCGCGCCGCTGGTCACGGCCGCCGGGTGGGCGCTGTTCTTCGTGGTGTACGCCCGACGCGGGTACGAACGGATCAGTGCCCTGACCGTCACGGCCCTGTTCCTGATCGTCTACCTCTTGGGCAACGTGGCAGTGGACGCGGCGGTTGCCGGCCCTGAGTGGACGGGCTGGGTCGCGGCGTCGTCCGTTCTCATGAGTACCCGCTGGGTGCTGCTGGTCGTGCTGATCTTCGTGACCGCGTCCGTGCTGTTGCGCAAGGTGCGTGAACAGCTCCAGGACTTCGACCCCGTGGCCGCCAACGACGAACGCCGCCGCACCTTCCGCCGCCGCTGACCCCTCCCTTTCTCTCTCCGCCGAACTCGGCGGAGAGAGAAAGGGAGGGTGTGAGTCAGAGGGTGGGGACGTTGCTCAGCAGCTCGCGGGTGTAGTCGTGGGTGGGGTTCTCCAGGACATCGTCGACGGGCCCGGAGTCCACGATCACTCCCTGGTTGAGCACCACGATGCGGTCTGCGACGTGCCGGGCCAGCGTGATGTTGTGAGTCACGAACAGCAGCGCCAGCCCGCGTTCCGAGCGCAGCCGGTTCAAAAGGTCGATGATCGACGCCTGAACGGACACGTCCAACGCGGAGGTGATCTCGTCACAGATCAGCACGCTCGGTGCATTGACCAGTGCCCGCGCGATCGCGGCGCGCTGGCGTTCGCCGCCCGAGAGGTCTCCGGGACGGCGATCGTGGAAGCTGCGGCCCAGGCGCACGGAGTCCAGAGCGTCCTCGACCACCCCGCGACGCTCGCGGGCGGGGAGTTTTCCGCTCATCTCCAGTGGTACGGACAGGGACTGACCGATCGAGCGTCGTGGATTCAGCGAGGAGAACGGCGACTGGAAGATGTACTGGATCTCCTGCCGTTCGTCGTTGCTGCGCTTGCGGGTGGAGGCAGCGAGCTCCTTGCCGTTCAGGGCGATGCTGCCTTCGTAGTCCTCGATCAGCCCGGCCACGCAGCGTGACAGCGTGGTCTTCCCGGAGCCCGATTCGCCCAGGACCATGGTCGACTCACCGGTCCGCAGGGAGAACCCGACGTCTTGCAACACCGGCGTACGCCCGTAGGACTTCCGCAGGTGCTTGACCTCCAACAGCGGGGCCTCGCGTCCGGGTTCGGGTTCTCGAGGTCCGGTTTCCGACGGCG
Source organism: Kocuria soli (assembly GCF_003797835.1). Lineage (GTDB taxonomy): Bacteria > Actinomycetota > Actinomycetes > Actinomycetales > Micrococcaceae > Kocuria > Kocuria soli. Next base: position 8,976 of record NZ_RKMF01000019.1, read on the forward strand.
CCGTCGCGCCCCCCGTGGCTTTACCGCCGTCAGCATCCGAGCCGGACGGCCGGGCGGCCGGCAGCTGACCCGTGGCGGTCAGCACCTTCCGGCCCGCCAGATCCGGAACGGCATCGAGCAATCTCCGCGTGTAGGGATGCTCGGGTGCCTGCAGCACCTGCTGCACCGTGCCTTCCTCGACCAGCTCGCCCCGCAGCATCACGGCGATCCGGTCGGCCAGTTCCGCCACCACGGCCAGGTCGTGAGTGATGTACAGGCTCGCCACGTCGTGCTGGCGGGTCATGGACCGAATCGTGTCCAGGACGTGGGACTGGGTCGACACGTCCAACCCGGTGGTGGGTTCGTCCAGGATCAGAACGTCCGGGAACATCGCGAACGCCATGGCGATCCCGATGCGCTGCTGCTGTCCCCCGGAGAGTTGGTGGGGCCACTTCCGGCGGTATTCGGCTGTGGAGGGCAGCCCGACGTCGGCGAGCACCTCCTCAACCCGCGCGTCACGGTCGCCGGTCGATTCCCCGTACCCGTGGGTGTCGAGCACCTCGCGGATCTGCTCGCCGACCCGCAACACGGGGTTGAGGCTCAACGCGGGATCCTGCGGGATGTAGGCGACACAGCTGCCCCGTAACCTCCGGAGACGGTCGGTCGGCAGCCCCATCAGTTCCAGGCCCTCCCCGCCGTCGTCCGCTTCCGACGACGCAGGGCGGGGTTCCAGACGCACACTGCCCGCCGTGTGTGCCAGCCCGGAACGGAAGTGTCCCAAGCAGGCCAGCCCCGCCGTCGTCTTGCCGGACCCCGACTCCCCCACCAGTCCCAGGATCTCGCCGCGGGTCAGCGTGAGGTCCACGCCGTGGAGGATCTCGGCTCCACCGCGTGCCGCGACTCGCAAGCCGCGCATGCTCAACGCCGCGTCCCGCTGAGGACGCCACCCCCGTTCCGCAGTCACGCCACTCACGAGGCCTCCACCGTGGTCGACTCCGTGGCCCGGGCGACGGCGTCGGCCAGCAGGTTGGTGCCGATCGTCAGGACGGCGATGGCCAGGACCGGGAGGATCACACCCCACGGCTGGACGCTCAGGGCGATCCGGTTCTCGTTGATCATCAGGCCCCAGTCCGCGGCCGGTGGTTGCATCCCCAGCCCCAGGAAGGACAGGGACGCGATGGCACCGATCGAGTAGGTCAACCGCAGCCCCGCTTCGACGCTGAGCGGACCCGTGATGTTCGGCAGCACCTCCCGCGCCAGGATCCGGGTGCGCGGGACCGCGTACATTTCCGCCGCCCGGATGTAGTCCTCGCTCACCACCCCGAGGGTGGCGGCCCGTGCGACCCGGGCGATGCGCGGTGCGTGGGTGAGGCCGATGACGGTGACCAGGACCCACCCGTGGGGACCCAGAACCACGATGGCCAACAACGCCAGCACCAGTTGCGGGAAGGCGAGAACGATGTCGTTGAGGCGCATGATCACGGAGTCGGTCCGGCCTCCCGCATAACCGCCGATCATCCCGATCGTGCAGCCAACGACGAGTCCGAGGGCCGTGGCCAGCACGGAGTAGGCCAGTAACAGGAGTCCACCGGCCAGGAAACGGGCGCCCACGGAGCGGCCCAGGTTGTCCGTGCCGAAGACACCGGTGGACTGGAAGGGCCGATCGGCGAACTCCGTGGGCGAGTACCCGGTGAGCCAGGGCGCCAGCAGCGGTCCCGCGAGCGCCACCAGCACGACGGCGGCGGTCAGGACAACGCCCACCTTGCCTTGCGTCTGCGCCCAGACCCTGGCGGGCAGCGGGCGGGAACGGGTGGCGGATTCCTTGGGCGGTGTCTCGACGGCGCCGGGTTCCGGCGTCGCGACGACTTCGGGGTCCAGATCGGGCGTGCTCATGAGGCGCTCCGAAGTTTGGGGTTGGCCAGGATCCCGACCACGTCGGCCACCAGGTTCACCAGGACGTACACGGCCGCGATGATGATCGACACAGCCTGGACCACCTGGACGTCACGGAAGGCCACGGCGTCGATCAAGGCCTGTCCCAGGCCGGGATAACGGAACAGGTACTCGACCACGACCACCCCTCCGGCCAGCCAGGCGAGCTGGATGGCGATGACCTGGGCCACCGGGCCGATCGCGTGCGGGAAGGCGTGCCGCAGGATGACCTGACGTTCGGGTACGCCCTTGAGGCGCGCCATTTCCACGAAGCCCGAGTCCATGACCTCGGCCATCGTGGCGCGCATCATGCGGATGATGTACGGGATCACGACCAGGGCCAACGTCAGGGTCGGAAGAATGAGCTGGCTGGGGATCTCCCACACCTGCTGGCCGGGTGGGCTCATGGTGACTGCCGGGAGCACCCGGAACACAGAGGTGGCAAAGAGCGTGACCAGAACGATGCCGATCACGAATTCCGGCAGGGCCGCCAGGGTGAGTGTGCTCCAGGTGACGGCTTGGTCCCGGCGCGTGCCCCGGTGCAGGGCCGAGTAGATGCCGATGGCCACACCCACCGGCACCGCGATGGCCGCCGCGCACAGCATCAGGATGAGCGAGGCTCCGATGCGCTCGGACAGCAGGCCCGCCACGGGTCCGCCGGTCGTCGTCGACGTCCCGAAATTGCCGACGAACAAGCCGCCCAGCCACAGGAGATACCGCTCCACGGGGGAACGGTCCAGGTGCATCTCGGTACGCAGCGCGGCCAGGCGTTCCTCCGTGGCCTGCTGCCCCAGGATCGCGCGGGCGGGATCCCCGGGGAGCAGCAGGGTCGCGGCAAAGACGACGACGGAGACTGCCAGCAGGATGAACACGCTGACCAGCAGGCGCTTCAGGATGAGTTTGACCATCAGGACACCTCCCCCAACCAGACTCGGCGGAACGTGTACCCGGACAACGGCAGCCCCGTGGAGTTCTCCCGGAGGCCCAGCACGTAGCGCTGGTAGGCGTCCACCTGGTTGGCGAAGCCCCAGATGATGTACCCGCCGTCGTCGTAGAGGCGTTGCTGTGCCTTTCGGATCAGGTCGTTGCGGCGGGTCTCGTCCAGTTCGGCCTGGGCGGTGTCCAGCAGGTCCGTGAACTCCTGGTCCGTCCAGGCGGTCTCGTTGAACGGGGCCTCGGCGGTGGCGCAGTTGCGGGCCTGGGGCAGGAAGTTGCGCGTGTACCAGAAGCTCTGCGCGAAGTCCCACTGCAGGTACTGGTCCCCGAAGAACGTGGTGGTGTCCACGCGTCGGATCTCCACGGTGATGCCCACGTCCTTGGCCTGTTGGGCGAAGACCTGGGCGGCCTCAACCACGCCCGACTGGATGGGTGCGGTGACCAGCTCCACGGTCAGCCCGTCCGGGTAACCAGCCTCGGAGAGCAGGCGTTTGGCCTCGGCCACGTCCTGGTCGCGCTGCGGGAAGTCACGCGGGTAGGAGGGGTCGTAGGGCGAGAACATGTCGTTGCCGGGGCGACCGTGGCCGGAGAGCACCTGGTCGATCATCTGTTCGCGGTCCACGGCCAACCGGAACGCCCTCCGCACCCGGACGTCGTCGAACGGCTTGACGTCCACGCGCATGGTGAACGGCAGCCACATGCCGGTCGCCGAGTTCAGGACCGCCATGCGTTCGTCGGATTCGAGCACTTCCACCAGGGCCACGGGGATCTGTCCCACGCAGTCCACCTGGCTGGAGAGCAACGCGTTGATCAGGGCGTCGGTGTCGTTGAAGTTCAGCAGCTCGACCTGGTCCAAGTGGGGTGCGGTGTCCCAGTAGTGCGGATTGCGCTCCAGCACGGTCGAGACCCCCGCGGTGAACGACTTGAGCTTGAACGGCCCCGCCCCCACGGGGTTCTCGGGGTCGTAATCGCGCGGGACGACGCCCATGGAGTACTGGGCCAGAGCATCGTCCAGCACCGCGTTGGGTGAGGTGAGATGAACTTCCACCGTCCGGTCGTCCACCGCGACGGCGCGGTCGAACGTGGCCAGGTTGGAGGCGTTGGTCTTGGGATCCTCGGGGTCCGTGACGCGTTCGAACGTGAAGACGACGTCGTCCGCCGTGAGATCGCTGCCGTCGGAGAACTTGAGGTTTTCCCGCAGGTAGAGGGTCCAGACCGATCCGTCGTCGTTGGGCTCCATGCTCTCGGCCAGCCGGTAGGCGATCTTGTACTCGTCGTCGCGCTCCACCAGGGGTTCGTAGAGGTTGATGGCGCGCGCCGAATCCCCTGAATTCACGGTGATGTGGGCGTCGATCGAGTCCGCGCTGGAGCCACCCGAGAGCCCGACGCGCAGCGTTCCGCCCTGTACCGGCGGGGCGTCGGCGTCCACCTCGAATGCGGTGGGAGCCGAGCAGGCCGAGAGCACACCCAGTGACCCCAGGGCGAGAGAACCGCCCAACAACCGGCGTCGGCTCAACTCGACAGCCACGGGCAGACCGTGTTCACGCCGAACGGCCCGATCGGAACCGATCGGGCCCGTGCGTGAACTCGCAGGGTCTCCCATGTGTTGCATCTAACAATGGCTTGCACCCCATGGCAAGCGAAGCGGCCCCGTCGCCGTCACAATCAACGGCTGGGGCAGATCCATCCGGTGTATGGACGGCCCCGGGTGCGGTGGTCGCGCCCGAGAACTTGTCGTTACAGGAGTTGCCATGTGGATCATCAGGCCCGAGTCCCCGACCGACGTGCCCCAGGTCCGGTCCGTGGTGACGGACGCCTTCCCCACCCCTGACGAAGCGGACCTGGTGGATGCGTTGCGCGAGGATCCCGCCTGGATTCCCGACTTCTCGCTCGTGGCCGTGGCAGAGCCAGAATCCCCGGGCGGTTCCGACGGCCACCCCTCGGAAACCGTGCTCGGCCACGTCCTGCTCACGCGCTGCCACATCGGCGAGGTCCCCGCCCTGGCGTTGGCACCCGTGGCGGTGGCCCAGGCCGAGCAACGCCGAGGGGCGGGTTCGGCACTGGTCCGGGCGGCTCTTGAGGCGGCACGCGCAGCCAGGGGGAACGCCGTCGTGGTGGTGGGGCATCCCGAGTACTACCCGCGGTTCGGTTTCCACCGCGCCTCAGTGGACGGCATCACCGTGCCATGTGACGCCCCGGACGAGGCGGTCATGGTGACGGGGCTGAACCCGGCCGAATCCCTGCCTCCGGGCCAGGTGCGTTACGCCGCGGCCTTCGGGTTGTGACCGTGTGAACGAAGCAACCGCGGGCACCGGAGCGCCCGCGGTCGGCGGAGAGTGCCCTCGATTGGATTCGAACCAACGACACCGGCTTTAGGAGAGCCGTGCTCTATCCCCTGAGCTACGAGGGCAACGCCAACCATCATAACGGCGGCACCGCGGGGACTTGACCGCGCCCAAGTCACGGTCGGGGTGCCGGGCACTAGATTGGCTCCCATGCCCGTCTACATCGACCCTCCTCGCTGGCCCGCTCACGGAACCGAGTTCTCCCACCTGGTGTCCGACACCTCGCTCGACGAATTGCACGAGGCAGCTGCCCGCATCGGCCTCTCACCCCGGGCCTTCGACCGCGACCACTACGACGTCCCGCGCGAGCGTTACGACGACGCCGTGGCCGCCGGGGCCGTCGAGGTGGACGGAAAGGAACTCGTGCGGGTTCTCGTGGCTTCCGGTCTACGGGTCACGGCGGCCCAACGCAACAACAAGGTTCTGACCGCGCTGCGGCAGCGGTGGGACAGCGCCGTCGGGCAGGTGCCCGAGGCCGATGAACAGAGCAGGCAACGCCGCGAACAGTTGCGGGAGCAGTTGCTGGAGGCGTGGGGCGAGGACCACCGGCACTACCACGACCGGACACACCTGTTGGCCGTCCTGCGCGCCCTTGACGAGTTGACCGACGACGACGCCACACCTCCGCTCGAGGTTGTCCTGGCCGCGTGGTTCCACGACGTCGTGTACGAAGGCCAGGCCGGCGCTGACGAGGAGGCCTCCGCACAGCTCGCGGAGCAGGTGATGCCCCAGGCCGGGTTCTCCGAAGAGCTCACGCGCGAAGTCGCCCGTCTGGTCCGGGTGACGGCGCATCACAACCCCGTCGCCGAGGACCACAACGGGGCGTTGATCAGCGATGCGGACCTGGCGGTGCTGGGTTCCGATCCGGCGGGGTACGCGGACTACGTCCGACGGGTCCGGGAGGAGTATTCGGGGATCCCCGAGTTCGATTTCGTGCACGCCCGGCTCATGATCCTGGACCGCATGGACCCGCAGAACCTCTACACGTCCGATCGCGCCCGCACACTGTGGGGTCGACAGGCGCAGGAGAACCTGTCCGTGGAGATCGACGAACTGCGGCTCGGGTCGCTGGCCCGCATCCAGGTTCCCGACTGGTGCAAGGTCCTCTCGATCGTGGGGGTGTGCTTCGTCAACGACGGCCAGTTGCTGACCGTGCGCAAACGGGACACCAACATGTTCATGCTGGTCGGCGGCAAGCGCGAGGATGAGGAATCCGCCCCTGGGGCAGCGCTCCGCGAGACCCACGAGGAAATCGGACTGGAGTTGACCCACGACAGCCTCACGGAGATCGGTCGGTTCTCCTCACCCGCCGCGAACGAGGCCGCCACGTGGATCGACACCACGGTCTTTCTGGTGGATTCCGAGGTCGCACCGGCCGCGGACACGCTCCCGCCCGGCCTGGCCGAGATCGAGGAGCTGCGCTACCTGGACCTCTCCCCCGAGTCCGTCGAACAGGCGGAGGCCACGTTGGCACCGTTGGTACGCCGCCAGGTGGTCCCGGTGCTTCGACGGCGTGACCGACGGTTCTGGCCCGCGTACACCGGGCCGGAAGGTCCCTACCGGTTGGAGAACGAACCGGAGGACTGATCCCCGGTCACTGCGTGGCGCTGCCTGCGTCGGTACACCACGGCCGCAATCACCAAACCCAGCAGGATCCCGACACCACCGGCGACGGAAACCCACATGGCGGCGTGGCCGAGGGGGATGGCCAGGAGCAGCCCGATGACGATCCCCGGGATCGCGCCCGCGACCATGCCCACGGCAAGGTACGTGTACTCCTGATCCGCTCCGGTACGGGAGGACGCGCTGTAGTCGCGCGGTGCTTGGGAGGTTCGTCGGTCATTGGCTGCCATGGCTCCACACTATCGAGCCCGCGGGTGAGTTCTCAGCACCCGTCCGCTGCGCTCACCGGTAGGTGTAGTAGCCGTCCAGCGGCATGGCGTGGACCGAGTGGACGATGGTGCCCTGTTCCGGGTTCAGGGCGGAAATCATCTGGTCGCCGCCCAGGTAGATCCCCACGTGGGACCCACCGTTCTGGGAGACCAGGTCCCCGGGTCGGGGCGTGGTGGTGGGTGTTCCCGCCGCGAACTGGTCCCAGGTGACCCGCGGGATCTCGATGCCGTGCTGCGCGTACACCCACTGCACGTAACCCGAGCAGTCCCAGGCCATGAAGTCCGTTCCGCCCCAGATGTACGCCCCGCCTAGGCCCTGGTAGGCGGTGTCCAGAATGGCCTGGTCACCGGCGGAGGCTGCCGGTTCCTGTCCTTCCGGTTGCGCCACCGGACCACCGGTGGTTGCCGCAGGATCACCGCCGAAAGGCGCGGAGACGGCGGCAGCCAGATCGTTCATCCCGGGGTCCGAGGTCGCCACGGCGGGATCTCCGCCGGCGTCGGTGCTCCACAACGCGGTGGGTTCGGACTGCGTGGTCACATCCGATCCCGGGGATGCCGCAGTGGCCGCGGGAGGGTTGGCGGAGTTGCTGGTGGTGCCGTCGGCGTACACGAACGTGACCACACCGTTGGCGTCGGTGGACCAGGAGAAGGTCCAGTTGTTGACCTCCGCCGCAGCCAGGTCCAGGCCGGCATCGTCGGGCACCGTGCCGGTGACCGTGACCCAGTCCGGGAACTCGACGGGCGCCGCGTTGGCCGGTGCCGCCCCCAGTGCGGCGGCGCCGATGGCACCCAACCCCGCGGCACCGCCCAGCATCCAGGCGCGGCGGTGTGCGGGGCCGGGGTTCTGGACGGTCGTCACCTGCGAGGCGAACGGGCTGACCGTGGCAAGCCCCGCGGCGCTCAGCCGCCCTCGGGACAGACCGGCGGCGACGTGGGTGGCGACGTGGGTGGAAACGTGGGTGGGACGGCAACGAACTGATGGGCGGGTCGCGGACGGCATGTCGGTTCCTCCGGTGTGGCAGCGATCGAATGGGCCACGCCGTTCCGTGCAGATCCCGGGGTGACAGGTCGCACGCTACGCGCGCCGTCGTCGGCACCAATCGGTCGTAGGAGGCCGCGGACCTCAACTGTTCACGGGCAGCCGATCAATCCACGGTGACCCATCCAGCTCTGGGTGTCAGTTCCCGCTGGCCCCATCCTGTGGAGCCACTACGGAAACACACAGCGCCTGCGCCACCTTGGCACCCACGCGGATCGCCTCACCCGGTGCGTCGTCCTCGGAGACGCGGCGCAGGACCACCCATCCGTCGTCGTCGAGTTCCGCGGTGAAGGCGGCTCCCGCTAGGACTCCGGCCTCGGCGAGCGCGGGAACGGTGACGCCGTCGGCCTGCACCACCTCCGGCACACCGGTCAACGCGAACGGGCCCGTGGACCCGGAGGAGACCAGATCGAACAGCCGCGGGAAATCCGCGAGTGCCCCGGTCGGGGTGGCCAGGATCGCGTGGACGGCGCTCGATTCGTCGGGGGCCGTCAGTCCGTCCAGCCCGGGAATGGGCATGCCGTAGGGAGAAGCCTGGGGTCCGTCCAGCAGGACCAGCAGGCGTTTCTCCACCTCTTCGCTCATGACGTGCTCCCACCGGCACGCTTCGTCGTGAACCTCCGAGAGCTCCAGTCCGATGACGTCCGCCAGGAGCCGCTCCGCCAACCGGTGTTTGCGCATGACCTTGATCGCGGTTTCCCTGCCGTCGTCCGTCAATGCGATCCGGCGGTCGGGCAGCACGGTGAGCAGCCCGTCGCGCTCCATCCGGGAAACCGTCTGCGAGACCGTGGGGCCGGAGTGGTCGAGGCGCTCGACGATGCGAGCGCGCATGGGCGGGATGCCCTCCTCCTCCAGCTCCAGGACGGTGCGCAGGTACATCTCCGTTGTGTCGATCAGATCAGTCACGAATAACTCCTGCGGGTCCTGAAGGGTCGGGGGCGAACGCGACGCAGTGCCTGTCACCGGGGGCGACGCACCGTGGCCGCGACGCTTCCGGTTGCGGGAGGACCCCGGCCGGATGTCAAACAAGAGTCTAGTCGTTGCACGAATCCGCCACATGTCGTCCCCGAACGGCCGATCGACTCTCCCGGCCACGGCTCCCCGGGCCCGGGTGCTGCGGAGCGCTGGGATCAAGAAGCCGAGGGGCCGAGGAGCGTGGGGCAGAATGGCTTACGAAGCGCTTCACAGGCTGCCGACCGGACCGTGAACGTTGCCCAGACCCATCCCATGGAGGCCACCCTTGTCGCGTCCCATCTCGATCCCCGATCACATGTTGCCCGCCGACGGACGGTTCGGTTCCGGCCCGTCGAAGGTCCGGGAGGAGCAGGTCGGGGCCCTGGCCCGCGCGGGGCGTTCGCTGCTGGGGACCTCCCACCGCCAGGCGCCCGTCAAGGACATGGTGGGTCGCATCCGTGAGGGCCTGGGTGACTTCCTGGAGCTGCCCGACGGGTACGAAATCCTGCTCGGTCTGGGTGGGGCGTCGACGTTCTGGGACAGCGCGGCCTTCAGCCTGGTCCGCGAGAAAGCGCAGCACGCCGCGTTCGGTGAATTCGGGGCGAAGTTCGCCGCCGTGACCGACAACGCGCCGTTCCTGCAGCCCTCGAGCATCCGAACTTCCGAACCCGGAACCCGTACCGAGGTGGTCGAGGAAGAGGGCGTGGACGTGTACGCCTGGCCGCAGAACGAGACCTCCACGGGCGTGATGGCCCCCGTGCGTCGTCCCGACGGCGTGGAGCGGGCAACCCCCGGGTCCGACGGCGCCCTGGTCGTCGTCGACGCGACCTCCGCGGCGGGCGGCACCGCGGTGGACCTGCAGCAGACCGACGTCTACTACTTCTCCCCGCAGAAGAACTTCGCCTCCGACGGCGGGCTGTGGTTCGGCGCCTTCTCCCCCGCCGCCATCGAACGCATCGAGGCGATCGCGGCCTCCGGTCGCTGGGTTCCGGACGTGCTCTCGCTCAACACCGCCCTCGAGAACTCCCGCAAGAACCAGACCTACAACACCCCCGGTCTGGCCGGGCTGGTCATGCTCGACGACCAGGTGCGGTGGCTCAACGAACAGGGCGGCATGGCCTGGGCGGCCGCCCGAACCAAGGACTCCTCCGACCGGGTCTACGCGTGGGCGGAGGCCAGCGAGTTCGCCCGCCCGTTCGTCACCGCCGCGGGGGACCGGTCCACCGTGGTCACGACCGTGGACTTCGACGACGCCGTGGACGCCACCGCGATCAGCAAAACCCTCCGTGCCCACGGCGTGGTCGACGTCGAGCCGTACCGCAAGCTCGGCCGCAACCAGCTGCGGATCGCGACCTTCACCGCCGTGGATCCCGAGGACGTCTCGGCACTGCTGTCCTGTATCGACCTGATCGTCGATCAGCTGTGAGGTGACGGGCCCACCGCCACCACAGGATCGCCCCGACGGTCACACCGGCCAGGCCCGCGAACACAGCTGAACCCAGGCCCCACCGCGGCCCGAACTCGGAGGTGATCCACCCGACCAGCGGCGCCCCGAGGGGTGTGCCGCCCATGAAGATCGCCATGTAGAGGCTCATGACGCGGCCCCGCACTGCCGCGTCCGTGGTGGTCTGCACGTAGGCGTTGGCGGTCGTGCTCACGGTCAGTGCGCTCAGACCCGTGGGGACCAGCCAGGCGGCGAAGATCCACAGGGTGGGGGCCATGGCCGCCATGAACGTGCAGACGGCGAATCCGGCCGAGCCCAGGAAGATCATGCGCAGCCGCGCTCTGGGCCGGTGCGCGGACAGGAGGGCGCCGGCCAGGGTGCCGGCCGCCAGAACCGAGTTGAGCAGGCCGAACGTGTCCGGCCCCCTGCCGAACTCGGTGCCGGCCATCGCGGCAAGGTACACCGCGAAGTTCAGTCCGAACGTGCCCAGGAGGAAGACCGTGAGCAACACCGCGGTCAGGTCCGGGCGGCTGAGGACGTAGGCGAAACCCTCGCGGATTTGTCCGCGCCCCCTGGAAGCTCTTGGACTGGCCCGGAGCAGGTTGCGGTCCAGCGACCACAAGGCGGCCAGCATCGCCGCGAAGCTCAGGCTGTTGAGCAGAAACACCCACCCGGACCCCACGGCCGCCACCAGGACACCTGCCACGGCCGGTCCGACCAGGCGGGCCAGGTTGAAGGAGGTCGAGTTCAGGGCGACGGCGTTGGACAGGTCCTTGTCCTCGACCAGTTGGCTCACGAACGTCTGCCGCGCGGGGGCGTCGAACGTCGTCGTGATCCCCAACGCAAGAGCGAACGCCATGACCAGGGGCAACGTCACCAGGCCGGTCACGATCAGCACACCCAGGACCAGGGCCAGGGTTGCCATGACCGTCTGCGTCAGGACCAGCAGACGCCGTCGATCGGCCCTGTCCACCAGCACCCCCGCGTAGGGGGCCAACAGCAGCTGGGGAGCGAACTGCAACGCCATGACCACGCCCATCACGCGGGTGTCGTGATCGGTGAGTTCGGCGAAGACCAGCCAGGACTGCGCGGTGCGCTGCATCCAGGTGCCCACGTTGGACACCACCGCACCCGCGTACCAGCGGCGGTAGTTCGGGTGGCGGAAGGACCGGAAGGTTCCGGACGGCGTTCCCGACGGCGTCGCGGCGCTCACCTAGTCCGTCGGATCGTCGGACGCGTCGTCCTCCGCCGGCACCTCGGCCGGCTTCGCCTCGTCATCGGCCGCACCTGACTCGTCGGAGTCCGGATCGACCTCCGGATCAGCGTCGGGATCGATGTCCGCGGCGTCGTCCTTCTCGTCGTCGCGCAGTCGCTCGGACCAGGGCACCCATTCGGGGGCCAACAGTGCACCTTCGGCGGGGAGCAAACCGGTTTCGCACACGGTTGGCTCCGTCTGGCGCGGCGCCCGGGCGATGGTCACGTACCACTCCCAGTCCTTGTACCCGCGGCGCAGTGACGGGAAGTAGTGGGTCACCAGTCGCTCGTCGTCGGCCTGGACCCTGTGGCCCTCGCCGATCTCGGCCTCCGGGACGAGTTGCGTCAGGGCCGCCAGCGCGAAGTCCTTGGCGTCCGCCAGTTTCTGGTCGACGGACGGTTTGCGACGACGCGCGGGCGCCGCTTCGGGCGTCTCACCCTGGGCGGCGTCGGTCGATGTGGTCTCAGACATGGGTTTCCCCTCAGACGTCCAGGTTGTCGGCGACGGTCCGCAGGATCGTGGCGATCTTCTTGCCGTGGGCACGGTCCGGGTACTTGCCCCGCTGCAGTCCGCCGGAGATGTCGTCCAGGAGCTTGATGAGGTCCTCGTTGATCACGGCCATGCGCTGGGCGGGCATCCGGGTGTTCTTGGCCACCGACGGTGTGCGCTCCAGAACCGTGGCCGACAGCGCGGACGGGCCGCGGCGACCGTCCGCCACGCCGAACTCCATGCGGGTGCCCGGGCTCACCGATTCCATTCCGGCGGGCAGCGCGCTGGCGTGCAGGAAGACCTCGCCGCCGTCGTCGCTGGCCAGGAAGCCGAATCCCTTGTCGGCGTCGAACCACTTGACCTTGCCAGTGGGCACTTTCTTCGACCTCAGTTCTCAGGAGTTGATCGTGGATCAGGTGGTGAAGGACCCACCGGGGCAGTTGCCGGAGGAGTCTTCACCGATCTTAAACAGAACTCCCTATCTTACCCCGTTTGTTCCGCGTTACGCCGCGGGCGCAGCGCTCTCTCCGGCTGTATCCTGGGGCGCATGCCTGCCACACCGCCCCTCGACCACCAGGGCTCCTCAGGAGACCCCATGAACGCCGGCGGGTCCGGGCTGAACGTGTTCGGGTGGGCCGCAGTGTTCCTGGCAGTGACCTCCTGCGCGGCCATCCTGATCATGCTGGTCCTCAAATGGGTCACCGGCGGCGAAGAGGTCTGGCCGTGGTTCACGCGCTACGCCTACTTCGCGTTCCCGGGTTCGGTCGTGTGCCTGCTCCTCTCACTCGTGCTCACCCTGGCCCAGCGGCGCCGGGCCTGACGGTTTGCCGTCGTCCTTCGTCACGGACCTCGCGCTGCGCACACCCGCCCAGTTGCGAGCGCTCCTGGAACTGCGCCCGGACGTCGCCGACGCGACACCGACCTCCGTCGCCGAACTCGCCGCGGCCCTGTCCGCCCGACCCTCCCTGCAATCGGCCCTCAATCAGGTCGACCGCGCCCAGTTGGACGTTCTGGAGCGCGCAGTGGTTCGCGGCGAACACACGATCGACGACGACGTCCACACACGCGCTCTGCACGCCGTCGGGCTGATACACGGGTTGATACATAGGGGCACGCCAGTCCCGGAGGATCCGCGAGGGAACACCCCGCGCTGGGCGCTGTCCCCCGGTGTCGCCGAGGCCCTGGGCCGCTACCCGGGTGGCGTCGGCCGCCCCCTCGCCGAGCCTCTCGGGCCGGACACGGGCTCGGAGCCCCCGGAGATCGACCGGAGCCTCCTCGTTTCGCTCCCACCGCGACCCGCGGAGGTCCTCTCGAACTTCCGGTCGCGCCCCCTCGGTACGCTCCGCAACGCCGACCGGCGCCCCGTGCCCGATGATCCGGAGAACCACCCCGTGGACTGGTTGCTGGCCCGGCGGCTGCTGGTCCCGGTCGGCACGCACCACGTGGAGGCACCCCGCGAGGTGGGGTTGGCCCTCAACGACGACGACCCGTGGTCCGGGCACAGCACCCAACCACCTGCCCCGACGGGTCACCGGGTGAACCCGCGGATCCGCGACAACGCCGCCTCGGCCGCCGTCGCCGAACTCGTCCGCGACCTCACGGACCTGCGGCACGAGCTACGCGAGCGCCCCGCGGAGACCCTGCGCGCCGGAGGCCTCGGCATCCGGGAGCGACGGCGCCTGGCCACCGCACTCGACGTCGACGTGCCCCGCGCGGACCGTCTGCTCGGCTTTGCCCACCTGGCCGGGTTGATCGAACAGGACGAACACGACGACACGTGGCGTCCCAGCGCACCGTCCTTCGAGGACCTGGACACCGCCACCGCCCACGGGCTGGTCCTGGCGGCCTGGGTGACCTCTGGCGTCGTTCCGTCCGCGACCCGCACCCAACGGGCCGACGGGTCCGTCATCACCCCGTTGACGGACGGCTGGTGGGTCAAGGACGCCCCCGCCCTGCGACGGACGGTCCTGCTCGCCCTGGCCCAGGATTCCGGCCTGGCCGCAGACGCCGCGTCAAGTGAACGCGCCTGGGCCTGGTTCCGCCCCCGACTGAGCGGACAGCTGAGCCGCCACGGCCACGGGATTCTGGCGGAATGCGCGGACCTGGGGCTGACCGGGGCGGGCGCTGCAACGGACCTGGTCGACCTGCTGTTGCGGGACGGCCCCGAGGCGGTCACGGACACCGTGGCGCAGCGCCTCCCGCCCGCCGTCGAAACCGTGGTCCTGCAGAGCGACCACACCGCCGTGGCTCACGGACCCCTGTCACCGGGCGCGGCCGCCGACCTGCGGCTCGTCGCCGACCCCGAGGGCAAGGGGGCCGCGGCGACGTTCCGGTTCAGCGTCGCGTCCTTGCGCCGCGCCCTGGAGCGCGGTCACGACGCCGAATCCTTGCGGGACCTGGTGGCAACGCGCAGCGAAGGGCCGGTGCCGGCCGCCCTGACACATCTGGTGGACGAGGCAGTCCGAACCCACGGCAACGTCCGGATCCTGAACGCGGAGCGCGTGGTCACGGGCCGCCCGGACCTGGTGGAGGCCATCGCCTCCTCCGCCGCCTTGGACGGTTTCGAGGTGGAACGCGTGAGCTCCGAGGTCCTGGTCCTGCGCTCGGCCGAACCGGATCGCAAGGCGCCCCGGGCCTCCCTGCGCCGCAATCCCGTGGACGTGGCCGTGCTGAAAGCCACCGAGCAGGTCGGCATCGCCCCCACCCTGGCCCACCCGGGGGAGGACGCGGCACCGAGTAACCTGTCCCTGCCGCGCGGCGCCTCACCGGCCCAACTGCGCGCGCTGTTCCCGGGTCCGCCACCCGCCGAACCGGCCGTGGACCGCGACCATGTGGTGACCGTGGCCGACCGTCTGGCCGCTGACGCGCGGGCCCTTGCCCGGGGTGGGACGACGGCTGCCCCCGAGGACGCGACCCCGAAGGAGAAACCCCGTGCCTGACGGCCCCTTGGTGGTCCAGTCCGACCGCACCGTGTTGCTGGAGGTCGATCACGACCAGGCCGAGGAGGCCCGGCGGGAACTGGCGGTCTTTGCCGAACTCGAACGCGCCCCCGAGCACGTCCACACCTACCGGTTGACCCCGCTGGGACTCTGGAACGCGCGGGCCGCCGGTGTGGACGCGGAAGCCGTCGTCGACACCCTGCTCGAGTACTCGCGCTACCCCGTGCCCCACTCCCTGCTGATCGACATCGACGAGACCATGGGACGGTGGGGCCGCCTGGTGCTCGAGAAGGACCCCGTCCACGGTCTGGTGCTGCGCTGTGACGACTTCCCCGTCTACGAGGAGATCTCCCGGGCCAAACGGATCCAGCCGCTGTTGGGCCCGCGCATCGATCCCCGGACCACCGTGGTGCACGCGAGCGCCCGCGGTGAGCTGAAGCAGCAGTTGCTCAAGCTCGGGTGGCCCGCGCAGGATCGGGCCGGGTACGTGGACGGGACGCCGTACCCGATCACGCTCACGGAGACCGATGCCAGGAGCGGGCAGCCCTGGGGCCTGCGGCCCTACCAGGCCGCCGCCGTCGACGCCTTCTGGGCCACCGGCGCGGGCACCGTGGTCCTGCCCTGCGGGGCCGGGAAGACAGTGGTGGGGGCCTCGGTGTTGGCCGCGTCCTCGACCACCGCTCTCATCCTGTGCACCTCGGCGGTGGCCGCGCGACAATGGCGTGACGAACTGATTGCCCGCACGAGCTTGACCAGCGACGAGGTCGGTGAGTACACGTCCCGGTCCAAGGAGATCCGCCCGGTGACCATTGCGACGTATCAGATGCTGGCCACACGACGTGGCGAGTTCTGGCCGCACCTCGAACTGCTCGACGGCCAGGACTGGGGACTGATCGTCTACGACGAGGTCCACCTCCTGCCCGCCCCCGTCTTCCGGCGGACCGCGGACATCCAGGCGCGTCGTCGCCTCGGGCTCACCGCCACCCTGGTGCGGGAGGACGGACGCGAGGGCGAGGTCTTCTCCCTGATCGGCCCCAAGCGCTTCGAAGCGTCCTGGAAGGACATGGAGGCCCAGGGCTGGATCGCCCCGGCCGAATGCGTGGAGGTTCGCGTGGACCTTCCGGAGTCGGACCGCCTGGTGTACGCCACGGCCGAGGACAAGGACCGCTACCGGCTGGCGGCTTCCTCGCCGCAGAAGAACGCCGTGGTCCAGAAACTGCTGGAACGCCACCCGGGCGAGCAGGCCCTGGTGATCGGTCAGTTCGTGGAACAGCTCGAAGAACTCGGCGAGCTCCTGGACGCCCCCGTGCTGACCGGCAAGACCCCGGCCAGACAACGGCAGGAACTCTACGACCGGTTCCGGGCCGGTGAACTGCCCGTGCTGGTGGTCTCCAAGGTGGCGAACTTCTCCGTCGACCTGCCCTCCGCCACCGTCGCGATCCAGGTCTCCGGGACCTTCGGGTCCCGGCAGGAGGAGGCCCAACGCCTGGGACGACTGCTGCGGCCCGCCCCGGGTGGGCAGCAGGCGACGTTCTACACGGTGGTCGCCCGGGACACGGTGGACACGGTGTTCGCCGCCAAGCGCCAGCGATTCCTGGCCGAGCAGGGTTACGCGTATCTCATCACCGATCTCGAGGAGCACTGACGGGTGGCGAAACTGTACTTCCGCCACGGAGCCATGAACTCCGGAAAATCCACCGCGTTGTTACAGGCTGCGTTCAACTACGAGGAACGCGGGCAGCGTGTCCTGCTGGCCAAGGCCCAGGTGGACACCAAGGGCGACGCCCACGTGGTCTCACGCTTGGGGATCTCCCGCCAGGTGGACCTGCTGGTCTCTCCCGAGGACGACGTCCGTTCCCGGTTCCAGCAGCTGGCCGCCGGTGCCGAGCCCGAAGCCCTCATGGACACGGTGACCCTGCCACCCGTGTCCTGCCTGCTGGTGGACGAGGCCCAGTTCCTCTCCCCCGCCCAGGTGGAAGACCTCCTGCGCATCGCCGTCCTGGACGGTGTTCCCGTACTGGCCTACGGGATCCGCACGGACTTCCGGACCCGCTCCTTCCCCGGGTCCGCGCGCCTGCTCGAACTGGCGCACTCCTTGGAGGAGCTCAAGACGATCTGCCGGTGCGGCCGCAAGGCCATGTTCAACGCCCGCAAGGTGGATGGCCGGTTCGTGTTCGCCGGTGACCAGGTGGCGATCGACGGCGAGGTGAACTACGAATCGCTGTGCGCGGCGTGTTACCTGCGCTTCTCGGACGGCGCGCTCGGGCCGGCCTGAGACTGCCCGGCCGGTTGCCCAGCTGGTTCCTGGCCGGTTGCCGCGCTGGTTGCCGGACGGGGAAGCAGACCTGACGCCGTCGACCGACCTGCCGTACAGTGCACGCACAGAGGAGGCTGGAATCCGTCACAGCGGCCTCACAGAAAACGTCGGGAGAATCGAACGCGTGAACACCAAGACTCCTGAAGCCAAACTGCTGGTCGTCGACGACGAACCCAACATCCTCGAGCTGCTGGCCACCTCGCTGCGCTTCGCCGGGTTCGACGTCGTGACAGCCGCCAACGGCCGCGACGCCATCACCAAGGCGGAGCAGGAGGACCCGGACCTGGCCGTCCTGGACGTCATGCTCCCCGACCTGGACGGGTTCGCCGTCACCCGCAAGCTGCGCGCCGAGGGTCGCTCCTTCCCGATCGTCTTCCTCACGGCCAAGGACGACACCGACGACAAGGTCCAGGGACTGACCGTCGGTGGCGACGACTACGTGACCAAGCCGTTCAGCCTGGACGAGGTCGTGGCCCGGATCCGCGCGGTCCTGCGCCGTACCCAGCCGGCCGAGGAGGACGACTCCCGGCTGCGCGTCGACGACCTGGTGCTCGACGACGACGCGCACGAGGTTTACCGCGGCGACCGTGAGATCGATCTCTCGCCCACCGAGTTCAAGCTCCTGCGCTACCTGATGCTCAACCCCAACCGGGTGCTGTCCAAGGCCCAGATCTTGGACCACGTGTGGGAGTACGACTTCAACGGGGACGCCTCGATCGTTGAGTCCTACATCTCCTACTTGCGGCGCAAGATCGACAACGACCCCAATCTGCCCCCGCTGATCCACACCAAGCGCGGTGTGGGCTACCTGCTGCGCACGGCGAACAAGAACTCCTGACCCCGTCCCGGAGCATCCGCCCCCGTGGAGACCCTCGCAGCCCGCTGGCGAGCGTCATCACTGCGCACGCAGTTGATGGCGCTGACCGGCATGCTCCTGGCCGTCAGCATCGTCGTCACCAGCTTCGTGGCGATCTCCGTGCTGCGGGATTCTCTGATTAATTCGATCGACGAGGACCTGCAGGACTCGTTGCATTCGGTGTCCACGGCACTCATGTCCGAGATGACGGGCAGCCCGACGGAGACCGTCCCGCACCAGGGCTTCCTGCTCTCCGAGGACGGCAAGGTCGTGGCGCACGTCGACGCCACGGGCACGACGACCGCCCAGCCTGACACTCAGCCCGATCTGTCGCGGTTCGACCGAGAGATGGTCGAACAGTCGGAACAGCTGGGGATCACCGTTCCGTCGGCCAACGGGGCGGAGGGGTCCTGGCGGGTCGTGGCGGCACCACAGTCCCGGACCTCCTACACGGTGGTGGTAGCCGAGCCGCTGGGTGACACCAACGGGCTGGTCTCGGCGATCACTCTGCTGACCTTGAGCTTCGGGGCTGCCACCCTGCTGGCTGCCCTGGTGGTGGGGTGGGTGCTGATCACCCGCGCCTTCCAACCGTTGAAAAAGGTCGAACAGACCGCGGCACAGATCGCCGAAGGCGACCTCTCACGGCGTATGGCCGGGTACAACTCGGAAACCGAGGTCGGTCAGCTGTCGATGTCGCTCAACCGCATGTTGGGCCACATCGAGGACGCCTTCGACGCCCGGACACGGTCGGAGGCCAGGCTGCGGCAGTTCGTCGCGGACGCCTCCCACGAGCTGCGCACCCCACTGGTCTCCATCCGCGGATATTCCGAGCTCTACCGCCACGGCGCGCTGCGGGACGAGGAGCAGGTCGGACAGGCCATGGGCCGGATCGAGTCCGAAGCGACGCGGATGACCCAATTGGTCGAGGACCTGTTGTCCCTGGCCCGGTTGGACAGCAAGCGGGAACTGGCCACCGACGACGTCGACCTCCTGGTCCTGGCGCACGACGCCGCCGCGGACTTCGCGGCCTCCAGCCCGGACCGGTCCGTCACGGTCACGAACCTCGACGACGGCCCCGCGACTCCCGTGTGGACGCGAGGCGAGGAAGCCAAACTGCGGCAGGTTGTGGCCAACCTCATGACCAATGCCGTGAGGTACACACCCAAGGGCAGCGACCTGCAGATTCTGATCGGCACCGTGCCGCTGACCGGGGTCCCCCGGGACCAGCGTCCCTCGACGGCCGGGAACACCGACCCCGCGGAGTTCCTCGCCCAGATCAAGGTCCGCGACCACGGCCCCGGCATCAAGGGCGCCGACCGGGCCAAGGTTTTCGAACGCTTCTACCGGGCCGACACGTCCCGAACTCGAGAGACGGGCGGGACCGGGTTGGGTCTGTCGATCGTCTCCGCCGTGATCGACCAGCACGGGGGCACCGTGACCCTGGAGGACACCCCGGGTGGCGGGGCGACGTTCGTCGTGTCCCTGCCCAGCATCTCCACACCCGAGCCGCCGCCGGAGACTCTCGACGAACTCCCGGCAGTGCCCGAACCCACGGCGCCTCCCGTCGTGGAGGACGACCTCCCGCCGATCCCCGAGATCGACGACGACGATCCCGACATCATCCACGACCCCCGCCCCTGACCTCCCTGTCCCTCTCCCCCGCCGAGTGTCCGAGTTCGGTCACCGTGGGGCACCGGAAGCGACCGAACTCGGACTTTCGGCGGGGTGAAGGCGGGTCAGGACTCCTCGGTTACCTGGTGGTGTCGTAGGAACCAGTCGCCCAGCTCGTTGCGAGAGTCCTCCCTGGTCCACAGGGAGGCGTGCACGCGGGTACCCGGAGCCACGGTACTGCCCACCAGGTGGGTCGAGACCAGCACGGCGTTTCGGCTCAGCGTCAGGACCTCGACCACGTGGACGTCGGCCTCGGCGTCCCCTCCCGACAGGGCGTCGGCCTCGACCGGGCGGCCGTCTGCCCCGATCAGCACCGCGTCGGGGTGAACCCGGGCCGCGGGGACGCCGCCCCGGATCCGCTGGAGTTCCAGACCCAGGACCTCCCGGTCCGGTGTGACGCCTTCGGCCAGTGACTCCTGCTGAACGTCCAGGGTGGCCAACAGGTCCGGATCCTGGTCCTGTGCCTCCTCCTGGGGATCGTATTCACCGGAGTCGTACGTGAAGTCGCTCGCCGCGCGGCCCGCGGAAACTCCACCGGCGGCCGCCAGGCCCGGGCCCGTCTCAGGTGCCTTCCCTGCTTGGAACGCGCGTGCGGCGGCGTTGGCCCGCGCGTCGGCGGCCTCGTTGAGTTCGTGGCCGGCGTGGCCCTTGACCCACTCGAAGGTCACGTCACGGCCTTCCATGGCCGCATCCAGTGCTTTCATCAGGTCCAGGTTCATCACGGGCTTGCCGTCCCGCTTCTTCCAGCCCTTCTTCTTCCAGCCGGGCATCCACTTGGTGATCGAGTTGATCACGTACTGGCTGTCGCACAGCACCCGCAGCGGTTCGTCCAGGTGCGCGGTGGATTCCAGCAGGTCCAGAACGGCCTTCAACTCACCCAGGTTGTTCGTGCCGTGCTCCCACCCGCCGGCCTGCCACGAGTCGTCGTCGATGTACCAGGCCCATCCGGCCGGCCCGGGATTGCCCAGCGCGGAACCATCGGCTGCTGCGGTGATTGTCATGGGGAACACTCTTTCACGAGCCTCGGACAGAAAAACCTCCGCCGAGTGTCCGTTTCCGGTCGCTTTCCACGGGTGGAAGCGACCGGAAACGGACACTCGGCGGAGGTGTGGGGTGCTGCGCGGCAGCTGATCAGCCGTGCGGCTGGATCACATCATGCCGCCCATGCCGCCCATCGGGTCCTCTCCGCCGCCTGCCGGAGCGGGCTCCGGCTTGTCGGCCACGACGGCCTCGGTGGTCAGGAACAGACCGGCGATCGAACCGGCGTTCTGCAGCGCCGACCGGGTCACCTTGACGGGGTCGTTGATGCCCGCGGCCATCAGGTCCTCGTACTCGCCGGTCGCGGCGTTCAGGCCGAAGCCCTTGTCCAGGCCACGGACCTTGTCGACGACGACGCCCGGCTCCAGCCCTGCGTTCAGAGCGATCTGCTTGAGCGGTGCGTCGATGGCGACCTTGACGATGTTCGCGCCGGTGGCCTCGTCACCGTCGAGGGTCAGCTTCTCGAACGCCGACTTGCCGGCCTGGATCAGAGCCACGCCACCACCGGCGACGATGCCCTCCTCCACGGCGGCCTTGGCGTTGCGCACGGCGTCCTCGATGCGGTGCTTGCGCTCCTTGAGCTCCACCTCGGTCGCGGCACCGGCCTTGAGCACTGCCACGCCACCGGCCAGCTTGGCCAGGCGCTCCTGCAGCTTCTCGCGGTCGTAGTCCGAATCGGAGTTCTCGATCTCGGCGCGGATCTGGGCCACGCGGCCTTCGATCTCCTCCTGGGTGCCGGCGCCGTCGACGATCGTGGTCTCGTCCTTGGTGACGACGACCTTGCGGGCGGTGCCCAGCTCGTCCAGGGTCGCGGTCTCCAGGGAGAGGCCGACCTCTTCGGTGATGACCTGGCCACCGGTCAGGATGGCGATGTCGGCCAGCTGAGCCTTCCGGCGGTCACCGAAGCCCGGAGCCTTGACGGCCACGGACTTGACCGCGCCGCGGATCTTGTTGAGCACCAGCATGGCCAGCGCCTCGCCCTCGACGTCCTCGGCGATGATCAGCAGCGGCTTGCCGCCCTGCATGACCTTCTCCAGCACGGGGACCAGGTCCTTCACGGCGGAGATCTTGGAGTTGACGATCAGGATGTAGGGGTCCTCCAGGACCGCTTCCTGACGGTCGGTGTCGGTCACGAAGTAACCGGAGAGGTAGCCCTTGTCGAAGCGCATGCCCTCGGTCAGTTCGAGGTCCAGCCCGAAGGTGTTGGACTCCTCGACCGTGATGACGCCTTCCTTGCCGACCTTCTCCATGGCCTCGGCGATGAGCTTGCCGATCTCCGGGTCAGCGGCCGAGATGGACGCGGTGGCGGCGATCTCGTCCTCGGTCTCGACCTCCTTGGCGGAGGACAGCAGTTCCTCCGTCACGGCTGCCACGGCCTTCTCGATGCCGCGCTTGAGCGACAGCGGATCCGCGCCGGCGGCCACGTTGCGCAGGCCCTCACGGACCAGGGCCTGGGCCAGAACGGTTGCGGTGGTGGTGCCGTCACCGGCGACGTCGTCGGTCTTCTTGGCGACCTCCTTGACCAGCTCGGCGCCGATCTTCTCGTAGGGGTCCTCGAGCTCGATCTCCTTGGCGATGGAGACACCGTCGTTGGTGATCGTGGGGGCGCCCCACGACTTCTCGAGCACGACGTTGCGGCCGCGCGGGCCGAGGGTGACCTTGACGGCGTCGGCCAGGGTGTTCAGGCCGCGTTCGAGACCGCGACGGGCCTCCTCGTCGAAAGCGATCAACTTTGCCATGTGTTTCGTCCCTCCTGGACGGTCAACAGACTGTGCGCCGCACCCGGTGCCCGCGACGGACGGAGCAAGCGCGTGGGATGGCCCGCACGTCATTGCCCCTCACCGAGTTCGGCTGGAGTTCACTCACTGTGCCGGGAACCGTGGCGGCCGCAGCATGGCCACCTAGCAGTCCACGCGACTGAGTGCTAAGCCCATTATTGGCACTCTGTCCGGGTGAGTGCAAACCCCTTGAGCCAGTTCGACTCAGTGTTCACCGTGGGCGTTCACGGCGACTCACGCACCGTCCTCGGCAAGATCGGATCCGATCACGACGACGATCGGGTAACCCACCGCCTCGTCACTGGCCACTTGTTCGATCCCCAGATGATCCGCGACGGCCTGCGCCTGTTCCTCGTCGTCGGCGTAGTAGACCACGCTCTGCTCCACACCCACGCCCCAGTCGTCGGTGGCGGAGACCGTCCACCCGGCTGAGCTCAGGTCCTGGGCCGTGGTGCCCGCGGCCCCGTCGACCTCGGCCGCGTTGTAGACGCCCACCTGGACGGAGGCGTCGGGCTCCACCGTGGGTTCGGCCTCCTGCGTGGGCGTGGCCGATTCGGTCGCCTCTTGCGACTGCGACTGAGACTGCGACGGCGAGGCCGAAGCCCCACTCGCAGCCCCCGGGGCGGCCTCGGAGTTGCCGCCGAGCAGGTAGGCAGCCGCTCCGACCGCGAGGGCCACCGCCCCGGCCAGGAGCAGACCGGCGATCTGGCGGGTCACCCGCGGGGCGGGGGCGTCCAGGGCCCTGTGGGCTCCGACTCGCGCCCCCTCCTCCGGTACGTCGTCGAAGGCGTCGCGTGGCCACGACGACGCGGAGGCCGACGACGAGGTACACCCCGCGGACACCTCGGGGTCGCGCGCGGGCGGGTTGGCCGGAGACTGACTGGACGGGGTCATGGGCACCATCCTCCCATCTCGGGCAGCCCCACGGCCCCGGGACGGTCCCGCTCAGGCCGTCGCACCGGAGGCCCCGTCACGCTGGTCACGGAGTCTGCGCAGCAAGGCGGGCCGCAGCGCCCAGGCGTCCGCGTCGTCGATGAGCACGTTGAGCCGTTGGTAGTACGCCGTCACCGGGATCCCGAGCTCGCTGCGGATCGCCCGTTCCTTGGCACCCTGGTACTTGAACCGCCGCCCCTCGAGTTCGAGGATCTGCAGGCTCAGGTCGTCCAGCCCCGCGGGCTGCTGTTCCCCCACGGTTCAGCCCTTCTGTTCGGTCCGCGGGCGGACGGACACGGTGGTGAGTTGGACATCCGGACCGGCGTCGACGACGGTCCGGACGGCCGCTGCCACCGTGGCCGGTTGGATGTATTCCTCGGACCGGTACGGCTTTCCGACGGACTCGAAGATGCCCCGCAGCATGGGTGTGTCCGTGGGGCCGGGGTGAACGGAGCTGACGCGAATGCCGTCGGGTTCGACCTCCTGCCGCAAGGCATCGCCGAAGGCCCGCAGGGCGAACTTGGAGGCGGCGTAGACGGCGTTGCCGCCACTGGCCTTGAACCCGGCGCCCGAGTTGATGAGCACCACGGTGCCGCGTGCGGCGCGCAGGGCCGGGAGCGCCGCCCGGGTCAGCTCGGCCGGGACCATGACGTTGAGTTCCAACTGGGCCTGCCAGTCCGCCGGGCAGGCTTCCGCCACTCCCAACCGGTGTCCCAGGGCTGCGGCATGGACCAGGACGTCCAACGTCTGCAGGGACTCGACCAACGCGGGCAGCTTGTCGAAATCCGTGAGATCCGCCGCCACCGTTTCCACCGCGGGCCCCAGGCCCGTGAGACCGGCCAAACGTTCGGGGTCGCGTCCCACGGCGATCACCCGGTGGGTGGCGGCCAGGTTCTCGACGACGGCGCGGCCGATGCCGCCGGTGGCGCCCGTGACCAGAGCCAGTGGTCGTGGACCTCCGGTCGACGCCCGGGGTGCGGGATCCGTGGCGGTGACTGTTGCGTCGTCGTCGAAGGTCGTCATGGCCACACTCTAGGAGCACGGTCGGACGGGACACGACTCCGGTCGACGATGCGCGGCGTGGCACAGTAGCCCCATGACCAAGGGCGATTTGTCGGAGATCATGGCCGCGGACTGGGCGGAGGCCCTGCGGCCGGTGGAGGGTGTCATCCGTGAGCTCGGGGACTTCATCCGCGCCGAACACGCGGCGGGATTCCGAACGTTCCCCCCGGGGCAGGACATCTTCCGGGCCTTCCAGGAACCGATGTCGGAGGTCAAGGTGCTGGTGGTCGGTCAGGACCCCTACCCCACCACCGGGCACGCCATGGGCCTGTCCTTCTCCGTGCGCCCGGACGTGCGGCCGCTGCCCCGCTCCCTGCAGAACATCTACAAGGAGCTCCAGGACGACCTGGGTATCCCGCCGGCGCAGCACGGGGATCTGAGCGCCTGGACCCGGCAGGGCGTCATGCTGCTCAACCGATGCCTGACGGTGCGCGAGGGTGCCCCCGCCTCGCACCACGGCAAGGGCTGGGAAACGGTCACGGAGTGCGCGATCAAGGCGCTGGCCACCCGAGGTCGCCCGCTGGTCGGTCTCCTGTGGGGGCGCCCCGCACGCTCGACGGCGCAGTGGCTCGGTGGGGCACCACGGGTCGAGTCCGCCCACCCGTCGCCGTTGTCGGCCTCGAAGGGTTTCTTCGGGTCCCGCCCGTTCTCCCGGGTCAACGAGATGCTCGAACAGCAGGGTGTCGGTCCCGTGGACTGGCGCGTAGGCTGAATTAGGTGACGTCAGCTACACCTAATTCAGACTCCCCGTCGTCCTCCGCGTCGTCCTCCGCGTCAACAGCGGCACCACGCACGCAGCACAGGCCGAGGAAGCCGCAGATCAACCTGGTCGTTCGGCAGCGGCTGCAGCTGTCCGCCTCGATGGTGCGGGTGGTTGCGGACATCCAGGACCCGTCGCAGTTCCAGGACATCGAACCACCGGAGAAGTACGTCAAGCTGGTGTTCTTCGACCCCGCCCTAGACCTGGGCCCGCACCCCGATTACTGGGAACTCAAGGAGAGCCTGCCTCCTGAACAGCAGCCGGTCACGCGCCACATGACGCTGCGGAAGGTCGATCTGGAACGCGGCTCCGTGTGGATCGACGTGGCCACCCACGGGCAGGTCGGTTTCGCCGGCCCTTGGGCCATGCAGGCTCAACCCGGGGACACGATCGTCGCCGTGGGCCCCGGGGGCAAGTGGGTCCCGGACCCCCAGGCCTCCTGGTCCCTTTTCCTGGGCGACGACGCCGCCATCCCCGCGATCGCGGCCAACCTGGAGACCCTGCCCGACGACGCCCAAGGCGTGGTCCTCCTGGAGGTGGAGGGCCCGGAGGACCACATGGACCTTCCGGTTCCTTCCGGCATGACGTTGCGATGGTGCCATCGACGGGACCAGGCGCCGGGGACGCACGCGCTGGTCGAGGCCGCGGAGGCCGTCGAATGGCCGACGTCGACGGAGGGCGTCCAGGCCTTCGCCCACGGCGAGCGCGAGGCGATGAAGCTGCTGCGGCCGATCATCTTCGGCGGTTCGACAGGTTCGACCGACCCGCAGGGCAGAGGACTGACCAAGGAACAGGTGTCGATCTCCGGTTACTGGGCGCGCGGTCGAACGGAAGAAGTGTTCCAGGCGGAGAAGCGCACGCCCATCGGCCAGGTCTGAGCGCTGCCGGTCACCGTCGTCGGTTACGGTCCAGGCCCACACCGTGCTGCTGCTTGGTGAACGGTCGCATCAGGTACTGACCCAACACCAGCCCGGCGGCCATGGTCACGATGGTCGTCATGGCCGTCACCAGCGCCACCACGCCGTCGCCCGTGGTCTGACCCTCGATGACCACGGTGTACATGCCGCGGAAGATCGACAGGCCGGGCAGCAGAAAGGTCATGGCGGGGATGGCGATCACCAGGGAGGGGATCCGCAGCCTTCCCGCGGCTAGTGCGGCGATGCAGCCGACCGTGACCGCGCCGAAGACCGCCTGCAGCCTCACGTCCAGCCCGACGTACCCCGCCCCGTGGTAGGCCACCAGCCCGCCCAGAGACGCCACCAGGACCGGCAGCAGGAAGCAGGGTGAAGCCTGAAGCGTGATCGCGATGAACACCGCGGCCAGCTCCATGAACACGATGTTCATGACCACCCCGGGCGGTTCGAACTGGCCCTGGGCCGGGTCCACCGCCATGATCCCGCCCAGACCGGCCAGAACGATTCCCGCGTAGATGCCCGCGACGATCCCGGCGAAGGCCATACCGGTGGACACCACGCGGCCCGCCGCGGTCACGGGGAACCCGCTGATCGCGTCGTGCATCGTGGACATGAACCTGGTGGTGGGCATGAGCATGATCAGGCCCGCGGCGATCACCCGTGGCGGGGAGATGTCCACGTCCGCCCAGGTGAAGGCCATGGCCAGCACGGTCACCACGAATCCGGAGGCGATCATGCTGAAGAACTCCGGGTAGCGACGCCGACCCATCCAGATCCCGATCCGCGCCACGATCAGCCCGGACACACCTGAGATCCCGGCGCCGACGAGCCCACCACCGATCCCCAGGGTGATGGTCGCGGCGGCCGCGATCATCGCCGCGGTGACCACCCAGTTGGGGAAGGTCTTGGGGCTCGAGTTGATGGTCTCCAGCCGGGCACTGGCCTCACCGCGGGGCATCTCCCCCTCGATGATTTCCGTGACCAGCTGGTGGGTCGCGGCCAGTGCCGCGTAGTTGTCGGTCCAGGAGCGGACCACACGCATGACCGTGTGGCTGGTCGTGTTGTTGTCGTTGAAGACGTCCTCGCGCGTGCGGGTCCCGGTGTGCCCGACGTCCGGAACGTAGTTGATGGTGACGGCCTGGTTGGTGATGTCCACCTCCAGGTTCTCCACCCCGTACGTGGCGCACACCGCCACGATGGCGTTCTCCACCTCCAGCGCGTCCGCGCCGTAGTGGAACATGGTTTCGGCCAGGCGAAGAGCGAAGTTCAGGGTGCGCCGCGCCTCCTTCTCCCCCGAGTCGGCGTGCCGACGCAGGTGAGCGAACGGGCTGGCGGCCAGCCGGTCGACGAGCCCCATGGGCGCCGTCATGCCGGTGTCGCGCTTCATGAGGGACCGCAGCACACGCTTGGACCGCGGCTGGGTGGCGGTGGCTGAGGTCGAGTCCGAGGACGGGTACGCGGCCGGCAGGACGGTCGTGGACGGACCGGCTGCGACCGGTGCGACGTCGATGCCGGTGGTGTCAGGGCGCGTCACCTGCGCCGTCGTCGTCGCTGAACGACGGCGACCCGAGGTCGTGACCGGAAGAGTCTGCGCCGGCGACTCACGGCGCAAGCGGTCCCGCTCGATCTCCTCCGGCGTGAGAACGGGGATGGGCCTGGGGACAGCCGTCAGCGCCTCGGTCCGTGCCCCCTCCGCGCGCGCCCGGGCACGTTCGGCCTGGGCCTCCGTGGACACGGTCCGGGTGACGGTGCCACCCGGGGACCGGTCCACCAGGTGGAGCTCCGCGTCCGGACCGAACGGCTGCGACCACTCGGACTCGGGATCGGCCCACCCGGACACGGGGTAGTGACGTGAACCGTCCAAGGAATGAGCCAAGGCGACCAGCCCTGCGGGGGTCTCCCCCACCGGCTGTGTCCCCACTGCCGGACCCATCGCTTCACCTCCCAAGAATCACCGAACCCGGCACGGGACGTGCCGGGCACCGGGCGAGGACGGTCGACCAGAAACGGCCGACTCAGTAGGTCGACTCAGTAGGTCGACTCAGTAGGTCGACTCAGTAGAAGGGCTCATGCTTGGAACGGACCCACAGCTGACGCATGACCTTCTCCGCCAGTTTGTTCCAGAGCGCCGCCTTGGCGGGGCTGATCTCCTGGTCCCAGACGCCCACGTAGTCGATGACCTCCTTGGTGAAGGCGGTCTTGAACAGCCCCAGCCCGTAGAGGGGGTGCTCCTCGTTCTTGAGTTCGTCCGACGGCGGCGTTCCGCACAGGTCATAGTCGATGATGCCGTAGTCGTTCTTGAGGTCGTTGATGACCCTCCACTGCAGCAGGTGACCGTCGCCGCGCTGCTTACGCCGCGGCTTGGACCCGCCGTCCTTGTAGGTACCGTGCCGCCCGTAGTTGACGACGAACGCGCCCATCGACGGCTCGCCGTCCTCGTGGACGAAGTACAACCGGCCCTGGCCCGCTTCGGCGAAGTTCGTCCAGAACTTCCGGTAGTACTCGTAGGGCCGCAGCGTGATGTTCGCTTCGCCCTGCCCCACCGTGTTCATGAGGGCGAACATGGTCTTCATGTTCTCCTCGGTGAGTTCCACCCGTTCAACGGGAGTGCCCTCGCGCTCGGCACGGCGCAACATGTTGCGGCCCTTGGACTTCATGCCGGCCATGATCTCGTCCGGCTCACGGTCCGTGTCCAGCAGCGCCGTGTGGTCGTTGGGCTGGATGTCGAAGGACTTGGTCAGCCCGGCGGCAGTGAGAGTCTGCTGGGCCTCCTCACCGGCCAGGAACACGGGTTCGTACTTGACCAGGAAGACGTTCTTGGCGCTCTCCCGGATGAAGGCCTCCGTGGCCTTGGTGAACCCCAC
Organism: Kocuria soli; assembly: GCF_003797835.1. Lineage (GTDB taxonomy): Bacteria > Actinomycetota > Actinomycetes > Actinomycetales > Micrococcaceae > Kocuria > Kocuria soli. The sequence goes on from NZ_RKMF01000019.1 coordinate 38,373, forward strand.
CAGGTCGTTGAGGACCTCCACGGAGGGGCCACGCACGATGTACCAGACCCGCCCCACCACGGGCACGGACTTCTCCAGGGCCAAGGTGTAGACGGGCTGCGACCCGTCGTCGGGTTCGTGGACCAGGTGAACGGGCCGCCAGCCGTGGTGCTTCTTGACGTCCGCGTAGGAGGCGGACTGCAGCATGTCACCGCCGCGGGGATTCGCCTGGACGTGGGTGTCCCAGTCCGCGACTTCCTGCGGCGTCGCAAAGCGTGCGGTGAACTCTCGCAAAGTGCTCTCTCCCGTTTCCGATGTCTGTGCTCCGAGTGTCTGTGCTCCGCGATCCGGCGCTGAGACCCGGCGTCGGGATCCCGAGGCCGATGCGCCAAGGTGGCGGATCCAGACAGGTTGCTCAGCAGTTACCGTACCGGCTTCCCCGCAGGACTCACCGTCTTGGCGGGGCATCGGCGGCTGTGATTCTCACCGTCCGTGGGCGGTGTCAGGCCACGATCACCTCGACGCCGCCCTCCTCCAGGGCCGCGGCCAGGGGACCCGTGGGGGCCGCGTCCGTGATGAGTGCGTCCACCTGGGTGAAGGTTGCGAACCGCGCCAGGTTCTCGTGGTTGTGCTTTTCTGCATCGCACAGGACCACCACCTTGCGGGCCGAATTCACGATCGCCGTCTTGACGGCAGCCTCGGGCAGTTCAGGGGTGGAGAAGCCGAAACCCGCGGCCACGCCGTTGCACCCCAGGAAGGCGACGTCCGCCCGGTACCGGTTGTACTGCTCGGCGGTGAAGACCCCGGAGGCCGCCCAGGTCAAGGTGCGGACCCGTCCCCCCACGAGTTCCAGGTCGATCTCCGGCTGGTCGGCCAGCCGTCCGGCCACGTGGAGGGCATGGGTCATGACCAGCAACGACTGGTCGCTCGAACCGGTCCGCCGGGTCGCGAGCGCGTCCGCGAACGTCTCGACCGTGGATCCGGCGTCCAGGACCACGCTGGTCGCCTCGGTGTACTCGAGCAGTTCCAGTGCGGCAGCCGCGATGCGCCGCTTGGCCGGGGTCTTCAGCGTGGCCCGGCTGTCCAGGGACTGTTCCACGGAGTCCGTGCGGTCCAGGGAGACGGCGCCGCCGTGTACCCGTCGCAGCACACCTTCGGACTCGAGCGCTGCGAGATCCCGGCGTATGGTTTCCATCGTCACGGTGAACCGGCGCGCCAGATCCGCACCGCTGACGCGGCGGGTGTCTCCGACGAGTCGGGCGATTTCCGCCTGGCGTTCTTCGGCAAACATTGAGCTCCATTCCTTGTCCTGCATAGGCCAATTCTGTAGCCAGGATGACCGATTGCGGTATCACCGACCGCCATGAGAATCGGGCCTGACCGGGTCCGGGTACTTGGCGGTAGGGTTCACGTGCCCGAAAGACATCTTCCAATATCCCAAGACGCAAGCACGCAACCGTACCCACTTGCTGTCAGTTGCGGCCAGGTCCTGTCCGCTGAAGGTCCTAGTCTGATCCGCGTCCCCTAGTTCCGGAGTACCCGTGCTGTTACGTCTGATCCGCCAGTACACCGGCCGATACCTGCCCTGGGTCATCGGCGTCGTGTTGCTGCAATTGATCGCCGCCCTGGCGATCCTGGTTCTGCCCGCTCTCAACGCGCGCATCATCGACCGGGGCATCGCTCAGGGCGACATCGGCGTGATCACGTCCACGGGCACGGTCATGCTCGGTGTGACCCTGCTGCAGGCCATCGCCTCCGTTTGCGCCGTGTACTGCGGGGCGAAGGCTGCGATGGGGACCGGGCGGGACCTCCGCCGAGCGGTCCAGCGTTCGGTGGCCCGGTTCTCGGACCGGGAGGTGGAAACCTTCGGTGCGCCGTCGTTGATCACCCGCGGAACCAACGACGTCCAGCAGGTCCAGATGTTGGTCCTCATGGGACTCAACATGATGGTCGCCGCACCGTTGATGGCCGCGGGCGGGATCATCATGGCCATCCGCGAGGACCCCGGGCTCTCCTGGCTCGTGTGGGTCTCGGTTCCGTTGCTCGCGGTGCTCATCGGTGTGATCGTGGTGCGGCTGATGCCCATGTTCCGTTCGATGCAGTCCCGGATCGACGAGATCAACGGAGTCCTGCGCGAACAGGTCGTGGGCCTGCGCGTGGTGCGGGCCTTCGTGCGGGAGGACTACGAACGCAACCGGTTCGCCACCGCCAACGACGCGCTGGCCACGGTCTCCATGCGCATCGGCGAACTGTTCGTGCTCATGTTCCCGCTCATCATGATGGTCCTGCACGTGGCCACCGCGGCCGTGGTGTGGTTCGGAGCGCACCGGATCGACGACGGTCAGCTCGAGGTCGGTGGCATGACCGCCTACATCCAGTACCTGCTGCAGATCCTCATGGCCGTGATGATGGGCGTGTTCATGCTCATGATGACGCCGCGCGCGCTGGTCTCCGCCGAACGTATCGGCGAGGTGCTGGACGCCCGCAGCACGTTGCACGAACCCACCTCCCCCGTCGTGCCGTCCGCCCGTACCGGGTTGGTCGAGTTCCGCTCGGTGGCCTACTGCTACCCGGGCGCCGAACGCCCGGTGCTCGAAGACCTGACCTTCCGCTGCGCCCCGGGCACGACGACGGCGATCATCGGCTCCACGGGGTCCGGCAAGTCCACCCTGCTGAACCTCATCCCCCGACTGGTGGACCCGACCGGTGGTGAGGTCCTGCTGGACGGAGTGGCCCTGCCGGAGTTGCCCCGGGAGGAGATCGTGAACCGAGTGGCTGCGGTGCCGCAGAAGCCGTACCTGTTTGCGGGCACCGTGGCCTCCAACCTCCGGTTCGGAAACCCCAATGCCACGGACGAGGAGCTGTGGGGAGCCCTGGAGATCGCGCAGGCGGCGGACTTCGTGCGGCGCATGCCGGAGGGCCTGAACAGCACCATCTCCCAGGGAGGAACATCGGTCTCGGGTGGCCAACGGCAGCGGTTGTGCATCGCCCGGGCTCTCGTGGCCCAGCCGTTGGTTTACCTGTTCGACGACTCCTTCTCCGCACTCGACGTGACCACGGATGCGCGGCTGCGGGCAGCCCTCAAACCGGTCACGGCTGACGCGACCGTGATCGTCGTGGCACAGCGGGTGTCCACCGTGGTCGACGCGGATCAGATTCTGGTGCTGGAACACGGACGGATCCAGGCCCGCGGAACTCACGACCAGCTCCTGGAGTCCTCCGCCACCTATCGGGAGATCGTGGAGTCCCAGTTGAACCCGCAGGAGGTCACCGTGGACGCAGCCGAGGAAGGCAACTCATGAGCCGACAGGAACAGACACCGGAGTCCCTGGAACCCGCCAGGGAGGCCTCAGAGGCGGTTCCGTCGGCGTCCGCAGACCCCGACCAGGACCCAGAGGTCCTGGGTGAGGGCGTTCCCCCGGGGAAGAAGGCCAAACACTTCTGGCCCACGGCCGGCCGTATCGCGGGACTCTTTGCGGGGCACCGGGTGGGCCTGGCAACGGTCACAGCCTTCATCACGGTGTCCGTGGTGCTGGCGGTGCTTGCCCCCCAGTACCTGGGCAAGGCCACCGACGTCGTCTTCGCGGGTGTGCTGCAGCGCGACCTACCCGCGGGGACCTCGCAGGCCGAGGTGGTCTCGGGACTGCGCGCAGAGGGCAACGACTCCCTGGCCGAGGTCTTCGCGGCCATGGACCTGGTCCCCGGTGCCGGCATCGACTTCCACCGGCTGGGGGTGTTGATCCTGCTGGTGCTGGCCATGTACGCGGGATCCTCCGTCCTGGCCTGGGCGCAGGGGTGGGTGCTGAACAAGATCTCCGTGATCATCATCCGTGACCTGCGCGAGCGCGTGGAGTCCAAGCTGCACCGGCTGCCCCTGAGCTACTTCGACACCCGACGCCGCGGTGAGGTCATGTCCCGGGTCACCAACGACGTCGACAACGTACAAACCACCCTCCAGCAGACCTTCTCCACGCTGCTGGAATCCACGATGCGCGTCCTGGGCATCGTGATCATGATGTTCATCCTGTCCTGGCAACTGGCCCTGGTCGCACTGGTGGCCCTGCCCTTGTCCGCAGCGGCGGCCGGGGTGGTCGGCTCCCGCGCGCAGAAGCACTTCGGGCGGCAGTGGGCGGCAACCGGTGCGCTCAACGGTCAGATTGAGGAGGACTTCTCCGGGCATCGACTGGTCACGGTCTTCGGCCGCGAGAACGCCATGGCCGACCAGTTCGACGAGCGCAACGACGAGCTGTACTCGGCGGCTTTCAGCGCCCAGTTCACCTCGGGCACGATCATGCCCATCATGCAGTTCATCAGCTGGTTGTCCTACGTGGGCATCGCGGTGGTCGGTGGGCTTCGCGTGATCTCCGGTCAGATGACCCTGGGTGCGGCCACGGCCTTCATCCAGTACTCCCGCGAGTTCACCCAGCCGCTGTCCCAGGTGGCGGGCATGGCCACCCAGTTGCAGTCCGGTGTGGCCTCTGCGGAGCGGGTCTTCGAACTCCTGGACGCCGACGAACAAGAACCCGACCCGCCGGCCATCGACCTTCCCGAACGCACGGAAGGGCGCGTCCGGTTCGACCAGGTGTCCTTCTCCTACTCGCCTGACGAGCCGCTCATCGAGGACCTCTCCTTCGAGGCGCACCCCGGGCACACCGTGGCGATCGTGGGCCCCACCGGGGCGGGAAAGACCACGCTGGTCAATCTGGTCATGCGGTTCTACGAACTGGACTCCGGACGCATCACCCTGGACGAGACGGACATCACCTCGATGACCCGGGCGCAGCTGCGCTCCCGCGTGGGCATGGTCCTTCAAGATGCCTGGCTCTTCGAAGGCACCATCCGGGAGAACATTCGGTACGGGCGCCTGGACGCCACCGACGAGGAGGTGGAAGCGGCAGCCGTCGCCACGTCCGTGGACCGCTTCGTCCGGTCCCTGCCCGACGGTTACGAGACGTTGATCGAGGACGAGGGAGGCAACATCTCCGCCGGTGAACGCCAGCTGATCACGATCGCCCGCGCTTTCCTGGCCGCCCCGGCCCTGTTGATCTTGGACGAGGCGACCTCATCCGTGGACACCCGTACCGAGGTCGCCGTGCAGAAGGCCATGGCAGCGTTGCGTCAGGGGCGGACGTCGTTCGTGATCGCCCATCGACTTTCCACCATCCGGGACGCGGACACGATCCTGGTCATGAACCAGGGCCGCATCGTCGAACAGGGTGACCACGATTCCCTGTTGGCCGCCCGCGGCGCCTACTGGGACCTCTACCGCAGCCAGTTCCAGGAAGGCAAGGCCTGAGTTCCGTCACCGTGCCGATGGGGCTACCGTGGGAGACACGAGCCAGGCACGACACCCAGGCACGTCCTGGCTGACCCCACCAGCCCGCACCGGGCAGAGGAGCTACCGTGACCAACTTCGCCGTCGTCGAACGCCGCCATCTGGCCGCCTTGTTGCGTCGGGTGGGCCCCGAGGCCCCCACGCACTGCGAGGGGTGGAAGACCCGCGACCTTGCCGTGCACCTGGTCGAACGTGATTCCCGACCGGACATCCTGGTCGGCAAGTTCGCGCCCAAGCTGCCCGTCCTGGGGAAGCGCGCCAAAGCTGGCGACGACGCCCTGTACGCCCTTCCGTGGAACGAGCTGGTGGCACGGCTGGAGAAGCCCGCGCTGCTCTCCGCCGCCCGGGTCGGGCCGCTGGACAAGCGCATGAACACGGCCGAGTTCTTCGTGCACCACGAGGACGTCCGCCGCGCCCAGGAGACCTGGCACCGCAGGCAGCTCCTGCTGGACGAGGAGAAGGACCTGTGGGCTTCGCTCCAGCTCATGGCCAAGCCGCTGCTGCGCGGCGAGCAGGACTCGATCCTGCTGGTGGCCTCCGGGCACGGATCGATCAGCGCCGGCCGGGGAAAGACCAAGCGCGTCCAGCTGGTGCGCGGGAATCCCTCGGAGCTGCTGCTGTGGGCCTACGGCCGACGTGATGCCGCGGAGGTCGTGATCACGGAGGAGTGATCTAGTTGTACTTCCCCGTGACGTTGTGAACGCGTTGTGAGGGTGTTTGGCCGCCGATGCCGGTGTGGGGTCTGTGGTGATTGTAGTGATGGAGCCACCGCGTGTAGGCGGCTTCTCGTTCGGCCTCACTGGT
>NZ_RKMF01000020.1 GCF_003797835.1 Kocuria soli
CACCTACAACCGGACTCGGCGGCACTCGTCCCTGGGCAGGCTCAGCCCGGTAACCTTCGAGCACCAGCTCATGAACCCCGCGGCAGAAGCCGCATAACGCGATGTCCACGAACCGGGGTCAACCCCAGGAGGCTTGGGGTGTCGTCTTGGCTGACTCGCCGGTGCTGTTGGCTTTGCGGCATGCGATGCCGGGGCTGGAGTACATGATCGGCATGGAGGTCCGGCACATTCGCGGCTGGGAGGTCTGCACGTGAGGGTGGGGTATGCCCGCGTTTCGACGGGCCGGCAGGGTGAGTCGTTGGAGGCGCAGCGCACGGCCCTAGAGGTGGCTGGCTGCGATCGGGTCTTCGTCGATGAGGTGAGCGGGGCGAAGGCTGTCCGTCCTGGACTGGCGCAGGCGCTGGACTTCATGCGCGAGGACGATGAGCTGGTGGTGGTGCGTCTGGATCGGTTGGGCCGTTCGGCGGCGGACACGATGACGACGATTCAGGATCTGGATGCTCACGGGGTGAGGTTGCGGGCTCTGGACTTCGATCTGGACACGGCTTCACCGAGTGGCCGGCTGGTGGTCGGGATCTTGGTGCAGCTGGCGCAGTGGGAACGGGATCTGCTGATCGAGCGCACGCATGAGGGTCTGGCACACGCGCGGGCGCAGGGCCGGGTCGGTGGGCGGCCATCGAAGCTGACGGCCGAGCAAGTGGAGTCGGTGCGGGTCTCGCGTGAGGCCGGCATGTCCGTGCAGACGCTGGCGGAGATGCATGGGGTGTCTCGCCGGACGATCGCCCGAGCAGTGCGCGAGAGGGCCTGAGACTTACGTGTGCACTGCTGATGGTCGATGGGTGGGTGTAGGTAGCACTCATACCGGAGGAGGCCGTCATGGCTATTCAGAAGACGTTCGAGATCGAGTTCGCCTGCGGGCACGAGGAGAAGCGGGATCTGTCGGATAAGCCGGCCGGGAAGCGCAAGGGTTTCGCGAACTGGCTGGCGCAGCAGAACTGCTTCGAGTGCTGGAAGGACGAGACGAAGGACGAGCGCGCCCAGCAGCGCCGAGAGGCAGCGGCGGCGAACGCGAAGAAGCTGGGGCTGCCGGAGCTCGATGGTTCGGACAAGCAGCTGGAGTGGGCCCCGATCTTCCGTGATTCGGTGATTCAGAACGCTCACGAGGAGCTGTGCCGTGGGGAGGACCCCGCGATGAGCGAGGAGGAGTTCGAGGAGCGGATCATGCATCACGCGCGGATGATCACGCGCGCCGGCTGGTGGATGGACAACTCGGACTCGGAGCCGGAGGACCTGGAGGAGCTGGTCTCGACGGCCCTCGATGATGAGGACGAGGTCAACGGCTGCGAGAACACTCTGTGAGCGCGGAGATGGAGCGGGACTCGCTGTGGGAGCGGGCTGTCCTGGCTTCGGAGGTGGAGCGCATCTGCGTGACGCCGGAGGGTCTGGCGCACTGGCTGGTCAGCGACGTGGCCTCGGGGATCGCTTCGGCGAATGGACTGGCTGAGGAGGCTGCCTGGCTGCGCGATCTCCCGATCCCGAAGGGTCTGGCAAGTCCCCCCGGGGCGAATGAGGTCCTGGAGAGAGTCGGGGACCGGGCAGGGGCTGTGCTGGGGGAGGTCTGGAACGAGACGAACGAGAGGCAGCAGCTCGAATCCGGGTTCGGCAACCCGCGCCCGTACTGGCTGGAGGTGGCCCTGGCTGCGACGTCGCAGACGGGGCTGTGGGTCGGGGTTGTGCGGCGTGCTCGGGCTGCACTGTTCAGCGCCTACACGACCGCGGCACTCCGGGATCGAGGCGAGGAGCTGCGCGGCATCCCGGTGGAGGAGGGCGGGTGGCTGTCGACGTGGCTGGGCTCGGTCCAGATGGATCTGTGGGATCACGCTCGCCAGCTGACGTACTGGCCGCTGACGGCCGGTGATGACCCTGGGAGCAAGGAGAACATCGGCCTGATCGTGGGAGGGAATCCGCGGTGGTGGCCGGATGATGCGCCGCAGGCAGAGTCGGTCACCTGAGACTCTGGCAGTGAGGCCCCCCGAGACATATGTCTCGGGGGGCCTCACTGTGTTCGGTGACGGGCCCGCAATTACAGGGAGCAGGGAGAGGGGCGATGCGTGTGTGAGGTGGTGATCGACGATGAGCACAGAGCATGAGCGGGATGACGGGCCCGGCACGAGCCGGGACCAGGTGAGCGACGAGGCGGGCCGGGGTGATGAGGCGCGGCCGCGCCGGGGCCGGCGTCGCGCTGCGCGCCCTGGGGCCACGTGGGCGTTCTTCCACCCTCCGGAGGCGTCCTGGGAGGCTCCGGGCGAAGAGCGGGCTCGGTCGGTGGGGCAGCGGCTCCAGAAGCGCATGGAGCGCTCTGCGGGGCTGCGCGCGGCCGTCGCGGCCGGTGCGGTGATCATGATGGTGCTGGTGATCGCGGTGGTGTGGGCGCTGGCCCGTCCCGGTGAGCCAGCGGAGGGGCCCACGCCGGCCCCGGAGGGTGGGCAGGAGTCGTCGGCGTCATCGGAGCCGGATCAACTGCCCGGTTCGGGGACGGGTTCCGAGGCTGAGCAGGGAGCTTCGGGGCCGGACGAGACGGCTGCGGAGTCGGAGCCATCGGGTGAGTCTGCCGATGAGGCCACGCTGGAGGAGATCAACGCTGGGGATGGGCTGGTCTCGGCGCGTGCCGAGCATGCGGATGATCCGTTGGTGACCGGGGCCCGGTTCCTGCGGTCGCTGCGCACGACGGACACGACCTCGGACGAGGTCTCGGAGTGGTATGCGGCCCGGGACTCCTTCCTGGCCGAGGAGCAGCCCGGGGCGCAGGAGGACTGGGGTGAGGCCGGGGAGCAGGAGGCGGTCTCGTCCGCGGAGATCTCCTGGACGGAGATGGATGCCGCGATCGAGGACGGGCGCGGGATCGCCCCGGAATTCCCCTACGGGCCCGAGGCACAGCCGGGCACGCATCTGGTGCAGGTCGGGATGCGCCTGGAGCGGGAGATCACCGCTGGCGACGAGACGGTGAGCACACCCTCGGGGGCGCTGATGGAGGCGGTGGTGGTGTGCCCGCCGGCTGAGGGCGTGGACCAGTGCGTGGTGACCCGGTGGTCGGAGGAGCCGGGCGGCTTCACGGCCTTGATGGATGAGTCCTGGGAGGTCGAGCAGTGAAGGCGGCGGTGAAGAGGGCCGGGATCGGCCTGCTGCTGAAGCTGGTCGGGATTCCGGGTCTGATCTTCGGTGCGGTCGCGATGGCGCTGGCGCTGATGCTGGCGCTGTTCATGCTGTTCCTGGGGGCTGGGGCGGCCGCCTCGAAGGACGAGCACGATACGCAGGCTGCGGCGACGACGGCCGGCAGCACCTGCCAGGTCAACGCCGCTGAGGGCGAAGGTGGCGGCGGGGCGGCCGTCGAGATCCCGGAAGCGTTCCAGCAGCCGGTGGCCGATGCTGCGGAGGAATCGGGACTGCCCGAGGAGATCGTGGCCGCGCAGATCAACCAGGAGTCCGGCTTCTCGACCTCGGCGCAGTCCCCGGTGGGTGCGCAGGGGCCGGCGCAGTTCATGCCGGCGACCTGGGAGACCTACGGGGAGGGCGGCGACATCAACGACCCAGAGGATGCGATGGCCGCCTACGGGCGGTACATGAAGCACCTGGTCGAGGTCTCGCAGCCGAAGGCGGATAAGAACGAGGGCGGCCCGGACGTGGTGCGCCTGGCGGTGGCGTCCTATAACGCTGGGGAGGCGGCCCCGGGGCTGTCGGAGGGCGAGATCCCGCCGTATGAGGAGACGCAGAACTACGTCAGCACGATCTTCGACGGCGCGCAGGAAGACTTTTCGGTGGACTGCGCGCAGGTCGCCTCTGGTGGCGAGGTCTCCGATGTGGAGCTCGGAGATGGCGAGTGGGCGGATCCGCTGCCCGGTGGTCAGGACACCTCCGGCTACGGGGCCCGGAATCTTCTGCCGGGTTGCGCCCCGGGCGACTACTCCCTGACGAATGGGTGCCACGCGAACTTCCATCTGGGTATCGACATGGCGACACCGGGGGCGGGGACCTCCCCGGGTGGGACGGTCGTCGCCCCGACGTCCGGGGAGATCGTGTGCGCTCGGCAGGAGTACGACGGCCTGGTGCAGATGAAGGTCACTAACGACGAAGACTCCGAGATGCTGATCAACTTCATCCATCTGCACGAGGCCACGGTCAGCGAGGGCGACACGGTCGAGCGCGGGGATCCGGTCGGGATTGAGGGCAACACCGGTCCGTCGTCGATGGGCACCCACCTGCACCTGGAAGTCATGAAGCCCGGGACGCCGGCGTGCACGAGGCCGTGGGAGCGCGACGGCAGTGGTGATCTCTACAACGTGAATCCAGAACCGATCATGCGGGAGAAGGGAGCGCTGTGATGCGCACGACCAGGAGAAGAACGACCGCTGCGGCGGCGGGAGTGGCTGCGGCGCTGCTGCTGACGGGATGTGGGGCGAATGATCAGGACCCGGGGGCGGACGAGCCCGCTTCGTCGACCGCTGAGTCCTCGGCGCAGTCGTCCTCGGCTGAGTCCACGGAGCCGGCGGTGCTGCCGGGGGCAACCTCGGGGGCCGAGGCGGGTGGTTCAGGTGATCCAAATGGATCACCTGAACCAGAGCCGTCTGCTGCGGCTGATAGTTCGCCGGAGCCTGGCCCCAACGACGTGTCTGGTCACGGTGTGGTCGTGCCGTCGCCGTCGGCGGGGTCCGAGGGCGACGGGCGGGACTTCCCGGGGTTCGTGGATCAGTCGACGGTGGATCGGTCCTCGTCCTCGGAGGTCGCGATCGAGGCGATGCGCGGGCTCTCGGTCTGGGACACGACGGTGGATACCAAGCCCGGTGATGCCGGTGCCCGGGTGGATGAGCTGGTCACGCAGGAGGCGCTGGAACGTGGTGCCGGCGGGCCGGGACGGTGGACGCCGCTGTGGTGGCGGCAGGCCACGGCCGCCGGGGCATGGTCATCAGCTGACACGGAGCTGGCCCCGGCGGCGACGGACGTGCAGCCCCCGGAAGGTGTGGAGCTGATCACGGTGCAGGTCTCCTGGCAGTGGCACGCCGAAGAGGGGGAGGTCGTACCGGAGGGCGACTCGCACTCGTGCACGGTCGCTGTCGAGGACGTGGACGGTGAACAGACCGTGACGGCGTTCGACTGCCAGGATGCCGTGGCCGAACCCGAGGACATGAGCAGCTGAGCCCGTCCGCCGGCGAGGAGGCCATGAGGAAGGGGCCGGCACACCGCATACGGTGTGCCGGCCCCTTTCGTCGGCGATGGGTGCGCTCAGGTCAGCCGTCGACGTGCGCGCCGGTGGTAGTCGGCCCCGCGGCCGCGCTTTCGGCGGCGTCGGGGGCGTGGCGGCTGGCGGCGAGCTGCTTGATCTTGTCGGGCCGGTAGCCGGACCAGTGCTGCCCGTCGTCGGTGACCACGACCGGGGCCTGGCGGTAGCCCAGCTGATCGGTGATGTAGCGCAGCGCCTGCGGGTCGGTGGTCACGTCGCGGGTGCCGAACGGGATCCGGTGCTTGGTCAGCTGTGCTTGGGTGCGGTCGCACTGCATGCACTCGGGCTTGGTGTAGACGGTCGTCATGATGCTCGTCCTCCGTGGATCGCCGGGCCTGCGAGTCAGGCCCTGGTGATGACTCATCGACGGCGCGGACGGCTGCTGTGGGTCACCAGCCGACGGTGAGGAAGAGATAGACGAGCACCCCGAGTCCGGCGGTGATCCAGCCGGCCTTGGTGGAGACCACCCAGACGGTGAAGCGGATCGCGCCTGCGAGGACCTGCACGCCGAGCACGAGGACGAGCACGGCGAAGGCCAGGGTGAACATCACCAGAGCGAAAGCGGTCTGCATGGCGGGCTCCTCGGGTCATTGCGTTCTCTCAGTGAACGTGGTCACTCCGACATCGCAAGCAGTCCGGCGGCGTGGCAGGAGGGGTCGGCAGATACGTCGTGGCGTCGGCTCAGCGATAGATGGGTGGGGCTGACATGTCATGGACCCGGGAGGGGTTCTGGTCGGCTCGTGAGGAGGAGCCATGTTCAGCACGAACTCCGGAGAGGCGGTCCCTGGGATGGCGGGGCTGTCGGGCACGATCCAGGTCAGCTGCCTAATCCTGCTGGTGGGGGCCCTGACCATTGCCGTGATCGCTGCCGGTGTGCGGCGGCAGACGTCGCAGTCGCAGAAGGTCGCTGATGCGCTGCTGACGACTGTGCACGCGGCCCTGGGGGCGGCGGTGATCGCAGGTTCCGGCGCGCTGTTCCTGGGCGGTTCGACGCTGTACCAGGTGTCCAAGGTCGAGGCCGAACGTGCCCCGGCTGAAGGCTCGAGCGGGGAATGCAGCGCCTCGGAGCAGACGGGCTCGCTGGGGGACAACGCCAACGAGATCGCTGCGCTCACGGACTGGGAGGCCCCGGAGGGGGCGACGTTCGAGAACGTCCGCTATTGGCCGGATCCGGAGAGCGGGTGTGACGAGGGCACCGTGGATTCCTGCCGAATGATCCAGGTCACCGGCACGAAGCCCGGCGATGGGGCGATGGGCAATCTCACCGATGTCGGTTTCAACGAGTGGGTCGAGCCCAAGGGCGAGTGCGCCGACGGGGGCCCCGAACAGGTCGAGTTTGACTGACCCGGGCGCCGTCCGCGCCGGTGATCGCGGGCGAAATACATCTGGCCCGCGGGCACCGATGAAGACGTGTACGCAGCAGTTCCACATCTGATCACGAAGTGAGGATTCGAGATGATCAAGGATTTTCTGACCACGCAGGCCACCAATGTCCAGACCGCGGCGGTGAACATCTCCGCGCAGTCGTTCGACCCCGGTGTGACGGTTCAGTCCGATGCCCCGTTCCTGGAGCCGCTGCGGACCGCCGCGGGCTGGGGCATGGCGCTGGGCCTGGTGTTCGTCGTCATCATCGTGGTCGTCGGTGGTGTGCTGATCGCCACGGGCAAGGTCACCAACACCCCGGGCAACCAGTCCAAGGGCTTCATGGTCGTGCTGTTCTCGCTGATCGGTGCGGCCGTGATCGCGGGCGCGTCGGCGGTGGTGTTCTTCGGCACGACTATCGGCATGGGTGCCTGAGGCCTGAGATCACGACGACAGAGAGGAGGTGGGGGTCATGGCTGGTGTGGGTGATTGGCTCTCCGGCGGTGCCCGGGATGGGTTCGAGGCGACCGTCGAGCGGTTCGCCGAGGACTCGTGGACCTTCATGAAGGACGCGTTCGAGTCATCGAACCTCTCGGCCGAATGGTGGGCGGGAGTGGTCGGTGCCGGCAGTGATCCGGGCATGCTGCGGGTGATCACCGTGGTCATGGCCCCCATCCTTCTGATGCTGGTGGCCGCTCAGGTGGTGACCGGTGTCGTGCAGTCCCGAGCGGACAAGATCCTGCGCGGGGCAGCAGCAGCAGTGTTCTCCGTGCCGTTCATGATGATCGTCGTGACGCTGATCATGTCGGCGGCAGCGGCCGCCGATGGGGTCACGAACTTCATTCTGGAGGCCAATGGGGAAACGCAGAACATGTCCGGGTTCATGCAGCTCTTCGGCTTCGAACTCAACGACCAGGGCGAATTCCAGCAGGTCAACAGCGAATACAACATCTGGCGGGGAGTCGGCGACAACGGGTCCGGGTTCGAGCTGATCGTGCCGGCGGTGCTGGCCGGGTTGGTGTGGCTGGCCTCGATGTTCCTCTCGTTCATGCTCTCGCTGCGCACGATGATGCTCGTCGTGCTCACGGCGGTCGCCGCGGTGGCGGTCTTCGCGCTGGCCTGGGACGTGACGAAGGCGTGGTTCGTGCGGTGGATGACGATCATCGTCGGCCTGCTGATCGCCAAGCCCCTGGCGGCGGCTGTGCTGGTGATGGGCATCAGCGTCTTCAACTACGCGGCGAGCACGCAGCAGTTCATCGCCGCGCTGGTGTGCGTGGTGGTGGCGGCTCTGATGCCGATCGCCGCGGTGGGGATTTTCGGGTTCTCGGCGGTGTCGGCCTCATCGGGGTCTGAACGGACGATGGCCGGCGGCGCTCAGGCAGGGACGCGAATGGGTGGCCGGATGGTCTCCGGTGTCACTCGGATGATCAGGAGGCGATGACGATGACGAGCAACGAACAGGCCAGTGAGCTGGCCCCGGTCCAGTTCCCCCGCTCCGGGGGCAAGAAAGCGATCCTGTGGCTGGACACCTCGCAGGTGATCAGCGCTGGCGTGCTGATGATGGCGTTCCTGGGCCTGGTGATCATGGCGGGGTCCGGGATCGTGCCCATGTGGCTGACGGTGCTGATGATGGTCGTCGTGCTGGCGGCGGTGACCGTGGTGATCACGAATGTCGCGAACCGTCCCCTGCCGTGGTGGATCCGTCAGCGGTACCGCGCCTGGCGTCGACGGGGACAGGGTCAGGATTCCTTTGTGGCGGCCGAGCCTTCGGCGAAGGAGCTGGCCGCTGATGAGGAGGCGGAGCAGTCCGCGATCGAGGAGGGCGTGCCGGCTCCGGTGCGGCTGCGGCTGCCCGGTGAGGCCGCCGAGCTGCGGCTCTACGCCGCTCCCGAGGGACAGTGCGTGATCTGGGACCCGGTGGTGAAGACTGCGACCCTGGTGTGCCGGGTGGCTCCGCACGGATTCCGCATGGCAGAGCCGGAGGATCAGGGCGACATCATCACGAACTGGGCCTCGATGATCGACTCGCTGCACTCTGAGGAAGGCGTGATCGCCGTTCAGGTTTCGGACACGATCACCACGGCCAGCGCGGCGAAGATCCGTGCGGCCTATGAATCGCAGGTCGAGACGGCCACGGAGCACGGCAAGCAGGCCGGGGAGACGCTGTCATCGCTGCTGCACTCGGATTACCTCCAGCTGCTCTCGGGTGATCGGGCCCAGGTCCAGCACGACAATCTGGCCGGGATCACGATCTCGCAACCGATGGTCCGAGACCAGATCAAGTCCGCCGGCGGGGGAATCACCGGGATGCTCACGGTGGTGACCCGGCTGGGGCAGCTGTTCGAAGACCTGCTGCGGGAGTGCTCCGTGGATGTCCAGCAGTGGCTGGACATCGATGAGCTGGCCACGGTTGTCCGACGTGGCTTCGTGCCCGATGAGGCAGTGGCGATCTCTGACGGAAAGCTCGCAGTCACCGCGTCGACGGCCGGGCCGATGGGCGTGGACGAGGAATGGGACAAGCTGCGCGTGGACGGTGCCTGGCATCGCGTCATGGAGATCTCGCAGTGGCCGACGCGTCCGGAGAAGCCCGGCTTCATGCGGTTCCTCAACGGGGCCGACTTCCCGCATGTGGTCACGCAGGTCTTCCGTCCGCAGGGCACGGCTGCGGGGATGAAGCACGTGCAGGACCGGCTGAACGATCAGCACTCGGCAGCGGCGATCCGCGGACAGCTCGGGCAGGCCGAGAAGCTGACCGATATGGCCGTCGATGACGATCTGGTGCGCACCGGTGCGGAGCTGCTGGCCGGTCACGGCATGGCGAAGTTCACCGGGCTGATCGTGATCTCCGGGGCGACAGACGATGAGCTGGAGACGAACACGAAGAGAATGATCTCCGGTGCCACGCGGGCCGGGTGTGAGCTGCGGACCCTCTATGGGCAGCAGTGGTCCGGGTTCCTCTCCTCGGCGATCCCGCTGGGACGGGGCCTGATCAAGGCCAGCAAGTAAGACCGGCGGCGACGAGACATCCAGGCACGGGCAAAGGAGCAGGGGCATGGGCAAGCGCAAGTCACAGATGCGGATGGTGTCCTGGGACGCCGAGACCACCAGGCAGGGCCGGCGAGCCGTCAAGATCGCGGCGGCCAAAGAAACCGCCCGGCTGCGCAAGGAATGGAAGACCGGCGGTGCGGAGGACCCGAGCACGGGTCTGGTGAAGCGGTCATTCTCCGCCGGGGGTGAGGCCCGGGCCCGGAATCTGCGCGGCAGTGGACTGGTGTCTCGACCGGTGACCCGGGAGGCCTCGACCTTCACTCTGGCCGGGGCCTTCCCCTGGGTGTCGCAGTCGGGGCTGGGGACCACGCGTGCCTACATCGGCAACGTCACCGAGGGCGGGGGCATGTGGTGCCTGGACCCCTGGGAGGCCTATCAGCGGGAGCTGATCAGCGGCATGTCGTGCGTGCTGATCGGCACCGTGGGCACGGGCAAGTCCACAACCGTGAAAGCGTGGGTGAAGCGGCTGGTGCAGGCTGGGCGGCAGGCGATCATCATGTCGGATGCCAAGGGCGAATGGGGCATCGTGGCCCGGGCTCTGGCTCCGGCGGGCAAAGATCCGGAGATCACGGTCGGGGTCCCCGGGCGGGTGCTGAATCCGCTGGATTCCGGGCGTCGGCCGGCGAGTCGTCTGGATACGGACGGCGGGGAGGTCCTGATCTCCGATGAGGAGTGGGTGCGGATGGTGCGCTCACGTCGGTCGACCATGATGAAGACGATCGTGCAGATCCTCTCCGGTGAGTCGATGAGCGGCGACGAGAAGCTGGCGCTGTCCCGAGCGATCACGGATGCCGAGACGGCGTGTGGGGAGGACGTGGCCGCGATGACGCCGGAGACCTCGATCGAAGAGTCGGCGGCGGCCGCGCCGACGATCCCGGATGTGATCACCGCGCTGCGCCATCCATCGGCCGAGACAGAGGAATTCACGGCTGGGGCCGGCCGCGGTGTGGCGAACACTCTCACGGAGCTCGTCGAAGGGGATCTGAAGGGCCTGTTCGACGGGCGTTCGACGCTGCTGTTCGATGAGTCGCTGCCGATGCTGGTGTTCAACACGCGGCCGCTGCGCAGCCTCTCCCCGCAGGCGCGCAAGATCGCCTCGCACTGCGTGTCGTCCTGGGCGGAATCAGTGTTCACGAACCGGGATGCCGGACAGCGCGTGGCCGTCTATGAGGAGGGCTGGGAGAACCTCGATGACGTGGCCTCACTGGAGCGGATGGTCGCGCAGTGGAAGCTGGCCCGCGACTACGGGCTGTTCAACATCCTGATCCTGCACAAGCTCTCGGATCTGAACCGGGCCGGTGATGAGGGCACGCGAGCCCGGGTGCTGGCGGAATCGCTGCTGGCGGACACAGATATACGGGTGGTGCACCGGCAGAAGTCGGATCAGCTGAAGGCCACCGGCGAGCTGCTGAAGCTGACGACTTCGGAGCGGGAGGAGATCTCCCGGGCCCCGAAGGGGCATGCGCTGTGGAAGGTCGGGGAGCTGGAAGGCCGGATGGTCAAGACCGTGCGCACGAAGCTGGAAGGCGAGCTGTTCGACACCGATCACGCCATGACGTCCTGAGACGCCGGCACCGATGAGCAGGCGACGGACACGGAGACGATCCTCAGGAGGGGCGGTCATGCAGCGCGACGACGACACGATGTGGGCGATGATCCTGGGGGTGTTCTTCGGGGGTTTGGCGCTCATCTGGGCGGCGATCATGGGCAGTGCCTCGGTGATGACGCTGATGCAGTGCCGGGCGCTGCCGGAGAACAAGGGCCCGGGCGCGGTGGTCGGATTCTTCGGTCAGGGCCGGGAGTCCCTGGCCACGGAGACGGGCTGCGAGCCCTCCGTGGCCGGGATGTGGAGCCTTCTGATCGTGATGCTGGGGCTGCTGGTCGCGGCGATCGTCGTTGCGGTGATGGCCTGGTCGCGGTGGAAGGAATCCGATCGGCGGTTCCTGGGCGATGTGAAGGGCCGTGACGGGATCGCGAAGGCCCGCGAGGTGAGCAAGCGGGTCGGTGCGCCGGCGCTGATGTCGAAGGCGGCGACGGTGCGCCCGAGCGTGAAGGACCCGAAGCCGTGTCAGGTCGGTCTGCTGATCGGGATGTCGCAGGGCAAGCCGGTGTGGATCAGCATGGAGGATTCCGTGGTGCTGATCGGGCCCCCACGGTCGGGGAAGGGCTTCCACATCGTGATCAATGCGCTGCTGGATGCTCCGGGTGCGGTGGTGACGACCTCGACGCGCGGGGACAACGTGCGGGCCGTGTGGGAGGGCCGTAAGCGGGTCGGGCCGGTGGCACTGTTCGATCCGCAGGGGCTGACGAAGATGCCGTCGACGTTGAAGTGGTCGCCGGCGCAGGGCTGTGAGGATCCGAAGGTGGCCGCCCGTCGTGCCGAGATCATCGTGGGGGCTTCCTCGATGGGCCAGTCCACCTCGAATCAGGAATGGGCCGGTGTGGCGAGTCGAATCCTCCAGTACCTGTTGCATGCCGCGGCGATCGGGGAGGTCGATTCGCAGACCCTGGGTCGGTGGGGTTCGTCGCCGGGTCTGGCGCAGGCCGCGGTGCGCATTCTGAAGGAGTCGCCGCAGGCGGCCCCGTCGTGGGGTGTGGCCCTGGAGGAGGACCTGAACAGTGATCCGCGGATGCTGCCCTCGAAGTGGATGGGCGTGACCTCGGCGACGTCGTCGCTGATGCTGCCCGAGGTCGCGGAGGTCCTGAACCCGGCACCGGGTGAGGGGCTGGACCCGAAGACGTTCGTGGAGCAGAAGGGCACGCTGTTCCTGGTGGGCACGAAGAGCGGCGGTGGGGCCGCGGCTCCGATGCTGATCGGACTGATGGACGCCATCACGGATCAGGCTCGGGAGATGGCGGGCAGTCTGCCGGGCACTCGCTTGGACCCGCCGCTGTCGCTGATCCTGGATGAGATCGCGAACATCGCGCCGTGGAAGGAGCTGCCCACGATCATGTCCGAGGGCGGCGGATCGGGGATCTCGACGATGGTGATCATTCAGTCCCCGGCGCAGGCGCGCAGCGTGTGGGGCGATCATGAGGCGCAGCAGATCCTGGACTCGGCGACGTTCACGGTCCAGCTGGGCGGGTCGAATAACGAGCGCGAGCTGAAGCGGTTCGTGGAGCTGATGGGCGATCGCAAGGTCCAGGAGCGGTCCAAGACGTACAGCAGCACGGGTACCTCGACCGGTGAGCAGAAGCATGAGCGGCCGGTGATGTCGGTGGCGGAGCTGCGGCGTCTGCCGCGGGGCACGGGGCTGCTGTTGGCGCAGTTCTCGCGGCCGGTGCTGCTGACGATGTCGCGGTGGGTGGATCGCAAGGACGCCGAAGAGATCAAGGCGGCGATCAAGCGGTACGACGCCCGTCTGGCGCAGGCGCTGACCTCGGGTGCCGACGACGTGGACGGGTGAACCGGCATGGGCCTTTCTCTAGGGCGCAGCGGTAACCAGGGCTACCAGACGGGCTATCTGCGCTCCGGGGCGTGGTTCGATCGACGGCGGGCGTGGTTCACGGCGGTCGAGGCGCGCGGGCAGCAGGTGGCGTGCCTGGTCTGCGGGTCTGAGCAGGGCCTGGACCTGCATCATGTCGACTACGACGGGGTCTGGCAGGCCGGCGACGGGTCGTGGATCGCCGGGGAGAATGATGAGGATCTGATGCTGCTGTGCCGCGGCTGTCATGAGGATCTGCATGATGAATTGGACCGACGTCGTCGTGATTTCTGGGGATGGGATCGCCGACGCGCCTCGGCGGTGCTGGTCGCAGGGCTTCGACGGGTCAGGCTGGGGGGTGGGGCCAGAGCAGCCGGTGCTGGCCCGGACCAGCAGAAACGATCGAGAGGACGACGACGATGATGAGCACGCAGCGGGGGAAATACGACGATGGGACGTGCTTCATCTGTTCCGAGAGTGAAACGCCGGGACATCCTCTGATCGAGAGCCGGTGGCGGCTCTATCGGATCTGGTTGTGCCAGCACCACTCCGAATTGGTGGCGCAGCGGATGAAAGACCGCGGCCAATCCCGCGATGAGGTCCTGAACGGGTTGATGGACTCTGTGATGGAAGGACTCGGGCTCGGGGGTCTGGGTCCGTTCCGCGGTGAGTCGCGCACGCGTGCCCGAACACCGGAAGAGGCGGACGAGGCCGCCGCTGCTGAGGAATTCGATGAGCAGGACGCCGAAGACATGGCCTACGCGGCACGGGAAGCGACTCTGGATCGGTGTGCCGTGTGCACGGCGATGAGCGACATGCACGAGTCGATGGCTCTCTACGAGGTGGAGGGCGAGACGATTCACCTCTGCCCGCGCGATGAGAAGGCAGTCCTATCCCTCGTGGAAGAGGGCATGGGGTGGCGGCAGGCCGTGGATCGGGCTGGGGCGGATCTGATGCGACAGATCATGCCGCCGTCATTGCAGCAAGAGCTGACCCGGAAGCACTTCGAGCAGAAGAGGCAGAACGATGAGCGAGGACACGAGGACGAGCGACCCGACTGAGGCGACGCCGGCGGTCTCGGCGTGGGACACGCTGGTGCCGCCGGCGGCGGACGACGTGACGGAGGCCGAGCAGAAGCTGTATCAGGACCCGACGGTGGAGGCCGCCGCGGCCGAGCTCGATGACGTGCCCGAGTGGTTGGGCACTCGATGGCGGGAGCTGCCGCAGGAGTCCATGCCCGAGGTGTGGCGATGGCTGCGCGGGTGGGTGGACTGGCTGGTGGAGGCCCACAGCATTCCGGCAAGCGAGATCCCGCCGTGCTGGTACCGGCACCAGGACATCGTCGAGGAGCTGTGGGCGGCCGCGAATGCCGAAGAGCAGGCGTGGGAGGCGACCACGCCGACGATGACGCCGATGACCGCCTGGCATTTCCACCTGCGGATGATGCGCGACCGGCTCAACGGCAAGGCCAAGGAGTGCGTGGGAAACCGCGAACACGTGCCGGCGCATTCGTTCCGTCCGGGATGGGGCGCATCGGTGCTGGCGGTGGATGAGGGCGACTGGGCCGCCCACCTGAGCGAGATCACCGATGCGCAGCCGGCACCGGCCCAGGATGGGCAGCCGATGCTGCTGTGGCGGATGTGCGCGACGGATAGCGAAGGTGAAGTGATCACCTCGGACGCTATCGACGTCGGACCTGTGACCCAGCAGGGGAACATCTCGATCAGTGCCCCCGTCCGTCGAGGCATGGATACCGAGGGCGGTGTGCTGCTCGGAGCCACAGTCTCGCCCGGGGCGGCCGCGATCGGACGCACCTGGTGGGAGTCCTCCGCCGATGGCGGGATGAACTGGGACAGGGCGGTGACCTCCGAAGTGGACCGCTCCGTGGCCGAGGAAGAAGACGGCGATGAGCAGGAATCGTCGGAGGACGGAGAGGATGAGCAGGCATGAGCGAGGACATCGGCAACGTCGAAGCTGATCTGGAAGCCCTGATGGCGGCCCTGGAACTGGCCGGCACGGTCGCGGATCGGGCGCGGCGGGATGCGCTGCGCCTGGCCCAGCACCTACGGAAGGACCCGCCGCGGTCGCGGAAGGAATGGGCCGATCGCGCGCAGTTGAAGGACGCTGAGGGGCGGGACCTGGGGTGGCTGGACACCTCGATGGCCCGCCGCGTCGACCTGGGCGAGGCGAGCGGGGCCAAGGACCGGAACATCCCGCAGCAGTCGACGTCGACGGGGCATGAGGGGCCGGGCCCCGGGGAGCTCGTGGAGCTGGAGGGTCAGTTCTTCAAGGTCCAGGCCGGTGCCGGGAAGGCCACGCCCGAGCAGGTGCAACCGATCAGCGTGGAGGACGCGCAGGCGCGGCTGGCCGAGCACCGGCCGGATCTCCAGACGCGTCTGGTCGGTGAGGCTGACCCACGCCTGGAGATCAGCCGTCGTACACCGGCGGGCCCGGAGCGCGTCGGGACATCGGCAGAATCTGAGCCGGGTCCGGAGCTTCCGACAGCTGCCTCCGTGCGCAGTGCGCAGCAGGACCCCGGGGCGGAGACGACCCAGGAGCAGCGACCCGACGCCCCAGCCGGCGGTCGCTCGGCGGCTGAGGCTTTCGGTGCGGTCGATCAGCCGGGCCCGCGGGCTCGGCCTCAGGGGACGGAGGCTGCACCGTCGACGGCGGAGCTGACAGCGATCGGAGCGACGAAGCCGGCTGAGACGACGCTGCGGCGCTGAGGGAACCGGTCAGGGCCCGTCATCGACATCACCTGCACGAGAGGCGATGGGTAGGTGACGGGCCCCGATTCGTGGGGTCCGCTGTCGAAAGGAGCACGAGATGGCTGTGAATCACCGGAATTTCAACGTGGCCGGGAACCTGACTGCGGACCCGCAGCAGATCACCACGAACGCGGGCAAGCCGATGACGGTGTTCGACCTGGCGCAGAACACGCGCGTGCGTGATGAGGCCGGCAACTGGGGTGATGGCCCCACGAACTACTACTCCGTGGGCATCACCGACGGGCGGCTGGGTCAGAATGTGGCCGCCTCGCTGCACAAGGGCGATCGGGTGAACGTGGAAGGCACCCTCCAGTCCACGCCCTACGTGCGGGGCAACGGGGAGGCGGACATGAATCACCGGATCTTCGCTGATGATGTCTCGCCGTCGCTGAGGTGGCACACTGCCGCGCCGCAGCCGGATGGGCAGAACGCGCAGCGCGCGGCCGCAGCCCATGCGGAGGCTGGGCCGGACCAGGAGCCGGTCACGTCGTGGGCGGTGGCGGAGCCGGGAAGCGGTGGCATGGCGCGCTGATCGACCGCGGGAATGATGAAGGGCCGTTGACGAGGTGATCGTCAACGGCCCTTCTGCGGTGATGGGTCAGGTCATCGAAGACCCGGAAGGACCGGCGCTAGGCGGCAAGTCCTCGGGGCCCGGTGAAGCCGGGGGCTGAGGCGGTGCTGAGGAGGACGGGCCCTCGGACTTGGGCGCGGCTGACTGGTGCTGCTGCCAGGCGTTGTCGCGCTTGGCCGGGATGCCGTTGTCGTGCAGGCGCTGGTGGACGTCCTGCATCATGCCCTTGAACTCGGTGGGCGGGGTGGCCCCGTTCGCCAGCCTGTCCATGATGGGGAGGAGATTGCGGCTGGGGCCGGTCTCCTCGATCTGGGGCCTGATGGCCCGCAGGGGCTGCGACGTCTCGTGCTGGGCGAAGGCCGCGAGGGCCGCAGGCCCGGCGATCGACTGCCGATCCTCGGGCGGTGCCTGGACGTAGAGACGGCGCAGTTCATCAGCCAGGGCCGGGGTGCTGGCGCTGACTGCGGTCATCATGACGTGGTCCTGGATCCAGTTCTGAGGATCGGAGGAGATCAGCGCGGCCAGTCGGCTCTGGGTCGTGGGCACGTCGTCCACGGCACCGTTGGAGAGGTCCGTGAGCAGTTCCACGGCGACCTGCGCCCGCTTGGACGGCGGGGCGGCATCGAGTCCGGCGCGCTCGGTCGCCGGCAGGCTCGGGTACCCCGGCACGGGGTCAGGCTGCCAGCGGCGATCGCTCATCTCGCGCGAGGCCGACGGAATGGGCAGGCCCATGCCGATCATCTCCGCGGAGACATCTGCCGGCGGGCCAACGGGGACCCAGGGGCGATCGCCGGAGCGGACCTGGACGATCTCGCCGTCGTTGTGCAGGCCGATGATCGGTGACTCGGGGGGTAGCCCGGGGCGGACGCCGTCCATGACGCGATCAGCGAGCATGTCGCCGTTGGGCCCGTGACCGACCACGAAGACGGCTGCCGGGGCGATGGGTCCGTTAGCGACGTAGAGGCGTTTGCCGAGCTGTTCGATTGCCTCGTCGAAGTCCTCACCAAGCTGATCGACCGGCAGAATGGCGCTGGAGGAGATCTGCATGGCGTCGTCGACCTCTGCGAACGTCATCAGCGCGACGTCGTTGGGGCCCATCTCGTAGCCGGCCACCCACGGGGGAAGGGCTGCGATCTCGTTGGGAACATCCACCTTCATGCCTGGAGCGCCTTCGGGTCGAGGGTGATGTCAGCTTCGGGCTGGTCGATGAAGTGGACCGAGGAAAGATCCACTCCCGGGTCGTTGAGCTGCGAGCTGACGAGCTCGTGGACGGTCGGGGTGTCGCGGTCGTTCATGGTGTTCCTCCTGTGGCGGCGGTTTCGGCCGAGTGTATGAACCCGGCCGGGCGGCAGGTGATCCAAATGGATCACCTGTGGACAGAATCCTGTGAGTCATCGTTCGAGCGGCTTCGGATGAAATGCCGGCCCTGCCAGCCAGCCCCAGGCCAGCCGCTCTGAAGATTTACAGGCGCTTCAAGCTGTTGCGCCCTCAGGTGCCGGGAGAGCCCAGCGTCATAAGAACTGGTGCCCTCAATCCCGACGAGTCGGATGTTTCCGAACCATCTGATGTAGCTCAGGAGAGTCTCGTAGCCAGCAGGGGTCGCAGGGACCTGCCGATCACCGAGCCGCCCGCCGCTCATGCTGAGTACCGCGACATGGTGGGTATCGGCGTGCGTATCGACTCCGGCAACGACGTCGAGAGCGGCCGAGGAGTCGGTGACTCCGTTAGTGGATATTGTCATGATGGGACCGTGCCTTCCCCAGTGGGCTCGTCGGCCAGGGGCCGGGCAGACCAGACGTTGACGGGGCTCTGACCCGGCTCGTATGAAGTCATGCTCGCCTCTGGCCGACATGTATCGGACGGCGTCCTCATCTCTGGCACGCGGGCGGATTAGTTCCAAGACAAGTCCTGCGGCTGTTAGTCAACAACAGAGTCACGCGCCGGCGACGAGGACTTTTCCATCATCACCGTCACCTATCCGTGCAGCAGTCCCCTCTTCGCCTAGCCCGATGTCCACGTGCTCGCCGTCCAGCGCGGGCCATGCTCGTCCACCGTGGTGGCCCAGGCCTCCCCGGCACCGGGTGGGTTCCACTCCGATCTGCCGAGTGCAACGGATCCCGTACAACGGATCACCGGCCTTATTACAGCGATGGCCCAGGTTGTCCTGCTGCACGCGGCGACGCACTGCATCGACGACCTGCTCGCCGAGCTTGACCATATGGAAGGCATCGACCACGGTAATGGCCTCTGGCAGCTCGTCACGAATGGCGTTGGCATAGCCATGGAAGGGGTCCAGAGTCGCGGTGCGGATCCCGGTCGTGAAGGCCTTGCCCTGGTCGCTGAGCCAGGCGCTGTAGGCCGCTCCAGAACGCCCCTGGACCAGTTCCAGCAGTCGCGTCCTGGGCTGGCAGTTATGGCCGCGGGAGTGGTCCACGACGCCAGTGACCAACCCGGTGCCCGGCGGCCCCACGTGGCGCCAGAGGCGCTCATCGACCCCGAGCGCATCCACCCCGCTCAGTCGGTCCTCGGCAGCCAGCGCAGCCTCGATGACCGGAACCATGGCGTGCCAGAGCATGTTCTACGCGATCCCGAGCATCTGCGCCAGAGCCGAGACCGCGATGTCACGGGAGCGCAGCTGTGTCACTGCCCAGGCGATTGCGCGCGTCGTGAGCTTGGCCCTCGCAGCGGTCAGCTCGTGGACCTGGCTGAATGTCGTGATGCGGAAGGCCGGTTCCCGATACGTGAAGATCGGTTTGCGCCAGAGCACCCTCACGGACACTGCGGCGCAGGGGAGGTAGTGGAGCAGGACCTCTCGGCGGCCGTGGCCAGTGGCGACCACACCGCAGCACGGGCACCCGACCGCTGCCGGGGAGGTCTGGGCCACCACGGTGAACGAGCATGGCCCGCGCTGGACGGCGAGCACGTGGACGTCGGGCAAGTCAAAGAGCGCGCGCTGGCGCGCAGATAGCATGAGACACGTCGAGGCCTTCATGGATCAGGTTGCTTGGTCGCTACCTATCTTGGAGGCCTCGACCTCTGCCCAGGTCACTCAACACGCGTCCCAGGACTTTCCCGCGCGACGGGCCACCCAAGCTCATCTGCGAAGGGCCAGAAACCTCAGTCATATAAGCCCCCGTGGAGCCCACGGAAGCCACCGCCCCGGCCTCCACCGATCGCTGGGCGTGCCGGGCGGTCCTTCCCCTCCCCGACGAACCAGCACTCGAAGAGCGCTACAAGCCTGCAGAGAAGAAGCTACCTCTGGACAGCAGTAAAGTGACGTGGTTCACTGTCTATCGTTGATCGTCTGTACCTGAGGAGGTGTCGTGGACGTCGATTCGGACAGCGTGTCCGCAGTGAGCACGGGTGCATCCCACCGTCGCGAGATGTCCACTGGCGCATCCCGTGACACCTTCGTGACCCCTCACGCGGGTTCCGCCCCACCCGCAGTCCCGCGAACCCTACGGACGGCCTGCAAGCACATCAGAACAACGACCCGGACTACAGCTACTCGCGAGCAGAATCTACTCGACGCATGTATGTCTGCAATTAGAGCGTGATGGATGATTAAAGGGCAGAGCTGCAGCGTGTAATTACCGTTTACTTCCACGTCTTCGGCGTCTAGATTTAGGCAACACTTCAAGCGTGGAAAACCAAAAACTATGCAGGGATCAGGTTTGGTCGACCAGGAAGGAAATCAAATATGACATCTCTTTCGAGTAATACCGTGGAAGAAAGACAGTGGCAAGTTATCTTGGATGGCGAGCCGTATGCCGTCGACAATCACTACGCCGTCGAAAATCCATCAACTGGCGAGCACTTGGCTGATGTTCCCGACTGCGGCCCTGAAGTTGTGGACGTCATGGTTAATGCCGCCGAATCGCGCGCAGAGGGAGTGGGGCCTACTTCCGCCGCGTCAACGCGCGACGGTGGTGAGGCGCCTCGTAGCATTATTGCGTGAACATCGCGCAGAAATTGCTCACCTAGACGCTGTTGATGGCGGATTTCCGCTGGCAATGATGGAAGTTGACGTCGACGCGGGGCTGGAAATGGCGGAGATATTTGCCGACATGGCACTCAGCATTGGCGGGCGCACCATCCCGGTTAGTGACAATCTGCACTATACGACCCAACAACCGTATGGTGTGGTCGCGAGGATCGGCGCTTTCAATCATCCGTTCTTCTTTGCCATATCTAAAGTTGCAGCCCCTCTCATCGCGGGAAACGCGGTGATCCTGAAAGCTCCTGACCAGACGCCGTTGTCCTCTCTTCGGCTAGCTGAACTAGCCGCGCAAGTATTGCCGAAGAACTTGTTGCTTACGGTCTCCGGTCGAGGAGCGCGGGCGGGCGGGGCCATCGTCCGCCATCACTTAATTCGTCGTATCGGGTTTATCGGTGCACCCGAGACGGGACGCCAGATCCAGCGCGATGCTGCGGATGCTGGTGTGAAAAACATTACCCTGGAACTTGGTGGCAAGAACGCCCAGATTGTGATGGAAGACGCCGACGTGTCCGCCGCGGCCTCCGCCGCTGTGCAAGGGATGAACTTCACATGGACTGCAGGTCAAAGCTGCGGATCCACGAGTCGACTCCTCGTGCACGAGAGCATTGCTCGCGCCGTCATGGACCGCGTGGCGGCTCTTGTGGACGAGATCCGGGTGGGTCACCCGCTGGACGTAGAGACGCAAATGGGTCCCGTGGTGTCTGAGGCCCAATATCGCAAAACCCTCAGTGCAATCGAGTTGGGAAAGTCGGGTGGCGCTAGGGTCATCGCCGGAGGGGGGAGGCCTGACAACGTCGGGGACAAGGGATGGTACGTCCAACCGACCGTTATGGCGGATGTACATCCTTACAGTCGGCTGGCGCAAGAGGAAGTGTTCGGCCCCGTGCTCTCGATTACCACTTTTACGAATGAAGACGAAGCTCTCGAGATCACTAACAGCGTCCAGTACGGGCTGACCGCAAGCATTTGGACTCGGGATGTTGGAAGAGCCCACCGCATGGCTTCCAAGGTGGATGCAGGCTATGTCCTTATTAATGGAGCGAGTCGGCACTATTGGGGTCTGCCTTTTGGGGGAGTCAAATCCTCAGGCGTCGGGCGGGAAGAGTCCCTAGAAGAACTCGTCTCTTACACCGAGACTAAGACAACGACGGTGGTCCTTTGATGAAAATCGACGCGCAGAAGTCCGAAGAACTGCCCCCTCCCGGGGCGGCCGGGTGGGGGAGTGACGCAATAGCGCATTTCCTTCGGAATACCGGTATTCCTTTCATTGCATTGAATCCTGGGGCAAGCTTTCGGGGGCTCCACGATAGCTTGGTGAATAACCTCGATGCGAAGGGGCCTGGCATGCTCATGTGCCTTCACGAGGAACACGCTGTCGCGTTAGCTCACGGCTACGCTAAAGTAACTGGGTTGCCGCTTGCGGTGGCTTTGCACAGCAATGTGGGGTTGATGCACGCAAGCATGGCAATTTTCAATGCCTATTGCGATCGGGTCCCGATGCTCATCATCGGTGCGAACGGACCGCTGGACGCCGCCAAACGTCGACCATGGATCGACTGGATTCATACGAGTGCCGACCAACCTGCTATCGTCCGAAACTACATCAAGTGGGATGATACTCCGACGTCCGTGAACGCAAGTCTCGAGTCACTCGCCCGGGCATGGGACGTCGCTCGCAGCGCTCCTCAGGGGCCCACGTACGTGGTCTTAGATGCCGAGGTCCAAGAAACTCCGCTTTCTGAAGAGCCCCTGCAGCCTAAAATCACTGTGGGCCTAGCTAAAGACCAGCCGGCTGCTTCGGCAGAGTCCGTGTCCAGGGCGGCAACCCTCCTGAGTTCGGCCCAGGACCCGGTACTGCTCATTGGCCGCGGCAGTAAAAGCTTGGAGGACTTTCAACGAAGAATCCTTCTCGCGGAGGAGCTCAACGCGCGGGTAATCACCGACCTCAAGGCTGGGTCGAATTTCCCCACCAAGCACCCGGCACACGTGCCGGGGCCGGGCTTCTTCCTGGGCGAAAGAGGACGAGAAGCACTAAGATCCGCTGACGTGGTCCTGGCCCTGGATTGGATCGATGTGGCCGGCACGCTAGGCCAGGCGCCTACGGGCGAGTCGCAGAAGGTCATCTCTGCGGGGCTAGATCAGATGATCATTAACGGGTGGAGCAAAGATCATCAGGCACGAGCTGAAGTCGATGTCTGGCTTCCTACCACGGGCGACTATGCGGTTTCACAGCTCTTGGATGCCTTGAAGGTCGACGCAGGCAGTGCGGGATCTCTAAAGTCCTATTCGA
Organism: Kocuria soli; assembly: GCF_003797835.1. Lineage (GTDB taxonomy): Bacteria > Actinomycetota > Actinomycetes > Actinomycetales > Micrococcaceae > Kocuria > Kocuria soli. Next base: position 22,740 of record NZ_RKMF01000020.1, read on the forward strand.
ACGACCAAGATGTCCAGTATGGAGGTAGCATTCCTAAGGCCGGCCCCATTCAGCTAGGCCAACTTGCACATGCGCTGAGGTCATCGTTGGCCAAGGAAAAGACGACCTTGGTTCGTCTACCTCTCGGCTGGAACGGAGACGACTGGCCCTTTTGGGACCCGCTCGATTTCCTGGGATACGACGGTGGGGGTGGGATTGGCTCGGGCCCAGGCATGACCATCGGCGCAGCGCTGGCACTGAAGGGCTCCGACCGAATCGCGGTCTCGGTGCTGGGCGACGGCGACTACATGATGGGAGTGCAGGCGCTATGGACCGCGGCGCATGACGACATACCGTTCCTGGCTGTCGTGGCGAATAACCGGTCCTACTTCAACGACGAGGTGCACCAGGAAAAAGTGGCACGGGCCCGTAATCGGGATGTCAGCAGAAAGGGGATTGGTCAGCGCATCGACGAGCCAGCTCCTGATCTAGCCGCCATGGCGCGGGCGCAGGGTCTCGAAGGGCTTGGACCTGTAAGTGACTTGGCTGATCTTCCTGACGCCTTTGACGAGGCACTAAGGAAGGTCAAGTCCGGGCGCGGGGTCGTGGTCGATGTCGTGGTCTCGCCCGGCTATAACTCGGATATGAAGGCTGGGCTCGTCCGTGAACCATAATGGTCAGGAAGTCGAATTCCAAAATGCGATTATGGGACTGCGTGGTTCGGGAAATTACCTCCATTGAGCTGCACGGGCGGCGGTGACAATCGCCGCTTGACCTACCGAAGGCTCAGTCGGCGATCACTACTTTCAGGATACATTATTGAGGCCCCGGCTCATATAATAAATCGGTTGCCGACAGGTCTGGTAAAAAACTCTGTAATTATACGCGTTATTAACTAGCTCCCTCAAAGATGAATGAGCCGCAGACAGAATGACGCGTCCGACACCTCGGAGGATACAAGTTGATTGTTCATATTATTGGAATCGGCATTCTGGCGATCATTTTCGTCCTGGGAACGACACGGCCGATCAATCTTGGAGTTCTGTCGCTGTTTGCAGGCATAGCCCTCACAGCCGTCGTTGCTGGTGGCGATTTCGAAATCCTGTATAACGCCTTTCCCGCCGATTTGCTCATTCTACTCGTGGGGGTGACGTTCCTGTTCGGCATCGCAAGCATTAATGGCACTATTGCCTGGCTCGTCGATGCGTCCGCTCGACTCGTTCGCGGTAACGTGGCGGTTCTTCCATGGGCCATCTTTTTTGTCTCGGCAATTCCAACAACCGCTGGCGCCCTCGGGCCGGCAACGGTGGCGTTCCTTGCGCCCATTGGTCTGCAACTCGCGAAGCGGTACGACATTGATCGTCGTCTTATCGGTTTGATGATTGTCCACGGCTCAGCCTGCGGAAACTTCTCACCCATCAATGTTTTGGGTGCAATCGTGAATCAGGCGCTGGAAGGCGCGGAGGGATTGAGCTCCTTTCCCCTCATTTTGTTCGCTGCGAACTTCGGCTACAACGTGTTGCTCGGCGTGGTGATTTATTTTGTCTTCGGGGGTCGACAGCTTATTCGTCGTCAGCTGGCCAGCCGTGGGTCTGAGCGCGTCTTGGAGATGCGGGCGGCCGGATCGACGCAGTCGTCCGGGGGGCTAGGAGTTACTGAGGGACCCGATGTGCCGAAGGTCGAGGATGCTATGGGCCTTGCGCACGAGAAGCTCACCTCCACGAAGGTCGTTACCTTGGTGACCATAGCACTCGTGGCGGCCATTACGCTGTCGGCCGGGGTGGACATCGGCATTCTTGCGCTTTCCGCGGCTGTGATTCTCAAACTGATCCTTTGGAAAAGCAGTGAGGGCGCCGAGACTGCGATCGCGTGGAATGTTGTCCTGCTGGTTGGCGGTATCGTGACCTACATCGGCGTGCTTCAATACTTCGGGACGGTGGAGTTTGTCGGCGAGTCTGCCAGTGCTCTTGATAATCCTCTTTTGACGGCCTTGATCATTTGCGCCGTGGCGGCGATTGTTTCAGCATTCGCGTCGAGTACCGGAATTATTATTGCATTGATCCCTATTGCTAGCCCGTTCCTTCTTCAAGGCGAAATTTCTATTCCGGCCATGATTGCGGCCCTAACTATTTGCGCCACCGTGGTGGACTCCACACCGTTTTCGACGGTCGGGAGTCTGGTACTGGCAAGTGCTGAGGCTGAAAAGCAGCGGTCGGTGTATCGCGGCATGCTGGCCTGGGGCGCGGCAATGGTCGTTACTGCCCCATTGATTACGGTTCTTGTGCTTGTTTTGCCGACGATGTAGCTGAATGGTTCTGGTACAAGGGGGTGGGTCTGCCCCGACTTTCGCCGCCTACAGCGTCGACGTCTCACATTACCACCTGATCCATCATGATGCCGGGGCGCAATCAGTGCCACAGCACCAGAGCAACCGGTCAAACAACGGTTGCTGCCGCGCCTTTGTGGGCTCTTCACAGATGAGGGTGTAGACCCCGAAGTGGCCGCTGGCGTGGCGGTGACCGGGTAGGCGTCGAGGCCTTCCGAAGATGGAAGTTCCTACACTGCCCATCCGGAAGGCCTCGACGTGCTCC
>NZ_RKMF01000001.1 GCF_003797835.1 Kocuria soli
GAAACCCTACAGGCCGCAGACCAACGGCAAGGTTGAGCGGTTCAACCGGACGCTGGCCGCTGAATGGGCCTACGCGCAGCCCTACACCAGTGAGGCCGAACGAGAAGCCGCCTACACGCGGTGGCTCCATCACTACAATCACCACAGACCCCACACCGGCATCGGCGGCCAAACACCCTCACAACGCGTTCACAACGTCACGGGGAAGTACATCTAGGCCGCGAATGCTCGCGACTGAATCTGCGCGAAGAACCCGAGCGCCTGGTCGATCGTGATCTCACCGCGGGTTACCGCCAGATCGAGTTCCTCCGCAACCCCCGCCAGGCGTGCGGTCACGGAGGGTTCCTGGGCCTGCGGCGCTGTGGGCTCCGCCCAGGGCGCATCCTGGTCGGGGCTGGCCGCCGGCGGTCGCACCGCGTTTTCCACCGCGACGGCGGGGGTGGCTCCGACCCCGGACATGAGGGCAGCAGCCAGTACGGTGCCGGCGGCGGCCTTGCCGGTGCGGGTGGCCTGGCGGTTAAGTTGGGAAACTCCGGCGGAGATCCGCGATCTCCGCGCATTCCGGGGCACAGGGGCAGGACGGGGTTCCGACGACGAACTCTTCGACGACGATGTGCTCATACCCTGCAGTTTGCCCGCTTCGTCTGTGTGAATCCTGCCGTTCGCATCACAAATCGGTCACACCTCTAGACTGGCGAATGAACACGCGGATGACCGCTCATGGGAGTCGGGCGCCGGCACCCACCATGACCGTCCGTTACGAACCCGCGCGGTGTGCTCCTCTCTCCGGCTCATCCGGCCGTGACGAGCAGACCCGAATGACGAGAAAGGAGTACCCAGTGGCCAGCGATTCGACGTTCGACGTTGTCAGCAAGGTGGACAAGCAGGAGGTCTCCAACGCCCTGAACCAGGCCCAGAAGGAGATTGCCCAGCGCTACGACTTCCGTGGCGTTGGTGCGGACATCGATTACTCCGGCGAGAAGATCCTGATCAAGGCCAACTCGGAAGAGCGCGCTTTGGCCGTCCTCGACGTCTTCCAGTCCAAGCTCGTCAAGCGTGGCATCTCCCTGAAGTCACTGGACGCGGGCGACCCGTACGCCTCCGGCAAGGAGTTCCGGATCGAGTCCTCCATCAAGGAGGGCATTGCGCAGGACCAGGCCAAGAAGATCACCAAGCTCATCCGGGACGAAGGACCCAAGTCCGTCAAGGCAACCATCCAGGGTGATGAGCTGCGCGTCTCCTCCAAGTCCCGGGACGACCTTCAGGACACGATCTCCATGCTCAAGTCTGCCGACGTGGAGGTCGACCTGCAGTTCGTCAACTTCCGCTGACCGTTCCCGGGCCCGGCCGGTTCAGGGCCGGGCGTCCCCGCCGCCGGCCATGTTCTGCAGCCGGGCGATCCGGTCCGCAGTCGGCGGGTGCGTGCGGAACAAATTCGCCATTCCGCGCCCGGAGAACGGGTTGGCGATCATCATGGAGGACGTGTTGACCACCCGCTGGTCGTTCGGGTCCAACGGTTGGGCGCTGACGCCGTTCTCGATCTTCTGGAGCGCATTGGCCAACGCCAACGGGTCACCAGTGAGTTGGGCGCCGTCCTCGTCTGCGTCGTACTCGCGGGTCCGTGAAATGGCCAGCTGAATAACCGTGGCGGCCATGGGGGCCAGCAGCGCAATGGCCAGTCCCGCCAGGGAGTTTCCGCGGTTGTCCCCGCCACCACGGCCACCGAAGATCGCGGCGAACTGCAGCATCTGGGCGGCCGAAGTGATGATGCCGGCCACGGCCGCGGCCACCGAGGACGTCAGGATGTCCCGGTTGTAGACGTGCATGAGTTCGTGGCCGAGCACGCCCCGCAGTTCACGCTCCTCGAGCAACTGCAGGATCCCTTCCGTACAGCACACTGCGGCATTCTGCGGATTCCGACCCGTGGCAAACGCATTCGGGCTCATGGTGGGCGACACGTAGAGCCGTGGCATCGGCTGACCCGCTTGCTGGGAGAGTTCCCGAACGGTCCGGTACAGGCCGGGCGCCTGCTGTTCGGACACAGGGACGGCACGCATGGACGCGAGCGCGATCTTGTCGCTGTTCCAGTAGCTGTACGCCGTCGTACCCAGCCCGATCAGGGCGAACACCCCGATGAACACCGAGTTGTTGGCCGCCACGGCCACGCCGTACCCGATGGCCAGGAGCAACAACCACATGCCACCAAGCAGGGTGACGGTTTTCAGACCATTGAAATGCCGGTGCATTCAGCACTCACCTCCAGCCAATCAGCACCCAACCGTCCGGGGTGAGGACCCAGTACCCGCCGGTATCCGAACCGCTGGTCGGGTCACTGGTCGGGTCGGTGGAATCCCCACCGGTGGTGTCGCGGGTGGACGTGTCCGTGCCGGATGTGTCCGTACCCGACGAATCCGTGGACCCGTCCGTCGGCTCGGAGGCGTCGGTGGTCGGCAACGGACTCGGGGAGGGCTCCGTCGTGGGAGCGGGTCCAGTCGTCTGCGTCGGATCCTGGGTCTGCGGCCCGGGCTCGTCGGTGGGCAGGTGGGTCTCCGGGGTGTCGACTCGCGTCGAGTCGCCCCCGTCAGTCGGGACACCTGCAGGATCCGAGGTCTGCCGAACACCGTCGCCCTCCCCCGTTCCGGGGTCCGTGGGTGCCGGTTCCGTGGAAGTCGGCTCTGCGGGCTCAGCCGGCACTTCTTCGGACTGGTTCGGGGTTGGCGCGGTCGGCGCTGTCTCAGGGGTGTCGTCCACGACGGGCGGCACGAGAGCGCCGGCGTGCCCCGTCCCCGGTGTGGTCCCCGAGCCCTCGGGCGCCTGCTGGCGGGGTGCCTCCGGCACCCGGACCGTCGCGGGGTCTTGTTGGTCGGCCGAACGCGGCAGCACACCGTTGGCGGTCGCACCCGAATCGTTCTGCGCGGGGGCGGCCGCCTGGCTCTCCGGGCTCCGAGCGAGTGGGGGGTCAGCGGGGACGTTGCGGAATGCACTCATGCCGACAGACGGTCCTGTGGCCTCTGAAGCTTCGGTCGAACGCGCGGTGGGCCCGGACAGCTCGTTGCTGCGCTCCAGGCCGACGCGCACGGTCTCCGAACTCTCGGAGTCGTCCGTGGGCGTGCTCGAGGCGCGATCCGCGCTGTCCGACGAGGTGGCTCCGGCGGTCTCAGCCGCCTCCGTGGCCTCTGCCGGTCCGTCATGGGCCGGGAACGGAAGTCCACCGAGTGTGGTGGAACCGTTGGTCCCGTCGTCCCTCACGAGCGTGTTGAACCCGACACCGACCAGCGCGACGACGGCGGAGGCCGCCACCGCACCCACAACGACCTTGAGTCCGACTCCGGCTCCAACGACGCCCGTGACAGTTCCCGCGTTGGCACCGGACCCGGCCGAGGAGGCGTCGCCCGACGCCTGGTCGGCCGAGGGTGGCGGGTCGTCGACGACACCCTCGAAGAGGGAAGGTCCGTGCGACGAATCGGCTGCCGCGGCGGTGGTCGTCGGGTCGATCGCCACCCCGCCCGTGGAGCCGGTTGTCCCGGCGGCGTTCTGCGTTCCTTGGGCCACCCCGGATGCGACCGCAGCGGCTCCCGTGCCACCGCCCGAGACCATGAGCGCGGCCAGGACCTTGGATTCGGTGCCCCACAGGGGCAGTGCCGCCAGCGCGGGGAGCAGCCAGGTCCGCATTCCCACGCCGGTCTCCTGCAGTTGCAGGTACTCGGCCGTGCACCGCGGGCAGGAGTCCAGGTGCTGCTGCACCTCCCGTCGCGCCCGAGACCCGAGGCTCCCCCGGGCGAAGGCACCGAGGTCTGCGGCGATCTCCGGGCACTGGCTCGTGGCGGCCGAGGACACCTGCGCCTGCAGATAGGCGGCCTGGAGGCCTCCCCTTGCCCGCTTGTTCAGCGCCGACACCGCATTCGGTGTCATGCCCAGGACCTCGGCAATCGCCTGCGGTTTCATACCCTCGACCTCGGCGTGCCACAGCACGGCCTGCCAGCGTTCCGGCAACGAGGCGTACGCACCGGCGACGGCGACGGCGTCGCACTGCCGGACCACGACGTCGTCGAATTCCTCTGCACCGTCGAGTTCGCTGTGCTCACCGACCGGCTGCACGCGTGTCGAGGCGACCCCGTGGTCAACGGCCAGGCGGCCGATGGTGGTCACCAGGTAGCTGCGCAGGAACTTCTGCGGGCCCCCGCCCTTGCGGATGACGGACAGAACTCTGGTGAAGGCCTCGGAGACCAGGTCCTCGGCGTCCTGCACGTTGCGGGTGTGCATGCGGGCGACATTGAGAGCAGTGGAACGGTGGCGCTGGTAGAGCACGCCGTAGGAGGTCTCGTCACCGGCGCGCACTGCATCCAGCAGTTCCTCGTCCTCGAGCGGACCGTCTGCCGCAGGAGCCTGCTCCCCCGTGCCGTCGACATCGGGTACGCCCTGTGCCCCACCGTCGAGGAGTTCGTCGGCGAGGTCCGTGTCCTGCTCGGGACCGGGGCGGCCGGTCACAGGATCGTTCGAGTGCTGCGGGACGATGGTTGGCCTCCTACTGGCCGTCGGCCGACTGGTGAGGTGTTGGTGGGTCGCACGAACATCAGCGGCAGCGAGGTGGTTCGCCGACGATGGTCGGCATTCACGTGTGGGAGTTGCGTCTACTCAGGTGTGGCACGCAATCCCGAAAATTCTACGCGCCGGGGTACCGCAGGCCAAGAGCCGTCTGATTAGTACAGACGACACTCAGGGGACACCGGTGAAAGTCTCGGGGCGGGTTGTTGTGAACTACTCAGATCTTTGGTTAGCGTGAATCACATGCAGCGATCCACGACGGTAATGGCAGGCACAGCGGGCGGGACGAGGCCACGCCCGCTCCTGGCCGCCGACGAGTGGGCATTGCAGTTGCGCGGACACGGTCGTCGGGTGACCAAACAACGGCTTGCCGTCCTGGGCGCCACCGATCGCCATCCACACTCGTCCGCAGACGAGATCACGCGGTGGGTGCGCGAAGACCTGCCGTCGATCACACCCCAGTCGGTGTACGTGGTCCTGTCGGACCTCACCGAGCTGGACCTGGTGCGGAAATTCGAACCACCGGCCGGCCCGGCACTGTACGAAACCCGCACGGGCGACAACCACCATCACGCGTACTGCATACGGTGCGGCCGGGTGGAGGACGTCGACTGCTCGGTGGGTGCCGCTCCGTGCCTGGTTCCTTCCCAGGACCACGGGATGACGTTGCTGTCCGCCGAGGTCCTTTACCGAGGCCTGTGCGAGCGGTGCCAAGCCACCGCCGCAGCCGAACCACAACCGTGAATTCATGAGGAGGACGAACATGTCAGAGATGTCAGGAAAGTCCGAACAGCCAGAGATGTCAGGGCAGGACGTTCGCAACATCGGCGAGCGCCCCACCGGGACCTTCACCACGGACCAACAGGGACGGGCCGTCCCGTCGGACAACCATTCGCTCACGGTGGGCGGCCCCGACGGGGTCATCTCCCTGACCGACACCTACGTGGTGGAGAAGCTTGCGGCCTTCGACCGCGAACGTGTGCCCGAGCGCGTGGTCCACGCGAAGGGCGGCGGGGCGTTCGGCGAACTCGAGATCACCGAGGACGTCTCGCAGTACACCCGCGCCGCCGTGTTCCAGCCCGGGACCAAGACCCCCATGCTCGCCCGCTTCTCAACGGTGGCCGGCGAACAGGGGTCCCCTGATACCTGGCGCGATCCCCGCGGTTTCGCCCTGAAGTTCTACACGACCGAAGGAAACCTGGACATCGTCGGGAACAACACCCCGATCTTCTTCGTCCGCGACGGGATCAAGTTCCCGGACTTCATCCACTCCCAGAAGCGCCTGCCCGGTTCCGGCCTGCGTGACCACAACATGCAGTGGGACTTCTGGACCCATCACCCGGAGTCCTCCCACCAGGTCACCTACCTCATGGGTGACCGCGGTATTCCCAAGAACTGGCGCCACATGAACGGGTACGGTTCACACACCTACCAGTGGATCAACGCCCAGGGCGAGCGGTTCTGGGTCAAGTACCACTTCGTCTCCAACCAGGGCGTGGAGGGTCTGACGCAGGAGGAGGCCGACCAACTGGCCGGTCAGGACGCCGATGCCCACCGCCGGGACCTGTACGACGCGATCGAACGCGGAGAGTTCCCGTCCTGGGACGTCTACGTCCAGGTCATGCCGTACGAAGACGGAAAGACGTACAAGGTCAACCCGTTCGACGTCACCAAGACGATCTCCAAGAAGGATTACCCGCGCATCAAGGTGGGTAGGTTCACGCTGAACCAGAACCCGTTGAACTTCTTCGCCCAGATCGAGCAGGCGGCCTTCTCCCCGGGGAACACGGTCCCGGGGGTGGCGATCTCCCCGGACAAGATGCTCATGACGCGTGTGTTTTCCTACCCGGACACCCACCGCCACCGCATCGGGGCGAACTTCGCGGATCTTCCGGTCAACTATCCGCACTTCGCCGAGCAGAACTCCTACTCGCACGACGGGCCCATGCGCTACACGTTCAAGTCCCCGGCGGTCCCGGTGTACGCCGAGAACTCCAAGGGCGGGCCGCACGCCGACCCGGCGCGGGCCAACGAGGACATGTACTGGCAGTCCGACGGTGAGATGGTCCGTGCCGCAGCCACCGTACGCGGGCCCGAGGACGACGAGAAACGTCAGGCCTCCGAGCTCTACTCCGAGGTCATGTCCGCCGAGCAGCAGGACATGCTGGTCAACAACGTGGCCGGGCACATCGGCGACGTGACCGACGACGGGATCCGCGAACGCGCGTTCCAGTACTGGGAGAACATCAACCCGGAGCTGGGTTCCCGGGTCCGCCAGAAGTGGGCGGAAAGCCAGGGCTGACGGCCGACACCCGCTCGGTCAACCGCGCGGGAACCCCGAACCGGGATCGACCTCGGGCTGACCCGGGTCTGCATCGAGCAGGCCCGGGTCGCTGCTCAGCATCCCGGGATCGGTGTCCACGTCCAGGCCGCCGGCCATGGGCGGCAGCGGCACGCCGTCCTCGACGTTCTGCGCGGACGAACGCTCCACGGATTCCAGCACGTCCCGGATGTCCTCGCTGCTGAACGAGGCGACCGGTGGCCGCGCGTTCAGACAGACCTGGCGGGCACCCGTGCCCAGTGCGTAGCGCAGGACGTCGCGGGCCGGGGCGGAACGAATCGCAAGGCCGGGGTCCAGCGCAGCGACTTCGGCGGCCGAGGTGAACAGCAGCAGGGTGTCGGCCACCTGTCCTTCCTCCGGTTTCGCCCACACGGGTTCGACGTCGGAGGTCGTGGCTGCCGCCGGAGCCGCACCTTCGGGTTCGTTTGCGGAACCATCAGCCGCCCGGTCCCCGTTGCCGGTCACGGGACGCACACCCAGGAGCAGCACGCTGTTGGGTCCGACCATTCCGGAGAGCACCTGCGGCACGCTGCCGATGGCCAGCCCGTTCTTGGCGACGTCGTTGCGGGGTGAGGACAGGAGCCAGTCGATCTGCTCGCGGGGGATCCGGCAGGACGCGGCTCCCGCGTCGATGATGAGGTGGTCGTACTGTCGGTCCGCACCCACCAGCTCCAGGATCGCCGTGGCCCGCTGCCGCAGGAACACGGGGTCGCCCTCCTGGCCGGAGCGGTCGAACATGTTGCGCGCCTCGCGCTGGGCCGTGTAGGCCGCCAGGGACCGTGTGCCGTCGGCCTCCGCGAAGCTCTGCAACCGGATCACGGAATCTCCCGTGATCTGCTGGTTGGGCCCACGGACGAGGTCCGATCCCGTGGCATCCACCAGGAGGTCCCCGGCGGTGCACTGCCGGAGCACCTCGATGAGCCCTTCTTCGGAGGGCGCAGCAGCGAACTCGGCCACGGCCTCCCGCAGCCGCGGGTTGACCGTGCCGTCGGGGTCGGCCTCCTGCTCGGTTCCCGGGGGCAGAACCGGAATGACCTGGTCGCTGTCTCCGGCCATTGCCGACAGCCAGGTGGGAACCCTCGCCTCGGTCCGCGGAAAGGCCTCGAGATGTTCGATGCCCTCCTCGATTCCGTACGGGCCTTCCTCTCCGAGGGTGGGCGGACGCTCGTCGAAATTGTGCTGGGCGGCGAAGGAATACGTCGGTCGGGGCCACCCCTCGGCGGTCACGGTGACCACCGTGGACAGCCAGGTGCCGCGGCCCGGGCGGTAGGCCAGGGACTGGAGCCGACTGATCCGGCGCAGGATCGGGCTGCCGGGTTTGATGGGCCCCACGGTGCCGGGCAGGGTGTGTTCGCCACGGTGTTCCGTGATGCGCAGCCACACACGCCCGCCCTGTGGTTTGAGGTCGACGTCCATCCGGTCCCACCCCAGCTGGGCGTTGAGGACCTCGAGGACCCAGTTGCCGACGGACCGGAGCTCGTCCTGGAGGGCTTCGGCGACCTGCTCACTGCTCAGCAGATCTGCTGCGTGCCCTCCGGCACGATTGCGGGATCGCTTGCCGGGCTCCTGCTGTGGCTGAGTCATGTGAACAAGCCTATCCGGCAGGCTGTCCACGGGTTCCATCAGCCGTTGCTAGCCTGGAGGTTATGACGACTTCACTGCAGGAACTGATCGACGACTCGATCTTCATTTCGACCGAACATCAGGCCCGTCTGGCCGAATTGAGCCAGGGCGTCGAGTGGGACGTGGACTTCTCCGTTCCGTCCTTCACCCTGCAGTCCGATCCGCCCGTCGTGCTGACCCCGCACCTGCTGGGCACCGACTCCGCCGAGCGCGGCTCCTGGGTGTGGTCCTGGCAGGAACTGGGCCACTTCCCCTCCGAGGTCGTGGCCGCTGCCGTCCAGTCCCGCGAATCAGGAGCGCGGGCCGACGTCGACGAACTCATCACCGATGAACTGCCCACCCAGGACGGCCTGGCCCGTCAGTTGACACTGGCCACAAAGTCCCTGACCGGCGTGTGGGCGCACTACCCGGCCCGCGTGGGCAAGCAGGTCACCGCCTGGCTCCTGTTGGAGGGCCCCGAGCTCGAGCTCGAACCGATCTCCCTGGAAACCATGATGCGCGTGATCGCCGAGGCCCTCCAGACCGGGACCGCGGTTGACCACAACCGGGCATTGGACTCCTACGCCAAGCTCCGCGGGATGCACATCGAGTGGGACACCGACGCCACGTGCGTGATCTCCACCCGCGACGGCGCCCAGCGGTTCTGGTTCGAGGACCACCAGGTCTCCGGGGTGGAGCCGGCCGAGTCCACCGTGGGCGAGGACGAACTCGCCCGCCTGGAGCAGGAGGCCCGGACCCGCCGCGAGGCCCTGGCCGCCGACCGTTCCGACGCGCAGCAGATCGCCGAACAGCAGGCGGCTCAGGACACCGCGGTCCGAGAGGCCGAGGAGGCCACGCGCCGTGAGGCGTCGGCAGCCGCTGACAGCCCCGCCGAGTCCGTTTCGGTGGCCCCGGAGGCCGCGGCCGCTGCGGAAGCCGGCGAGGGTGACGAGGCAACGGCGACGCAGGCCCCGACCCAGGACGGCCAGGAGCCGCTGCCCGCCGAGCTGTCCCGCGAGGACCTGGAGGCACCCGTACCGGGTACCGCTTCCGAGGATCTGCCCTACGACCAGGAGCCGCGCCGCGACATCGCCCCCGGCGAGGTCACGACCACCACGGTGCCCTCCCTCTCCCCCGAGACCGACGACGACGCCCGGCGCGACCATGCACGGACCGCCGAGCAGGCCGCAACGGCGGACCGCGAGGACCACCGTTCGCCCGGCGTCGTTTCCCCGGAGGAGTACGCGGCCCGCACCGAATCTGCGGAGCCGCGGGACACGGAACGCCCCGAGGTGCGGCAGCCGCGCGTCGAGGAGCCTGCCACGGCTCGCCCCGTCCAGGACGAGGCCGTCGAACCGGTCATCGGACCCGGGGGCACGGTTGAGGAGCCGGGCGCTGCGCAGGCCCCGGCAGATCGCGAGCCCGCCACTGCCGGAACCGGAGCAGACCAGAGCCCGGCAGCGCCCGGTTCCGCGAAGCCCGCGGACGACGCTCGGGCCACGGACGATCAGCCCGCTGACGCCCAGACCGCCCGCGAGGACCGCGAGCAGGAGGACGAGCCGCGCAAGAAGGGCTTTTTCAGCCGCTTCTTCGGGCTGTGATCGGGCAGTGACCGTTTGAGCACGCCCGAACCGGTGCGCCCAGGAGGCGACGACCGGCGCGGGTTGGTCTTCGGCGCGAGCGCCTACGGACTGTGGGGGCTGCTGCCCCTGTACTTCGTGGCGCTCGTGCCCGCCGGAGCCTGGGAGATCGTGTCCCTGCGCGTGATCTTCGCGCTGGGCCTCTGCCTGGTCCTGTTGGCCGTCTTCGGGCAGTTCGGCCGGTTCCTGGCGGCCTTCACCCAACCGAAGGCGCTGGGGCTCTTCCTCCTGTCCGGGGTGCTGATCGGGTGCAACTGGCTGCTGTACACGATCGCGACCACCACGGGCCACACGCTGGAAGCCTCCCTGGGTTACTTCATCAATCCCATCGTGGCCATCGCCCTGGGGGTCCTGGTCCTGCGGGAGAAACTCAGGCCTCTCCAATGGGGTGCGGTGGGCCTGGGGCTGGCCGCCGTGGTCGTGATGTCCGTCTTCTACGGTCAGGTTCCGTGGCTGTCCCTCGGACTCGCGTTCTCCTTCGGACTCTACGGTTTGACCAAGTCGATGCTGCGCGGCAGCTGGCCCGCGCTGGTGTCCTTGACCATGGAAACGCTGGCCATCATGCCTCCGGCCGCTTTGATCATCGCCGGGCTGGCGCGTGGCGACCAGCTGACGCTGACGGGCCACGGGACCACGCACACGCTGTTGCTCGCGGCCTCCGGTGTGGTCACGGTCGTGCCCCTGCTGCTCTTCGGACTGGCGGCCGCCCGTCTACCGTTGAGCACCGTGGGGATGCTGCAGTACATCGCACCGATCCTGCAGTTCCTCCTGGCCGTGCTGTACCTGCACGAGGCCATGCCGCTGGAACGCTGGCTGGGATTCGGGATCGTGTGGGCCGCCGTCGTCCTCCTGGTCGTGGATGCCTACGGCCGCGGCCGTGCGCAACGACGGCGGGCGAGGGGCGCCTGAGGTCGTCCCCGGTGGTCCACAGAAACGGCTCGGGCCGGGCACCCTGTTGGGTGCCCGGCCCGAGCCGTTGTCATGAGTGGTGCGGATCAGTGGTCCGGTGCGGTCCTACTCGTCGCCGCTTTCGTCCGGCTGGCGCCGCAGGTTCAGGATGGAGGCGATCAACCCGCCCCACACCGTGACCCCGGCCACGACCAGCATCACGATTGCTTCGGTGCTCATCGGGTTCCCTCCTCGACTGCGTTCGTGCGGGCGTCGTCGGACTCCACCCAGGGCTCGGAAGCGCGCTCCCGGTGCTCGTGCGGGTCGTGCCAGGGGGTCCCGTCACGTACCACGGAACTCGTGATCGTGGGGGTCACCCCGGTGCTCAGGTACTTCTGGTCCAATCCCGGGTCCAGCACCGCCAGTGCGGGCGAAGACTGGGCCCCACGGGAACGCTTGGACCACGGGATCTTCGAGACGATCAGGGAAATCACCACCAGGGAGATGGCCATGCCCCAACCGAAGGTCACCACGAACCAGGTGGGGAACCCACCGTAGCCCTCGGAGAGCACCGTGGTGATCTGCCCGATGATCGAGTAGCCCAGGACCACGACGGCCACACCGCCGATGAAGATCATCCAGGTGCGGCCGACCTTGAAGGCCGACACGGCGTTGAGGTGGTCGCGCAAGCCCGGGAGCGCTGTCAAGCCGGCGCTGAGGGTGATCACCGCAGCCAGGGACGCGGCCATGATGCCGAAGTTGTTGACGAAGGCGTCCGTGACGTCCAGGAGGTTCAGGCCAGTCGTCGTCGGGAACAGCAGCAAGGAGGCCACGGCCAACGGGACGACGACGGCGATGGTGCCCGCCAACCGTCCCAGACCCAGCTTGTCCTGGACGCCCGCGATGATGACCTCCACGATCGAGATCAACGAGGTCAAGCCCGCGAAGGTCAGTGCCCCGAAGAACAGCACACCGAGCAGGGCACCCATGGGCGCCTCGGAGATGATCGTGGGGAAGGCGATGAAGGCCAGGCCGATGCCGCCGCTGACGACCTCGGAAACCTCGGCCCCCGATGCCGTGGCCATGAAGCCCAGCGCCGCGAAGACGCCGATGCCGGCCAGGATCTCGAAGGAGGAGTTCGCGAAGCCGACGACCAGCGCGGTGCTGGTCAGGTCCGAACGCCGCTTGAGGTAGGAGGCGTAGGTGACCATGATGCCGAAGCCCACGGACAGGGAGAAGAAGATCTGCCCGTACGCGGCCATCCACACCGCACTGTTGCCCAGAGCCGACCAGTCCGGGGTGAACAGGGCGTTGAGACCGGCACCGGCACCGTCCAGGGTCAGCGCCATGACCACCATGACGGCGAACATGACCACCAGCAGCGGGATGAAGACCACGTTGAAGCGGCCGATGCCGCGCTGCACACCCAGGGCCATGACCACCAGCAGGATGACCCAGACGAGAGCCAGACCCAGGAGCACCTGCGGGACGAAGTCGAAGCTCGGGGCGACGGTGTCGGCGACCTGCAGGTACTGGCCCATGAAGAAGCCCTCGGGGTCATCCCCCCAGGCCTTGGTCACGGAGAAGATCGTGTAGGAACCGGCCCACGCGATGATCACCGCGTAGTAAGCGGCGATCACGAAACAGATGCACAACTGCCACCAGCCGAGGAACTCGGCCTTCGGATGCAGGCGCCGATAGGACAGCGGTGCGGAGGCCCGGTAGCGATGTCCCACCGCGTAGTCGAGCATGAGCAGCGGGAGACCCGCCGTCAGCAGCGCGATCAGGTAGGGGATCATGAAGGCCCCGCCGCCGTTTTCGTAGGCGACGTACGGGAAACGCCAGATGTTTCCCAGGCCGATGGCGGAGCCCATGGCGGCCAGGATGAAGACGGTTCGATTGGAAAAGACCTCACGCTGTTGCGCAGCGGGAGGTGCGGATGTGTTTGAGGACACGGGTCCACCTCGTGGTGCTCAGAGGGTGCCTGGCGCGAAAGGCCCGGCGGTGGTTGCGAATGGTTCCGCGGGTCCGGTGAGGGTGGCCGGAGGGACGGTTTGAGGGTTCAGGCTACCCGGGCTTATGCGGATCGATGCACCATGCCGCGCGCGAAGCTCTGCAAGGCGCGTTTGGCGGTGGATTCCGGCAGAGGCGCCAGGGCGGCTTCCGCATGGTTGACCCAGGACTCGGCGACCTCCCACGCCCCGTCGATGGCGGGATGCCCGGCCAATGCCTCGACCGCACGGGCGAGATCTTCGTCCGCGGTCAGGTCACCGTCCACGAGTGCGAGCACTTCCTGGGCGGAGGTGTCGCCCCCGGCAGCCATGCGTCGCAGCACGAGGACGGGCAGGGTGGGGACGCCTTCACGCAGGTCGGTACCGGGGGTCTTCCCGGTCTGAGCTGCCGTGGACGTGATGTCGATGACGTCGTCGGCCAGTTGGAAGGCCACGCCGATCTTCTCACCGTAGTTCTCCAGGACCTCGATGACCTCGGGGGTCGCACCGGCCAGGGTCGAGCCGTAGACCCCGCACGCTGCGATCAGCGAACCGGTCTTGCCGGCCAGAACCTGGATGTAGTGCTCCAGGGCGTCGGTGCCCTCGGGCGGGCCGGAGGTCTCCTGCAACTGGCCGGTGACCAGGCGTTCGAACGCGTTGGCCTGGATCTGGTAAGCCCGCTGGGACAGCGTGGCCACCAGCGCGGAGGCCCGCGCGAAGATCAGGTCCCCGGTGAGGATCGCGACGTTGTTGCCCCATACGGTGTGGGCCGCATCCACCCCGCGGCGCACGGGTGCGGAGTCCATGACGTCGTCGTGGTACAGCGAGGCCAGATGCGTCAGTTCGACCACGACGGCGGCGTCGATCACGTCGTCGTTGATCCCGCCTCCGATGGCACCGGCGAGCACCGTGAGCAGCGGCCGCACGCGCTTCCCTCCCGCTTTGAGCAGGTGGGAGGCCGTGACCTCGATGAGGGGGTCCGAGCTGCGCACTTCTTCGGCCAGACGGGTCTCGATCCGGTCCAGGGCGGCCAGAACCTGGGCACCGAACTCGGGATCGGCCGCGATGACCTCCATGCCCGCGGGAAGCGCGGAATCACCACCGGTGGCGACGGTCTCGCCCGCGGGGGCGTGGGCGTCGTCGTGCCGTTGGGGGGCGGAGGAGGAATCAGTCACGGTTCTCCACTTTACTGGTTTCGGGGGATTCTTTTGCCGCGGGCCGGATGTTGGAGGTCGGCGGGGTGAGCGCGTCCAGGACGGCGACGGCCCGATCCTGCCAGGTGCGCGGCGGATGATCGGTCAGCTCCGTCATGGTCTGCACCACGAAGCGCATCAGCGGTGGCACGGCCATCCCGGTGGCCAGGGCCGCTTTCATGACCCGGGGGTGCCCGATGGCCTCCGCCAGAACCCTCCCCTGTGTGAAGTGCGCACCCCACTCGTTCCGCAGGCGGTGTGGGTAACGGGCGAGTACGGCATCGCGTTGGGCCGGCCCGTTGGCCCCGGCCGCCTCCACGACGTGTTCGGCGGCGTACCGGGCGGACTCCATCGCGTTGGAGATCCCCTCCCCGTTGAAGGCCGAGACCAGGCCGGCCGAGTCACCCAGCAGGAGCATCCCGGGGTCCCAGTGCGGCGTGCGGTTGAAGGCCATCGGCAAGGCGGCGGAGAGCACCTTGCCCCGGACGTGGTCGGGATCGAAGGTCCACTCGGGCGGCATGGACGACGCCCAGTCGGCCAGCACCTTGCGGTAGTCCAGTTTCCCGAACGCGGGCGAGGTGTCCAGGATCCCGAGTCCGACGTTCGCGGTCCCGTCGCCCGCGCCGAAGACCCATCCGTATCCGGGCAACAGACCACCGCGGGGGTCCGACCCGTCCGTGAGTTCCAGCCAGCCCTCCATCCAGTCCAGGTCACTGCGGGGGGACTCGTAGTACGCACGGACCGCCACACCCATGGGGCGATCCTTGCGGCGGTGCAGTCCGGCCGACACGGCGGTGCGGGAGGACACCCCGTCGCAGGCCAGCACCAGGTCCGCACGGTGCTCCTCCATCTCTCCGGTGCGTCGCCCGTCGCCGTCCAGGACGGCCGCGGTCGCCCCGACCACGCGATCGTCGTCGTCACGCAGCACGCCCGTGACGGAGCGGTGTTCAAGGATCTCGGCCCCCGCGGAGCGTGCGTGCTCGGCCAGGTGCTGGTCGAAGCCGGCCCGCGAGCGCACCAGACCGTAGGAGGGGAAGTCGGTGAGTTCGGGCCAGGGCAGTTCGATCGCCCGGCCGCGGGCACGGATCCGCAGCCCCTGGTTGCGGGCGTAGCCCAGCTCGGGGCCGTGGGGCAGGCCGATGAGTTGCATCTCCCGGACGGCGCGCGGGGTCAGCCCGTCACCGCAGACCTTCTCCCGCGGGTAGGCGGTCTTCTCCAGGACGGTGACCTCCATGCCCTGGGAGGCCAGCCAGTAGGCAGCGGTGGCTCCCGCCGGCCCACCGCCTGCGATCAGGACCTTCACGCCAGCCTGATCTCCGGTGCACCGTAGGCGGGGTTCTCCCCCTTGATCCCCCGGTGCACGGCCACGATGCCGCCCGAGAGGTTGCGGTACTGGACGTTCTCCCACCCGGCGGCGGCGATGTCCTTGGCCAGGCCCTCCTGGTCGGGCCAGGCCTCGATCGACTCGGCCAGGTACTCGTAGGCCTCCGGGTTGGAGGAGACCTTCTTGGCCATGCCGGGAAGGGCCTTGACCAGGTACTCGGCGTAGACCTTACGGAAGGCCTTGTTGGTGGGCGTGGAGAACTCGGCGATGACCAGGCGGCCGCCGGGCTTGGTGACGCGGTACATCTCGTGCAGGGCGCGGTGGTACCCCTCCACGTTGCGCAGTCCGTAGGAGATCGTGACGGCGTCGAAGGAGTCGTCGGCGAACGGGAGCATGGTCGCATCGGCCTGTAGGAACTCGATGTCCGGGCGGCGGGAGCGTCCGACCTGCAGCATGCCGAGGGACAGGTCGGCGGCGACGACCTTCACGCCCGCGTCCGCGAACGGCTCGGAGGACTTGCCCGTCCCGGCTGCCAGATCCAGCACGAATTCGCCGGGAACGGCCCCCACCGCCTCCGTCACGGCCTTCCGCCAGCCGCGGGTCTGGCCGAGGGACAGGACGTCGTTGGTCAGGTCGTACCGCGGGGCCACCTGGTCGAACATGGCGGTGACGGCATCTTTGCGCTTGTTCAGGTCTGCTCGGTTCACGCTGCCATTGTGGCACTGATCGAACGGCGGCATTGATGCCGCATCGATGCGGCACCGATGTGGCATTGATCTGGACGCCGACCGCGACGGCAGGCGTGATCGAGCCGCCTTCCCCCCGGCCTACACTGGCCGGGATGCCCACTTCCGATCCGTTCACCACTCCCGAGGACGCCACGAGTTCCCCGGTCACCGCGTCCCCGGCCGCCGCTCTTCGCTCGAGCCTGACCGTCGACCTCGCCGAGGTTGCCGCCCACCCGGATTCGCCTGTCACCGCCGACTTCGCGGCCAACCCTGACCTCCGACGACTGTTGACCGCGGACGACGCGAGCGTGTGGACCATCGGCGGCCTGGGGCTCATCGGCTTCGGGCGGGCGGCGAACGTGGTGGTCACCGGGGACGACCGATTCACCGGCGCTCGCGCGTGGTGGGACGAACTCACGGCGGGTCTGAGCATCGTGGACCCGCTCTCCCGCTCGGCCACCGGCCCCGTGGCTTTCGGGGCCTTCGCCTTCGCGCGCACGTCCACCGCCGCCTCCGGGCTGGTCCTGCCGGAACTGGTGATCGGCCACGACCACGACGGCGCTTGGGTCACCCTGGTCTCCACGGCGCCCGAGCTGACCATCGCCGACGTGGCGGAGGCCTGGAACCGGCTGGTCCCGACGGTCCTGCCCGCAGGCGCCCCCGAAGCCCTCGCCCCGGACGCGGACACGACCTCAGGACCGGGCTCAGACCCGGACTCACGCTCGGGCTCGAACCCCCACGCGGTCGAGGACGAGGCCGCAGCCCGGACATGGTGCGCTTCCGTGGAGGAGGGTGTCCAACTCATCCGGGACGGACAACTCGAGAAGCTGGTCCTGGCCCGCGCCGTGACGGTGCAGGGTGACGGGCAGCCGTTGGACCTGACGCGGGCGCTGCGTCGTCTGGCCGCCGACTACGACACCTGCTGGACCTACTGCGTACGGATCGCCGACCACGAGGACCGGCACGCCGACACACTCTTCGGCGCCACCCCGGAGCGCCTGGTCCGCGTCCTGGACGGCACGTTGCACGCCCGTGTCCTGGCCGGGACCCTGGACCGCGCCTCGGCCCCCGAGGGGATCCCGGGATCGGAGTGGGCCCGGCGCAACCTCTTCGAGGACCCCAAGCAGAGGGCCGAGCACGAGTTCGCGATCGGTTCCCTCCTGGGCTCCGTGGCCGCCTACACGGAGGAGGTGGAATCCTCCACGGACCCGTTCGTGCTGGAGCTGCCCAACGTGTGGCACCTGGCCTCGGACGTCTCGGCCGATCTCACCCCGGGCCCGGACGGCACCGTGCCCTCGGCCTTGGAACTGGTGGAAGCCGTCCATCCCACCGCCGCCGTGTGCGGCACGCCGACCCACGAGGCGGCCGAGGCCATCGCCCGCCTGGAGGGTCTGGACCGGGGCCTCTACGCGGGACCCGTCGGTTGGCTGGACTCCCGCCACAACGGGGACTTCGGCATCGCCCTGCGCGGAGGGGTCCGACGCACCGAGGACACGGCCCAGGTCTACGCGGGCTGCGGCGTCGTCGAAGCATCCGTTCCCGCGGAGGAACTGGCCGAGACTCGAGCCAAACTGCGCCCGGTACTCAACGCCTTGGGCGTCACGCCACGATCCTGACGTGGGAGAACCGCCGTCACGCGGAAGTCACAGTCGCCCCGCGACATCCGCGTAACGGCACGGCGCGTACCATTAACGCGATCGTTGTACCGCTTGACCACCACGACGGGCCCCACGCCCGAGGTCGTTCGGGCGACGACCCCCTCCGGCAGGCGCTCCCGCCCGGCGCGCCCCGGCCCGGGCCTGTCCCTTGCCCACACCACACCGATCTTGAGGTATCCCATGAGAACCCGCCACTCCTCCACCCTGTTCGCGGCAGCGGGGGCCACCGCCCTGGTCCTGGCCGGCTGCACCTCCACGACCGGGGAAGCCCAGTCCGAGTCCGGGGTCCCCCTGGTCGAGGAAGGCGCCCTGACCGTGTGCGCCAACACCCCGTACCAGCCGTTCGAGTTCGAACGCGACGGCGAGGTCGTCGGCTTCGACATGGATCTCGCCGACGAGATCGCGGCCGACCTGGGTGTGGAGAAGAAGGTCATCCAGACGGGTTTCGAGGGCATCGAGTCCGGCGCGGACCTGTCCACCAACAAGTGCGACGTCGCGATCTCCGGTATCACCATCACGGACGCCCGTAAGTCGGCCATGAGCTTCTCCGAGCCGTACTTCGACGACGAACTGGGCCTCTTGGTCCCCAAGGATTCGGACATCAAGTCCTTCGACGACATCGGCGACTCCACCGTGGCCGTGCAGCAGGCGACCACGGGCCAGACCTACGCCGAGGGCAACGACCTGAACTTCGAGCAGCAGGAGGACGTCGAACTCATGCTGCAGAAGCTCGAGACCGGTGGCGTGGACGCCGTCGTCGGCAATGTCTCCGTACTGGGCACCCGTGCCGCCGACAACCCCGACCTGGAGCTCGTCGACCAGCAGTCCAACGGCGAACAGCTGGGTGTGGGGGTGCGCACGGACAACACCCAGATGCTCGACGCCGTGAACTCCACGATCGAGCGCGTCAACGAGGACGGCACGATGGAGACCATGCGCAAGGAGTGGATGGGCCTGTGAACGCGATCAATTCCCGCGTGTTCCTCGGTGCCGCCGCGACCGGCATGCTGATCCTCACGGGCTGCACCTCCACCACCGGTGATGGCGAGGACGGCTCACTGCAGACCATCAACGAAGGCCAGCTCACGGTCTGCTCGGAGTCCAACTACCCCCCGTTCGAGTCCGAGAAGGACGGCGAGATGGTGGGCCTGGACATGGACCTGGCAGCGGAGATCGCCAAGGACAACGACCTCGAGGTGCACAACGTGACCCTGCCGTTCGAGACCATGGTCTCCGGCGCAGCACTGGACACGCAGCAGTGCGACATCGTCACGTCGGCCCTGACGATCACCGACGAGCGCAAGTCCGTCATGGACTTCTCCGAGCCGTACTTCGACAACCAGCTCGGCCTGGTGGTCAAGAAGGGTTCGGACATCGAATCCGTCCAGGACGCGATCGACTCCGAGGCCCGCGTGGGCGTCATGCAGCAGACCACCGGGGATTCCAAGGCCAAGGAACTGGGCCTGAACTCGGTGCAGTTCGAGGACGTCCTGATGTTCCAGGACCTCGAATCCGGCGGCGTGGACGCCGTGCTGGACGACCTGGTCCCGATCGCCCAGCACTCCGAGGAGTACCCGGACTTCGTGGTGGTCGAGGAGGTTCCAGCCGACGACCAGTTCGGAGTGGCCGTTCGCAAGGGTGACACCGCGATGCTCGAGGCCGTGAACTCGACGATCGAGCGGGTCAAGGAGGACGGGACCATGGACGAGATCACCGAGAAGTGGATCCCGGTCAACGACCAGTGATGACTGCCTCGTGTGGCGTCCACGCCCATCTGCCGCCGTGGACGCCACACTGGCAAGGGCACCATCCGTAAGCAGCAAGTGCCGGCAAGAGCCGCAAGAGAAGGAAACCATCCGACATGGCTATGACCGCCCGCAAGAGGGCCCAGATCTCACGGGGAGTCCAGTACGGACTGCTGGCCGTGATCGTGGTGGCCCTGGTGTTCATCGCGGACTGGAACACCCTGATCTCGCGCGCCCTCAACCCGTCCGTGATGGCCCAGCAGTTCCCGGAAATCATCACGGTGGCGCTCAAGAACACGCTCATCTACACGGCCTTGGGCTTTGCCGCCGGCATGTCCGGCGGCATCCTGCTGGCCCTCATGCGCCTGTCCTCGGTGGCCCCCTACCGGTGGATCGCGACGCTCTACATCGAACTCTTCCGCGGGGTCCCGGCCCTGTTGGTCTTCCTGGCACTGGGCTTCGGTGTCCCCCTGGCCTTCCAGGTGCGGTTCAACAACCTGGTCACCGTCATGCTGGCCCTCGGGTTGGTCTCGGCGGCCTACATCGCCGAGTCCCTGCGCGCCGGCCTGCAGGCGGTGCCGAAGGGGCAGTATGAGGCCGCTCGTTCCCTCGGCATGACCCACGCCCGCGCGATGTTCACGATCATCATTCCCCAGGCCCTGCGCATCGTCCTGCCGCCGCTGACCAACGAAGTCATCCTGCTGGCCAAGGACTCCTCGCTGGTCTACCTGCTGGGCATGACCGTTTCCCAGTACGAGCTGACCAAGTTCGGTCGAGAGGCGATCTCCGGCACGGGTGCCGGCCTCACCCCGTTGGTCCTGGCCGGTGTCTGCTACCTGATCATCACCATTCCGTTGGGCCTGCTGGCCCGGTACTTCGAGCAGCGCGCCGACGCCCGCTCGGCACGCAAGTAGGAGCAAGCCGTGATCAAGTCGACTTCCACCTCCACCTCGGCCGCGCCGGTCGGTGAGGCGCACCCCGCCTCCGTCACGATCGACGGACTCCACAAGTCCTATGGCTCGCTGGACGTCCTCAAGGGGATCTCGCTCGACGTCGCCCCCGGCGAGGTCGTGTGCCTGATCGGCCCGTCGGGTTCCGGCAAGTCCACGCTGCTGCGTTGTGTCAACCTCTTGGAGACGCCGCAGAAGGGCGTGATCCGGGTCGGCGATGTCGAGGTGACGGATCCCGATGTCGACATCGACGCCGTGCGCCGCCGCGTGGGCATGGTCTTCCAACAGTTCAACCTGTTCCCCAACATGTCTGTGCTGAGCAACCTGACCATTGCCCAGCGCAAGGTGTTGGGCCGCTCCGATGCAGAGGCCAAGAAGGTCGCCCTGCACAACCTGGAACGCGTGGGACTCTCGGACAAGGCAGACAACGCGCCGGGGCAGCTTTCGGGTGGACAGCAGCAGCGCGTGGCGATCGCGCGTTCCCTGTCCATGGACCCGGAGCTCATGCTCTTCGACGAGCCGACCTCCGCCCTGGACCCGGAGACCGTGGGTGACGTCCTGGCGATCATGCGCGATCTGGCCAGGGAGGGCATGACCATGCTGGTGGTCACCCACGAGATGAGCTTTGCCCGCGACGTGGCCGATCGGGTCGCGTTCATGGACGGCGGAGTCGTGGTGGAAGAGGGCCCTGCCCAGGAGGTCATCGGCGCGCCGCAGCACGAACGTACCAAGACCTTCCTGTCCCGCGTGCTGAACCCGACCGCCGTCGATCACCCCGAGAGCTGACCCGGCACAGCTTCCAGTGGTGTGTGCCCAACCCGCACCGCAGAAGACCGCCAAACCTATGAATCACCCGCAACCTATAGGTGATTCATGCCTAATCGTACCCTGGCGAATGACCGGGCGTTCCCCCAATATGAGCTGAATCACATCCCTGTCACGATCGAGAGCACCCCTCCTGCTGATCGAAAGGACCTGGCAGAGATGTCCACCATCAATACCCTCGTGACAGAGGACCGCCGGTTGGAGATGAAAACCGCGGTATGGGTCGCGACGATCGCGTGCCTCGCGCTGATCTTCGACGGCTTTGACCTCGTCGTCTACGGCACCGTGATGCCGACCCTGCTCAACGACCCGTCCCAGATCGGTCAGCTGACCCCCAGCACGGCCGGGACCCTGGGGTCCCTTGCCCTGATCGGCGTGCTGCTGGGCTCCTTCGCCTCCGGGTTCATCGGTGACATTCTCGGGCGCAAGAAGATGCTGATGATCGGCATCGTCTGGTTCTCGATCGGCATGGCCGTCACCGCGCTGACCGGCACGGTCTTCACCTTCGGTCTGATGCGTTTCGTCACCGGCCTGGGCCTGGGCCTGGTGATCGCCACGGCCGGCCCGACCATCGCGGAGTTCGCACCCAAGGACAAGCGCGGACTGTTCAACGCCATCGTCTACTCGGGTGTCCCGGCGGGCGGCATGTTCGCCTCCCTGTGCGGCATCTCCCTGGGCGAGATGATCGGGTGGCGCGGCCTGTTCCTGATCGGGGCGACCCCGATCCTGTTCCTGGTCCCGTTGGCTGCCATGAAGTTGCCGGAGTCGCCCCGCTGGCTGCTCTCCCGCGGTCAGGAAGAACGCGCCATCGAGATCGCCCGGGAAACCGGCGTCCCGCTCGAGGACGAACTGGCCGTCCGCCGCGCCACCACGGTGCCCAAGCGCACGGGTTACCTGGCCTTGTTCACCCGGGAGTTCGGCCTGGCCACCCTGTTGATGGCCACGATGTCCTTCGCCGGGCTCCTGCTGACCTACGGCATGAACACCTGGCTGCCGCGGATCATGGAGTCCTACGGCTACGCGGACCAGAAGCTCTGGTTCCCGTTCGTGCTCAACGGTGCGGCCGTGGTCGGTGGCCTGATTGCCGCCCGCGCGGCGGACCGCAACGGCAAGCCGCAGAACATGATCGCCACGACCTTCGCGTTGGCTGCCATCTCGCTGGTCCTGATGACGTTCCAGTTCCCGCTGAGCTTGTTGTTCCTGTTCATCGGTGTGGCCGGCATCGGCATCCTGGGCACCCAGGTGCTCGTCTACGGCTTCCAGTCGAACTACTACACCTCCGAATCCCGCGGTGCCGGTGTGGCCGCCTGCGCCACCATCGGCCGGGCCGGCGGCGTGTTCGGCCCGCTGATCGGTGGGTGGCTCGTGGCGGCGGGGCTGGGTGCCACCGAACAGTTCTACGCCTTCGCGGCCGTGGCGCTGGTGGGCGCCGTGGTCACCTTCCTGGTCCCGCGCAAGCACAACACCTACCTGATCGAACGCGAGGCGGACGCCCGCGCCAAGGAGCAGGTGGCCCGGGACAAGGAACGTCAGCCCGTGGCCTGAGCGCCGCTGCTTCGAGTGTCACTGAGCTGAAATCAGCCGAGCCCGCTCGCACACGGTCCGGGGCTGGTTCGTCGACGTCGACGAACCAGCCCCGGACCGTGTGCGTTCAGAAGCTGGGGCCGGACCCCGGAAGACTGTGCGACCTCACAACTTCCCAATTTCTCCCGCGATCGCGGCGTGCAGATCCCGCAGGCTCTCCCGCGAGGCCGCCACGAGAATCACGGAAGTCCCCTTGACTGGCGCGGACAGCGCGTCACGCAACCCCGCAAGATCCGAGACCGCGGTGGCCGGGACCCCGTACGAAGCGCACAGGGCGCGGAGGTCGACTTCGGGCCGTGTTCCGAAGAACCGTTCCACCGTGGCCGACCATGCCGGTTCCTCCCCGAGCGCTCCGTGCTCGAGGGTCGAGAAGATCCCCCCGCCGCGGTCGTCGAGCACCACGAGCTGGAAGTCGGGGCGGTGCTCCGCGGCCAGGTGCAGAAGTGATCCCGCATCGTGTAGGAAGGTCAGGTCCCCGAGCAGCACGCGCACGGGCGAACCCGTTGCCAATGCGGCACCGGCTGCGGTCGCAATCGTCCCGTCGATGCCGGCCAGACCGCGGTTCGCCAGGACGGTGAGCGGGCCGCGCGCGGGCTCGGCCGCAAGGTCGAGGTCCCGCACGGGATTGGAGGAACCCGCCACCAGCACCGACGCATGACGGGCGGCGGTCCGCCAGACCTCCCGAGCCACCACGGGCCCGGGGAGGTGACCCGGTACGGTCCGCCGGGAGAGTTCGGCAGCGAGTGACTCCTCGGCACGAGCCGCCAGGTCCTGCCAGGCCGGCAACCAATCCGCTCCGCCGGACCCGGTGAACTCCAGGACCTCGTCCGAGGTGCGCAGCACGGTCTCCCGACGACGGCCGTCGTCGTACCACGCCACCGGACGCGGCTGCCAGGCCGCGGTGTGCACGTCGGGGCGTGCCAGCAGGCGACCGACCGGCCTGGACAGGGTGGGGCGCCCCACGAGCAGGACGCGTTCGATGCCGGCCCCGAGCTCGGACTCCAGGAGGAGCCGGTACGGGCCCACCGCGTTGGGACCGTACCGGGCGTTCGAAGAGGGTTCGGCGAACAGCGGGAGGCCCAGGAACTCGGCCAGTTCGGCCGCCGCGGGACCCGCGCCGTCGCCGGCCAGGACGACGCTCCGAGCGACTCTGGTGGGTGGTTTCGACGCGGCCCAGACACCGGAGGGGACGTCCACGGCGAAGGACGGCGTGGGGCCCGGACCGGAGCACCGGGACCTTTCGTCGGGTGCCGTCCGGGACTGGACGCCCTCCCCCAGCGGTGGTTGCAGCGGTTCCCGCAGGGCCACGTTGACGTGCACGGGGCCCGGTGGAGTTCCTCCGTCACCCGTGAGTGCGGCCACCACCGATTCGAATGCCCGAGCCACCGCGGCCGTCGTCTCGCGCTCCCCCGACCCCGGTTCCACCACGACGTCGACGGCGGCCCGCACGTGATCCGAGAAGATCCCCGGCTGCCGCGTGGTCTGGTTGGCCCCCGTGCCCCGCAACTCCGGCGGCCGGTCGGCGGTGAGCAGAACCAGCGGCACCTCTGCGTGGTCTGCCTCCATCACGGCGGGCAGGAGATTGCCCACGGCGGTGCCCGACGTGGTGACGACGACGGCGGGCGCCCCCGTCGCGCGGGCAGCACCGAGTGCGTGGAATCCCGCCGAGCGTTCGTCGAGACGCACGTGGGTCGCCAGGTCACCGCCGTCGCGGGAGGCAGCGGCGTACACGAACGGGGCCGACCGGGATCCGGGTGCGAAGAAGAACTGCCGGGCACCGGCACCGACCAGTTGGTCGAGAACGGCGGCGGCGGTCAGGAGGGATTCGGTGCTCACCGTCTCACCCTACTGACCGCCGCCGTTCTCACACGTTCCGACTTCTCAGCCCTCCCGGGCAGGGTATGGCCGATCAGGGCCGGACAATCGGGGCTCAGTCCTCCGCGTAGGTGCGCGGAGCCTTGCGGGCCTTGTTCCGCAGTTCCTCCGTGGCCTTGCCCCGGTAGCTCTCCTGCTTCGGTCCGCGCGGCCCGTTGCCCTTGCCCTTGCCCTTGTCCTTGCCCTTGTCCTTGCCGAACGGGTCCTTCCCCTTCTTGACGGGGAACACCTGGACCACGGACGGACGGGCGAACCCGAACTGGCCTTCGCCCTCGCGGGTGGGCAGCACGTAGTCGGGGAAGTAGGAACGGGGCTCCTCGAAGGAACCGTCCTCCCCGGGGTGCTGGACGGAGACGTAGACCATGTCGTCCTTGTCGTGGATGACCGGTCCGCAGGTCTCGGCGTCCTGGGGAACCGAGAGGAACTGCTGGGTCCGGCCCCGGTTCTCACCGGTGAGTTCCACCCGGAACAGACCGTCGTTGAACCCGATCGTGCTCGGTGCGCCGTCGGTCGAGATCCACAGGTTCCCCTGCGAGTCGAAGGCCAGGTTGTCCGGGCAGGAGATCGGCGAGACCTTGTCCGTGGGGAATCCCGCGAAGTACGCGGTGGAGTCCTTGGCGGGGTCACCGCAGACCATGAGGATGTCCCACTGGAACGTGGTTCCGGCGCTGTTCGGATCGTCCTCGGTGAGCTCGATGACGTGGCCGTCGCGGTTGTTGGTCCGCGGGTTGGCCTCGTCGGCGCCGGCCTTGCCGGGTTCGCCGCGCTTGGTGTTGTTGGTGCAGGCAACGTAGACCTTGCCGGTGTGCGGGTTCGGTTCCACGTCCTCGGGGCGATCCATCTTGGTGGCCCCGGCCTTGTCGGACGCCAGGCGGGTGAACACGAGCACCTCGTCCACCGCCATGCCCTCGACCTTGGACTCGCCGTCGACCACAAGGGGCAGCCATTCGCCCTTGCCGTCGAAGACGCCGTCGGCGGGCCGCCGGCCCGATCCGTCGATCTCACCCTCCGAGTTGCCCGTGAACTTGGCCACGTACAGGTCCCCGGAGGACAGCAGCGTCATGTTGTGGGCGCGGTCGCCCTCCACGTACTTGTCCTCGGCCACGAACTTGTACAGGTACTCGAAGCGTTCGTCGTCGCCCGAATACGCGACCACGGTCCCGTCACCGGCCACGTAGACGTTGGCGCCTTCGTGCTTGAAGCGCCCCAGGGCGGTGTGCTTGACGGGCGTGGAGGACGGATCGGACGGATCGATCTCCACGACGTAGCCGAACCGGTTGACCTCGTTCTCGTACCCTTCGTTGTTGCCGTCCCATCGCGGGTCCACCAGGTCCCAGCGGCGCTCGGGGGGCTCGGTGGGCAGGCCGTACCGCGTGTTCTCCATGGTCTCGGTGCCGGAGAGCACGTTCTGGATGTTCTCCTCACCCGACAGGACCGTGCCCCACGGGGTCACGCCACCCGAGCAGTTGTTCTGGGTACCCAGGACCGTCTTGCCCTCCGGGTCGGCGACGGTCTTGAGCAGGTCGGAGCCGGCCGCCGGGCCGTCCACCGTGAACGGGGTGTCGGCGGTGATGCGGCGGTTCCGCGCGCCTCCCCGGACGTACGTCCACGGCTTTCCGGCGCCGTCGCGGGTGATCTCCACGACCGCCATGCCGTGGGCGGCGATGGCCACGGCGGCGGTGTGTTCCAGGTCCGCACGCTGATTGGCGGGGAACATCAGGTTCTCGTTGGTGTACTCGTGGTTGCACACGAGCACGCCGGTGGTGCCGTCGGCGTCGGGGATGATGTCCAGGTAGTCGTTGTTGAACCCGAATTGCTTGGCCTGGGCCTCCGGGGTCTGGTTCCTGGGATCGAATTCCGGCGCGTCGTTGAACAAGGGGTCACCCCAGCGAACGATGGGCGACCACCCGTATCCGGCCGGGACGTTGAGATCGTCCACCGTTGCCGCGACGGACTCGATCGGCTCGAAGTCCAGGGCCCCGTGGCTCGCTCCCCAGTAGGCGAAGGTGGCCTGGGCCTCGGTCCGGGTTCCCGTCACGGTGACGCCCACGGTGACCGCGGCGGCAGCCCCGAGCCCCAGTGCGGCGCGGCGCGACATGGCCGTGGAGGCAACCTCCCGGAAGCTCTGGTTGGAGGAGGTGTTGCACAGTGGCTTGGTGCACTGTGAGCCGCATTTCAAGGCACAGGTCAGCGGACTCCGCTTCCCGTTCGTGTGACCGAGCATGGGCAATAGCATCCGGTTCATGGTTCCCCTTCGTCCGTGCCCTGGCGGTTGAGCCGGGCACCTCCCGTTGACAGGACTTGTCACGACGGCGCCCATAAAAGTCCCCCGCGGTGAGGTGAAACCCCACACCGCACCAACCGCAGGTGAACAACGGGCAACCATCACCACTGGTCAGCGCGCGGAGCCATGCTCCATCAACTCGTGCACGCGGCGCACGCGATCGACCCACCAGTCCCTCCGAGGCCCTTCCAGCAGAACCGGGTCGGGGTGCACGGAATCCGGGTCGAACGCATCCACCCTCAACTCCCCGTTCACGGGCCGCAGCGGGAAAGCGGTGACGTCCTCGGCCAGAAGCGCGCCCGTTCCCAGGCCGCAGGCGTACGGCAGGTTCGGCAAAGCGGCCGCCAGGGCGACCCCGGCACGCAGCCCCACGCTGGTGTCCAGGGCAGAGCTCACGACGGCGGGCAGACCGGCCTGCTCCACCACGGACAGTGCACGGCGGACCCCACCCAGGGGGGCTACCTTCACCACCACCAGGTCCGCAGCGCCCGCCCGGGCCACCGCGATCGGGTCCTCCGCTTTCCGCACGGACTCGTCCGCTGCAATGGGCACCGGCACTCCCCTGCTGTGCAGTTGCTCACGGACGGCGTACAGCCCGTCGATCCCTGCGGCCGGCTGCTCGGCGTACTCGAGGTCGTGCCGAGCCAGGCGCAGCAAGCCTTCGACGGCCTCCGGCACGGTCCACCCCTGGTTGGCATCGACCCGGATCTTGGCCCCGGGGAGTTCTGCCCGGACGGCGGCCACCCGCGCATCGTCGTCCTCGAGGGTCTGCCCGGCCTCGGCGACCTTAACCTTGACGGCCTCGATCCCGTGCCCGTAGCCCTCCAGGACCTTCGGCACCCGTGCCGCCTCGACGGCTGGGACGGTGGCGTTGACCGGGACCGACGCGCGGACCGGCTCCGGAAAGCCGGACCAGGCCGCTTCCAGACAGGCCCGGTACCAGGCCAGTGCCTCGGCGTCGTCGTACTCGGGGAACGGCGCGAACTCGCCCCACCCTGCGGGACCGTGGATCAGCACCGCCTCCCGCTCGGTCACACCACGAAACCTGACCGTCAAGGGAAGGCGCACGACGACGGCGCAGTCCAGGACGTATTCGAGCCCGACGGGAGGAAGGCCGGGAGAAGGGGTAACGGTGGGCAGGTCGGTCATGGGCACACCCTATGCCGGACTCCACCGCGATCTTGCCCAGGCCCTCTTCAGCTGGCACACAGACAACGCCGTCGACAAGGCTCGGGATTCAGGTTGTACCGAGCCTGGCCTGTCAGACTGTTGCGAACGAATTTCCCAGCGCCAATTTCCCGACGACCGCCGCACCAACCGTGCAAGGTCGCAGACCCCAGGGTTCGCACCGACCACCGGAGAGCCCGAACCGGAGGAAGTCAGTGACGTACATTCCCGCCGAGAGAGACCCCGACGGCGAGTCGAACGCGGATCGCAACCGTGAGCAGCCGACGGAGGCCATTCACACCACCCGATCGGCGCATACCAACGACCGGACGGACACGATCAGTGCCTCCTCCGACCCCTCCGTGACGCGCCCCATGCCCTCGGTCAAGGACGGGGGCAGGCGCTACGACCTCTCCCCGGATCCTGCCACCGCACCCATCGAGACCGCGCCGTGGCAGGACACCGCTCCCACGGCGCGGCAGGAACCAACACCCGCGCCGGCTCCCCGCGACGACGTGGCCCGCACGGGTGCGACGTCCCGCCCCGGTCCGTACGCCGCCCCCGGCCGGGGTCCCGGCGACGGATCCGGTGGGTACCCCGCCCAGACGGCCGGACCGGGGGCCTACCCGGCCACGGCACAGCAGGCAGCGCCCCGTGTGCCGAGCCGGGATCTCACCTTCGGGATCTTCATGGGCCAGTTGTTGCGGGCGGTATTCCTGCTGGCGGCAGCAGTCGGCGTCGCCTACTACGCGCTGCGGACCGTTCCCGGACAGTGGGCCGACGAACTGGCCCTGCAGGAGGGTGAGAAGGCGTTGGCCACGCTGCCGACGTCATGGGCTCCGTGGATCGATATGCTCCCGGTCATCGTGTGCGTGTTCTGGGGCGTGCTGACTCTGATCTTCGCCCTGGCCGCTCGCCGTTGGACGCCCCTGTTGGTGGGTTTGGTCAGTGGGCTCGGCGCGGTGGTCACGGTCCAACTGCTCAAGCGTGAATTCCTGCACAAGGCACAGTTGGGGATCCAGGAATCGGCCATGAACTCGCTGCCTTCGGGTCACACCGCGGCCGCGGCCGTCGCGGCGATGATCGCCGTCATGGTCGCTCCCGCGCGGGGACGCACGGTCGTCGCCTTCCTGGGAGCGCTCACCACCACCCTGGCCGGAGTGGCAACGGTGCTGAATTCTTGGCACCGTCCGATGGACGCCGTGGTCTCCATTCTGGTGGTGGCCTGCTGGGGCATCCTGGGTGCGTTGCTGTTGCGCTGCCTGATCCGACCGGAGCGCTGGCGCGCCAACCGCGCCCTGGGCAGCTTGATCCTGGGGATCCTGGCGCTGGCCGCCGCAGCCGCGGGCATGGCGGCCATGCAAACGGTGGCGATCGACGGCCTGGCCCTTGCAACGGGCGGTGCCGCGATTCTGGGTGTCAGTCTGGTGTGTGCTCACCAGACTGCGCGAGCGCTTCGGCCTCGGCATCGAGCAGGCTGAGCCGGTCCAGCAGGATGCGGGAGGCCCCCGCGCCGTAGGGCAATCGGAACATGGAGGCGGTGACCGGGCCCGATGACCCTTCTGCGGGCTCCTGTGCCTGCATGGCTCGGATCCGTTCGACCGCTCCGGCCATGGTCGCGGCCATGACACGTACGTCGGCGTGGTCCACGGGCAGTCCGTGTCCGGGGACCACCACGCGGTACCGCTCCAGATCGGCCAGTTGCTCCAGGGCCCCCACCCAGTCCTCGGGGAACGAGTCCTCGAAGGACGGGTCGGCGCCCTGTTCCACGACATCCCCGGCGAAGACGACGTCGTCGACACCCACCAGCACGTCGTTGTCCGTGTGACCCCGCCCCAGGGAGAAGACCAGAGCCTGTCGGTCGCCCAGGTCGATGCGGGTCAGGGCCGGGCGGCGGCCGGTTCCGGGCAGGTGGCGGGTGGGGACCACGATGCGCGTGTCCAGGCCGGTGCCCTCCCCCATTTCGGGTTCCAGCACCCCCACGAAAGACCTCTGGTAGTCGCCGTAGGTCTCGATGGCCTGGGCCGCAGCGCGGTGTGCCCAGAAGTCCGTGGCACCCGCTCGTTGGAAGACCGCGTTGCCCATGTAGTGGTCGAAATGCGCGTGGGTGTTCAGCACGACCAGTGGCAGCTGGGTGACCTTGCGGACCGTCTCCAGAATGGCGCGCCCCTGGCGGGGGCCGGCGCCCGTGTCGATCACCAGGGCACGTCCCTGCCCCACGATCAAACCGGAGTTCAGTCTCCAGTTCTCCGTGGTGATGACGTGGACGTCGCGTCCGACCTCGTTGATGGTGATCACCGTGACAGGGTACGGCACGGCCCCCGAGCACAGGATCTGTGAACTGACGTACGGTGTGGGCCATGACCGAGATCACCCGTGCCCCCGGCCCGGACTCCCGTCCGGGATGTGGTGTGGGGCGATACGCACCGTCCCCCTCCGGTGACCTTCACATCGGGAATCTCCGGACCGCCGTCCTGGCGTGGGCCTTCGCCCGCGCCGCCGGAAAAGGTTTCGTGTTACGCATCGAAGATCTGGACCGTGTGCGTGCGGGGGCCCGCGAACGTCAGCTCGCCGACCTCGAGGCCGTCGGACTCGACTGGGACCCGCCGGTGGTGGTGCAGTCCGATCGCGAACCGGAGCACCGCGCCGTCGTCGCGGACCTGACGCGGCGCGGACTGACCTACGAGTGCTTCTGCACCCGCCGCGAGATCCAGGCGGAAATCGCAGCGGCAGGCGGCGCACCGCACGGGGCACCGGGCGCCTACCCGGGCACCTGCCGGGACCTTTCCGCCGCCGAACGGGAGCGACGACGCCGCGACAGGCCACCGGCCGTCCGCCTCCGGGCCCAGGCGCAGGAGGTCACCGTGGTGGACCGGTTCGCGGGCCAGGTGACCGGAACCGTGGACGACATGGTGCTGCTGCGCAACGACGGGCGCCCCGCCTACAACTTGGCGGTCGTGGTCGACGACGCCCACCAGGGTGTCGACCAGGTGGTTCGCGGCGACGACCTGCTGCTGTCCGCACCCCGGCAGGCACATCTCGCGGACCTGTTGTCCCTGCCCCGGGTCACATACATCCACGTCCCCCTGGTCGTCAACGCAGAGGGTGCGCGTTTGGCAAAGCGCGACGGAGCTGTAACCCTGGAGGACCTACAAGCGGCGGGATTCGGCGTGCCGGACGTCATGGGGTGGATCGGTCGGTCCCTCGGGCTCCCCGGCTCCGTCGCCACGGCATCGGATGTCCTGGACTCATTCACTCTGCTCGATCTCACGGGCGGCCCGTGGGTCTTCCACCCTCCCGGAAAACTCTCGGACTCCGGCGTCCAGCCGTAGACCGACGACGAAAGGAATCACATGGTTGACTTCGGCTCAGGCTTCTGGTGGATGCTTGCCGCCATCGGCCTGTACTTCGCCGCGATGCTGGGCGTGGGTGTCTGGGCATCTCTGAAGACCCAGGACAAGGACGACTACATGATCGGCGGGCGCAACTTGCCGCCTGCCGTGGCGGCCCTGTCCGCGGGAGCATCTGACATGTCCGGCTGGCTGCTCATGGGTCTTCCGGGCGCCCTTTACATGGGTGGCATGGTCCAGGCCTGGATTGCGATCGGCCTGACCGTGGGTGCGTGGGTCAACTGGAAGATCGTGGCCCCGCGACTGCGCGTCTTCACGGAGAAGTACGGAAACTCCATCACGCTGCCATCGTTCTTCGGCAACCGTCTGGTCCGCGGAGGCCGCGCGCTGCGCATCGTGTCCGGTCTGGTCATCCTGGTCTTCTTCACGTTCTACATCTCCTCCGGAATGGTGGCCGGAGGTAACTTCGCGACCTCGGCCTTCGGTGCCGCTTTGGAACAGACCGCGGGGTGGGACAGCGACACCACGTATCTGGTCGGCATGTGCGTGATCGCCGGTGTGACGATCTTCTACACCCTTATCGGCGGGTTCCTGGGCGCGACCTACACCGACTTCTTCCAGGGCGCACTGATGTTCCTGGCTCTGCTCACGGTCCCCGTGGTGGTCCTGTTCATGGTGGGGGACCCCGGGCGCATCGTCGAGAGGGTGGACCAGGTCCACCCCGGTGCGTGGAACCTGTTCGACTTCGACGCCGCCGGTGGACTGATCGTGGTCATCTCCCTGATCGCCTGGGGCCTGGGTTACTTCGGCCAGCCCCACATCCTGGTCCGGTTCATGGCGCTGAGCTCGCACGACGACGCTGTGGCGGGGCGCCGTGTGGGCGTCGGTTGGATGCTGCTGTGCGTGCTCGGTGCCATGTTCACCGCGCTGTTCGCCATTCCGCTGGTCGATTCCGGCCGCCTGGCGCTGACCAACGAGGAGACGGCGGAGACCGTGTTCCTGGACTCGGCCATCGGCCTGTTCCCTGCGTTCCTGGCGGGGTTGGTCCTGGCAGCCGTGCTCGCGGCCATCATGTCGACCGTGGCGTCCCAGCTTGTGGTGACGGCGTCGGCGCTCGTGGAGGACCTGGCGCTGCTGTTCCGCAAGGAGACGCTGTCCCCGAAGGCTTCGCTCTGGCTCAGCCGCGCCGGGGTTTTCGTCGTCGCCCTGGTGGCCATGGCCATGGCCTTCAACCCCTCCGAATCGATCCTGAACCTGGTCGGTTTCGCCTGGGCCGGGTTCGGCGCCGCGTTCGGCCCGATCACCCTGCTCGCCCTGTACTGGCGCAAGCTCACGGGCGTGGGGGCCATTGCCGCCATGATCACGGGTGCCGCGGTGGTGTTCATCTGGCCGAACACCCCCTGGTCGGACCTGTACGAATTGGCTCCGGGCTTCATCGCAGCCACCGTGGCCGCCGTCGTGGTCTCGTTGATCACCTACCGCGCGGATCCCGGCGTGGATCAGCACTTCGACGACGCCGTGGCCATGTCCCACCGGGGCCTGCCCGCTGACTCGGAGCCCGCCTCCGAGTCAACAACCGAGAGCGCAATCGGACCCGCCTCCGGGAGCGCCGCGTCTGGTGCTGCGTCGTCAGCCTCCTCGACGGCAAGATCGGGCGATTCCGCCGCCACCAACTCCGGGGCGGCCTCGACCGATCTCCCCTGGGCCAAGCCCCAGGCGTGATCAGGAGCTCCAACCAAAAAAGGCGGGCGACCGGTCGTAACCGGTCGCCCGCCTCTTTTGCGTCCCGGGGTGGTCAGAAGCCCAGGGAGTTGAGGGAGGACTTGAGCGCCTCCGCGGAGTTCTTGAGCTGCTGGATCTCGCCGTCGGACATGGGCACGGGCAGCTGCTGCAGGACACCCGCGCGGCCGACCACGGAGGGCACGGAGAGCGCCACTCCGCTGATGCCCTGGTAGTCGTCCAGGATGGTGGAGACGGGCATGACCGCGTGGTGGTCGGCCAGAATGGCCTGGCAGATGGAGCCGCCCGCCATACCGATCGCGTAGTTGGTGGCGCCCTTGCCCGCGATCACGGAGTACGCGGCGTGCATGACCTCGTCGGCGATCTTCTCCCGGACCTCTTGCGGGAAGGCCAGTTCCCCGTTCTCCCCCCGCCAGTCGACCAGGGGCACGGTGCCGATGTTGGCGATGGACCACAGCGGGAACTCGGTGTCACCGTGCTCGCCGACGATCATGGCGTGCACCGAGGTCGGGGAAACACCGGCTTCCTCGGCCAGGCGCAGGCGAAGGCGGGAGGTGTCCAGAACCGTGCCCGAGGACATGACCCGTTCCTTTGGCAGGCCCGAGAGTTCGCGGAACACGCTGGTCAGCACGTCACACGGGTTGGTGACCAGAACGTAGATGGCATCCGGAGCGGCTTCGAGCAGTTTGGGCGTCAGGGCACGCAGGATGTCCACGTTGGCCCCGGCCAGCTCCAGGCGCGGCTGTCCCGGCTTCTGCTTGGCGCCGGCGGTGATGACCACGATGTCCGACCCGTTGAGGATGGAGACGTCATCCGATCCCGTGACAACGGTGGACGGAGAGAACATGGCACCGTGGGACAGGTCGGCGGCCTCCGCGCGGACCTTGTCCCCGGCGACGTCGTAGATCGCGATCTCGCGGGCGATGCCGCGGATCTGGCAGAAGTAGGCCAAGGACGAGCCCACGGCACCGGCGCCGACGATGCCGATCTTGGAGCGTCGATCGGACTGCGTGCCCGTGGACCAGCTGGACGGTGCGGTTGCTACGGCATTCGGCTCGGACATCAGGTCCCCTTCGTTGAGGTCGAGGTCGTCGGCTCGTGTGCCGACATCGCGGGCTTTCCACCCGACGCGCATCAGTTTCCAACAACATCGCAACGGGCGGCAAGGTATTGCCGCCCGTTGCCGATATTTCCCCAATCATTTCCTTGGGTTCATGTGAGGTTGGTTGCGAATCAGCAGTGGTAGGTGTCCGTGGGTGCCTCGAAATGGACGTCATAGCCCTGCGGAACGGACAGCCCGAAGGCCTGCGCCAGCCCCAGGATCTTGTTGGCGCGGGCCACCCTCGGCAGGTCGGACCCGTTGCGGATCTCCCCGCCCGCGGCGGTGAACTCGGTGAGGAATTCGCTGGCCCAGGTCATCTCCTGGAGCGACGGGGACAGGCCTTCGTTGACGGTCGCGGCCTGTTCCGGCATCAGGCACAGCTTGCCGGTCATACCGAACTCGGCGGTCACGGCGGCGGCCTCGGCCAGCTTGGCCCCGAGCGCCCCGACCGACGGGCCGTCGATGGGTCCGGGAAGGTTGGCCGCGCGGGAGGCGATCGTGAACTGCGAGCGCGTGTACGCCAGGGTCAGCGGGTTGTCCCCGAAGCCCGTGTCCCGCCGGTAGTCGCCCAGACCGAAGCCCAGGCGGTAGGTGGAGCGGGCGGCGGCGATCGACGGCAGCGCCTGGACACCCCGTGCGGTTTCCACCAGGGCGACGATCTTCACGTCCTGCAAGGCTTCTGCGGTTCGGGTCACGTGCTCGGGGCTTTCGACCATGGCGAGCATGACGCCGTCGAGCCCCGGGACGCCCGCGAGTGCTGCCAGGTCCTCGGCCCACCACGGTGTGCCGAAGCCGTTGATGCGCACCCATCCGCGGCGCCGGTGGCCGGACTCGTCCAGACCGGAGAGCCAGTCGACCACGGCCTGCCGGGCCTGGTCCTTGCCCGCCGGCGCCACGGAGTCCTCGATGTCGTAGACGACGACATCGGCGTCGCTGGCCGCTGCGGGTGCGAAGCGGTCGGGCTGTGCCCCGTTGACCAGGAGCCAGGAGCGGGCGAGTTCCGGGCCGATCGCGGGACGGGTGGGAGCCTGCCCGGTTGCTTGGGTGTCGGTCTCGGTCCAGGTGGGGGTTTCGGTGGCTGTTGCGCTCATGTCGATCGTTCCTTCGTGTTGGGGCTCGAGTCCGTGAGCCCGTTGTGAGCTCCGCCGGGTGACCTTCGATCCCCTCGGCCATCCGACCGTCATCGGCCGGGGTGCCAACGGCCCGTGACGGGCAAGCGGTGGCGGGCGTGAACCCGTTCGAGGGGAGCGCCGGATCATCCGGCCGGAGAGAGAAACCTCAGGGTCTGAGCACTGTCCGTGGGCGTGCTCCCGGACCCGGGAGGTTCTGCCCCGCGAGGCCCGGAATCCGCGAGTGTGCGGACGAGCCTGCCTGACGCCGAGGCGCTGCCGTGAGAACCAATCCGATGCGTGAACTCACCGCGGGGCTTGCAAACGATGGGGACTACACTACCCCAGAAACAGTGACCCAGACCACATTCATCCAACCGCCGGACCGGCGGAGGGATCACATGCGGGACTTCGTTCGCGCCGTGGCCGGGGCCGACCACGGGTCCTCGGGCCAGGGGTGTTTGGGATAGCGGCCTCGCATCTCAGCCCGGACCTGGGCGTACGGCCCCTCCCAAAAGGACCGGAGGTCCGCGGTGATGGCCAGTTCCCGGCCGGCCGGGGAGAGCAAGTGGAACAGGACGGGGACACGGCCATTGAGGACCCCCGGCGATTCCGCGAGCCCGAAGCACTCCTGCAGCTTCACGCGGACCACGGGCTGATCGCCGTCCCAGTGCACGCGGTGGGACGCCCCGGAGGGAACCTGGATCCGTTCGGGCACGAGTTCCTCGAACCGCGTGGCCTCCGGCCAGGGCAGGAGGCGGCGCAGTGCGCTCTGCAGGTCAATGCGGGACACACTCGCGCCGCGGGCCACGGCTGCGATCTCCGGGGCCAGCCATTCGTCCAGCCGTGCGGTGAGGCTCTGGTCGTCCACCGCGGGCCAGGGGTCCCCGAGATGCTTGTGTGCTGCCGCAAGGCGGGCCCGTAGCTGCGCGGTCCCGTCCGACCAGGGCAGGACGTCCAGGCCCTGGGTACGCAGCGCCGTTCGAATGGCGGGTTGGGCCTGTTCCGGGTCGGGCCTGACCGGGGTGCTCGAGAGTTCGATGGCGCCCACGGCCTTGACGCGGCGTGCCGTGGCCTTGCCGTCGGCGAAGCGCACTCTGACCTCGTCCACGACCAGGGACCCACCGACGGCGACGGCGACCTCTTGGGTCAGCGGTGCAGCCGACCGGATCATGGCACCCGTCCCGGCCGCGGCTCTGCCCGTTGCCCGGGAGACCTCGGCCACCGCGAGCCAGTCATGGTGGCGCAGCGCCGAATCGCTCGGCAGGCCCGCCCTGGTCCCGCCCGCGAACAGGTAGGAGTCCCCGTCCCTGCGCGCGATCCATTCGGGGCGAGCCAGGGCGACGACGGCGGCGTCCGGGTTCGTCGCCAGTGCCTCTGCGGCCGCCGCGTCGAGCGGACGGACGGACGCGTCCTGGTCATCGAACCGGCCACTCAGTCGTGCCAACCGGTCCGCTTCACGCCGCCAGGCTCGGGCATCGCCCGCGCCGCGTGTCCTCCCGGCGTCACTCCTCCGTAGGTGGGTGAGCAGACCGGTCAGGTCCCCACCCGTGGGACGGTGGTCGCTGGCCAGGACCGCCACCACCTCGGCCGCGGTCCGTCGACCCACCAGGTGGGCGCCGTCGAGCAGCGCTCGGGCCGACCGCGGGTCCGCGGGTACCCCAGCCAGCCTGTGGCCCAGAGGGGTCGCGCGACCGTCGTCGTCGACCGCACCCAGGCCTCGCAGGGCCCCCTCGGCTTCCCGTGCGGCCCGTTCCGGCAAGGGATCGGGCAAGCTCAACCCGACGCCGCGCGGCGTGCCCCACACGGCCAGCGTCAACATCGCGTCCGTCAGGTCACCCGTGGCGATCTCGGGAGCCGACTGTTCGGGCATGGCCGCCCACGTACGCTCGTCATGGCAGCGGACCACCTGCCCCGGCCCCAAGCGGGCGGCGCGTCCCGCACGTTGGTCCGCCGAGGCCTTGGACGCCGCGACCGTGACCAGCCCGGACATGCCGCGCACCGTGTCTCGCCGAGGCTCCCGCGACAATCCGGAATCCACGACCATCCGCACGCCGGGCACCGTCAAGGAGGACTCGGCCAGTGCCGTGGACACGACGATTCGCGCTCGTTCGTTCGGTCCGCGGCCGGACACCGCGCGGTCCTGGGAGCGCGAGTCGATCCGCCCGTGCAGTTCGAGAACCTCCACGGCCTCCGGGTCCACGGTTGCGCGGATCCGTTCGGCCACCCGGGCGACCTCCCAGGCACCCGGGAGGAACACGAGAACATCCGAATCACCGAGCCCGCCCCCGGCCCCTCGCCTGGCCCTGACCGTCGTGTCCGCGACGTGATCCAGGAAGCCTCGGGTCACGCCCCGTTCGTCGATCCGGGGCCCGTCGTACGGGGCCCACCGGGTCTCCAACGGGTGCAGTACGGAAGGGCAGGTCACGACGGCGGCCGGTTCCCCGGCGTCGTCGGGCAGGGATGCCGCGAAGCGGTCCGTGTCCAGCGTGGCCGACATGACCACGAGTTTGAGTTCCGGTCTCAGTTGCCGGACTTCGGCCAACATGCCGAGCAGGAGGTCGGTGTCCAGGCTGCGTTCGTGGACCTCGTCCAGGACCACCGCGGAGATTCCCGGGAGGTCGGGGTCCGCCAGAACGCGGAGCAGCAGGATCCCGGGGGTCACGAACTCGACCACCGTGGCCGACCCGGTTTCCCGCTGACCGCGGACCGTGAACCCCACCCGGTCCCCCACCGCGGTTGCGCTGAGGTGCGCCAGCCGGGAGGCCGCGGCGCGAGCCGCCACGCGCCGCGGCTGCGTCACGACGACGCGCCCCGGCAGGTTCGCGCCCGCGGTGTCCGTATGGGCGCTGCCCAGCAGGTTGGCCACCAGGGGCGGGAGG
The DNA here is from genome assembly GCF_003797835.1 of Kocuria soli. Taxonomy (GTDB): domain Bacteria; phylum Actinomycetota; class Actinomycetes; order Actinomycetales; family Micrococcaceae; genus Kocuria; species Kocuria soli. The sequence goes on from NZ_RKMF01000001.1 coordinate 38,524, forward strand.
TAGGTCGTCTTGCCGGTTCCGGGTGGCGCCTGGACGATCACGGCTCCATTGCCCAACACCCTGCCGAACTCCTCCGCAATCGCGGTCACGGGCAGGCCCGCACCGATGCGGGCGAGGTCGAAGGGCAGGGGAAGGTCGGTCACGGGTTCAGTGTGGCAGGCGACTGTCGCAAGGCTTGCACGACCTCGGCCGCGATGCGCCCGACGGCGGCGTGGGCAAGTGGCTGCTCCTGAGCTGCACGCGCCGACCGGGTCAAGACGCTGATCACCACTGGGGACTCACCGGGGTGAGTGACCACTCCAGCTTCATGTCGGTACGGGCCCCACGTGCCGGTCTTACCCGCCACCTCCACGCCGTCATAGGCGAATCCGCTGGCCAATCGATGCCGGAAGAGTTGCTGGCCGAGGGTCACACGCAACCAGTTGCACCACGTCGGATTCGCTATCTCATCAGTCCAGATGCGTTGCAGAATTCCTCGCAGGTCGGCGGCTGTGGCCAGACTGAAGAGCTTGACGTCGAATTCTCCGGCACTCATGTCGGGGCGCTGCTCTGCCCAGATGTCATGGTCGCGCCCCGGCCAACCGTCAGTGACCAACTCCTGTGGTTCAGCGATTCGTGTTGCCCGCAGTCCCCACCGGGCGATGGTTTCCCCCACGAGGTCCTCGCCCAGGTCTCTCCAGATGAACTGGGCAGCCGCATTGTCGGACACGGTCAACATCGAACGGACCAGGTCGCGATAACTCACCTCCACCGGGTCCTCAAAAAGGCTGAAGCCGGTAGGACCTGGGGCCATCTGCGGCCCGTGTACGACGATCCTGCGGAGGGGGTTCACCTCTTGGCGGGCGATGGCTTCGATCCATACGGCAGCCAGCACGAGTTTGTACGTCGATGCCGCCACCCACACCGTGTCCGCTCGGACTTCGAATGTTGTCCCCGACCCGGTGTGCAGCGCACTGACTGCAAACTCAACTGAGGCGTCGTCGGCGATTGCTTCCAAGGTGGCCCGCAGCCAATTCATTGGTCGCCTCCAAAAGCCGTTTCAAAGGCCTGGACCCACCCACCATCGGCATCAATCGAGGGGTGCGCGATGAGTTGAAACCTCAGACCCAGGAGACTTCGGTCGATCATGCGCGGTTCACAGCCTGGAAGTTCGCCGCCCAACGTGAGCGCACAACCGCCACGTGCCACGACGTCATGAGCCTCCACCGCGTTCTCCACCGGCACGCTACGGGCGATGACACCTGCTTGCCGTAATCGATCCTGGACTTCTTGTGCCTGCGCCGGGTTCCACGCTCTCGGTGCGACGGCAATTTCACTGACAACCGCACTGCGTAGTTCACCGGCAGTGCGGATCGGTTCTCCGCCGGATTGTGCCCACAACGTGGCGGTCGCCGGGAACGAGGACAAAGGCTTCACACCGGGCATCAGCACCGGAGAGACGACGACACCAACAGCCAGGGTCCCGGACCGAACATCACTCACGATTTGAGCGCTGGAATTCTGCCGGCCCGTGACGGGTTGTAGCGCCCGCAGGAGCATGGATGCCGCCAGCCCGGGAACCTCGTGTGCGAGACCCATCGCCGGAACTGCGTGTTGACCGACAGCGATGAACTCCGCCTCGGCTCGCAGGAGAGAGCGCGCCCTCATGAGCGCAGCCTGACCTTCAGGCGTCAGCGAAACGCCACCGGCGGAACGGTTGAAAACCCGGCACCCGACCTCAACCTCAAGTGTCCGAATGGCTTGAGAAAGCGCCGGTTGGGAGATCCCCAACACCTCAGCGGCCTGCCCGAAGTGCATGGTTTCACTCAGTGTCACGAAGTAGCTGGCCAGGCGGAGGCGGTTCAGAGCCACGATTGCCTCTCATAAGACATAGCTTATTGAAAACACCACATTATCAGTATGGACGCATCTTCCGTGGGTTCATACATTCGCTGCATGAACCCCGCCCCGAACTCGATTCATATGACCCGCCGCCATCTCCTGACCCTGACCGCACTGGGAGCAGGAGCATCTTCCATCACTGTGCTGAGTGGCTGCGGGTCTGGCGCCCAACGCGGGGCGAAAGACGCCGCCCAGAAGCTCGCCAACGGCCTGCAAGCCGCCGATGCCACAGATGTCCCGCTGACCCCTGCCCCCACAGACCCATCCGCGTTCTTCTCGCTAAGGATGGTCGGGGAAATGCGGCCCAGGGTCACGGTGGCAAACGTGGATGTTCAGGACACCAAGGCCACGGCCAATCTGAAGTTCGACTGGGACTCGCTCGACCCTGATCAGATCTGGAGCTACACCTCGTCAGCTGACCTGGCCCAAGACGATTCAGGCGCGTGGAACGTGCAGTGGAGTGACGCGATCGTCCACCCAGACCTCCAGGACGGCCAGGGACTCGCACTCGAACTCATCCCCGGCGAGCGCTCGGGGATTCTGGGCAATGACGATGTCCCGATCGTTTCGAATCAAGAGGTGCATGTACTGGGCATCAACAAGGCCGATCTGTCCCCGGAGGATGCCGAGACCTCAGCGCGAGAACTGGCTGAGGTCGTGGACATCCCGGTGCAGGAATACCAGGAAAAGGTTCACGCATACGGAGATGAGGCATTCGTAGAAGCCATCACCCTGCGCCGGTCAGACTTCTTGAAGCTGGACGGTCGCCGGGCCGGAGCAATTGACGGGTATGAGGTGCAGACCCGCACGATGCCGCTTGCAGTCACGAAAGGCTTCGCGGGGGCCCTCATTGGCTCAGTCCGAACTCCCACCGCCGAGGACCTGGAAACGGCGGGTGATGAACTCGACGGCGTTGATTGGATCGGCTCAGGTGGACTCCAAGAAGCCTTCGACGATCGACTACGTGCCGTGAACAGATTGCGGGTCACCGTGTCTCAACTGGATGGAGCACGCACTCCCCCAAGGCTGGAAGCATTATGGGAACAGTCCGCCGCACCGGACTCCCCACTCCGAACGACTTTGGATGTCCCGCTGCAGCGCGCCGCGGAGGAGATCATTGCCAACACCGACAGTCCAAGTGCACTCGTGGCGGTGAGAGTTTCCACGGGTGACGTGTTGGTGGCCGCCTGCGGACCCGACGACAACGCTTATCCGACGGCAACTCTCGGCCAATACGCACCGGGGTCGACTTTCAAGATTGCGACGTCGATGGCTCTTCTGCGCAAGGGCTTGACGGAGGATTCCACCGTTCACTGCACCGAGAACATTTCCGTGGACGGCCGCAGTTTCAACAACGCGGGGACCTACCTGTCCGACCATTTAGGTGACATTTCCCTGAAGGAGGCCATCGCGCAAAGCTGCAACACAGCGCTGATCGATCGGCATGAGGAAGTCAGTCAGGACGACCTGGCCGATGCCGGTGCAGCCCTCGGCATCGGCGCTGAATGGGACTTGGGCATCCCCGCCTACTCGGGCAACATCCCCCGGGACGAAACAGGTACCGAACACGCGGCCTCCATGATCGGACAGGGCAAGGTGCAGACGTCTCCGCTGGCCATGGCTATTTTTGCTGCCAGTGTGGCGGCTGGCGAGACGGTCACACCCCAGCTGCTCCCCGAGGACAAACCGGCCAAGAGCGTGTCTACGGACTTCACGTCAGCGGAGGCTGCCCAACTGCGAAGCCTGATGCGCGCCGTCGTGACCGAGGGGCATTTGCTAGACCTGGACGCCCATCCTGGCGGTGAAGTCATCGGCAAGACCGGCACGGCCGAATTCGGAGAAGCGGACCCTGATCGAGGTGGGTTCCCTCGCACGCATTCCTGGGTGATCGCTGCGCAGGCCGATCTTGCCTTCTCGGTATTCGTCGAGGACGGCGACTACGGCTCCGTCACGGGCGCTCCTCTGGCCAAGAAATTCCTCGACGCGGTTCAGTCCGTTGGCCAGACATCGTCCGGTGCCTAGCCCAACACCAGTTGCCGACGAAGCCCGACGGCCGACCAAGGCCACAGGTCACCTGGTGGCCCCTGCACCACCCACCAACTCCACCTAGACTCGACGCCGTGACCGACGCAGCTCAGAACCCGCACAACCCGCTCCCGGAGAAGATCTCCGAGACCTTCGATCCGACGCAGTGGCGCACAGTGGATGGTTTCGAAGACCTCGTGGACATGACCTACCACCGCGGCGTCGCGCGTGCCGCGGACGGCACGGTCGAACGCGACCTCCCGTGGGTCCGGATCGCCTTCGACCGCCCCGAGGTACGCAATGCCTTCCGCCCCGGCACAGTGGACGAGCTGAACCGCGTGCTGGACCACGCGCGTATGTCCTCCGACGTCGGAGCGGTCCTGCTAACCGGCAACGGCCCCTCCGCCAAGGACGGCGGCTGGGCCTTCTGCTCCGGCGGTGACCAGCGCATCCGCGGGCGCGACGGGTACCACTACGCCGAAGGCGAGACGGCGGAGTCCATCGATCCCGCACGCGCCGGGCGATTGCACATCCTGGAGGTCCAGCGCCTGATCCGTACCATGCCCAAGCCGGTCATCGCGCTGGTCAACGGGTGGGCGGCCGGCGGCGGGCACTCGCTGCACGTCGTGTGCGACCTGACCCTGGCCTCCCGTGAGCACGGAAAGTTCAAGCAGACGGACGCCACGGTCGGTTCCTTCGACGCCGGGTACGGCTCGGCTCTGCTGGCCCGCCAGGTGGGGCAGAAGTTTGCGCGGGAGATCTTCTTCCTGGCCCGCGAGTACTCGGCCGAGGACATGTTCCGCATGGGCGCGGTCAACGAGGTGGTCGACCACGCCGACCTGGAGACCGTCGGCATCGAGTGGGCAGCCATGATCTGCCGCCAGTCCCCGCAAGCCATCCGCATGCTGAAATACGCCTTCAACCTGCCCGACGACGGCATGGTCGGCCAGCAGGTCTTTGCCGGTGAGGCCACCCGCATGGGGTACATGACCGACGAGGCCGTCGAGGGGCGGGACGCGTTCCTGGGCAAGCGGGACCCGGACTGGTCGGCCTTCCCGTACTACTTCTAAGCCGTGTCGGTCCCCGAACGGTTCTCGCCCGGCACTTTCTCGCCCGAGCCCGCACAGGCCCCGGCCTCCACGGCGCTGCCCGCCGACACCCTGATCCTCGACGGACCGGATTCCGTGACCGCCCTGGGGGGCCCGGCAGGGCTTCTGACCGCGCTGCAGCGGGTTCTGGACCGGCCGGGTCCGGCCGTCGTCGTCGCCACCTCGGGCAGCACAGGACGCCCCAAACGCACCGTGCTCAGCACCGAGTCCCTGAGAGCTTCGGCCGACGCAACCGCTGAGCACACGGGCGGGCCAGGACAGTGGCTGCTGTGCCTCCCATCGCATTACGTGGCCGGCGTTCAGGTGCTGGTGCGGTCGGCCCTGGCGGACACCGAACCCGTGATCATGACCGGAGACCACTTCACCGTGGAACGGTTCGTGGCAGCCGGCTCGCAGCTCACCCATCCCACGCGGTACGTGTCCCTGGTCCCCACCCAGCTCCAACGCCTGATGTCCGCGGCCACCGAGAACGCAACCGACCAGGCCGTGGCACAGGCGTTGCGGTCCTTCACCGCCATCCTGCTGGGCGGTTCGGCGGCCTCTCCCGCGCTCTTGGAACAGGCACGGGAACTCGGGGCACGCGTGGTGACCACGTACGGCATGTCCGAGACGGCGGGGGGCTGCGTGTACGACGGCGCCCCGCTCCCCGGGGTACGGGTTCACCTGGAACAGGGCGACCAGAGCGAACCCGGCCGCATCTGGCTGGGCGGGGACGTGGTCACGGACGGGTACCTGGACGACCCGGACCAGACCGCGCGCCACGTCTTCACCGACGGGGACGGCACGCGCTGGTACCGGACGGATGACCTCGGTGAACTCGCCACGGATGGTTCTAGCAAGGTCCTGCGCGTGATCAGCCGAGCCGACGACGTCATCGTCACGGGTGGGGTCAAAGTCTCCGCCGGCGTGGTCCGGACGGTCCTGGTGAAAGACCCTCGGGTCCAGGACGCCGTCGTCGTCGCGCTGCCTGACGAGGTGTGGGGGCAGCGGATCGTGGCCCTGGTGGTGCCCCGCACCGCCGGGGACGGGCAGGCCCTGGAACGGGAACTGTCGACGGCGGTCCGCGACGCCGCGGGGGCGGCTGCGGTTCCCAAGGACTGGCGCACGCGCCACGAGATTCCGCTGTTGGCCACGGGCAAGCCCGATCTGGCCGCCGTCCGGTCCCTGTTCGCGTGAGATCCGCAGTTTCGCGGGGTCTCACCGGGTTCGTGAAAGAATGACGCGGTCCCCCGCGCCACCGCGCGCCAGGTCAGCGGATCCGTTGGCCGGCCGACGCACACCAGGTCCGCACCCTCACGTCAGGAAGGTCACCCGTGGCAACTGCCGCCCAGTGGATTGAAGGCGCACGCCTGCGCACATTGCCCATGGCGCTGGCCCCGATCATCGCGGGCACCGCCGCTGCGCAGTCCATGCACGGGGCCAATCTCAGGTTGGCACTGCTGGCGTTCCTGGTCGCGCTGTTCCTGCAAGTCGGGGTCAACTACGCCAACGACTACTCGGACGGCATCAAGGGCACCGACGACGACCGCGTGGGCCCCCTGCGCCTGGTGGGCTCCAAGGCGGCAACCCCGCGCCAGGTTCTGACCGCCGCGCTCGGGTGCTTTGCCGCCGCCGCAGTGGCCGGGGCCGCCCTGATCATCCTGTCCCAGCAGTGGTGGTTCATCGTCATCGGCATCTCGGCGGTGTTCGCCGCCTGGGGTTACACCGGGGGCAAGCGGCCCTACGGGTACCGCGGTTGGGGCGACGTGGCGGTGTTCATCTACTTCGGTCTGGTCGCCGTCCTGGGGACCACGCTGACCCAGGCCGGCGAGCTGAACCTGGACGCCTGGATCGCGGCGGTGGCAACGGGGCTGTTCGCCTGCGCGCTGCTCATGGCCAACAACATCCGCGACATCCCCGGCGACCTAGAGGTGGGCAAACGAACCCTGGCCGTTCGCTTGGGCGACCACCGCGCTCGCGTGGTCTTCGCCGCCGAGGTGGGCTTGGCCTTCGCTCTGCACCTGTTCCTGGTGCCGTTCAACGGGTGGATGCTCCTGGTCCTGCTCGCCGCGCCGATCGCCGTGGTCGCTGCCCGGACCGTGCTGTTCGCCAAGGACCGGAAGGCCCTGATTCCCGTGCTCAAGCAGTGCGGAATCCTGAACCTGGTGTGGTCCCTGTTGTTCCTGTTGGCGGTCCTGCTGCGTCAGTGGGTCTGAGGCCCGGAAGCTGTGGTTGAGCCGGGCTCAGTCCGAGCTTCGGCCCGTCCTGTTGCCCCGGAAATCAGTCTGCTAGGGGTGATGCCCGGAGGTATTGATTCCGCGCGCGGCGGTTAGTAGTTCCATCGCCTTCTAACCGCGTCCAGGACCTGGCTCGTTTCCCGACCGGACGTGACGACTGCTACTTCTCCAGCTCGATCCGTGTCTCCGTGCACTGGTATCCGGCACGGTTGAAGGCCAAAGCCATAGGCGTGTTCACGGCATCGGTGGTGCCCGTGATGCACAGGGCCCCCTCACGGACGTGGAAGTGGGTGATGTAGGCGAGGAGGTCGTTCACATATCCATGCCCCCGGTGTTCAGGCAGGATCGCGAGATATCCGACGTTGCGGTTGGTCGGGGTCGCGGATGGGATAGCGACGCCGACAACGTTGCCTGCCAGGTCGTAGGCGACGCGCCACCAGTCGCGGTCGCCAGGACAGGAACGGTAGTAGTCAACCTCACCCCGGGCCAAGGTCAGGGGATCCGTAACCGCCAGCTCGCGGCGAGTCATGACGTCCAGTGATCCCTGCGCGGCTCGGGCGAACATCTCGACGAAGGTGCTGTCGTCTGCAGGCTCGAAGCGCAAGCGGTGCGGCTCGGGAGGCATCGAGGAGCCTGCGTCCCACTGAAACTGGCGGCGTTCGTTGGAGCGGGCGAGTCCTCCGGCTGCAGCTGCCGCGGTTTTCACCGCGACATCGCGTCGAATGAGCTCATCATCGCGCCAGGTCGTCGGGATGCGCATCGTGTGCTGCAGTGGCACGTCGACTCCGGCGTCAGCGAGCAAGGCGTGGCCACGAGTCAGGAGATCGTTGAGGATCGTCGTCGCCTCGGGGTGGTCGCAGCGTGCGTCCCACACGTCGAGAGCTATCGGGGTTTGACCGTCTCGGCTCCACCACATCGCGCGTCCAACGATCATGTCGTCGTCGAGCGCGAGGACCGACCACTCTGGGCGTAGGCGCTTCGCGCCAATTTCAGCCTCGATCTCGACGGGCGTCATGCCCACACCCGGAACGGTGGGCATGACCGCGGCATCGAGGAGCGAGGGTGCGGTGGGTTGCATGAATCTCATGGCCACATAGTTCAAGTAGTTTCAACCAATCACAGGAGTCAGGAGTTTGATTCGGTCCGTGACTGGGAGGATTCAGAACCACCACGCGTGTCCGTGACCGGATCGTCGGTCGAGTCCACGTAGGCGTCCTCGATCTCCGCGTCCTCGTCGCGCAGTGATTCACGGCGGATCTTGGGAGACCGGGAGATCCGGCGGTGGAAGTCCTGAGAGGCCGCGATGTGCAGCTTGGGGAAGAAGATGTAGCACACCGCAAAAGCGATGATGATCGCCGCGGCACCGGCGAACAGGATGCCGAGGCGCAGGTACAGTCCCGCCACGAAAACGACGACGAGCAGACCCAGACGCAGGACGGAGTACTTCAGGAAGTTCACCCGAGCAGTCTAGAGCCGGTACCTGAAGGCGAGCCGGAGGCCCTGTGCCGAACCGGTCAGGCGTCACCCACCGTCCGCAACGGCCAACGGTCCTGCCACGCCTGCGGATCCTGCGCCAGGAGAGAGACCTCTTCCGGGAAATGCCCGGTCAGCACGTCCTCGATGCTGACCTCGTCCAGCACCCGCCGCAACGCCGCCCGAACAGCGACCCAGACCACCGGGAGATGCGCAGCGGGACCGGAGTAGGTCGTGTCCGAAGGGCGCATGCCGCGGACACCCGTGAGCGGTCCGTCCATGGTGCGAATGACTCCGCCGATCATGATCTGGTCGGCCGCGACGGCCAGACGGTAGCCGCCCGCGGCACCGCGCTTGCTGCTCACCAGTCCCCCACGGCGCAGCTGGCCCATGATCACTTCCAAGAACTTGGCGGGCAGTTCCTGCCGCCGTGCAAGTTCCGCCGCCGGGACCGCGTCCGTACCCGCTTGATGAGCTTCCGCGAGCATCAGCAGCGCTCGAATCGCGTATTCCGATCGCGCTGAAATCTCCATGTGACGATTGTTTCACGATCTTTGACTCCCCCCTGGTGCCGCTGAAAAGCTCCACTTCACCGAATCCCGATCGAAGTGATGGGAATTGTCGGGAACCCACTCCATTCGTGACGTAGGAGGTGCCCTGTGCGCACATTGATCTTGATCGCCTTGGTCGGTCTTGCCGCGCAACTCGTGGACGGCGGCTTGGGCATGGCCTACGGCGTGACCACGTCAACGCTCCTGCTGGCCGTCGGAGCCAACCCTGCGGCGGCGTCGGCCACGGTGCACCTCGCCGAGGTGGGAACCACTCTGGCCTCCGGTTTGTCGCACTGGAAGTTCGGCAACGTGGACTGGCGCGTGGTGGCCAAGATCGGCATCCCCGGGGCCGTGGGTGGCTTCCTGGGTGCAACGGCCCTGTCGAGCGTCGACGCGTCCGTGGCCCGGCCCGTCATGAGCACCGTCCTGCTGGTGCTGGGGATCTACATCGTCTACCGCTTCACGTTCCGTGGGCTGCGGAAGGAGCGGCTGGGACACAAGATCCCCGCCAAGTTCTTGTCCCCGCTGGGGTTGTTCGCCGGCTTCATCGACGCCACCGGCGGTGGGGGCTGGGGCCCAGTGGGCACCCCCGCCCTGCTCGCCGACGGCAGGCTGGAACCACGCAAGGTGGTGGGCTCGGTCAACACCGCCGAGTTCATGGTGACGGTGGCTGCCTCCCTGGGCTTCCTGCTCCATCTGGGTGGGCAAGGCATTGAGTTCGCCTGGGTCGCAGCGCTGCTGCTGGGTGGCGTGATCGCGGCCCCCATTGCTGCCGCTGTCGTTCGTCACGTTCCCGCCCGCGTACTAGGGCCTGCCGTGGGTGGTCTGATCGTGTTGACCAACCTGCGCACGGTGCTCTCTGTCGAGGCGCTGCAGGTACCCGAGCCCCTGGGTCGGGCCCTGCTGCTCCTGGTGGTTGCCGGGTGGATCGCAGCCGTGGTCCACACCACCCGCCTGCACCGCGCCGAGCGTAATGCAGTGAGCACCCCCAGGACGGCGGAGGAGCCGGAACACCTTCCCGTTGCGTGACCCATATGCTGGATACATGATCCGAGCAATTGCAATCATCGGCGCCGCGGCGCTGGCGGTCGGCGTGATCATCTATTCGTTCTTCGACTGCTTGCGGTCGGACCCCCGTGACATCCGGGGCATCGGTCGGGGTCCCTGGATCGCAGTCATCCTTCTGCTCCCCGTCATCGGCGGCATCCTGTGGCTGGCCTTCGGCCGTCCCCGCTACACCTCAGCCGGATCCGAACCGGCCCGTGGGCGCGGGCCCGACGACGACCCCGCGTTCCTCCGGGAGATCGACGAGAAGCGTCGGGCGCAACGCGCAGAAGCTGAACTGGCCGAGTGGGAACGTCAACAACGTGGTGTCCGGGATCCGAACGGCGCACCGTCCTCCGAGAACCCCGAGACGGGCCCCGACACCGACGGTGGCCCTGACGGGCCCGATGACCATGACCCGCGATCCGACCGGGACGACAATCACGAATAGGGTGTCCCCTCGTGAACCCACCCCATAGCCTGGAAATGCGGAGACGCCTGGAAGGGACTACAGAGAAGCAGGTTCGCCATGACACGCACGTACGTCATCACCGGGTCGGGCTCAGGGATCGGAGCGGCTACAGCGGCCCTCGCGCGCGACGCCGGTGCCACCGTCGTCGGGGTCGATCTGAAGAACGCCGAGGTCACGGCTGACCTCTCCACCGCCGACGGGCGTCGTACGGCAGCCACGGCCGCCGTCGAAGCGCCCGGGGGCGCGGTGGACGCGGTGATCGCCTGCGCCGGGATTTCAGCACCCACACCGGTCACCGCGGGCCGCCGTCGTCTCGTCGATGTCGTCCCTGCAGCCCAACGCTCCGCATCTGGTCGACGCTTTGTTGTCCGGCACCGAAGCCGAGGCGATGGAGATCGCGGAACAGCTGTCCATGGATGCTCAGACCGGCAACCTGATCTACGCGTCGAGCAAGAGGGCGATCTCCCGGTGGGTCAGGATGCGTTCGGTCTCCCCCGAATGGGCAGGGGCGGGGATTCCGCTCAACGCCGTCGCCCCGGGGATCGTGACCACCCCCATGACCTCCGATCTGCTGAGCACACCGGAATCCGTGGCTTTCCTGGACGCCGTGGTGCCCATGCCGTTGAACTACCACCAGCCGCCGGAGTCGATCGCCAACCTGCTGATCTGGCTCACCTCACCGCAGAACACGCACTGCGCGGGTCAGACGATTTACTGCGACGGCGGCAGTGACGTCGTGCTGCGCGGCGAGGACGCGTGGGGTTGGGCGGATGCCCGCGTGGGCGAGTACTTCCAGCGGATCGCGTCCGTCAGCCCCGCAGCCGAGGAGGACACGGCACCGTAGGACTCAGCACGCCGTGGTGAGCACGCTGTGCGGCTCACAGCCCCGCGTAGGAGTGCAGGCCATCGAACAGCGTGTTCACCACGAAGTAGTTGAACAGGATGCAGAGGAAGCCGACGATCGACAGCCAGGCCGAGCGGTTTCCGGTCCAGCCGCGGGTGGCGCGCGCGTGCAGGTAGGCCGCGTAGACCACCCAAATCACGAACGTCCACACTTCCTTGGGGTCCCAGCCCCAGTAACGGCCCCAGGCGTCGCGGGCCCAGATGGCCCCGGCTGCCAGGGTGAAGGTCCAGAACACGAACCCCACGCTGTTGAGCCGGTAGGAGAAGTTCTCCAGCGCCTGGGCTGAGGGCACGAGCTTGAGGAACGCCCAGCCGTTGCCCTCCCCCGCGAGGATGCGCCGTTCCCGGCGGTCCTGGAGCAGCTGGAGAACGGCCAGGGCGAAGGTGATGGCGAAGATCCCTGATGCGGCCACGGCGATCGACACGTGGATGATCAGCCAGTAGGACTGCAGGGCCGGCTGCAACGGGGACACCGGCATGGGGTAGGCGATCGTCGCGGCCGTCAGGAGCAGGGTGACTAGCCCGGAGATCAGCACCCCGACGAAGCGGAGGTCCTTGAGGGCCAGCATGATCAGGTACACCGCGGTGATGAGCAGAGCGCCGCTGGTGGTGTATTCGTACATGTTGGACCACGGCACCCGGTGGGCCGCAATGGCCCGCATGATGACCGCAGCCAGGTGCACCCCGAAGGCCAGAACCATGAGGACCACGGCCACGCGGGCTGCGGGGCGACGCTCGTCGGCGTCGGAGTACGCCATGGAGGAACTGGCCACTTGGCCTCTGAGCGCGTCGGCCGTGTTGGAACGCCACCCGGCGCGTGAACCGGAGCCCGCGTCATTCCGGTCGTCGCGGGGCTGCGTTCCCCTGGCGGCCGCGCCGTCCTTGTCCCACTCGTCGGCCTCCGTTCCACCCGCGGAACCACCGGCGGTGGCACCCACAAGGGCTTCGGAACGACGGGCGGGGGCGCTGTCCCGCTGTTCGGCCTCCTTGAGCGTCTTCGAGTGGGCCGCCATGTCCCAGGCAAAGGCGATGAAGACGAACATGTAGGCGATCGCGGCCAGGAGCATGAACAGCTCGGACCACGTACCCAAGGCGGTGTTGACGGAGCTCATGGCGGTCATTCTCTCACTTTCACGCGGTCACCGGGCCCGGTGCCGACGATCATTCGGCGGCAGCGGGCTGACGTGCGGCGGCAGTGGTGACGGCCTCTGAGTCGCGCACACCGATCTGCTCCCACTCCCCCGTGAACAGATCCGCCAAGGCGTTGTCCTCGGCGACCAGCCGCGGGTCCTCGCCGCGGGCCAGCAGACCGTACTGCAGGAGCACGCGGGGGCCGTCGGCGGTCTCGACCGTGTTGACCCGGACCCAGGCACGGCGTCGCACGATGAACAGGGACATGATCAGACCCAGGAAGGCCAGGCAGAAGGAGATGAAAACGCCACGGGTTCCGGGGTCGTAGTTCAGATCGAGTCCCACGTAGCGCACGGTGTCCAGGTATTCGACGGTTCCCAGGCCGTTGGGCAGTTCCGCCTTGGGGTTGGACTCGGACAACGTGATCGGCCCGCCCTCGGTCATGGGAGAGGCCACCTCGTCCAGGTTGTTGACGTCCAGGACGTAGACGTTCTGCGGGGTCCCGTCGTCCAGGCCGAGGTCGCCGCTGTAGACGGAAAGCACCAGGGCAGGGTTCCCCAGATCGGGGTCCGCGGAGGTCAACTGGCCGGTCTCCTCGTCCGTCCACGCCGTCGGGAGGAAGGTTCCGGAGAAGCCGAGCTGCTCGGGTTCGGCGTCCGGGACCTTGAGCGTGAACGCGGAGATGTTGGAGGTGTCCTCGGGGACCGTGACCACGGGGCCCTCGTAGGCCACGTTGCCCTCCCCGTCGGTCACGCGCACCACCGGCGAGTAACCGTTGCCGATCAGGTAGGCATTCACGCCGTCGATCTCCACGGGCCTGTTGACGCTGAGCACTTCCTGCCGCGCCCGTTCACCGGGCGAGTCCGTGATGGAGACGTCGGCCTCGTAGTGCAACGGCACCCCGAAGTTCTCGGGGTCCGTGGTGTCCCTGTTGTACTCGACGTTGAAGTCATCCACCCGAATGGTGAACGGCTCCAGCCAGTCCGCGTTGTAGTTCGATCCCGGGGTAAAGGAGTCGTAGCTGATCAGGGAGTTGGCGAAGGTGTCCCCCACGGTCAGGATCTTCTGACCCTTGAACCCGAACATGGACCCATAGGCCGCGAACACCAAGATCCCCACCAAGGCCAGGTGGAAGAGGATGTTGCCGACCTCCTTCCACATGCCCCGTTCGGCCCCGACCGACGGCGCCGTGGTCCCCAGGTCCCGCACGTGGACCCGGTACCGACGCTTCTTCAGGATCTGGGCGGCACGTTCGATGACTTCTTCGGGATCGGGTGCCGGGGCCCCGTCACGGCCGCCGAGTTCCAGGGAGCGAGAGACGGGAAGTCGCTGCAGCCGAGCCGGAGTCCGCGGCGGCTCCGCGCGCCAGGCCTGCCAGTGCTTACGGGCCCGGGGGATCACACACCCCACCAGGGAGATGAACAGGAGCAGGTAGATCGCGGAGAACCAGACGGAGGAGAAGACGTCGAAGAACTGGAGCTTGTCCAGGATCGGGCCGGTGGTCGGATTGGCTTCGATGTACGCATTGACCGCGCTGGGGTCCTGGACGCGCTGCGGGAAGACCGAGCCCGGCACCGCTGCGACGGCGAGCAACAGGAGCAGGAAGAGCGCCGTGTTCATGCGGGTCAGCTGGGACCACGCCCAGCGCAGCATGCCCCACACACCCAGTGCGGGGACGGCCACCTCCGACGATGCCTTCTGCTTGTCTTTTCGTCTCACGTCACTCCTGCGCGCCATCAACGCGTTGCTCCGTTCGTGGGCCGGTCTCCCAGGGGCTTGTTACTCGGGGTTTGTTGCTGCGGGTCCGCATCAGATCACCGGCACGAAGTCTTGCACCAACTCGGACTGGAACCAGGACACGAACTGCGTCCACACCCCGGTCATGAGCAGGAGCCCGATCACGATCAGCATGAAACCACCGATCCGCTGCAGCAGCAGTCGGTGCTTGCGCAGATAGGACAGGACCCCCATGCCACGCCGGAAGGCCAGGGCCATCAGCAGGAAGGGGACACCCAGCCCCACGCAGTAGGCCAGGGTCAACACGGTGGCCTTGCCGACGGAGGCGCCGCCGCTGTAGGCCAGCATCTGCACCGCGGCAAAGGTCGGTCCGATGCACGGGGCCCAGCCCAGACCGAACGTGACCCCGAGCAGCGGGGCACCCCACAGGCCGGGCGGCGGTTTCCGGTGGATCTTGCGTTCCCGCTGCAGCATTCCCACGCCGCCCATGAACACCACGCCCATGAGCACGACCAGGGCGCCCAGAAGGACCATGATCCAGTTCTGTCCCCGCAGCCACGGCAACGCACCCAGTTGGGCGAGCACCACGGACATGAGCACGAACACCGCCGTGAACCCGGCGATGAACAGTGCGACGCCGGTAAACATCCGCCCGCGCTTCTGCTCCTGCAGGTCCACGCCCGTCAGCCCCGTGACGTACCCCAGGTACCCGGGAACCAAGGGCAGGACGCACGGCGAGGCGAAGGAGACCAGCCCGGCCAGCAGTGCCACGGGGAAGGCGACCCACAGGGACCCGTCCAGGACCAAGGCGGCGAAGTGGTTGCCTTCGATCACGCCTTCACCACGTCGTCCAGCAAGGCCTTCAGGATGGACGGCTCTGCGATGCCCAGGATGCGGGAGGCCACCCGCCCTTCCGAGTCCAGGACCACCGTGGTGGGAACGGCCTGGGGCGGGACGAACTCCGAGAGGGCGAGCAGGACGCCGCCGTCGCGGTCCTCGAAGGAGGCGTACGGGATCTCGAATGTGCGCTCGAATGCCTCGGCCGTGGCCTTCTCGTCACGGACGTTGACTCCGTAGAACGCCACCTGGTCCTTGCGCTCCCCGGCCATCTCCACCAGATCGGGAGCCTCTTTGCGGCAGGGGGCGCACCCGGCGTACCAGAAGTTCAGCAGGGCCGGTTTGCCGCGCAGGGACTCGGAGCTGACTTCCGTGCCGTCGAAGAGCTTGCCGCTGAACTCCACGGGCTCACCGCGCTCCGACTCGGCGTACTCCGTCACGGATCCGTCCCCGGCGATGTACCCGGTGTCTCCCCCGGCGTTGGCCTGCTCGGCCAGCGACTCCTCCTGCGGCCCGCAGGCTGCCAGGACCAGGGCGCTCAGTCCGGCTCCGGAGGCCGCCAGAACCGCTCTACGCGACAGGGCGCGGGGCGCGCGGGAGTCATCCGTGGGAGGGGTTGTCGGACGGGTCACTGAGAAATCACCTGGTGAATCGACGGACGACGCGGCGTCGGCCGCACGTGGACGGGAGGTTACTTGCGTGAATCGCGGCAGGGGCATCATAACCCGGGAAGCTGGTTGACCCCTGGGTACAGGTGCGCGGCGGGCTCGCTGTAGACCACCCGCGGACGCAGCCCCGCGTTGACGTCGTCGAACACGAGGGAGGTCAAGGAGGCCAGATTGCACTCGCGGGCCCGGGGGTCGTGCGGCAGGAACTTGCCCTCCGCCGAACGGCGCGCCATCCAGATGGGCAGCTGATGCGACACCAGTACCGCCTCGGCACCGTCGCCGCCGATTTCCACGGCACGGCGACCGGCGTCGACGACGACGTCGGCCATGCGCGCCACCTGTTGCCGGTACGGCTCGCCCCAGGACGGGCGGAACGGGTTGATCATGTGGGGCCAGTGCGACATCTTGGAGAGCTGACCGCGATCCACGTGCAGCCCCTCGAAGTGGTTGCGCGGTTCGATCAGGCGTTCGTCGGGATGGACCTCGAGGTCCAGCGCAGAGGCCACCGGGGCGGCCGTTTCCAGCGTCCGGGTCAGCGGTGATGAGGCCAGGTACACCAGGCGGGCGCCGTGCTCACGGCGTTGTGCCAGCGCGGCGGCTGCTTCCTCCGCCATCTTGTGCCCCAGTTCCGAGAGGTGGAACTCCGGCAGACGTCCGTAGACGATGCGGTCCGGGTTGTGCACCTGCCCGTGGCGCAGGAGATGCACGGTCACGGAGGCGGCCGATGCGGGAGTCGGGTTCGCTGAAGGCATGTGGGCCATTGTCCCAGACACGGCCCGGCTGCCCGAATCCGGCCCGGACGGGGCCAGCTGCCCCTGGACGTATCGTGGGTCACATGACTGATACCTACGCCAAGTACCAGCGCCTGAGCGGATCCCGCTGGGGGAAGCGGCTCTTCAGCCTGGCCTATGCCCAGTTCGCCCCGTATTTCTGGACGGTCCGACCCAACGTGCGTGAAGTCCGACCGAACTACGCGGAGCTCAGCATCCGAAAGCGCCGGGCGGTGCACAACCACATCGGGACCTTCCACGTGATCGCGGTGGCCAACGGGTTGGAGGCGGCGATGGGACTGCTGGCCGAGGCAACCGTGCCCGATCACAAACGCTGGATCCCCCGCGGCATGGAACTCACCTACCCGGCTAAAGCGACCACGGACCTGCTGTGCGTGGCCGAATCCGATCCCGCCGCCTGGGAGGTCGGCGGAGACGTGCCCGTAAGGGTGCGGGCGTTGCGCACGGACGGCACGGTGGTGGTCGAAGGCACGATCATGCTGTACGTTTCGGACAAGCCGAAGAAGTGAGCGAGCGGGCGGGTCGGCCCTGTGTGGATCGGCCCCGTGTGGATCAGCGCTGAGTGGATCAGTGCAGGGCTTCGTCAGCCCCGGTCGGATGACCCGGGTGCGATGTCGGTCTCCCCGCCCGTGCGCTCGCGCAGCAACCGGGTCAGGCGGCGCGGGTCGATCTGCCAGAAGTCCCGCTGCACGCCGTCGACCAGCAGTACCGGGACCTCCACGGACCACCGGTCACGTTCAGGACCCTCCGGTACCTCCGCGAGCGGCAGTTCCGCCCAGTCGATGCCGAACGGTTCGGCCACGCGCTCCACGACCCGCAAGCCCTCCGCGCACAGGTGACACCCCGGCGTCGTGACGACCTGAACGGGGACGGAACCGATGGGCGACGGGCTGGCCGGCTGAGGAGCGGAGGTCATGGCGAGAATCCTAGTGAAGCGGATCGGTCGGCCTGAACAGCAAAGCCGCGGGCGGTGCCTCCCATGTAGGAGGCACCGCCCGCGGCTTTGACCGGGATCAACCGGGGGTGCGCGGGTCCGGATCGGCCCGCGCCCAAGATCACTTCTTGTTGCGGCGCTGGTGGCGGGTCTTGCGAAGCAGCTTGCGGTGCTTCTTCTTGGACATACGCTTGCGGCGCTTCTTGATGACGGAGCCCATAGACGTTCCTCACTTGTGTCTCGACGGCCCGGTCCTCATGCACTGTCACGTGCGGACTCGCGGCCCTGAAGGAACCGGAGATTGTGGAAGACCGAGTGGAACCGGAGCGCACCACGTGCGCATCCGAAAATTGGTTCCCCGGAAGTCTACCCGTTCCGGTTCCCGTGGCGTTATTCGAGTGCCATGGCTCGCTTCGCAGCACCCGTCACACCCGCTCGAAGCGACGTCACCCGGTGCGGCGTTCGTGCCCCTCGGGACCGAAGCTCTCGGGCACGTCGTCATCGCCCGATGCGTCGCCGTCCACGGCCTCCGGGTCATCGGCGCTGTCCACGGAATGCCCGGAATTCCGGGCCACCTGCATGGCCACCGCTTCCTTGACCGGGGTGTGCTCCGCGGTCGCGGGCACGGCGTCGTCGTTGCCGTGGGACCACACGCGGCCCGAGGCCACCGGGCCGGTCATGGGGCCGGTCGCCTCCGCGGGCTCTTCGCGCGGACCACGCTCCGGGTCCACCCCGGCCTCCACGTACTGGTACTCGATGTGTTCCTCGACCAACCGAGCGGCCAGCGTGTTGTCCCCAGCCAACACGGCGGAGAAGATGGCCTGGTGCTCGGCCCGGATCCGGTCCACGGTCTTGGACCACAGCGGCACGTGGCCCACCAAGGCCATCGTGTACTCGTAGATCGAGTCGCGCAGCGCCGACATCAACGCGGCCACCAGAGTGTTGTCCGAAGACTTCACCAATGCGATGTGGAAGCTCACGTACAGGTGGTGGAACTCCTTGAGAGAGATGTCATCGCGGCCCATCTCCCGCAGCAGGGTCCGCAGTTCGCCCATCGCGGGCGAGCGGTTGTCCGCATTGGTCAGCGCCCAGGTCTCCAGCAGCACCCGCGTCTGGACGATGTCACGCAGCGGGTAGTCCGCCGTGGCCATGTGCAACTGCAGTGCGGGGCCGGCCGAGGCCGCGGGCTCCCGGACGAGCATGGGCAGGATGGTCTTGCGGCTGCCTTCGTACAGCCGCAAGACACCCTGCGCCTCGAGGATCTTGAGTGCCTCACGCATGGTGCCGCGATGGACCCCCAGAACGGATGCGAGATCCCTGTCGGACGGGAGTTGCTGACCCAGTACCAGGTTCCCGTCGAACAGTTCGTTCTCCAACCATTGGAGGACTCGTCTATGCGTGGCCATGCTCTTTACCCTACGTGTATCCGCGAACTCAGATGACGCCTTGAGCGAGCATCGCGTCCGCCACCTTGATGAATCCGGAAATATTCGCTCCCGCAACGTAGTTGCCCGGCAGTCCGTACTCCTCCGCGTTCTCCGCGCAGGTGTCGTGGATTCCACGCATGATCTCGCGCAGGCGGTCGTAGGTGTAGTCGAAGGACCACGAGTCACGCGAGGCGTTCTGCTGCATCTCGAGCGCCGAGGTGGCCACACCACCCGCGTTGGCGGCCTTGCCCGGGGCGAAGAGCACATCTGCACTCTGGAAGAGACGGGTGGCCTCCGCGGTGGTGGGCATGTTGGCGCCCTCGGCCACGGCCACCACGCCGTTGCTCAGCAACGCCTTGGCGTCCTTGCCGTGCAGTTCGTTCTGGGTGGCGCACGGGAGCGCGACGTCGGCCTTGATGTCCCACACGGAGCCCTTGCCGACGGGGATGAACTTGACGGAGTCCCCGCGACGCTGGGCGTATTCGCTGATGCGGGCGCGTTCGACGTCCTTGACCTGCTTGAGCAGATCCAAGTCGATGCCGTTGGGGTCGTGGATGTAGCCGCTGGAGTCGGAGGCCGTGACGACCTTCGCCCCGAACCGCTGGGCCAGTTCGGTGGCGTAGATCGCCACGTTGCCGGAACCGGAGACGGAGACGGTCTTGCCGTCCAGGTCGTCATTGCGCGAGGCGAGCATGTCCTGGACGAACATCACCGCGCCGTAGCCGGTGGCTTCCGTACGGACGAGCGACCCCCCCCAGGACAGGCCCTTGCCCGTGAGCACACCGGATTCGTAGCGGTTGGTGATGCGCTTGTACTGGCCGAACAAGAAGCCGATCTCCCGGCCACCCACGCCGATGTCACCCGCGGGAACGTCGGTGTACTCACCGATGTGTCGGTAGAGCTCGGTCATGAAGGACTGGCAGAAGCGCATGACCTCCTCGTCCGAACGCCCCGCCGGGTTGAAGTCCGAACCACCCTTGCCGCCGCCGATCGGCATGCCGGTCAAGGAGTTCTTGAAGATCTGTTCGAAGCCCAGGAACTTGATGATGCCCAGGTACACGGACGGGTGGAACCGCAAGCCGCCCTTGTACGGGCCCAAAGCGGAGTTGAACTCGACCCGGAAACCACGGTTGATCTGCACCTTCCCCTGGTCGTCGACCCACGGGACACGGAAGATGATCTGCCGTTCCGGCTCACAGATCCGCTCGATCACGGAGGCTTCCAGCAGCTCGGGGCGGCGGGCGATCACGGGACCGAGGGACTCCAGGACCTCGTCGACGGCCTGGATGAACTCCTTTTCACCGGGGTTGCGCATGACCACGGCATCGCGCACGGGCTGCAGTTTTTCGTCCACCTCAAGCACCTCTCATCGGGTTGTGTCCTGCACGGGGCGTCAAGCAGCCACCGCAGGTTCGGGTCCAACACACGAGTGTGTCAGACTCCGAGGCCTCACGGGCACCGTGAGCAGATGGTTACCGACGACGACGTCTGAAGACGTTCGACAGGAAACCCCCGCGGGAGGCCTCTGCTTTCGTCTGCACCGGTGCGCCGGCGGAGGCGAGTTCCACCTCGGCCGCGACCGGATCGACGACCTCTCCCGTTCGCACCCCGGCTTCGGACCCGACGACGACGCGCGGCGCGTCCGGCGTCGTCGTACCGGTCGTGGCCGTCGGAGCCTTGCCGCTCAGGGTCGAGAGCCACTGAAGGGCCGGTTCGAGGCCTTCAGGACACAGGGTGTAGAACCTCTTCTGCCCCTCGGCACGTTGTTCGACCACCGCGGCCTCCCGGAGGATGCGCAGGTGCTTGGACACCGTGGGTTGGGAGACGCCGACCTGGTCCACCAGATCACCGACCGGTCGCTCACCGTCCCGCAGGGCTTCCAGGATGGCGCGACGGGTGGGGTCGGCAAGAACCGAGAAGACGTCCTGAATCATTCGACCGACAATAGCCACTGGATCGACGCGGGACGCGTTACTCAGGGGCTCAGTCGTACCAGGGGTCCAGACCCCACTGGGGAAAGACCTCCCTGCGAGTGGCCATGATCACGCGGTCCGTGTCGTCGTCGGGGTCGAATCCGACCTCCCACGAGCGCCACCAGAGATCGACCTTGTCCCCCATGTACTCCCGCGGATTGCCCCCGTAGGTGTCCTTGACGTAGTCCCGCCAAGAGGCCGGGATCGGGGTGGTCACGGGCAGAGGCTTTCCGCTGGCGACGGCCACAAGGTGGGACCAGGACCGGGGAACGACGTCGTAGCAGTCGTAACCGCCCCCGCCCGTGGCGATCCAGCGTCCTTCACAGAACCGGTCGGCCATCTGCGCCACGTGCATCATGATTTCGCGCTGCCCGTCGATACTCACCCGAAGGTGGGTCAAGGGATCGGAGAGGTGGGAATCGCACCCGTGCTGGGACACGATCACCTCCGGGCGGAACTGCTCCACCAGGGACGGAACCACCGCGTGGTAGGCACGCAGCCACTGGGCGTCCTCGGCGGTGGGTGGCATGGCGATGTTCACGGCCGTTCCCATGGCTTCGCCGCTGCCGATCTCGTTGGCGAACCCGGTGCCGGGGAACAGGGTGATGCCCGATTCGTGGATCGAGATGGTCATGACGTCGGGGTTGTCGTAGAAGATCGACTGGGTGCCGTCCCCGTGGTGACCGTCGACGTCCAGGTACAACACCCTCTTGACCCCGTTGTCGAGCAGGTGCTGGATGGCCACCGCACAGTCGTTGTAGACGCAGAAGCCGCTGGCCTTGTCCGCGAACGCGTGGTGCATGCCCCCGCCGAAGTTCACGACACGGACAGCCGTACCGTCCAGGATCGCCTGGGCGGCTTGGAACGATCCCCCGGCCAACCTGGCGGAGGCCTCGTGAATTCCCGCATACCCCGGGGTGTCCTCCGTGCCCAGACCGCTCTCCGGATGCGAGACGGTGGGATCCGCGCTGATCGCACGCACGGCCTGGACGTAGTCATGGGTGTGAGCCAGTTCAAGGTGGGCGTCTGCGGCCACCTCCGGAACCTCGACGGTCACGGACTCCCGCTTGTCCAACCCGTACTCCTGCACCAACCGCCAGGTGGCATCCAGACGCGACGGATGCATGGGGTGGTAGGAGCCGAAGTCGTAGTTCAGCAGCTGTGGGCTCCAGAAGAGCCGGGTGGGGCGCGGGGCTACTGTTGGCTGGGTCACAGAACTTATTGAACCACCGACACCTGACAAACCGTGACGGGCCGCTGAATCGTGACGGACGCCTCGGCATCGAGAACTTTTGGTCCCGAAACGGGAAACGAATGGAGAGAATCGAGTAATGAGTTCGATGGCGTCATACTGACACCCGAACTCACACACCCATTCATGGGCGGCTGAGTACCGGCCACACATGTCACACTCCAGGAGATCACGTGCCGCAGACACTCGGGGCCCGCGTCCCAGCGGCCGAACGGACGCGAATGCGCGCCACCCTGGGTGGTACCCGTGACCTGATCGACCGCGTCGCCCAGACCTCACCCGCGCGGCTCGCGGTCCTGGTCTTCGCCGCCGTGGTCGTCGTCTTCACGCTCCTGTTGTGGTCCCCCATCTCCTCCCAGGACGGCAGGTCGACCACCCTGATCGACGCCCTGTTCACGGCAACCTCCGCCGTGACCGTCACGGGTCTCACCGTGGTGCCCACCGCCGACCACTGGTCGATGGCGGGCCAAGTGATCATTCTTTTCGCCATCCAGATCGGCGGCCTGGGCACTCTGACCATGACCTCCATCCTGGCCATGGCCATCGGCCGACAACGGGGCCTGCGGTCCAAGCTCATCACCCAGGAGGCCCTCAACGTCGGCCGCCTGGGTGAGGTCGGCTCGCTGCTGCGCACCGTGGCGATCACGTCAGTGGTCATCGAAGGCACCCTGGCCATCATCCTGACCGTGGGCTTCCTGCTGGCGGGCGAACCCCCGCACACCGCCTTGTGGCACGGGGTGTTCTACTCCATCTCCGCATTCAACAACGGCGGGTTCACACCGCACTCGGACGGGTTGGTCCCGTACTTCGACACCGCGGCCCACACCTGGTTGATCCTGTTCCCCATCACCCTGGGGGTGCTGCTGGGCTCCCTGGGCTTCCCCGTGATCCTGGTTCTGCGTCAGGTCGGATGGTTCAAGTTCTCCCGCTGGAACCTCAACACCAAGCTCACCGTGGTCACCACCTTCGCCCTCCTGCTGCTCGGATGGGTGCTGTGGTCCGCTTTCGAATGGAACAACGCGGCCTCAGTGGGTGCCGAGAACCCGCTGAGCAAGACGTTCCACGGGTTCTTCGCCTCGACCATGATGCGATCCGGCGGATTCAACCTGGTGGACATGAACGAACTCGAGCCGATCACACTGCTCATGACGGACGCGCTCATGTTCGCCGGCGGTGCCCCCGCCTCGACCGGCGGCGGCATCAAGGTGACCACACTCGCCGTCGTCGTCCTGGCCATCCTGGCCGAAGCGCGCGGCGACCGGCATGTCATTGCGTTCCACCGTTCCGTGCCGGAGGACGTGCTGCGGATCGCGATCTCCGTCATCGCCATGGGTGCGACGATCGTCCTGGTCGCCACCGGCGCCGTGGTCGCGATTTCCGGTGCTTCCCTGGACCGTGCGCTGTTCGAGGTGATCTCCGCTTACGCGACCTGCGGCCTGTCCGTGGGGCTGTCCGGGGAACTGAGCGAGGTCGGCAAGTCGGTCATCGTGGTCGTCATGCTGGTCGGACGTATCGGAACCACCACCGTGGCCACCGCCCTGGCACTAAGGTCCAGGCGGAGGCTGTATCAGTACCCGGAAGAGAGGCCCATCATTGGCTGAGCGTCACAACAAGTCCCACGACGTCCCCGTCCTGGTCATCGGGATGGGTCGCTTCGGGACGGCCACTGCCCTGCAGTTGGTCACGCAGGGGCGAGAGGTCATGGGCGTCGAACGCGATGCCACCCTGGTCCAACAACTCGCCGGGCACATGACGCACATCGTCCAGGCCGAGGCCACGGACATCGAGGCGCTGCGCCAACTCGGTGCCGCGGAGTTCCGCCACGCCGTGGTGGGCGTCGGCACCTCGGTGGAGTCCTCCGTGCTCATCACGGCCAATCTCGTGGACCTGGGGATCGAACGGATCTGGGCCAAGGCGATCAGCAAGTCCCACGGCAAGATCCTCTCGCGTATCGGCGCCCATCACGTGATCTTCCCGGAGGCCGACGCCGGCCGCCGCACCGCTCACCTGGTATCCGGGCGACTGTTGGACTACATGGAGTTCGACGACGATTTCGCCATCGTCAAGATGCACCCGCCGCGGGAGACCCAGGGCTTCACGCTCGCGGAATCGGACATCCGCGCCAAGTACGGCGTGACCGTCGTGGGTGTGAAAACCCCGGGTGAGGACTTCAGCTACGCCACACCAGAGACCACCGTGACCTCCAGGGACACGTTGATCGTGGCCGGGCACGTGCAACTCATCGAACGCTTCGCCGCCCGCCCGTAGCGTTCCGCCCTCCATCTCGCCCTCACCCTTGCGCCGAGTTCGGGGTTGTTCCGCCTATTTGAGCGAATAGGCGGAACAACCCCGAACTCGGCGCAGTAGATTGGGGGCAGGGGTTCTGGATCGGGGGGTGGTGAACATGGCGCGGAGATGGCGGCGGTGGGCGGTTGTCACGACGGCGGTGGTCGGGGTGCTTGCGGTGGTGGCTCTGAATTGGGGTCGGATTCGCGAGGCGGTGAACGACCGTGCCGCGAGCAGCGCGGTGAGCGAGGCCGCACGCAGCCCGGAAGCTGCGGAGAGCGCCATGGATCCGGCGCCGGTTCCTGAGATCGGCGAGCTCACCGTCACCGGGGAGCAATCCCTGGGCGAGCGCAGCACGCGCTATCGGGTGGAGACCGACCTGATCCCGGCAGAGGAAACCGACGGTGGACAACCTTCCGTGGTGGTGACCCTCCCCGAGGACTACGACGAATCCCGCGACTACCCCGTCTTGTACTTGCTGGCCGGCACCGCAGAAGGCGAGACCCCTGCAAAGTGGGTGGACAAGGCAGCCGTGGAGGACGCCACGGCCGACCTGGACGCCATCGTGGTGTCCGTGGACGACGGCTCGTACGGCTGGTACTCGGACTGGACCGTCCCGGGTGATTCCGCGCGCGCCTGGCGATCTTTCCACCTGGAGCAGGTGGTCCCCTGGGTCGATTCGACCTTCCCCACGATCGACGACCCGCAGTCCCGCGCGATCGCCGGGGCGTCGGCGGGCGGATTCGGCGCCATGACCTATGCCGAGCAACGTCCGGATCTCTTCGGATCTGCCGCCTCGTTCTCCGGCCTGCTGTCCTTCGACGCCCAAGCAGACCGGGAGTTGGTCATGGGTGAGGTCTACGGGTTGACCGGTTCGGCGCACGATCTTTTCGGCAACGGCGAGCGCACCACCCAGGCGGACTGGGCGGCCAACGACCCGTCCAAACACACGGAAGCCTTGAAAGGGACGCCGGTGCGGGTCTACACGGGATCGGCCGACGACTTCGAGTCCCGGTTGGCCAGCACCTCGGAGACCTTCGCCCGCGCGGCCGAGGACTCGGGGGCGGAGGTCACCGTGACGACCTACGGCGACCTCAACGACGCCGGGGCCGAGACTCCCGCGGGAACCTGCGGCGAGGGGCACGAGTGGACCTGCTGGTCCATGGCGCTCAAAGACTGGGCATCCGACCTGCAGGCGCAGTTCGACCCAGAATGAGCGTTCCGGGGCGCCGAGACCTCCGTCAAAGCCCTGAATCCTGGTGAAGATGGGCTCTCACGGAGGTCTCGGCGCGAAGACACAAGCGGGTCAGCCGCAGAACTCCTCTTCCATCTGGTCGCCGCGGTTTGCGGAGGCGGCCGCGGCGTCGGCCACCAGTTGCTCCACTCCCCCGTCCAGGAACGTGTTGATCGCCCGCTCCGTGGTTCCGTTGGGGCTGGTCACGGCCTTGCGCAAGGCCTCGGCGTCGGCGTCGTCCGGAGAGAGCAGCACACCGGCACCGCTCACGGTCTCCTTGGCCAGCACGCGCGCGACCTCCGGATCCAGTCCCAGCTTCTCCCCTGCCTTCTGCATCATTTCCGCAAGCAGGAAGACGTAGGCGGGTCCGGACCCGGAAACGCCCGTGACGGCGCGCACCTGGTTCTCCGGCACCTCGACCACCGTCCCCACCTGCGCGAGCACCTCCCGAACGATCGCCAGTTGCTCAGGGGTGGTGTGGTGACCACCGGTCACGGACACGACACCGCGCCCCACCGACGACGGCGTGTTCGGCATGCTGCGCACGGTCGGCTGCCCGTCCGCAAGGTGCTCGGCCATGGCGTCCAGGGTGATCCCCGCGGCCACGGAGACCACGACGGTCTGCGGATCCAGCGCTTCCCGGATCTCGTCGCACAGCTCGAGGATCGCGTACGGCTTGACTCCCAACAGGACCAGATCGGCACCGTCGACGGCCCGAGCGTTGGCGTCGGCGTCAGCTTCCGAGGACAGGACCTGAACGCCCGTTTCCTCGGCCAGGCAGCGGGCCGAGTCCGCCGACCGTGTGGTGGCCCGTACCCGGTCGGCAGGCACACCCGAGGCCAGGACTCCGCGCAGGATGGACCCGTTCATGGACCCGGTCCCCAGGAAGGCGATCACGGGGGCGGTGTTCTGGGGCATGGGGATTCCTCTCATGAACGACGTCGTACAGATCTCACGCTCGGTTCAGCGTGTGCCTTCCTTGGTATCAGGCACCGAGCCCGGGGCGGAAATGCCCGCGGGCGAACGCGAGAGACTCGGCAAGCATGGACGCGCGTTCATCCTCGTCCTTGGCCGAACGCGTGTTGACCTCCACCCCGATCACCCCGTCCCACCCGTGATCGGCCAGAAAGTTCAGGGACTCGGCCACGGGTTGCTGCCCGTGGCCGGGGAGCAAGTGTTCGTCGGAGGTTCCGCCGTCGTTGCCGTCGGTCAAGTGGATGTGGCCCAGCCGCGGTCGCAGTTCCCGGATGGCTTCCAAGGAGTTGACCTGGGCGATCGAGGCATGCGAGAAGTCCCACGTGACCCAGTCGTAGTCGAAGTTCCGGGGGTCCCAGTGCGGGCGGTACATCTGCAGTTCCTTGCCAGCCAGGCGCCACGGGTACATGTTCTCCACGGCGATCTTCACGCCGGTCATCTCGGAGAGCGCCCGAACCCCCTCCACGAAGGACTTCCCGTACTTGGGTTGCCAGGCAAAAGGCGGGTGCGCGACGACGACCTCGGCCCCGGTCTGCTCGACCATCTTGGCGGCCATCTGGATCTTGGTCCAGGGCCGACCCCACACCTGCTGCGTGAAGAACAACGTGGGGGCGTGGATCGCCGAGATCGGCACCTGGTACTGCTGGGAGGCGTCCAACAGTTCGTGGGTCAACTGGGTCATGCGCTGGTGGGTGACCAGCACCTCGACCGAGTCGTAGCCCAGCTCGGAGGCCACCCGGAAGGTTTCGGGTGGATCGGCCAGGAACAGGCAGCTGGTGGAGAGCGCCACGTGCTGACGTGGCGCGCCCCCGTCGGATTCGGGCATCTCAGGCATTCCTTCCCACGATGTCCGCCGGTCGGTTCCGGGCGGCTTCCGGGTCCACGTTGAGGCGGTCCAGACGGCGCAGGATCACACCTTCACGCAGGGCCCAGGGACAGATCTGCACGGTGTCCACGCCCAGCATGGTCATCGCGGTCTCGGCCACCACGCCCGCGGCCAGCATCTGTGCTGCCCGGCTCTCGGAGACGCCGGGCAATTCGGCGCGTTCGTCGGCCGTCATGGCCTCCATCCGCCGGGTCCACAGGCGCAGGTCCTCCAGGTGCATGGGGCGCGGAACGTACGGGCCCTGGTCCTTGGGCGCGGCCCCGCAGATCCGGGCCAGGGACCGGAAGGACTTGGAGGTGCCCACGGTCAGGTTGGGTTCGCCGACGGCCTTGACGGTCTCCACCGCGGGGGTGAGCAACCGGTTGACGTGCTGGCGCAGACGTTTGGTCTCGGAGGGCAGTGCGGCCTGACCGTGGATGAACCGACGGGTCAACCGGGCCGCCCCCAAGGGGACGGAGACCGCCGCGGTGGGCAGTCCGTTGTCGCCGATGGCCATTTCAAAGGAACCACCGCCGATGTCTAGGTCCAGGATCCGGCCGGCACTCCACCCGAACCAGCGGCGGACCGCCGAGAAGGTGACCGCGGCTTCCTGGTCGCCGGAGATCTCGATGAGGTTCACCCCGGAACGGGACTTGACGTGCTCGAGAACCGCATCCCCGTTGCCCGCCTCCCGGATGGCCGAGGTGGCAAAGGCAAGGAGGTCGTCGGCGTCGTTGTCCGCGGCGAAGTCGCGGGCCTCGGTCACGAAGTCCGTCAGGACGTCCCGGCCCCGTTCGCTGATGTTCCCGGCCGCGTCCACGTACTGGACCAGGCGCAGATCGGTCTTGTGCGAGGCGTAGGGCACGGGTTGGGCGCCCGGATACGCGTCGAGCAACAAGAGATGCACCGTGTTGGACCCGACGTCCAGGACTCCCAGCCGCATACCTGTGACCTTACGCCTTGGACCCGGCGGTGCTGCGCTTGCGCGCGCCCGTACCGGAGCGGGAGGAGGCCGTGGACCTCTTCCGCGTCGTGGACCGGGCCCCGCTCTTCTTGGGCGCCGGGCCCTTCGCCCGCTTCTCGGACAGGAGCTGGCTGGCCCGTTCCGGGGTCATCTGCTCCACGGTCTCCGAGCGCGGCACGGTCACGTTGGTCTCGCCGTCCGTGATGTACTCGCCGAACCGGCCTTCCTTGATGATCATGGGGCGCTCGGTGATCGGGTCCGTACCCAGGTCCTTGAGCGGAGGCTTGGTGGCGCCGCGACCACGTTGCTTGGGCAGGGCGTAGATCCGCTGAGCCTCTTCGAGCGTGATCCCGAAGATCTGGTCCTCGCTCTGCAGCGAGCGGGAGTCCGAGCCCTTCTTCAGGTAGGGGCCGTACCGCCCATTCTGGGCGGTGATGACCTCGCCGTCCTTGTCCGTGCCCACTTCGCGCGGCAAGGAGAGCAGCTTGAGCGCGTCCTGGAGCGTGAGTTCCTGCATGTCCATGGACTGGAACAACGACGCCGTACGCGGCTTGGGTTTCTCGATCTTCTTCGGCTTGGGATTGCCGTTCTTGTAGTACTCGGTGGGGATCGCGTCGAGCTCCTCCTGGGTGGGCTCCGGGATCACCTCCGAGACGTAGGGACCGTACCGGCCGTCCTTGACCACGATGCTCCGGCCGGTGTCCGGGTCGGTTCCGAGTTCACGGCCGTCGGCCCGGCCGATCTCCATGAGTTCGGTGACCTTCTCCGGCGTGAGTTCGTCCGGGGCCAGGAAATCCGGGACGTTGGCCCGCACGGGGTCCGTGACCTCGCCGGTGTCCGGGTCCACCGATCCACCGGTTTCCAGGTAGGGACCGTACTTGCCCACACGCAGCGTCACGTCCTCCGTGAGGCGGATGGAGTTCAGCGCCCGTGCGTCGATGTCGCCCAGGTCGTCCACGATGGGCTTGAGGCCGTTGTCCGCGCCGTCCTCACCGAAGTAGAACCGCTGCAACCATTCCTGCCGGTCCTCCTCGCCGCGGGCGATCCGGTCCAGGCCTTCCTCCATCTCCGCGGTGAAGTCGTAGTCGACGTAGTCGGAGAAGTGTTCTTCCAGCAGACGCACGACGGAGAACGCCGTCCAGGACGGGATCAACGCGGTGCCGCGCACCTTGACGTAACCGCGGTCCACGATCGTGGAGATCACGGCCGCGTAGGTCGAGGGACGGCCGATGCCCATTTCGTCCATGGCCGCCACCAGGGAGGCCTCCGTGTAGCGGGCGGGGGGACGCGTCGAGTGACCGTCGGCGGTGACCTCCGCGGCCTTCAGTGCGTCGCCCTCCTCCATCTGCGGGAGACGCTTGCCGCCGGACTTCGCGTCGTCCTTGTCCGTGCCGGTGTCCCGGGCAGAGTCCTTGGCCTCCTGGTAGGCGGAGAGGAAGCCGGGGAAGGTGATCACGGTTCCCGAGGCGCTGAACTCGGCGACCCGCCCGTCAGTGGCGGTGGCGCCCAGGCGCACGGTCGCGGTGAAGCCCTTGGCATCGGCCATCTGGGAGGCCACGGTGCGCTGCCAGATCAGTTCGTAGAGCTTGAACTCGTCCGCCGACAACTGCGAGCGCACCTGGTCGGGGGTCCGGAAGTGGTCCCCGGCGGGGCGGATGGCCTCGTGCGCCTCCTGGGCGTTCTTGGACTTGGAGGCGTACCGACGCGGGGAATCCGGAACGTAGTCCCCGCCCCACAGTTCCTGTGCCTGACGACGCGCGGCGTTGACGGCCTGCGTGGACAGGGCCACGGAGTCCGTACGCATGTAGGTGATGTAACCGTTCTCGTACAGGCGCTGGGCCACCTGCATGGTCGAACGGGAGCTGAAGTGCAGCTTCCGCGCGGCGTCCTGCTGCAGCGTGGAGGTCGTGAAGGGGGCCTTGGGCCGGGAGACGTACGGCTTGGTCTCCTGGGAGACCACGGTGAACTGGGCTTCGGCCAGTCCCTCGGCCAAGGAGGTGGCGTCGGCCTCGTCCAGGTGCACCACTGAGCCGGGCTTCTTCAGGGCGCCGTCGTCGTTGAAGTCCTTGCCGCCGGCCACCTTGCGGCCGTCCACGGAAACCAGGCGGGCCCCGAAGCTCGACCCGGCGTCCGGACCGGTGGTGCAGGTGAACTGGCCGTTGAGGTCCCAGTAGTCCGCGGCGACGAAGGCCATGCGTTCGCGTTCGCGCTGAACCACCATGCGGGTGGCCACGGACTGCACGCGACCGGCCGAGAGACCGGAGGAGACCTTGCGCCAGAGCACGGGTGAGATCTCGTAACCATAGAGCCGGTCCAGGACACGGCGGGTCTCCTGGGCGTCGACCAGGTCGATGTCCAGGTCACGGGCTTCCCCGAAGGAGCGCTCGATGGCTTCCCGGGTGATCTCGGGGAAGGTGATGCGGTAGACCGGCACCTTGGGCTTGAGCACCTCGTACAGGTGCCACGCGATCGCTTCGCCCTCACGGTCACCATCCGTGGCCAGGTAGAGGGCGTCGCATTCCTTGAGCTTGCGCTTGAGCTCCGTGACCTTCTTCTTCTTGTCCGTGTTGACCACGTAGTAGGGCTCGAAGCCGGAGTCCACGTCCACCGCGAACTTGCCGTACGGGCCCTTTTTCATCTCCGTGGGCAGCTCGGACGGCTGCGGAAGGTCGCGGATGTGCCCCATGGAGGAATCCACCTCGTAGGCATCACCCAGGTACCCGGCGATGGTCTTCACCTTCGACGGGGACTCCACGATGAGCAGGCTCTTGCCTGTTCCCGTGTTCTTGTTGGCCACAGTCTCTCCTCAGCGCAGCACCCCCGACGGCGGTCGTTCAGTTGCCGTCGGCGGGATCGGTCGCGGTAGCTGGACGGCAAAGTACCGCCCGGAAGCTCCGCTCCCCTACCCTAACGGCACGACTGGGGCGCAACGTCCGATCCTCCGCGCACTGTGACGGCGACGGCGCACACACTCGGGGCCCGCCGTCACGTTGACGGCGGGCCCCGAGTGAAGTGCGCGACGGGAGGGTCAGTCCTCGTCCTCGTCGTCGCCGGGCGTGACCTCACCGGTGGCTTCGTTCGCCGAGATCGGGAAGGCGCGGCCCGAGACCTGCTCGGGTTCGATGACCACGAAGTACGGCTTGAACGTCCGGATCCACGGGCGCAGATTGAGTTCCTCAGCCATCTCGAACTCCGGGCCGTCCTCGATCCGGCGGGCACGGCCGTGAACCACCACGGAGGAGACCTCCAGGTGCTCGGCATCCAGACGCACCTTGCGGTCGGCTTCGAAGGCCACGTTGTTGTTGACCACCAGGGAGGCCAGCTTGGAGCCCTGCGCGGTGCGGAACCACAGCTTGCGCTGGTGGACCACGAAGTTCACGGGGAAGATGTCGACCACCCCGGAGACCACGACGGCCAGCCGACCGAACGGCTCCGAATCCAGCAGTTCCCAAGCTTCGTCACGGGACAGTTCGCGGTATCGGTTCTCGGTGCTCATGCCCCTATTCTTCCACCCCGCGGCTCCGGGGTCAGCCCTGGAGGCCACCCGCGGAGGATGTTGCTTCGGGCACCAGGAATCCGTCGATCAGCAGGTGCCGCGTCTCCTCCAGAACGGCCTGCCCCTCCGGGGATTCCGGGGCCGGTTGTTCCCACTCCAGCAGGGCGCCCAGGGCGGTCACGATCTGGGCGACGGACAGCTCACCGTCGCAGGCACCGACCAGGCCGGCAGTGGCCGAGGTGAGAACGTCCGTTCGCTGAAGGCCCGCGCCCTGCCGCAACAGAATCACCGACGGGTCCTCGGCCCCCGGACGCAGGTGCCGTTCCTCCGTGACGTGCTCCGGTACCACCAGGTGCAGATCGGTCCACCGGTCGCCCAACCGGTCCAGGAGGTCCTGGCGCTGGTTCGTGGCGGCCAGGACTTCCGCCACGGGCTGCTGCACGGGGTGGGTCAGGCTCTCGAAGCGACGACGACGCTCCCGCTCGCCGTCCGGCCGCGCGTCGTCCGGCCGTTCCAGGCGCACGTAGCCGAAGCCGACACCTTGCACCGCACGGGAGTCGAAGTCCCGCAGGTAGTCGGAGTAGGAGGCTTCGTAGGCCTCCCTGTCCAGGTGTTCGGAGGCGTCCCGCAACCAGGTCTCGGCGTACTCCTGGGGAGATTGGATCTCCCGCTGGATCACCCAGGCGTCGAGGTCCTCGGGTACCCAGGACCGCACGTTCCGGTCCCAGTCCCGGGCGGGGTCCGACGCCGTGATTTCCCAGTTGGCCAGCAGGTGTACGGTCGCGCCCGGGGCCATGACGGTGTGCAGCGACCCGATCAGTTCCGCCACCAACCGGTCTCCCGGGCGGCCACCGTCGCGGTAGGTGTAGCGATCGGAGTCGGCCTCACCTGCCGTTCTGGGCGTGATGACGAACGGCGGGTTGGTGACCACCAGGTCGAACTGCTCCCCCTTGACCGGGTCCAGGAGGGACCCGTGACGCAGGTCCACCCTCTGCCCCAGGTCCTCGGGGTCCAGACCGAGGGTCGGTGCGTTGAGGACCAGGTTGAATCGGGTGAAGGCCAGGGCTCGTTCGGAGAGGTCCGTGGCCACCACGTGCTCGGCGTGGGACAGCAGGTGGAAGACCTGCACGCCGCACCCCGTTCCGATGTCCAGGGCGCGATCCACGGGGCGGCGCTCGGTGATCTGCGCCAGGGTGAGGGAGGCGCCCCCGATTCCCAGGACGTAGTCGTGCCGCAACGGACCCGGCCGTTGGAAGGAGGTCAGATCGGCGGTGACCCACAGTTCCAGCCCGTTGTCCGCCGAATGCAGGTCCAGGTCGACCAGGCTGCGAACCGTCCCGACCTGGTTCCGTTCGACGAGCCCGAGGTCCACCAGGTCCTGAACGGATGCACCCTCCAGCGCGGCTCCGAGGTCGGCCTCGACCACGGGACGGGCCAACACGAACAGGCTGATCAGGCGCCCCACGGGAGCTTCCGTGCCCGCCCGCCGGTGGGCCTCCAAGGCCAGCAGGGCGGGCGTGGCCTGATCGCGGCTCAACGCCTGGACGGCTGGCTCCCCCAGGTACTCCCGGAGCCCCGCCGCGGTGAAGGAGGCGGCCGTCAGCGCGGAACGCAGGCGGGCCACCGCCGCGAGGTCCTCGGAACGCGGGGCGTCGATCATCGGGCGGCCTCTCGGTCAGGGACGGGGGCGTGCTGCGCCGGGCCGCAGCCTTGCGGGCAGGTCAGGCCGTCGTCGTCGTGGACCTGAACGTGGTCCGCACAGGCCAGGAAGCGTCTGTGGCAGGTCACGTCCGAGCAGTTGACGAAGGTTCGGGCGGGGGAACCGCAGACGTCGCACGTGCCGATCACGGCGGCCTCGGGTGAGAAGTCGATGGCACCGCGGGCGTCGAACACGGCCAGTGACCCTTCCCAGAGCCCCGAGTCCTGCCTGGCCTCCCCGTAGCGAACGATGCCGCCGTCGAGTTGGTAGACCTCCTGGAAACCGCGGCTGAGCATGAGCGCGGACAGGAATTCGCACCGGATGCCGCCCGTGCAGTACGTGACCACGGGCTTGTCCTTGAGGTCGTCGTACCGGCCGGATTCGAGTTCGCGGACGAAGTCGTGGGTGGTTTCGACGTCGGGAACGACGGCGCCCTTGAACTTCCCGATGCGGGACTCCCAGGCGTTGCGCCCGTCGAAGAAGACCAGGTCCTCCCGTTCTGCGGCCAAGTGATCGAGTTCGTCCGGGCTGATGTGGACGCCACCGTCGATCACGCCGTCGGGCCCGACCTTGACCTCACCGGGGGCGCCGAAGGCCACCAACTCGTCCCGCACCTTGACGGACAGGCGCGGGAAATCGGCCGCGCTGCCGTCGGACCACTTGAGTTCCATGCCCTTGAACCCCGGGTAGGAGCGCGTGATCTTGGCGTACTGCTTGAGGGCGTTGACCTCCCCGCCCACGGTGCCGTTCAGTCCGTCGGGCGAGACCAGGATGCGGCCCCGCAGTTCAAGGCGTTCGCACAGTTCGCGCTGCCACAGTGCCACGGCCTGCGGATCGGGAAGCGGGGTCAAGCTGTAGTAGAGCAGAATGCGGTTCACTGACACGGGGTCAAGGGTATGCCTTGCGACCGCGCGCCTCGACGGCCCCGCGGCTGCTGACGTGGCCGCTCTCCGGGAGGTCTGAGGCTCTCAGCCGAGGCGGAAACTGCGGCCGGTCACGCGTGTGGGCACGATCTCGACGAACTCGATCTTCTCGGTGTCCAGCCAGGGCTTGAGGTCCAGGGAGCGGGCGTGCTCCAACTCCTCGTTGTCCGTCAGCTGTCGCGCGGAACCGCGGGCCAGGACCGACCAGGCGCTGTCACCGGCGACCCGGTCGATTTCGAGGGCCACCTTGCCCGTCAGTGTCAGGCGGAAGAGCTTGGCCCCGCGTGCCGTCCGGAAGTAGAGCTTGCGCCCGTCCGCCACGAAGTTGATGGGCGTGATCTCGATGTCCTCGTCGTCCATCGTGGCCAGCCGACCGAATCGCGCGGCTTCCAGGTACTCCCAGCACTGGTCCTCGGTCAGGGCTTCGCTGGCCCGCTCCTGCTGGTGTGCGTCCTGGTCCTCGGGTAGCGGCGCAGGGTTCATCATACTTCCGGTGCTCATGTCTTGATTCTTGCACTGCGTCCGACCGGTCTCACCAGAGTTGCCCGATTCTTTACACGCCTGCGTTTGCGTGGCTGTCTTTGCGTGCTCGCCCGGGTACCGGGACGGTGCAACGGGTCGGGCGGTCATGCGGTCGGAGCGGGATGGGAGAATACGGCGGTGCCCGTTCACGACTCCCTGCTCCCGCTGCTCGGACGAGGCGACGCCCCCGAAGAGGTCCGCCACGTGCGAGAGCTGCCGGCCAGCGACGCCGTGACGGCGCCGTGGCCCAGCAACGTGCACCCCGACGTCGTCGCCGCCTACGCAGGTCTGGGGATCCACGAACCGTACCGACATCAGGCGCAGGCCATGGGGGCCGCCGCCGAGGGGCACGTCGTGATCGCCACAGGGACCGCCTCCGGGAAGTCCATGGCGTACCAGGCACCGCTGCTCTCCGCGATTCATTCGGGTCGGCTGAAGGCGCAGGCCGCCCCCGGTGTACTCCAGCACGCGGAGGAAGCCACTGCGCTGTACCTGGCCCCCACCAAGGCCTTGGCCGCGGACCAGTTGGCCTCCGTGCGGGCGCTGTCCTCCGGGCTGATGGTCCGCGCGGATTCCTACGACGGCGACACCCCTCAGGAACAGCGACGTTGGATCCGGGACCACGCCGACCTGGTCCTGTGCAACCCGGACATGCTCCACGCAGGTGTGTTGCCGAACCATCCCCAGTGGAGCCGGTTCCTGCGGAGGCTGCGCTACGTCGTCGTGGACGAATCGCATGTGTACCGGGGCGTCTTCGGCTCCCACGTGGCCAATGTTCTGCGGCGGCTGCGGCGCGTGGCCGCACTGTACGGGGCCAATCCGGTGTTCATCGGCGCCTCGGCCACCTCTTCCGGACCCCGGCAGTCCTTTGCGCGGTTGATCGGTGTGGATGCAGGGGCGGTGGAAGAGGTGACCCGGGACGACTCCCCGCACGGCCCCGTGACGGTTGTGCTGTGGGAGCCGGAGCAGTCCGGGGCCGAGGGGGAACACGGTGCCCCGACCAGGCGCAGCGCCATGTCCGAAGCCGCCGACATGCTCACCGACCTGGTGCTCAAGCAGGTCCGGACCCTGGCGTTCGTCGGGTCCCGGCGTGGGGCGGAAACGGTCGCGCAGATGGCGCACCGTCAGCTGGACGAGGTGGAGCCGGGCCTGTCCCACCGGGTGGCCGCCTACCGCGCCGGTTACCTCCCGGAGGAACGCCGCGAGTTGGAGGCACAACTGGGCGATGGCCGGCTCCTGGGCCTGGCATCGACCTCCGCCCTGGAGCTGGGGATCGACGTCGCGGGGCTCGATGCGGTGCTGGTGGCCGGTTGGCCGGGAACTCGTGCGTCGTTCTTCCAACAGATCGGGCGTGCGGGCCGTGCCGGGCAGCAGGCGCTGGCGGCCTTCATCGCCCGGGAGGACCCGTTGGACACGTATCTGGTGAACCATCACGAGGCGATTTTCGACATCGACGTCGAAGCCACGGTGTTCGACCCCTCCAACCCCTACGTCCTGTCACCCCACCTGTGCGCGGCGGCGGCCGAGCAGCCGCTGTCTCCCGAGGACATGAAGGTCTTCGGCCCCACCGCTGCGGACATCGTGGAATCCCTGGTGCGGGCCGGTCAGCTACGACGGCGCCCGGCCGGGGTGTTCTGGACCCGCGCCGAGGACCCCGCGTCGATGATCTCGATCCGCGCCGAAGGTGGCGGACCGCTGCAGATCATCGAAACCGACACCGGCCAGGTCCTGGGTTCCATCGGTACGGGTCAGGCCCATCAGCAGACCCACCCGGGTGCGGTGTACGTGCACCAAGGCCGGTCCTACGTGGTGGACGAACTCGACCTGGAACACCACGTGGTGGAGGTGACCAGGGCGCACCCGGACTACTACACGACGGCGCGGGACGTCACCTCCGTGAAGGTCCTGGAAGAGCGGCGACGGGAGGTCTGGGGACCGGTGACCGTGCACACGGGCTCGACCCAGGTGACCTCGCAGGTGGTGTCCTACCAACGCAAGGCTGTTCCGGGCAACGAGATCATCGGCGAGGAGCCGTTGGACCTCCCGCCCACGGATCTGTTCACCACCTCCGTCTGGTTCACCGCCCCCGCACCGGTTCTGGCGGCCGCCGGGATCGAAGAACCCGACCTCCCCGGAGCTCTGCACGCCGCCGAACACGCCATGATCGGTTTGTTGCCGTTGCTGGCCACCTGCGACCGGTGGGACGTGGGGGGCCTGTCGACCGCACTGCACGCTGACACCGAGCTGCCCACGATCTTCGTGCACGACGGCCACCCGGGAGGCGCCGGATTCGCAGAGCGGGGGTACGAACTCGCCCGCACCTGGTTGAGCGCCACCAAGGACGCGATCGAGTCCTGCGAGTGCGAATCCGGATGCCCCTCCTGCGTGCAGTCACCCAAGTGCGGCAACCGGAACGACCCGTTGGACAAGGCCGGAGCCATCGCGTTGTTGAAGGCTTTTCTGGATCATGCACCCGCCTGAGCCGCGAAGGGGCTGTCCTCGGGTGGTCCGGCCCTGCTGACGTTCTTCGCCTGCCCGAGCGGGGACAGGACACCGGGCAGGTCGATGCCCACGGTCACGTCCACCGTCGTGAGGTCGGGCTCCACCAGGGAACACTCGAGCAGCTCTGCCCCGTTCTCCTCGGCCACCCGTCGAGCGGCGTCGCACGGGTCTCCGGGAACCAGCCCCCTGGCGGTGTCGGCCGCGGCCAGTGCCGCCAGGTCGGCGGCGTTACCCGCCCGGTGTTTGAGCACCCCGGCCTGACCGACCAGCAGGACGCCGCCCAACAGGAAAATGGCCACCAGAACGATGATGAGTCCGAAGACCGTTCCTGCACCATGGTCCTGGTGGTCCGGGGGCACAGGGTGGTCGACGTCATTGTTCATCGAGGACCACCCCCTCGGTGATGGTGGCCGCGGTGGCGGACAGTTCCAGACCGCCCCAGTCCGCGAGGATCCCGGGAGCGGGGACGATCACTTCGGCTTCCGCCCGGCCGTCCCGGATCTCGACCGAGACCTCGGCAGAGTCTCCCGCGATCGAGCGAGCCTCGTGGACGGCCGTGGCTTCACTTTCCCCGCGGGCGACGACGCGTGCCGCCGCGCCCGCTGCCTCCTCACACCGCACCTGGATGGTCGCCGCCGCGCCGCCTGCGAGGACGACCGCGAGCATGAGGACGATCGCCGGGAACACGATGGCCGTTTCCGCGGTCACCGCACCGCGGTCTTTCGAGTGGTCCTTCGGGTGGTCCTTCGGGTGGTCCTTCGAGTGGGAGGACTGGGATCGAGCGCGGTGGCGCGGATCACTCAGCGAGCCGCGCAGGCGATTGATGATGTGCGCGAACATGGTGGGCCTTTCTGGGTGGGTCCGCGGGTGACCGATCGGTTCCGCGAGAGTCGTGGGCGGGGTCGGCTCCGTGCTCGGTCCCGAGGGGCGTGGCCGGTCTTGATCCGCCGTCGCCGGGTTGAGAACAGAAGCGACCGTCCGGGAAGCGGGAAAGCAGGGAAGTCCTGGGGCCGCCGTCCACGACGGCGGCCCCAGGGTTCAGATGCCCAAGGCCTTGTTGATGATGGCCATGAGCAGCTCGCTGACGGTGTCCGAGGCGATCACGGCCGCCATGACCCCGCCGAACGCGGCCGCGGCGAGGAGCACGATGGCGTACTCCACGGTCGAGGCGCCGAGATCGGGGTCGGTTGCCAGCACCTCAGTGCCGCGGGTGACGATCTCGCCCTCCAT
This sequence comes from Kocuria soli, assembly GCF_003797835.1. Taxonomy (GTDB): domain Bacteria; phylum Actinomycetota; class Actinomycetes; order Actinomycetales; family Micrococcaceae; genus Kocuria; species Kocuria soli. The sequence continues at coordinate 77,644 of NZ_RKMF01000001.1, forward strand.
GGGAGCGGTGGCTTCCAGGGCCTCGGCTGCGGACGGGGTGTCGGTGATGTGGTTGGGAGTCATCGGTCTTCCTCTTTCCTGTGATTTCCTGCGATTCCCCTCCCCGGTTGGGGCGGGGGTCCGCCGCAGCGGGTGCTGCAACGGGGTTGGGAGGGGTGGTGTGTCAGCACCACCGGACGGCCTATCCGAAGAAGTCCGGTACCAGGCCGATGAGGACGGGCACGATGCCCCAGGCGATGAAAGCCGGAAGGGAACAGAGCCCGAGGGGGACCACGAGTTGGACGGCCAGGCGTTCGGCCGCGGCCTCTGCGCGCCGGTGCTCTGCACGCCGCACCTGCGCCGAAGCTGCGCGGAGGGCGGAGGCGGACGGAGCACCTGAGACCGCCGAGAATGTGAGGGCGGATCGGAGGTCGTGGACCGGCAACGGAAGGGAGCCGGCTGCAGACCAAGCCTGCTTCCACGGCAACCCCAGGCTCAGGCCGTTGCCGACTGTCCGCAGCGCTGCCCCGGAAGGACCGTCCACGGTCTTGCCGAGGACCGTGAGACTGCGGTCCACGGGGACGCCGGCGTCGAGCATGGCGGCCACCAGCTCGACCAGCACACCTGCGGACACCGGGGTCTCGACGGTGGCCTCGTCCCCGGGCTCGGACACCTCGGACGGGTCCTCGGAACCGGAGCGCGGGGCCGTCGGCAACGCCTTGAACGATCTGGACTGCCCGTTCGGCATCCACCAGGTCAGCAGGGCAGCGGTCAGGAGGAACGCGAGCAGTGCCGTCACCAGGCCCGTGCCGATGGTGTTCATGCCGTCACCTCCCGGCGCCCGAGCCGTGGCTCGGCCGACGATCGGGGTGCCCGGCGGCGGGCGGGCTCCCCCGGGGAGGTGTGCGCGGCCCCTTCGGCCCGACGGACCATGCGGCCGGTCCACAGACGCCCGATCACGGTGAGGACCGCGCCCACGAGGCCGGCTCCGATTCCCCACGGGGTGGCCAGCAGAGTCCTGAGCGGGTCGGCCCCGATCAGGTAGCCCAGGCCCAGGGCCAACACCGGCAACCAGGTGAGAATGCGAACCGTTGCGCGGGAACCCGCGAGCGCGGTCTCTCGTGCTGCCGCTGCATCCAGATCGGCTTCCGTTGCTTCGGCCAGGCCCTCGAGCAAAGCGGCCAGGGGCGCACCGGTGCGCTCGGACACCTCCCAGCACCGTGCGAGATCTGCGAGCACCCCCCGCTCGACGCGGCGCAGGCGGCGGTTGTCCGAACTCGGATCAGCCGCAAGTTTCCGCATGGTCTGCGACGGGGCGCGGCCGACGGTCGATCCCCGGGCCACCGTTCGGCAGACGTCTTCCAGTCGCCGCCCGGTGGGAGTCGGATCAGGGGACTCGGCCAAGGACTCGGCGGCGACCTCGAAGGCCGAACTCGGTGTACGACCGACCTGCAGCAAGGCCGCCAGTTGACGCATCCAGACGACCCATTCAGCGGCTTCGGCGGCCACGTTGCGCCGATGACGGCGCACCTGGCGCAGCAACAGCCCGCCACGAGACCCGGCGACGTTCTCACCTGTGGCACTCACGTCACGGTTGCGACGGCCCGCCCCCTCCGCCCGAGTGGAAGGCTCGGCGGAGGGGTTGTGGAGGAACGAGTCCGCCAATCGCCCGCGCCGGCCCGTGGGCATGATCAGCAGGATCAGGGCCAGGAGCACAAGGACTGTGATGGTCACGGGGATCATCGCCGTTCTCCCCTTTCGGCCAGGTCCAGGAACCGCTGCCACGCAGGACCGTGCTCGTAGTCGGCCCCGGAACCCGAGGTGACGAGTCGGCAGGCGGAGCTCATGTGCAACACCCCGTCCTTCTCGTCGAGCAGCGCGACTGTTTGCAGGGCCCGCCGGCTCCCGCGGCGGTCGAGATGGATCACCAGGTCGAGGGCTGACCCCGCCTGCAGGGCCACGGCCTCACTGGTCATGCCGCCCAACGCGCCGAGTGCCGCCAGACGGGCGGGAACCGCCCGGGCGGAGTTGGCGTGAACGGTGCCCGCCCCCGTGTGCCCCGTGTTCAGCGCCGTGAGCAGCTCGCGGACCTCGGCACCGCGACATTCCCCAACGACGATGCGGTCCGGCCGCATCCGCAAGGACTGCCGCACGAGTTCGGCCAGCTCGATCGCGCCGCTGCCTTCGACGTTCGCGTGACGGGCCTGCATCCCGACGACGTGCGGGTGTTCGGGCCGCAGCTCGGCGGCATCCTCGATGAGCACGATCCGCTCATCCACCGGGCAAGCGCTCAGCAGGGCATTCAGGACCGTGGTCTTGCCCGCTCCCGTGGAGCCGGTGACCAGGAGGTTCGCTCCCCCGGCGGTGGCCGCCAGCAGCAAACCCAGGACCTCCGCGCTCACCGTGCCGCTGTTCACCAGGTCGTCCACGGTGATCACGTCGCGGTGCCGGAAGCGAACCGAAATCAGGGTTCCGCCGGTGGAGATCGGGGGCAGGACTGCGTGCACCCGCATGCCGTCCGGAGTCTGCACGTCCACGCACGGGTGGGCTTCGTCCAGTCTCCGGCCGGCCGAGGAGATCAGTCGTACGGCCAGGGCCCGGACTTCGTCGTCCCCGGCGAAGGGCGAGGGAACCCGCACGGGACCAGCGCCGGCCTCCCACCAGACGTCGTCGGCGCCGTTGATCCACACGTCCGTGAGTCCGTCCTGTGGCAGCATGTGCTCGAGCGGCCCCAGGCCGGTGAGTTCGGCGCGGATGCTGCGCACCGCGTGCAGGGTGCCCCCGGCCCCGAGGACGTGCCCGGAGGCCCGCACCGCCCGGGCGATGCGCGCGTCCGTGACCCGCCCACCGTCGGCCAGCAGGCTCTCGCGGACGATCTCGAGCAAGGCCGGGTCCACCCGGGAGGACTGCTGTGTCTGCACGTGCGTGCTCATCAGAAACCACCCCCTCGGGTGCCCCCGGAGACCGGGCTCAGCACGTTCGTCAGTTCGTCCCAGATCTGGGAGACGGACTGCGCGTGCGGCCGTTTGCCGCCACGGTCCAGGAGCCGCCCGGTTTCGGCCGCCTCGGGCACCCGTCCGTCGAACCTGATGTGTCCCACGGGTTCGCGGCCGAGGGCCTCCGTGACCAGGGCGTCGTCGACATCGGCCACGTCCACCCCGCACAGCACGCACTCCACCCGGGCCGGGGCCAGCAATTCGGTGGCCCGGTGGGCCGCCAGGACGCCCCGCACGGTACGCGGCAGGGTCAGGAGCACGACGTCGCAGTGTGTGGCCAGCGCTGTGTCCCCGGCCGCGACCCGTCCCAGATCCACGACGACGGCGTGGGCGGCCGTCCGCAATGCCGCCAGGACGGGAAGCCACGGAACCTGCACGGGTGGGTGCGGGGCGCGGTCCCAGGAGAGCCAGCGAAGGTCGTCATGGTCCACGTGGCCGGGCAACAGGGGCCACAGTTGCTCCGCCCGGAGGACGCCGTTGGACCGGCACAGATCCGGCCACCGCAAGGCATCGACCGCTTCCAGGCCCAGCAGGACGTCCAGGCCACAACCGTCGGGATCCGCGTCCACGAGCACGGTGCGGGCACCGTTGTCAGCGGCGTCCGCGGCCAGCCAACACGCCAGGGTCGAGGTCCCCACACCTCCGGCGGCACCGGCCACTCCGACGACGACGCCGGGCCCACCGGCGCTCTCCTGCGCCCGGGGAGACAGACGGTCCGCGAGCCAGGCTTCCGCCTCCGGCAGCACCGCCACCGGGCAGCCGCCGAGCAGTGCGGCGGCGTCCCACAGGCCGGAGTCCTCCGGCCGCCCCAGGAGCACGACTTCCCCACCGGCGTCGTCGCGGATGCCCGCCGTTGCCAACGAGCGCACGTCGTAGAGCTGAACGTCCACGGCTCCCACCGCCGCCCCCGCCACCGAGACCTTCAGGGTGGCGCCGGCAGACGCGCAGATCCCCGACACCAGGTGTCGCAGCGCCGAGTCCTCGGTCTGGAGTCCGACCCGCAGACCCTCGCCGTCGTTCGAGTCACCGTTCGAGTCACCGAACGACTCACCGGACGAGTCACCGGACGAGTCGTCGTACAACGTCCCCGGGTGGGTCTGCCCGCCCCGACCGGGGCGTTCCACCGTTGCCCCCGCGTGCTGTTGGGGGTGTTCGGCGGACCAGGGCACCTCCCCGGTCACCTCGTGGGGGAATTCGCCGGCTGAGCGGCGTCCCGAGGTGCGTGTTGTGTTCATGCCCACAACGGTGGACCCGCTGCACCGGGCGGCGCTGAGGCCCGGCGGTCAGATGTGTGTCCAGCCCGGTGGAACCTTCCGGCCACTCAGGTGTGGAGTCCGATGTTCGGGGGCACTGACCGGAGGACGGGCAGAATGGGCGCGTGTTCGTCGTCGTCACCCACGCAGCAGCTCAGGGCTCCGGCCCGTCACCGGGCACCGCCACGTCCGGTGACGCAACAGGTGACGCAGCGGGTGAGTTCACTGTGCAGGCTGTCTCCGCGCACGGGCGCCTCCTGGGCGAACCCCGCGTGGTGACCGCGGCCGATCTCGCCGCCCAGATCCGACGCCGTTCGGGCAGCCACGACGCCGACCTCGCAACCCCCGACCCCAGCGCAACAGACCCCACCACAACAGGTCCCTCCCTCCGAACCAGTACCGCCGACGCAGCGGGAACCGCAGCCCCTCGGTGGGTCTTCGAACGCAGCGTCACCGCCCTCCCGCCCGTGTTGGCGGCGGACCCGGACCTGCGGGCACCGCACCTGCACGACCTGCGGCTGGTGCAGTCGATCCTGCTCCGCGCACACACCGCACGCGGTTCCGGGGTCTCCTATCGCCCGGTCCTGGAGCCTCTGCCGGCATCCCAGCATCCCGGAATCGCCCCGGAACCGCCCGTGCGCTCCGTGTGGAACGGACCGGGCGAGGGACAGTTGGGGCTCTTCGACGCCGCACCCTCGTCCGGGTCCCCCGGGGACAGGTCGCAGCCGGCGGAGCGGATCGCCCCGGCCGTTGCAGAGCTCGGTGCCCAGATCCAGGCCATCGACAACTCGCGGGCCCCGGAAAAGCTCCGCCTGTTGGCTGCCCTGGAATCCACGGGAGCACTGCTGGCCGCGGATATGAACCGTGTGGGAATCCCGTGGGACTCGGCGGTCCACCGGAGACTCCTGGAGGAGGCTCTCGGCCCGGAGCCCGCGCCGAATGCGCGGCCGAGCCGGATGGGAGCGGCAGCCCGCCACCTGCGGGAGATCCTGGCGGCCCCGTCCCTGAACCCCGATTCCCCCCAGTCGCTGCTGCGCGGGCTGACGGACGCGGGCGTCCCCGTGGACTCCACCAACCAGTGGCTGCTCAAGGGCTGGGTCGAGGCTGCACCGGCCTCCACCCCGGGCGAACGTGCCCGCCGTGAGGCGCTGATCGAGCCCGTCCTCGAGTACAAGAAGATGTCGCGGTTGCTCACCGCCAACGGGTGGCACTGGCTGGAGAACTGGGTGCGCGAGGACCGGTTCCACGCCGAGTACGTGGTCGGCGGAGTGGTCACGGGCCGGTGGGCCGCGCGCGGCGGAGGGGCCCTGCAGATCCCCAAGGTGGTCCGGTCGGCCGTGCGACCCGGGCCCGGGCGGAAACTCGTGGTCGCGGACGCCGCGCAACTCGAACCGCGCGTCCTGGCCGTCCTGGCCCGCGACGACGCCCTGGCGGACGCCTCGCGCGGCCGGGACCTCTACCTGTCCGTTGCCGAACAGGGCCGTGCGCGTCATTCCGGGCTCACCGAGCGGTCGCACGCGAAGGTCGCGCTGCTGGGCGCGATGTACGGTGCCACGACGGGCGACAGCGGACGCTTGGTTCCCCAGCTGACCCGGCTGTTCCCCAAAGCCGTGGCGTACGTCGAGCACGCCGCCGCGGTGGGTGAACGCGGAGAGCAGGTGTGCACCTGGCTCGGCCGCTGGTCACCGGCCCCCGACGAACGATGGCTGACCACCGTTGCCGACACGGCCACCGCCGATGGCGAGCGCCGTGCCCGTTCGATGCGGCGCAGTCAGGGGCGGTTCACCCGCAATTTCGTGGTGCAGGGCTCGGCAGCGGAATGGGCGATGGCCTGGATGGAACGCATCCGTTCGGCGCTCAAGCGGGAGACACTGGACGCCGACCTGGTGTTCTTCCTCCACGACGAAATCATGGTCGACACCGACGCCACTCAGGCTCCGCGGGTCGAGGACATCGTCCGCGCTGCAGCCGCCGAGGCCACCCGCATGGTGTTCGGCGCCGTCCCGGTGGAATTCCCGGTCACCGTCGCCACGGTCGACAGTTACGACCAAGCCAAGTGAAGTCTTCGCACGGGTCTGGGGCACCCGCCCGGAGGCACGGTCACCGCGGGGCAGGTCGAACGTCGTCGGTGTCCCACGGGCACCCCCACCCCGTCGCGGTGAGCAGGTGGTCCAGAAGGATCCCCGTGAATCCCCAGACCACGACGTCGCCGTCTCCACCGGCCGGGTCCGTGATCTCCCGGGGGATGCGAAATGCCGGTGACCGGTGTCGCATCCGGGGAAAGTCCGGGCCGGAGATCTGGACCTCTGCGTTGTGACGCCGCTGCGGGTCCACCAGGTCCAGCAGCGGAGTGCGGAAGACCAGGGAGGATTCACGGTGGTCCACGACGTCCACCGGAACCGGGCGGCTCCACCAACCGACCACGGGCGTGACCTGGTGGGCGGAGACCGCCAGCGGAGTCCGGGGCAACACACCCAGGACCTCCACACCGTCCGGGTCCAGTCCGGTCTCCTCCTGAGCTTCACGCAGCGCCGCTCGGACGTGGGCCGCCTGAGCGGTGCCGGCGGGCAGTTGCACAAGGTCTGCGGGGTCGTTGGGGTCACCGTCCTCGGGGTCCAGACGCCCGCCGGGGAAGGCCACCTGCCCGGGGTGGGCGCGCAGAGTGGCCGCCCTCTGCACCAGCAGGAGGTCCAGGTCGGCGGTCACGTGATCCGTGGTCGAGTCCTGGGATCCGTCGGCTTTCCGGTCGGCGGACACCACCGGCAGCGCGGAGGTGACCGCGGGGACGTCGTCGAGCGCGCCGAGCAGGATCAGAACGGCCGATTCACGCATGGCGGACGGCGCGGGGAAGTCCTGGATCCGCAACGGGCCGCCGGTGTTGAGGTCCTGCACGGCGCGGATCAGGTCCGCACGGGCCTGGTGTTCGGTGGTGCCCATGGACCTCACAACTCCAGTCCGTGACCGGCCGAGCGCAGCTCCCGGCGCGTCATCCCGTCCAGGTATCCCGCCAGCAGGCCTTCGCGTCCCGCCGCGAATTCGTAGGTCAGCAGCTTGGCGGCGGCCTCCGGCTCCGTGGGGCCCGCACCGTAGGAGGGACAGAGATCTGCGACCGGGCACACCCCACAGGCGGGCTTCCGCGCGTGACAGATCCGGCGCCCGTGGTAGACCAACCGATGCGAGAGGTTCGTCCAGTCCTTGGGTTCGAACAGCGCCATGACGTCGGCCTCGACCTTGTTGGGGTCCTCCTCCACGGTCCATTCGAAGCGGCGGGCCAGCCGCCCGAAGTGGGTGTCCACGGTGATCCCCGGTTGGTCGAAAGCGTTTCCCAGGACGACGTTCGCGGTCTTCCGCCCCACGCCCGGCAACGTGACCAACTCGGTCAACGTCCCGGGAACCGCGCCGTCGAAGTCGTCCTCGATGCGCTGGGCGAGTCCTTGAACGGCCTTGGCTTTGGAGCGGTAGAAGCCCAACGGGCGCACCATCTCCTCCACGTCCGTGCGCTCGGCCTCCGCGAGCGCACGGGGTGTGGGCCAGCGTTCGAACAGCGCCGGTGTGGTGGCGTTGACCCGCACGTCCGTGGTCTGGGCCGAGAGCACGGTGGCCACCAGCAGCTCCCAGGCGGAACCGAAGTCCAGTTCGGCGACCGCGTACGGGTACGTCTCCCCCAGGACCACGTTGATCCGTCGGGCTCGCCGCTTACGTCCCAGGGCGGTTTCCTCGCGACCGGTGCGACGACGCCGGGACGCGCCCGCCCGGGCCTTGGCCGCGTCCACGATGCGCACGTGATCCGGCACCGGCCCACCTTCCGCGCGGTGCAGCGGGTGCGGCACGTCCTCCCGGCTGGGACCTTCGGCGGCGTTCGTCGTCATGACCCCGATGCTACGTTCCGCCGTCGCACCCGGATGACGGGCCGGACCTCCATGTCGTCACCCCGGAGTGACATCCCACGACGTACAACTTGGACACGTGTGGAATCGGAGGCCCACGGTGCTTTAAGGTCAGACCGAACATGTGACTCCCAGCACATATGCTGTGGCGTCCACGACGCCCGGGGCAACCTCCCGGGCCCGAGCCCCTTGGTGAGGAGCACACGCCGATGACCGAGCAGAACAACGACCTCCAGACCTACGCGCCCCCGCAGGTCTTCGTCGACCAGGCCAACGGAGGTCCCGAGCTCTACGAGCAGGCCGAGGCGGAGGGCACGGAGTTCTGGGCTCGCCAGGCCCGCGAACTGCTGACCTGGTCCAAGGACTTCACCACCACCCTCGACTGGTCCAACCCGCCGTTCGCCAAGTGGTTCGAGGACGGCACGCTCAACGCCGCCTACAACGCCGTGGACCGGCACGTCGAAGCGGGCAACGGGGACCGGGTGGCGCTGCTGTTCGAGGGTGAGCCGGGCGATTCTCGCTCCTACACCTACGCCCAGCTCAAGGACGAGGTCTCCAAGGCCGCCAACGGTTTTGCGTCCTTGGGAGTCGGCAAGGGCGACCGCGTGGCCGTCTACATGCCGATGATCGCCGAAGCCGTGATCACCATGCTCGCCTGCGCTCGCCTGGGGGCGATCCACTCCGTGGTCTTCGGCGGGTTCTCGGCCGAGGCCGTGCGTTCCCGCGTCGAGGACGGTGAGGCCAAGCTGGTGGTCACCGCAGACGGCTCCTACCGTCGCGGCAAGCCCACCACGCTCAAGCCCGCGGTCGACGCCGCCCTGGAGAAGGGCGGGGACTCCGTCCAGCACGTCCTGGTGGTCAAGCGCAACGGCGAGGACGTCGCCATGACCGAGGGTCGCGACGTGTGGTGGCACGACGTCGTGGACACCGCCTCCACCGAACACGCTCCGGTCGAGGTCGGGGCCGAGGACCCGCTGTTCATCCTCTACACCTCCGGGACCACCGGTAAGCCCAAGGGCGTTCTGCACACCACGGGCGGCTACCTGACCCAGGGTGCCTTCTCCATGAAGTACACCTTCGACCTCAAGTCGGAGACGGACGTCTACTGGTGCACCGCCGACGTCGGCTGGGTCACCGGGCACTCCTACGTCGCCTACGGCCCGCTGGTCATGGGTGCCACGCAGGTGATCTACGAAGGCACCCCGGATTCCCCGCACCGCGGCCGGTTCTGGGAGATCGTGCAGAAGTACGGCGTGACCATCATGTACACGTCCCCCACGGCGATCCGCACCATGATGAAGTGGGGCGAGGACATCCCGGCGGAGTACGACCTCACCTCCCTGCGTCTGCTCGGCACCGTGGGCGAGGCCATCAACCCGGAGGCCTGGGTCTGGTTCCACCGCGTGATCGGCGGGGGCAACTGCCCGATCGTGGACACCTGGTGGCAGACCGAGACGGGTGCGCACATGATCACCCAGCTGCCCGGCGTGACCGTGGCCAAGCCGGGGTCGGCCCAGCGTCCGCTGGCGGGCGTGAAGGTCGACGTCGTCGACGAGATGGGTGAGTCCCTGCAGAACGGCCAGTCGGGCTTCCTGGTGGTCCGCGAGCCCTGGCCGTCCATGATGCGCACCATCTGGGGTGACGACGAGCGATTCGTGCAGACCTACTGGTCACGCTTCGACGGCATGTACTTCGCCGGCGACGGCGCCCGTTTCGACGACGACGGCGACATCTGGATCCTGGGCCGCGTGGACGACGTCATGAACGTCTCCGGGCACCGCCTGTCCACCTCGGAGATCGAGTCGGCCCTGGTGTCCCACCCGACCGTGGCGGAGGCCGCCGTCGTGGGTGCCGAGGACGAGACCACCGGTCAGGCGGTCGTGGCCTTCGTGATCCTGACGGACGACGCCGCACAGGAGGGCCACGACAAGGCCGAACTCGGTGAGAAGCTGCGAGCCCACGTGGGCCAGGAGATCTCCCCGATTGCCAAGCCCAAGCGCGTGCTGATCGTCCCGGAGCTGCCCAAGACCCGTTCGGGCAAGATCATGCGCCGTCTGCTCAAGGACGTCGCGGAGGACCGTCCGGTCGGCGACGTCACGACTCTGGCCGATCAGACCGTCATGCAGCAGATCGTGGACTCGCTGCGGGACTGAGCGCCCCGTCCAACCGCGGCCCCGCCGCCCGGTCGTGAGTGGTCCCGCCCATCACCTTGGATGGGCGGGACCACTCGTCTCCGGATGTACGCGGGCGGACTACTCACCCTGCGGAACAGGTTCCCGTGTCCACGGGCTGGTTCGCGTCGGCGGCAGCGCTCAGGACCTCCTCGAGGGTCCCGGCGTCGACGGCGTACCCGGCCGGATCATCCACCGCCTTCCCGAACACCACACCGATCACGTGTCCGTCCATGTCCACGAGCGGGCCCCCGGAGTTGCCCTGCTGCACCTCACCGGCGAACTGCGTGACCCGCACGGGCTGAGAGCCGTCCACGGAACCCATCTCCGTGTACGCGCTCCCCTGAACGGTGGCCGGGCCGATGGACAGCGGTCCCGACTGCGGATAGCCGATGAAGGCCGCCTCCGTCCCGCTGCCCAGCTGTGCCAAGGCGTCGGCTCCGGCCAGGCTCAGCGGTTCCAACGCGAGATCCGGGACGGAGAGCACCGCCAGGTCGTGTTGGGGCTCAAACCGGACCACTTCGGCCGTCAGGCTCTGCCCCTCCGGCGTGAAAACCGTCACACCGTCGGTCCCCTGCACCACGTGGGCGTTGGTCACCACCTGACCGGGGGCCGTGACGAACCCCGAACCCGCCTGGTTGGTCCCACAGGCCGTCGCGGAGCCCAGGATGCGAACCGTGGAGGCCGAAGCCGCGGTCACCTCCGGATCGTCGACCTCGGTTCGGGGCGGTTCCACGGGCGGGTAGAGCAGTGCGTCGATCTCCCGAATGGCCGGGGCACCCGCGAGGTGTTCCTGGGCTGCCTGAATGCTGTCGAGCACCGGGGCGGGCATCAGGCGCTGCATGGTCTGGACGGTGCGCGAGCCCTCCAGCTGGGCCGCGAGCGCCGGGACGGGGACCTGTCGGAGGACTCCGGCAAGGGCGAGAACGACGACGACGCCGATCGCAAGCCCCAGTGCCCCACCCGCGGTGCGATCCAGGACCGTTGCCGTGGTGCTGCTCCTCGGGGGCGTCCCCAGCAGCCGCCCGAGAAGTGCCTCGCCCAAGGCCTGCCCTCCGAGCATGCAGACCACCAGGACCACGGCTAGCGTGACCACCTGCGCCCACCTGTCGGTTGAGATCACGTCCACGTGGGGAATGATCTGCAGCGCCAATACGAGGCCCAGCACCAGCCCCAAGGCACCCCCGGCGGTGCGCCCGATCCCTCTGAACACTCCGTGCAGCACGCTCACGCCGATCAGCAGGAGAACGACGAGGTCCACGACGTTGAACCCCTGGACCGCCCCGTCGCTGAAATCCATCAGCAGCTACCCTCTCCGGCCCGCACTCGACGACCTTCCCTGTGCTCTTCCCTGTGGTCTTCTCTGTGTTCTTCCCTGTGCTGTTCGTACACTCACCCCGAGCGCACCAGCAGGCCTTCACAGTAGTGAGCCACGCTGAGGAAGCCATGTGAGGTCCCCGGGGCAACGCCCGGGCGTCGTTACCGTTTGGAATCACGGCGGGTCGCACTAAAGTGATAATGATGATGTCTACTGCGTCACACCGATGACCAGGACTATGAACGACACGAGGAGCATCATGGATACAGACGTCCTACGACGGGCACCGCTGTTCGCGTCCCTCGACGACGAAGCCTTTGCGGCGCTGACGGACGAAATCACCGAGGTGGAGCTCCCGCGCGGTGCCACGCTCTTCCACGAGGGCGACCAGGGCGACCGCCTGTATTTCATCATTTCGGGAAAGATCAAGCTCGGCCGCACCGCGAGCGACGGCCGCGAGAACCTGGTGGCCGTGATGGGGCCGGGCGAATTGTTCGGGGAAATGGCTCTGTTCGACCCTTCGCCACGCTCGACCGCCGCCACCGCCGTCTCCGAGACGCACCTGGCGGGTTTGAACCACGACAACCTCAAGAAGGTCATCGAGCGCAACCCGGCGGTGTCACAGCAGTTGCTGCAGGCCCTCGCGCGTCGTCTGCGCCGCACCAACGAGAACCTGGCCGACCTGGTGTTCTCCGACGTCCCTGGCCGTGTGGCCAAGGCCCTGCTGGACCTGGCCGACCGTTTCGGACGTCAGACCCCCGACGGCGTCCTGGTGGCCCATGAGCTGACCCAGGAAGAACTGGCGCAGCTCGTCGGAGCGTCGCGGGAGACCGTGAACAAGGCGCTGGCCGAGTTCGTCCAGCGCGGTTGGATCCGCCTGGAGGCGCGCGCCGTGGTGATCCTGGACCTGCAACGGCTCAAGCAGCGCTCACGCTGACCCCGTGCGCTCGTCCGGCCCGTGGTGGCCGGACGAGCGCAGGGAAATCAGTCACCAACCGGGACGCTCACCGACCGCCATCCGGGAGGACCGCCCCCGGGAACGCGGCGGGACCACGAGCTCGTACCCGCCGTCGGCCCGAACCTCCAGCACGGGTTCCCTGGGCGAGAGGTCTCCGGGCCGGGCGATGACCTCCACGACCGAGCGCGACGGTGCCAGATCCTGGATCAGGCACGCGACACTTGCTGCCAGGAGTTCGCGCTGGGGTCTACCGACGGTCCCCGGGGTTCCCAGGGCGTCACCGAGCCAGCTGTCGCGGGACTCCCCTCCCGGGGACTCGGGCTGCGTCTCGTGGGTCCCGCTATTCCTGGGAACCTCCACACCGAGGTCGAGATGGCGGGCCAGTTGACTGAGGTTGACCCAGGCCCCGCCGCGCGAATGCCCGCTCAGTTCGGTCACGCTCTGCCGCTCCGGGAGAATCACTGCGAAGTAGCGGATGTCGAAGCGCCGGTGCAGGAACTCGGGAGTCACCCATCGGGAAACCGGCCACAACAGGTCGGTACGCAGACTGAGGTGACGCTGCACCAGCAGGTCTCGCAGGCTCAGTTCCAGGCGGTACAGCTCGTCGCGCACTGCGGACCAATCGCGTCCTCCCACGGTCTGCACGGTCGAGTACTTGTCGGCACCGGCCAACAGGATTCCGGTGATCTCGAACAGTTCCCGGGCCGCCGTCACCGTGACCCGCCGGGCTGCACCGACGTCGTCGTTCCACCGCCGACCCCATTCGATTGAGGTCGGGCCGATCCACGGCAGTGGGTCGTCGTCGCCGGCCTCCACCGGGCCGCCGGGAAAGTTCACGGGACCGAACGGTGAGCGTTTGGCGTGCGTCGTCAGGTAGGTCTCGACGCCGTCCGGGCTGTCGCGCAGAAGGATGACGGCGGCCGCGTCCACGGGCGAGACGGGTTGCAGGGAGCCGCCCGCGTCGAGCCAGACCCCGGCCGCCTGCCAGTACTCCGGCAGAAGCGGAAACCGACGCGGGCGGCGTGAGGGGTCAGGCGAATTCGGCAACCAGTTCCACCTCGACCGGCGAGTTGAGGGGAAGCACGGCGACCCCGACGGCGGACCGCGCGTGTACGCCCGCGTCGCCCAGGACGTCGCCCAGGAGGTGGGAGGCACCGTTGATCACGGTGGGCTGGGCGTGGAAATCGGGGTCAGAGGCCACGAAGCCCACCACCTTGACGACGCGCACGATGCGGTCGAGATCCCCGATGACTCCCTTGACGGCAGCCAACGCATTGAGCGCGGCAACAGCGGCCAGCTCGGCGGCCCGGTCAGCAGAAACCAGGCCTTCGCCTTCGCCGACTTTGCCGAGTTCGCGCAGGTTGCCGTCCACGAACGGAAGCTGGCCGGAGGTGTGGACGTAGTTCCCCGTGATCAGAGCAGGGACGTAGACACCAGCCGGCGCGGGAACCTCCGGGAGTGTGCGTCCGAGTTCGGCGATACGAGTCTCCACCCGGTTGGCCATGCTCAGCTCTCCTTGGGTCGCTTGAAGTAGGCGATCGGGTTGGTCTGCGCCGGGGCGTTGACGGCAGCGTCGGGTGTGGAGGCCTGCTGCGTGCCCGGGAGAACTGCCACCAGCTCCCACCCCTCGGAACCGAAGTTGTCCAGAATCTGCTTGGTCGCGTGGATCATGATGGGCGCGGTCATGTATTCCCATGTGGTCATGACCCCCACACTATCGGGTTGTGGAGGGGCCACGCCCCGGGTCCCCGGGGTTCCCAGGTACGGCTTGTAAACTGGCGGAATGGCATCCTCCAACTCTTCCGCGGACAGTAGCGGCAGCTCCACACTCGGGCGGGTCGTGGCGTTCATCGCCACCAGCCTCCTGGCAGGCCTGGTGGTCACCGGGCTCGTCTTTCCTCCTGCCGCGGCGATGGGGATGGCCGCCAACGGCTCAATCGGGTGGTTCAAGGACCTGCCGACGGACTTCGAGGACGGCCCACTCTCCGAGTCCTCCACGGTCTACGCCCGCGACGGGAAAACGGTGCTCACCAAGTTCTACTCGGAGAACCGCACCCCCGTGAGCTTGGACGAGATCTCGCCGAACATGAAGGACGCAATCCTCTCCATCGAGGACCGCGACTTCTACAACCACGGTGGCGTCTCGGTCGGCGGCATCGCCCGCGCGATCGGCAACAACCTGATCGGCGCCGGAGGTCGTCAGGGTGCCTCGACGATCACCCAGCAGTACGTCAACAACTTGATCATCGACCAGGACGTACGCGCCGGCCGCGACCCCTCAACCCTGGGTGCCAACAAGGGCTACGCGGACAAGCTGCGTGAGGTGAAGCTGTCGATGTCCATGGAGCAGGAGAAGTCCAAGGACGAGATCCTCGAGGGCTACCTCAACATCGCTTTGTTCGGCCCGCGTAACTACGGAGTGGAAGCCGCGTCCCAGTTCTACTGGGGCATCCCTGCCTCCGATCTGAGCGTGGCGCAGGCCGCGACCTTGGCCGGCCTGGTGCAGTCGCCCACCTATTACGATCCGGCGACCAACCCGGAGAAATCCGTTGAACGACGCAACGTGGTGCTCTACACCATGCTGGACGAAGGCAAGATCACCCAGAAGGAGTACGACGAGGCCAAGGCCGAACCGCTCGACCTGGACCTGCACCCCACCCAGGCCGGCTGTACCGCTGCCGAGGACGCGCCGTACTTCTGCGACTACGTCGAGAACCAGATCCTGGCCTCCGACGAATTCGGTGCCAACCCCGAAGAACGTCTGAACACGCTGGAGCGGGGTGGGCTGGACATCGTCACGACCTTGGACATGGACGCCCAGAAGGAGGCCAACAAGGCCGTCAACGAGACCCAGCCGCGCGACGACAACGAGGAGAACATCGGCAGCTCGATGGTCTCGGTGGAACCGGGGACCGGAAACATCGTGGCCATGGCGCAGAACACCTACTACACCGCCGAGCAAGGTGCCTCCAAGACCACGTACAACTTCAACACCGACACCTGGGACGGCGGGACCGGCGGCTACCAGGTGGGCTCGACCTTCAAACCCATGACCCTGCTGGGTTGGGTGGATGCCGGACACTCCGTCAAGGAGCAGGTGGACGCCGACAAGATGTCCTACCCGGCCGACTTCCCGTGGAAGGCCTCCTGTGTGGACGGCGGTGCGATTTTCGAACCGGGCAACGACGGCACCGGCTTCTCGTTCGAGAACGCCTCCCGTGGGTTCAACCGCAAGATGTCGGCGGACTACGGGATGTACAACTCCGTCAACTCGGCCACCTACGCCATGGCCTCCGAACTGGACCTGTGCCGCATCGGTGAATTGGCAGAGGACCTCGGCATCCACAACGGCCAGACCGGTGAACCGGTGAACACCGCTCAGCTGTCGGCCCTTCTGGGTGGCTCCGACGACAACATCTCGCCCATGACCATGGCCACCGCCTACGCGACCTTCGCCAACGACGGCGTGCGCTGTGACGCCCGCGCCTTCCTCTCCATCAAGGACTCCCGGGGCAAGGAGTACGACGTCCCCGAGCCCAACTGCGAGCGGGCGATCAGCGAGGACGATGCTCGAGCCGTGAACTACGTGCTCAAGGAGGTCCTGGTCAGAGGGTCGGGTTACAAGATCGGGATCGACCTGCCGAATGCCTCGGCGGGCAAGACCGGCACCACGGACAACTCGACCCAGACCTGGGTGGTCGGGTACACCAAGGGACTGTCAACCGCTTCCTGGGTGGGCAACTACCTTGAAGGCTCTCGGTCCCTGAACGACGTCTCCATCGGCGGCGACACCCCGGCGTCGCAGACCTCCGACCCGGACGACTGGGTGGACGGCTCGACCTACGCGGGTGGGCAGTGGCAGCGCTTCATGCAGGCCACGGCCCCTGACTACGACACGTCGACCTTCCCGGACCCGCCGTCGAACCTGACTGCTGGTAGCGGGTCGAGCCCGGCCCCCGCCGCCGGGGCCGGCGCCGCGGCGGACTCCGCCGTCGACCCGGACACGGACAACTGACCCGTGAGATCCACACAACGATGACGATTCAGACGAGCCGACTCGCGTCCGTGGCCGCCACTTCCTTGGCGGCCACGGCCGTATCCGGGGCTGCCGTGACCGGGTGGGCGGTGTTCGGCGAACGACGACGGTTCCGGGTCCGGCACGAACGACTCGCCGTCCTGGCTCCTGGCGCCACCGATCTGCGAATCCTGCAGATTTCCGACCTGCACACGGTGCCCGGCCAGGAGGCCAAGAAGCGCTTTGTCCACGGCCTGGCCGAACTCGAACCCGACCTCGTCCTGGACACGGGCGACAACCTTTCGCACCCCCAGGCCCTGCCCTACTTGCTGGAGATCCTGGAACCGCTGCTGAAGTTGCCCGGTCTTTACGTTCCCGGTTCCAACTGCTACTTCGCGCCCATGCTCAAGAACCCGGCCCGGTACCTGTGGAAGTCCTCGACCTCGGACGAGGACCGGACGCAGGCGCAGCTGCTCCCGTGGCGGCAGATGCACCGCGCCTTCGACGAGGCCGGCTGGGTGGGGGTGATCAACCGGGCCGACCGCGTGAAAGTGGGCGAGCACGTCATCGACGTGTCCGGCGTGGACGACCCACATCTGGGGTACGACCGTCACCCGGGCTTCCTTGCCCCCGACCAGCCCGGTTCGGGCCGTGGTCGATTCACCGACCCCGGCACGGCACCGTCGTCGTTGCGACTGGGCCTCACCCACGCGCCCTACCTGCGCGCAATCAACCGGTTTGCTGACGACGGCGCCGACCTGGTGGTGGCGGGTCACACGCACGGCGGTCAGGTGTGTCTGCCGGGTGGACGAGCTCTGGTCAGCAACTGCGACCTCGAACCCGAGCGCTGCAAGGGAGTCACGTCCCAGGGGGGTGTGCCGATCCAGATTTCCGCGGGCCTGGGCGAGTCCAGGTTCGCCCCCGTGCGGCTGTTCTGTCCCCCGGAAGCGGTCCTGATGACGCTCACCGCAAGGGCCTGAGGCCCCCGCCCGACGGATTTCACTTCCCGTGGCCCAGCCCGTATGATGATCGGGTTGCTCACAGGCTCACGGCCCGGTTGAGTGCATCGGGATGTGGCGCAGCTTGGTAGCGCGCCTCGTTCGGGACGAGGAGGTCGCAGGTTCAAATCCTGTCATCCCGACATCGTGAAACCCCCGAACCCTCATGGGTTCGGGGGTTTTGTCATGTCTGCGCGCGACCACACCGTTTTGTGTCGACCACACCGGTATACGCGGTGTGGTCGACACAAAACGGTGTGGTCGGCAGAGGGAGCACCCGGTTACCCGCAGCTGTGAACGGTGGAAACGACGGAGCGGCTCCTTCCTGGGCCGAAGGAGCCGCTCGGCGTTCCACCTCAGATGGTCTCGGTTCGTCGCCGGGCCACGAGGGGATCCAATCCTCGTGCGGCGATCTGAGAACCTGGTGCCGATGGGGAGAGCATCAGCAGTCCTTAGACCCTTCCGGAGCTTCCCGACCCGGACGCCGCCCCCACCTGTCGAACCGGGGGATGGAACGCCCCGGCAGTGAATCGCGATGTTCCTCACCGAATCGAGTCGCCCGCATCTGGTCGTTACGGGCGTCGCTCAAGTAGAAGTATCCGAGCGGGGAATGCGTTGCACTATGGACTTTGGTCCAGGTGTTGCGAATCGACGCAGAATTGGCCGCCAAGGGACGTCCGCGCACGAATCCACGACGGCGGCCGTCAGGCGCTCTGCCCGACCTCGGTGAACGGTCCCTCCGGGGCGAAGATGCTCCCGGTCAACCTCTGGTAGCACTCGATGTAGCGTTCACGGGTCTTCTGGACCACGTCTTCTGGCAACGCGGGGGTCGGGCCGTGACCGCTCCAGCCCGATTCGGGCGAATGCAACCAGTCCCGGACGAACTGCTTGTCGAAGGAGGGCTGGGACTTGCCCGGCTCCCAGGTTTCAACGGCCCAGAACCGGCTCGAATCCGGGGTGAGGACCTCGTCCCCCAACGTGATGGCGCCCCGGTAGGAGTCCAGGCCGTACTCCAACTTGGTGTCCGCCAGGATGATGCCGCGCTCCCGGGCGATCGCCTCGGCGCGGGAGTAGATCTCCAAGGACAGTTCTCGTAGCCGGTCGGACACGGCGCGGCCCATGCCCTCGACCATCTCCTCGAAGGTGATCGGTTCGTCGTGCTCACCGATCTCGGCCTTGCCCGTAGGCGTGAAAATCGGCGGTTCCAGACGCGAGCCGTCCACCAGTCCTTCGGGGAGCTCGACGCCGGACACGCTCCCCTGGTGCCGGTAGTCCTTCAGCCCCGACCCGGTCAGGTAGCCCCGCACAATGCCTTCGACCGGGAACATGGAGAGGTTCTTGCACACCATCGCCCGGCCACGGACCTCGTCCGGGACGTTCGTGGAGAGCACGTGATTGGGCACCTCGGCGAGCTGTTCGAACCACCACAAGGACAGTTGTGTGAGCACGGTGCCCTTGTCCGGGATCTCGGTGGGCAGGACCTGGTCGAAGGCGGAGATCCGGTCCGTCGCCAGTACGAGCACACAGCCGGCCCGGTACTCGGCGTTGTCATCGACGGAGGTTCCCGTGGCCACCATGCGGTCGTCCTCGGGGACGTAGAGTTCACGGACCTTGCCGGAATACACGTGCCGCCAGCCGTCCAGGTTCGGCGGGGCCGGATGACCGGGGAACTTGGGATGCTCGGGACGCCCGTCCGGCAGAACTGAGGAGGGTCGGGACTCGGACATGCTGTGCTCCTGGTGATTCATGAAGGGTCGTGAGTGGTCGATGACGCGCGTCGTCGGGCCGTGTCCGGGCTATTCCACGGTGATGAGGCCCTGCGCTGCCTTGGCGGCGATGTCCGTGCGGTGTTGGGAGCCGTCGAGGCTGATACGGGCAACCCCTTGGTAAGCGCGTTCACGGGCTTCGTCCAAGGTGGCCCCCAGCGCCACGACGGAGAGCACCCGGCCGCCGTCTGCCACGATGCGGCCGGCTTCGTCCAGGGCGGTCCCCGCGTGGAGCACCGAGACTCCGGGGACGGCAGCGGCGTCCGCGAGGCCCTCGATGACGTCTCCCTTGCGGGAGGACTCGGGATACCCCTCAGAGGCGACGACGACGTTGACGCTCACCTCCTGCTTCCAGGCCAGCGGGAGGTGGCGACTCTGCCCGAGCTCCCCGTTGGCGGCGTCCAGCAGGAGTTGGCCCAGCGGTGAGTCCAAGCGGGCGAGCACGGACTGGGTCTCCGGGTCGCCGAACCTGACATTGAACTCGATGACCTTGACGCCCCGGGAGGTGACGGCCAGACCGCAGTAGAGCACACCGTTGAACGGGGTGCCGCGGCGCGCCATTTCAGCTACCACGGGCCGGGCCACGGACTCCACGACCTGATCGACGAACCCCTCCGGCAGCCAGTCCAACGGGGTGTAGGCCCCCATCCCCCCGGTGTTGGGACCCAGGTCGCCGTCGAAGACCCGCTTGAAGTCCTGAGCCGGTGACAGCGGAACCACGTCCTGCCCGTCGCACAGGACGAACAGCGAGACCTCCGGACCGTCCAGGAACTCCTCGATGACCACCTGTCCGCCGGCTCGGAAACAGGCTCGGGCGTGATCCAGTGCGACCTCACGGTCCTCGGTGACGACTACGCCTTTGCCCGCGGCCAGCCCGTCGTCCTTGACCACGTGCGGCGCACCGAACTCGTCCAGGGCGGCTGCGGCCTCGTCCTCGTTCCGACAGGTCCGCGCCCGCGCGGTCGGCACACCGGCTGCGGCCATCACGTCCTTGGCGAAGGCCTTGGAGGCTTCCAGGGCGGCGGCCGCCGCCGAAGGCCCGAAAACGGGGAACCCCGCGGCGCGCAGGTCGTCGGCGACCCCGGCGACCAGCGGGACCTCGGGACCGACCACCACCAGGTCAGCGGCCACCTCACGGGCCAGTTCCACCACGGCTGCGCCGTCGGAGGTGTTCACGGGGTGCACCGGCACGTCCTGGGCGATCCCCACGTTGCCCGGGGCGGCGTGGACCTCCTCCGCGGCCGGGTCGCGCAGGAGCGCACGGACAATGGCGTGTTCACGACCGCCGGGACCGATCACCAGAGTTTTCACGCTCAACAGCCTAGCGGCCGGGCCTGTCGGTGCCGCCCCTTCGCGCGGGTCGTTTCAGTCCTGGATACTGGGGGCATGACTCCCACCACCGCCCTCCTGCAGACCTTCAGCTCGGCCGACGCCGTGGACCTCGCCCAGGTCGAACGCAGCGGGTTCGTGGAGTCGCGTCACGTCGGCTCCGCGGTGGTCATGGGGCCCGACGGAGAAGTTCTCCTCTCCCTGGGCGACGCCACGACGCCGATCTTTCCG
Organism: Kocuria soli; assembly: GCF_003797835.1. Classification (GTDB taxonomy): domain Bacteria; phylum Actinomycetota; class Actinomycetes; order Actinomycetales; family Micrococcaceae; genus Kocuria; species Kocuria soli. The sequence goes on from NZ_RKMF01000001.1 coordinate 98,545, forward strand.
CGGTCCACGCTGAAGCCCTTCCAGGCCGCCGCCTCCCTCAAGGCAGGCGCCCCCTTGCAGTGGGACCAGATCGCCGTTGCGGCAGGATCACACCTGGCCACGGACGAGCAGCTGGAGTCCGTGCGCAGCATCCTCACCAAGGTCGGGCTGGACGAGTCCGCCCTGCAGTGCCCCCGGGTGGACCGGCGTGGCCGTCCGGCTCCGGAGGGCGATTCCGGGTCACGGCTCCACTACAACTGCTCCGGCAAGCACGCCGCGTTCCTGGCGGCCTGCGTGGAGAGCGAATGGGACACCCAGAGCTATCTGGATCCCGATCACCCGCTGCAGCGCACCGTCCTGAACACCGTCGAGGAATTCGCCCGGGAGACACCGGCGCTCGTGGGCGTCGACGGATGCGGTGCCCCACTGGCCGCCCTCTCCCTCACGGCGTTGGCTCGCCTGTTCTCCACGTTGGGGGCCTCCGCCTATAACATCCAGGCTGACGCACGGCTGGCCACCGTGGCGACGGCGATGCTGGACTACCCGGAATACGTGCATGCCCAGGGCAAGGCCAACACTCTGGTCATGGAGGACCTCGGGGTGATCGCAAAGCTCGGCGCCGAAGGGGTCCTGGGCCTGGCCACCCAGGACGGGGTCTCGGTCGCGCTCAAGATGCTGGACGGCAGCGGCCGCGCCAACAACCTGGTCGGTCTGGAGCTGCTCGTGGCAGTCGGGGCCCTGGAACGCAGCCGGCTCGAGGGCGTCGTCGACCGCCTGACACCCACGATCACCGGTGGCGACGACGTCGTGGGGCGGCTCGCCGTGAGCCCGGTGGTCGAGGCGGCGGCCGCGCAGTTCGCAGCGTCAAAACCGACGACGGAAGACAACACCGAGTCGGAGGAACGGGGCTGATGGCGCGACGCCGGATCGACCCGGCCGACGGAACCCTAGCGCTGGCCGCCTGGCGGCGCGACCCCACCGGCGTGGGACGCAAGACCCTGGCCACCGCGGTGCGCTTCACTCTCGAGGAACTCGGAGAGAGGGCCCCGGGGAACTCCGTGGAGGTCCGGGTCCCACCGTTCGGAGTCACTCAGTGCATCCCTGGGCCGCGGCACACCCGAGGCACTCCCCCCAATGTCGTGGAAACCGACCCGGCCACCTGGTTGGCACTGGCCACGGCCGGAACGACGTGGGAACGCGCGATGGCCGACGGCGCGATTGACGCCTCCGGCACCCGGGCAGATCTCGGGGCGGTGCTCCCCCTGTTCTCCGGGGCATGAGCGGCGGCCGATCCGCACCGTGAAGCGCAGCATCCAGCGGAGGACTCCGGTGAATCGCGTTAGGCTGGAAACCATGGTTCACGCAGACCGATCGACCGATCCGCAGGCCCTCGAACACGACGGCGACGCTGCCCACGGCGCACCGGACCACGCCACGGACGCCTCCCGCGCTCCCTCGGATGCCTCTCCCGAGACGGCCACCGCAGCCGACTCGAATGCCGATGCCGACATCGTGACCACGATGTCCTACCGCCGCGCACCCAAACTGCCGGTGTTCCTGGTCCTGGGCGGAGCGCTCGGAGCGGTGGTCGGGATGTTCGTCGGGGTCCTGGGATCGGGCAACGCCATGTTCACCAGCGGACAGGTCGTCGGCTACATGATGGCGATCTTCGCGCTGCTGGGCTTCGCGGCCGGAGCCGTGGTCGCACTGCTCCTGGACCGCCGCTCCCTCAAGAAGGCCCACGACGTGGAGGTCGAGGTCGAAGACCGCCCCGCCGGTGGGCGTCCGGACGTGAGAGACTGACCCCGTGGCGCGCCCTGACGGAAAGCTCAGCTTCGAAACGTTCCCCGGTGAGAAGTCACCGCAAGACGAATGCGGCGTGTTCGGGGTGTGGGCCCCGGGCGAAGACGTCGCAAAACTCGCGTACTACGGGCTCTACGCCCTGCAGCACCGCGGGCAGGAATCGGCGGGCATCGCGACCTCGAGCGGGTCGCAGATCCGTGTCTACAAGGACATGGGACTGGTGTCCCAGGTCTTCGATGAGGCCACGCTGAACACCCTGACCGGTCACATTGCGGTGGGGCACTGCCGTTACTCGACCACGGGCGGCTCCACCTGGACCAATGCCCAACCCACGCTGGGTGGCACCCCGCACGGAACCGTGGCGTTGGCGCACAACGGCAACCTGACCAACTCCGCCGAGCTCTACGACGGCCTGATCGACAAGTCAGGGTTTCCGTCCCGGGGCGAGATGGCCATGGGCAACACGACGGATACCGCCCTGGTGACTTCTCTGCTCGCGGAGCACCCGCACGGGTCCCTCGAAGAGGCCGCCATGGCCCTGCTCCCCCAGTTGGTCGGCTCCTTCTGTCTGACCTTCATGGACGAGCACACCCTCTACGCGGCCCGCGACCCGCAGGGGATCCGGCCCCTGGTGCTGGGCCGGCTGGAACGGGGCTGGGTGGTGGCCTCGGAAACAGCCGCGCTGGACATCGTCGGTGCGTCCTTCGTCCGGGAAGTCGAGCCGGGCGAGTTCCTGGCCATCGACGAGGACGGGCTGCGCTCCCAGCGTTTCGCGGAGACCCGGCGAGCCGCGTGCGTGTTCGAGTACGTCTACCTTGCCCGCCCGGACACCTCGATCCACGGACGGTCGATCTACGAATCCCGCGTGGAGATGGGCCGACAGCTGGCCCGGGAACATGAGGTGGAAGCCGATCTGGTCATGCCGACCCCCGAATCCGGAACCCCCGCGGCGATCGGCTACGCCGAAGCCTCGGGGATCCCGTTCGGGAACGGTCTGGTCAAGAACGCCTACGTGGGTCGCACCTTCATCCAGCCCTCGGACACGATCCGACAGCTGGGCATCCGGCTCAAACTCAATCCGCTCAAGAGCGTGGTGGCGGGCAAACGCCTGGTGGTCGTGGACGACTCGATCGTTCGTGGCAACACCCAGCGTGCCCTGGTCCGCATGCTGCGTGAGGCCGGTGCCGCGGAGATCCACGTGCGCATCTCCTCCCCGCCTATCAAGTGGCCGTGCTTCTACGGGATCGACTTCGCCTCACGTGCCGAGTTGATAGCCAACGGTCTGACGATCAAGGACATCTGCGAGTCCCTGGGTGCGGACTCCCTCGGGTACATCTCCGAAGAGGGGATGGTCGCCGCCACCCAGCAGCAGCCGGACGAACTCTGCACGGCGTGCTTCTCCGGCCGGTACCCGACTGAGCTACCGGCCGCCGAAGATCTCGGGAAGTCCGTGGTCGAGTCCCGGCGTTCCGCTCCGTCCACCCCGAGCACCTCAGCCGTCCCGTCCGTTGCCTCCTCGGCCCCGCCCTCGGAGGTGTCCGTGGCCGAAGGCCTGGAGACTGCCGCCCCGGAGGCCTGCGAACCGGGGCCCGATTCGGATCTCGAAGAGCTGGTCCTGGACGAGGACAAGCGAAACACCCACCACGCACACAACCAGTGAGGACCCTCCGGTGACCCAATCCGCTCACCCGCCCCAGGCCATCACCTACGCCGAGTCCGGTGTGGACGTTGAGGCCGGTGATCGGGCCGTCGAACTCATGAAGGCGGCCGTCAAGGCCACGCACACACCCCAGGTCGTGGGCGGGGTGGGCGGCTTCGCGGGCCTGTTCGACGCCAAGGCGCTGACGAGATTCCGCGCCCCGTACATGGCCACGTCCACCGACGGCGTGGGGACGAAGGTCGCCATCGCCCAGGCCCTGGACGTCCACGACACCATCGGCTGGGACCTGGTGGGCATGGTGGTCGACGACATCGTGGTGGTCGGCGCCGAACCGCTGTTCATGACCGACTACATCGCCACCGGGCGGGTGGTTCCCGAACGCGTGGCGGACATCGTGCGCGGCATCGCGGCCGCCTGCGAATCGGCGGGGACGGCGCTGGTCGGCGGAGAAACGGCCGAGCACCCCGGGCTCCTGCGCCCGGACGAGTACGACGTCGCGGGTGCCGCGACCGGTGTGGTGGAGGCCGACGAACTGCTGGGCCCCGATCGCGTGCGCCCCGGTGACGTGCTGATCGGCATGGCCTCCTCCGGCCTCCACTCCAACGGGTATTCGCTGGTCCGGCGTGTGGTGAGCGTGGCCGGGTGGTCCCTGGACCGGGACGTCCCCGAGCTCGGTCGCACGCTGGGCGAGGAGCTGCTCGAACCCACCCGTGTCTACGCGGCCGACGTGCTGGACCTGGCCCGAACTTTCCCCGTCAACGGCGGCCGCGACGACGACGCCGGGGCAACCGGTCAGGGCGTACGCGCCTTCACCCACGTCACCGGAGGCGGGCTGGCTGCGAACCTGGCTCGGGTCCTGCCCTCGGGTCTCACCGCCACGGTCGAACGCTCCACGTGGTCGCTCCCCCCGGTCTTCCAGCTGGTCTCGACGTTGGGCAACGTGCCGCTGGCCGACCTGGAACGCACCCTCAACCTGGGCGTGGGGATGATCGCCGTCGTGGATCCTTCGATTGCCGACCGCGCCGTCGAGCACCTGGAGGCACGCGGTGTGCCCTCCTGGGTCCTCGGTTCCGTCCAGGCCACCGACCCCGCGACCGTGGGTTCCGGGCCCGACTGGGTCCAGGGCGCCAAGGGCGTGGACGGCGGGCTGGTGCACATGGCAGGCGACTACGCCTCCTGATCCCGGCACCGGTCGTCACGCCGAGAACATGACCTCACAACGGGAAGAGGGTCAGATCCAGGTGTGGATCTGACCCTCTTCCGCCATCCGCGTCACCGCGGAATGTCTGTGTCGAGTGACGTCAGCGGTAGTCGTCGTCGGTGTCGTACCCGGAATCCTCCGAGTAGTCGTCACCCTCCGTGAAGTCGTCCTCGTAGGGAGCGACGGCGGGCCGGGTAGAACCGGACTGTCGCAGTTCCCGCTGAAGGGCGGAGTAGTCGGTCTGCGGGCTGAAGTACTTCATCTCCCGCGCCTGTCGCGTTGCCTTCGCCTTTTGACGGCCGCGCCCCATGAGCGTGACCCCCTCTGTCTCTCGGTCCCGGTCGGCGGTACGTTTGGCACACAATACGGCCCCGGGTGTTTTCAGTCTGTGTCGTGGCCCCAGCGTACACGGTCGGACCGCGCGGCTCGACTCCCATGCACCCGCAATGTGCGGTGAACACGGGGCCGAACCGCGCGTCGGATCCGGCACCCGGTCAGGATTCCTGGGTGCCCTGATCCTCCCCGTCCGTGGTGACGATCAGGCCGTCTGCGGCAACATCGGGGTTGACGTCCACGTGCACCGTGTCACCGTCGGCGATGGTGCCAGCCAACAATCCCTTGGCGAGTTTGTCGCCGATCTCACGCTGCACCAGTCGACGCAACGGCCTGGCACCGTAGGCGGGGTCGTAGCCCGTGATCCCCAACCATTCCGTGGCCGCGGGGCTGACCTCCAGGGTCAACCTGCGCTGCGCCAGACGTTCGGCCAGCTTGGCCACCTGGATGTCCACGATCTTCGAGAGGTCCTCCGTGGACAGCGGATCGAACATGATGACTTCGTCCAACCGGTTCAGGAACTCGGGTTTGAACGAGGCGTTGACCACGTTCATGACCGCGTCCTTCTTGGCCGCCTCGTCCATGGTCGGGTCCACCAGGAACTGGCTGCCCATGTTGGAGGTCAGGATCAGGATGGTGTTCCGGAAGTCCACGGTGCGTCCCTGGCCGTCGGTCAGGCGACCGTCGTCCAGCACCTGCAGGAGGATGTCGAAGACCTCCGGGTGGGCCTTCTCGACCTCGTCCAACAGGACCACGGAGTAGGGGCGACGCCGGACCGCTTCGGTCAGCTGGCCGCCCTCCTCGTAGCCCACGTAGCCGGGAGGAGCCCCGACCAGACGGGCCACGGAGTGCTTCTCCGCGTACTCGGACATGTCGATGCGCACCAGAGCGCGTTCGTCGTCGAACTGGAACTCGGCCAGGGACTTGGCCAGCTCCGTCTTGCCGACGCCCGTGGGCCCCAGGAACAGGAACGAACCGATCGGCCGGTCCGGGTCCGAGATCCCCGCACGCGAGCGCCGTACAGCGTCGGCGACGGCCACGACGGCCTGGCTCTGGCCGATGAGCCGCTGTCCCAGGCGCTGCTCCATGTGGAGCAGCTTCTCCGACTCGCCCTGCAACATGCGTCCGGCGGGGATGCCGGTCCAGGCGGAGATGACCTCGGCGACGTCGTCGGCCGTGACCTCCTCCGAGACCATGGATTCCCGTTCGGGCTCCGCGGCCTCCTGAGCCTGGGCGACGTCCAGCTCCTTCTGCAGGGCAGGGATCTCGCCGTAGAGCAGCCGCGAGGCCTCCCCCAGGTCGCCGCCGCGCTGGGCTCGTTCGGCCTGCGAGCGCAGTTCGTCGATCTTGGCCTTGAGCTCGCCCACGCGGTTGAGGCCGGCCTTCTCCTGCTCCCAACGCGCGTTGAGGGCATCCAGCTCGGCCTGCTTGTCGGCCTTGTCCTGTCGCAGCGCGTCGAGGCGCTCGACGGAGGCGGGATCGGTTTCGTCCTTGAGTGCCAGCTCCTCCATGGTCAGTCGGTCCACCTGGCGGCGCAGCTGGTCGATCTCCTCCGGGGCGGAGTCGATCTCCATGCGCAACCGGGAGGCCGCCTCGTCCACCAGGTCGATGGCCTTGTCCGGAAGCTGGCGTCCCGGGATGAACCGGTTGGACAGTACGGCCGAGGCCACCAGCGCGGAGTCCGCGATCTGGACCTTGTGGTGGGCCTCGTACCGCTCCTTGAGGCCGCGGAGGATCGCAATCGTGTCCTCGACGGAGGGCTCACCGACGTAGACCTGCTGGAACCGACGTTCCAGTGCGGCGTCCTTCTCGATGTTCTCCCGGTACTCGTCCAGCGTGGTGGCACCGATCAGGCGCAGTTCACCGCGGGCCAGCATGGGCTTCAACATGTTGCCGGCGTCCATGGCGCCTTCGGATCCGCCACCGGCACCGACGACCGTGTGGAGTTCGTCGATGAAGGTGACCACCTGGCCCTCGGAGGTCTTGATCTCGTCCAGGACGGCCTTGAGTCGTTCCTCGAATTCGCCGCGGTACTTGGCACCGGCGACCATCGAGCCCAGGTCCAAGGAGATCAGGGTCTTGCCCCGCAGGGTTTCGGGAACGTCACCCTCCACCATGCGCTGCGCCAGACCTTCGACGACGGCGGTCTTGCCCACACCGGGCTCGCCGATCAGAACCGGGTTGTTCTTGGTCCGGCGCGACAGCACCTGAACCACCCGCCGGATCTCCGAGTCGCGGCCGATCACGGGATCCAACTTGCCCTCACGCGCGATGGCCGTCAGATCGGTGCCGTACTTCTCCAGGGCCTGGAAGGTACCTTCCGGGTCCGGACTGGTCACGCGACGGTCGCCGCGCACCGCGGGGACGGTCTCCCGGATCGTGGCCGCATCGGCTCCCGCCTCGGCCAGGATGCGCGCGGCGGGGCTGTCGACCTCAGCCAGGGCATACAGGAGATGCTCGGTCGAAACGTATTCGTCCCCGAGTCCCTGGGCGAACTTCTCCGCAGTTTGCACGACCTGCAGGGACGCACGGTTGAACTGCGCCTGAGCCGCGGTGGAGCCAGTCGCCGACGGCAACGCCGCCTCGGCGGCTGCAGCCTTGGCTACCACCGCGGCGACGTCGACCCCGGCCGCTTCCAGGACGGCGACGGCGACGCCGTCGCGCTGATCCAGGAGCGCCTTGAGCAGATGAACGGGTTCGATCTGGGGGTTGCCGGCCGTCGATGCCTGCGTGGCCGCAGCGCTGACGGCCTCCTGTGAACGAGTGGTGAGCTTGGTGTCCATGGCGATTCCTCTCTGTGCGCCGCGGAAGGTTCTTCCGGCACCGGGTGGCACCGTGGGGTCAATAACTTAAAGTTGAGTCTACTCGAATCAACTTTTCTTCGCCATACAAACTCATGTGATGTTGGCGATCACTCCTGGGATCCCGAAAGCAGGATGCCCCCGCTCGAGCGGTCTCGAGCGGGGGCATCCTCGGGGTGCAGGCGGTCATCGCCTGCCGACCCCCTGGAATCGAGTGCGCGTGCGCCAGGCGCGGTGCAGGTAGAAGAAGCCGGTCAACACGTGGAGCACGGCCCCGATCTCGACGGCGATCGCGCCCAGGAGCGTCATCAGCGGCAGGCCGAACGCAGGACCCGCAAGAACGGCCACGGCGCCGATCATCGTCAGCGCCGTCCGCACCTTGCCCAGCCAGGTCACCTGCACTTCGTAGGACCCCAACGCGAGCATGGCGACAGCCAGAACCAGGTCCACGGTGGCAATCATGATGATGGCCCACCACGGCAACAGCCCCACCCAGGCCAACGCGATGACCGCCAGGCCCAGCCCAAGGCGATCGGCCAGGGGATCCAGCCGGGCACCGAACCGGCTGTACTGGTTGAGCAGACGCGCCAGGAACCCGTCCACCCAGTCGGTCAGGGAGAAGACGGCCACCAGGATCAAGGGCAACGACGGCCGCTGGTCGATCCCGAAGATCGCGACGATGGCGGGAATGATCAACAGGAAGCGCAGGACCGTGAAGGCGTTGGGGATCGTCCAGACCCCGCTGTCCACGCGCTCGTCGTGGGATTCCTGCAGGGACGGGGGGACGACGCCGTCGCGCAGTGCCTGACCGAGCTTCACCGGTTCCCACCCCCGCGTGCGGAGGACTCGTGGCCGCGGGCACCGCCGAAGGACTCCACCCAGGCCTCGCGCATCCGATCCTCCTGCTCCGGATCGAGCTCGGGAGCCTGACCCCGAAGACGGGCTCGCGTGCCGCGCAGGTCGATCGCCGTCGAAATGACGGCAGCGACCGCGGCGACGAACGTCAACACGCCCACGGTGTTGGCGAACCCGGCGCTGAGCCCCACGTAGTCCTGGCCACCGACGGCCGCGGTGAACAGCGACTGCCCACGACCGTCGATCTTGTCCGGCAGGAAAGCACCCAGGACGAGCGCGCAGCCCCAGGCCGCGAGGACGCTCCAGGTGCTCGCAGCGCTGCTGACCCGCGGCCGGTGGCGGACGACGTCCATGCGCATGAGCGCCGCAGAGATCCACAACAGGACACCCAACGGCAGGGCCAGAGCGGTCAACCAGATCACGGCGCGCTCCCCGGGCCCGCCCAGGGGAACCGTGGCGAGAACGAACCAGGCGGCCACGAACAGCGGCATGACGGGAGCGATCACGGGCACGACGCGGCGCAAGGGGCCGATGGGCCGGTCCGTGAAGGGTGGTGTTTCCGCTGACACCCCGGGCCGCTCAGGATCGGGCGCTGCGTGGGGCTCTGCGGTCATGAGTTCAGTCTACGGAGCCCGTACGCGATCCCGAATCACCCCTGGGCCACACCCGAAATATATGCTATTTTTCTAATATGTCATCGAGCGAAGCCTCCTGTTCACCCCCCGCGGGGTCGGCATCGTGCGCCGGAGCCGGCGACGGACGGGCCGGATCAGCACCGCGTGGAGACGGACACGGGCACTCGCACGCACACTCACACGACGTCGCGAAGTCGTCCCGCACCCGCCTGGCCATCGCTTTCGGCATCACGGCCTCGGTGCTCCTGGCCCAGGTCATCGGCGCCGTGGTCACCGGCTCACTGGCACTGTTGGTGGACTCGGCACACATGGCCGTGGACGCGATCGGCCTGCTCCTGGCCCTCACCGCGTCCGTCCTGATGACCCGCCCGCAGTCGCCGCGCCGCAGCTGGGGTTGGTTGCGTGCGGAGACCATTGCCGCCGGCGTCCAGGCAACGGTCCTGCTCGCGGTGGGGATCTATGCGCTGGTCGAAGGAGTCCAGCGCCTGCTCGACCCTCCCCCGGCCGCGCAGTTCGACGTGCGTCTGCTGGCCGTGATCGGGGTGATCGGGCTGGTGGCCAACGCGTGCTCGCTGTGGGTGCTCACGAGCGCACGGAACAGTTCGCTCAATCTGCGCGCGGCATTCCTGGAGGTGCTCAACGACGCGCTCGGTTCGGTGGCCGTCATCATCGCCGCGATCGTCATTTCCACCACCGGTTGGACGGGCGCTGACGCAGTCGCCGGCATGGTGATCGCGTTGCTCATCATTCCGCGTTCGGCCCGCATACTCCGTGAATCCGGGTCCGTTCTCATGGAATCGGCCCCACGCGGGCTGGATCTCGAAGAGGTCGCCGCACATCTGGAGACCGTCCCCAACGTCTTGGCGGTACACGACCTGCACGCCTCCGTCGTGGCCACCGGGATTCCCGTGCTGACCGCGCACGTCGTGGTCGAGGACAGCAGTTTCCACGACGGTTCCGCACCGCGGATCCTGGACGATCTGCAGGCCTGCGCGGCAGAACACTTCCCCGTGTCCGTGGAGCACGCCACGTTCCAGCTGGAGCCCACGGGCCACACGGACCACGAGCGGTTGGGCCACGGGCCCCTCGACCCGGAATCCGCGCAGCAGCCGCACGGGCACACCCAGAGCTGAGCGCACACTCTTGTAATTACACGCGCACGGGGCGGCCCCGCATCGGGGCTGACCACGGGGCGGATAGGGTGAAGTCATGTCCCCGCGCACATTTCCCCAGGCAGTTCTGTTCGACCACGACGGCACCCTGGTGGACACCGAACCCGTGTGGGGGCGGGCCAAGGCACGGTTCGCCCGCGACCACGGGGGAACCTGGGTCGAGCGGGACACCCTGGAGACGATCGGCAGGCCCGCGTCGTTCACCGTCCAGCGGCTGCGTGACAACGGGGTCACCGAGATCGACGACGACACCTTGATGCGCAAGCTGTTCGAGTACTCGGAGCAGGAGCTCAAGGACCACGGGCTGAGCATCATGCCCGGCATGACCGAACTGCTCCAGGAGATCGCGGAGGCCGGACTGCCGACCGCGATCGTCACGAACGCCACAACCGAGGTCGCTCAGTACACGGCGAGCCTGGCCCCGGAGAACATGTTCGACGTCGTCATCGGCAACGAGGAGGCCGAGCACGGCATCGCGCCCAAGCCTTCGCCGGAGGGTTATTTGGAGGCGGCGCGGAGGCTGCGCGTGGACCCCGCGGACTGCGTGGTCATCGAGGACTCCCCGGCGGGTGTGGCGGCCGGAATGGCCGCGGGGATGACCGTCGTCGTCGTGCCCGGAGCCGTTCCGGTGCCGGCTGACCACGGTGCCGTGCACGTGAACGATCACCGGCAGGTGACCCTGGCTCTCCTGGAGTGGCTCGATCCGCACGGCACGTCCTGGCCCAAGGGCATCCTGCTGGACCACGACGGCACAACCGTCAACACGGAGCCGGAGTGGGCCTCGGCCAAGCGCGCGGTGGCCGCCCAGTTCGGCCAGGAATGGACCACCGAGGACGATCACGCCGGGCTGGGCCAGACCGTCCAGTTCTCCGCGCAGATGATGTTCGACCGTGGGGCCGATGCCGACGTGGAGGACATCACCCAGCGCATCGGGGCCAAGGTGGTGGAAGCCCTGGAGCGTGAAGTTCCGCTGATCGAGGGCATGCCCGAACTCTTGGCGCAGTTGCGTGCCGAACACATCCCGGCGGCGCTCGTGACCAACGCCTTGGCATCGGTGGTCTCGACGACGGCGTCCGCCCTGACGGAGAACATCAGGGCGGTCGTCTCCCGCGAGGACGTCGAGAACCCGAAACCGCATCCGGAGCCCTACCGCGTGGGAGCCGAACGGCTCATGACCGCCCCCGAGGACTGCGTGGCGGTCGAGGATTCGCTGGCCGGCGCGCAGTCCGCAGTTGCGGCGGGAATGCCCGCGATCCTGGTGCCGGGTGACAAGCCCGTGCCTCAGGAGCCCGGTTTCGTGCGGGTCGAGGTGCACACCGACGTGACGCTGGAACGACTCCGCGCGGTGGGACCGCTGATCCCGGACCTCCCCCGGGCCGACGGGCCGCCGACGGAGAAGCTGCCGTTCAACGCCACGCGCCGTCCGGCCAGTGAACTACTGACCCGCAACTACCCGTCCGCCTGAGCCTCGGCCCACTGGACCAAGTCCAGGGTGAACAACTCGGTCGTGTGACCGTAGTACTTCTCCGTGGTCCCTCGGTGCTCCATTCCCAAGCGGCGGCACACCGCCTGGGACGGGGTGTTGCCGACGTCCGTGACGGCGATGATCCGTTCCAGGCCGAGGCGCGCCGCATGGTTCAGCATCGCGACGGCGGCCTCCGTGGCGTAGCCGTGGCCCCACGCATCCGGGTGGAAGTGCCACCCGATCTCGATGTCCCCTGATCCCTCACCCGTGTCCGAGGCCGGGGTGTCCTTGAGCAGGACCACGCCCACCGGTCGCGGCGGTTCCTGCGCGAGCACGGCGAGGCGAATGCCCGTCAGCGGCCCTTCGCACGTGGCCCACCGTTCCAGGCGCGTGCGGACCGCATGGGGTGGCAGCGGCGCATCTTCACCGATCCACCGTGTGACGGCTTCCCGGGAGTAGAGGTCTTCCAGGAAACCGAGGTCCGCGACCTGTCCAGGTCGCAGGAGAAGTCGTTCGGTCGTGACGGTCCAGCGGCCGTCGTCGGTGTGGTCGGCCATCGTGCTCGGCACTCCCAGGGGTCGAGGCGGATCATCCGCGGTGCATCGGACAATTCGTCGGACAAAGGACGTTGACAACCCACGATAGACCGCGAGCGCCCACGGTTGACCGTGGGCGCTCGCCATGACTGGTTGCCGCACATGCGGCACGGGGGTCAGCCGCGGGGCGCACCCGCTGCGGAGCCCGCGCGCCGGTTCCGACGACGCGCGGCGGCCTGCGTCGCGCGGTCAGCGGTACCGTTTCCGGCTCCGTGGAGGTTCACCGCGGTCGCGGCCGAGTCCGAACGTGTCCGGCCGGAGCCCGCCTTGGGGCCACGGTTGGCGGACCCCGTCTTGCGGGCGTTCGACGCCGAGGCACCGCGGGATCCCCCACGAGCGCCACCACCGGCACGGGAGCCACGGGACGAATCCCCTGAACGACCGTTGGACGACCGGTTGGAACGATCGGTGCGATCGTCACGCGACGCGTTGCGCCCACCCGACTTGGCTTCACGGCGGGCCTCGGACCGGGGGCCGCCCGACTTCTTGGCCGCGTTTCGACCCGAGTTCTTGCCCGCGCCCTGGCGGGGCTTGCGGCCCGAACCCTGACCACCGGACGTGGACTGCTTGGTCGGCGGGACGTAGGCCACGCGCTCGGCACGCTCACCCACAAGTTCAGCCACCACGGGTGAACCGACCGTGACCTCGGAGAACTCCGCGGTCACACCCGCCTGCTTCATGAGCTTCTGGACGTCACGCCGTTCCTCAGTGGTGGCGATCGTGATGACCTGGCCCTCTGCGCCCGCGCGGGCGGTACGCCCGGAGCGGTGCAGGTAGGACTTGTGCTCGGCGGGCGGGTCGATGTGGACCACGAGTTCGACGTCGTCCACGTGCACACCGCGAGCGGCGACATCCGTGGCGACCAGGACGCGGACCTCCCCCGTGGAGAAAGCCTCCAGGTTGCGGTCGCGGGCGTTCTGGGACAGATTGCCGTGCAGGTCAACCGCCGGGATTCCGGCCTGGGACAGCTTCTTGGCCATCTTCTTGGCGCGGTACTTGGTGCGCGTGAACATCACGCGCCGCCCGGTGCCGGAGGCCAGGGTCTCAATGAGAGCCTGCTTCTCGTCGGCGTCCACCACCAGCACGTGGTGCTCCATGGTGGAGACCGTGGCCTTGGGCGCATCCACGGAGTGGGTCACCGGGTTGTCCAGGAACTTCTTGACCAGGACGTCCACTCCGCCGTCCAGGGTGGCGGAGAACAACAGACGCTGACCGTCACGCGGCGTGCGCTGCAGGATGCGGGTCACCACGGGCAGGAAGCCCATGTCGGCCATGTGATCGGCTTCGTCGATCACGGTCACGCGGATGTCGTCCAAGGTCAGGACGCCCTGCTTGAGCAGGTCCTCCAGTCGCCCCGGGCAGGCCACGACGATGTCCGCGCCGCGGGCCAGAGCCTTTTCCTGGTGTTTCTGGGAGACGCCGCCATAGATGACCGTGGTGTTCAGACCAACCGCTTCGGCCAGCGAGGCCACGGTGCGGTCGATCTGGGTGGCCAGCTCACGAGTGGGGGCCAGGACCAGACCGGTCGGCCGGTTGGGGCGTCGGGTCGTCTTGGCGACGCCGTCGGTCAGACCCGCAAGCCGGGCGACCAGGGGGAGGGCGAAGGCCACGGTCTTGCCGGAGCCCGTGCGGCCACGACCCAGGACGTCGCGTCCGGACAGCGAGTCCGGCAGGGTCTTGGCCTGGATGGGGAAGGCATCCGTGATCCCCTGGTCGGAGAGGACACGGGCAAGTGCCTCGGGCACGCCGAGGTCTACAAAATGAGTCACGAGGAAGTTCGCACTTTCGATCGGATGTCCCGGTCGGTGTGTTCACCCACCGGGTGCGCCGATCCCACTCCAGCCCGCTCTGCGAGTACGCGAGCGGGTTCGCTTTCCATTGCGTCAGCGGCTCGCTGGGAGCCTTCGGAGTGATCGACGCGCTGCCTGCCTCTTTGTGGATCCCTGCGGATTCACACCCCGGAATCAATCCTCGGGGCCGCAGGTCCGGGCAGTGCCATGTGCAACCCGTGAAGACTACACGAACCGTTCGGAGCCTGTCCGTGACCCTCCCCACCCCGTCACACCGCACCCGGGACTGATCTGCGACGACGACAGCGGGCGGCCCACCGTCGTCGTCCCGTGTTCGCTCACAGCCAGCCGGGCGGAATCCCTGCTGGTGGCAACGCTCAGGCTGCTACCGTGAAATCGATCGGTCCGTATCGGACCCCACGTGCTTCATACGTACTCGTCCACGTTCATTCGTGAAAGGACCCAGAATGCGACTTTCCAACGCTATCCTCCGCGGCGTCTCCGGCGCCTACATCCTGCAGTCCGGCCTGGGCAAGAAGGATCTGCCCCTGGAGGCCTACGAGGGCCTGCAGGGCATGGCCGCCACCGGCATTCCGCAGCTCAAGGAGTGGGACGCCAAGACCTTCGGCCAGGCGTTGTGGCTGGCCGAAGTGGGCGTCGGCGGGCTGCTGCTGACCCCGTTCGTCTCCAAGCGGCTGGCGGGTCTGGCCCTGACGGCGTTCTCCGCGGGCATGCTCACCATGTACTTCAACAACAACGAGATGACCCAGGACGACGGCATCCGCCCCACCCAGGAGGGCACCCCGCTGTCCAAGGACGTCTGGCTGGCCGCGATCGGCCTGGCCCTGGTGGTTCAGTCCAAGGGCTGACACCGCTCGGCGCCGCAGCGCCCTCCCACCGACTTCGGGGTTGTTCCGCCTATTCGATCGAATAGGCGGAACAACCCCGAAGTCGGTGGGAGAGGTGTCAGATGGATTCGACGGCGATGCGGTACGTGATCGCGTGGGTCTCCCCCGGAGCCACGGTCACGTAGTCGTCCAGGGCGTTGGCCCCCTCGACGCACAGCATCTGGGTCCACTCCTCGTCCGCGAAGTCACCCATCTCCTTGGCCTTCTCGGTCCAGGGGTTCCACACGACCGTGTTGGCCGCGCCCTCCATGGTGATGTGCAGCTTGCGTCCCAGGAGGGGATCTACGACGACCAACGGGTCACCCGAGCGGTAGACACGGTCCGTCTCGCCGGAGAAGCGCACGTCTCCCGCCTGCACGACGTCCTTGTTCCCCGTGACCTTGTCGACGTAGCTCACACCGTCCAGTCCCTCGATGCTCACGGAGCGGACGTCCCCGACCGCCAGGTAGGTGTGCAGGGCCTCGTCGATCTCGAAAGGCTCGTCCCCGGTGTTGGTGGTCGCCAGGGTCATCTCCAACGTGGTACCCACCGTGACGGTGAAGTCGGCGCTGAAGCTGTGGCGGAAGCTTGCGCGCTCCTGGTCTCCAAGGTCTGTGTCGGTCAACCGGAAGACCGCCGTGGTGCCGTCGGAGGACACCGGCGTCCAGGGCGTGGTCCGGGCAAACCCGTGGGCGGGGCTGCGCTGCCCGTCACGTCCGGGGCCGAACCACGGGAAGCAGATCGGCACTCCCCCGCGAATCGCCTTGCCCTCCAGGAATCGGGCCTGGCGGGAAACGAAGAGCACCGGATCCTGCCGGGCCGGGGCCCACGACGCGACGTGCGCGCCCTGGGTGTAGACGGTTGCGATCCCTTGGTCATTGGCCAACGCCAGTGGCTGTTGCAGAGCAGTCATGGTCACAGGCTATGTGCTGGTGCCCCCGGCGACCGCATTGGTTGCCGGGGGCACCGTTGGCCTGGTGACGAACGTGGCTTTACGAGCGTGGCTCAGCCCAACTCAGCGGCCGGTCACCTCGTAGGTGTCGATGCCACCGTCACGTCCGCGCATGAACAGATCCACCTCGGACTTGCCCGCCACCAGCTTGGGGTCGTTCTTGAGGTAGTGCTTGGTCTCCCGCGCGATCAACCCGGACATGATCAGCAGGCCGATCAAGTTGGGGATGGCCATGAGGCCGTTCATGACGTCCGCGAAGTTCCAGACGGCGGCCAACGGGATCGTGCATCCGATGAACACGACGATCGAGAAAATCACCCGGTAGGGCATGACACCCACGCGTCCGATCAGGGACTCCACACACCGTTCGCCGTAGTAGGCCCACCCCAGGATCGTGGAATAGGCGAACATGACCAGCCCGACCGTCACGATCAGGTGGCCCCAACCGCCGGGCAGACCGTGGGTGAAGGCTTCGCCGGTCATGGTGGCGGCGAACTCCTCGCCCTGCTCCCACACGCCCGTGGTCACGATGACCAGGCCGGTGCAGGTGACCACGATGATGGTGTCGATGAACGTCTGGGTCATGGACACCAGGCCCTGCCGCACGGGGTGCGTGGTCTGGGCCGAGGCCGCCGCGATGGCAGCCGAACCCATGCCGGATTCGTTGGAGAAGATGCCGCGGGCCACACCCATCTGGATCACCAGGATCAGGGCCGAACCGGCGAAACCGCCGACGGCTGCGGTACCGCTGAAGGCATCTGTGAAGATCAGGGCCAGGGCGGCGGGGATCTGCCCGACGTTGGCGATCAGGATCCACACCGCACCGAGCACGTAGAAGACGATCATGACCGGGACGAATCCGGCGGTGACCTTGCCGATGGACTTGATGCCGCCGACCAGCACGACCATGGTCATGACGGCCAGCACCAGCCCGGTGACCCAGGTGGGGATGTTGAAGGATTCGACCACGTTACCGGCGATCGAGTTGCCCTGGGTCATGTTGCCGATGCCGAAGGAGGCCAGTGCCGCCGCGATCGCGAAGAACAGGGCCAGGAACTTCCCGAACCCGTTGGGGATGCCGCGCTTGAGGTAGTACTGCGGCCCGCCCGAGATCTCGCCCTTGGCGTCCGTGGTGCGGTAGCGGACGCCCAAGAAGGCCTCCGAGTACTTGGACGCCATGCCCAGGATGCCGGTGACCCACATCCAGAAAAGGGCACCGGGCCCACCGATGGAGATCGCCGTGGCCACGCCAACGATGTTGCCGGTTCCCACGGTGGCGGCGAGGGCCGTGGTCAGTGCCTGGAACTGGGAGACGTCACCGCCCGGTGCGTCCTCGTCCTTGCGCTGGAACAGCGCGAGTCGCAGGGCGGGACCCAACTTGAACAGCTGCAGGAAGCCCAGGCGGAGCGACAGGTACAGGCCCGTGACCAGCAGCAAGGGGATGAGGACGAAGGGTCCCCAGATGATGCCACCCGCCGAGCCGAAGCACTCGGCCATGTCCGTCTGCCCCGGCGTGAAGCAGTACGTGCCGATACCGGCGAACTGGTCCAACAGGTTCGCAATGAGATCGTTCACCGTGCAGTTCCTCCCCGGAGTCGCACCCGCTCTGCCGATGGGAGGGGCACCGGATGAGCGAGCAAAGAAGTGTCATGTGATGGAGGGTGTTCGAGCGGCGACTCCGACCTATGGCGCCCGTCACAGGGAGCATCTAACCACACCGCGGATTGCCAGGAAGTTAACCGGCAGCGCACGACAACTCGAGTTGGACTCCCACCCCGCCAGGTGCGGCCATGACCGGCAACGAACTGCAGCCGACATCAGTCCTGGTGAGGAGCGGACCACCAGGCGGCCAGGAGCGCGGTGGCCAGGGCCGCCGTCGTGAACACGAACATCAGGACGCTCATGGGCAGGGCAGTGTGCTCACCACCCAGCCCGGCCAAGGGGCTGACCAGACCACCGACCATGAACTGCAGCAGTCCCTGGACGGCGGAACCGGCCCCGGCGCGGCCCGGCACCTGGGCCTGGGCCAGGGCGATGCCGTTGCCGATCAGGAATCCGACGCAGGTCTGGGCGCTGATGGTGTGGACCACGATGGTCCACGCCGGCGCGTCGATCAACACCCCCACCAGGCCCAAGGTGTTGATCACTCCCTGCGCCACCAAGGCGCCGATCATGATCTGCGTGGTGCTGAAGTGGTTGAGCAACCGCACGTTGATCAGCCCGGCGATCACGGAGCCGAAGGCTGCCGCCGCGAAGGTGATGCTGTAGCCAATCGAGCTGAGACCCACCACGTTCTGCATGACGAAGGACGAGGCGGAGACGTAGGAGAACAACGAACCGAAGGCCAGTGACATGGCCACCGCCCAGGCCATGAACGGACGGTTGGTCACGACGGCGCCGGCCAGTGCGACCGTTCCGAGGACCCCACCCTCCCGACGTTCTGCCGGGGGAAGGGTCTCCGGGATCACGAACACCACGCACGCGACCATGAGCGCACCGAAGCCGGTCAGCACCCAGAACACGACCTGCCACGGTGCCCACGTGGCGATGAGGCCACCCAGAACGGGGGCCACGATCGGGGCGACGGAGACGATGGTGCCCAGCAGCGAATAGAGCTTGGCCGCTTCCACGCCTTTGGCGATGTCGGAGACGATCGCGCGGGCAATGACGACTCCGGCGGCACCGGCGAATCCCTGGATGCAGCGCAGTGCCAGCATCAGGTGGACCTGGGTGGAGAAGACGATTCCCAGGCTGGAGAGCAGGAACACCGTGGTTCCGAGCACCAGCAGGCGATGGCGCCCCAGCACGTCGGAGATCGGCCCCAACAGGAACTGGCCCACGGCCATCCCGACCATGTAGGTGCTCAGCGACAGCTGGATGGTCGACGCGGGCGATGTGTAGAACTCGGCCATGGCAGGCATGGAGGCCAGATACATGTCCGTGGCCATGGGGCTGACCGCGCTGAGCACGCCGAGGGCCAGGACGAAGAACACCCGGTCCGGCCCGGGAGACAGTCCGAGGCGGGAGGAAACGCGCATGGTCGAAGACAGCCTTTGCTCTGGTCGAGAGGTCGAAGGGTTGTGAGGGTTCGGCCGGTGCGGGGCACTTCGGCAGCCCGTTCAGGGTACGCCCTGGCTAGACTCTGCTGTCGATGAGTGACACCAACACCCCAGAGCCCACCCCCGCTGCGACAACGCCGGAATCCGAACCGACACCCCTCGCGGAAGCGCAGCAGCCCGGCGAGGTTCCGCAGGAGTTCCGCCGTCGGCCGTTCTCGTTCGTCCGCCGCGGTGACCGATTGACGCCCCGCCGCCAGAAGGCCTGGGACCAGTGGGCGCCGTCGCGCATCCTGCACGTGCCCCGGGAGGTCACGGACACGTCCGTGGCCGCCCATGCGGAGTTCGACCAGGCCGCAGCCTACGGACGTACGGCTCCCCTGGTCGTGGAGATCGGGTCCGGTCTGGGGGAGGCCATGGCCCACCGGGCCGCGGAGGTCCCCGAGCACGACTTCCTGGCCGTTGAGGTCTACACGCCCGGGCTGGCCGATCTGCTCATCAAGACGGCTGCCAACGGCGCCCAGAACGTCCGCGCGGTCCAGGCCAACGCCCCGGAGGCCCTGGAGCACTTCCTCAAGCCGAATTCGGTGGACGAACTGTGGGTGTTCTTCCCGGACCCCTGGCACAAGAAGAAGCACCACAAGCGCCGGTTGGTGTCCCCGGCGTTCGTCGACCAGGTGGCCAACGTGCTCAAGACCGGTGCCACGTGGCGCCTGGCCACCGACTGGCAGGAGTACGCCGTTCAGATGCGTGAGGTCATCGAGGCCGACGGACGGTTCGAGAATCTCAACCCCGGCCCCTTGGCCACTCAGGACGCTCCGGACCAGGGCTGGGCACCCCGGTGGAAGGGCCGAACCCTGACCAGTTTCGAACGCAAGGCCCGCGAAGCCGGACGCGTCCCGCGTGACCTGACGTACCGCTACGTCGGGGGCTGAAGCACCCGGGCTCGCACCCGCCCTGAAAGACAGCACGCTTTGTTCTAGCCTGGGGTGACCCATATCCGATCCCCAGGCGGGTGCCCCTTGAGTTCTTCAGACCGCAACCCGTCCCCCGAGCACGACGCCACCGGATCCTCGGCGCGGCAGCACGGCGGCCAGGACGCCTCGGTACACATCAGACGCCATCCGTCGGGGACCGGGATCACCCGCACGTTCCTGCAGGAGATCACCTAACCGCACAACATCCACCCGGTGTTGGTTCCGGGCATCTCGGTCGAGGACCAGAGGATGCGCTACGGGATCGACAAACTGGTCACGGGCGTCAGCGCCGTCCTCATCGTGGGGTTCATCGTCTGGGGACTCGTGGACACGGCCTCCCTGACCACGGTGTCCACCGCGGCCCTGACATGGACCATGACCAACATGGGCTGGGCCTTCAACATGTTGGCCGTCGGGCTCCTGGTGTATCTGCTCTACCTCGCGATCTCCCGCTACGGCCGCATCCCGTTGGGTATGGACGACGACGAACCCGAGTACTCGACGGCCTCCTGGGCCGCCATGCTGTTCGCCGCCGCGATCGGCATCGGGATCATCTTCTTCGGGCCCTTCGAACCGATGACTTACTTCCTCTCCCCCAGGCCGGGGTCCGCGGATCCCGGGACGCACGAGGCCATGAAACTCGCCTCCGCCCAGGCGGCGCTGCACTGGGGCCTCAACGCGTGGGCCATCTACGCCCTGGTGGGACTGGGGGTCGCCTACACCTCCTACCGGCGCGGCCGGGTCCCCCTCATGAGTTCGGTGTTCGCCCCGTTCTTCCGCGACGGACGGACCGACACGATCGCGGGGCGCATCATCGACGCCCTGGCGATCCTGGCCACGCTGTTCGGCACCGCGGCCGCCCTGGGAATCGGAGCCCTGCAGATCGGCCGCGGGGTGGAAATCGTGGCCGGGCTCGGGGAAACCGGTAACCGGATGGCGTTGTTGATCATCGCCGTGCTGACCGCGGGCTTCATCGCCTCCGCGGTGTCCGGGGTGTCCCGCGGCATCCGCATCCTCTCGAACATCAACATGGTCCTGGCCATCGGGCTGGCGCTGTTCTTCTTCGTCCTGGGGCCCACGGCGTTCCTGCTGAACTTCATCCCGTCGGTGGCGGTCACCTACGTGATCCTGGCCTTCACCATCCTGGGCGGCACCGCCATCCGGGAACAGATGACCAACCACACGGTTGCGCCTGACGGCACCATCGCCAGCCTTCCCGCGCCGGAGGAGATCTTCTTCGTGGTGCTCGACACCCTGCCCGGGGCCGGCGTCATGGCGGCGGTGGTCGTGGTCATGTTGGCGATCTTCTTCATCACGACGGCGGATTCCGCCTCCGTCGTGACCTCGCAGATGTCCCAGCGGGGCAACCCCAGTCCCCGGTGGTACATCACGGTGTTCTGGGGCCTGTGCATGGCCGGAATCGCCGTCGTGATGCTGCTGATCGGCGGGCAGAGCGCCCTGACCGGGCTGCAGAACATGGTCACCGTGACCGCGCTGCCGTTCACGCTGATCATGTTCGCCATGGTGTTCGCCATCCACAAGGACCTGCGGCGCGATCCCATGATCCTGCGCCACCAGTACGCCCGCTGGGCCCTGGACAATTCGGTGCGGCACGGCGTGGACGAACACGGGGACGACTTCATGCTCTGCGTGGAACGGGCCTCCGGGGAGCACCGCAAGTGGGCCACCGCCGCTGACTTCGATTCGACGGCGCCGGAGTACACGGACTGGTACCAGCGCACGGACGAGGACGGGAACCCGTTGGAGTACGACTACGAGTCGCACACCTACACGGGTGAAATGACCCAGGTGGATCCGTTGCGGGAGCCCGACCGGGACTGAACGCCCGTCGGGTCGACCCCGTCAGTCCTCGCCGCCGCGCCGCGGCCGGTAGACGACGAGCGCACGGGAGCGTGGCCTGGCCGTGGGGCGGGAACCCCGCGGCAGCCGGACCACTTCCCCGGACGGCGAGGCCGCCCAGACACTTTGGTCCTGGTTGACACGGTCCAGCGCGGCATCTCGCTCGTCGGTGAGCTCCAGGACGCGTTGCTGCAGGGCAGCCACCTGGTTCTCCAACTGCATGATGCGCTTGATGCCCTCCAGCGTGATGCCCTCCTGGGAGAGTCGCTGGATCTCGCGCAGCTTGTCGACGTCGCGCTGGGAGTACCTGCGCGAGCGCCCCGGTGCCCGGGTGGGCTTGACCAGGCCCAGGCGGTCGTACTGTCGCAGGGTCTGCGGGTGCATCTCCGCGAGTTCGGCCGCCACGGAGATCACGAACAGAGCGCGTTCCTCACTGCGATCGGTCATCGCTGTGCCTCCTCAAACTCCCCGGTCGTTCGCCATGTCATTCACCCGCACGCTCGAGCAGGTGCGCCCGAGGGTCGTGGTCGGCGGTGGCGGCGGCGAAGGCCTCCACGGCCTGCCGGGCGTCGTCGTCGAGCTCCTTGGGGACCTCGATCTCGACGGTCACGATCAGGTTCCCGGTCCCCTTCTTGGTGGTCACACCCTTGCCCTGGATCCGGAACTTGCGTCCGGAGCTGGTGCCCGCAGGAACCTTCAGGGAAACCTGCTTGCCGTCCCACGTGGGCACCTTGACGGTGGCCCCCAGCGCGGCCTCGGGGAAGCTCACGGGCACGGTCACCGCGAGGTCGTCGGTGCCTTCGCGCCGCGAGAAGACGGGGTGCTCCCCCACCTTGACGGTCAGGATGAGGTCGCCGTGGCCACCCGGACCCGAATGGCCCTTGCCCTTGAGTTTGAGCTTCTGACCGTCTCGCACACCCTGCGGAATGCGGACGGTGGTCGACGAGCCGTTGCCGCGTTGCAGCTTGACCGTGGTGCCCTCCATCGCGGAACGGAAGGGGATCAGCGTGCTCGTGGTGATGTCCTCGCCCTTGGGCTGCGGCGCCTGGTAGCGGGGATCGTAGCCACCCGTGTAGCCACCGGCACCACCTCCACCGAACCCACCGAAGCCGCCACCGCCGAAGAGGTCCTCGAAGTTGATGTTCTGGGCTCCGCCGGTCGAATAGCCCGTGGAGTAGCGCGCACGCGTGCGGCCACCGCCGAAGACGTCGCCGAAGAGATCCTCGAACCCGGCACCGTCGCTGCCGCCCGCGAACCGCGCGCCGGAACCCATGGCACGGATCGCGTCGTACTCCTTGCGCTCCTCGGGGTCGGAGAGGACGTCGTGAGCCTCCGAGACCTCCTTGAACCGCTGTTCGGCCGCAGCGTCCCCCGCATTGCGGTCGGGGTGGTACTTCTTGGCGAGCGTGCGGTACGCCTTCTTGATCTCGGCGTCGGTCGCCTCCTTGGAGACGCCCAGCACGTCGTAAAAATCCTTGTCGATCCAGTCTTGACTGGCCATGACGCCTCCTTTCAGGGGCAGGTTGTCGACGTTCTACGACGACGGCCGGCGTGCGGGTCCTCCCGCCCGCCGGCCGTCGTCCTTACGATGCAGGCCGGTCCCGCCACGGGACCGGTCGGCGTTCTGATCAGGGCGCGACGGCGACCTGTGCGGCGCGAACCACGCGCGTGCCGACGCGGAAGCCCGATCGCAGCACCATGGAGATGTGGTCTGCTTCCACACCCTCGGCCGGCTGCTGGAGCACGGCTTCGTGCACGTTGGGGTCGAAGGCCTCACCGATCTCGCCGATGCGCTCCAGGCCCTGCTTGTCCAACAGGCTCTCGAGCTTGGTGGCGATCGCGGCGAACGGACCGTCGGCCAGGTCCCCGGCGGCGCGGGCCGCGTCGATGTCGTCGAAGACCGGGAGCAACGAACCCAGAACCTCGCCCACCACGTGGTCGCGCAACTGGGTGCGCTCACGGTCCGTGCGGTTCTTGTAGTTCAGGAACTCCGCCTGCAAGCGGCGAAGGTCATCGAGGCGGTCCTCGGCCAGCTGGGCCAGTTCCGAATCCCCGGTCGATTCCGGATCCGCAACCGCAGGGTCGTGGTCGGCCGCCCGGGCGTCCTCGGTCTGCTCGGCGTTCAGGATCTCCTCCGCCGTGAGCGGGGACTCCTGATCGGCAGCCTGGTCCTGGGGCTCACCGTTCTGGGGCTCTTCGGGTGAAGTGCTCATGTTCCTACCTTTCTTGGTCGGGGACGGTGGTGGCCGGTTGCCCGGCCACCACCGTCAGAGGTCGATCACTTCTTGTTCTCGTCCTCGTCCACGACCTCGGCGTCGACGATGTCCTCGTCGTCCTGTGCCGCACCCGCAGCGTCACCATCGGTGCCCTCGGCGCCGGCGTCCTGCTGGGCGTAGACGGCTTCGCCGATCTTGCCCATGGAGCCCTGCAGCTTCTCGACCGCCGACTTCACGGCGTCGTCGTCATCGCCTTCGAGAGCGGTCTTGACGGCGTCGACGTCGCCCTGGACCTCGGTCTTGACGTCCTCGGAGAGCTTCTCATCGTTGTCCTTGATGAGCTTCTCGGTCGAGTAGGCCAGCTGCTCGGCGTTGTTGCGCATGTCGGCAGCCTCACGGCGGGCCTTGTCGGCCTCGGCGTTGGCCTCGGCGTCCTTGACCATGCGGTCGATATCCTCCTGCGACAGCGAGGTGCCGCCGGTGATGGTCATCGACTGCTCGGTGCCGGTGCCCTTGTCCTTGGCGGACACGTGCACGATGCCGTTGGCGTCGATGTCGAAGGTGACCTCGATCTGCGGCACGCCGCGCGGGGCCGGAGCGATGCCGGTCAGCTCGAAGGTGCCCAGGTTCTTGTTGTCCCGGGTGAACTCGCGCTCGCCCTGGAAGACCTGGATCGACACGGACGGCTGGTTGTCCTCAGCCGTGGTGTAGACCTGCGAACGCTTGGTCGGAATCGCGGTGTTGCGCTCGATCAGCTTGTTCATCACGCCACCCTTGGTCTCGATGCCCAGGGACAGCGGGGTCACGTCGATCAGCAGGACGTCCTTGCGGTCGCCCTTGAGCACGCCGGCCTGGATGGCGGCGCCCACGGCCACGACCTCGTCCGGGTTCACACCCTTGTTGGGCTCCTTGCCACCGGAGAGCTTCTTGACCTCCTCGACGACGGCGGGCATACGGGTGGAGCCACCCACGAGCACGACGTGGTCGATGTCGGAGAGCTTGATGCCGGCTTCCTTGATGACGTCCTCGAACGGCTTCTTGGTCCGGGCCAGCAGGTCGCTGGTCAGGTCCTCGAACTTGGCGCGGGACAGGGTCTCGTCCAGGTGGACGGGGCCCTCGGGGGTCACTGAGAGGTACTGCAGGGAGATGTTGGTCGAGGAGGCCGAGGAGAGTTCCTTCTTGGCCTGCTCGGCGGTCTCCTTGAGTCGCTGCAGGGCGATCTTGTCCTTGGACAGGTCCGCACCGGTCTTGGACTTGACCTGCTCGAGCAGCCAGTCGACGATCCGCTGGTCCCAGTCGTCGCCTCCAAGCCGGTTGTCACCGGCCGTGGCGCGCACCTGGATGGTGGAGAAGTCGTCCTCGTCCTTGCCGACTTCCAGCAGGGAGACGTCGAACGTGCCACCACCGAGGTCGAAGACCAGGATGAGCTCGTCCTCCTTGCCCTTCTCCAGACCGTAGGCCAGGGCTGCCGCGGTGGGCTCGTTGACGATGCGCAGGACGTTGAGGCCCGCGATCTCACCGGCCTCCTTGGTGGCCTGGCGCTCGGCGTCGTTGAAGTACGCCGGGACGGTGATCACCGCGTCCGTGACCTTGTCACCCAGGTAGGACTCGGCGTCGGCCTTGAGCTTCATGAGTGTGCGGGCCGAGATCTCCTGCGCGGTGTACTTCTTGCCGTCGATCTCCTGGGTCCAGTCGGTGCCCATGTGGCGCTTGACGGACGAGATGGTGCGATCGACGTTGGTCACCGCCTGACGCTTGGCCGTGGCACCCACCAGCGTCTCGCCGTCCTTGGAAAAGGCGACGACGGACGGGGTGGTGCGGGCACCTTCGGCGTTGGCGATGACGACGGGGTCGCCACCTTCGAGGGTCGAAACGACCGAGTTGGTGGTTCCGAGGTCGATGCCTACTGCACGGGACATTCCCATTCCTCCTCTGCCCTCACGGGCTGTCTTGTCTGCAACCGGGCCGCACGGCGACCCGGAGGTCTCAAATCTTGAGTTGTCCTGACTCAAGGATAGAACTTCCTGTTCTGCTGTCAACAAAGTTGAGTGAGTTCATATCAACTTTGTACATGACGTACGTCACGGTGTCCTAGTCAAATATGGAGAGCCGCATTCGTCGTTGCCGTCAGGTTGACTCACGAGACCCGCGCTCGGGTTCCGCGCTCAAGATCCATGGCAAGACATGAAAGGAAGGTCGTGGCCACGGAAGCACCTAAACTGAGGCGCATGTACCGCATCGCCACCGTGTGCACCGGTAACATCTGCCGGTCTCCCATGGCAGAACTCGCCCTCCGTCAGGCCTTCGATCAAGCAGGTCTGGGCGAGCGCGTCGTCGTCGACTCCGCAGGCATCTCCGAGGAAGAACTGGGAAATGGCGTGGACCCACGCGCCGCTCGTCTCCTGGAGCGCCTGGGTCTTGACCCCAGCGGGCACCGAGCCCAGACAATCGATGACGACTGGCTGCAGGATCACGACTTGGTCCTGGCCATGGACACACCACATCTCCGCGCCTTGACCCGTTGGGTCGACCGCGCCGGGACGGGGCCAGAGGTCCACCTGTTCCGCTCCTTCGATGCCACCACGGCAGACCCGAAGGCTCCGACTCGCGACGACGCGGCGCTGGGCATCGCCGACCCCTGGTACGGAGACGAAGCGGGGTTCCAGGAAACCTGGGATCTCATCGCGGCGGCCGTGCCCGGGATCGTGGAACATGTGCGCGAACAGCTCGACCGTGTCCCGATCGAGGAACACGACCGGAACCTCTCCCGCACGACGACGGCCGGTGGTTGAGCGTGCAGGACGTCGAACTGCTCATGGACCCGGCGATCGCGGAACGCAATCCGTCGGGACTCGCGCTGATGCACCAGCTCGAGAACCCCACCCGTCGCCCGCATCTGATCGGCATCGACGGTCGGTCCGGCGCGGGAAAGACGAGCCTGGCCGAGCAGCTCTCCTCCGTCCTGTCCGTCACCCGCGACGTGGTGACCTTCCATCTCGAGGACATCTACCCCGGCTGGGACGGTCTGGCCCAAGGCATCGAGACGTACAACGAATCCATCATGGCCGCCCTGCGCGAGGAACAGGACGCGTACTGGGCGGCCTGGGACTGGCTGGCCAATTCCTCCGGCGGTCCGCGGCTAACCCGGTGCGCCGAGATCGTGATCCTGGAAGGCGTGGGGGCATGCAACGCCGTGGCGCGCGAAGTCCTGGACGTTTCCGTCTGGGTCGAACTTCCGGAGAGCCAACGCCGGGCACGGGCGCTGAGCCGCGACGGCGCGTCCTACGAGCAGTACTGGGATCGTTGGGCCGCGCAAGAGGCGCTGTACCTGGAATCCGATCCCGTGTGGGAAGGCGCTGACATCATTCAGCCCGGCCCCACCGCCTGAGTCCCCACCGCCTGAGTCCGGACTGCCTGACTCCGGCACCGTCGCTGCGCACTGTCCGCAAAGGTGCGGCGGCGTCCCGCCGCCGGCGCATCACTGCCAGATGAAGCGCTGCGCCCCTGCCACGTGGGAGGCGATCGGGGCACCCACGGCGAGCGCCAGGGTGATCACGAGCAGCAGGGCATCTGCGGCACCACGGCGAATGGGCCGGGCCCAGGTGCGGTCCCGTGCCTCCACCACGGAGCCGAAACCCCTGGCCTCCATGGTCACCGCCAGTCGCGTCGCGCGTCGCAGAGCCTGGACAAGGAGCCCAAAGGCGCGGCCACCCCATTCCGCGAGAACCGTCCCTGGGTTCCGTGACGCCCCCGCACCCCGCGCGCGACGTGCCGTCACCAGAACCTGCCATTGCTTGATCATCACCGACATGAGCCGCAGCCCCACCAGGGCGGCGATCACGAACCGCGCGGGCAGGCGCAGGGTGCGGGCGAGTCCGTCCGCCAGGTCGGTGGGATCCGTGGTGAGGAGCAGCATCAGCCCGGGCAGCGCCAGGGCGAGCCCGCGCAGTGAGATCGCGGCCCCGGCCGCGACCGACCCCTGAGTCAGCGTCAGAGGCCCTACGGACACCAGCGGCGGGCCCGAGTCCTCGGCTAGGAGCGCGGTTCCCCACCCGGACAGCAGCGCGGCCAGGACCAGCGGCCAGGCGGCGAGCAACAGCCGCAGGGGACGTTGACCCGCCAGCGACAGTGCCGCGAGTTCGCCCAGCAGGATCAGCCCCGAGGTGATGGGGTCCGCCGAAAGGATCAGCGGGACAGTCAGTGCGACGGCGCACGCGAGCTTGGTGAGTGCGTCACGGCGTTCGAGCCAGCTTCCACCACCCCTGGTGGTCAGCGGAGCGGGAGCGTCCGGCTGCTCGACGGACGGCGCGGCGTGCAGCTCGATTTCCCGGGCACCCAGGGCGCGGATCAGGTCCCGGTCGTGGGTGACGACGACGACGGCTCGCCCCGCTCGCACCTGATCGGCCAGCAGGTCGACCACCGACCACCACGTCCGTGAATCCTGCCCGAAGGTCGGTTCATCCAGAACCAGGATGTCGGGAGCAGCGGCCATGACGGTTCCCACCGACAACCGCCGCTTCTGCCCTCCGGAGAGGGTGAACGGATTGGCCTCGGCCAGGTCCGTGAGTTCCAGGCGTTGGAGCAGTTCCTCGACCGTGGAGTCGATCCGG
Organism: Kocuria soli; assembly: GCF_003797835.1. Classification (GTDB taxonomy): domain Bacteria; phylum Actinomycetota; class Actinomycetes; order Actinomycetales; family Micrococcaceae; genus Kocuria; species Kocuria soli. The sequence goes on from NZ_RKMF01000001.1 coordinate 127,393, forward strand.
TCCTGAGACCACCCGGCTCGGCGGGGCCCCTCGGCCAGCTCGGCCCGGACGGATTGGGTGAGGAACTGGTGCTCGGGTTCCTGGAACACAGTGCCCACGCGGGTGACCAGTTCGCGGCCGGTCCACGCCGATGGATCCGCCACGGTGTCACCGGCCAGTGCGGGTTGCGCCTCGACCGTTCCGCCTGCCGGGACCAGAAGCCCCGCGAGGGTCAGGGCCAGGGTCGATTTCCCCACCCCGTTGTTCCCGGTCACCGCAGTTGCGCTCCCCCGGCGGACCGTGAGGTCCACGGGCCGCGCCGCGGGCGTTCCCGCGTTCAGGTGCTCTGGAACGGGCCTGCCACGGCGGGCCAGCCGTCGTCGTCCGGCGAGCGCCCGTGAGCCGGGCTGGTCCCGGGACACCTCGAGACCGACGGCGCGCAGCAACGGTTCACCGTCCGTCGCCGGACTCACGACCGGTTCAGGTGCGGGCGCATCGGGAACCCACACGCCGCGCTCGAGCAGCACCCGGCGCCGCGCGGGGTCCCCGAAGACCTGCCCCGGGGTGCCGTCGTGCTCCACACCGCCCGCGCCGAGCACGACGACCCGCTCGACCAGGTCCGTCCAGACCTCGGTGCGGTGCTCGACCACGATCAACGTCGCACCGGTCTGCACCGCGACCGCTTCGACGGCGTCGCGCACCGTGCGAACACCTTCGGGGTCGAGGTTGGCGGTGGGCTCGTCCAACAGGAGCAGCCTCGGCCGCATGGCGGTGACACCCGCCAGGGCGAGTCGCTGCTGTTGTCCACCGGACAGCGCCTCGGTGTCCCGGTCGAGCTCAACGGCCAGGCCGACGGCGTCCAGGGTCTCGGTGACCCTCGGCCAGATCTGCTCGGACGGGACGGCCAGGTTCTCCGGACCGAAGGCGACGTCGTCGCCGACCCGCGCGAGCACGATCCCCGATTCGGGGTCCTGTTGGAGCAGCCCGGTCACGGTGGCCCGGTCGGCGGCCGGGGCGCCGTCGACGAGCAATTCTCCGAGCGGCCCCTCGGGGCCACCGGGCGCATCGCTTGCCCCTTGCTGAACCTCCAGCTCGTCGGTCTCGCGGCGTTCGAGGACACCGGCCAGGGCGTGGAGCAAGGTCGACTTGCCGACCCCGCTGGGGCCCACGAGCAGGACTTTCTCGCCCGGTCGGATCACCAGGTCCAGTCCACGGGGCGAGGGGAGAGCTCGCCCCGGATGCTGCCAGCCGAATCCCCGGGCTTCGACGAGTGCGCCCCGCGCCCCGTGAGCGGGTGTCTGTTCAGCGGAGCCCGACACCGCTGTTCCCGTCAACGCCCGGAAGCCAGGGCGGAAAGGACGCCGGTACCGCGCAGAGCCCGGACCAGCAGCCACATCGCCACACCCGCGATGACGGCACCCGAGAGGGTCGCCAGGGCCACGTACACCCCTTGGTGGGCAACAGGCCATTCGTAGTAGTAGAGCAGACACTCGGAGATGCTGCCGAACAGGCCGGACAAGGCACCCGCGGCCGCAGCCACGCCGAGGCCGGCCCGGCGGTACCGCACCGCGGCGAAGACCAGCTCGGCACCCAAACCTTGCACGATCCCGGAAATCACCACGGTCAGCCCGAAGTGAGTTCCCATGACACCTTCGAAGATCGCCGCGAGGAGTTCGCACAGCAGGGCGGCACCCGGTTTGCGGATGATGAGCCCGCCCAGGGTCCCGGCCACGAGCCATCCACCGAGCATCAGACCGGCGGCGGGCGGATACGCCACGGACGCACCGGTGATCACGGGGTAGATCAGATTGGACCAGGCCCAGAAGATCACGCCACCGGCTGCGGCCAGGACGGCCAGCACCACCAGGTCCACCACCCGCCAGCGCAACGCGGCACCGGTGCGGGTCGCCCCGCGTGGAGAACCGTTCGAACCGGTTCCCGGGCTGTGAGATGTTGTTGAGGTCATGGTTTCCTCCTGCGGGGACGGACCGTCAGTCCGTCCCGGTCTCAGGAGGGGGAGGTGGGAACCGGACGCAGCCGGTGCAACACCTCGAGATACTCGACTCCCTTCGCCGGTACTAACCGGATCAGGTTCGAGGGTCTGCGGTCTCCCGCACTCTCAGCGCTCGCGCGCTCCCCTGTCGTTCGTTTTCAGTGCTTGCCCACTCTACCAATGCGCGAGGGCCGGTTGCCGCCCGTTCTCACGGGTTGGCAACCGGCCCTCGACGACCGTCTGCAAGGGGCCGAGTGTCAGGACTCGCCCTGGTTGCTTTGCATCTTGGTGACCTGACGGGTCACTGCCACACGCACCACCGTGGTGACCACGCCGGTGATCACGGCCCACAGCAGGATGTCAGCCCACCGCTCCTCAGGATCCGGGTTCTTGGCGGGCGGCGGGTTACCGGTGAGCTTTGCCCACACGGCACCCAGTCCCTTGTTCGCCGCCGTGACGCCCGCGAGGGACGCCGCGGTTCCGGCCAGGCCCACAACCTTGTCGTTCATGTTCTCTCCTTACCCGGACGCGCAGGTCCGTGGTGGACGGGTGGCACGCCCAGTCCTTGCAGGACCGGGTGCACCAACGCGGTTCATGACAAACACTAGCGCGACTGGTCCTCCGAGCCATCAGCCCACTGCTCAAGTTGTGATTCGACCGGCGTGTTTTCGCGCAGAGCAATCGCCAGTTCGTCCTTGACCACGCCTTCCTCCTTGACGTGCTTGCTCCGGTAGCTGGCCCGTCCCACCATGTGAGCGCTGACGGGTGCCGTCAGGAGCATGAACACCCACCCCAGCAGGGCCAGCGGCAGCAGGGCCCACGCCCGGTTCATGACGATCACGGCCAGCAGGACGCACAACAACCCGAGCACCTGGGGCTTGGTGGCCGCGTGCATACGCGTGAGGACATCCGGCAGTCGGACCAACCCCACCCCGGCGGCGAACGCCATGAGGCACCCCACCAGCAGTAATACGGATCCGACGACGTCCAGAACGGTCTGCATCATCGGCCCTCCGTCGCGGACGTGTCCTGCGTGCTCTGCCGCGGCGCCTCCGCGTCCTCCCAGGCCGAACCGCCACGACCCGCGTCCGGGTGTCGAGAGGGACGGGACTGCACGAATCGTGCGAAGGTCACGGAGGCCAGGAAACCCACCAGGGAGATCATCACCGTGAGAATCATGTAGTCCGTGGTGCCCTTCCACACCATGTCCACGCACACGGCCGCGGCCACGATGGCCAGCAGCACGTCACTGGCCAAGACACGGTCCAGCAGGGACGGCCCCTTGACCAGCCGGTACAGGACACCGACGGCGCCGCCGGAGAGCAGGAGCACCGCGGTCACCAGAACATAGGGGTTCACGCTTCCACCTCCGAACGCCGGGGTGAGCTCAGGACGGCCAGGGGCCGACGTCGCCCCAGTCGTTGATCCTCCGCCTTGAGCAGGTCCAGCTCCTCCCGGGTGCCGATCACCCTGATCCACGCCGCCTCGGTCCGCAGCACACCGTTGCGGAAGGCTTCCACGTCGGCGTCGTCGTCGACGTCCAGGGCATGGAAGTAGAGCGTTGCCGTGGATCGGTCGACCTCGATCAACACGGAACCCGGGATCACCCCCGTGGTGTTGCCGACGGCAGCGATCATGAGGTCGTTGACCGTGCGGAGTTTGACCGCGACCAGTGCGCTCCGGACGTTGGGGCCCTTGCGGATCGCGACCCACAGAACCTGGAAGCTGGCCTTGACCACCTGGTACAGGAACGTGACAGCCATGACCACGGCCTGGAGAACGTTGAAGCGATGGGACAGGGCGACCGGAGGCAGTGCCAGGACGCGGGTGACCAGCAGGGCGAAGATCACACCGACCACCAGGTTCTTGACCGTCAGCTCCCCCCACAGAACGGCCCAGACCACCACGAGCCACAGGATCAGGGGGATCTCGACGACGAACCGGTGGGTGCGGCGCGGACCACCGCGGGACTCTGCTCCGGATTCGGCTCGGTTGCTGTTCACGGTGCCACCTCCCGGCCGTCTGAGTCCCCGTCACCGGCCGCTTGCTCCACCGGTCCCGACGGCGCCCCCTCCGGGCCCAGTACGGCTTCGACGTAGGCGCCCGGATTCACCAGGTTCTCGGCCGCGTTGTCCGCCACGGCGAACAACGGGCCGGCGAAGACGGTCAAGGCCACACCGATCACGACCAGCACGGCGGTCGGCCACACCATGAGGCGCGGGAGCAGGCTCACGGTCTGCCTGCCGCCCTCGTCCCGGGTGAGGGTCTGCACGGCCCCGGCACCCCAATGGCCTTCGCGGCTGGGGGCCAGGAGCACGGGGTCGGGGAAATCGGCGTCGTCCGTGGTGCGCAGGAACACGCGGTTCCACACGCGCATGAGTGCGATCAGCGTGAGCAGCGAGGTGAGCACCGCCCCGGAGATCACCACGTAGGTCTGCCACGTCGCGTTGTCCACACCGGCCTGGAACAACCCGATCTTGCCCAGGAACCCGGAGAACGGCGGGATGCCCCCCAGGTTGAGGGCTGGGATCATGTAGAGCACCGCCAGCACCGGGGCCAGCCGCGCCATGCCTCCCAGACGATCGGAGTTCGTGGACCCGCCCCGGCGTTCGATCAGCCCCGCGACCAGGAAGAGGCTGGTCTGGATGATGATGTGGTGGCCCACGTAGTAAACCACCGCGGCGAATCCCGCCGCCGTGCCCACCGCGATCCCGAAGACCATGTACCCGATGTGGCTCACCAGCGTGAACGACAACAGACGCTTGACGTCGATCTGGGCCAGCGCGCCCAGGATCCCCACGACCATGGTCAGCAGGGACACCCACATCAACAATCCGTTGATCTGCTCGCCGGGAAACAGCAGCGTCTCGGTCCGGATGATCGAGTACACGCCCACCTTGGTCAGCAGTCCGGCGAACACGGCCGTCACGGGCGCGGAGGCGGTCGGGTAGGAGTCGGGCAGCCAGAACGACAGCGGGAACACCGCGGCCTTGATCCCGAAGGCCACCAACAGCATCAGGTGCAGCTGCATCTGCGTCCCCACGGGCAGATCTGCGAGTTTCAGGCAGAGATCCGCCATGTTCACCGTTCCGGTGGCCGCGTAGACCATGGCGATTGCGATCAGGAACAGCACGGAGGAAATGATGGACACGACCACGTAGGTCACGCCCGCGCGGATGCGCTGGGTTGTGCCGCCCATGGTCATGAGCACGTAGGAGGCCACCAGGAAGATCTCGAACCCCACGTAGAGGTTGAACAGGTCCCCCGCCAGGAACGCGTTGGAGACACCGGCCACCAGGATCAGGTACGTGGGGTGGAAGATCGAAATGGGGCCCGCGGAATCGCCGTCAGCCACACCCTGTCCGGTGGCGTAGATCAGAACCGCCAGGGACACGATCGTGGAGACCACCAGCATCACGGCCGAGAGCTGGTCCACGATCAGCACGATCCCGAACGGCGCCTCCCAGCCACCGAGGTTCACCGACGTGGGGGGCGCGTCCCAGGAGGTCGCCAGCACGAGCATTTCGACGGCGAGCGAGACCACCAGTGACCCGATGGCGACGAGGCGCTGCAACCGGTTGCGGTGGAAGAGCACCAGGGACAGGGCCGCGCCCACGAAGGGCACGATGATCGCCAGGGGGGCGAGCTGAGCGACGTCGATGCTCATCGGCGGTCCTCCTGTTTCTGCTCCTGGTCGCGGTACTGCTGGTCACGCAGATGGCGTTGTTCGTTCTCGCGCTCGTGCGCCTCGAGTTGCTCGTCGTCGAATTCGGAGGTGTCCTGCGGCAGGTCCGCGTCCTCCTCGTCCACGAAGGCGGACTGCGTGGCCACGCGACGGTCCTCGGCGTCGTCGGTGATCACGTCACGGCGGGACAGGGCCCAGGACCGGTAGATCAGGCCCAGCATGAACGCGGTCACGGCAAGGCCTATCACGATGGCGGTCAACACGAGGGCCTGCGGAAGGGGATCCGTGTAGCTGCGGGGATCCGTGCCCTCGGTGTACAGCGGCGCCAGGCCGGGGATCCCGGCGGCGTGCAGGATCAGCAGATTCGTGGCGTTGGTGAGCAGCATGAGTCCCAAGACCACGCGGGTCAGGGAGCGTTCGAGCACCAGGTAGACGCCCACGGAGTAGAGGACGCCCATCACGATCAGGAGGGTCAGATTGACGCTCATCGGGGGTCTCCTCCTTCCAGTGGGTCGAGGATCAGGGCGCCGGTGGTGGGTTCTGCGATCTCTGCGGGGCCCTCTCCTGGTTCTTCCCTGGTCACGGTGACAGAGCCGGTGCTGCCGGAATCCGCCGTGGGGCCGCGGGTCACCTTGATCCGCGCCCCGCCGCGTCCCTGGTCCTGACGACGGCGCCGGGCGATCTCGTCCTCGTGCTGACGGTCAACGTGCCCGCCCAGTGCACGCAGGATGTCCAGAACCAGCCCGATGACCACCAGATAGACACCGACGTCGAAGATCACGGAGGTCACCAGGTAGGCGTCACCGATCAACGGCAGCGTCGTCTCGAGCTTGTAGCTCTGCATGACGGACCCGCCGAAGAACACGGGGACCACGGCGTAGAGGCCGCACACGGCCAGACCGAGCCCCAGCATGGTGCCGGCATTGAACGGGGTGGCCCGCTCCAGTTCGTAACGCCCGCCGGCCAGGTACCGGAGGGTCAGGGCGAGCCCCGCCGTGAGACCGGCCGCGAATCCACCGCCCGGGAGGTTGTGCCCCGCCACCAGCAGGTACAGGGAGACCACCATGATCGTGTGGAACAGGAGCCGGGTGATCACCTCCAGCACGATCGAGCGGGATTCCGGGGCCATGGTGCGTCCCGCGATGATGTAGGGACTGCTCGTCTCCGATCGGAACACCCTTGCCGTCCGCGAGCCTTCCGACTGGATCGCCTGGGAGGCACGCTGCTGGATCTGCTGCAGCTGGGCGGTGTCCGGCACCGCGGCCCTACGGACCATGCGGTCCCCGCGGCCTTGTACGAACAGCAGTGAGGCCACACCCGTGGCCGCCACGACCACCACGGTGAGTTCACCGAAGGTGTCCCAGGCGCGGATGTCCACCAGGGTCACGTTGACGACGTTCGCGCCGTGGCCGATCTCGTAGGCGAGTTCCGGCATGTCCAGGGAGACGGGCGCGGCCGTGCGGGAGGCCATGGACATCGCGGTCAGCACGGTGATGAACGCGCCGAAGGTCACCGCGACCACGGCCCGCGGGAAACGCGTCCGATCTGATTTGGTGTCCCACACCGGGGCTGGCAGGGACCTGAGGGCCAAGACGAAGGCCACCAGGGCGATGGTCTCGACCAGGACCTGTGTCAGGGCCAGGTCCGGTGCGCCGTGCAGGGCGAAGATCATGACCATGCCGTACCCGGTCACGGACACCAGCAGGACCGCGAGGAACCGCTTCTGGACCTTGATCACGGCGATCGCCGCAACCACCATGACGGCGCCGGCGATGACCTGTCCCCAGGAATCCGCGAGTCGCATGGCTCCCAACGGCGGGGTCTCCTCCACGAACAACGCGACCACGGGAACCACGATGGCCGTGACCAGGATGACCGAGAGGTAGAAGCTCAGCGATCCGCGCTGGGTGCTGCCGGTGACCTTGACCGCGAATCGGTCGAGCTGGTCGATGACGCCGCGGTACACGCGTTCCCCGGCGGGCAGTTGCGGAATGGCCTTCTGGATCCTGGACACCTGGATCCGCAGCACGAACATGAGCAGCCCGAGTCCCAGCACGGTCGCGGACAAACCGAGGGCCGGGGTCAGACCGTGCCACCAGGACAGATACGTGCTCGGTTCGCCGGCGAAGGTTTCGACCCATGGAGCGAGGACGGCCCCCACGGGTTTCGGGTACAGCCCGTAGGCCACCGTGACCAGCGTCAGCACCGCGGCGGGTGCCTGGAACGCCCAGGACAGTCCGTGCGACGGCGTGCGCACGGGTCGGCCGTCGGAGCCCACGGGCAGGTCGGCGAACTCGCTTCGCTTGGGGGCAAAAGCGCCCCACACGAAGCGTGCGCTGTAGGCCACTGTGAGCACGGAGCCCAGCAGCACGCCCACCAGTCGGATCCAGGCGACGGCGGCGCCGTCGTGTTCGACGGCGTGCAGCAGGCCTTCCAGCACCGCCTCCTTGGCCACAAACCCTCCGAGCAGGGGGAATCCGGCCATGGAGGCGGCGGCGATCAGCGCGATCACGAACAGTCCCCGCATGGGCTGATGGAGACCCGAGAGCTTGCGGATGTCACGGCTACCGGTCTGGTGGTCGATGACGCCCACCACCAGGAACAGCGTTGCCTTGAAGCAACCGTGGGCGAGCATGAGCGCCAGCCCGCCCAGGGCGGCGTCGGCCGTGCCCTGCCCCAGCACCAGGATCAGGAACCCGAGTTGGCTCACGGTGCCGTAGGCCAGGATGAGCTTGAGGTCGTACTGCCGTAGCGCCACCCACCCGCCGAACAGCATGGTCCCCAGGCCCATGACCAGCAGCATGGGCTGCCAGGCGGCGGTCTGCGAATAGGCGGGCGCGAACCGCGCCACGATGAAGACGCCGGCCTTGACCATGGCCGCGGCGTGCAGATACGCCGACACCGGGGTGGGGGCCGCCATGGCCGCGGGCAGCCAGAAGTGGAACGGAATGAGCGCGGACTTGGTCACCGCGCCGACCAGGAGCAGGGCCACCGCCGTGGAGACGAGTGACTCGTGGGCGGAGATGATCTGCGGGGCCTGCGCGATCAGTTCGGAGATCCGGTACGTGCCCCCGAGCTGGCCGAGCATCACCACACCCACGAGCATGGTCAACCCGCCGGCCGTGGTGATCACAAGTGCTTGCATGGCCGCGCGGCGCGCTGACATGCGCGTCCGGGCGTAGCCGATCAGCAGGAACGACAGGACGGAGGTGATCTCCCAGAAGATGAACATCAACATCAGGTCATCGGCGGTGACCAGGCCGAACATCACCCCGGCGAACACGACCAGCTGGGAGCCGAAGGATCCCTTGTCCGGTGAGTCCGCCGAGAAGTACCGCGCACAGTACGCCAGGACCAGCGACCCGACGCCCAGGACCAGCAGCGAGGTGGCCCAGGCCAGCGCATCCATTCGGAAGGCGAGTTCGAGGTCCAGGGCAGGCACCCAGTCCATGACATGAGTGGGGCCCTCACCCACGGACACGGACGGCCACCGGGTCAGCAACCAGACGAACGACGCCGCGGGAACGGCCGCCAAGACATAGAACGCGTTACGACCCAGGCGCCGGAAGATCACGGGCGCCAACAGTGCAGCCACGGCGTGGGCGACGAGCACTGTGAGCATGGCACCTCCGAGGCCTACGCTGGGGCGGTTACACCCGGCTCCGGGAGACGTGGAGCGTCCACTCCGCTCGGGAGCGACAGTCTCGTGGTCCGGACAGGGGTGTGGGGCCCGGACGCCGAGCGAGCCGACACCGATCCTATCAATCGGACACTTTCAGCTTTTCGCCGGGTTACGCGATCGCTGTGATCCCGCGCACCGTAGCCTTGGCCCATGAGCACCGCCCCAGTGCAGCCGACCCCCCTGGCCACATCGCCGTCGGCGCCCCGATCCACCGTGCTGTCCTGGTACCTCTACGACGTCGCGGTGTCCGTGATCGACGCTCTGATGATCACGTTCGTCTTCACGACCTATCTGACCAGTTCCGCTTTCGGCACAACCGAGCACAACTCGAAGGTGCTGTCCGTCGGGACGGCCACGGCAGCCGTCCTGGTGGCCCTGCTGGCACCTGCGATCGGCAGGCTCTCCGACCGCTCCGGCCGCAGGGCCCCCGGGATCGCCCTGTTCGGAGGCCTGTGTGTGCTGGCCACCGCGGCCTGCTTCGTGGTCGCACCCCACGAACGGTTCCTGCTGCTCGGTGTGGCCCTGCTCAGCGTGGCCACGGCGGCCAAGGAACTGGCCAACGTCGACTACTACGCGGTGCTCCCGACGCTGGCTCCGGCGGACAAGGTGGGCACGATCAGCGGCCGCGGCTGGGGTTTCGGGTACATCGGCTCGATCCTGGCGACGGCGTTCGTCCTGTTCGGCTTCATCAGCCCGGGCTTCCTGGGTCTCCCGACGCACGAAGCACTCAACGTTCGCGCGGTCGCACTGTTCTGTGCGCTCTGGTGCGCCGCACTTGCGGTACCACTGGTGGTGGCCCTCTGGCGCCGCGAGCGCGGCACGGCTCAGGGCCCGGGCGAAGGGCCCGCGAGGACTCGAGTCCCGCGGGCCGGGCTGGTCGAGGCCTACCGGGAGATCGCCGCCATGGTGGCCGACCTCTGGCGCAAGGACCGCACGGCCCTGTTCTTCCTGATGGCCTCGGCGGTCTTCCGCGACGGGCTCTCTGGCATCTTCACCTTCGGCGGTGTGATCGCCGCGGGGACGTTCGGATTCTCCCTGGCGCAGGTCATGACGTTCGCGATCGTGGCGAACCTCGCGGCCGGCCTGGGAGCCCTGCTCGGTGGTCAGCTGGATGACCGGTTCGGACCCAAGTCCGTGATCGTCACGGCACTGGTCTGGGTGATCGCCTTCGCCACCCCGTTGTTGTTTCTGACCTCGCACCTGTCGTTCTGGGTGTGTGCGATCGCTCTGAGTCTTGCCGTCGGTCCCGCCCAGGCTTCGGCTCGGGCGTATCTCTCGCGGCTGACCACCCCCGGCACCGAAGGCGCGCTCTACGGCCTGTACGCGACCACGGGCCGCGCGGCGAGTTTCCTGGCTCCCGCGTTGTTCGGGCTGGCCATCCATTTCACGGGGCAACAGCGGTGGGGCATCCTCGGCATCATGCTCGTTGTGGCCCTGGGGCTGGCGATGCTGCTGCCCCTACCGGACCCTCGCCGTCGTACCGTGATCGACTGAATGCCGTACCCACGGTGGTCGGCGGCGCCGGTCAGATCTTGGTGCGGTGGAAGTTGAGGTGAGAGCGCGAGGCCGTGGGGCCGCGCTGCCCCTGGTATCGGTTCTTGTGGTCTCCCGTCCCGTACGGGAAGTCGGCGGGTGAGGACAACCGGAAGAAGCACAGCTGCCCCACCTTGGACCCGGGCCACAGCTTGATGGGCAGGGTGGCCATGTTCGACAACTCCAGGGTCACGTGGCCGCTGAACCCCGGGTCGATGAATCCGGCGGTCGAATGGGTCAACAGACCGAGACGCCCCAGGGAGGACTTCCCTTCGAGGCGGGCGGCGACGTCGTCCGGCAGAGTCACCTTCTCGTAGGTGGCTCCCAGGACGAACTCCCCCGGATGCAGGACGAACGGCTCCTCGGGATCCACCTCGACCAGGCGGGTCAGATCGGGCTGGTCCTCCGCGGGGTCGATCACCGCGTACTTGTGGTTGTCGAACAGCCGGAACCAGCGGTCCAGGCGCACGTCGATGCTCGAAGGCTGGATCATCTCCGGAATGTAGGGGTCCAACTGGACCCGTCCGGCCTCGAGTTCCGCGCGAATGTCACGATCAGAGAGCAGCACGCGGCCCACGCTAGCGCACCGAGCGGCCGGGCGGTTGAGCCCTGGGCTGATCGAGTTGACGTGGTTGTCACGGGCTCACTAAAGTCGGGCAGTGCATTCAGGCACGTAAGAGGTTCTTCTCGTAAACCCGGTCCTCGGACCGTTGCGAACGCACCTCTGACACCTTGCGGCTGTAGCTCAATGGTAGAGCGCACGCTTCCCAAGCCTGATACGCGGGTTCGATTCCCGTCAGCCGCTCCACACCATGGAAAGCGCCCGTGGCCTCCCAGGTCGACGGGCGTTTTTCATGCGGAGTGACCGACATTTCGGCACGGCACCCGCGGTGATGCGCGGCGCAAGTGCTGTGGATCGAGTGCCTGTGTCAAGTGCCGATATCAGGTGAGGTGGATCGGAAGGAGACCCGCGTGAGCCCCGAACTCGGCCTGCCCGACGTACCGGGCAACCTGGCGCCCAGCGGTGCCCCGGCAGATCGGCTGACCACCCTGTGGGAGGCGGTCGTGGCCCGAGACCCGCGCCACTCCGACCGCTACATCCAGCGCTTCGAGACCATGCGCCAGGAAGGCGCTGACCTCAACGGTGAAGCACGGCTCGTCGACGCCATGCTCGAACGCGGCAGCCGCGTGCTCGACGCCGGCTGCGGTCCGGGCCGGATCGGTGGCGAACTCGCCCGCCGCGGTCACTCGGTGGTCGGCGTCGACGTCGATCCCGTGCTCGTGGACGCGGCCCGCCGCGACCACCCGGAGGTGACCTGGGCCCACGGCGACCTGGCGCACCTGGACCTGCTGGACTCCGTTCTGAAGCCCGCGGGCACGCACGGATTCGACGCGATCGTGTGCGCGGGCAACGTCATGACTTTCCTGGCACCCGGCACCTACGGCGCGGTCCTCGACGGGTTCCGCGACCACCTTGCCCCCGACGGGCGTGCGGTGATCGGGTTCGGGAGCGGCCGCGGCTACGATCCTGAACAGTTCTTCGACGACGCCGCGGAAGCCGGCTTCACCTCGATCCAACGGTTCTCCACGTGGGACCTTCGCCCCTACCGCAGGAACAGCGACTTCCTCGTCGCCGTCCTCGGCACCGGGGCCTGACCCGCCCCCTCTCGACCCGCTTCGGTCCAACCAGGTCCAAATCGGTCCAACCAGGTCCAGCCACCGTCCAGCACCCCGCTCGTCAGAGCACTCCACCAACCGGCCGCCGCGCGCCACCCGCGCACCGGCCCAGTCGTTCTCGGGAGGCGCCATGTTGCGCACCATGTTCACCGGCAAGATCCACCGCGCCACGGTCACCCACGCGGACCTCGACTACGTCGGCTCCGTGACCATCGACCTCGACCTGCTCGAGGCCGCCGACATCCTTCCCGGCCAGCAGGTCCAGATCGTGGACGTCACCAACGGCGCCCGACTGGAGACCTACACCATCCCGGGTGAACGCGGGTCCGGCGTCATCGGCATCAACGGCGCCGCAGCACACCTGGTCCACCCGGGGGACGTGGTCATCCTGATCGCCTACGCCCAGATGGAGGACGCAGAGGCCCGGGCTTTCGTGCCCCACGTCGTCCATGTCGACGCGAAGAACCGGATGGTGCACCTCGGGGAGGACCCCGCGGAAGCAGTCCTCGACGACGTCCGCACCCCCGCGGGCGCCATCGTCAATCACTGATCCGTGGCGGGGGTTCTGGCCGGTTTCGCGGTCATCTGGACGATCATCCTGGTCGGCGCCCTGGTCGGGCGCGCCGGGGTCCTCGGCGAGGGCGGCCAACGGACCATCAGCCAGTTCGCGTTCTGGGTCGCCTCCCCCTGCCTTCTGTTCCTGACCGTCTCCGAGGCGGACATCGCGGTCATCCTCTCGGCCCCACTGGCCGTGGCGATGCTTTCCGCATGGGGCACGGCCGCACTGTGGTGGGGTCTGTACGGCACCTACCGGCGCGTGCGTCGTCGCGCCAACCACCCGGACACCCCCGCGACTTCCCGGCCCACGGTGCGCGACGGCGTCCGGATCCGGGACGAGGAGCACCGCCCCGGACTCGGTCAGATCGTGATGTCCGGCCAGACGGCATCGCAGGTCAACTCGGCGAACCTGGGCATCCCGTTGACCACGTTCGTGCTGGGCGACCCGTCCTACGTCGTACCCGTCATCCTGTTCCAGCTGGCCATCAACACCCCGGTGTACCTGACGATCATGGACGTCGCCGTTCTGGGCCGACGCCCCAACATCGTCTCGATCCTGCGATCGGTGTTCACCAACCCCATGGTCATGGGTTCCCTCCTGGGAGTCCTGTTCGCGGCCATGGACTGGCACCTGCCCAGGATCGCGGAACAACCGGTCGAACTGATCGCCGGGGCGGCGATCCCGTGCATGCTCGCCGCCTTCGGCATGTCCCTGACGCAGCACCGTCCACTGGAGGGCTCACGGGCGCACAAGGTTCAGGTCGCGGTCCTCAGCGTCCTCAAACTCGTGGTGATGCCGGCACTGGCCTGGCTGATCGGGCTGGCCATGGGGCTGGAGGGCACCACGTTGTACGGGGTCGTACTCATGGCGGCCCTGCCCACGGCGCAGAACATCTACGTTGCTGCGATTCGTTACCGCACCGCGGAAGCGGTGTCCCGCGACGTGGTCCTGGTGACCTCCGTGGTGGCCATGGCGACGATGGCCCTGGTCGCGCTGGTCCTGGCCTGACCCCGACCCGCCCCACTCCTCCGAGGCCCGGAACGGCGCCGCGTTACTAGCAGGTAGCGCCCACCTGAAGCAAACCTTGAAGTGACCTGAACGCCACCTCGGAAACACGAAGTTCTCGATTGTGTTGAGATTCACAGTCCAGAGTAATCTGGCGTTTTGTCAGAGGGTGCGGCCGCCGTCGCGGCGAATTCCTCTGCGCTTGAAAACAACGGAGGAACTCGTGACAGCAAAACCCCACAGGCGTGCCCTGCGTGCGGTTGCGGTGGCCGCGGTCGGTGCATTCGTCATGGCAGGATGCGCATCCGACGACGGCGGACCGGTCCAACTGACCTGGTACATCAACCCGGACGCCGGCGGACAGGCAGAGCTTGCCAAGCAATGCTCTGACGCGTCGAACGGCGCCTACAACATCAGCACTTCACTTCTGCCGCGCGATGCCGCGAGCCAGCGTGAACAGCTTGCCCGCCGTCTGGCCGCCGGCGACACCACCATGGACATCATGAGCCTGGACCCGCCCTTCATTCCCGAACTGGCGGAGCCGGGATTCCTGGCCACGCCACCGTCGGATCTGATCGACCGGACCACGAGCGACACCCTTGAGGGCGCAGCAGCCGGTGCACAGTGGAACGGTGAGTACGTGACCGTTCCGTTCTGGGCCAACACGCAGCTGCTCTTCTACCGGAAGTCCGTGGCGGAAGCCGCCGGTCTGGACATGTCCAAGCCGGTGACGTGGGACGAGATCATGGACGCCGCCGAGTCCCAGGACAAGTACCTGGGCGTGCAGGGCATCCAGGGCGAGTCCATGACCGTGTGGGTCAACGGCCTGATCGAATCGGCCGGGGGCTCGATCGTCGAAGGCGACGCCGCCAGCGTCGACGGCCTGTCGATCAACCTCGACTCCGAGGAAGGCAAGAAGGCGGCCGAGATCGTCGGGGGCATCGGTGAGCGCGGGCTCGGTGGCCCGGGCATCTCCTCCCAGGACGAGAACGCGGCCATGGCCCAGTTCCAGGGCGACAAGGGTTCGTTCATGGTCAACTGGCCGTTCATCTACTCGGCCACCGCTGCAGCGGTGGAGGAGGGCTCCGTCGATCAGTCCGTCCTGGACGACATCGGGTGGACCACCTGGCCCGAGGTGGACAAGGGCACGGAGTCCGCACCGCCCCTGGGCGGCATCAACCTGGGTGTGGGCGCAGATTCCCAGCACCAGGAAGAGGCTTGGGACGCCATCGAGTGCATCACCACGCCCGAGAACCAGGCGCAGTACATGGTCTCCAACGGCAACCCCGCCGCGTCGTCGGCCGCCTATGACGATCCCGCCGTTCGGGAAGCGTTCCCCATGTACCAGACCATCAGGGATTCCCTGGACATGGCTGCCCCACGCCCCCAGACCCCGTACTACAACGAGGTCTCCTCGGGCATCCAGGAGACCTGGACGCCCATCAACGAGGTCAATGAGAACACCCCGGCCGAGTCCGAAGAGTTCATCATGTCCGTGCTGAACGGAGAGTCCCTGCTGTGAGCACCACAACTCAAAGCCCCTCCACGCGTCGTGACGCCCAGGGCAAGGCACCCCTCTCCGATCGCACCCGTGCCGAACGGCGCCTGGGATGGATGCTGGCCGGACCGGCCTTCCTGGTCATGCTGCTGGTGACCATGTACCCGATCGTCCAGGCGCTGTGGGATTCGCTGTTCTCCTACCGTCTGACCGCACCGGATGATCGCAGTTTCGTGTT
This sequence comes from Kocuria soli, assembly GCF_003797835.1. Lineage (GTDB taxonomy): Bacteria > Actinomycetota > Actinomycetes > Actinomycetales > Micrococcaceae > Kocuria > Kocuria soli. The sequence goes on from NZ_RKMF01000001.1 coordinate 143,242, forward strand.
CCTGCAGAACTACTGGACCGTACTGACAGACCCGGTGTTCCTGCGTGACCTGGGGGTGACGGTCCTGATCACCGTCGTCACCGTGGCCGTGGAGCTGGTCCTGGGCTTCGCCCTGGCGCTGGTCATGAACAACGTGATCAAGTCCTTCCGCGGCGTCGTCCGCACCGCGATCCTGGTGCCCTACGGCATCATCACCGTGGTCTCGGCCTTCGCGTGGTTCTACGCCTTCGACATCAACACGGGCTACGTGAACAACTGGTTCGGCTGGCTGCCGATCATCGGCCCCGACTTCAACTGGTTCGGCCAGGGATGGTCCTCGTTGATCGTCATCATGGCTTCCGAGATCTGGAAGACCACCCCGTTCATCTCCCTGCTGCTGCTGGCCGGTCTGGCCCAGGTCCCGGGTGAGTTGAACGAGGCCGCCAAGGTGGACGGTGCCGGTTGGTGGCAGCGCATGTACAAGGTCACGCTGCCCTCCATGAAGGCCGCCATCATGGTCGCGGTCGTCTTCCGCGCCTTGGACGCCTTCCGAATCTTCGACAACATCTTCATCATGACCAACGGTCAGTACGGCACCGAGACGCTCTCGCTGCTGGCCTACCGCACCTCCATCACGCGCCTGGAGATCGGCCTCGGTTCTGCCGTGTCCGTGATCCTGTTCATCTGCGTGCTGCTGATCGCCTTCGTGGCGATGAAGGTGTTCAAGGTCGACCTCGCGGGAGGAAAGGGCTGACATGTCTACCAAGCAGAAAATCGGTTGGGCGATCGCCCTTGTCGTCGTCCTGATCTGGAGCCTCTTCCCGGTTCTCTCGATCCTGATGAACTCGTTCAAGCCCGCGAGCGAGTTCGCCGGAGGCGGGACTCTGGTCCCCAAGACCTTCACCCTGGAGAACTACGAGATGATCTTCACGGGCGGTGCCCGTGACCTGTTCCTCCCGGCGTTGCGCAACTCGATCGGCATCACGTTGATCGCCACCGCGGTCGCCGTCGTCCTGGCCACCCTGTGTGCCTACGCGATTGCGCGCCTGGACTTCCCGGGCAAGCGGATCATCCTGATCACCGCCCTGGCGGTCTCGATGTTCCCCGTGGTCTCGATCGTGACCCCGCTGTTCAACGTGTGGCGTCAGATCGGCCTGTACGACACCTGGCTGGGCCTGATCCTGCCGTACCTGTCGTTGACCCTGCCGATCTCCATCTGGACCCTCGCGGCGTTCTTCCAGCAGATTCCGTGGGATCTGGAGCGCGCCGCCCAGGTGGACGGTGCAACCTCGTTCCAGGCCTTCCGGAAGGTCATCGTGCCGCTGGCGGCACCGGGCGTGTTCACCACCGCGATCATCGCGTTCTTCATCGCGTGGAACGACTTCGTGTTCGGCATCGGCCTGACCTCCACGGGTGCTGCGCGCCCGGTCCCGGCGGCCCTGGCCTTCTTCACCGGCGCCTCGCAGTTCGAGGACCCCGCCGGTGCCATCTCCGCCGCCGCGATCGTGGTGACCATCCCGGTGGTCATCCTGGTGCTGGCCTTCCAGCGTCAGATCGTCGCCGGCCTGACCCAGGGTGCGGTCAAGGGCTGAGGCCCCCCCGCTCACCCCTTCCGACACCTCACTTTGAGTCTTTGAGAGGCAACACAAAATGGCATCCATCACGATGAACAACATCGTCAAGAAGTACGACGACGGATTCCCCGCCGTCAACGACGTCTCGATCGACGTCGCCGACGGCGAGTTCCTGATCCTGGTCGGCCCCTCCGGCTGTGGCAAGTCCACCCTGCTGCGCATGGTCGTGGGCCTCGAGGACATCACCTCGGGTGACCTCCTGATCGACGGACAGCGCGTCAACGAGAAGGAACCGCGTCAGCGCAACCTGTCGATGGTGTTCCAGAACTACGCGCTCTACCCGTTCCTGACGGTGTACGAGAACATCGCGTTCCCGCTGCGCCTGGCCAAGGGCAAGTTCTCCGACCAGGAGATCGATCAGAAGGTCCGCGTGGCCTCCGACCTTCTGGACCTCAACGATCACCTGGAGCGCAAGCCGGGCAACCTCTCCGGTGGTCAGCGTCAGCGTGTGGCCATGGGCCGTGCGATCGTGCGTGACGCGGACGCGTTCCTGTTCGACGAGCCGCTGTCCAACCTGGACGCCAAGCTGCGTGGACAGATGCGTACCGAGATCGCGCAACTGCAGCGCCGCTTGGGCATCACCTCGATCTACGTGACCCACGACCAGACCGAGGCCATGACCCTGGGCGACCGCGTTGCGGTGCTCAAGAAGGGTCGCCTGCAGCAGATCGCCTCCCCGCGTGAGCTCTACGAGCAGCCGGCCAACCTGTTCGTGGCGGGCTTCATCGGAGCCCCGTCCATGAACTTCCTGCCGGCGCGCCGTGATGGCGACGTGTTCCACACGCCCATCGGTGACATCCCCGTCCCCGAGCACGCTCAGGGCAAGCTGGACAAGTCCGGTGACCTGCTGATCCTGGGTGTCCGTCCCGAGCACTTCGCGGACGCCAAGGATGTGCAGGACAGCCCGTGGGCCTCCCGCGGTGCCACCTTCGACGCCGAGCTGACCCACACCGAGTGGCTGGGCAACCAGCAGTACGGCTACGTCCGCTACGAGCAGGACCAGGACGTCAAGGCCAAGCTGGACGAGTTGGCCAAGGACCTGGACGCGGACGAGATGCCCGCCCAGGTGGTCGTGGAACTCGACGCGTCCTCCCGCATCCGCGGTGGCAGCCAGGCCACCCTGTGGGTCAACACCCGCAAGATGCATGTCTTCGATCCCGAGTCCGGCATCAACCTGACCCGTGACGAGGAGGCCGGTGCGGAACTGACCCGCGAGGCCAACGAAGAGCGGAAGGCAGAGATCGAGCGCCTGAAGACCCAGGACGTCTGAGTCGCCTGACCTGCCCGATACGACGGCGCCCCTTCCGGATCATCCGGGAGGGGCGCCGTCGTCGTTGGGTCACCTACGGCTGTGGGCCATCTGTGGGCTCGGGCGATCGCGGATCAGGGCTGCCAGGCCATCCAGTACACGGCGGCCACGGTGGCAATCAGCAGGGCGCCGGAGAGCACGGACTTGATCCACGGATGGCGCATGAACAGCCCGACCACCTTGGGCCAGGCGTGGGCCACTTCACCGGCCGTGGCCCGCGGGAACCTGTCGACCGGGACACCCGCGTACTCGACGATCGCGGTCAGCGACTTGAGGTCCCACACGGTGCCGTCCAGGCGGAAGAGGCGGCGTCCGGCGTCGTCGACCAGCCAGAGATAGGGACGGGTGAGGCCCCTCCTGCGGGACTTCCCGCCCGGATCGGTCGGGCCACGGGACCCCACTTCGAGCGCTTCGACCAGGACGGCGCGGGCAATTCGGTCCCGGCGCACCGTGTGGAAACCCACGGCACGGGACCCCAGCAGGTGGGAGGCCGTGGCGACCACGGTGTTGGGCCGCAGCCACACCCAGCACAGGGCCAGGCAGACCAGGATGACCACCACGATGATGATCGAGACCACCGGAGCCGGTCGCCGGAACCACAGGACGCCCAGGCAGATCAGCCCCAGGGCGGCCGCCGGAAGACAGGCGACCAAGCGCCTGCCCATGGACGTGATCCGCGGGTGCCACACCTGCTGAACCGGACCGAATCGTTCGGGGACGTGGCGGATGTTGTCGGCCACCTGCGGCTCCTCGGAGCTCATTCGAGGCGCAACGTGCACCATCGGTGAGCGTGGTCTGATCTCAAGTGCCCCGGGACGTTCCCGGGCAGGTCCGACCCTAGCAACAGCGGCGTCACCGAATCCTGGATGCCCGGTTCTTGGGTTAGCGTGGTGCGGATGAAGCGCAACGATCGTCTGGGCCCTGCGGTGGCCCTCTGGGTCTTTCTGGTGCTGCTTGCCGTCGCCGCCGCGTGGGTGACCATTGCCCTGGTCAACAAGTACATGTACGGCCCGGAAACCGACGTGCGCGCTTACTTCCACCACCTGGAGGAGGGTGACGGGGCTCGGGCGCTGGGTGCCCTGAACGCCCAGGTCCCCGAGGGCACGGACGCCACGCTGCTGGACGGCGACGCCCTGCGCACGGCCACCGAATCCCTGGAAGACGTGGAGGTCAGCACGGTCTCCCAGGACTCCGAGAGCGCCGTGGTCCGTGCCGACTACACACTCGAAGGCGAACGCCACTCGACCGAGTACCACTTGCACCCCGCCGAGACCCAGTGGGGGTTCTTCACCGTCTGGGACTTCGACGAGACACCGTTGCCCACCCTGGAAGTTTCCATGTCAGGGGTGAGTTCGGCCGACATCAACGGAACCTCCGCGGCCCTGCCGGATTCCAGGCAGTCCTTCGCCGCGCTGCCCCCGGGCAACTACACCGCGTCCTACGCGTCCAAGTACATCGACACGGAGCCGAAGTCCGTGGCCCTCACCGCCCCCGACCAGGACGAATCCGTGACCTTGACCGCCCGCCCGTCTCAAACTCTCGAGGACGAGGTCCAGTCCTCGATCGGCGAGGACCTCAAGGAGTGCACCGACCAGAAGACGCTCTACCCGACGGACTGCCCGTTCTCCTATGAGTTCTCCGGACGCGTGCAGGGCACACCGACGTGGAAGATCGTTGAGCAGCCGGAACCCGAGATCTCGGTGTCGACCAAGGTCAAGTCCGAATGGTCCCTGTCCTCGGCCGAGGGCGTCGCCCAGGTCAGCTTCACGTCCGTGAACCTCTTCGACGGCTCCACCAAGAAGGTCACGGAGAAGGTGCCGTTCACCTACGAGGCCGACGTCGAATTCACCGACGACCAGGTCACCGTCACCCGCTGATCCCTCTGCGACAGCTCACGCCCCCGCCCGCCTCCGCCCGCTTCCTCGTTGCGGCCGGGCGTGCCCGGTTGCGGAAGGGTGGCTCAGTTCAGGCCGCGCAACTCCAGGGTCAGGGAGTCCGCTGCGCCGTCGACGACGCTGAAAGGGATCCCCCAGTCCTGTTGGTAGAGGTGGCAGGCGGCGTGATCCGGAATCTCGCCCCCGGGTTTCCCGTCGCAGGCTGCGGCGCGGGCCGTGATGTGCAGGATGCCTTCCGTCACGCCATCGGCCAGGACCAGCTCCCGCTGAAGTCCTTGGGCCGTACCGGCCCCGGCGGTCAACGCGTCGGCCGGTGAGGTGGAAATCTTGAGCTGGGTGGGGTCGCCCCACCGGTCGTCGAGTTTCTGTCCGGCCGGGGCCGCGAACCGCACGTCCACCGTGACCCGTCCCCCTGCGATCGGGGTGCGCTGCCGTTGCGACACCGAGGCTCCCTCGTCCACGGCCTCGAGTGCCTGCGCCGGGACGGGAACGCGCACCAACCGGTGCTGGTTGGTCTCGACCACGATCAGGACGGGGGTCTCGGCGGTCTGGTCCAGCAGGAGGTCCGAAGGCTCGTCCAGCCCTCGGGTCAGCGTGGAGAGCTGTCCCGCCGCGTCCTCCGTGGCCGGCTGCCAGCGTCGAATCCCACCGTTGTAGGTGTCAGCCACGGCCACGGAACCGTCCGGCAGAGCCGCGACGCCCAGGGGGTGCTGCAACCGTGCGTGTTCGGGACTGCCGTCGCGGAACCCGAAGTCGTAGAGGCCGAGGCCCACGGCCGTCTCCGCTCGGAGCTCGCCATCGGTGTGCCGAAGGCAACGCAGCGCCGAGGACTCGGAGTCGGCCAACCACACGGTCCCGTCCGGGGCCTGGGAGAGCCCGGAGGTCTGGGCGAACCACGCTTCGCGCGCGGGTCCGTCCAGCAGACCCTCGTCCCCAGTGCCCGCCACCACGCGCAGGCGACCGCTCCTGGGGTCGAAGTCGAAGAGCTGGTGGGTTCCGGCCATGGCCACGACCAGCCGGTCCGCGGCCTCCGACCAGGCCACGTCCCACGGGGAGGACAGGGCGACGTCCAGGGGGTCGGCGTCGTCAGCGATGAAGTCCGGGTCGATGCCGCGGGCCCGCTCGGAGTCCAACAGGCGCTGCACGCCGTTGCCCGCCAGAGTGGTGACCTCCCCCGTGGACAGGGCCAGGCCGCGCAGGCGGTGGTTGACCGTGTCCGCGACCACCAGGTCGTAACCCACCTGCGTCGCCACGGCCTCGGGCAACAACGCAAGGCCACGGGGTTCGTTGAACTGGGCGGTCTCCACCGCGCCGTCGCGGTGACCCTTGACGCCCGTTCCGAAGACGGCCCGCACGGTGCTCAGGTCAGGTTCGAGCTGCACCAGCCGGTGGTGCCCGGTGTCGGCCACCAGAACGCTCCCGTCCAGGAGGATCACGGCCTTTTCCGGGAACCGCAGGTCCCCTTCGGGCTGCGGCCTCGGCACGTAGGGCCCGTCACCACGGTGCAGCGTCCCCTTGGCCTCATGCTCCGCCACAAGTTCCTCGACCAGCGACACCAGACCCTGGACGTGCCCCTCCCCCGAAAGGTGCGCCACGATGTAGCCCTCCGGGTCGACGACCACCAGCGTTGGCCAGGCCCGCGCGGTGAAAGCGTCCCAGGTGCCCAGTTCGGGGTCGTCGAGCACGGGGTGGTGGATCTCGTACCGGTCCACGGCCGCGGCCAGCGCCTGCGGGTCCGCTTCGTGCTCGAACTTGGGTGAATGGACGCCCACGGTGACCAGCACGTCGCCGTAGCGCTCCTCAAGGGGGCGCAGCTCGTCCAGCACGTGCAAGCAGTTGATGCAGCAGAAGGACCAGAAGTCCAGGATCACGATCTTGCCGCGCAGCTTCTGCCAGTCCAGTTCCTCCCCGCCGGTGTTCAGCCAGGCGCGGCCGGTCAGCTCGGAGGCTCGCACGCGCGAGATGGCGGTCATGGTGGTCCTTTCGGTACGGCGGGATCGGTCGGTGTGGGTGGGGTGCGTTGTGGTCCGTGGGGTTGTTCGGTCCAGCGATCGGGCCGACGACGGGTGCAACCACGCTCCCGGGGAGAACTATTCCACCACCCGGGACGGTGGATCAGACGCGCTGGTTCTCAGCGTCGCTGGGCGTCATCCTCGGCCAGGCGTTCCATCATCTCGTTGTAGGCCTTGAGCTCCGCGTCGTCGGTGCGGTCGGCCTCCCGGTCCACCCGCCGGTTCTCCCGGTTGCCCGCGATGGCCCACTGGATCCCGACGACGACGGCGAGCAGCGCCGTCGGCAATTCGCCGATGCCCCACATCAGGGCGCCACCGCGTTGCTGGTCCTCGATGGCGGAGAGGCCCCAGTCGCGGCCCATGTTGCCGAACCAGGAGGCCTCCAGCAGGACGTCCATGCCCATGATCGCCACGCCCACGAACGCGTGGTAGGCCATGGTCGCGATCAACATGACCAGTCGCATGAAGTGCGCGGGCCGGTGCGGGATCGGATCCTGACCGACCAGCACCAGGGCGAACATGTACCCGGTGAACAGGAAGTGCGCCATCATGAATTCGTGGCCCACGTGCGTGCGCAGGGTGAAGCCCAGCAGCGGCGTGAAGTAGAACAGCACGATGGACCCCGCAAAGTTCACGGCCGCGAAGATCGGGTTGGTCACGATCTTGCCCCAGGTCGAATGCACCAGGCGCAGGATCCATTCGCGGGGTCCGCGCGTGCCGTCCCGGCGCGGTTCCAGTGCCTTCAACAGGAGGGTCACGGGTGAGCCGAGCACCATGAACACGGGGATGACCATGGTCAGGGACATGTGCTCGACCATGTGCCAGCTGAACAGGACGCGCGCGTACACGGCCACGGGGCCGGAGGTCGCCAGGAAGAGCAGGGCCAGTCCCACGAACCAGGAGATCGCACGCAGCGGTGACCACGTGCCCCCGGTACGCCGGACTTTCCAGATCGCCCAGGCGTAGCTCACCGCGAAGACCACGATGATGGCCACCCACAACCAGTCGGGACGCCACTGCGCCACGGCATTGGCCAAGGTGGGCTCGGGTGGGAGTTCGTAGAAGGTCAGGATGCGGGCGGGGCTCGCGTCAGGTTCCAGGTCCTCGGGGACCGGCGGAGCCGAGTTGCCCAGCGCCACGGCCACCCCGATCAGCCCACCCATGATGGCCAGCTCTCCGATGATGATCTGCCACACCGCGCGTCGACCGCTGACCTTGTCGGCGACCAGCGCGGGAATCACGGCCCGGCGGTGGACGTACCCGGCCACGCCGAGCGCCAAGGTCAGCACCAGCTTGACGATCACCAGGGTTCCGTACGCGCTGGTCAGTTGCGCCACGGTGCCGATGCGCACCGCAGCGTTGATCACCCCGGAAGCCAGCACCAACACGAAGCACCACAGGGCCACGTTGGAGAACCGGCTCAGGACAACGGCCACCAGTGGTACCTCACGCCCCTGCGCGGCATGCTGGGCGTCGGATGCACGACGGGTGCGGGCGCCGATGGGCAGCCTCGCCCTGGACCGATCACCGGCCAGCAGGGGCGATAACCAGGCCAGCGCGATCAGGCCACCGGCCCAGGCACACACGCCCAGAAGGTGCAGGCCCAGGGAGTTGACCGCTCCCATGTGGTCGTCACCGCCCGCCGAGTGGCCGTTGAGCGCCATGGTCACCAAGGCGATGTCGGCCAACGCCATGGTCAACAGCAACCCGAGCAGGGAACGCAGCCCGAATACGAACGTGGTGACCACCGCTGCCACGATCACCCCGACGCCCAGGGCCTGGCCGGTCGGGATGTCCGTGACGAAGCTGATGAGCTGCTGGGTGTAGGCCGCGCTGGCACTCAGCCGGACGCCGGAGACCTCCGCGTACGTGAACACGACGACCACGGCGGCCGCCACGGTCCAGACCACGGAGGTGGCACCGGCCAGTTGCAGCAGCCGAGTGAACAGCGGATGCTCCTGGGGCGTCCCGGTGGACTCGCCATCCTGCTTGGCTTTGCGGACGCGGTCCTTGTGCCGGACCCGCGTCGACCGTTCCTGGATCTTGTTCGGGACCACCCCCACGGCCAGCAGCAGGGACCCGATCGTGGCGACCAGCGCAAGGTCACGGACGGCTTCGGAGATCGGCAGCCCCCACCGCACCAGGGCGCCGGGATCTGCAACCTCCTTCGCGGCCGCCGCCCCCGAGAAGCTCAGGGCCGCCACCAGTGCCAGCAGCATGACGACCACGGGCGCTGCCAACCACCATGGCGAGAGGCCCGAGGGCAGCACCTGCCGACCCGAACCGTCGGTTGCACTCCGGGTCTCAGCCGTCCGTGTACTCATACGTCGTCTTTTCCTCTCTTGAAGTCCTCAGGCCCCTGCCAGCGGGCCTCAGAACAGAACGTCGCCGATGAAGCCGCCTTCGGCGCATCCGGGTGGGATGGCGAAAACCGCGGAACCCACGGGCACGGTCCACACGTTGAGCATGTCCAGGTCGTCCAGCCGACGCTGGATCGGGACGAACTGCTCGTTCACATCGGCCTGGTAGGAGGCGAACAACAGCCCCGAATCACTCACGCCGCCCGAGCTGGATCCCGCCTTGGCCAGACCCGAGGCATCGGACACGGGAAGGTCGTAGTTGTACGGACGCCGGTGGATCCGCACCCGGTCGTCCGGGTGGCGTGCCCGACGCATGTGCGAGTACTCCGGAATCACCTTGAAACCTAGGGTGCCCACGGCCTCGAAGTCCGGTTCGTCGCGTTCCTTCGTACCGGTCAGGGGCGCGCCCGTGTCCAGTTTCCGGCCGACGGCGTCTTCCCGGGCCGGACGATCCGCTTCGTCCCACGTGTCCAGGTTCATGTGGATCCGCCGCAGCACCAGGGACGTCCCGTCCGTGATCCACGGTTCGAAGGCTCCATCCCCCCGGCCCCACACGATCCGTTCGTGCTCGTCCGTGCCGGGCTGGGTGTCGACCGTCCCGTCCACCTGCCCGAACAGGTTGCGCATGCTCGGCGGGTCGGCCGCCTCCGCCCCGGGGACGGAGCGGAATCCGTTCTGGACCCACCGCACGGACCCGAAGCCCCGCACGTCCTTGAGCAGCAACCGCTGCGCGTGGGCCAGGGTCACGGTGTCCTCGCAGGCCAGTTGGATCAGCAGGTCGCCGTCGTTCCAACGGTCCTCGAGCTGGTCGATGCCGAAAGCCGGCAGGGGACCTGCCCACGACGGCGCCCGGTCGGGTGCGACGATCTCGAAGACCCGCGCCCCGAACCCGAAGGTCACGCTCAACCGGGAGGGGTTGAGGGCAAGTTCAGGTTCCTGGTCGTGGACCGGAGCCTCCCCCACGGTGAGTTTCGCGGCGTCCGCCGTCAGGACACGCATCATGCGGCGTACCGTCTCGCGTTGCGTGTCCTCCGAGAGATCGATCGCGATGAACGTCGCGAAGGACTGCGGGAGGGTGTCGATGCCCGCTTGGCGCAGCCCGTAATAGGGTTCCGCGCGGGCACCCACGGGAGTCTCGGCTGTGTTTTCACCCGCGCTGCCGGCGTCCGCGGAACCGGTGTCCTGCCCCAAGAGCCCCGCGCGCTGGGCGGCCCCCAGCCCGATTCCGGCGGCGGCCCCGGCTCCCGCCGTACCACCGGCGATCAGAAAACCCCGGCGGCCGACACCTCGCCGACCGGCCGGGCCGGTGGCCACGGAGTCCTCCGTGGCCACCGGCTCAGGATCCTTGGTCACGCGGACTCCTCGCACATGGGCAGTTCCCCGTGGTCCATGCCTTCCATCCCCTCCATGCTGTCGTCAGCCGTGGGGCTCTGGGAGGCACCGGCGTGGCCACCTTCGTGGGAGTACTCCTCTTGTGCACCCTGGTAGTCCCGGACCTCCACGTCGACCTTCTGGGTCCGGCCGTCCTCGAACGTGAGCTCGAGGGGAAGGGTCTGTCCCGCCATGGGCGCGCATTCGAGGTCCATCAACATGATGTGATCCCCGCCGGGCTCCGGTGTCACGCTCTCACCGGGTTCGATGACCAACGGTTCGGCCATCTTCTGCATCACGGTCGAGCCCGAGGACTCGTCCATGACCGTTTCGTGCAGTTCTACCTCCCCGGCGATTCCTTCCGCGGTCGCACCGCTGAGGGTCACGGCCTCGTCACCGTCGTTGGTGAGGGTCCCGAAGACGCCGGTCATGCCGGAGTCCTTGGCCTTCATCCACTGCTGGTCGACGGTGAGCACCTGCTCCCCCGTGGACGCAGACCCGGAGGCCGCCCCGTCGGTGGACTCACCGGACTGGGCCGAGCCCGTGGAGGCCGCCGGCGACGGCACGTCGGGGCCGCCATTGCTCTGCCCGCTGCCGCAGCCGGTCAGCGCGAACGCTCCCACGGCCGCCAGGGCCAGCAGGGACCGCGTCGCCGGGCGGTCACCCGCGAGTTCGATGATTGTCTTGCGGTTCATGATGGTTCTCATTTCGTTCTGGTCCGAGCCCCGCCAGGGGGCTCAGTGATCTGATGGATGTCCCCCGATCCGACGAACGGCAACCACAGCCCCCAACACCACCAGGGCCAACACTGCCCCACCTCCGGCATAGAGCCACAGGGGTGCGCCACCCGATTCTTGGCCGGTCTCCTCCGCAGCCGCCGGTGCTCCCGCTGAGGAGGTCTCCGTGGCCTCGCCACCGGTCGTGGCCTGCGGAGAGCCGGAGCTGTCTGCGGCTGCGGCCGTATCGGTTGCGGAGGGCCCGCCCGAGGCGCTTCCCTCACCGAGGTCATAGGTGAAGGTGCCTTCGATGGGGTGCCCGTCGGAGGAGACCACGCGCCACACCACGGTGTAGGTCTCGTCCTGGGCGTCCGAGGCAGTGAGTTCTTGGGTGACGGTGGATCCCTCCACCGTCGGTTCGCCGTCGGTCACGTCGGCTCCCGAGGAATCTGTGACGCGCACTTGATGGCCGACGTCGAGCAGATCGGCCGAGAACGTCATCTCGACCTCATCGGGGGCCTCCGAGACCCGGGCGTCGTCGCCCGGGGTCGATGACAACAGTGAGTCGTGCGCCCAGACGGGTGACGGAAGAGCAACGAGCGCAGCAACGGCCACACCCGCACCCACTCGGCCCCCGCTCGATCTCAACGCGCGTCTCCCTCGGGAGTCGGGCCGCCGATCGGTCGCGGTTGTGGGCTGGGCGATGCTTGGGTTGGGCATGGTTCTGCTTTCCTCCCTGTCCGCGCCACCGGATTCGGGGCATGGCGCGGGCAAGTGTGTCTTCCGTGGGTCGTGGCGCCTCGTCCCTCGATCATGACGACGACGCGCCGCACCACCCGTTTCCCTCGACTACTGGGTACGGGTTCAACGGATGTGGCAGACGATGCCGTCAGGCGAGGGCAACGGTCATCGGCGGGCCGCGGTACCTGAGCCCGGAACGGACCAGGCTGAGGACCCTCGCGGGCACCGGTGCGATGAACCCTGGCTTCCAGGGGCGCGCCGTGGCCGGGGGTATGACAGCAGCCAGGACCAGCTGAGCCGCACGGACCAACAGGGCAGCGAGAACGGCAAGGACACCCTTCTCCCCGTGGCGCAGGACCAGCACCGTGAGCACGGCGGCGGCCAGGTGCATGGCCAGCATTCCGGTGCCACCCGCTGCAAGCCCGTGCAGACCGGAGGCGGAGGACAAGGCTGAGTCCGAAAGCGTTGCGCCCGTGTGCCCCGCATGGGACATCATCGGGGCGGCTCCGTCGGTCGCTGCCGGAACCAGGACCAGGTCGGGCCCGACCGAAGCATCAGAGTGGAGATGTCCCGCGTGACCGGTTCGGTCCACGGCGGTGACGTACCCGCCGGACAGCGCGAGCAGACCGTGGAACAACGCCTGCGAGACGCCCACGGCCAACGACAGTCCGATCAGCGGAATCCGAACCCCCGCCAGCAGCATGCACAGCGGGGCGGAGACGCAGATGCACAGGAGCATGAGCATGGCCGAGGGCCACTGTCCACCGGCCACGGTGTGCGCGAGGACCGCCGCCGTGGTTGCGGTGAACGCGGCGATCCACCCGCGGAGCAGGCGCAAAGCACGATCGGTCATGCTCACTCCTGTCCTTGGGGCTCGGTCCACGCGGACTCGCAACGGTGGTGCGCCCGGGTCGTCACCCGGGTACGTGTTTTGGGCACACTCCGTAAGTACCTCGTCCCATTATGCCGCCGTCGTCAAACCGCCCTGACAGCACGACCGGACGGGCGAACCGCTGGACCGGAGGACCGGACCGGGGTGGCGGGGAAAGTGTGGCAGACAAAAAGACGAGCGGTGGAACCCAGTGTGGATTCCACCGCTCGTCTCGGTGGCCGGGGAACCGGCCGGGACATCACTTGCCGGAAGCAGCAGCCTTCAGCTTGGAGCCTGCGGACAGCTTGACGCTGTGACCGGCGGGGATGTTGATGGTCTCGCCGGTCTGCGGGTTACGGCCGGTGCGGGCCTTGCGCTCCGTGCGCTCGACGGAGAGCCAGCCCGGGATGGTGACCTTCTCGCCGTTGGAGACGGAGGTCTCCAGGGTCTGGAACAGCGCATCCAACACGCCGTTGACCTGAGCCTGAGTGGTGCCTGCCTTCTCGGCAACCTCGGCCACGATCTCGCTGCGGTTCTTAGCCATCTTGATGTCCTCCTGGACGTCGGGTCTGTGTTGGAGCCCCTGGTGGGGACCCACTACAGGTGGAAATTACCAGCTGGACTTGGTGATTCCCGGCAATTCGCCCCGGTGTGCCATTTCACGGAAGCGCACGCGGGAGATGCCGAACTTCTGGAAGGTGCCACGCGGACGGCCGTCGATCTGGTCGCGGTTGCGAACGCGAGCCGGGGAAGCGTCACGGGGAAGCTTCTGCAGGCCCAGGCGTGCGGCCTCGCGGTCCTCGGGGCTGGCGTTCTCGTCGACCAGGGTCTTCTTGAGCTCCGCGCGCTTTGCGGCGTAGCGGGCCACGAGGACCTTGCGCTGCTCGTTCTTGGCGATCTTGGACTTCTTGGCCATTCCTCAGCGCTCCTCACGGAAATCGACGTGCTTGCGGACGACCGGGTCGTACTTCTTGAGCACGATGCGGTCGGGGTTGTTCCGGCGGTTCTTACGGGTCACGTAGGTGAAGCCGGTACCCGCGGTGGACTTCAGCTTGATGATGGGACGTACGTCCTTGTCCTTGGCCATGTCAGAACTTCTCCCCTCGGGCAGTCATTTCTGCGACCACGGCGTCGATGCCGCGGGCGTCGATGACCTTGATGCCCTTGGCGCTGACGTTCAGCGTGATGGTGCGGCGCAGGGACGGAACCCAGTAACGCTTCTTCTGGATGTTGGGGTCGAACCGACGCTTGGTGCGTCGGTGCGAGTGCGAAATGCTGTGCCCGAAGCCCGGCTTGGCCCCGGTCACCTGGCAGTGCGCTGCCATAGTGCTCTCCTCCAAATGTCGACGAATGACGGCACGCTAACGGTGCTTGCTGATGAATGAATCACCGGTGCAGCGGCCGAAGCGTCCCGTCACCCTTGGTTGCAACCACCGTTCATGAACCCGGGGTCTGTCCAACAGACCTCCGCACGGTGGCTACCGGTTCGGGTTCGCCACGACGACGGTGAAGATCTTGGTGTCGGGTGCGGACTCCACCACACGACAGCCCAAAATCATAGGCTTGTGCCGGTGTGTCCGCAACTTTTTGTGCCCTCGCAACAGCGGTCGCACCGGCAGATTCGCGGCGCAACCGACCATGGTGAGGGACAAGTGGCAAGTCTAGACGACGCGATCACCTCGGCCAACCAGCGGTGGCCGGAATCACCTCGCGGGGGGCGCTGCGGTGTCGGTGGTGCTCGGCTGCTCCGGAGCCGCGACCCCCCGGTGTCTGCGTTCCTCGGAGCCCAGCACCTCGTTCATCACCCGGGACAGTGAGCGCACGCGCTCGGACTGCTCGATGCCTTCCACGAGCACGACCTCGCCGTTCTCGTCGGCCAGCGGGATCTGCCAGTTGGGGTACTCGTCCGAGGTCCCGGGCTGGTTCTGGACCCGCTTCTCCCCCACCGCGTCCACGAGCTGGACGCAGTGCAGCAGTGAGGGAGCGCGTCCGAGATATCGGTACAACCCCTCGATCTGCTGCCTGACCGTGGCGTCCTGCGGAACCAATCCTTCGGCCCGGGCTGCGGCGAGCCAGCGGTCCACGCGTTGCTGGGCCTCTTCCCGTTCGACCCCGACCGGCCGCTCCAGCAGGCCCAGACCGTCCCGCAGATCCACCTGCACGCTTTCCAGGAAGCCCGCGGTGGGCGGCAGGTCATGCGTGCCCACGGAGGCGAACGCCTCCTGCCGGTAGTTCCGGGGATCCCTGGGCCCGTCGCCCTCCTGCTCGAACCACAGGACGGAGGTCCCCAGGACGCCCCGGGCCGCGAGGAATTCCCGCGCCGATGGTTCCACCGTCCCAAGGTCCTCGCCGACCACGACGACGCCCGCCCGTTGCGCCTCCAGAGCCAGGATCCCGACCATCGCCTCGTGGTCGTAGTACACGTAGGCACCGTCCGAGGCCTTGTTGCCGTCCGGAATCCACCAGAGCCGGAAGAGCCCGATCACGTGGTCGACGCGGATGCCGCCGGCGTGACGGAATATGGTGCGCAGCATTTCCCGCCAGGGCCGGTACCCGGCGTCTTCGAGTCGTTGCGGATGCCACGGGGGTTGGGACCAGTTCTGGCCCTGCTGGTTGTACATGTCTGCCGGGGCGCCCACGGAAACGCCGGGGGCCATAACCTCCTGCAGTGTCCAGGCGTCAGCACCGTCCTTCGTGACGCCGACGGCCAGATCGTGCATGACGCCGATCTGCATCCCCGCGGATTCGGCCGCGCGCTGGGCCGCCGCCAGCTGGTTGTCCAACAGCCACTGGATCCACACGTAGAAGTTGATGCGGTCCTTGAGGCGCTCCCTGGCCTCCGCGGCGTAGGGCGAGTCCGGGGTTGCGGCCTCCCCCGACCATAGTTCGTTGTCGACCCCGAGTTCCTCACGCAGCGCACACCAGAGCCCGAAGTCCTGGAGGTGCTGCCCACCTTCCCGGACGAACCGTTCGAGCTGCTGCTGACGTTGCGGAGAGCGCCGCACGGTGTAGAGCAGTTCCAGGCTCTTGAGCTTCGCGGCGAAAATGCCGTCACGGTCGATGCTCTCCGGATCCAGCACCTTGCGCCGTTGGATCGCCGCCAGGGTGGAGACCACTTCCAGGTCGCTGGGCCGCAGGTACGCGTACTCCCGGATGTCCGCGATCCGCAGGTAGAGCGGGTTGAAGAACCGTCGGGTGGTGGGCAGGTACGGCGAAGGCTCGATCGGCGGCACGGGTTCAGAGGCGTGCAGGGGGTTCACCAGGATGTAGTCGGCCCCTTGCTCGCCGCCGATCGCCGCCAATGCGGCCAGGTCGTTGATGTCGCCCACGCCCCACGACCTGTTGGAGGCCACCGAGTAGAGCTGGGCCGCCCATCCCCACCGCCTGGCCCCCTGGAGGCGGTCCGTCGTCGTCAGCCGAGCGGGAGTCACGGCGACCTCGATCGTCACGTCCTGCTCGGCACCCGGCGCCGCTGCGTCGCCTGCGGCCTCGGCTGGTGCCGTCGCGCGCAACCGGTACCACTCGGACGGAAGGTCCGTGGGAAGTTCGAAGAACAACCGTTCGACGTCGGCGCCGTCGATGGTTCGGGTCTCGACCTCACCCGGAGTCTGGGTGAGTTGGACCGGCGCACCGTCCACCATGATCTCGACGGTCACCTGTGTTCCCGGGGACACGTGGATCGGAATGCGGGTGGCAACGTTCTCGGTCGCGATCACCACAGGCGGTAGGAACCGGCGCCACGGCTGTTCCTCCCGGCGCTCAAGGCTTTCGCGCGCGGCGGCCTCACCGGAGACATCGGCGCCGAGTGCGGTGAGCACGGATCGCAGGGTCTCGTCCGGGACACCGACCTCTCCGCCGTCGAACCCGTTGTAGCGTGTGCGCACCCCGTGCGCTTCTGCCAGGGCCTGGAGAAGGTCTCGACCCACCGCGCCCTGTTCCGGGGTGGAGCCAGGCCCGGAGGCGGGCGGAACGGAGGATTCTGAGGCGGAGGACTGCATGGACACCATGCTATCGACGCTTGGCACCCGGCCGGACCGTTCTGCGCCACGAGCACCCGCTCGATTGCGGCATGCTGGAGGCATGTCAGAGCCCACCGCCGCAGACCCCGTGACCGCCGGCTCCCCCCGGCCCCGCCCCTTGACGGCAGAGTTCCGGCCCGTGGCGGTGATCTTCGACTGCGACGGCGTCCTGCTGGACACCGAGACCGCGTGGGGTGAAGTCCAGGCCGAGGTGTTCCGGCGCCACGACCTTGCCTACGGGCCGGCGGAGGAACGCGGCCTGAAGGGCTGGTCGGCACGCGCTGTCGCGGAGGAAGTGGTCCGCCGGTGCGGTGAAGCACACCCCGCAGCAGATACATCAGCCGCGAAGAGGGACGTGCAGCACGGCATCACCATCGAGGAAGCCCTTGCCGAGATCATCGACGTCGAGGCCCGCCTGTTGACGGGCAACATGCCCGTGATCGACGGCGCCTTGGAGCTGGTCCGACGCATTGCCGACCATGTTCCGGTTGCGGTGGCCTCGAACTCCACAGCGAGCATCCTGCAGACCAAGATGACCACCAGCGGCATCGCGGATCACGTGCAGACCTGGGTCTCCTCCGACGACGTGGCCGTCGGCAAGCCGGCTCCGGACATCTACCTGGAAGCAGCTGCGCGGCTCGGGGTCGATCCCACCGAGTGTCTGGCCGTCGAGGACTCCCCCGCGGGGGCGACAGCCGCCCTCGACGCGGGCATGATCACACTGGGCATCTCGTGGGACGGCGAGCCGGTGCCGTCGTCGTTGCTGCTCGACTCCGTGACCGACCCGCGCCTGGATGAGCTGCTCACCGCCTGGAGGTGGTGAGCCCGCGCTCACAGGCGTCAGCGATCAGCGGTT
The DNA here is from genome assembly GCF_003797835.1 of Kocuria soli. Taxonomy (GTDB): domain Bacteria; phylum Actinomycetota; class Actinomycetes; order Actinomycetales; family Micrococcaceae; genus Kocuria; species Kocuria soli. The sequence goes on from NZ_RKMF01000001.1 coordinate 161,005, forward strand.
CCAGAGCCCGTAGGTCTTGGCCAGGTCGGAGACCTTGCGAGCGCGCGCCAGGCGGGGCAGGTAGCTGCCGTCCATGGTTCCGGTCGCCCCGGTCTCGAAATTATCGATCAGTTCACGGGCCCAGGCGATCTCCTGCTCGGAAGGTGCCAGCCCTGTGTTGATCCCGTCGGCCTGGTTCGGATCCAACGTGAGCTTTCCGGTCATGCCCATGGACTGGGTGACTCGGCAGGCCTCGGCGAGGTCCTCGCCGTGCGCTCCGACCGAAGGGCCGTCGATCGGCCCGGGCAAGAGCCCGACGCGAGAAGCGACCACCAGCACGGAGCGGGCGTGGGCCAGCGCCATGGGATCACCGGAGGCGCCCGTGTCACGGCGGAAGTCACCGACGCCGAAGGCCAGCCGGAAGACCCCGGGAGCCCGGGCGATGTCGTTGGCGTTCATGAGCCCCACCGCGGACTCGATCAGCGCGATCACGGGCGTACCGGCGGGCATCATCATGGCCGTCCGGGTGATGTGGTCCGGATGCTCGGTCTTGGCCAGCATCAGACCGCGCAGGTTCTTGGCCTCGGCCAGGGCTTCCAGGTCCTCGCGCCAGTGCTCGGAGGTGATGTCGTTGATCCGCACCCAGGCCCCCGCACCGCCGTTGAGGGCGTCCACGACAGCCGCTCGTCCTTGCGCCTTCTGCGCCTCCGGCAGCCCGTCTTCGATGTCGAAGATCACGGAGTCCGCTTCGGAAGCCAACGCCGCGGGGAAAACCGAAGGATCGGAGGCACCGACCAGCAGAACGGATCGGGACAGGCGGGCAGGCAGCGCAGCGGCGCGCTGGTTGCGGAAGGGGCTCACGTGGGTCCTTCGGGTTCGGTTCCGACAATCAGCCCTGACGGGCGCCTCCATGGTATGGGGTCAGCGGTACGAGTTCACTGCGGCAGCGGCGTGTGATCGGGCACCACGCGTTCGCTCTCCCGTACCGGCCCGGGAGCCGTTCCGCGACCGAACGGTGCGTCACCGAGCGCCTCACGGCCGTGCGGTTCGAGCCAGTTCTGCAGGTCCGGTCCCACCGGCACGATGCGGGTGGGATTGATGTCTCCATGAACCACGTAGTAGTGCTGCTTGATCTGTTCGAAATCCACGGTGTCGCCGAACCCCGGGGTGGTGAACAGGTCGCGCGCGTACGCCCAGAGGTTGGGCATCTCCGTGAGTTTGTTGCGTGAGCACTTGAAGTGGCCGTGGTAGACGGGGTCGAAGCGGACCAGGGTGGTGAACAGGCGGACATCGGCCTCCGTGATGTGCGGCCCCATGAGAAAGCGTCGGTCGGCCAGTCTCTCCTCCAGCCAGTCCATGGCCGTCCACAACCGGTCGTAAGCCGCCTCGTAGGCCTCCTGAGAGCCTGCGAACCCGCACCGGTACACGCCGTTGTTGACCTCGGTGTAGACGCGTCGCATGACCTCCCGCATCTCGTCCTCGAGCTCGGTCGGCCACAGATCGGGCGCGCCCTCCCGGTGGAAGTCCGTCCATTCCTTGGCGAAGTCCTCCGTGATCTGCGGGAAGTTGTTGGTGACCACCTGCCCGGAGGCGATGTCCACCACCGCCGGGACGGTGATCCCACGCGGGTAGTCCGGGAATCGCGCGAAGTAGGCCTCCTGCAGACGTTCGATGCCCAGAACGGGGTCCTTGCCCTCCGGGTCCAACTGGAAGTTCCACGACCGCACGTCATGGGTCGGTCCCGGCAGTCCCACCGAGATCACCCCCTCCAGCCCCAGGAGACGGCGGACGATCAGGGTTCGGTTCGCCCACGGGCAGGCACGCGCAGCAACCAACCGGTAGCGGTCCCGCTCGACCGGCCAGGCCTCGGCCCCCTCGGAGAGCTGGGCCGTGGCGGGGTCCCGGACAATCCGGTCCTCGATGTAGTTGGTGTCCCGATCGAAGGACTCTCCGGCGTGCACGTAGGCACCCTTGGTGCTGTGCTCGTCCTGGCCGACCGCCGCCTCTGTCACGCCCTCATTCATGGTGTCCTCCAAACCCGTCCTCCAAACCGTTCGACTAACCTCTCACCACTTTAGATGATACGTCACTAAACCGGTCGGGCCACCCCCTCCAGCGCCGCTCCGCAGTAAGCTGGGACCCTCAGGCACACGAAATGCCCGGTCTGGAGGCCACGACATGACTCCCCCCGAACAGAACGGACGACAGGCCGAAAACGGATCGGACGACGGCCACCTTCCGCAGTGGGGCCGGATGCGCTCGGAAGGCTCGACGCCGCCAGAATCACCCGGGCCACCGGCACCGGATGCTGAACCCCGGACGGACCCCCGGGATGTAGCCGCCAGACGCCGAGCTGTTCGGGGCCTGTCGTTCGCCCTGGTCTTGCTCGGAATCCTATTGGCGTCCGGCATGGCCGCCATGGGGCACCCATTCCTGGGTGCTGTCGGCGTTCTCCCGGCGCTGGTCGGCCTCTCAGGATTCGTGGCGGTGCACCTGGGCATCCCACGGCCTCTTCGCCCGACCCCAAACCCCCCGCCCCACCCCGGCCGCGCGTGGTGGTGGCTTCCCGTTACCCTGCTGGCCATGGGCCTCGCAGCCATCCTCGGCGCTTTCGTCGCCGACGCCTCGGCACCGGCAACCGGCAGCTCCTGGACAATGTTCTGGCTGGTCGCGGGGGCCACCCTGCTAACCGCGGCCGGCCTGGGGTTCGGCCTGGTTGCGGTCTCACGGCTTTCCGTCACGGACGACGACGACGCCCCACTTCGCCGAGTGGACTGGAGCCAGGAGTACCCCCGACGCTACGCAGATTCGCCGCGACACCCAGGTGGCTTCTACGACTCCTCCTGGATCACCCGGGACGCGAACGCGTCACACTCTCGCAAGAACAACCCGGACGGGGACCGAGACGACCCCTGATGTGCGATCCTTTTTTGACCACCGAACCACCGAGGAACTGCCACCTTCGCAGGTCACTGCGTGCTAGTTGACGAGCGGGGCGACCTGGCCGGGCACAGAAAGCGACACCCATGAGCACGACCGACCCGGAGCGAGATCAGACCCCACCCTCAGACGTTCCGCGCTGGCTCACGGAGCAGGAACAGCGGACCTGGCGCAATTTTCTGTTCGGCGCCCGCAGCCTGCTCCGAGGAATCGATCGACAGCTCTTGCGAGACAGCGACCTCTCGGGCGCGGAGTACGACGTGCTCGTACCGTTGTCCGAATCCCCGAGTGGCCGCATGCGGTCGCGGGACCTCTTGGAGTTCCTCGGCTGGGAACGCAGTCGTCTTTCTCATCTGCTGACGCGCATGAGTCGCCGCGGTCTGGTGGCACGACTCCCATGCCCCGACGACGCGCGCGGGCTCGACGTGCTCATCACCCCAAAGGGGACACAGGCGATCGAGTCCGCCGCACCAGCGCATCTGGCCATGGTCAGGGCAGTCCTCATGGACGAGCTCACGGATGAGGAAGCAGCCGCCATCAACAGCATCAACGCCAAGATGACGGCACGCCTCAAGGAGTTGGACCTGGACTGAGCGCCCGAAGGTCTTAGGCGGTGACGAAATCCACCGGAAAACAGGGACGGGCCCTGCCACTTGGGGAATGGCAGGGCCCGTCAAAACGTCCGTATCGGGGGAACAGGACGTCAGCCACGCGCGGGAATCATCCGGCGGCACATTGGGGGATCACCACCGGGCCAATACGCGCAACGCTTTCAATATAGGGGACACGATGTCCCCACACAAGTGGTCGATTTATCATTGGACTGATCTTTTGATGTGTCCGGCACATTGCCGCGACCAGGGGCGGCAGCGGATAGCCCCAGGCGACTGCACTTCAGGGACAGCTCGTAGGAGGACGGACCCCTGGCCCCCTTTCGGCCCACACTTGCATACAGGTTCATGTGGGACACGTTGAGGCCCGAAACGAGGCGCGCATGGAAGTGCCCGCCACCCGGGATGGGGTGGCGGGCACTTCCGCACCGGCCGTCAACGGCTCTTGGTCTTCCGTCGAATCTGCGCCTGAACCGCACCCGCGGTACGCGATTCGAGCAGTCCGACCTCAGGCGGTCTCTCCCTCACGGGCCAGCACGTAGTTGTAGACAGCCTCTTCACCCTCGCCGCCGTCGGTCCGCGGCTTGGGTTCGAGCATCAACTCGGGCTTCACGGCCGATGCGATGTCGTCCTCGTTGTGCGGATCGCCCGGGAAGTAGAGCTGCTGCGTGACCAACTGGAAGCCGGGGGCGTAGACCTTGATGTGGATGTGGGCCGGACGCCAGGCGTGCCATCCGGCCGCCGCGATCAACTGGCCGCAGGCGCCGTCGGTGGGAATCTGGTACGGAGCCGGCCGCATGGTGTTGATCTCGAAGTTGCCGTCCTCGTCGGCAAGGACCACACCTCGGAACAGCCACTTGGGCAGCTCAGGGGCGTACTGGGAGTAGAAGCCCATGGCGTCGGCGTGCCAGATCTCGACCACCGCGTCCTTGATGGGCTGGCCCGATGTGTCCTTGAACGAGCCGGTGAACTTCAGGGGCGTGCCCTCCTCGTCCTCACGCATCTCCAAGGTGGCGGGGGTTGCCATCTCAGGAGCGTTGGGCACGTAGTAGGGACCTTCGATGGTCCCGATCGCGCCGGGGCGCTCGACGGAGTTGATCTCCTCGATGGTGTGTTCGAGCCAGACGTCCAGGAACAGCGGCCATTCACCGTCGGTACCGACCTTGATCAGCCAGGCCTTCAGGGCGTTGTACTCGTCGTAGGTGACGCTGTGCTTGACGGCGACGTCGTTGATCGCCTGAATCGCTTCGCCGGCGATGGCCGACACGCGCTCCTGAGACACGTCCATGCCGTGCAGTTTGCCGGACTCGCTGAAGCGCTGAGTCGCGAGGGTGCCCGCCTCGACAGCGGTACCTTCGTCCTCCCTGCGGGCATCGGTGCTGGATTCGCTCATGTCATCCTCCACGTCTTCGTCATTGGATGGTTGGTCTTTGATGGGTTGGTCAACTTGGGCTGGTGACCGCGAACGGACCCGCCTCTTCACTTGGATCTTGGTGACCGGCACAACCGCCTCGGTGTCCGGGCACTCACGGCGCGGGCCGTTCTCCCACCCGGAGCATCGAATGTGACGTGCGCTACATCCCACTGTAGAACCCTCATTCCCAGGGTGACAAATATCAATCAAGTGTGATTTATGCCTAATCGAGAGGGTCGATACCCCCTGGGTTCCCACTAGGCATTCACCTGATGTGCCTGAGATCACAGGCTCGCAGACTGTCTTCTTAATAGCTGTCGGCCGGCCCGGGAATCCCCTGGGTCACCCACCGATCAAGAGCCGATCACGAGGGAGCAGTCATGACCGAGAACCTGAGCCACCTGCGAGATGTCCTGACCGACGCCGTCGTCGATGACCGCGACAAGGGCATCATCCGCGCCAAGCGCGAGATCTTCACCGACGAGGAGATCTTCGAACTCGAGATGAAGTACATCTTCGAGGGCAACTGGATCTACCTGGCCCACGAGTCCCAGATCCCGAACGTCGGCGACTACTTCACCAACTACATCGGCCGTACGCCCGTGGTCATCACCCGCGACAAGGACGAGAACCTCAACTGCCTGGTGAACGCCTGTGCGCACCGTGGAGCCATGCTGTGCCGCCGCAAGACTGACAACCGCACCACGTTCACCTGCCCGTTCCACGGTTGGACCTTCCGCAACTCGGGCGAGCTGCTCAAGGTCAAGGACGGCCGCAACGGTGCCTACCCCGAGTCCTTCAACAAGGAGGGCTCGCACGACCTCACCAAGGTCGCACGCTTCGAGTCCTACCGCGGGTTCCTGTTCGGTTCCCTCAACCCGGACGTCAAGCCGCTCGAGGAGCACCTGGGCGACGCCACCAAGGTGATCGACTCGATCGTCGACCAGTCCCCCGACGGCCTGGAGGTCCTGCGCGGTGCCTCGACCTACACCTACGACGGCAACTGGAAGGTCCAGGCCGAGAACGGCGCCGACGGCTACCACGTGACCTCGGTGCACTGGAACTACGCCGCGACCACGTCCCGCCGGTCCTCCGGGGATTCGACCAACACCACCAAGGCCATGGACGCCGGCAAGTGGGGCAAGCAGAAGGGCGGGTTCTACTCCTTCGAGCACGGTCACCTGCTGCTGTGGCAGGAGTGGGGCAACCCGCAGGACCGCCCGCTGTGGGACCGCCGTGAGGAGCTCGTGGAGAAGTACGGGGATGAGATGGCCAACTTCATGGTCAACATCTCGCGCAACCTGTGCCTCTACCCGAACGTCTACATCATGGATCAGTTCTCCTCGCAGATCCGCACGTTCCGTCCGATCTCCGCCGACAAGACCGAGGTCACCATCTACTGCATCGCCCCCGAGGGCGAGTCCCCGGCGAACCGGGCCAACCGCATCCGTCAGTACGAGGACTTCTTCAACGCCTCCGGCATGGCGACCCCGGACGACCTCGAAGAGTTCCGCTCCTGCAACAAGACCTACTGGGCCACCAGCGCACCGTGGAACGACATGACCCGCGGCATGGAGCACGAGATCCAGGGCCCCGACGAGCAGGCCACCGCCCTGGGCATGACCCGGGTGCTGGCCTCCGGTGTCAAGACCGAGGACGAAGGGCTCTACCCGATCCAGCACGGCTACTGGCACGAGGTCATGGAGGCGGGGCTGTCCACCGAGGAAGATGCCGAAGCCGCCGAACCGAGCACCGCCACGGCCTGAGGCCGCACGGCTTCCGTACCGAGGAGACATCACATGACTGACACCGCCGTTAAGGAGACCACCATGGCCGCGCTGATGAGCGTTGAGGACATCCAGGTGCTGGAGACCGTCCGGGCCTTCCTGCACCGCGAGGCACGACTGCTCGACGACCGCGACTTCGACGCGTGGATCGAGTGCTACCACCCGGACGCCGAGTACTGGATGCCGTCCTGGGACGTCGACGACACCCTGGTCACCGATCCGCAAACCGAGATCTCGCTGGTCTACTACCCCAACCGGGGTGGCCTCGAGGACCGCGTGTTCCGCATCAAGACCGACCGGTCATCGGCGACGTCGCTGCCCGAGCCCCGGCACAACCACAACCTCACGGACATCGAAGTCCTGGGTCGTGACGGGGACACCGTGCACGTCCGCTACAACTGGCTGACCGGCTACTTCCGTTACAACACGAACATGTACTACTGGGGCTACACCGAGGTCGACATCGACCTGGGCGGGGCACAGCCGCAGATCACCAAGAAGAAGGTCGTTCTGAAGAACGACTACATCCATCAGGTCATCGACATCTACATGACCTGATCCGCCGCCCGGCCGCGTACGCACCCACCGGGTGAGTAGCGGCCGTGTTGTTCGGCCCACGACTTTCCAGGAGATCCCCATGGCACATCAAGTAGCACTGAATTTCGAGGACGGCGTCACCAAGGTGATCCGCGTCGGCGATTTCGAGACCATCATGGACGCCGCGTACAAGGCGCGCATCAACATTCCCTCGGACTGCCGCGACGGCGCGTGTGGCACGTGCAAGTCCTTCTGCGATTCGGGCTCCTTCGATCCCGGCGACTTCGTGGACGACGCCATGACCGAGGAGGAGCTGGACAAGGGCTACCTCCTGACCTGCCAGGCCCTCCCGGAATCCGACATGTCCGTGAACATCGCGGGGACCTCCGAGGCCGCGAAGACCTCGGCCGCGTCCTTCGCCTCCACGGTCACGACCCTCGATCGTCACTCGGACTCCACGATCTCGTTCTCCCTGGACGTCGAGAACCGGGGCGACCTGGCCTTCCTGCCCGGTCAGTACGTTAACATCAAGGTCCCGGGCACCGACGAGGTCCGGTCCTATTCGATGTCCAGCGGCCCGGAGGTGGACGCGGCCTCCTTCATGGTCCGGATCTCCCCGCAGGGTGCGATGTCCGAGTACCTGCGGGACCGCGCCGAGGTCGGCGACGCCGTCGAATTCACCGGCCCGTTCGGCTCCTTCTTCCTGCGTGAGCCGAAGCGCCCCCTCCTGCTGCTGGCCGGCGGCACCGGCCTGGCACCGCTGCTGTCGATCCTCGAGAAGCTCACCCAGAATCCTCCCGGTCACCCCGTTCACCTGATCTACGGGGTCACGCGTGAGGCCGACATCGTGGGTCTGGACTGGTTGCGTGACTACGAGTCGCGGCTGCCGGACTTCACCTGGGATCTCATCGCCTCCGAGGAGGGCACGTCCGCACCCCACACGGGCTACGTCACTGCGCTCATCGGCCCCGAGCACCTGCACGACGGCGACGTCGACATCTATCTGTGCGGTCCCCCACCCATGGTCAACGCCGTGTCCTCGTGGATGGACGCCGAGGGTGTGAGCCCGGCCAACTTCTACTTCGAGCGCTTCGCTCCCAAGGAGAAGACCGGTGGCGACGCCGAGACGGGCGCCCCCGTGCCCTCGGAGACCGTTGCCCACCGGGGCGAAGAGATTTCCGGAGCCGAGGCCGTCTCCTCGATGGAGACCGGGCGCCTGCAGTTCGGTGCCGCGGACACCGCCGCCCATCTCGACGCGCGGGCGGGGCTGGAGTCGGCGATCGTTCAGTTGATGATCGGCAAGACCACCGACGAACAGTTCCACAACTGGGAGCGTCTGGCCTCCGCCGTGGATTCCACGGTGGAGGACGGCAAGGTCGTGGACGCGGAGCAGTTCGTCACCACGAACTTCGCGTTCCACGAATACCTGTTCACCGTCGCCGAGAACCCCGTGCTGCTCGAGGCCTACCGGGGACTGGACACGCAACAGCAGATGTCGGCCACCATCTGGGACGGTTCCCCCATCCTCGAATCCGTCGCCCGGGACCACCACGACCTGGTCGAGGCGTTCCGCCGCCAGGACCTGGCTGCCGCCCTGGAGATCGTCCAGCGACACACCAGTGCCGCCAAGGACACCATGGAGACCGCTGTCGAATCCGCGCAGTCCGGCGAGCAGCAGTCGGGCGGGCAGCAGGATGGTGAGCAGAGCTCATGACCCGGGACTCCGACGGGGCCGAGGCACCCGCACCCGAGGGCACCTCCGAGAACTCCTCGGGTGCACCCGCGGGCGGTACGGGGACAGATGTCTCCGGCATGCCGACGGTTGACGGGGCACCGGCAGCTCCCCGGGTCATCACGCCCGGTCGCTTCGCCGGGAAGGCCGTCGTCGTGACCGGTGCCGCTCAGGGCATCGGCCGTGCCGTGGCCGAACGGATCGCGGCCGAAGGCGGCGAGGTGTTACTGGTGGACCGCTCCCCGGTCGTCGAGGACGTCGCAGCGGAGATCAACGCGCGAGCCGAGTCGTCCTCCGGCGGTTACGGGTACGCCTTGGCCCTGGCCGGGGTGGATCTCGAGCAGGAAGCAGGTGCCCGGAAGTTCGTCGAGGTGGCGCTGAAGGACTACGGGCGCATCGACGTCCTGATCAACAACGTGGGCGGAACCATCTGGGCCCGGCCCTTCGAGGCCTACGACGCCGAGAAGATCCAGCGGGAGATCCAGAGGTCCCTGTTCCCCACGCTGTACTCCTGCCACGCGGTCCTGCCGACCATGCTGGAAGCAGGCAGCGGGACCATCGTGAACGTGTCCTCCATCGCCACGGGTGGCGTCAACCGCGTGCCCTACGCCGCGGCCAAGGGTGGGGTCAATGCTTTGACCAAGGCCCTGGCCCTCGAGGTCGGCCGGCGAGGAGTCCGCGTCGTCGCGACGGCCCCGGGTGGCACGCTGGCCCCGCCACGGACGGTTCAGCGGGGTCCCGGACCGGAGGGTGAGCGGGAAGAGGCCTGGTACCGGGAGATCGTGGATCAGACCGTCGATTCGTCGTACATGAAGCGCTACGGAACCTTGGAGGAGCAAGCCGCGCCCATCGTGTTCATGGCCTCCGACGAAGCCTCGTACATCACGGGTTCGGTGCTCCCCGTCGGCGGTGGCGATCAGGGGTAGGACCGTGAGCCCGGTGACCCTGGATACCATCTGGCTCATGGTCGACGACGCCGCTCCCTCCACGCTCAACCACCCCATGGTGGGGCGTGAGGGTGAGTTGGACGTGCTGCGGGAGCTCTACCGGGACGTCAAGAAGGGGATGAGCCGCGCCGTGGTCCTGCACGGGCCGTTGGGCAGCGGCAAGTCGCGGCTGGTCGCCGAGTTCCTGGCCGAGGTGCGCACACGCTCCACCACGGTGCTGTCCATGGTCGGTGACGAATGGGAATCCTCGCTTCCGCTGGCCGGGTACACCCAGTTGATGTCCACCGCCCCGCTGCGCAGCTCCAAGGGCTTCGACGGCGGCGCCCTCCCGCCGTCGACCGTGAGCGTGGACCTGAGCGCCGATCAGGCGGTCAATTACGCCCAGACGTTGCAGATCCACCTGGAGCAACTGCAGAAGCGCGGCCCCGTGATTGTGGTCGTGGACGACCTCCAGTGGGTGGACGAGGCGACATTGCGCATTCTGGTGTTCACGGCCCGACGGCTGCACGGCGCCAAGGTCATGTTCGTGTTCACCATGGACACGGAACAGACGGAAAAGATCCCCGTGGGGGTCCTCGACTACGTGGCCGGGCACCAGGTGCGCGCGATCGTCCTGCCACCGCTGACGGTCGAGGCCGTGGGACAGCTGGGCCGCAACCTGTTGGGAACGGACCTGGACGTGACCACGGTGCGTTCCTTGATCGAGCACACCGAGGGCAGGCCGCTGCGCCTGGTGGAGCTCATGCGAGAGATCCCCCATGACCACTGGCAGGGCCGGTTGCCCGATCTCCCGCCGAGCCGGCGGGTACGAGCACGGGTGAGAGCCCAACTCGCACGGGCCTCCGAAGACCTGGTCACCGTGGCCCGTGCGGTGTCGGTGCTCGGGCCGAGTGCCCAACTGCACGCCGTGGCCGAGATCGCCCAGGTTCCGGACGCCTTGGCCTGTCTGGACGAAGGCCACGAGCTGCACCTGCTGCGATTCACGGTGTCCCAGACGCACAGCGAGGTGACCTTCACGGAGCCCGGCGCTGCACAAGCCGTGTACGACTCCATCCCGCCAACCGTGCGCATCGAACTGCACCGCACGGCGGCCCGCGTGGTCACGGACCCGGGCGAGCAACTCAACCACCGGGTCTCGGCAACGCCCGGCCCTGACGCCGAGCTGGCCGACGCCCTGGAGTCCTACGCCACCGTTCAGGCGCGCGCGGGTGCGTGGGCCGACGTCGCCACCGCGATGCTGGCCGCCTCCCGCCTGTCCGGCGACCGACGTCAGAAGGACCTTCGCCTGCTGCAGGCCGTGGACGCCATGGTCGGTTCCGGGGACCTGACCCAGGCCGCCACCTACCTGGGCACGATCGAGTCCCTGCCCTCCTCGCCCCTCCGATCGACCGTTCTGGGCTACCTGGCCGTGGTGACGGGTCAGTTCGCCAGCGCCAAAGCACACCTGGACATGGCCTGGCGCACCGTCCGCCCCGAGCACGACCCCTCCACGGCAGCGCGCATCGCCCAGCGTCAGGTGCTGCACGGTCTGGCCAATTGGGACGGTCCGGCCATGGTCGACTGGGCGCACCAGACGTTGGCATTGGTCGATCGGGCCGAACCCGTGTGGGTCGAGGCCGAAGCGATCCACGGGCTCGGCCTGTTCGCGAACCACCAGGTGGCCGAGACGGACGCCCTCTACCGCAGGCACATGTCCGAAGTTGCCGAGACGGCCCAGAAGCAGCGGATCCAGATGGGCTACGCCTGGTTCGCGTTGCGCACCGACGACGTCGAAGCCGCTCACCTGCACTTCGAGGCCGCCGTCCCCACGGAGTACCGCGGCGGTTCGCTCAGGATCTCCCTGTGGGCCGAGGCCTGGCTGGCCCGGTGCCAGCTCGTGCTCGGCGACTGGGACGCCGCTGCTGCCACCATCGCCCGCGCGTCAGTGCGGTTGGAGGGCTCCGGCATGCGTCTGATCCGTCCCCTGCTGTACTGGACCGCGGCCGAACTGTACGCGATGCGCGGCGACTGGGCCCGGTCCCAGCACTACGTCCAGCTGACCACGGCTCCCTCCGACGGATACCGCGCCATGGCAGTCCCCGCGGCGCTGGCCCGCGCCCGGTATCACGAGGCCCGGGCGGACTACGAAAGCGCCTACGAGGCCATTCACCCGTTGTTGACCTCCGACCCTCAGACGCACGAGCGCTCGTCGTTCTGGCCGTGGCAGGACACGATGGTCAACGTCTTGGTCATGACCGACCGGCTGGAGGCTGCGCAGGAGTTCTTGGGTTCGATCGAGGCCGCATCTCCGGAAACACAGTCGGATACCGACAAAGCACGTCTTGCCTGGGCCCGGGGTCGGTTGCTGGCAGCCCAAGGCGATGCCGACGAGGCGCGTGAACACTTCGAAAGAGCCCTCGAGTACCTGCACCCGCACCACCGGCCCTACCTCAAGGCCAGGATCTGCTTCGCCTTCGGGCAGAGCATGCGCCGGGCCGGCAAACGCCGACTGGCCTCCTCGGTGCTGCGGACGGCCCGGGAGTTGTACGTCGCACTCGGCGCCAAGACCTACGTCGCGCGCTGCGATCGGGAGCTCAAGGCCGCCGGTGTCGACACCGATGCCGGAGTCCTGGCCCAGGAACTCGGTGCCGACGGCCCTCGATTGTCGCAACGCCCGGACACCGTGTCCTTGACGCCCCAGGAGCAGGCGGTTGCGCAGTTCGTGGCGAAGGGCGCGACGAACAAGGAGGTGGCACGGGCGCTGTTCATCGCCGAGAAGACGGTGCAGTACCACCTGACGCGCATCTACGGGAAGTACGGCATCCGCTCACGCAGCGAACTCGCGGCGCTCTACCGGCCGCAACAGTGACACCCGCGTTGGGCCGGTCCGCGGCGGTGACCGCCGCGGGCAGCCCTGCCGTCAGCGCAGCCGGTACTTCTCGAGTTTGTCGGGATCGATCTGCGTCCCCACCCCGGCGACCTCCGGGACCCGGATGGCCCCGTCCTTGATGGTCAGGGGCTCTGCCAGCAGGTCGTCGGTCATGTCCAGGAAGTTGGACAGTTCACCGGCCCGGCGCGCGGTGTGGGCTAAGGCCGCCCCGAAGACGACGGAGGCCACGGTGCCGACCTGGGTGTCGATCTGGTTGCCCACGTAGACGTCCACACCGGCGGCTTCGGCGAAGGCCACGACCTTCGCGGACTCCGTGAAACCGGTCCGAGCGGTCTTCACCGCAAGCATGTTCGCCCCACCCGTGAGAATCTCCCGGGCGGCCTCCCCCATGTTCGGAGCCGATTCGTCCGCGGTGATGGGGATCCGGGACTGGGTGACCAGACGACGGCGACCGAGCACCTCGCGGGCGTCGTCGGGCTCCTCCAGGAACGTGAGGCCGAGGTCATCGGTGCGCCGCAGCACCTCCGCCGCGTCGTTGGCGGACCAGCCGCGGTTGGCGTCCATGTAGATCTCGACGTCCTCCCCCAGGCCTTCGCGCAGGACCCGCGCAGCCTCAACGTCCAGACCGATGGGGTGACGTCCGGTCTTGAGCTTGAACGTGGTGATGCCGTACCGCTCGCGGAACCCCAGGGCCAACTCCAGCAGTTCCTCTGCCGGTTTGAACCCGAGCATGTGTGACACGCGCATGTGATCGGTGAAACCACCGAGCAGGCGGCTCACGGGCTGTCCCAGAATCTTGCCGATGCAGTCCCACATGGCGATGTCCACGGCACCCTTGGCGCATTCGTTGTGAATCGTCCGGGCCATGATCCGCTGGGCCTTTTCGCGGTCGAAGACCGAGAGTCCGACCAATTCGGGCGCGAAGACGTCTTCGACTACGGCCACGATCGAGCGCTGGGTCTCCCCGTAGGTATACGGGCGCGGCGGGGCATCGGCCCAACCAACCACTCCGCCCTCCGTGGTCACCTTGACCAGGACGTGGTCGGCCTCGTGCACCGCACCGGAGGCAAAATGCAACGGCGTGCGGTACGGAATGGAATAGGAAATTGCCTCCACGGCCACGATCTTCATCGGTGAAGCGGCCTTTCATTCAGAGCTGTCGTCAGCTTATTGTTCTGGATTAAATACTGAATCCCCACCAACATCTAGGTTAGGCATATCAGTTGTTACCAGTGTGACGAAATTCGCCAGAAGTTGCGAGCGTTCTTCACGCCTCCAGGCAATTGCCAGCTCGACTTCCGGGGCCTCTTCCAACTGCCGGTAGTGCACTGAACGCAGTTGCACGGCGGCGACGCTGGCCGGAACCACCGCGACTCCCGCTCCCGCCGCCACGAAGGACAGGATCGTGGAGGTCTCCTGGGCAATGTGGGCAACTCGGTGCCGGAACCCGGCCTGCCTGCACAGTTCGACGGTCTGCCGATAGACGACCGAGTCGGGCGGGTAGGTCACGAACTGCTGGTCGGTGAGTTCCTGCATGGCCACGGGCCGGTCCTCGGCCAGGGGACTGTGGGACGGGATGGCCACGATCAGCGGCTCCCGCTGAATGATGCGGTACTCGATGTCCTGGCTGGTCACGGGCGGGCGCAGAATGGCCGCGTCCAGGCTCCGGTCCAACAGTGCGGCCTCCATGGCCGGCGTGAGCATCTCACCGTGGAGGTCCAGGTTGAGACCCGGGTACGACTCCCCGGCCAGACGGACCATGCTCGGCATCACGCTGTAGGTCGCCGACCCTGAGAACCCCACGCGCAGGACGCCCGTGGCGCCCGCGCCCACCTGGTAGACGTCGGCCTTGAGGGACTCGACCTCGTTGACGATGGCGCGGCCGCGTTCCAGCAGCAGCTCCCCCGCCGCCGTGAGATCGACCCGACGGGTGGTCCGGTCGAAGAGCCTGACGCCCAGTTGCTCCTCAAGCTGGCGGATCTGTTGGGACAGGGGCGGCTGGGCGATGTGCAACCGCTTGGCTGCGCGCCCGAAATGACGCTCCTCGGCCACCGCAATGAAGTAGTTCAGCTGCCGCAGTTCCATGTCCCCTGCCCCTCAGCCCTTGTGGCCCAGGTCGATCTCACGACCCTGCAGATCCTCCCTGACCAGACGGCGCTGGATCTTGCCCAGCATGGTCCGGGGAAGGTCGTCGACCGAGACAATGCGCCGCGGCACCTTGTATCGGGTGACCTTGGAATAGCAGTGCTCCCGCAGGGCGTGTTCGTCGAACTCGTGACCAGGAGTGGGAATCACGGCGGCCACCACGACCTCGGTGCCGTCATCAGCGCGCAGGCCCACGACGGCGGCGTCCTCGACCGTGTCGTTCATGCGCAGAGCCGCCTCGACCTCGCTCGGTGCCACATTGAAACCACCCGTGATGATGATTTCCTTGAGCCGGTCGACCACCTCGATGAAGCCGTCGTCGTCGATCTTCACGATGTCGCCGGTCCGCAGCCAGCCGTCGACCAAGGACTCGGCGGTGGCGTCCGGTCGCTTCCAGTAGCCCTGGAAGACCTGGGGGCCGGAGACCCACAGCTCGCCCTCCTCGCCCCTGGCGACGTCCTCGTGCGTCTCGGGGTTCACCGTGCGCAGGTCGGTCGACGGGAAGGCGATCCCGATCGTGCCGGCCTTACGCAGTCCGCTGAGCGGGTTGCAGGAGACCAACGGAGAACACTCCGTGAGGCCGTAGCCCTCCACGAGCATGCCGTGCGTCCGGGTCTCCCATTCGTTGACCAGGTGCACGGGCAGCGCCATCGCCCCGGAGACTCCAACCTTGACTCCTTCCAGGGATGCACCCTTCCGGTCCGCGAGCTCCATGACCTTCTGGTACACAGGCGGCACCGCCGGCAGCACCGTGGCCTGGCGCTTCTTCATGGCCCCCACGATCAGATCGGGTCGAGGGGTTGGGAAGAGAACCAGAGTCGCGCCCAATGACATCGCCAGGGTCATGCCCAAGGTCAGACCGAAGGCATGGAACAACGGCAATGCACCGTAGAAGACCTCCTCCGAACTCGCGTGGAGCCATTGGGAGCCCATGGCCGCGTTGGACTCGAGGTTGCGGTGGGTCAGCATCGCACCCTTGGGCAACCCCGTGGTCCCCGACGTGTACTGCAGGACCGCGAGGTCGTGGGCACCGGGATAGGGGTGGTCGTGAGCAATGGGTTCGTGGTCCAGTAGCTCCTTCCACGGGGTGGTGCCGGGCGCGACGGCTGTGAGACTCGCGCGCTGCTCACGAAGCTTCTTGACCGGCAGCCGAAGGGCCGCCCGCATCCGGCGGGGCATGGCCGCGGTGATGTCCACGGAGATGATGTGTTCCAGCTCGATGTCCTTGGGCAAGGACTGCACAGCAGCCGCCGCCTTGTCCCATACGATCGCGACTCGGGCACCGTGGTCCTCGAACTGGTGGCGCAGCTCCGGTGCCGTGTACAGGGGGTTGTGTTCGACGACGATCGCTCCCAGTCGCATGACCGCATAGAACGCCACGATGTGTTGGGGGCTGTTCGGCAACACAAGAGCGACCCGGTCGCCGGCCTTGACACCGAGCTCCCGAAGCCCCTCGGCAACCCGCTCCACGTCCCTGCCCAGGGAGTCGTAGGAGACGTCCGCCCCGAAGAAACTGACGGCCGCCTTGGGTCCGAACTGGGCAACGGACTTCTCGAACATGTGGCTCAGGGAGGTTTCGGGCAGGTCGAGGTCACGCGCCACGCCGTCGTCGTAGCTCTTGGTCCAGGGCCTCGTGGCCAGGAACTCGCGGGATGAGCCGGAAGCCGCGGAGTGGGGGGCGCTGTGGTGCTCAGACATGGGCACGAGCCTACCGCCGCAGTCGCCGACGAGCCCGCTTGCATGTCATCCAGATCGCCGACGCAGGTCAAACCCGATTTTGTGACAACTTCATCTATATGAAGGTATCAGCAGGTCATCGCACATCTGTGCGTCGTATAGTGAGCCCTATCCACGAGATCGGATCCAACCGTTTGGGAGACGGAGGGAACCGTGGGGGCTCGATGGAGTCGAGGTCCTCGGCACCACCGGGGCTCCGCACGTGCCGCTCGGCCTCCCCCAATCGACCCGAGGTGCAACATGCCATCCACCCTCGTTGCCGTCGTTGACGACCACGAAGTCGTTCGCGAAGGCATCCGCCTTGTCTCCATGACCTCCCAGGCGGACGTCAAGTTGGTGGGCGCTGCAGCCACCGTCCCGGCGTTGCTCGACCAGCTGGGGCGAGACCCGGAGAACGCCGCACTGACCGCCTACGGCGCCAAGCGCATCGAGTGTGAAGTGGTGTTGTTGGACCTCTCCCTCACTGACCGCTCACGCCCGTCCGAGAACGTAGAGAAGCTGCGCCAGGCCGGGATGAAGGTCCTGATCTTCTCCGTCGGGGAGAATGCCGCTCTGATTCGTGAGGCGTTGCGGGCCGGGGCCCTGGGGCTGGTCCGGAAGTCCGAACCACTCGAGCACGCCATCGAAGAGGCTCGGAACATCGCTGAGGGCAAACCAGTGATCACCAAAGAACTCGCGGCAGCCATTGACGGTGACATCGAGTTCGCCCGCGCGAACCTCTCGCCGCGCGAACAGGAGACACTGCGGCTCTACGCATCGGGCTTCGCCCAGGTACAGGTCGCGCGACGGATGGGGATCAAGCAGTCCGCGGTCAAGACGAACATCGACCGCATCCGCGAGAAGTACGCCCGCATCGGGCGCCCTGCACCGACCAAGATCGACCTTCGGATCCGGGCGATCGAAGACGGACTCGTGGAACCCGAGGCTGACATCAACACGTTAGAAATTCGCCACTGACCGTTCACGGATACGGAGAGGCATCCCCTTTCCGAACCGAGACAGCCGCCCACGTGAGTCATTCCAGCAGTCCTCCCCAGCTCAATTACAAACGGGTCCCGTCGCGACTTCGGCGTTCCGGCCTGCCCTCCACCACCTCGCCTGCAGCCCTGGGCCCGTACGCCTATCGCCTGTTCTGGTTGGCTGAGATCTGCGTCGCCGGGTTCTCGTTCAGCTTGATCATCGGGAGCCTGCCGCGGCTGCACCAGACAGGCGCCGGAGCCTCGTCCTGGAGTCTGGCGTTCCTCCTGGCCCACCTGGTGAACACCGTGGTCATGTTGTTCTTCGGCGTGCAACGCAAAGTGGTGGTCTGGCCGTTGACCGTGATCGCCACGTTGTCGTTGCTGGCCGTGCTCCTCATGCCGGTCACGGTCCCGCACGACGCAGCAGCCCTGCAGCCCTGGCTTCCCTCGTTCTTCATGGTCGCGTCGATGGCTGTGGTCTTCGTGTGGGGCCTGACCACTGCGCTGGTGTACGCCGCGGTGTCCACGGGCTTGTACGTGGTGTTCAGGATCGCCCTCACCGATCAGTTCGCCGATGTCCATTCCGTCGCGCAGCTGATCGCGCGATTGGGGTTCATGGTCGTTGCGATTGCGCTCATGGCCACCATCCGCCGGGTGGCCGACAACGCCGACGAGGCGTACAACGATGCATTGGCTCAGGCCACCGCCCTCAAGCGGTCGCACAGCCAGGCCGAGGACCAGGAGCGGCTGGACCGCCTGATCCACGACAACGTCATGGCGGCATTGCTCGATGCCTCCCGGACCACCGGGGTGGTCTCACGGCAGACGAAAGAGTTGGCTCAGCGTGCTCTCGGCGTGCTCGCCTTCGAGGAGAAGCGGGCCTCGGGCACCGCGACCACTTTGGTCCATCTCCTCGAGGACGAATTGCTCGAGGCCCTGACACCGTGGCGGGCCCGGGTGCGTTTCACCTCGCTCACCCTGAGCATCCGGCCGGACGGTCAGCCCCGCGCCTTCCTCTCGACCGAGATCGCCCAGGCCCTGGTCCAGGCCGTGACGGAGGCAGTGGCCAACAGTGCGCGGCACTCGGGTTCCGAGATCACCTACGTGACCATGGGCGGCAGTTCCTGCCCGCCGACCCGCTTGAACCCTCAGGGCTTCTACCTCAATTTCGAGGTCCAGGACAACGGGCGGGGATTCCAGATGCGCGCCATGGACGAACGTCGCCTGGGCGTCCGGGTCTCCATCATCGGCAACGTCCAGAACGTCGGTGGCGCCGTCCAGATTCATTCGCTCCCGCACCGCGGGACCCGTGTCTCCATCACCTGGCCTCGCGATGCCAAGCTCCCGCAGTGACTCACACAGGCGTGGAGGTCTGCGCCAACGGATCCAGCGCAGGTGGGAGCGCCGCCGAGCAGGCAGCGGTTTCGATGCGGCCTTCGAACAACCGTGGATGTATGCCGCGGCCGCCCTGCTCTTCTTCCCGCCGATCGCGGTGGGGGTGACCGAGATCCACACGGCTTTCAACCCGGCCGCCCAGGTGGCGGCGGTCGTCTGCTACTGTCTGAGCGTGCTCCTCGCGGCCACCCGTCCGGGACCACGCCAGATGGGCGATCTGGCGGTCGTGACGTCGTCGTTGTTGATGGTGCTCTGCGTGTGTCTGTCCTACGAGGCCTCTCCGTCCGCAATGCAGGACTGGAACGCGCCGTGGTACTCGCTGGGAATCCACTCGTACCTGGCCACTCTGGTGGTCCGCAAAAGAGCCGGGTGGGCCTGGGTGACCTTGTGCGTGGCACTCGCCTTCGCGGCGACCTACGGTGCCCGCACGGAGCGCGGTCCGTTGTACGGCGCACTGACCCTGGTGTCTCTGGTCGGTCTCCTGGCGGCCGCCCAGATCTTGACCTCCGAGATGGAGCGGCTGTTCACCCGGCGCAGGGAGGCCTGGTGCTTGGGGGCCTCGGCCAAGACCACGGACGAGGAGAACCAGGACCTGGTCAACGCCTCGATCCGCAGGATCCAGGAGGTCCGGCGTATGGCCGGCGGGTTGCTCGAGCGCATCGCGCAGGACAGCTCTCCCGTGACCGACTACGACATCAGCCAGTTCCGGTTGACCGAGGCCCAGCTGCGAGATTCGATCCGCGGGCGTTCCATCGCCAATCCCCGGTTGTTGGAGGTCACGCGCAACGCCCGTGCCCGCGGGGTCACCGTGGACATTCTCGACGAACGCGGGGTCCCAGTACCGCCGCACATCATGGAGATCGTGACGGACCAGGCGGTCGACGTGCTCGACGCAGCGCAGGCCGGTGCCGTGACCATCCGAGCCTTCCCGGAGGACGACCCCACCGCGGTGTTCATCGTTCACGACCCGGGTGACGAGGACTCGGATGCCGTCGCCATTGAAATCGCCCAAGGCACTGGCGAGGTCTCCGTGTTCTAGGCGGCCACGGTGGCACGAGTGGCTCCACAGGTCGCCATTGCCCTGAACCACCCGCACCTCCGTCCACATCCGAACTGTCCCGAGCCTTCTGTGCCGATTCCCGACCGTAATCTCCGGTCATGAACACACCCGAGCCGGGCACCGCCGACCTCCTGCGGACCGCACTCCCCGAAGACCCCTGGCCGACGTCGACCGCGGAGGGCCACCGCGTGCTGGATTATCCGGTCGTCTGCGCCGACACGCTCAGCCGATGCCCCTGGGCTCTCACCGGCCCGTCGGTTCTGCGTGACCACGACGAGCGCTGGGGCGACCGGCCGCGCGGCTCCCGGGAGTGGTTCGAGTCCTTGTGCTTGGAGATCTTCCAATCCGGGTTGGCCCCTGGAACCGCGGTCGCCAAGCACGGGGCGCTCAAGGAAGCGCTGCGGGACTTCCACCCGGACCAAACGGCGTTGTTGCAGGACGACGACGTGGACGAGCTACTGCTGGACCGGGGCCTGATTCGCAACCGAGCCAAGTTCGTGGCCGTGATCCAGGCGGCTCGCGTCCTGCAGGGGTGGGACACGGAGAATTGGGAGGAACTCACCGACTCCGCCGTGCGGGACACCGAGAATCCGGCTGCCCACGTGGCACAACGGCTGCGCGACCTGGGACTGAGCCACGTGGGCGAAGGAACCGCTGCGCGGTTCCTTGCCCGCACCGGCGCAACGGTGGCCCACGTCGAGGGATGTTTCCGCAGCTGACCCGGCCCCACCGAGGTCGGTCTGGAGGGAACGCAACGGCGCCCCGGTTGGTACCGGGGCGCCGTCGGGCAAGTCCAGCAGCAGGTCAGTCCAGCAACAGGGCGGGTTCCTCCAAGATCTTCGCCACGTCAGCCATGAAACGCGCCGACAGGTCACCGTCGACCACCCGGTGATCGAAGGATCCGCCGAGGGTCGTGATCCACCGCGGAATGATCTCCCCGTCGACCACCCAGGGCTTCTGCTTGATGGTGCCGAATGCCACGATCGCGACCTCGCCCGGGTTGATGATCGGGGTACCGATGTCGATTCCCAGCGAACCGATGTTCGTGATGGAGATGGTTCCGTTCTGCATGTCACCGGGCTGGGTCTTGCCGGCCCGCGCGGTCTTGGTCAGATCGTCCAGTGCAACGGCCAGTTCGCGCAGGTTCATGTCCTGGGCGTCCTTGATGTTGGGCACCATCAGGCCTCGGGGCGTGGCCGCGGCGATACCCAGGTTCATGTAGCGCTTGACGATGATCTCGTTGTCCGTCCAGGTCGCATTGACCTGGGGGTTGCGCGCGGTGGCCCAGATGATGGCCTTCGCCAGGATGAGTAGCGGGGTGACCTTGACGCCGTCGAAGTAGTCGGCCTGCTTGAGCCGCTTGACGAACTCCATGGTGCGAGAAGCGTCCACGTCCACGAAGATCGAGACGTGCGGCGCGCTGAAGGCGCTCTTGACCATGTTCTGGGCGGTCAGCTTCCGCACACCCTTCACGGGGATCCGCTGTGTACGGTCCCCAGCCCCCGGCGCGTTCGCCGAGACCCAGAACGAGTCCGGGCCGTCGGGGATCTCCCGCAGGTGGGCGGCATAGGCCAACAGATCGCGTTTGGTAATCTGCCCCGAGTCCCCGGTGCCCGTGACCTCCGCCAGGTCGATACCCATCTCCTTGGCGACCTTGCGCACGGGAGGTTTGGCCAGAGCGGGGGGCTTGGGTGCCTCGTCGGTTCGCGGCGTCTCCGCGGTCTCGCCACGGCGTCCACCCAGCCATGCGGGGCGGTCCGCGGCACCTTGGCCGCGTCTGGTCCGGGACAGCAGGTCGGCAATGCCTTCACCGAACGACGAGCGTCCGGCCACCGCCTCCGACCGATCGGCCTGCGACTGAGCCGCCTCCTGCGACTCGACGGGGCTCTGGGTCTGATCCCCGGTCCCCGGACGAGCGCGACGACGTCGTCGGACCACGGGATCCGCCTTGGGGCCGGATCCGACCAGCGCCTGGCTCCCGGCGCTCCCGGTCCCCTCCACCTGCTGTTGGTGGGATCCGGCCTTGCCGTCCTGGTTGTCACCGGATCGTTCGGAAGCCCGGGAGGCGGCGTCCACCTCGCCCGTGTAGCCGGGGTCGGGGACGTTGCCCGGGGCCTCGGCGCTGTCGCCGATGACGATCAAGGGAGTCCCGACTTCCACGGTCCGTCCCTCGTCGACCAACAGGTCCAGGACGGTGCCGTCCCAGGGGGAGGGCAGTTCGACCAGGGACTTGGCGGTCTCGATCTCCACCAGGACCTGGTCGACCACCACTTCCTGGCCGGCGCTGACCTTCCAACTGACGATTTCTGCCTCGGTGAGTCCCTCACCGACATCGGGCAGTGCGAAAACCTCAGACATTCAAGGCTCCTTCCGGACCACAGATTGCATCGCCACAGGCGACGGCCCGCAACACATCAACACGCGTCATGAGCACGGTCATCAGTACGCGAACGCTCGGTCGATCGCATCCAGGATGCGATCGAGATCGGGAACGTATTCCTCTTCGACTCCGGCCGGCGGGTACGGCAGGTGGTACCCACCGACCCGCTGCACCGGGGCTTCCAGGCTGTAGAAGCACCGGTCGGTGATCCTGGAGGCGATTTCCCCACCCAGGCCGCCGAAGACGGGGGCTTCGTGTGCGATCACCATGCGGCCCGTGTGGTTCACGGAGGCCTCCAAGGTGTCAAAGTCGACCGGTGACAACGACCTGAGATCCACGACCTCCACGGACCGCCCGTCCTGAGAGGCGGCTTCCGCCGCGGCCATGGCCACGGGCACCAGCGGCCCCCAGGCGACCAACGTCAGCTGTTCGCCTTCGCGGACCACCTGCGCGCTGAACGGGTCCGGCGTGTTCGGTTGGAGCAGGTTCACTTCGCCCTTGAGCCAGTAGCGGCGCTTGGGTTCCAGGAAAATCACGGGGTCGGGGCAAGCGATCGACTGTTGGATCATCCAGTAGGCGTCCTGCGGGGTCGACGGCGTCACGATGCGCAGGCCGGCCGTGTGGGCGAACAACGCCTCCGGGGATTCGGAGTGGTGCTCGACCGACCCGATCACGCCGCCGTTCGGGATCCTGATCGTGACCGGAACCGCGACGTCACCGTTGGTGCGAGCGTGCATCTTGGCCAGTTGGGTGGTGATCTGGTTGAACGCGGGGAACGTGAAACCGTCGAACTGGATCTCGCACACGGGCCGGTAGCCGCGCATGGCCATGCCGATCGCCGTGCCCACGATCCCGGCTTCGCCCAGCGGGGTGTCCCGCACCCGGTGCGCGCCGAAGTCGGCTTTGAGGCCTTCGGTCACCCGGTACACGCCGCCCAGGGACCCGATGTCCTCTCCCATGAGCAGAACGGACCGGTCCTCCGACATGGCCCGCCGCATTCCAAGGGTCAGGGCTTTGGCCATCGTCGTGCGCAATGTCGACTCCTTGGTGTCGCTCATGCCTGTTCCTCCCGCCCGAGTCCCCGGGGACCGGATGCGTCCGCGGCGTCGTCGTTGTCCTCCTCGACGAAGGAGTCCTGGTATTCGCGGTACCACCCGCGTTCCTCCGCCACGAGCGGGTGATCCGTCGCGTAGACGACGTCGAATCGCTGCTCGAGATCCACCGGCCCACCGGCCAGGATCCCGGCGCGCGTGGCCTTGATCCACTCGGAGGTTTCGTCCTCCACGCCCTGGAACCACACGTCCTCGGCACCGTACTCGCGTTCGAGCAGGTTCCGGGTGCGCAACAGCGGGTCCCGCGGGGCCCATAGCTGTTCCTCGTCCGTGCGACGGTACTTGGTGGGGTCATCGGCCGTGGTGTGCGCTCCGAGCCGGAAGGTTTCGGCCTCGATCATCACCGGGCCACGCCCCTGGCGGGCTTCCGCGAGGGCCCACCGGGTGACGGCCAGGACGGCCAGGGGGTCGTTGCCGTCCACGCGCACACCTTCGAATCCGTAGCCGGCGGCGCGGGTGGCCAATGGCACGCGGGACTGGGTGGAGAACGGCACGGAGATCGCCCACTGGTTGTTCTGGACGAAGAAGACCACGGGGGCGTCGTAGGAGGCTGCGAAGACCATGGATTCGTGCACCTCGCCCTCCGTGGACGCACCGTCGCCGTAGTAGACCAGCACGGCCGCCTCGGGCGGCGGGTTCTGCCCCTCCTCCGCGGCGAGCTTCTGGTCCTGGGTGATACCCATGGCATAACCCACGGCGTGCGGGACCTGGGCTCCCAGGACCAACGAATAGATCTGGGTCCGCGTCTCCGAGGGCTTCCAGCTCGAGGCCGTGTGTCCACGGAACTGCGTCATCATCTCCTCGGCCGGGATCCCCCGTTCCAGGATCACGGCGTGCTCCCGGTAGGACGGGAACACGTAGTCCTCGGTTCCGAGCGCCCGGGCGGATGCCACCTGCGCAGCTTCCTGCCCTCTCAGCGGCGGCCAGAGGACCATCTGCCCTTGACGCTGCAAGGACGTGGCCATCTCGTCCAGTCGCCGCGCGCGCAGCATAGAACGGTAGATCTCTTCGATCTCCTGCCGCCCGAGGTCCTCTATCCACGGGGAGAACCGGGAGTCCTGGACCCGGGCACCCGTCTCGTCCAACAACCCGACCACGGGCAACGTGGACTCAACGGTCGCGGGGTGCGCGCCGGTCCCCGCCGTTGCCCTCGCATCGTGGGGATCCGTGGGCTCGGGCTTCCCGGAGGTGTTCTCGGTTGGTGTCACAGGTGACTCCCGTTGGTGTGACGGTTGGATGGTCATGGCCGGTGCCACGCTTCGACCGAGCCGCAGTGGACCCGACCTGGACTTTCAGTGTGCATCGGAGCTTACGGGACGGCCACGGCCGGCGCGGACGGCAGGGGTGAGAACGCGGAACACACGGCGAGGAACCGGTCATTGGCCTCGGGCTCTCCGATGGTGACTCGCACGCCCTCGCCCGCGAAGGCACGGACCGCGAGCGCCTGAGCGGCACAGGCACGGGCGAACCTGTCCGTCTCGGCACCCAGTGCGAGCCAGACGAAGTTCGCCTGGGTGGCGGGAACCCAGCAACCCATGCGTTCGAGTTCGGCCTGGACCCTGTCCCGTTCGGAGGTGATCCGGTCCACGCGTTCCTGGACCTGATCGGGGTTGCGCAACGTGGCCACTGCCGCTGCTTGGGCCAGTTCGGTCACGGCGAAGGGGACGGTGACCTTGCGCAGTTGTTCCGTGACGGGCTGCTGGGCGAGGCAGAACCCCACGCGCAAACCGGCCAGGCCGTGGGCCTTGGAGAAGGTGCGCAGCGCCACGACGTTCGGGTGGGACCGGTAGGTGCGGATCCCGTCCACGACCTCCGGGTCGGACTGGAATTCCCGGTAGGCCTCGTCCACGACCACGACGACGTCCTCGGGAACCTCGGCCAGGAAGTCGTCCACGGCCGCCTGGGTCAGGGAGGGGCCGGTGGGGTTGTTGGGTGAGCACAGCAGGATCACCCGCGTGCGGTCCGTGACCGCGGCCAACATGGCCTGGAGGTCGTGAGACCCGTCCGGCAGGTTGGGCACCTGGACGTTTCTGGCCCCGGCGGTGGTCACCAGAATGGGATAGGCCTCGAACGAGCGCCACGCGTAGAGGACTTCGTCCCCGGCGCCGTCCTCGTCAGTTCCTGCGAACGCTGCCAGGATCTGGGCGAGGGCTCCCAGGCTCCCGGCGCCCGTGACGATGTCCTCGACGGGAACCTCGAGCGATTCGGCGATCTGCGCACGTAGTTTCACGGTGGCGGGATCGGGATAGCGGTGCACCCCGGCGGCCGCTTCGGCAATAGCTTGCTGCGCGGCGGGGACCGGTCCCCAGGGGTTCTCGTTGGAGGACAGCTTGTAGGGGGTCAGACCTTCGACGGGGGTCGGTGGCTTCCCCGCGGCATAGGCGGGCAGCGCTCCGAGGGCGGTGCGGGGGCGGATCGGGCTCATGGGCTCACTGTAGCCGTGCCCGGTGCCGCGTAACCCGTCACGGAACTTCAGATTCCTGCGCTCTTCGTGGGCCGGCCGTCACGAGGTGGCGCCATGACCGCCGACGCTGCCCGGGATGGAACAATGTCGACCATGGCCGAGACCTCACCTGCTTCCGTCCCCAGCCGTCGCCCGTTGGCTCAAGCCGATCCGCCCATTGCCCTGGGCGCTCTCGACGGGCGTTACCGCCCCGCCGTGGCACCTCTGGTGGAGCACCTGTCGGAAGCAGCGCTGAACCGCAACCGCATACACGTCGAGGTCGAGTGGTTCATCCACCTGTGTGCGCGGCAGGTTCTTCCCGGCCTGTCACCGCTGAGCTCCGAGCAAATCGAGGGCCTGCGCAGGATCGTGGCCGATTTCGACGCCGCCGCCGTGGCCGAACTGGCCGAGATCGAAGCGGTCACGGTGCACGACGTGAAGGCCGTGGAGTACTTCATCGGGCGGCGGCTGGCGGACCTGGGCCTGGAGCACCTCAAGCCCCTGGTGCACTTCGCCTGCACCTCGGAGGACATCAACAACCTGGCCTACGCCGTGGGCGTGCGCGACGCCGTCGTGGGGGTCTGGGCCCCGGCCGCCCAGGAACTGGTCGGGCAGATCAGGAACATGGCCGAGACGTCGTCCCAGGTCTCCATGCTGTCCCGGACCCACGGGCAGCCGGCCACGCCCACGACGCTTGGCAAGGAACTCGCGGTCTTCACGCACCGCCTGGGCCGGCAGCTCGAACGGGTGCGCGCCACTCAGTTCCTGGGAAAGATCAACGGCGCCACCGGCACCTACGCCGCCCATGTCTCAGCGGCCCCAACCGCGGACTGGCAGGACATCTCCCGGACGTTCGTGGAGGGCCTCGGACTCACCTGGAACCCCCTGACCACCCAGATCGAGTCGCACGACTGGCAGGCCGAGCTGTACGCAGACGTTGCACGGTTCAATCGGATCCTGCACAACCTGTGCACGGACATCTGGTCCTACATCTCCATCGGGTTCTTCCGCCAGGTGCCGGTCGCGGGAGCCACGGGCTCGTCGACCATGCCGCACAAGGTCAACCCCATCCGGTTCGAGAACGCGGAGGCCAACCTGGAGATCTCCTGCTCCCTGCTCGACACCCTGGGCGCCACGCTGGTGACCTCGCGGTGGCAGCGCGACCTCACGGACTCCTCCTCGCAACGCAACATCGGCACTGCCTTCGGACACTCCCTCCTGGCTATCTCCAACGTCGCCAAGGGTCTGGACCGGTTGGACGTCGCGGAAGACGTCATGGCCGCGGACCTCGAGGTCAACTGGGAAGTCCTCGGCGAGGCGATCCAGACCGTCATGCGGGCGGAAGCCATCGCGGGAACCGCGGGCATGGACGACCCCTACGAACGTCTCAAGGAACTCACCCGTGGGCACCGCGTGGACAAGCAACGGATGCAGGCGTTCGTTGCGGAGCTCGGGTTGAGCCCGGAGGCCGAGCAGCGTCTGGCCGAGCTGACCCCGGCGACGTACACCGGGTTGGCCTCGACCCTGGTGGGGCACGTGCGCGCCGACAAGTCCTGATCGGAGTGGGGAAGCCGGCGGCTCAGCTCGCCTTGGGCACCCACCCCGGGGTGCGCAGCAGTCGAAGGCGGGTTTCGGCACCGACGTACCCCTGGAATTCGGCCTCGGCTCCGCCGTCCACGATGTAGTCGAAGGCCTCCCCACCCAGGCGTTCCGCCATCATGGCGAAGGTCAGCGCCCGTACGGCGTCGTCTGCACCCACAACGGCGCTGTCCCACCAGCGGCCGTGAACAACGGCGCTTTCCGCGCGGACCGCGCCGGTAACCGCGTCGGGGGTCAGTGCTCGCGGGCTCGTGATTCGAGCGGTGGAGCCGAGGACGGCGAAGGACCGCAGGCCGCAGCGCAACGGCAGGTGCAAGGACGAGAATTCCTGCCCCAAGGCGTCGACGATCTCCCAGGCCGCACCGACCGACACGACCGCAGGCCCCACCACTGCCGCGAGCGCGGCGGCAGGGTCCGCCTGGAGAACACGGGAGACGATCTCTTCGGCCGCCCAGGCGCAACCGATGTCCCACAAATCCAGAACGGTGCCGCGGCGCAGGTAGAGGCGCCTCGTTGCGGCGTCGTAGGCGAACGGTTCATCCGGGTGCAACAGGTGGACCGCTCCCCCGGACTCCGTCGGGGCCATTTCGACGACGGGGTGGACCAGGCCGCCGCTGAGCCTGGACGCTTCCTGTGCGCGCTCCAGGATGGCCGCGAAGGCGCCGGACACCTCCATGACCACGTCGTCGTGATCCGCGAAGGCGTGAAACATGGTGAGTTCGGAATCCGCCCGGTCCGTTCCGACGGCGCGCGAGAGTTCGTCGAACACTGAATCCGCCACACCGCAGGCGATCAGATGCGTGAGCGGCTCGGTGGCGTGGACAGCTGGGGTCGCCGATTCCGGACCGCGGCTGCGGCAGGTGGCGGGGACGGTCATCGTGGCCCTCTATCAGCGACGGTGGAAGTCGGGGTGGACGGGGTCACCTGGCGGCACGTCCCGTTGACGCATCGCTCCGACCACACCTGCCGGCCATTCCCCCAGCCCCGTGTACTACGACGAGTTAGAATCTACCGAACTTGGAACTTCCTGGGAACCCCATAACCTACCCATCGGTATGTGATGTAACCAACTCGTAGGTATACCCGCTCAATACCGGTGTGACCTGCGCAGATACATGCATTTGATACCTATGCGTAGTCCCAGAGTAGTTTCTGGGCACTATTAAGTAGTTCTTCCAGTACCTCGTCGCAAACTAGGGTGCACGCCCTACACAAAAGGCGGGCGGCACCCGTGGGTGCCGCCCGCCTGACGTTCAGTGAACTCTCAGTGACATTCAGCCCTGCTTCTGTTCCCCACTCCCGAGTTCAGCGGTCTGTTCCTGCTGGGCGTCTTCCGACTGACCCTTCTCCTTGCCGTCCTTGAACTTCGGCGCACGGTCCACCTCCGCGAGCGCCTCCGGGAACGTCGGCCCCAGTTCGCCGAAGGCCTGATGGGTGGCCTTGACCACGGTGCGAGCAAGGGCGTAGTTCGCGCCCCCACCCACCACGGCCCCGATGCCGAAAGGCAACGCACGGCCCAGGATCGCGCCGGACTGGCGCTTGAGGAACCGCTTGATGAACATGTTGCGCAACGTGCGGCTCATCGAGGCGCCCTGCCCGCCGCCGCTGCCCAGGGCCATGCCCCAGTTCGAGTTCAAGGCCCCGGCCTTGCCCCCGTTGGCCAGCACCTGGGTCATGAGCGCCTCGCCGTCGTCACCGAGCATGAGAGCCATGACCATCGCGCGGGTCTTCTCCGGGTCCTCCGTGGAAACGCCGTGGAGCTCAGCGATGGCTTGGGCGAACAGCGCCGTCATCTCCAGGTAGGCACCCACGGAAGCGGCCGAGACGCCCAGGGAAGTCACCGTGCCGATGCCGGGAACCATGGCCAGCCCACCGGTCGCCCCACCACCTGCGGTGGTCGCGCGGATGTACTGCTTCTCCAGTCGCTTGGCGATCTGCGTGGGGGTCTCCTCCGGGTGCTCACGGCGGAGCCGCTTGACCCACCGCAGGACCACCGGTCGCTGGACACGCAACGTGGTGTCCATGAAGTTGGTGGTCGCCTCCGTGGGCTTACCGGAGTCGTCGAATGCGTGCTTGAGGGGATTAAGAACCACGAAGTACTCCTCGTCTTGGGATCACCTGGTCGGTGAGCACAACTCTGACTGTAGTCTCGCCGCAGGATCGGGACGCAGGAAACCACGCTACGGCAGAAACAATCAGCCCACTTGGTGGTTCGCGACTAGCGGAGTTGCGGATCCCAGGACTCCAGGCGGCGCAGCAGGTCGGCCTTCTTGGACAGGTGGCCGTCCATCCGTCCCAGGATCGAGTCAAGGGTCGCGATGGCTCCAGAAATGAAGGGCCCTTGTTGAGCATGACGCACTCTGCCCGTTGACCGGCACCCGCATCGGTCACCTCGGCGCGGGAGGGCAGACCGGAACGGGCCTGACTCTCCAGGACCTGCGTAGCCCAGACCACCGGGACACGCGCCGCCTCGCACAGCCAGATGATCTCCTCCTGCAGTTCCACCAGGCGTTCGAAGCCGGCTTCCACTGCCAGGTCGCCGCGAGCGATCATCACGGCGCACCCGGTCCTGCCCAGCATGCGCAGGAGCATTTGCGGCAGTGACTGGAATCCGCTCACCGTCTCGATCTTCAGGACGACATCGATCTCCGCCCCCTGGATGCGGGCCAATGCCTCCAGAAGATCATCGATGTCCTGTGGCGACCGGGCGAAGGACAGTTGGAGGATGTCGGCGTGCTCCGCGACGAACGGAAGTTTTTCGCGGTCCTGCGGCGAAAGGGCGGACAACCGCAATGACGTGTCGGGGAAGTTCAACCCCTTCTCCGCCTTGAGTTTGACCCCGCCAGGCCGGCACCGCGTGACCTCCACGACCATCCGATCGGGGTCGACCGAACGAATCACGGTGCCCAGTTTCCCGTCGTCGATCAGCACGCGCTGCCCGACCTCGGCGTCGTCGAAAGCCTCCGGGAGGGAGCAGCCGATCACGACAGGCGCGCCGTCGGCGGCATCGGTGGGGACGTGTCCCGGGTGAGGGTGATCAGGTCACCCTCACGGACCCTGAAGGACATCTCGGCAGCGGGTAGTTCGTCCACGATCGCGACGGCGCCCCTGACGTCCGTGAGCTCCAGGCCGGTGGCGAAGGAGACGGACTTCCGGGATTCGACCAGCACCCGGTCGGCGTGGACCGCCAGGACTCGGAGCCGACGTCGTGACCCGCGTGCCTCACGAATACTGACGTCCTCGCCGTCTCGGAGACCCTGCAGCCACAAGACGTCATTCAGCTGAATGCTCGACAGGTCCCCGTCCAGTGCCGCCGGGGTGGGATCGGTCGGGTGATCCCGGGGCACCAGCCAGGCGCGCGCCGGTTCCACGACCGCGCCACTGACGTCACGCCGTGGTTTGATCCGACGCACGCGCGGGCCGGGCAGGATCGGGCCCGTGCGCAGTTTCGGACCACCCAGGTCCATCGCAATCTTGACCCCACGACCGGCCGCTTCCCCCGCCGCCCGGCCGTTCCGGATCATCCGGGACCACCGATCGGGCCCGTCGTGGGCACAGTTGATCCGGGCGACGTCCATGCCCGATGTGACGTAGTCGCGGACCAGGTCGGGGTCCTCGGCCGCCTCGCTCGGCAGGGTCACCATGATCCTGGTGTTCCGGTGGGCCGAGGCCGGGCCGAAGATCTCCTCCGTGTTCTTGGCGAGCAACGCGGTTCCCGGACTGACCGATGGCACCGGGTCCACGGACACCGAGTCGGGCGCTGCCGAGGAGCTGCGCGTTCCGGCTTCCAGCTGACCGGTCGGCCGCTCGTCCGAGCCGTCCTGGGCGAGGACGGCGGCCAGCGTGGCACGGACCGCCACAAGGTGCTCCATGACATCGGATTCCATGGGCCCCAGGGAGGAGACCCCCAGGCTCGCCAACCCCCGTTGGAGGTCGCGGATGTCCAGTCCGCGCACCGCGACGTAATCCACCAGGTTCACGGCGGAGGCTGCGGCCCCGCCGGTGGCCCCTTGCAGATCGGTGAGAGACCGGCGGCGGGAGTCCCGGAGGTGCTCGATCAGGTCCCCGACCACCTCGTACAGTTCACCGGCCAGTTCCGTCCGGGTGGGCGGCGCGGGCATCGACGCGTTCGGCGCGGTCATCGCGAGATCGTCGATCCTGGCCTGGATCGCTGCCCGACCTGGCGTGCCGGACGTGGCCTCCTCTGCGGGCCTCGGTGCGGTATCCGGCGTGTTCTGCTGCGGGGGTTTGCGCACGCTGTCCTCTCACACGTGGAAGTCTTGGCACCAGCTTCGGGCAATGACATGAACAGGAGGTGGCCTTCGTGGAGCGCATGGGGCCAAAGCCCGCCCGCCGATTCCTGACTGCCGCCGACGCCTGGGCGGAGCTGACCCAGGACGAGGAGACCGAGGGGTGGATCCTGAGCATCGACGGCGCGGAGCAGTCCCACGTGGATGCCCGCAATCCCCGCCGGGTGTTCTACGAGTACCTCCGGCGCATCGCCAACGTGATCGACTGCGCCGCCCCAGCGGGGCACCCCTTGAAGGCAGTGCACCTGGGTGGAGGCGCCATGACCCTGCCGCGGTACGTCGCCGCGACCAGACCCGGCTCACAGCAGCTGGTCGTGGAACTGGCGCGTGAGTTGCCCGACTTCGTCCTGTCCCACATCCCGTGGCCTGAGGGTGCCGCCGTCGAGGTGATGCACGGGGACGCACGGGAGGCATTGCCCCGCATTGCGCAGAGCCGGGCGGCCCCGGCCGACGTCGTCGTTCTGGATGTCTTCGCCGGGGCTGACGCGCCACTCCACCTACGTGAACGAGCGTTCTACGAACAGGTACGGGACACCATGGCACCGGGTGGGGTCCTGCTGGTGAATGTCGGGGACGATCCCGGACTCAAGTTCTTCGCCGAGCAGGTCGAGGTCTTGGGCTCCCCCGACCGCAGCGGTGGGGAGCCCGTGTTCTCCGACCTGTGGTGCCTGACCGAACAGTCGATGCTGACGGGCCGGAACCCGGGAAACCTGATCCTGGTTGCCCGGGACCGGGCCGTACCGGATTCGTGGCGGGACGCTCTGGTTGCGGCCGGTCCCCATCCAGCGGCCGTGCTGGACAGGTGGGAACTGGAGGACTGGGTCCGCTCCCTCCGGAATCCGCGAGGGCCCGGGCACTAACCGGTCGTGAAACCGTTGAGCCCGCCCCGAGCGTCTTCGTAGTGGGCGTCCACCTTGAACACGGCCCCGGGGGCGTCCGGACCCTGGATTTCACGCAGGAGGTCGCGAACTGCCCACCGTGGCCCCTCGGCGACAACCTCGACGGAGCCGTCGTGA
This sequence comes from Kocuria soli, assembly GCF_003797835.1. Lineage (GTDB taxonomy): Bacteria > Actinomycetota > Actinomycetes > Actinomycetales > Micrococcaceae > Kocuria > Kocuria soli. The sequence continues at coordinate 193,977 of NZ_RKMF01000001.1, forward strand.
CGGTTGACCGCCGAGCCCACCAGCCCTAACTTCTCGGACTGTCGCCAGGTCCAATACCTGAACCCCACGCCCTGGACCGTGCCCTGGACGAGCGCGGTGACACGGATCTGTTCATCGGTGTTCATGGCAACTCCCTGGTCGGCCAGGCGTGGGGCCTCGGCGGCGGAAGCATTGTTCCCACGCTTGACGGCGAAGACGGAATGTCCCGGGTGTTGGAGCGGGGCGGGACGCGGGCGTCGTCCGGTGAGGCGCGCAAGCCAAGCCATGACTCCGCGCCCTTCGGGTGTGTCTGCGTTGCCCATGGTGATTCAGTCCTCCGCGGGTGCCGTGGGAGCCGCCGTGCCACCGGCCGGCGTGCGGGCATCCTCCGGGGCGTCCTTCGTGGCGTCCCGGAAGGCGTTGGCCAGATCGTCGGCGGTCTGGACGTCATCGAGGTTGATGGACTCCTCACCGACGACGAAGCTCGGGGTGCCTTCCAGTTCCAAGTCCTCCGCCTGCGAGGCGTGCTCGTCCACGATCGACGCAACGGCACCCGAGCTGTAATCCTTGGAGAACTGGTCGGCGTCCAGTTCCTGTTCCTCGGCGGTCGTCTTGAAGTATTCGTCGAGCTCACTGCCGGAGAGTTCCGTCCAGTCATCCGGATTCTCGTACAGTGCGCTCGCGTAGTCGTCCGCTTCGTCCTGCATCGCCGCCGCTTCGACAGCGCGTGCGGCGGGCACGGCGTTGTCGTGCATGGGCAGCGGGAAGTTCTTGACCACCACGGTGACCTCGCCGTCCAGGCTGTCGGCCGCCTCCTCCACGAGCGGGTGGGCCGACTGACAAGCAGGGCATTCGTAGTCGGTGTACATGGTGACGACGGGAAGGTCGCCGACCTCGTTGAGGGCGTACCCGGCGCTCACCGCGTTCTGGACGTACTGCGCACCCTGGGAGGCGTCGGTCATCCCACTGTCCGCCGCGCCGGATTCCGAGGCTCCCGCGGATGCGGATTCGGAAGGTGAGGCCTCGCTCGAACCGGATTCGGAAGGCGATGCGGACTCCGTGCCCGACGCGGACTCACTGCTGGTCGCAGAGCCCGACTCCGCACCCGTGGCGGCCGCGCTCGTGGACTGCCCCGCCTCCTCGGAGGCCGACGAATCAGGCGAGTCACCACCGCCACAACCCGTCAGCAGCAGGGCCGAGGCACCGGCCGCTGCCGTGACGATCTGGAGACGCCGAGCCATGCTCAGGGGGCGACGGGGGATGGACATGAAGCTTCCTTTCGTCAACCGCATACGGCCTGTCAAAACCGCTGCACGGGCCCGGGGTGTCGGGCCGCGGTCCTACGGGTCACTGTCGCGACCTCTCCCGGAAGTCAACCACGGGCAGGCGCCCGGGTCAGGGCTGTTGCCGTCGGTGGCTTGGCTGTGGGTGGCGTGCCGGTCCGTTCGTCCCGACGGGCCAGCCACCCGGAGCCGGCACGTCAGTCCGCGGTCAGTCGCACCAGCTCACGGTTGAAAGCTTCAAGGTCGCCCGGATTGCGCGAGGTGATCAGGTTTCCGTCCACGACGACTTCCCGGTTGACCCATTGCGCACCGGCGTTACGCAGATCGGTGGCCACGGACTCGTAGGAAGTCATGGTCCGCCCGCGCACCAGGTCGGCTTCGACCAGGATCCACGGGGCGTGGCAGATCGCGGCAATCGGCTTCTGCGCTGCGTCGAACTCTTTGGCCAACCGCAAGGCTTCCTTGTCGAGCCGCATGGCATCGGCATTGAGTGTGCCGCCGGGAAGGACCAACGCGTCGAAGTCGGCAGCTTCGACCGTTTCCAGGGCTTCGTCGACGTCGTAGCTGCCGGAATGGTCCCAGTCCCCGCGCATGGCGGTGATCCTGCCCTTCCGGGTGGACAGGAGCACGGGCGTTCCACCGGCTTCCCGGACTGCGGCCCAGGGCTCGGTCAGCTCGGGCTCCTCCACACCGTCACCGGCGATGAATGCGATCTTCTTGCCGTTCAAGGACGTCATGGCCACTCCTGATTCGTGCGTCGGATCTGATTTCCTTCCCCACACTACGACGGCGTGGCGGGCTCGTCACCGGATCAGCCCTGGGCACAGCTGCTTGCCCTGGGTGAACTGCGGTGGTTGACTTCGGTGCTGCACGCGCACGCGGCAACGTCCCACATCACCAGGAGCCCCTTTGACACCCGTGATTCCCTTGCAGATCGGTCTGATCGTCGTGGGTCTGCTGGTGGTCGTTCTGGGCGTGGCTGTGCACGACGGGCTGCTCCTGCTCATCGGCGGGCTCATGACCGCGGTGGCCGTGACCGGCCTGGGCTTCGCTTTGCGGGCGCGCGGGCGATCCGAGCACAGGAGACCTTGAGCCGGAAATACCTCAGCTGTCCAACGGCGCCGGAGCGCCCAGGACCTTGTGGTCGAGCTGCAGTCCCAGCTCGCCGAGTGAAGTCTCGAGATCTCCCACCCGGGCGTCGGTGTCCGGGACCTTGGCGGGAGTCGCGCTGCGTGTACGGACTTTGAGCACAGGTCTGCCCTGCTTGTCCGTGGTGATCGACGCACTGACCTCTTTCACGTCGTCGGTTCTGCTCAGCTCCGCCAGGTCCTCAAGCACCTCGTCCGAGAGGTCGTCCTGCTGACCGGGCGCGTACGTCAGGGTCAACCCGTCGTCGGTGACCACGACCCTGTCCTGCCGGACCACCGGTTCCGTCGTGGCCTGGATCTTGGTGGATTCGGCCATGGCGGCAGCGACGTCGTCGGGGAAGCCGGCGGCGGTCACGTCGGCATCCAGGTAGGTGCTGAGGGTGAACTCCTCACCGACCTCCACGCTCCACCGGGACCCGGAGTCCGTCTGACGCAACTGGTCCAGAACGTGGATGCCTTCCACGGTGAGCGTTTCCGCCCCTCCCGCGGTCAGACCTTCGGCCGGGCCCTTCACGGAGGACCCGTCCGTGAGGATGATCGTGATGCCGTCCACCACCAGGCCTTGGGCCGGCAATCCTTGCTCGGTCGCTGCCGTGATCGCCGCCTGCCGCACGGCGCGCATGTTCTCCTCGGAAGTCTCGGAGTCCATGACCACCCCGATGTCCATGGCACCTGTCCGGATGTCGTCGACCTCGTCGTACTGACCCGCTGCCGAGGCCGACTGCACGCCGCTCAGGTTGCACAGGACGTCTTCGACCGCCGGCGCGTAGAACTGCACACCGCGGTCTCCGGCCAGTGGATCGGGTTCCACGAGTCCGGCCGAATCGGCAACCGGCCGCGGCTGGTCGCAAGTGGCGCTGTATCCCCAGGAGGGGAGTTCGACGTCGTCGCCCAGGACGAGCTGCGGCGATTCCTGGTTGGGCGGGCCCGCGATCTCGTTGGTTGTCGGACCGTCCTCGTGGTCCCTGCACCCCGCCACGCCCAGCGGCAAACTCGCCGCAAGCACCAGGGCGCCCCAGCGACGCAAACGCGGGGCGGTGGTGGTGCGGGGCGGGCGGCTCATGGACCGGACCTGACCTCTCCAGGCCCCGTGGGCCCTGCTGTGCGGACGGCTCGACGAACGACGACAGCGGGTGTTCGAGCACACCCGTTGCGAGGCGGGTCCGTCCCGCCCTCCGTGGCCTTCAGGATAGTGCTCCGCGACGCAGTGGACCGTCAGGGCTGTTGGTCCGCCAGCATCTCCAGGAAGTGAACCCTCATGCGCTGCCGGTCGGGTTCGACGCCGGTGATCAGGCGGAAGGCATCCACGGCTTGCCCCACGGCCATGGCCCCGCCGTCCAGGACCTGGCAGCCGAGTTCTCGCGCGCGGGTGACAAGAGGGGTGTCAACGGGCAGGTAAATCACGTCTGCAACCCAGTGCTCGGCCGTGATCAGTTCCAGGTCGATCGGTGCCCCCGGGTGGTGGTGCATGCCGATCGGGGTGCAGTTGACCACCCCGTTCGCCTGCTCGACAGCTGGTTCGAGTCCCGCGGCGTCGGTCGCCCCCACGCGAGCGGAGGGGAAGTGAGGCGCCAGAGCGGCTGCGCGCTCCTTCGCCCGGTCCAGATCGAGATCGAACAACGTGAGGTCCTGCACCCCGGAATCCAGGAGGGCGTAGGCGACGGCCGAACCTGCCCCACCCGTGCCCAGCTGAACCACCTTGTCCTTCGCCGCATCCGGGAGCTCGGCGGCCAAGGCAGAGGCGAACCCGCTCTGGTCGGTGTTCTCGCCGATGAACTTCCCGTCGCGAATCAGGACCGTGTTGACCGCCTGCAGAGCGGCTGCACGTTCCGGAATCTCGTCCAGATGCTCGAGGACGATTTGCTTGCACGGGTGCGTGATGTTGAACGCGTTGAAGCCGAGATCGCGGCCGGCCCGCATGAGCTCGCCGACGTCCTCCCCGGACCGCCCGATCAAGGCCAGGTCCACGGGGCGGTACAGGTAGTGGAGTCCCTGTGCGGCAGCTTCGGCTTCATGCATGGGTGGCGTCAGGCTGGCGGTGATGCCGTCCCCGATCAGACCGATCAGATAGGACTCCTGTGTTGTGCTCATGGCTTGGGGTGACCTCGGCTCATTCCCTCGACGTTGCGGGCAGGCCCACACGGTATGGCCTGGGTCACGTGTCACGTGGATCGGTTGCACGCTGTTCCACGCGAGCCCCATGGCACCCTCAGCCGACGAGCCCCACCGCGTAGACGGTGCCTTCTCCCGTGACGCTCACGGGAGCGCCGTCGGTGCGGCACCACACGGAATGTCCCGCGGACAATTCGTGAGAGACATCAGGGTCCGTCTGCAGTTCCACGGAGCCCTCCGTGCACAACACCACGGTTGTGTCCTCCGGCAACTGCGCGGGGCGACCGGCGGCGGCTGTCGCGGACACCAACGTCAGCCGGTCGTCCCACAACGGGTAGTGGCGGAGCCCGTATGCCCCCGCGGTGGGCTGGATCGGGTCGCTGTCGGCCTGTTCGGGGGTCACGATCTTGAGCAACTCGTCCACGTCGATGTGTTTGGGGGTCAGCCCGGCACGTAGCACGTTGTCCGAACAGGCCATGAGTTCCACCGCCGTCCCCCGGAGGTAGGCGTGCAGCTGGCCGGCCGGCGTGAAGATCGCTTCCCCCGGTTCCAACACCACGTGGTTCATGCACAGCGCCACGAGCAGGCCGCGATCGCCCGGGTGACGTCCTGAGATGTAGCGCAGTAGAGCACCGAGTTCGTCGTGGGTGGGCAACCGTTCGACCGCGGCCAGGAGGTCGGCAAGCGCCACCTGAGCCTGCTCATCGCTCATGCGCAGGACGGCGGGCAGCACGGGTTCTCCGGAGGCCAGGATTTCTCGCAACCATTGCTGGTCAAGGGCCTCGGCCAGAACCGCCAACTCAGCTTCCCCACGCACACCGCTCAAGGATTCGACGCGCGTGACGGCCACTCCGATCTCGGGTTTGGGCTGCCGGTCCTTGTAGTTGCGCCCGGCCGCCGAGACGTCCACACCCGCGGCCTCTTCCCGCTGCCAGCCCTCTTCCGCCTGCTCCGGCGAAGGATGGACCTGGATGGAAAGGGGTGCGTCGATGGCCAGGATCTTCAACAGGAAGGGCAGGTCCCCGTCGTGCAACACGTCGGCCCGCCGGCCCACCAGGCGCTTCGGGTCCTCAGCCAGCAGGTCGATGATCGACCGTTCCTGCCCGTCAACGGTCAGCACGGACGGACCCGACGGGTGGGAGCCGACCCACAGCTCCGCCTCGGGATCCACGGACGGAACCTCCCGAGACTGCATGCGCGCCAGCACGGAACGCGAACCCCACGCATAGTTCTGAATAGGGTCCGTCGTCGAAAAGAACTCAGCCATGTCTCCATGGAAGCACAACGGCTTGAACGAGCGGCCCGGGGCACGGTGGTTGCCCGGTTTTGTCCCCCCACCTGCGCGCCGATGCCCTGCGCGCCAGGCGCTGTCGCACGGATCGGACAGCTGGGGTGAACTAAGGTTCCGACTATGACAATTGAGCTTTCCGAGTCCTTCAAGGCCTACGACGTACGCGGAATCGTCGGGGAGACCATCACCGCAGACACGGTTCGCGCCACCGGTGCCGCCTTCGTGGACGCCCTGGAGCTGGCGGGATCCACGGTGTTGGTCGGTGGCGACATGCGCCCGTCATCCCCTGAGTTCATGACCGCGTTCGCGGAGGGTGCCACCGCCCGTGGGGCCGACGTGGTCAAGATCGGTCTGATCTCCACGGACGAGCTGTACTTCGCGTGCGGCGTCATGAACGCGGCAGGTGTGACCTTCACTGCGAGCCACAACCCGGCGGCTTACAACGGGATGAAGATGTCCAAGGCGGGTGCCGTCCCGGTGTCCTCGGAGACGGGTCTCTACGACATCCGTGACCGCGCGCAGGACTACCTGGCAAACGGCATTCCGGCCGTGGAGGCCGTCGGCACCGTGACTGAACGCGACGTCCTCAAGGACTACGCGGAGTTCCTGCGGGGGCTCGTGGACCTCTCGGGTATCCGCCCGCTCAAGGTCGTCGTCGACGCCGGCAACGGCATGGGCGGCAAGACCACCCCTGCCGTGCTGGGCGACACCGTCCTTCCCGGCCTCCCGCTGGAGATCGTGCCCCTGTACTTCGAGCTCGACGGCACCTTCCCGAACCACCCCGCGAACCCGCTGGAGCCGGAGAACCTGGTGGACCTGCAGAAGGCCGTGGTAGAGCACGGGGCGGACATCGGTCTGGCCTTCGACGGCGACGCGGACCGCTGCTTCGTGATCGACGACAACGGCGATCCCGTGACCCCTTCCGCCATTGCGGCGTTGGTCGCCGAGCGTGAGATCGCCCGAGCCCAGGCCGACGGCGAGCAGGAGCCCGTGGTGATCTACAACCTGATCACCTCAAAGGCCGTCCCCGAGCTGGTGGAGGCCCGTGGCGGGCGCCCGGTCAAGACTCGCGTGGGTCATTCCTTCATCAAGGCCGTGATGGCCTCCGAGGGCGGCGTCTTCGGCGGCGAGCACTCGGCGCACTACTACTTCCGAGACTTCTTCAACGCGGACACCGGAATGCTGGCGGCCATGCACGTCCTGGCCGCGCTCGGGGAGCAGGATCAGCCGCTGAGCCAGCTCATGGACAGCTACTCGCCGTACGTCGCCTCCGGGGAGATCAACTCGGAGATCGAGGACAAGGCCGCGGCCGTGGACCGGGTCCGGGCCGCGTACGCCGATCAGGACGTCATCGTCGAGGACTCCGACGGGACGACCTTCACCTCCGCGAGTGAAGGATGGTGGTTCAACCTTCGTCCGTCCAACACGGAGCCCTTCCTGCGGCTCAACGTCGAGGCCGCTGACCAGGCGTCCATGGAAGGCGTGCGCGACCACGTTCTCGGGCTCATTCGCGCCTGAGATCGGGCAACCGAGTCAGGTCCGGGGCATGCTCCGGACCTGACGGAAACGTCGAAGGGGGCGTCCGCATTTCTGCGGACGCCCCCTTCGACGTTTCCAGTCCGGTCAGCCTTGGGCGTTCAGCCGCTCGCTCAGGCCGGCTTCCTCCTCGGCAAGCGCGACCGGGACGTCACCGAGCTTCCCGAACCACTCGTGGATGCCGGGCAGTTCCGCCCGCCACTCGTCGGCATTGACCGCCAGCGCCGCCTGGATCTCCTCGTCCGTGATCTCCAGACCGTCGAGGTTCAGGTCCTCGGGCGCGGGGACCACACCGACGGCGGTTTCCACGCCCCCGGCCGTACCGTCCACGCGGCGGCAGATCCAGTCCACCACGCGGCTGTTCTCGCCGAAGCCCGGCCAGGCGAAACCGCCGTCGGGAGTACGACGGAACCAGTTCACGTAGAACACCTTGGGCATGTTGGCGGAACCGTGGTTCTCGCCCAGGTCCAGCCAGTGCTGCAGGTAGTCGTTGGCGTTGTAGCCGATGAAGGGCAGCATGGCCATGGGGTCGCGCCGCACCACGCCCACGGCACCCTTGGCCGCGGCGGTGGTCTCCGAGGACAAGCTGGCACCCAGGAACACACCGTGCTCCCAGCCGAAGGACTCGGCGACCAGGGGGACCGTGGTCTTGCGGCGTCCGCCGAAGATGATCGCCGAGAGCGGGACGCCGTTGGGGTCGTCGTACTCCGGTGCCAGGATCTCGGCCTGCTTGATGGGCGTGCAGAACCGGGAGTTGGGGTGTGCCGCCGGGCGACCGGAGTCGGGGGTCCAGTCGTTGCCCTTCCAGTCCACCAAGTGAGCGGGAACCTCATCGGTCATGCCCTCCCACCACACGCCGCCGTCGTCGGTCAGGGCCACGTTGGTGAAGATCGTGTTGCCCTTGGCGATCGCCTTCATGGCGTTGGGGTTGGTCGACCACCCGGTGCCGGGCGCGACGCCGAACAGGCCTGCTTCCGGGTTGACGACGTACGCCTGTTCACCACGGAACCGGATCCACGCGATGTCATCGCCGACCATCTCCGCCTTCCAACCGGGGATGGTCGGTTCGATCATGGCGAAGTTGGTCTTGCCGCAGGCCGAGGGGAAGGCCGCCGCGATGTACTTGGTCGAGGCATTGGGGTCCGTGACCTTCAGGATGAGCATGTGCTCGGCCAGCCAGCCCTCGTCGTGGGCGATCGCGGAGGCGATGCGCAGCGCGTAGCACTTCTTGCCGAGCAGTGCGTTGCCGCCGTAGCCCGAGCCGAAGGACCAGATGGCGCGGTCCTCGGGGAAATGCACGATATACTTGGTCGGGCTGCAGGGCCACGGAACGTCTTCCTGCCCCGGTGCCAGTGGCGCACCGAGCGAGTGCAGGCACTCCACGAAGAAGGCGTCAGCGGCTTCCATCTTCTTGAGGACGTCGGAGCCGATCGTGGCCATGATGCGCATGGAGCACACGACGTAGGGCGAATCGGAGATTTCCACGCCGTACTTGGGGTCGTCGGCGTCCAGGTGACCCATGACGAAGGGGATGACGTACATGGTGCGTCCACGCATCGACCCGCGGAAGTGCTCCGTGAGGATGCCTTTCATCTCCTCCGGGTCCTCCCAGTTGTTGGTGGGACCGGCGCCGTACTTCGTCTCGGTGCAGATAAAGGTCCGTTCCTCGACCCGGGCCACGTCGTCGGGGTCGGAGAACGCCGCGAAGGAGTTCGGGAACTTGTCATCGGCAAGGCGGACCAAGGTGCCCGCCTCGACCATCTCGTCGGTCAGGGTCTTCCACTCGTCCGCGGACCCGTCGACCCAGTGAATGCGCTCCGGCAGGGTCAGGCGGGCCACTTCGCTCACCCATTCCAGCAGGTGCTGGTGGGTCGTGGGGGCTTGCTCGATCCCCCGCTGAGCCTCGGCGGAGAGTTCATTCAATGTGTCTGTGGGTTTCTGAGCCATGGACGTGTCTCCTCGTTGAGGCCGTGCATTACTTCTGACCACCGACTTCTCGGCCACCTCCGGAACCTCACCGTTGAGGTCCCTGCCCAGCTGAACACCGCCTGGTTGCTCCGATCACATGAGGATCACCTGAGGTGTAAGCCGAGGCGGAGCTGGCCGATCTTGTGGTGTGGTCTAAGTCTACCTGTTCCGTTGGTCACGACCCCGGGCAAGGGTGGCCAGAATCACACGATCATGACGGGCGGCGTACGTCACGAGCGGGCGCCATCACCGGAAGTCACCAGGATGTGGCCAACCTCACGAATTAGCACATGTTCACTTTGCGTATGTGCTCCATCACCCCCTACAGTGATCACGCGGATAATTAGGGCAGCCTAACCTTGCATGACTCGCATCATCCTGGGCCGGCGGTCGCTTCCGCCGGCACACAGCCGCCGATCCGATTCGAGACATCACAGGGGTAGACATGACCGTTCCTCGCCGCAGCCCGAGCACCGACAGCTTCCTGACGGGATCCCTGTCCCGGCGAAGCGCCCTCACCGGCATGGCCGCTTTCGGGGCCCTCGCTCTGGCGGGCTGCCAGACCGGCTCCGGCTCCCCGGAGGACGGCGGCAGCGAGTCCTCGGAGGGTTTCCCCCGCACCATTGGCCACGCCTACGGTTCGACGACGATCGACGAAGCCCCCAAGCGCGTGGCCACGATCGCCTGGGTCAACCAGGACGTGGTCCTGGCGCTGGGAGTGGTGCCGGTCGGCATTGCCGAGACCGACTTCGGCGGCAACGAGAACAAGTCGACGGACTGGTTCGACGACGCCCTGGCGGAAAAGGGCGGGGAGCAGCCCACCAAGTGGTCCGAGACCGACGGTCTGGACTTCCAGGCCATCGCGGCAGCTGAACCCGATCTGATCATCGGCGTCTACTCCGGCATGACGCAGGAGGACTACGACAAACTCTCCGAGATCGCCAACACCGTTGCACCGCCGGCAGACACCGCACCGTTCGGCACCCCGTGGGAGGAAACCACTCGCTTGATCGGCGAGGCGCTCGGGCGTGACCAGGAGGCAGAGGACCTGGTGTCCTCCGTCGAGGAGAAGATCTCCAAGGCCGCAGAGGAGAACCCCGATCTGGCGGGCAAGACCTTCATCTACGGCACCGTGGACCCGTCCGCCGAGGAGCAGATCAGCATCTACACCTCCGTCGACAACCGGCCGCGTCTCATGACCGCGCTGGGCATGGAGCAGGCTCCGGTCGTCGTGGAAGCCGAGGGCGACGATCCGACCGAGTTCTTCATCGGCTGGTCCCCCGAACGCGCCGACGAACTGGAGTCGGATGTCCTGATCACCTGGGCGGCCGATGAATCCGTGCGCGAGGACATCGAGTCGGACGACCTGCTCAACAAGATTCCGGCGGTGGCCGATGGCCACATGGTCCTGCAGACCGACGGCCAAGAGACCCTTTCAGTCTCCGCCGCCTCGCCCCTGAGCATCCCGTGGGCCCTGGAGAACGTGATCCCGCAGATCTCCGAAGCGGTCGGGGGCAGCGGGTCCACGGGCGAGGCATCGGCCACGGAATCCGCCGCAGCATGAGCCGGTCCCTACGGGTCACCCCGTGGGTCACGTTGGCCGTCGCAGTGATCCTCCTGATCGCCGCGACGGCCGCGTCGCTGTTCTGGGGCAGTCGATCCATCGACCCCGGCACCGTGGCGACGGTGCTCGGGAGGCTGCCGGGCATTCTGACGGGGCAGGACTCCGGTGCCGGCGCCGACATGGACACGGCAGTGGTCCTCAACCGCATTCCGCGAACCGTGACCGCGGTCCTGGTGGGCGCAGCACTGGCCGCCGCGGGCGCGGGCATGCAGGGGGTCAGCCGTAACCCACTCGGTGACCCGGGTTTGCTGGGGCTGTCCTCCGGAGCTGCAGCCGGCGTCGTGCTCGCCCTGGGGTGGCTCGGGGCGCACAGCAGCTGGCAGATCGCCCTGGCGGCACTGATCGGCTGCACCGTCGCGGCCGGACTCGTCTTCGGCCTCTCCCAAATCGGAGGGGGCGCGCCGACGCCCATCGGACTGACGCTCTCCGGCGCGGCGGTCAACGCCGGATTCGTCGCCGTGACCTCCGCCGTCGTCCTGACCAACCAAGCCGTCCTGGAGCGGTACCGGTACTGGAACGTGGGATCCGTGTCCCGTACGGACACCGGCGACCTGGCCACGGCGGCACCGTTGGTCCTGATCGGAGTTGCGCTGCTGCTGGCCGGGGCATCGGGACTCAACGCCATGGCCCTGGGCGATGAACTCGCCCACGGTCTGGGTGTCGACCTCGGTGTCCAGAGGGGCCTGGTCTTCGTGGGGATCGTGGTTCTGGCGGGCTCGGCGACAGCGATTGCCGGCCCGATCGCTTTCGTGGGACTGCTGGTCCCCCACGCCATCCGCCGCGTCGTGGGGGGAGACTACCGCTGGTTGATCGTCCTGAGCCTCCTCCTGGGCCCGGCCCTGCTGCTGGTGGCGGACACTCTCGGCCGCGTGGTGGCGCCGCCCCAGGAGATCTACGTGGGGATCACCACGGTGGTCCTGGGGGTTCCCGTGTTGCTGGCCCTTCTTCGTCGACGACGGGGGGTCACGCTGTGAAGGCCGCTTCCGTCCAGACCATCCGCCGCAGGCAGTCCCACCGGGGCCGCCTGCTGCTCGCGTCCCTGCTGATCGCGGTGCTGGTCATGATGGGCGTGCGGGTGTTGCTGGGTCAGTACACCGTCACCCTCCCGGACTTCTTTCGCATCCTGGCGGGCGAGCGCATCCCCGGAGCCACGTTCATCGTAATGCAGGACAAGCTGCCGCGCGCCCTGCTGGGTGCCGCCGCGGGACTGGCTTTCGGCATGGCCGGTGCCCTCTTCCGCACCGTGTTGCGCAATCCCCTGGCCAGCCCGGACGTCCTGGGCATCAACGCGGGCGCGGCGGCCGGGGCTGTGGCATCCATCTACTTCCTGGGGACCTCGGGCGCAGGCGTGGCCTGGGCGGCGCTGGTCGGGGCACTGGTCGCCGCCGGTCTGATCGCTGCGGCCTCCACCTCCTTGCACGCCGGGGCGGGCGCATCCGGGATCGTCGGTGAACGCTTCCTGCTGGCCGGGATCGGCGTCGGAGCACTGGGGCAGGCCGTCGTGGTCGGCGTCATGGCCCGACTGTCCACGCAGAACGCCCAGGGGGCCGCGGTATGGACCGCCGGTTCCCTCAATTCGTCCACCTGGGACCGTCTGGTCCTGGTCCTGGCGGTGCTCGTGGTCGCGGTTCCCCTCGCGGTGATCCTGCACCGGGCCATGGAACCCGCGTCCCTGGGCAAAGAGCTCGCCGTCGGCCTGGGGTCCCGCCCGGGCCTGATCCAAACGGGAACCCTGGGCGTGGGCGTGCTGCTCGCCGCCGTCGCAACGGCCTCAACGGGACCGTTGTCCTTCGTCGCACTGCTCGCCACCCCCATCGCAGCGGCACTGCACGGTGGACGGATCTCAGTGCCTGCCAGTGGCGCCGTCGGTGCCCTGATCGTCGTGTCCGCGGACATGGTGGGAGCCGAAATGTTCGGCGACGCACGGCTCCCCGCCGGAGTGATCACCGGAGCGATCGGTGCCCCCGTGATGTTGTGGCTGCTCGTGAAGCAGCGGAGAGGAGCTCAGTCATGAGTGACCTGCAGAGCACCCCGGTGTTCCGGACCGAAGGCCTGTCCCTCGGGTACGGGCCCCGGACCGCCGTGTCCGACGTCGACCTGGTCATCAATCCCGGGGAGACAACAGTGCTGATCGGGGCCAACGGATCGGGCAAGTCCACCCTGTTCAAGGGGCTGTCCCGGCAGCTGCCCCCTCGTTCCGGAAGGATTCAGTTCCGGTCCCAGGACCTGGGGCAACTGCGCCCCAAGCCCTATGCCCGCCAGGTCGCCCTGCTGCCCCAGTCCCCCGTGGTGCCCGAAGGCCTCACGGTTGCCGAGTTGGTGGCGCGGGGGCGGCATCCGCACCGGCGGTGGTGGGGTGCGCCCTCCCCCGGCGACGACGAGGCGATCGCTCGCGCCCTGTCCATGGTGGATCTGGAGCAGTTGGCCGAGCGCCCCGTGGACGAACTCTCCGGTGGCCAACGGCAGCGCGTGTGGATCGCGCTGGTCCTGGCACAGGACACACCCACCGTGCTCTTGGACGAACCCACCGCAGCGTTGGACCTGGCCCACCAGGTGGAGCTGCTGGACCTGATGCGCTCCCTGCGCCGCCCGGACGGCAGCCGGACCACCGTGGTGGCCGTCCTGCACGAACTGAACCTGGCCGCGCGCGTGGCCGACCGGGTGATTGCACTCAAGGAGGGAGGGGTGCAGGCGGTCGGGACGCCGGACGAGGTGTTCACCGAGCAGACTCTCTGGGAGGTCTTCGACCTGGAGGCCGAAATCGTACGGGACCCCACGGAGGGGCATCCCGTGGTGCTCCCGCGTGGCCGTCGCCGCGCAGCCGCGGAGCCGGAAGGCGCGCGCACCGAGCCGGGCGAGTCCACCGTCGAGGTTCCCGTGGGGATGGAGGCATCATGAGCGCCGCAGCTCAGCCAGTACCCGTGATCGCCTGTGCCGAGGTAGAGGTCACCGGAGTCGAAGACCTCTCACCGACGTTCCGTCGCGTCCGCCTGGCCGGCCCGGAGTTGGCCGAGTTCTCTCGAGATCTCATCGGCGACGGTGATCCCGTGGCGTGCCGCGACGCCTACCTCAAACTCCTGCTGCCGCCGGAGGGCACCGAGCCGACTCGCCCCGACCTGAGCATGGGGTACCGCGGGTGGTTCGCGCTGCCCCAGGAGCAGCGCGGCTATCTCCGTACGTACACCGCCCGATCGGCACGGTGGGTGGAACTCAGGGGTCAAGTGGTACCGGAGGTCACCCTGGACTTCGTCCTGCACGCAGCGGATCAGGGCCCCGGCGGACGCTGGGCCGCAAACGCCCGCCCCGGCGACCGGACCTACCTGTTGGGGCCCGGCCCCGGAGAATCACCGTGGTCCGCCTGGGGTTCCGGTCGCGCCCGACGGATCGTGGCTGTCGGGGACGAGACCGCTGTGCCGGCACTGCTGTCGATCGTCGAAGAACTCCAGGCCGAAGAGCAGCCCATCGATGCGGACGTCATCATGGAAGTGCCGCTGGCCGAGGACCTTCCGCTCGCGGAGTCCTCACCTTCGGTCCGCGTGCACGCCCTCCCCCGTTCAGAAACCGGTGCCCACGGGACGGGTTCCGTCCGCGAGTTGGCACACGTGCTGGATCTGCCGACCTTCTGCGTGGCGGACGTCCTCGCGGGTCGACGCCCGGAACGCGCCGTCGAGGCCACCGCGACGGAGGCGACCCCCCTCTGGGAAATCGCCGATCCCCGATCCGAGCGGGACACCTACGTCTTCCTGGCCGGTGAGGCGGCCAGCGTCAAGGCGTGGCGGCGGCTGTGCGTGGACGCCGCGGGCATCCCCAAGCAGAACGTGTCCTTCATGGGCTACTGGCGGCGCGGGCAGGCCGAGTCCTGAGCGGTTCCCGCGTGATCGGGCGAACAGCCGTGCGATTTGCGCAATGGACCGCGGTCCGCGTAATGTAATCCACTGTTCGCGAGCCCGGCAGGGCGGCGAACATCGGTCTGTGAGACCGGCGCGCCACTAGCTCAACGGATAGAGCATCTGACTACGGATCAGAAGGTTGGGGGTTCGAATCCCTCGTGGCGCACTTTTCATGAGCGGCCTGACTTGGAGGATCCAGGTCAGGCCGCTTTGCTGTGCGCGGGCAGCCCCGAAGAGCGCTCGGTCAGTACCTCGATCCGGCCACCGGCAGGTGCTCGAGCAATGCCAGGTCCTCGTCGTCCAACTCGACCTCCACGGCCCGAGCGTTCTCGGCCAGGTGTTCCAGGGAGCTCGTCCCCGGGATCGGCAGGGACACGCCCCCGGCACGGGCGGGCAGCATGGTCCAGGCAATCGCCACGGCTGCCATCGGAACACCGTGCTTTGCCGCCACGCTCCGGATCGGCGGCAGTACCACGTCGTCGTTGGTGGCCCTGGCCTCATCCGTGAACCGTGGATTGCGCGCACGGAAATCCCCCGCCGGGAACTGACGTCCACCCAGTGCGCCGGTGAGGTACCCGCGGCCCACCGGTGAGAAGGGAACGAACACCGCGCCGTTGTCCCGGCACCAGCCGATCACGTCGCCGGCAGGGTCACCGTCCGAGGTGTGGCCGGACCCGTCGGGGTCGCGGGTCCAGAGGGAGTATTCGGACTGGACCGCGGCCACGGGGTGGATCGCCTGGGCGCGCTGCAACTGCTCCACGGAGACCTCGGAGAGCCCGATGCTGCGCACCTTCCCCGATGTCACAAGTTCCGTCATGGCACCCCAGGTGTCCTCGAGCGGCACCTCCGGATCGATGCGGTGCACGTAGTAGAGGTCGATGACCTCTGCCCGCAGTCGCCTCAGGCTGTCGTCGATCGCGGTGCGGATGTATTCCGGGTCGCCGCAGCGTTCGGTCTTGGGCGGCTCCAACTGCTCGGCACGCAGTGCGACCTTGGAGCACAGGAACGTGCTGTCGCGGCGGTCGCGCAGAGCCGCCCCCACGAGTTCTTCGTTCGCCCCGCCGCCGTACAGGGTCGCGGTGTCCACGAAGTTCATCCCGGAATCCACCGCCTCGCGCACGACGTCCAGCTTGGCGCGCTCGGTCAGATCCGTCCGGTCCAGCACCCAGCTCAGGCCCATGGCCCCGTAGCCGACGGCCCCCACCCGATCACCGGTGGGGGTGAAAACGACTTCTCTCATGTCTCTCCTCAGATCCGTTCCGCGCGCGGGACGGTGAAATCGGTCAATCGTGCATCTGCTCCGTCCAGCAGGCCCCAGCCGCGGGTGGTCCTGAGGACCGCCAGACCGCTCGTCGGATAGCCCCCGGACAGGTCCATGACCGCGTCCATCTCCGAATCGGCGCCCGCCAGTCGCATGGCAAGGTCCTGGACGGCGGGTTGGTGGCAGATCACCATGAGCACCCGAACCGAATCCGGCACCGCGTTGATCTCCGCCAGCACCTGGGCCGCCGACGCCTCGTAGAGGCGCTCGGAAAGATTGGCCGTCGGCGCCTTGTCCCCCAGCTCGGAGGACACCCATGTGCAGGTCTGTCGGGTACGCAGGGCGGAGGAGCACAGGATCATCTCCGGTGCCAGCCCCGCCTCGAGCAGCCAGCGCCCGGCCAACGGCGCATCTGCTTCACCCGTGGAGCTCAGGGAGCGTTCGTGATCGTCCACTCCCCACCCCGCCCCTGCGGCGGCGTGGCGCATGAGGATCAGCACCCGTTCGTCATGGCGGTCTTCCGTACGCGCTGCACACATGGCGTCATGTTCTCACGAACGGACGACGGCGCCTTCCCCGGCCGAGCGGGGAAGGCGCCGTCGTGAATCGGCGGGAGCGCCGGTCAGATCGAGTATTCGGGGGCGGCCCAGACAACCACCTCGGGGTGGTCGTAGAACCGGTAGCCCTGGCCCCGCACCGTGCGCACGGTGTTCGCCAGACGACCGAGCTTGGAGCGCAGGCGCCGGATGTGTACGTCGATCGTGCGTTCGTTGGGAGTCTCCTCGGCGTCGCACCAGAGACTGCCGATGAGTTCCCCGCGCCCGACCGTGCGGGAGCCGTTCTCCACCAGGTAGTTGAGCAGCTCGAACTCTTTGTACGTGAGGTTCAGGATGTCGCCGTCGAGCAGAACTTCCCGGCGGGACAAGTCGATGAGAACGCCTGCCGACTGCGAGGCACGGGTTTCAGGATTCTGGCGAACCAGCGGCGGTGCCGGTTCTGTGCGCTGTTCACCCGAGGTTGGATCGCCGAGCGCGTTCCGCACGACCTCAAGATCGGTTCCGAGGGCACCGGTCTGGGCCAGTGCGACGGCGGCGTAGGTTTCTGCCTGGGGCGAGAGCTCCCCCACTGCGCGACGGAGATGCTGGACGACCTCGACCAGCGTGGTTCCGTCCTGAGCGGCTTTGGTCTCGTCCAGACCCACGTAGAGCACGAACCCCCGGGCTTCACTACCGGGAGTGGCACCGGTGGACTCCTGCGGGGCGAGTCGGCGGTCGGCATGCACGTCTCCGGGCTGTCCGTTGACCGCAGAACGCACGGTGGGGCGTGCAACCGGGCGTTGACCCGGCACAGCACCTTCGGCGAGAGCACTCTGATGGCGAACCGCAGCCGCCCTGTTTCGCTGCGAAATATGCACGTAGCCGGGGGCACCCGCCATAACTGCTCCTCGAATCCTTCGGGGCTCACGGAGCCCACCACCGACAAGAAGGTCAAGCCGGTATGCCGCTGCTCGTCTGCCTCAAGTCGCCCTAGCTCTCCCACAAGCAAGACGTTCGCCTCAGCACCGAAACCTGGGTACACACTGAAAGCGGCACGGACATCTTCCCGCGATTCACCCAGATAGATCAAGTAACAATCGTGTCAACGTCTCACATAATGAGACTTTGAGCTGAAAATCGACACTTTGGTCGCATCAGTCATCAAAGGCTGGTTTATCCGGGTCGCTCGGTATCGCCTTTCTGGGGGCATTTGCACTGAAAGCCAGCGATTCTCCGACTGAATTGGCGGACTAGCAAACACTTGATCTGAAGTCAACGAGTTGCCGAGTGGACCATGCGCATCTCACTATTCGAGATACGCATGAGTAGGTTTGCTCACTCACCACCTCTTGTGGTCGCCAGGCTGAACCCAGCGATGGCAGCACAAAGGCCGCCCCTCGGTGTCGAGAGACGGCCTTCCCCGCAGCGTGTGCTCGCCCGGGCCTGCAGGGGACCATGGCCCCCAGCGGGCCCGGTCCGTTCATCCGTTGCCCAGAGTGCGAGCGGCGCTCAGTCGACCACTCCGTAGAGCCGGTCCCCCGCATCACCCAGGCCCGGAATGATGTAGGCCTTCTCGTCGAGCTTTTCGTCCACGGCAGCCAGGACGACGTGCACGTCGTCGTCGTCCAGCTTGGCCTCCAGGGCTTCCAGTCCTTCAGGAGCAGCGAGCAGGCAGAGGCAGGTGACTTCGGCCGCCCCGCGCGTGCGCAGGAACTTGATGGCCTCCACCAGGGTGCCGCCCGTGGCCAGCATCGGATCCAGGACGTAGACCTGGCGGCCGGTGAGGTCCTCCGGCAGCCGCTCCGCGTAGGTCACGATGTCCAGGGTCTCTTCGTTGCGGGCCATCCCCAGGAATCCGACCTCAGCCGTGGGGACCAGCCGCGTCATGCCCTCCAACATGCCCAGACCGGCGCGGAGGATGGGGACGACCAACGGGCGCGGGGTGCTCAGCGCGGTGCCCGTGGCGGTGGCGACTGGGGTGGTGACCTCGACCGGCTCCACACGGACCTCCCGCGTGGCCTCGTACGCAATGAGGGTCACCAGTTCCTCGACCAACTGTCGGAATACGGGTGACGGTGTCTTCCGGTCGCGGAGGACGGTGAGCTTGTGGGCAACGAGAGGGTGGTCCAGGACTGTGACGCGCATGCCGCAAAATTAGCAGAGCACTGCCACCCCGGACCCCCGCCAGGTCAACCGCCCCACTGAGACTCCACCACCGCCACTTCACGAAGAAGGTGACCCATGGCCCCGATGCCACCGCACCACGGGATGCACTCCGCCCACGCACAGTGGATGAGGACGGCCCTTCACGTGGCCGAAGGGGCGAGAGACTCAGGGGACGTACCCATCGGCGCCGTCGTGGTCCGCAACAACGACGGCGAGGTGGTCGGCCGCGGGTACAACCGACGGGAAGCCGACCACGATCCCACGGCCCACGCCGAAGTGATCGCACTCCGGGAGGCCGCGGGTCGGCTCGGCCGGTGGCGGTTGGAGGACTGCACGCTGGTGGTCACGCTCGAACCCTGCGCCATGTGTGCCGGCGCCGCTGTGCTCGCGCGGGTGCCTCGGATCGTGCTGGGCGCCTGGGACCCGAAGGCCGGGGCGTGCGGTTCCGTCATGGACGTGGTTCGGCACCCCTCGTTGAATCATTGGACCGAGGTGCACGGCGGCGTACTCGCAGAGGAGTGCGCCGAACCCATCCGGGCATTCTTCCGCGAACACAGGGGCGCATGAGGCCCCAGATTTTGATGCTCCCAGCCCGCTCGGCTACGATTCTCGCGCTGGTGACGTGTCCGAGCGGCCGAAGGTGCATCACTCGAAATGATGTTTGGTGTAAAAGCCAACGAGGGTTCAAATCCCTCCGTCACCGCCAGCCACGAAGGCCCCTGCAGCCCCGGAAAGACGGGAAAGCGGGGGCCTTCGTCATGCCCCGACCTGGTTGAGTTCCGGGGGCCGTGCAATCCGGAGAAACCCTGAACGAACCGGCACCCGGAGGGGTCCTAGAATGGCCGCGAACCAAATCCCCACACCGCGGACCCGCCAGGGAACGCCAGGAGGAACACGCCCATGAGCAGCATCACCGTGAACGTCATCGACCGCGACGGCACCCGCACCGAGGGGGTCGAATGGAACAGCAGCGAGTCCCTCATGGAGGCGTTGACCCGCAACAAGTTCCCCATTCTGGCCACCTGTGGCGGCAACGCATCGTGCTCCACCTGCCACTGCTACCTGGGTGCTTCCGCCGCCACGGCCACCGCGAACTCGCCGATCGGTGACGAGGAAGAGGATGTCCTGGACATGCTCGACGACACCCGGCACGAGGACTCCCGGCTGACCTGCCAGGTCGAGTGGTCGGAGGAGCTGAACGGCGCCGAAGTCACCATCGCGCCGGAGTGGTGAGCAGCACGGCCTTGCTGCGCGAGGACCTGACGACCCGCGCGGCCTACATCTCGGACGCCTCGATCTACCGGCGGATGCCGGCTGCCGTGGCCGAGCCACGTTCGGTCGAGGAGATCCGTGAGTTGTTGGCCCTGGCCCGGGAGAAGGGCTGGCCCGTGGTCTCCCGCGGCGGCGGGACGTCCGTGGCGGGCAACGCGATCGGTGACGGCCTGGTCATCGACACGTCCCGCCACTTCAACCGCATCCTGTCGATCGACCCGGAAACCGCCACCGCGGTGATCGAACCCGGCGTGATCTGCGATCAGCTCCGCGACGCCGCGGCGGAACACGGTCTGACCTACGGGCCGGACCCGTCCACCCACAGCCGCTGCACGATCGGCGGCATGGTGGCCAACAACGCGTGCGGATCACACTCGGTGGCCTGGGGCACCTCGGCCGAGAACCTGGTCGCCGTCACCGTCATGCTCGCCGACGGTCGCGAGGTCGAGCTGAAGGCCGGAGGCTCCAGCGAGCAGGCCCTGACCGAAGCGCTCACCGGGATCCGGGACAACCACCGGGCCATGTTGCGCACCGAGCTCGGCCAGTTCCCCCGGCAGGTCTCCGGCTACGGACTCCACTACCTCCTGGAGGAAAACGGCTTCGACGTCGCCAAGGCCTTCGCCGGAACCGAAGGCACCTGCGGCGTGATCACCCGCATGACCGTGCAGCTCGTACGCAAGCCCGCCCAGACGGCCCTGGCAGTGCTCAGCTTCGACGATTCGTTCGACGCCGCGAGCGCCGCCCCGGCTCTGCGCGTCCGGGACGTGGCAACCATCGAAGGCATGGGCGGTGACCTGCTCGACGCGCTGCGGATGCGCCCCGGGCAGGAGGACGCCGGCCAGGAGCTGCCCGAGGGTGGTGGTTGGTTGTACTGCGAGGTCGGCGGCGAGACCCTCGAGGCGGCCGAGGCCCGCGCACACGAAATCCGCGGCATCGTGGACGCGGCAGGCAAGGTCACGGTGCGCAACGCCGTCGTCGTCACGGATCCGGCCGAGGTCCGCGCCCTGTGGCGGATCCGCGAGGCCAGCGCGGGAATCGTGACCCGGTTGCCCGACGGCGGTGAGGCGTGGCCCGGGTGGGAGGACTCCGCTGTACCCCCCGAGCACCTGGGTGACTACCTGCGGGACCTGTACGCCCTACTGGCCGACCTAGACCTGCGGGGTATCCCGTTCGGGCACTTCGGCGAGGGATGCGTGCACATCCGCATCTCCTTCGACTTCGCCACGGAGTCCGGGGTCGAGGTCTACCGGACGTTCATCGACCGTGCGGCCAAGCTGGTCCACCGCTACGGCGGCTCGGTGTCCGGTGAACACGGCGACGGTCGAGCCCGATCGGCCCTGCTGTCCACGATCTACTCGCCGGAAGCCCTACAGGCCTTCCGCGAATTCAAGCGCGTGTTCGACCCGGACGGCCTGTTCAACCCGGGGGTTGTGGTGGATCCCGAACCCATCGACCAGGGCATCCGCCCCGGGCCCGGCGCGCGGAAGTTCGACCTGACTCCGGTGCACGCGTTCTCCCACGACGGCGGGTCGGTGGCCGGGGCGCTGAACCGTTGCGTGGGCGTGGGTGCCTGCCGGTCCGACGTCGGTGCCATGTGCCCGTCGTTCGTGGCCACCAAGGACGAGGTTCACTCGACCCGTGGACGCATGCGTTCCCTGGCGGAGATGTTGCGCGGTGAAAACCTCAAGGACGGCTGGAAGTCCAAGGAGACCCTCGAGGCCCTGGATCTCTGCCTGTCCTGCAAGGCCTGCGCCACGGAATGCCCCGTCAACGTGGACATGGCCACGTACAAGTCCGAATTCCTGCACCATCACTACGGTGAAGGGTTGCGTAGCTTCGTGGGCCGTAACCGCCGCCCCATGGCCCACGCCGTCATGGGCTGGCTGCCCGTGCTGGCGCGGTTGATGAACCTGGTGCCTGGAGTCCCCACGCTGGCCAACGCCGCCATGAGCGTCAAACCCCTGCAGAAGACCGTCATGAAGCTCGGCGGGGTGGAGACCCAGCGGGACATGATCACCTTCGCGGACAAGCCGCTGGCCTCCTGGTTCAGGAAGCGCGCCAAGGCAGCCGGTGACGACCTGCGCCCCGGGGAGGACCCCCAGGGCCGCCCGTCCGTGGTGCTGTGGCCGGACTCCTGGACGAACTTCATGAGCGACGGCCCCGGCAAGGCGGCCGTGGAAGTTCTGGAAGCCATGGGGTACCGCGTGCTCATGCCCATGGGCGACGTGTGCTGCGGGATGACCTGGCACTCGACCGGTCAGCTGGACGCCCTCAAACGAGAGGTCGCACGGACGCTGGGAGTGATGGAGCCCCTGCTGGAAGCGGGCTACCCCGTGGTGGGCCTGGAACCCTCCTGCACCGTGATGCTCCAGGACGAGATCACCGAGCTGTTGCCCGGGGATCCGCGGGCCAAGACCCTGTCGGAACGGACCGTGACCCTGGGTAAGTTCGTGGCCGATCACCTGGATGCCGGTGGCCAGTGGCCCTTCGGCACCCTGGAGGTCGAGGGACACTCCGCCGAGGCCGTGTGCCAGGTGCACTGCCACCAGAAGTCCATGCTCGGTTACGACCCCGAGCTCAAGGTGCTGGACAAGCTGGGAGTGGACGTGGACGTGGTCGGCGGCGGGTGCTGCGGGCTGGCCGGCAACTTCGGGTTCGAACCCGGGCACCTGGAGGTCTCCCGCACCCTCGGCGAGCGCGAACTATTCCCCAAGATCCGCGCGGCCGCCGACGGAACGCTGATCCTGGCCGACGGCTTCTCCTGCCGCACCCAGATCAGTCAGGGCACGGAAGCCGAAGGCCTGACCCTGGCGGAAGTCCTGCGGTCGGCCCTGTCCACCGGGACCTGACCGGGGCACCGATCGGGACTCGCCACGACCACCCGGGAGCCGACCACCCGGGAGCCGAAGACGCGCGGTCGGCTCCCGGGTGTCCTGTAGCCGTGGCCCTGTCTGCAACTGCGGTTGCGGGAATCGCCCCCTGAGCTGTCGGTGGGCCGTCCTACGATGAGGTCAAGCGCACGTACCGTTGCGCCGAACCCCACCGGGTCACCTCCGGTCCTGTCCCCCGCAGGAGTGCCATGTCCGTCCACAAACACCGAGCAGCGTTGTCCGTCCTGGCCCTGGCCGGTGCCTTGGTGCTGGCCGGATGCGGTGGATCCGACGACGGTGGCAGCTCCTCCGCCCCCGAGGTGAGCGGCCAACCGAGCACCGCAACCTCCTCCCCGGAGGCCACGTCCGGGCAGACAGGTGAGGCAACGCCGAGCTCGACGGGTTCCCCGGCCACTGATTCCCCGTCGGCCCCTGCCCCCGCGACAGCCTCCGAACCAACCACTGCCACCGAGTCGGACTCCGTGTCCGAACCGCCGGCTGCGGCCGAGCCGACGGGCACGGCGTCGCCGTCGTCGTCTGAACCGTCCCACCCGGCCGCGGGTGAACAGCCAGGCGGATCCGTGGCGTCCGTAGAGGCCTGCCGGGCCACCGACCTCTCCGGTGCGGTCAGCCCGCAGCAGGGGGCCGCGGGCTCCGTGATCCTGGACCTCACCCTGACCAACGACGGCGACCAGGCCTGCGAGCTCTCCGGTTACCCCGGTGTGTCCTTCGCCGATGCCTCCGGTGAGATCATCGGTGTCCCCGCCACCAGGTCGGGAACCTCCGGGTCGGCGGTCACGGTATTGCCGGGTGAGTCCGCCACGGCGCAGCTCAAGCAGAGCAACGCCCGGAACCACGGGCAGGTCTGCAATCCGCACACCACGGCGGCGTTGGTGGTCTACCCGCCGGAGAGCTACACGTCGTTGAGCATCCCGTACGAAACCCAGGCCTGTGGGAACCCCAAGATCGCACAGTTGGAGGTCCAGGGCTTCGGTGTCTGATCCAGCAGTACACGGCACCGCCCTCGGCAGGTTCTCGGAACCCACCAGGGCTTGGTTCACGGGTGCGTTCACCGCGCCCACCCGCGCCCAGGAGGGTGCCTGGAACGCCATCGCGGACGGGCAGCACACCCTGGTGGTAGCCCCCACGGGTTCGGGCAAGACCCTCTCCGCCTTCCTGTGGGGCATCGACAGGCTGATGACCCGGCGGGAGGGAGACTCGGCAGAGCCGACCCGAGGGACCAAGGTGCTCTACATCTCCCCGCTGAAGGCTCTGGGCGTGGACGTGGAACGCAACCTGCGTTCTCCGCTGATCGGCATCACCCAGACCGCCCGCCGCATGGGGATCGAACCGCCCGAGGTGTCCACGGGCGTGCGCTCGGGTGACACACCACAAGCGATCAGGCGGGCCCTGATCGCCTCTCCCCCGGACATCCTGATCACCACCCCCGAGTCGTTGTACCTGATGCTCACGTCCAAGGCCCGCAAGGCCCTGGAACACGTGGAGACCGTGATCATCGACGAGATCCACGCGGTGGCGGGAACCAAACGGGGCGCGCATCTTGCGCTGTCCCTGGAACGCCTGGACGACTTGCTGGACAAGCCCGTGCAGCGCATCGGGCTGTCCGCGACGGTGGAACCGGTGGAGACCGTGACCCGGTTCCTGGGCGGACGGGAGCCCGTGAGCGTGGTCCGCCCGGAGTCCGAGAAGCGGTGGGACCTCACGGTCAGCGTTCCGGTGCCGGACATGACCGTCCTGGGCGGGCCCAGCGCGTCGTCGTCCCTGGACGGGGCCGCCTTCGGGGACGCCGCCGTGGAGGACGAACCCGCCAACGTGGCCTCGATCTGGCCCCACGTGGAGGAGCGGGTGGTCGACCTGGTGGAGGCGCACCGTTCGACCATCGTGTTCGCCAATTCACGCGGCTTGGCGGAGAAACTGACCGCGCGCCTCAACGAGATCCACGCCTTCCGCGTGGAACACACCCCCGGAAACGACGACGGTGGGGCCCCCGGGGAGGACGGTCCCGGGCCCGCCCGACAGACCGGCCGGTACGAAGGTGCCGCCCCGGTGCTGGCGAGGGCACACCACGGTTCGGTCTCCAAGGACCAACGCACTCTGATCGAAGAGGACCTCAAGAGCGGACAGCTGCGGTGCGTGGTGGCCACCAGCTCCTTGGAACTGGGCATCGACATGGGTGCCGTGGACCTGGTGGTGCAGATCGAGTCCCCGCCCTCGGCCGCCTCGGGTCTGCAACGCGTGGGACGCGCCGGACACCAGGTGGGCGAAGTCTCGGTCGGGAAGCTGTTCCCCAAACACCGCGGTGACCTGCTGGACGCGGCCGTGACCGTGGAGCAGATGGTGGCCGGCAACGTGGAATCCCTGCACGTCCCCGCCAATCCCCTGGACGTCCTGTGTCAGCAGACGGTGGCCGCCTGCGCCCTGGAACCCGTGAACGTGGAGGACTGGTGGGACACCGTCCGCCGCGCGGCTCCCTTCCTGGGGCTGCCGCGCGGGGCCTTCGACGCCGTCCTGGACCTGGTGTCGGGGCGTTACCCGTCCGACGACTTCGCCCAGTTGCGCCCACGCGTGGTCTGGGACCGTGAGGAAGGCACGTTGACGGCCCGGCCGGGGGCGCAACGCCTGGCCGTGACCTCCGGCGGGACCATCCCGGACCGGGGCCTGTTCCCCGTCCACCTGGTGGGCGGGGCGGACGAGAAGGCGCCCAAACGCGTGGGTGAGCTGGACGAGGAGATGGTCTACGAATCCCGGACCGGGGACGTCATCGCGCTCGGTGCGTCGTCGTGGCGGATCGAGGAGATCACCCACGACCGCGTCACGGTCACCCCTGCCCCCGGTCAGGCGGGGAAACTGCCGTTCTGGCACGGCGACGGTCTGGGCCGCCCGGCGGAACTGGGCCGCGCCCAGGGTGCCTTCCTGCGCGAGATGGCCGGGGCCGCTCCGGAGGACTTCGCCCAGCGGCTGGAGGCCGACGGTCTGGACGAATGGGCACAGGACAACTTGCGTGCCTACCTGGCCGAGATGCGCGAGAACGTGGGTCACGTGCCCACGGACAGGATGCTGGTCCTCGAGCGCTTCCACGACGAGCTCGGGGACTGGCGCGTGGTGCTGCACTCCCCGTTCGGGTTGCAGGTCCACGCCCCGTGGGCGTTGGCCGTCGGGGCGCGAATCGAGGAGCGTTGGGGCCTGGACGGTGCTGCCCAGGCCTCCGACGACGGAATCGTGCTGCGCATCCCCCTCACCGAGGACGAACCTCCCGGGGCGGAGCTGTTCCTGTTCGACCCGGAGGAACTCGAGCAGATCGTGACCGAACAGGTGGGCTCCTCCGCCCTGTTCGCCTCGCGGTTCCGGGAATGCGCAGCCCGGGCCTTGCTCCTTCCGCGCCGCGATCCCGGCCGCCGAACGCCGCTGTGGCAGCAGCGGCAGCGATCCGCGCAGCTGTTGGACGTCGCACGCAGGTTCCCCCAGTTCCCGATCGTCCTGGAAACCATCCGCGAATGCCTCCAGGACATCTACGACCTGCCCGCGCTGCAGGAGCTGCACCGGGAAATCTCGCGGCGGACCATCCGGGTGGTGGAAACCACCACGGAGACTCCCTCGGCCTTCGCCAAGACCCTGCTGTTCGGCTACCTGGGCCAGTTCATCTACGAAGGCGACTCCCCACTGGCCGAGCGCAAGGCCGCGATCCTTTCCCTGGACACGGACCTGCTGGCCGAACTGCTGGGCCGCGCCCAGCTCCGGGAGCTGCTGGACCCGGAGGTCATCGCCCGGACCGAGGCCGAGTTGCAGCACCTCACCCCAGATCGACGCCTGAAGGGACCGGAGGGGCTCGCGGATCTCCTGCGGCTGCTCGGCCCGCTGACCCTGGAACAAGCCGCCTTGCGCCTGCGCGACCCGGATCGCGAACCCGGTGTTGACGACGACGACGGCGCCACCGCCCAGGCGAACGGCGGCCTGCCCGTCGACACCGTGTCGCCCTGGGCCGAGGACCTGATCCGGGACCGCAGGGCGTTCACCGTCAGGATCGGCGGTGAGACCAAGCTCGCCGCGGTCGAAGACGCCGCCCGGCTGCGCGACGGCTTGGGCGCTCCCGTTCCGCACGGCGTCCCGGTCGCCTTCCTGGACCCGGTCGCCGATCCCGTGGGGGACCTGGTCGGCCGCTTCGCCCGCACCCACGGCCCGTTCACCGCCGCCGAGGCGGCCACCGGCACGGGCCTGGGCGTTGCCGTGGTGCAGGCCGCACTCGAGCACCTGTCGACACAGCGGCGCGTGGTGGAAGGCGAGTTCCGTCCGGTCGAGGCCGCGCCGTCCATCGCATCGACCAACGGGGAAACCGCGGGTGTGGCCGCCGGTTCCCCCGCTCCCGGGACGGTCCGCCGTCAGGAGACGGAATGGTGCGAGAAGGACGTGCTGCACCGGATCCGTCGTCGTTCCCTGGCCGCGATGCGGGAGCAGGTGGAACCTGTGGCGGCCGAGGTGTACGCGCGTTTCCTGCCACCCTGGCAGTACGTGGGCCCGGACGCGCAGGTGCGCGGAACCGACGGGTTGCTGACCGTCATCGACCAGCTCGGTGGCCTGCCGCTACCGGCCAGCGCCTTGGAACCGTTGATTCTGCGCTCGCGCATCGCGGACTACTCCCCCGAGCTGCTGGACGAGCAGTTGGCCGCGGGGGAAGTCGTGTGGTCCGGGGCCGGTTCCCTCAGTGGCGACGACGGCTGGTTGGCACTGCATCTGGCCGAGTCCCAGGAACTGACCTTGCCGCCCCTCCCCGAGTTGAAGGCCAGAGCGGCCGGGGCCGCGGACGAGCTGCAAGCCGCTGTCCTGTCCGTCCTCTCCGACGGCGCCGCGCGTTTCAGCCACCAGCTGGTCACCGCGCTGAGTGACCGTGGACAGGCTGCGGCGATGCCGGATCTGACGGCCGCCCTGTGGGACCTGGTCTGGGCCGGGCTGATCACCAACGACACGTTCACGCCGGTCCGGGCCCTGGTCTCCGGTGGTGGTGGTGCGCACAAACAACGCGCCCGGACACCGAACACCCGCTCGTCGGCACGGCGCGGCGCGGCCCGTCTGCGCCGCGGGGCACCGGCGACCGCAGCGCACGGCCCGCGGGCCACCGCAGACCTGCAGGCCTCCGGTCGTTGGTCCCTGTTGGCTCCCCAACCGCTCGAACCCACCGTGCGGGCGGGAGCCACCGCCGAACTCCTCCTGGACCGTTACGGAGTCCTGACCCGGGGCGCCGTGGAGGCCGAAGACCTGCCGGGAGGCTTCGCGGGGATCTACCGCGTGCTGTCGACCCTCGAGGATGCCGGGCAGACCCGCCGCGGGTACTTCATCGAGGGAATGGGCGCCGCCCAGTTCGCCCAGTCGGCAACGGTGGACAGGCTGCGCAGCTTCGCCGACGACGAGCAGGCCCGCACCAGACCCCGGGATCCCGTGGTCCTGGCCCTTGCCGCCACCGATCCCGCCAACCCGTGGGGCGCGACCCTGCCGTGGCCGGACGTACTGAGGGCGGACGTGTCCGGCCCGGACCAGCCGAACAGTCGGCATCGTCCGGGCCGCAAGGCAGGCGCCGTCGTGGTCTCCGTGGACGGTTCACCGATGCTGTACTTCGAACGTGGGGGCCGCACCGTCCTGGTGTTCGACGACGACCCCGCGCGCATCCGGTTGAGCGCCCCCGCCGTGGCGGACCTGGTGCACGCCGGTGCTGCGGAGAAGTTGACCGTGGAGAAGGTCAACGGGCACGAGATCCTCGGCCCCGGGGCGTTGGAGACCACGGTGAGGGAGGCTCTGGTGCTGGCGGGGTTCTCCACCACTCCCAAGGGTCTGCGACTGCACCGGCGCGTCTGAGCGGCTGCTCGTTGGAGGCGTGCTGCGGCGGTCAGCCTCCGGTGATTCCGAGCGCCGTCTGGAGTCGGGGCTCTGCGATCTCCTCCACCAACCAGGGGCTGAACACCCGCGGCAGGCCACGGGCCGCCGTGAGCAGGTCCCCGGCGTCGGACCAGGTGATCTCCGCGATCTCCGAGGGCTGCGGCTCGGGGGACGACGCGGCTCGGGCGATCCAGACGGGGCAGAACTCGTTTTCCACGATGCCCGAGGCGTCCACGGCACGGTAGGAGAACTCCGGCAGGACTTCCGTCAGCTCGGTGATCCGCATGCCCAGTTCCTGCGCGGCCCGGCGGGTGATCGCCTCCGGGAAGGCCTCACCGGGTGCAGGGTGGCCGCAGAACGAGTTGGTCCAGACCCCGGGCCAGGTCTTCTTGCCCAGGGCGCGGCGGGTGAGCAGGACGCGGCCGTCGTCGTCCAGGATCCAGCAGGAGAAGGCGAGGTGCAGCGGGGTCTCGGTCGTGTGCACGGTGGCCTTGGGTGCCGTACCGATCGGGTGGTGCGCAGCGTCCAGCAGCACGACCTGCTCGACCGTCTGGGACCGACCGCTGGGTGCCTTTGACATCCGTTGCCTGCCCTTCCGAAGGATTCCGGGCACCGCCGTCCGGGCCCCCGTCCAGGATGCCCGAGTGGAGGCGTCCGCGCATCTTTGCCTCTCTCCGACCCCGTCCACTGGAGATCTGGCAGGATCGAGCCGTGCCCCGCCGTCGCCCTCCGCAGTCCCCGTTGCCGCCGCGCGCCGGTGTGGACGCGGTTCGGGTGCGACTAGCCGATTCCTCCGAATCCGTGGTGGATCACTTGGAGGCCCGGTTCCCCGGCTCCGAGGTCCATCTGGAGGAACTGTTGCGGACCGGGGGCATCGTGTTCGGGGACGGCTCTCCGGTGCACGCCGCGGACCCCTGTGCGGGTCGCTCCGTCTGGTACCACCGGCCGCTGCCCCAGGAGCCGGAGCTCCCCAAGGACGTCCCGGTGCTCCACGAGGACGAGTGGTTGTTGGCCGTCGACAAGCCGCACGGGCTCCCCACCACACCGCGCGGAGCCTTCGTGACCCAGACGGCGCTCACGGTCCTGCGCCGCACCCGCGGCGAACACTCTCTGGCTCCTGCCCACCGCCTGGACCGGGACACGGCGGGGGTACTTCTGTTCACCCGGGACCCGGGTGTTCGGGGCGCCATGCAGCGTCAGTTCCAGGACCGACGGACGGCCAAGACTTACGAGGCGGTCGTCGGGCTTCCGCCCGGATGGACCTCGCTGCACGGCCTGCCCGGCTCCCGATCCAGCCGGATCGTCAAGGACCGGGGCGTGCTCCAGGCCAGGGAGGTCGAGGGCCCGGCCAACGCGGTGACCGGCATCGAGCCGCTGCTGCCCGACCCGTGGACGGACGACGACGGCGCCTGGGCGGCGCTGCGCCTGACCCCCACAACGGGCCAGACCCATCAACTACGCGTCCACCTCAACGCGCTCGGGA
This sequence comes from Kocuria soli, assembly GCF_003797835.1. GTDB lineage: Bacteria > Actinomycetota > Actinomycetes > Actinomycetales > Micrococcaceae > Kocuria > Kocuria soli. The sequence goes on from NZ_RKMF01000001.1 coordinate 224,282, forward strand.
TGCCGATCCGCTGGGATCCGCTGTACCCGGTCGTCGTCGAACGGGACGCCGGCGACACCTCCCGCCCCTTGCAGCTGCTGGCCCGCACCCTGTCCGTGGTCCACCCCGTCACGGGAGAGCACCTCGAGTTCACCAGCCGCCGTCGGCTGACTACGCTGATCTCGCCGGGACCGTCGCCGCTCTGATCCGCCACCGGATCCAGGAGACCGGCGGTACCGGAGCTTTCAGCACGCGCTCAGCCGAGGAGACCCATGAGCCAGGACGCCGCGGAATCCTTCGTTCCCCACGCAGCCACCGACCGCCGGGTCCGGGCCGCGCTGGCCGCGCGAACGGTCCAGCAACTGTTCGGTCGGCGGCTGTTCGGCATCCCCGGAACCTGGATCGGGTCCGTGGCCTTTCCCCACCCCACGCAGTTCTCCAACGCGTGGCACTACTGGTGGCAGGCGCATCTGCTGGACGCCCTGGTCGACGCCGCTCACCGGCAGGAGGAGACCGGCCAGGACTCGGAAGCCACCCGCAAGCGAGCACACCAACTCCTGCGGGCGGTCACTCTGCGCAGCGGTGGACGCGTGGTGTTCAACAACTACTACGACGACATGTCCTGGCTCATGCTGGCACTGGGGCGGCTACGGGACTTGGAAGAGTCCGTGGGCGGTGACACCAAGCGGGTCACGACGGCGGGTGCGCGCCTGCTCAAGGACATTCGGGCCGCCCACACCACCGACCTGGACGGCGGCATGTTCTGGACCCGCGAGCGCAAGTACAAGAACACCGCGACCACGGGCCCGGCGGCGTTGATCGCCTGCCGTACCAGTGCGCCCCAGGAGTCGGCGAACCTGTTGACCTGGTTGCGGGAGAAGCTCTGGGACCCGGAGAAGTGCGTGTTCCACGACGGTCTCAACATCATCACCACCGACGACGGGAAGCCCGGCACCAAGCTGGAGAAGGCGGTCTACAGCTACAACTCGGGACCCGCGCTCGGGGCGGCCGTGGAGCTCGCGGAAGGCTCCGAGGGCGAGGAAGGTGCCGAGTGGGCGGCCTTCGGCGCCGAGATCGTGGCGGGTGCCGATCGGGAGTTCGGCAGGGACGCGGGCGATCGTCGTGTCCTGCGCACCCACGGTTCGGGTGACGCCGGACTGTTCACGGGCATCCTGGCCCGCTACCTGGCGGAGGCCGCTGAGTCCCCGGCCCTGGACGAAAACACCCGCCGGACGGCGCGACGTCTGGTCCTGGACACCGCCGATGCCCTGTGGGAAGGCCGCAGGGAGTTCGACCCGGAGTTGGACTTCAACGATCCGCAGGCGAGGCCCGATCCGGAGCGCATGCAGGTGATCTTCTCCCCCGACCCGCTCAAGCACGCCAACGAGGCGCAGCCGGCCGGGAAGACCGTGGAACTGGGCACCCAGATCCAGGCCTGGACCACGTTGGAGGCGGCGGCGCGGTTGGATCCGATCGTCTGACGAGCGTGCGCTGACCGCTGAACGCGGCCCTTGCCCTCCCCACCACTGCGCCCATGAGGTAGAAAACAACCATGAGTTCAGTACGCACCCCGGATCCCAACCCAGGCTGGCTCGACGAGGACGACCTCCGCGAGGCCCGGCGTCGTCTACCGATGGTCTACGTCCAGGCCGTGCCGGTGCAGCTGGACCCGTTGGGGTGCGTGACCGACGTGGGGTTGTTGCTCCAGCCCAATGAGACGGGCGAGTTGGAGCGCAGCCTGGTCTCCGGCCGGGTGCTGTACCGGGAGACCATTCGGGCCGCGCTCCTGCGGCACCTGGAGAAGGACCTGGGTCCGCTGGCCATGCCCCAGCTCCCGGCCTCCACGGTGCCGTTCTCCGTGACCGAATACTTCCCGCACCCCTCCGAAACCGGGTACACGGACGACCGTCAACACGCGGTCGCCCTAAACTACGTGGTTGCGGTCCGCGGCGAGTGTTCCCCGCGCGCCGACGCCCTCCAGCTGTCCTGGCTGACCCCGGAGGAAGTCCTCGGGGCGGACGTCCAGGCGGAATTCACGGGTGGCCGGGGCCGCTTGGTCGAACAGGCCCTGGCCCACGTGGGCTGGGGACGCTAGGCCTCCTCCGCATCGGATTCCATGGCCCTACGCAGAACCGGCAGGGCCTGGGTATCGGCACGGCGTTCCTTCTCGTTGCGCCACAGGTACACCACCAACAGACCGGCCGCCGCACCGACGACGGTCTCCACCGCCCGCGCCTGCAACAGGTCGGCCGCCGGCAGCGGATGGACCAGCTGGGTCATCAACAGGGCCAGCGGGGTGACGAACAGCAGCGCCACGACGTAGTTGCGGCCGATGAACAGTTCCGCCAGGAACTGGCAGGTGATCGCAACCACCACCATGTGCCAGGTCTCCAGCGGCAGGGCGAGGACGAAGCCCGTCACCGCGACCCCACCCAGGGTTCCCACCACGCGGTGGATCCCACGCTGCAGGCGGGCTGCCGTGGTGGGGGCGGCGATCGGTGCCACTGCTGCCACCTGGGACCAGTAGTTGTGGGAGTCGGCCACCGCCAGGCTCAGGAGCCCACCCAGTCCGGCGGCCAGGAAGAACCGTCCACCGTGGGCCCAGACCTGCGCCGTCGTCGCACCGTGCGAAGGCAGGACGTCGGAGACGTGCCCGGTCACGCCCTCACCGAACACGACCCACACGAGGCCCAGGAGGACTGAGAAGGCCGCTGCTCCCCCGGCCACCAGCGCCACGGTCGGCAGGGGCGCCACGAACGAGGCGCCCAGGGACCCGACGGCCCCCGTGGCGAACACCATGAACAGCGAACCGGCTGGTTTCAGCAGCCACACGGCTGCCAGGACGGCTCCGAGCGCCGCAACGATCGTGGTCACGGCCAGGACCCACCCCACAGGCGCGTCGATCGAGGACAGCACGGCGCCGATCAGGACCGACGCCGTGCACAGCAACCCCGCGAGCGCTTGGTGCCGGAACCTGGCCCAAACCGGTTCCTGCCGCGCGTACACGGCGGTGAACGCCCCGAAGGCCGCGTACATGCTCAGGTCGAGGCGGTCCATCGCCAACAGCAGGAGCAGCGGCACCGCGACGGACAGGGCGATCCGCGCGGCCGGAAGGTGATCGGCCCGGGCCGGACCCAGCTCGACCATGCTGCGGAGCGCGGACGTGGGCATTCTGGGATCCTCCTGGGGGACGGAGCGGCGTGGGACGGTGGCCCGGAACAGGCCGGGCGTCAGTCAGAATATGGGGATGACCTCCGATGCCCCGCCTGAATCCTCCCGGCCTGACCAAGATCACACTGTCGAGCCCGCCCAGGTCGGGTGGGAGGAGGCCCGGGCGTCGTTCTCCTTCCGCGTCCACGACCGGCTGGCCGACACCACCCCCGACCCGGGATCGGGCCCGTGGTTGGGGCGTACGGGGACCATCACCACCCCGCACGGTCAGATCCAGACCCCGGCCTTCATTCCCGTGGCCACCGCGGCCACCGTGAAGGCCGTGCTGCCCGAGGCCATGAAGGACCTGGGCGCCCAGGCGTTGTTGGCCAACGCCTACCACCTCTACCTGCGGCCCGGTCACGACCTCCTGGACGCAGCCGGTGGCCTGGGGGCCTTCATGAACTGGGACGGCCCCACCTTCACGGATTCCGGGGGCTTCCAGGTCATGTCCTTGGGCTCCGGGTTCAAGAAGGTCATCAACATGTCCACCTCGGCCGCCGCCGGAATGGTCGGGGACGACGACGTCGCCGAGGGCAAGGAACGCCTGGCCACCGTGGACGACGACGGCGTCACGTTCACCTCCCATCTCAACGGTGACCGACACCGTTTCACCCCTGAGGTCTCCATGCAGGTCCAGCACGGGATCGGGGCGGACATCATGTTCGCCTTTGACGAGCTGACCACGCTTCACAACTCGCGTGGCTACCAGGAAGAGGCCTTGGAACGCACCCGTCGATGGGCGCTGCGCTGCATCGAGGAACACCGCCGGCTGACGGAAGAACGCTCGCATCGCCCGTACCAGGCGCTGTTCGGGGTGATCCAGGGGGCGCAGTACGAGGATCTGCGCCGCAAGGCCTGCGGTGACCTGGGGGCCATGGACTTCGACGGTTTCGGCATCGGCGGTGCTCTGGAGAAGGAGAACCTGGGCACGATCGTGGGCTGGTGCGCGGAAGAACTCCCCGAGGACAAACCTCGCCACCTGTTGGGCATCTCCGAACCCAACGACATCTTCGTGGCCCTGGAGGCGGGCGCGGACACCTTCGACTGTGTCTCCCCCACGCGGGTGGCCCGTACCGGTGCGCTCTACCACCCGGACGGACGGTTCAACATCACGGGCGCCCGGTTCAAGCGCGACTTCACGCCGGTCGACGAGGGCTGCGACTGCTACACGTGCAGCCACTACACCCGCGCCTACGTCCACCACCTGTTCAAGGCCAAGGAACGTCTGGCGGCCACCTTGGCCTCGATCCACAACGAACGCTTCACCGTGCGATTGGTGGACCGCGCGCGGGAGGCCATGGCCGACGGCACCTACCTCGAGTACCGGGACCGCACCCTGGGCGCGTACTACGGCGGCAACCACCCGTAAGCTCGTGGCATGTCCGCTCTTGACCCCGTACCCGCCGACCAGATCTGGACCCTGACGCGTGATTTCGCGCATCCCGTGGCGTCGGTGTTCCATGCCCTCACTGACGCCGACGCGATCACGCGGTGGTACGGCCCCGCGGGCTGGTCGGTCGTACCCGACAGCGTCGAGGTCGACCCGAGCGAAGGCGGCAACCGTTCCCTGCGTCTGGCCCTGGACGAGGATCCGTCGCAGGAGGCCCCGGTCCATGCCCGGCATCAGGAAGTCGTCCCGGGGCGGCTTCTGGAGATCCACGAGTTCCTGCCGGACCACGAAGGTCGGCCCAGCGAGCATGTGATCGTCCTGCGCTGCGAGCTGCGCCCCATGGCCGTGGAGAGTCCCGACGGCGGCCGGTACGCCACGCGCGTCACGCTCACCCAGGGTCCGCTTCCGGAGCAGGTCCACGACCACGCGCGCGCGGCCTGGGCCAGTTCATTGGAGCGCCTGGCCGGGTTCTTGAGGGATCAGTCGTGAGTTCTCTGCCCGTCCCCCAGCCCTGGCTCTCCACAGTCACGGATCAGGCGTCCGTGATCCTCGCGGACAACCCGAGCGCCATGACCTTGGAGGGCACCAACACGTGGGTGCTGCGGGCTCCGGGGCACCCGGGCGCGGTCGTGGTTGATCCCGGGCCGGCGCTTGCGGAGCACGTGGAGCGGCAGGTCATCACGGGGCCGGTGGAACTGGTCCTGATCACGCACCGCCACGGGGACCACACGGATGCGATCGACGCGCTGCACGATCGCACCGGTGCCCCCGTGCGGGCCTACGCCCCCGAGCACTGCCGTGAGGCGGAGCCGTTGGTCGGCGGTGAGGTCCTGCACGCGGGTGGTGTCCAGCTCCAGGTGATTCACGCGCCGGGCCACACCTCTGATTCTTTGTGCTTCGTCCTGACAGAAGACACCGACGACGGCGCCGCCAAGACCCTGGTTCTGACCGGTGACACCGTCCTGGGCCGGGGAACCACCATGATCGATCACCCGGACGGGACCCTGGCTGACTACCTTCAGACCCTTGAGCGGCTGGAGGTCCTGGCCGACAGCCCCGGCCCGACCATGGGGCTCCCGGGACATGGACCCGTGATTCCCAACCTGGCCGCCACCTGCCGCGACCTGCGCGCCCACCGTGCGGACCGACTTCGGGAGGTCCGCACCGCACTGGGCGCGCTGGGCACCGACGCCACCGTGGAGCAACTCACCGAGCACATCTATCCGGACGTCCCGGACGGCGCCCGCCGGGCCGCGGAACATTCCGTTCGGGCGCAGCTGGCGTATCTGAACGATCGGCCCTGACGGCTGGAACCTGCGGTAGGCGAAGAGCCCCGGATTCACGCTGAATCCGGGGCTCTCGTGGCTGTTGGAAGAGCTAGGCCGCGTACACCGGCGGGCCCGACGGTCGCCGTCGTCGGAGGAGCCACCAGGTTCCGAATACCAACCCGACCAGGCCGAGCAGGACCAGGATCGGCAGGAACACTGCCAGCAGAGATATGACCACGGCAACGACGTCCTCGGCGGTGGAGAGCACCGGAGCTGCGGCACCGGCGGACGCCGTGTTGGCCACCGGACGGGTCAAGGCCTTGACACCGTGAACCACCAGCGCCAGGACCACGCCGATCACGATCGGCACCCACGTCCCGGAGGTCACGAACTGCTCGGGGTCGGTGACGGTGGCCGTCTCCCCGCCCAGGGTGAGCCCGGCAATGTCCGAGGTCATGGAGGACCCGAACACGATGCCGCCGGAGGTGGGGCGCACCACGGTCTGGATCACGTCGTTGACCGAGTCGATCGCGGGAACCTTGTCCGCCACGACCTCCAGCGCCAGGAGCACCGCGAAGATCGCCAGCACCCACCCGTTCGAGAGCCACGCGAAATTGGGTCCGAGGTCCACGAATTCGGTGTATCGATCCAGGAGACCCAGCACCAACAACGGGATCCAGGCGTTGAGGCCGGCCGAAGATGACAGACCGAGGCCCGTTAAGACGTCCATAGCGCCGATCCTAGTGGCAAACGTGAATTCCGGGCGTCAGAGGGCAACCCGTCGTTGCTCGTCACCCCAGTAGGGCTCGGTCTTCTTGAGCCGCGCGACGACGACGTAGGTCACCGGCAGCACCAGAACCTCCACCAGGCACTTCCACACGTACCCCACCACGACGTAGTTCACGAACTGCCCTGCGGTCTGAATGCCGATGATGGGCGCTGCGACCGCGCAGAAGATCACGGTGTCCACGAGCTCCCCCACCAGGGTGGACGAGATCAGCCGGGCCCACAGGTGCTTTTCCCGGGTCTTCGACTTGAGCCTGACCAGGACCCAGGAGTTCAGCAGTTGGCCGACCAGGAACCCGAGTAGTGAGCCCGCGACGATCAGCGGAACGGGGCCCAGGACCTGGACGAAGGCCTCCTGCCCCTCGTAGAAGGAGGCCGCGGGCAACGCAATGATGATCCAAAAACAGATGCTCGCGAACAGGGCCGCTGCGAAGGACGTGATGATCGCGCGGCGGGCCGCGCGGAAGCCCCACACCTCGGAGACGACGTCCCCCAGGACGTAGGCGATGGGGAAGAGGAAGAAGCCGCCGTCGGTGAGCACCGGACCGATCTGCACACCCTTGGTGGCACCGATGTTGGAGAGGATCAGCACCACCGCGTAGGCGGCCACGAACAAGTCGAACGTGGTGCGGGTCCGGGGGGCGAAATGGGGTGCGGAGGCGCTGTCGGAGGTGTTGTCTGAGGTGTTCGCGGTTGCCGGAGCGGCAACCGCGTGCCCAGAGGCGGGCTCGGCGGAGGTTTCGGAGGAGGACTCGGAGGTCATCGGGATTCACTTCCTGAAGCTCGGGTGGCGCCTGCATGGCGCCGGTGACGAAAAGCGGCGGCTCGTCTTGGTGACGAAACGCCCGGAGAGCACAATAAGCCCATGACTACAACCACGAATCCCCCGTTCGCCCTGACCGTTGCCGGGAACGAGGCGACCGGAGGTGCCGGCGCCCAGGCCGACCTCAAGACGTTCCAGGAGCTCGGGGTCTTCGGCTCTCTGGCCCTGACCTGCATTGTTTCCTTCGATCCGAAGAACGACTGGGGTCACCGCTTCGTCCCCGTGGACCCGCAGGTCATCGCGGACCAGCTCGAAGCCGCAACCACTGCCTACGACCTGGACGCGGTCAAGTTGGGCATGTTGGGCACCCCGGCGACCATCGACGTCGTCGCCGAAGCCATGACGAACCTCAAGCCCAAGAACCTGGTCCTGGACCCCGTGCTGATCTGCAAGGGCCAGGAGCCCGGCGCGGCCCTGGACACGGACGAGGCCCTCAAGGCAAAGATCCTCCCCCAGGCGACGTTCGTGACCCCCAACCACTTCGAGTCGATCTCCCTGTCCGGCATGCAGGACATCACCACGGTCGAGGAACTGGAAGAGGCCGCCAAGCGTATCCACGAACGCTCGGGTGCGGTGGTGCTGGCCAAGGGCGGCATCCGCATCGAGGGCCCGGAGGCCGTGGACGTCTACTACGACGGCGAAACCACGGAAATCCTGGCCGCCCCCAAGGTGGAAGGTGTTGCAGTGGCCGGAGCCGGTTGCACCATGGCCGCGGCCGTCACCGCCGAACTGGCAAAGGGCCTGACCCCGCTGGAGGCTGCACGGGCGGCCAAGGAATTCGTGACCGCCGGTATCCGCGAGCGCGTCACCTCCCACGCCCCGTTCGACGCGCTGTGGCAGAAGGGTCTGGCCACCGAACGCGCTGTCGGGTGACGTCCACCGCACACCCAGGTTTTTTACTGACAGAGCGGGCTAGTATGTCGTCATGCCCAAAATCCAGGCGGCGTCCAACGCCGAACAGCGCGAGCACACCAAGCGCGCGATTCTCGAGTCCTTCGGACGGCTTCTGTACTCCCAGGGGTTGACCGGACTGACCATGACCCACGTGGCCAAGAACGCCGGTGTCGGTCGCACCGCGGTCTACAACTACTTCGCGGACATGGGCGAGTTGCTGGTGGCCTACACCCTGGACGAGACCGAACGGTTCATGACGGAACTGCGCGGCGACCTCGAGGGCGTGGAGAACCCCGTCGACAAGTTGGCGATCTACATCCGGGCGCAGATCGACGACCTCTCCCGCCGTCACCTGCCCCCGGGGCCCGCCATGCGCTCCGTGCTCTCCCCGGAGGACTTCGCCAAGCTCGGCGAGCACGTCGGGGCGCTGCGCGGAATGCTGACCACCATCCTCCAGGAGGCCGTGGACGACGGGTGGTTGCCCGCCGGCGACCTGGAAGAGATGGGCCGCCTGGTGCACAGTTCCCTGACCGCGACCGCCGATCGTGAGGCGGTGTCGGAGGAGGCCAGGGAGGCCCACGAACGCCACGTCAAGGCCACTGTCCTGTTCGCGCTGCGCGGCCTGGGTGCCCAGTTCGACGCCGAGGGCAACCCGGTGCGGTCGCGGATCGAGCCCGCTGCGTTGAGCGTCGCGGTCTGACCCGTCACTCGTTCTTGGCCTGTGGCCACATCTTGTCCACGGCGTACCGGTCTCCGATCGAGAAGTCGTACTGGACGGCCCGTAGGTCATCCAGGCGTCCTTGCGCTTCGGGATCCAGGGCGTTCGTGTCGACCTCGTTGCCCTCGGGGTCCAGCATCCTGCCCTGCTGGATGACCGGCGTCTCCTTCTTTACGTCGTCCAACAGTGCGATGTAGGGCGGCACCTTGGCGTCGGCGACGTCGTAGACGGCGGGCATCAGCATGGCGGGGGTGATTGCTCCCCCGGCCTTGTACTCGTTGGTCTTGCTGCTCCACACGAAGTACGGCGTCCGCATGCTGGCGTCGGGTTCGTTGGCCGCAAGGATGTCTTGGCTGTAGACACCGGGGTGGTGGTCGCCGTAGAACACCACGATGGTCTCCTCGTCCCGGGTCTGGAGGTCGTCCAGGAACTGGGACATGGCCTCGTCCGAGTAGGACAGCCCGCGGGTGTACTGTCCGAGCTCACCGGACTGGGACGTTCCCTCGGCGTCGTATCCGATGGGGTCCTTGTAGTACCCGGGGTACGGACCGTGGTTCTGCATGGTCACCAGGTTCATGAACAGCGGATCCTCTTGGGTGTCCACCTGGTGCACGACGTCGGAGAACGCCGAGGCGTCGCTGATGTACGGGCTGTTCTCCAAGTGCTCCTTGGACTGCATCGCGGAGTCGTCGATTACCTCGTCGAATCCCAGGGTCTTGTACACCTCGGACCGCTTGTACATGTGCAGGTTGTACGCGTGCATGGCCACTGTGTGGTGACCGTCGGCCTCGAAGGCCCCGACGGCGGAGGGGTAGCTCTTGTAGTCGCTCACGAACATCTGGTACGGCGAGGTCACCTGTGGCTGGAAGAGCCCGATGGGCTGCCCGGTCAGTGACTCGAACTCCATGGTGGAGGTGCCGCCGCCGTAGGCGCTGGCGTAGCTCTGCCCGGACGTGGTCTCGGACATGATCTGCTGGGTGTTGGGGATCGGGTTCTCGTCCAGTTCGAAACCCTCCATCCAGGACGGGTCCGTGAAGGATTCGGAGAGCACGACCACGACGTTGACGTCCTTGATCGACTTCTCCCGGTCCTTGTTGATCTCGTCCGCACGGCCCTGGTACCGCTGTGCGATCTCATCCATGGACTCTTGGCTGTAGCCCTCCGGTGTGGGCATGGCCTGGATCGGCATGTTGTAGAGGAACCCGCCCAGGAAACCGTTGGCACGGTAGTTCCACAGCTGGCTCGAGTTACCCCATTCGGCACCGCGGGCGTCGTACATGGCGCGCCACATGTTGGGAGGGCCGTTGAAGTTCCCCGCGTGCACGAGGAGCCCGCTCGCAACGGCGAAGGTCAGCAACCGTGCCGCCAGCACTCGACGGTTCCAGCCCTGACCACAACGATGAATCCGGGGACGCGGGAACCAGTGCCCCAGGATCTTCCCGACCAGGAAGATGACCAGAACGATTCCGATCAGTGCCCCGATCGTGAGAGCGACGGTGCTCTTGCTCACCATGGAGAACACGAATCCGGCTTCGCTCAGGAAGTCCAGGTCGCTGGGGAACACCGGCTCCTGGCGCAGCTTGACCTTGTTGATGTTGACGCCGGCCAAGAGGAACGAAAGCCCGCCGACCAAGCCCACGGACCACCAGAGGCGCCCGAGTAGTGCCCAGACGAACGCGATGACCACGCAGATCAGCAGGACATCCAGTGGCGAGGTGGTGGCCAGGACGTGCCCAATGCCGTCCTTCTTGACTCGGATCGAGTACTGCAGAACGAACGCGCAGACACAAGCCGCCGCCAAGACCACGACGGCGCCGCCGATGAGGGAACGCCACGGCGCCCGCGACTTCTGGGCGGGCGAATCTGACGGCAAAGAACTGTTCACGGAAAGTACACTATCTAGAACAGTGCCCAATCCTGCAGTGTTGCGGGTGTGATGCTATCGTGCCGGGCACCCTCAATCGGTCACAAGACCGCTCTGAGCAGGGATCTTCACGCCCTCCACGGTGACATCCTGATTGCGGTAGTTGACCCAGACCTGGCGTCCGTCGGAGAGGTCACGACGCCAGACGGTGTAGTCGAACCATGTGGACTTCTTCCCAACGGCGTTCACCCCCGGGTCCTCGAGGACCTCACGCAGTTGCCGGACGTCCGGGTCGGATTCGTCCACGGAGACATCGGTGACCTTCTCGTACAGGCCTGGATTCGAGGCTGCGGTCTCCTGGCACTGTGGCTGAGCCTGCACGACCGACATGTCCAGGTTCGCGCCCTCTTCCTTGGCCGTGAGCACGGTGGCCAGGCTGAGAGTCATGTCCTGCTGACGTCGCTGGTCGACCTGCCCCATGAGTCGTGACGCGTCCGGAGTCGAATCCGTCAGGCACGAACCCCCAACGGTTCCGGTGAGGTTCGGGTCCGTCGTCGCCTTGACCGCGAACTGATGCATGACCACGGGCGTGGAACGGGACAGTGTGCCCAAGACAGCGGCGTTCTGTTCGACGGCGTAGAAAGCACCGAACTGGTCGCCCTTCGGGCCACCGATCACGAATTCGCGCATCATCCAGTCCAGGTCCCGACTGCCCGCCAGACGCTGCGCCAGCTCCACCTGGCTGGAGTCGTCCGAGTAGATGCCGAGGTTGCCGGCCAGAGTCTTCCCGCTGCCGTCGTCATCCATCGCGTCCGAAATCGTCCCGACGGTACGCAGCACCGCTTGCCCATAGGCGTCGTCGGAGCCCCACGGCCCCCAGGTCCCCACGTCATCCATGTTCTGACCGTGGGCCGGAGACATGGCCATGTCGTCCAGGAACACGCCGTCGAACCGCACGGGGGCGGCTCCGGTGGACCCTCGAACTGAATCCGTGGTGACCAGGTCCACGGCGCGCTCACCGCAGGCCTGGGCATAGGAGGCCGACTGGTCCGCGATGGTGATGTAGTCGAAGGCGGGGTAAACGGCGTTCCCCTTGTCGTTGGTGGCAACCGCGGAATTACCGGGCTTCACCGCGTACTGCTCGCCGTCTTCCGGGCGCACACACGTGGGGAAGAAGGGTTCCTTGTCCCACTCGGTGACGCCCTGCATGCCACCGATGTTCAGGTACGCCAGGAATTCGGTGTCTGGGTTGGCGGCCTTCATGTCCGCCAAGGTGCAATCACCCTTGGCCAGCGTGCCGCCGGCAACCAGAGGGGCCACGATCGCGGTGTCCACCGCCCCGACCATCGACCCACCGGGGCACAACGCCTGGGACTGTTGGTAGCCGTGCAGATAGGCCACGCGCCCCGCACCCGTGTTTCCCGCTGCACCGTCGTCAGGTGCAGCGACGGCGGGGACTGCAGCCGTCGCGAGCACAGTGGCCGTGGTCAGTACGGTGGCCGCGGCTGAGCGGGCGATCCGTGCGGAGGGCTTCATGGGAGATCCCCGTTCCATGAGTCGATGTCGGTTCCGACCGAGGTGCGGTCGTCACGAGGGAGGACCCTACAGTGCCATGACCTGCGATGACATGAAAAAGGCCCGTGACCTGCAATGACAGGTCACGGGCCGTTCGCGGAGGATGGGGGATTTGAACCCCCGAGGGCGTTAACCCAACACGCGTTCCAGGCGTGCGCCATAGGCCGCTAGGCGAATCCTCCAGATTGCACATGGTTCCCGCCGGCTCGGAAACACCGGGGGCGCGAACGTGCACACGACAGCCTAGACGATCCGGGCCGGAGAGGAAAATGCGGTCCGTGCTGAGGGGCGCGATCCCTGAGAGCGGGGCGCCGTCGTCGTCGGTTTCCACCCGGCCGCGCGGTCGGCTAGGGTTGTCGTCAGCCCCTCGTGTGGCGTCATCCTGCGGAACTCCCCCAGGGCCGGAAGGCAGCAAGGGTACGTGGGCTCTGGCGGGTGCACGAGGGGTCTTCACATGGTCGTTCTCGGCCGCTCCACAGCCGGACCGGTGGCCCCTACACTGTCCGAATCACTCGTTAGGGTGTCTGTGTGACCACCGCCTTGTACCGCCGCTACCGCCCCGAAACGTTCCAGGACGTCATTGGGCAGTCGCACGTGACCGATCCTCTGATGACGGCGCTGCGCAAGAACAAGGTCAGCCACGCCTACCTGTTCTCGGGCCCCCGAGGTTGCGGCAAGACGACGTCCGCGCGCATCCTGGCGCGCTGCCTCAACTGCGCAGAGGGACCCACGCCGAATCCGTGCGGCACCTGCGAATCCTGCGTGGACCTCTCCCGTGACGGCACCGGGTCCTTGGACGTCATCGAGATGGACGCCGCCTCCCACGGTGGCGTGGACGACGCCCGGCAGCTGCGCGAACGCGCGACCTTCGCCCCCGTGCGGGACCGGTACAAGATCTTCATCATCGACGAAGCGCACATGGTCACGCGCGACGGCTTCAACGCCCTGCTCAAGATCGTCGAGGAGCCGCCCGAACACATCAAGTTCATCTTCGCGACCACTGAGCCCAACAAGGTGCTGCCCACGATTCGGTCGCGCACGCACCACTACCCGTTCCGCCTGGTCCCGCCCGAGCCGCTCATGGACTACCTGCAGCAGCTGTGCGACCAGGAGTCCGTGGGCGTGGAGCCGGGTGTCCTGGCCATGGTGGTGCGGGCCGGCGGAGGTTCCGTCCGCGACTCCCTCTCGGTCCTGGACCAGCTCATGGCCGGCACGGACGCGGAACAGATCGGGTACGACCTCGCCGTCTCCCTCCTGGGTTACACCCACGGTGCCCTGCTCGACGACGTCGTGGACGCCTTCGCCTCCGGGGACGCGGCCACGGTCTTCCGCGCCGTCGACCGTGTGATCCAGACGGGGCAGGACCCGCGACGGTTCGTGGAGGACCTCCTGGAGCGCTTCCGCGACCTGGTGATCGTGGACGCGGTCCCGGAGTCTGCGGCCAACATCCTGCACGGAATGCCCGAGGACCAGGTCGCTCGCCTCCGGAACCAGGCCCAGCTCATGGGTGCCGCCGAGCTCTCCCGGGCGGCGGACATCACCAACGAAGCCCTCACGGAGATGACCGGGGCCACCTCCCCCCAGTTGCACCTCGAGTTGCTGTGCGCCCGCCTGCTGCTGCCCTCAGCGGAGAACACGACGCGTGGCGCCGGGGCCCGCATCGACCGTTTGGAGCGGCGCCTCAACATGGGGCGCACCGGCGCGCCCACGGGCCCGCTCGTCGACGTCCCCCAGGCCGCACCCGCCCCGGGTTCTGGCGACCGCAGGACGACGGAGGGTCCGACCTCCGGCACATCTGCGCAGGCTCCGCAGGCGGCTTCCAGCCCGGGCGCCGTTGCTGGCCAAGAAGTCGATGAGCCCACACGGGACCGGTCGCGGCAAACAGCCCCGGACTCGACGCCTCAGTCGTCGAACGGTGCCGCCGCGGAGGCGGACAACTCGCAGAGCCGTGACCGCCAGGAGGACGTGCCGGCGGCCGAGCCGCACGCGACCCCAGCGCCGCGCGTTGCCGCCCACTCGGCACAGGGCCCGTCCAGCGGTGGTGGCATCGACATGATCCGCGGGTCCTGGACCGAAGTGGTCAACGCCCTGGCCGACATCCACCGCGTCTCCTGGATGACCGTCATGCGCGGGACTCCGGCGGCCTTCGACGGCTCCGTGCTCCAGCTGGTCTTCGACGGGGCCGGGGACCGCAAGAACTTCCCGCGGTTCGAACCCAACCTGGTCGCTGCGATCCAGCAGGTGCTCGGCGTCTCCTGCCGGGTCGAGGCTGTTGGCCCCGGTGAGGCCGGTGGCGGAACGACCGGCCCGTCAACGCCCGGTGGGCGTGGCCCGGCAGGCGTCCCGGAAAGCTCGGGCGGCTCAGACCGCCCGAATCGGCCGGAACCGCAGGGTCCGCCCCGGCCAACGGGATCGGCGGCCGGACCGGATCAGGGTCAGTCCGCACCCCGAACGCAGTCCGCCACCGATCAGCCGTCCCACGCGCGGGACACTGCGCCCGTTCACGACGCGGGTCCCGTGGACTCGTGGGCCGTGGCCAAGATCCCGACGGGCACCGAGGGCACCGCGACGGATCAGGACGAGGACGCAGAACGGGCCCCTGACCCCGCTCCGACGACCGACCACCCCGCCGTCGGTGCCGAACCGGCCCCCGCCGCCGCGTCGGCGAACCGGGACAATGTGGTCGCGCGCCCCCGTGAGAGCTCTTCCACGACGCTGGAAGAACCCCCGACCGAAGTGGGCAACGGAAGCAGCGACGGCGACACCCAGGCACCCGCCAACGATCCCTATCAGGACATTCCCTGGCCGGACGAGCCTCCGCCCGAGGACGATGTGCCGCCCGAACAGTGGCGACCTTCTCCCGGAGGACGCGGCACCCGCGCACCCGCACGACCAGAGCCCACCCCGCACCCGGCACCTCAGCCGACCCCGGCGCACCCGTCGTCGGTGTCCACGTTGAAAACCGAACCGACCCGCGACCCTGCCGCGCCCACCCGCAAAGCGAGCTTCCGGGAACGGCACGCGGCGCACTTTGCCGCCGCGCAGGCCGAAAGCGCCCGTTCGGCGAGCCCCACCGCTGATGACTCGCAGGGTGACGAGGAGTTCGTCCCCAGCGACGACGACCTGTCCGTGGAGAACTCGGGGCTGCAGGGGCGGGCGATGATCGAGAAGATCCTGGGTGGCCGCCTGATCGAAGAACGCCCCCACGAACCCCGGATCTGACGACCCCCATAAAAGACGCGAATGAAGTGAGTGACCTGTGTACGAAGGTGCCGTTCAGGACCTGATCGACGAACTCGGGAGACTTCCGGGAGTCGGCCCCAAGTCGGCCCAGCGCATTGCGTTCTTCCTGTTGGATGCGGACAAGGACGACGTTCAGCGCCTGTCCGAAGCCATGATCGCGATCAAGGAGAAGGTCAAGCACTGCCGCATCTGCGGCAACGTGGCCGAACAGGACGAGTGCGCGATCTGCCGCGACGCCCGCAGGGACCAGAGCGTGATCTGCGTGGTAGAGGAGTCCAAAGACGTCATGGCCATCGAGCGCACCAAGTCCTACCGCGGCCTGTACCACGTGCTCGGCGGGTCCATCAATCCCATTGCGGGTGTCGGCCCGGACCAGCTGCGGATCCGCGAACTCATGACCCGGCTCTCGGACGAAACCGTCGAGGAGATCGTGCTGGCCACGGATCCCAACCTTGAAGGTGAGGCCACCGCCACCTACCTGGCCCGCATGCTCAACACGCTCGGCATCAAGGTCACCCGGCTCGCCTCCGGTCTGCCGGTCGGCGGCGACCTCGAATACGCGGACGAGGTCACACTCGGCCGGGCCTTCGAAGGGCGGACCGCGGTCACCTGAGGCCGCCGGTACGATGGACCGAGCCCTGACACCGCAACCCGCGGCAGCCCGAGACCGCCGGACGCAGGGCCCACAACGCAACGCAACACTGGGGAGCCAGAGCACATGAGCTTGATCGTGCAGAAGTTCGGTGGATCGTCGGTCGCGGATGCGGCCAGCATCCGCCGCGTCGCACGCCGGATCGTCGAAACCAAGAACGCGGGCAACGACGTCGTGGTGGTGGTCTCCGCCATGGGCGACACCACCGATGAACTGATCGACCTGGCCACCGAGGTCGCCGCGCATCCTCCCGCCCGCGAGATGGACATGCTGTTGACCTCGGGTGAGCGGATCTCCATGTCGCTGCTGGCCATGGCCATCAACGACCTCGGCGCCCCCGCCCAGTCCTTCACGGGTTCCCAGGCGGGCATGATCACCGATGGTGACCACGGCGCGGCCTCGCTCGTGGAGGTCACCCCGTCCCGTATCCAGGATTCGGTGAAGGCCGGGAACATCGCGATCATCGCGGGCTTCCAAGGTGTTCACCGCACCACCAAGGACATCACCACGCTGGGTCGCGGGGGGTCCGACACCACCGCCGTCGCCCTCGCCGCCGCGATGGACGCGGACGTGTGCGAAATCTATTCCGACGTGGACGGCGTGTTCACCGCCGACCCGCGGATCGCGCCCAAGGCCCACAAGCTCGACCAGATCTCGAGCGAGGAAATGCTGGAGATGGCGGCCAACGGCGCCAAGATCCTGCACCTGCGGTGTGTGGAGTACGCGCGCCGTTTCGGCGTGAAACTGCACGTCCGTTCGTCGTTCACCCGCGCCGAAGGCACCTGGGTGATCCCCAGCTCCGATGACACCACTTTCTCCACGTCCATGAAGGAGATTCCCTTGGAACAGCCGCTGATCGCCGGTATCGCCCACGACCGCAGTCAGGTCAAGATCACGGTCGTGGGGGTCCCGGACCAGCCCGGGATCGCGTCGACCATCTTCCGTCTGCTGGCAGACGCCAAGGTCAACGTGGACATGATCGTCCAGAACGTCTCCGTGGCCGACGAACCGACCACGGACCTCTCCGTGACCGTCCCGGAGAGCCAGGGCGAACTGGCCATGAACCTGCTGCGCGCCGCGGAGGAGAAGATCGGTTACGCGGGCCTGGAGTACGACGACAAGGTCGGCAAGTTGTCCCTGGTGGGCGCCGGCATGAAGTCCAACCCGGGGGTCTCGTTCACGTTCTTCGAGGCCCTGGCCGCCAACGGCATCAACATCGACATGATCTCCACCTCGGAGGTCCGGATCTCCGTGATCACCGCGGCCGACCGCCTGGACGACGCAGTCCGTGCCGTGCACAACGCGTTCAACCTGGACTCGGACCAGGACGCCACGGTGTACGCGGGGACGGGTCGCTGAGCGGACGTCGTGCCGATCGATCAGGCCACGCACGCCATTGCTCAGGTCCTGGAACCCGAGCAGTGGCGTGCCGCGCAATCCGCCCATGAGGCACGCGCCCGGGAGTGGACTCAACCGTTCCGGGAGCGCCGCAGCCTGGGACTCAAGCACCCCGTCAACGACTTCCTGTTCACCTACTACTCCTTCTCCCCGGCCAAGCTGGAACGTTGGACGCCGGGGGTCGGCGTGGTGCTGCTGGGGGCGGCCCAGGACTTCGGACACCAGAAGTTCTGGCGCCCCGTGACCTCCGCCGAGGCCCTGGCCCTGGGGATCTCCGACGACGACGGCGCGGTGACCCTGGATGTGGAGGCATTTCGGGCCGCCCGCGGCTCCGCCGCACAGTTCGTGGAGATGCTCGTGCGGCGCACGGCCGGGAGGCCCGGCCTGTTCGGGTGCTTCGGCATGCACGAATGGGCGATGGCGTACCGGTCACGTCTGAACGGTGTCCGACACGAGCAGCTGCCGTTGCGCCTGGGAGCCAAGAGGACGGACGCCGTCGTCGAATCCCACAAGCTGCGGTGCACGCACATCGACGCCTTCCGGTTCTTCGCCCCTCAAGCCGTGGCCCTCAACGAAACCCACCCCACC
Organism: Kocuria soli; assembly: GCF_003797835.1. GTDB lineage: Bacteria > Actinomycetota > Actinomycetes > Actinomycetales > Micrococcaceae > Kocuria > Kocuria soli. Next base: position 242,673 of record NZ_RKMF01000001.1, read on the forward strand.
CGTGAGACCCAACGGGACATGGAGCAACCGGGCTGTCTGCACGCCAACATGGACCTCTACAAGTGGGCCTACAAGCTCTCGCCCGCGGTCCCGGCCGAGCTGATCGCGGATTCATTCGAGCTGGCCCTGGAAATCCGCGCGACGGACATGGAGGCCTCCCCCTACGACCTCTCCGACTGGGGTTACGGAGTGGTCGCGGTGGAGACCCCGGAGGGAAAGGCCGAGTACGTGCGTCGGCAGAAGTCCTTCAGCGAGCGCGCCCAGCGGATCCGTGAACGGCTGTTGTCCGTCATCAAGGTTCTGGTGGCCGAGGCGCCGCTGGCCGGAGGGCGAGTCGAATGACCGGGACCCGTGTGGTCGAGGCGTCGGCCATTCCCCACCCCGGCGATTTCATCACCGTGCGCGTGGACGCCACCCCGTACCTGGTCACCCACGACGCGAACGGGCAGGTCCACGTGCTGGTCAACACGTGCACGCACCAGGCGGCAACCGTGTGCCGCGCGACCTCAGGGAACGCCGATTCCTTCGAATGCCCCAATCATTTCTGGGTCTACCGCAACGACGGCACGTTCGTGGGCTCTCGGTTGGCGCTGGCAACCGGCCGAGAGGCCCCGGCAGATCCCAGCAAGAACCTGGCCTCCGTCCCGTTCACCGTGGCCGACGGCTGGATTGTGGCCCACACGGACTAGCTTTCTCCGCCGAACCCTCTCGAAGCTCGTCCATCAGGGGCTGATCAGCAAGTTTGGCGAGGGTTCGGCACGCTCGAGGGTCGGTAGGTACCGGTCAGGACAGCGGATAGAATCGGCGTGATTCTTCGCATCGTCCTCCAGAAGGAGCGCTCGTGGCCCGCATTGTTGTTGACGTCATGCCCAAACCGGAGATTTTGGACCCGCAAGGAAAGGCCATCGTCCGCGCGCTGCCGCACCAGGGCATCACGGCCTTCACGGGGGTCCGCCAGGGCAAGCGCTTCGAACTCGAAGTGGACGGAGAAGTCACCGAACAGGTCCTGGCCACGGCTCGCGAAGCCGCGGAGACCATGCTCTCCAACCCGGTCATCGAGGACGTGGTCAACGTCACCGTGATCAACGACGCCACGTCCACCGAGGCCTGAGCCCGTGGCTTCCAACACGTTCGAAGCGCCACTGGTCGCTGACCTGAGCTCCCCCTCCCCCGACGGCACCTTGGTCGACGTCCGGGTGGGCATCGTGACCTTCCCGGGCACCCTGGACGACCGCGACGCCGCACGCGCAATCGACATCGCGGGAGGTACCTCCGTGCCGCTGTGGTACGCCGACGACGACCTCCAAGGGGTCGACGCCGTCATCCTCCCCGGGGGATTCTCCTACGGGGACTATCTGCGAGCCGGCGCCATTTCCCGCTTTGCGCCCCTGATGTCACGGATCGTGGACGCCGCCAACAGCGATGCGGCAATGCCCGTCCTGGGCATCTGCAACGGATTCCAGATCCTGACGGAGGCCCATCTGCTCCCGGGCTCCATGATCCGCAACGACCACCTCAAGTTCGTGTGCCGCGACCAGCGCCTGCGCGTGGAGAACACGGAGACGGCTTGGACCGCCCTATACACGGCCGGCCAGGAGATCGTGGTCCCGCTCAAGAACAACGACGGCCAGTACGTGTGTGACCAGGCGACTCTGGACATGCTGGAGGCCGAGGGCCGCGTGGCCTTCCGCTACGTGGGCCACAACCCGAACGGTTCGCTCAACGACATCGCGGGTGTGACCAACGCCCGCGGCAACGTCGTCGGGCTGATGCCGCACCCCGAACACGCCGTCGAACCCGGGTTCGGCCCCGACTCCACGGGGCAGGGGCCCGTCACCATGGGGGACGGCACGGACGGACTCGACATCTTCATCTCGGCACTCAAGACCGTGGTCAACGGAGGCACCCGCGCATGAGCGACCAGCAGTTCCACCTGGACACCGTCGAACACGCGAGCCAGACTCCCCAGACCGAACTCCCGTGGGCCGAGCTGGGCCTCAAGCGTGAAGAATTCGACCGGATCGCGGAGATCCTTGGCCGCCGGCCGACCGCCGCGGAACTGGCCATGTACTCCGTCATGTGGTCCGAGCACTGCTCGTACAAGTCCTCCAAGGTCCACCTGCGCCAGTTCGGCGAGAAGGTCTCCGAGGAGATGACCAAGGACCTGATGGTCGGCATGGGCGAGAACGCCGGTGTCACGGACATCGGTGACGGCTGGGCCGTGACCTTCAAGATCGAGTCCCACAACCACCCGTCCTACGTCGAGCCCTACCAGGGGGCTGCCACGGGCGTAGGCGGCATCGTGCGCGACATCATCTCCATGGGTGCGCGCCCGGTGGCCGTCATGGACCCGCTGCGTTTCGGCGCGATCGATCACCCGGACACCCAGCGCGTGGTACACGGGATCGTGGCCGGCGTGGGTGGTTACGGCAACTGCCTGGGGCTGCCGAACATCGGCGGTGAGGTCGAGTTCGACCCCTGCTACCAGGCCAACCCGCTGGTGAACGCACTCGCCGTGGGCGTCCTGCGGCACGAGGACCTGCGCCTGGCCAACGCGACCGGCACCGGCAACAAGGTCGTGCTCTTCGGCGCGCGGACCGGTGGCGACGGCATCGGCGGCGCGTCCGTGCTGGCCTCCGAGTCCTTCGACGACTCCAAACCCTCCAAGCGCCCCGCCGTTCAGGTCGGTGACCCGTTCGCGGAGAAGGTTCTCATCGAGTGCTGCCTGGAACTCTTCCACGCGGGCCTGGTGGAGGGCATCCAGGACTTGGGCGCCGCCGGCATCTCCTGCGCCACCTCCGAACTGGCCTCCAACGGTGACGGCGGCATGCACGTGGACCTGTCCTCGGTGTTGCTGCGCGATCCCTCCTTGACTCCGGGCGAGATCCTCATGTCCGAGTCCCAGGAACGCATGATGGCCGTCGTCACGCCGGAGAAGGTGGCCGACTTCGAAGCTGTCCTGGACAAGTGGGAGGTCGAGTACTCCTGGATCGGTGAGGTCACGGACACGGGCCGCCTGGTCATCGACTGGCAGGGCGAGGTGATCGTCGACGTCGATCCCCGGACCGTTGCGCACGACGGTCCCGTCTACGAACGCCCCTACCACCGCCCGGAGCGCCAGGACGAGGTCCAGGCAGATCATTTCACGGGGTCCGCGGCGGACACCGGACGCCCCGACGGCGAGGCCCTCAAGGACGCAGTCCTGGAACTCATGGCCTCCCCCAACCTGTGCTCGAAGGCATGGGTCACAGACCAGTACGACCGTTACGTCCAGGGCAACACCGCCATGGCCATGCCCGACGACGCCGGCGTGATCCGCGTGGACGAAGAAGCCGGCCTGGGCGTGGCCCTGTCCACGGACTGCAACGGCCGCTACGCGTACCTGGACCCGTACAACGGTGCCAAGCTCGCTCTCGCGGAGGCCTACCGCAACGTCGCCACCGCCGGGGCCCGTCCGGCAGCGGTCTCCGACTGCCTCAACTTCGGCTCTCCGGAAGACCCCGAGGTCATGTGGCAGTTCGCGGAGGCGGTGCGCGGCCTGGCAGACGGGTGCCTGGAGATCGGCGTCCCCGTCACGGGCGGCAACGTCTCCCTGTACAACCAGACCGGTCAGGAAGCCATCCACCCCACCCCCGTGGTCGCGCTCATGGGCGTCCTCGACGACGTTCGTCGCCGCACCCCCTCGGGTTGGGATGTCAACGCTGACGGGCAGGCGATCTACCTGCTCGGGAGCACCGCGGACGAACTCGACGGTTCGGAATGGGCTCGGCTGCGCGGCCACCTGGGCGGCCTTCCGCCCACCGTGGATCTCGGCCAGGAGAAGCTGCTCGCGGACCTGCTGATCAACATGTCCCGGGACGGAATGATCGATTCCGCCCATGACGTCTCCGAAGGCGGCCTGGCGGCCACCCTGTCCGAAATGTGCCTTCGATTCGGCACGGGGGCACGGATCGGCATGGGTGAGGTCTGCGAACGCGACGGCCTGGACTTGTTCACCATGCTGTTCTCGGAAACCCAGGGCCGGGCTGTCGTTGCCGTTCCGCGTTCCGAGGAAGTACGTTTCAAGGACATGTGCACGATGCGCAACTACCCCTTTGCGCGCATCGGCGTGGTTGACGCCGTCAACGACGCCCTCGATCTCATGGGAGCCACGCGGATTCCTCTGCCGGAACTGCGCCAGGCCCACGAATCCACCCTCCCCACGTATTTCGGCTGACCGAAACACTCAGCCGCACGGACGATCGAGGTCATCATGATCGATTTGCCGTTGGAGCCGCCCCAGGCCCACGAGGTCCGAACCGAGCGTCTGGTCATGCGCCCGTTCACCGAGGACGAGATCACCGCCGTGATCGACGGCGTCCACCTGGACCATTTCGCGGAAGAGTTTCCGATTCCGGAAACGGTGGACCAGCTCAGGGACGTCGCGCAGGCGGGCGGGTACTACTTCACGGAGACGCTGTACTCCCCGCTGGCCTGCATCGAACTCGAATCCGAGAAGGTCATCGGCTCGACCGGTTTCGCGTCAGCTCCCATCGACGGTGCCTTGGAGATCGTGGGTTTCCTGGTTCCGGACCGACGGCGGATGGGTTTTGCCGCGGAAGGTCTGCGGTCACTGATCACCCTTGCTTTCGAGGATCCTGAGGTGTCCGTGGTTCGGGCCTCCGTCCCGGAGGACAGCGCGCACATCGAGGATTTGTTGAAGGCAGCAGGCTTCACTGTCGCCGAGACAGTGGGCCCGGAAACGGAATACCGGTGCGAACGGCCTTGAGCTGAGCGGACACCGGGTGGGCAATTACCGACAAAGGCTTACGCGCGCGGCTCCGCAGCCACTCCCCTGGCAACAGTGCAACTCTTTTCCCGCCTCAAAATGGTTTCCATAGGATGATTCTGGGCGTCGGGATTTCCCGGGCCGCCCGGACCGAACCGGCGCCTGCATTTCATGCCAGGAGCCGCCATGTCTGCGCCAGCCCATTCCCGATCCGCGTCAACACCGTCCACGCCACACGCCGGACACAAAGGTGGCCTGCCGTCGGTGTACGCCAAATTGATCATGGCCGCCACGGGAGCGATCTTCGCGATCTTCGTCCTGGTCCACATGATCGGCAACCTCAAGATCTACATGGGCGCCGAGGCTTTCAATTCCTACGCCCACTGGCTCCGCATGGCCTTCTACCCCGTGCTGCCGTACGAGGGCTTGCTGTGGATCATGCGCGTGGTGCTCTCTGTGTGCCTGGTGGCGCACGTCTACTGCGCCCTGCTCCTGCGCCGCAGGGGCGCCACGGCTCGCGGGCGGTGGAAGCGACGCGGCCTCGGTCTGGACGTCTTCGCCGCGCGAACCATGATGGTCACCGGCGTGGTCCTGCTGTTGTTCATCGTCTTCCACATCCTCGACCTGACCTTGGGGATGTCACCCGCGGGACCTGACGGGTTCCAACACGCGACCCACGAGGCCTCCTACGCCTACTCGAACCTGGTGGCATCCTTCAACCGCCTGCCCGTCGCGTTGTTCTACATCCTCGCCATGGGGTGCCTGGCCCTTCACCTGGCGCACGGCGTGGTCAGCGCCGTCGTCGATTTCGGGGTGGGTGTCCGTCCTCGGGTGTTCTCCGCGTTGGCCGGGCTCGGGCTGCTCTTCGGACTGGTCATCGCGATCGGCAACATCACCATTCCCGTGGCCGTCCTGACAGGAGTGCTCCAGTGAACACCTTCCGCACCATCGGTTCCAGAATCCGCTCCGTGGTCGGTTCGTCGGAGGGGGTGCCCCGTCCGCAGCAGGACTCCCCGGACCCGGCTGCACCGCAGGAGGAGGCGGCCACTTCCGCCCCCGAGAGCACGGGCAACGCGAAGAAGCCCTTGAGCGGACCAGCGGCGTTGAAGCGCCAAGGGCCAAAGGGCACGCAGGGCTTCGTGACCTATGCCGATGAGCCGTTGAACGGCAACGTGCCCACCGGCGACCCTCTGACGGCCTGGTCCCGCCGCAAGCTCGACTACAAGCTGGTCAGCCCGCTGAACCGTCGCAAGTTCAAGGTCATCGTGGTGGGGACCGGCCTGGCCGGTGCCGGTTGCGCCGCGGCCCTGGGCGAGCTCGGATACAACGTGGTCTCCTACACGTTCCACGACGCCGCCCGCCGCGCGCACTCGGTGGCCGCCCAGGGCGGCATCAACTCCGCGCGTGCCAAGAAGGTGGACAACGACTCCCTCGAACGATTCGTCAAGGACACGGTCAAGGGTGGGGACTTCCGGGCCAGGGAGGCCGACTGCTTCCGACTGGGTGAGGAATCCGTGCGGGTGATCGACCACATGGACGCGATCGGTGCCCCGTTCGCCCGCGAGTACGGCGGGGAGCTGCGCACGCGTTCCTTCGGCGGTGTCCAGGTGTCCCGCACCTACTACACGCGGGGCCAGACCGGCCAACAGCTGCAGGTGGCCGCGGCCCGTGCGCTGCAGCGGCAAGTGGGGCTGGGCACCGTTGACCTGCGCACCCACCGCGAGGTCCTGGACCTGGTGGTCGACGACGGTCGCGCCAAGGGCGTTGTGGTCCGCGATCTCTACACGGGCGAGATCGAGGCGGAGACTGCCCACGCCGTCGTCCTGTGCACCGGCGGTTACGGCAACGTCTACTTCCGCTCCACGCTGGCCCACAACTCCAACGTGACCGCCGCGTGGCGGGCACACCGTCGCGGTGCGTACTTCGCGTCGCCGTCGTACATCCAGTTCCACCCGACCGCCCTGCCCGTGAGTTCGCACTGGCAGTCCAAGACCACGCTCATGAGTGAGTCGCTGCGCAACGACGGGCGCATCTGGGTCCCCAAGGCCCCGGGGGACGACCGCCCCGCCAACCAGATCCCGGAGGAGGAACGCGACTACTACCTGGAGCGCAAGTACCCGTCCTACGGCAACCTCTCCCCGCGCGACATCTCCTCCCGTGCCGCACGGGAGCAGATCGAAGCGGGCCACGGCGTGGGGCCGCTGCGCAACAGCGTGTACCTGGACTTCCGGGACGCCATCGGCCGGCTGGGCAAGAAGACCATCGAGGAGCGTTACGGCAACCTCTTCGAGATGTACTTCGACGCCACGGGCGAGGACCCGTACACCGAACCCATGCGCATCGCCCCGGGTGCCCACTTCGCCATGGGCGGCTTGTGGAGCGACTACGACATGATGACCTCGATCGAGGGTCTGTTCGTGGGCGGTGAGGCCGGCTGGGGCTACCACGGGGCCAACCGCCTGGGCGCCAACTCGCTGCTCTCGGCCTGCGTGGACGGGTGGTTCACCCTGCCCTACTCGGTGCCGAACTTCCTGGCCAACCACCTGGGTGAGGCTCCGCTGCCCGCGGACCACCCCGCCGTCGAACGCACCGTGGCCGAGGTCCGGGAGCGGACCGACCGCCTGCTGTCCATCGGCGGGACCAAGGGTGCGGATCACTTCCACCGGGCGCTCGGGGACGTGCTGTACTCCGGGTGCGGCGTGGCCCGCACGGAGGCCGGTCTGAAGAACGCGCTCAAGGAGATCCGGGCGCTGCGAGAAGAGTTCTGGCGCGACCTGCGGATTCCGGGCAGCGGCCGCGAACTCAACCAGGAACTTGAACGGGCCGGACGGATCGCGGACTACCTGGAGATGGCCGAACTGATGTGCCTGGACGCGCTGGACCGGGACGAGTCCTGTGGAGCGCACTTCCGGGAGGAGCACCAAACCCCGGACGGGGAGGCGCTGCGCGATGACGACGACTGGTGCTTCGTCTCGGCATGGGAACACACCCCGGGCAAGGGGGCCCACCCGGGCAAGCCCGTCCGCCACGCCGAACCGTTGGACTTCCAGGCGGTTCCGCTACAGACCAGGAACTACGCGTGAGCTCCGGCTCACGCGTGATGAGGAGAAGACCATGAAACTGACCATCGAGGTCTGGCGTCAGGAAGACACAACCACCAAGGGCCGGTTCGTGACGTACCAGGTGGACGACGCGACGCCCGAGATGTCCCTGCCCGAGCTCCTGGACCGGCTCAACGACCAACTGGTCACGGCCGGGGAGGAGCCCATCGCATTCGACACGGACTGCCGCGAAGGCATCTGCGGCACGTGCGGCATCACGGTCAACGGCGTCCCCCACGGCAAGGTGCCCAACACCCCCACCTGCCGTCAGAACCTGCGCAGTTACGACGACGGCGAGCATCTGAAGCTCGAGCCCTTCCGCGCGGCCTCCTTCCCCGTGGTGAGGGATCTTGTGGTGGACCGCTCGGCGCTGGACCGCGTGATCGCCTCCGGTGGCTACGTGTCCGTGGACGCGGGCACCGCCCCCGACGCGGACACCCGGCAGATCCCGTTCAAGGTGGCCGAGCAAGCCCTGGACTTCTCGGCCTGCATCGGCTGCGGGGCGTGTATCGCGGCCTGCCCGAACGGGGCCGCACATCTGTTCGCCGGTGCGTTGCTCTCCCACATGTCCACGCTGCCGCAGGGCAAGCCGGAGCGCTCCAAGCGGGCCCGCGGCGTGGTGGCCACCACCGAGGAGGAGTTCGGCCCGTGCTCGGTGTACGCCGAATGCGTGGAGGTGTGCCCGGCCGGTATCCCGATCTCCGCGATCAGCGCGGTGAACCGGGAGGCGGCACGCGCTGCAATCAGGCGCAACAAAGACAACTGACAGGGGACGCTCCCGTCGCCACGCACAGAACGGTTCGGGGCCTGCACACCGAAAGGTGTGCAGGCCCCGTCGTCGTCAGGTGACGGTTCCGGTCACCACATGCCCAGGACGGCCATCCAGCCCATGCCGACCACGGCCCAGATCACGAAGGTGACCACCGAAATGATCAGGCCCACGCGGAACCATTCGGGTGTCTTGACGTACCCGGATCCGAAGATCACACCGGCCGGACCGGAGGAGTAGTGCATGAGGCCACCGAACAGGTTGCCGATGAAGCCGAGGAAGAGCGCGGCAATCATCGGAGGTGTGCCCACGCCGATCGCGGCGGCCAGGAACACGGCGTACATGGCCACGATCTGCGCGGTGTTCGACGCGAAGAAGTAGTGCACGTAGAAGTAGACGACCGCCAGAATCGCGAAGGCAAACACCCATGGCAGGCCACCGACGGCACCCGAGACGGAGTCACCGATCCAGGTGATCACGCCCAGCGTGTTGAGGTGCCCGGCCATGCCGACCAGCACGCCGAAGAAGATCAGCGTGGACCATGCACCACCGTTGGCGGCCATGATCTTCCAGTTCAGCACCCCGGTGACCAGCAGGATCCCGATACCCACGAAGGCGGTTGCGGTCGCGTTGATCCCCAGCGAGCCACCCACGGACCACATGAGCAGCAGCAGGACGAACGTAGCGGCCATGATCGCTTCCGGACGGGTCAGCTTGCCGAGCTGCTTGAGCTCCTCACGGGCCTGACCCGGAGCATCCGGGGTCTTCTTGAGGGTGGGCGGGTAGACCTTGGAGAGCACCCAGGGAACCACGACCAGGGAGACCAGGCCCGGCACGATCGCAGCGAGCGCCCAGTTGGTCCAGGTGATCTCCACCCCGGCCTCTCCCGCGAACTGCTGGGCCAGCGGGTTGCCGGCCATGGCGGTCAGGAACATGGCCGAGGTGATGGTGTTGACCTGCACCGTGGACATGGACAGGAACGCGCCCAGGCGACGGCGTGATTCGTCGGTCTCCGGGGTGGACCCCTGCACAACCGCCAGGGACTGGACGATGGGGAACACCACGCCGCCGGCGCGGGCGGTGTTCGACGGTGTCGCGGGAGCCATCAGCAGGTCCGTGGCGGCCATGCCGTAGGCCAGGCCCAAGGAGGACTTGCCGAGCTTGGTCACGAACCACAACGCGATGCGTCGGCCGAGTCCCGTGATGAGGAAGCCGTCGGCGATGAAGAACGCCGCCACGATCAGCCACACCGCGCTGGAGGCGAAGCCTGTGAGAGCTTCATCCTCACCCACGTCCATGGTGCCTGTGATCATGGCCACCGCCAGTCCGATCAGGGAGACCGCAGCGGTGGGCAGGGGCTGGAGCACCAGACCGAGGATGGTACCCACGAAGATCGCCGCCATGTGCATGCCGCGTGGATCCACGCCGTCTGGCGGCGGAATGAACCAGATGGCCAGAACCGACGCCAGGATGATCGCAACCTTGATGATCATGGAGCGGTTCGGTGAGTGGCCGGTGGTGTCGGCTGGTGCCTCGGGGGTTGAGGATGGGGCCGAGGTAGTCATGACGAGATTCTCTGTTCCTTCTGAGTGCCGGCACCGTCGCAGTCAAACTGTGGCCTGACCACGGTGCGGTTGTCAGGCTACTCGCACCTGTATCCCAGGTCATGGAGTTGCCGCAATTACCGCCGTCGTGGGCACCGGGGTGAGCGCGATACGGGTTTCGGTCACGCAACAATCCCTCCATCCGCACCCTCCCGTGTGGCGAACCACGCCACCTCAGGCCATGATGAGACCTATGACACCTCTGCCGCGGGACCTTCATCCGTCGAACGGCCGCCGTGTGCCCGGATCCTCCGGGGACGTGGTGGTGCCGCTGTCGGCGGCCGGCGGCAGGTCGAGCGCGACTCCCGAGGAGCCGTTGCCCCACCAACTCGTGGGAACGTCGGACGCCTTGGGCCGGACGGACGACGGCCTGACAGAGGCGGAGGAGCCTTATCCCTCGGAGCTCCAGCACAGCATCCTCGAGATGCTCTCTTCCGGTGGGGACGACGAGATGATTGCCCGCCGTCTGGGCCTGGACCTGAACGGCTACCGTGCGCTCGTCGCCGAAATGGCCGCCACCGCAGGGGCGTGCAACCGTTTTCAGTTGGCGCTCAAGGCCAGGGAACTGGGCTGGCTCTGACCCCCACCCGTGCGGCGTAATCCGGTCGTCGGCTGAGGTCGCAGAGATTCGTGGAACGCGCTCTCCCACGGGCATACTGATGTCTCCGAAGGAGAGTGATGACCCCCAGTTCCACAGATTTGCGCCGGGAAGATGCTGCCACCCGGCCCCCGCTGCCGTGGTGGCCGGCCGTGTTCGGCGCACTCCTGACCGGCGCGGTCGCGTTCTGGGGATTGGCCACACCGCAGTACTGGTTCGACGAGGCCGCTTCCGTGTCCGCCGTCGATCGACCGTTCGGTTCCCTGATCGCCATGGTGCAGAAGGTGGATGCCGTCCACGCGCTGTACTACGTGGTCATGTATCCGTGGGCCGCGCTGTTCGGCACCTCCGAGCTGGCCATGCGCACTCCATCAGCCTTGGCACTGGTGGTCATGTCGGTGTTCCTCACCCGGATCGGCATGGCCTACGCGCGACGGTACATGCCTGAGCGCACCGTCTTCGTGGGCGTCATGGTCGCTGTCCTGGGTGCGGTTCTGCCCGGTCTGAGCTGGACGGGGCAGGAAGCCCGCGGGTACGCGATGGGTGCCATGAGTCTGACCATCGCGTGGTGGTTCTTCGAGCGCTTCCGGGAGCACCGGCACACACCGTCCCTCGTGGGGTTCGCCCTGTTCATGGCGGCCGGGGTCGGATTCTCGTTGTACGTGGCCATGCTGCTGCCGCTGTTTTTCGCCCGCTCCCTTCGGTGGGGGCGCCGCAACACGGTGAAGGTCCTGGTCGCGTGCCTGGTTGCCGGATCCGTGTGCATTCCGCTGGTCATCGTCGCGGCGGAACAGAGCGGGCAGGTGTCCTGGATCGATGCCACCACGCGCGAGGTGCTCAGACGCATGGCCCTCATGGTGTTCTTCCTGAGCCCCCGCAACCGGTTCGGGGCCTACAACGGACCCGTCGAGCAGATCGCACCTTGGCTCGGTCTGTTCACCATCCTGGTTGTGGCCCTCGGCCTGATCCGGAGCCGTGCCCGGTGGATCATGCTCTGGCTCCTGAGCCTGGTCCTACTGCCGTTCGTCGTCATCCTCGTGGCACAACTGTTGGGCAAGCAGTACTTCCAGGAGCGCTACCTGACCTTCACGGCGCCGGTGTTGGTCGTGGCACTGGCCCTGGGGCTGGCCGCAATCCCGTGGCGTCCCGTGGGTGCGCTCGGTCTGGCATTGTTCACCCTTCTGTCCTTCCCGTCCTTCCTGGGGCAGAACGGCGAATTCGCCAAGAAGGACGGGTACAAAACGGCGGCCGTGGCGGCGGCCCAGGCCGACACGGTCATCTTCATGGATGACGAAGCTCGCGGAATTTTCGTGGCCTACCCACCGGATCATCCCGTCAAGGACCCGATGCTTGCCCAGAACAAGGAGGACTCGGCCACGCTCTGGGGGCAGAGCCACCCTGGTTGGTGGTCCTGGCAACTGGACGAAACCGGCAAGGTTTCGGTCGTCGCCTTCAAACCGAACCCCTACTACGGGGCCGTCCTGCAACACCTGGACTCCATCGGCTGCACGATAACCGACGAGAACCTGGAGTCCCGCTTCCGAGTGACCAATCTGAAATGCCCCGACACACTCGCCCAGCCGGCCAGGACGCCGGTAGAGCCGGGCACCTAAGCTGCATGGCATGACCATTTCGGACAGTGCGGGCGCTCTCAAGACCGCTGATCTCAAACTGGCCATGGCCGCCAGCGGGACCGTCTTCTCGGCTTTCACGGTGGCTCACATGGCCGGCAACCTCCAGGTGTACCTGGGCCGGGACCGGTTCGACGGCTACGCGCGGTTCCTGCGCACCATGGGCGTCCCGGTCCTGCCAGAATCAACAGTGCTGTGGGTCTTTCGTTCCGGGCTGCTGGCCTGCGCGGTGACGCACGTGTCCTGCGCGAGCCTGCTGACCGTTCGCGCCTGGCGGGCCGGTGACCGCCCGGCCGGTGGCGTGCGTCGCAGTCGCCCGCGCGGTCGACGACGTCGCGTGTGGGAAATCGCCAAACGCTCCATGCGCTCCACGGGAGTTGTCCTGGGCCTGTTCACCGCCCACCACATCGCCGATCTGACACTCGGCGTGCGCCCCGCCGCGACCGAGCACGCCAAGGGTGCTGCGTACGACAACCTGGTGCGTTCCCTGCAGCGGCCGCAGGTCGCCGGGCTGTACCTGGCGGCCATGCTGGCCCTTGCCGCTCACACTTCCCAGGGCATCGTCCAGGTCGGCAACGACACCGGGCTGTCGGGCGACCGTCGTGTCCGAGAAGCCCTGAGCATCGCGGGGCGGGTCATCGGCACCGGTGTGGCGCTGGGCAACGCGAGCATCCCACTGGCTGTGCAAACCCGCCTGGTCCGCTGAACGTCCCACCGGGTGTGTACCGAGTGCGACCGCATTTCCCGCAGAATCACGAGGGGTCATCGACCATGAAGATCACGCGAACCGTGTCCGTCGAAGTCTGGCGTCAGACCGATGCCGAGGCCCACGGACGCTTTGTCACCTACGACGTGCAAGGCGTCTCACCCGAGACCACGGTCCTGGAGCTCCTGGACCTGCTCAACGAGCAACTCCCGGACGGTGATTCACCGGTGACTTTCGACGACGGCTGCAGGGAGGGCAGTTGCGGCAAGTGCGGCGTCACGGTCGACGGCGTACCTCACGGCCCCGAGTACAACCGGGCCTCCTGTCAGCAGCACGTGCGCGCCTTCCGCGACGGCGACCGGGTACGGCTCGAACCATTGCGGGCATCGGCCTTCCCCGTTCTCTCGGATCTGACGGTCGACAAGAAGAAGGCCCTGCGCACCGTGGTCAAGGCGTCTCGCGGGCCGGCGGGTCTGAAGGCGCTGACCAATGCCGGGTGCATCAGCTGCGGGGCCTGCGTGGCCGCCTGTCCCAACGGCTCCGCGCAGCTGTTCGTCGGCTCCCTGCTTACGGAACTGCCGCCGCTGATGAAGGACGACGACGAACGCCGGGACCGCACCGCGCAGGTCATCGAGACGGCGGACGAGACGTTCGGACCGTGCTCCACCTACGGGGACTGCACGGAGGTGTGCCCGGCCGGACTCCCCCTGGAGAACCTCTCCGCGGTGGCCCGGGAGCATCTGAGGAATCAACGCCAAACCAAGTAATTCGCAGTTGCAAATGTGCTCGGGTCGGTTTAGATTTGCAGTAGCAACTCTCCCGAACCCAAGGAGTCACGATGTACGCCTACGCACCGCAACCGCCCATGATGCAGACCGCACCGCTCTACCGCGCCACCCCTGCACCCGCTCCCGGAGTGGCCGTGACCGCTCTAGTGGTCAGCATCATCATCTTCGCGCTCGCCCTCCTGGCATCCCCGGTGACCGTGATCTTCTCTGCCGCCATGGGCGCCACGGCGACCGACCCCACTTCGCACTACACGAACGCCGACCTGGTGGCCTCCGCCGTGATCGCCTTCCTTCCGCTGGGCATCTCCGGAATCCTGGGAATGCTGTGCTGCTTCGTCCCGCACCTGAGCATGGGTGCCTCCGAGTTCAGGGGCTCCGGCGTCAAGACGGCCTCCACGGTCTTCCTGTTCCTCCACCTGGCGTTCGTGGCCGCCGCGGCACTGTTCGCCCTCTGGCCCCTGACGGCCCTCTCCTGATCGCTCCGAGCCGCGAACGACGTCGGTCCGCACCCTGGCAGGGTGCGGACCGACGTCGTTCGCGGCTTATCAGGCCGAGGTGTCAGCGCTTGACTGTCTTGAGCTGCTGGGTCCAGAAAGCACCCGTGGTGATGACATCGCTGCCGTCCCAGGCGTCCAAGCCCTTGAGTTCGGGGATGTCGGAGCCGGTGAACACGGGCTCCTCACCGCGGCGACGCTGTGCCTCGTAGTGCTTGAGCACCTTCACGGCCACACCGGAGAGGAGGACGATGGCAATCAGGTTGGTGGTGGCCATGAACGCCATGAACACGTCCGCCAACGCCCAGACCAGATCCAGTGCGACCACGGCGCCCAGCATCACGAAGGCCAGAGTCACCAGACGGAATGCCAGCATGGCCTTCCGGGAACCGGTCAGGAAGAGGATGTTCGCCTCTCCGTAAAAGTAGTTGCCGATCACGGACGAGTAGGCGAACAAGAAGATCGCCACGCTCAGGAAGTGAATGGCCCAGGTTCCCAATTGGTCGGCCAGTGCCGTCTGGGTCAGGGCAGCGCCCTGGGTGGTGCCGTATTCGGGATTGGAGAGCAACACGATGAATGCAGTCATCGAGCAGATCAGCAAGGTGTCGAAGTAGACACCCAAGGACTGCACGTAACCCTGCTTGGCCGGGTGCGAGATCGACGCCGTGGCACCGGCGTTCGGGGCAGAACCCATACCTGCCTCGTTGGAGAACAGACCACGACGCAGACCCATCATGAAGGCCGCGGCAAAGCCACCCGAGACGAACTCTCGGATGCCGAAGGCGCCTTCGATGATGTGCATGAACATGGCGGGCACCTCGGTGATGTTCATGACAATCACGATGACGCCCAAAGCGATGTAGAGCAGCGCCATCGCGGGAACCAGGGCCTGAGTGACTGCAGAGATCCGGCGGATACCGCCGAAGATGATCAACGACGTCAGGATCACCAGCAGGAGACCGACGACGACCTTGAAGGCCATTCCGTTGCCCGGTGTGACATCGACCCCGAACGAGCTGGACATCGAGTCCACGATCGCATTGGCCTGCACCGAGTTGAACACGAAGGCGTAGGTGATGGTGATGATCACCGCGAACCAGGCGCCCATCCACTTGGCATTCAAACCGTGCGTCATGTAGTAGGCAGGGCCGCCGTAGTACCCGTGGTGTCCGGTGCGCTTGTAGAGCTGACCAAGCAGGGATTCGACGAACGCCGATGCCCCGCCGATGGCCGCGATCATCCACATCCAGAAGACAGCCCCCGGACCACCCGTGCTGATGGCGATGGCCACACCGGCGATGTTGCCCGTTCCCACGCGGGATGCGGCGGAGACGGTGAAGGCCCGGAAGGATGAAATGCCCTTCTTGCCGTCGGGGTCTTCACCGGGAGGGTCCCCCAGAACCCGGAACATCTCCGGGATCGAACGCCATTGCACGGCACGCGTGCGAACGGTCAGGAAGAGACCGGTCCCTACCAGCACGACGAAGACGACGTACCAGATCCAGTTGCCGACGGTGCCGACGAGTTCGGTGAGCTGTTCCACGGTTGCTCCAATGGTGTGAGGGAGACAGACAAGGGGCACAGACCGCGGTAACCAGCTTCCGCAACACGCCCCGATCGGGGCACTGTACATCACCGCCGTCACGCACAGATCTCGTATCCTGCCCCGACCACAGCTGTGTCGGCCCCTGAAGGTAGAGTTCTGAGCACGTTCAAGAGTCGCGGCCCAGGGACTGGCCGGCCGCGCGGCAACCCGACATCGACCGGGTGCCCCCAGATCAAGAACGGGCTCACCGGCACAGGTCGTGAGCAAGATTCGATACGGGGCTCCGCCCCGGGAAGGTGGCTCACATGCCGTCCTCGTCCTCCTCTCCCGCCTTCGGTGAGAACACCGATTCCAACCGTGCCGCACATCGGTTCGAGACCTTCCGCCCACGCGAGGTACCGGACCGAGAGATCACTGTCCGCAGCGAGCATTGGCTCGGATTCACGCCGACCGAAGCACACCAGTGGGCGGGCGTCCTTTTCCTGTTCCCGCAGTTCCCGTCCGGAGCCACGGTTCTGGCTGCCGCCAGTCAGACCTGGCGCTCCGGAGGGGTCCCCCATCTCCTAGGCGCCTCTGACGTTGCAAAGGCGGCCCGCAGGATCGGTTTCACGCCCCAGGACCTGTGGCAACTACGCGTTTGCCTGGACCAGATCGATCCCGAAGGCCACCCGGCGCATCCGTTCCACCAGCGGGCTGTCGCCGGATTCGACGGTTTCGTGCCTTTCGACTCCGAACTATGGCGAGGATGGCCGCAGCGGGTCCGGCGAGGTGAGGCCCCGGAGACTGTGACCCGGAGCCTGCTTCGTGCTGCCACTCAGGGCTCCGGACCCGGCACCGACTGACCGGTTCCGCCCCAGACAGACTGAAAAGTGCCGTGCCCACCATCATTGGTAACGATGGTGGGCACGGCACGCGGGGGCCTTCTTCAGGTCACTCCGGGACCACGCGCACAGCACCCTTGTCAGCGGAGGTCACCATGGAGGCGTAGGCCCGCAGGGCCGCGGAGACCTTGCGCTCGCGCTCCTTGGCGGGCTTCCAGGGCAGGGCTCCCTTGGATTCGCGGCGGCGATGCAGTTCGGCGTCGTCGACATCGACCTTGAGCACGCGGTTCTCGACGTCGATCACGATCGGGTCGCCCGTCTCGATCAGAGCGATCGCGCCACCGGCGGCCGCCTCCGGGGACATGTGCCCGATCGACAGCCCTGAGGTACCGCCGGAGAAGCGGCCGTCCGTGATGAGCGCGCAGGCCTTCCCCAGGCCCAGACCCTTGAGGTAGGAGGTCGGGTACAGCATTTCCTGCATGCCCGGCCCTCCCTTGGGCCCCTCATACCGGATGACGACGACGTCGCCCTCCTTCACGTTCTTGGACAGGATTTCGAACACCGCCTCGTCCTGGGACTCGACGACGAACGCCTTGCCCTCGAAGTGGAACAGCTCGGGATCGATGCCCGCGGTCTTGATGATCGCCCCGTCCTCGGCGATGTTGCCGAACAGGACACACAGCCCACCCTCGGCCGTGTACGCGTGTTCGACGTCGCGGATACAGCCTTCGGCAGCGTCAACGTCATGGGATTCGTACAGGTTGGCCTGGGAGAAGGCCTGCGTGGTCCGCACCCCGCCGGGTGCGGCCAGGAAGTGCGCCTTGGCGTCCTCGGAGGCCTTGCCCGACCGGATGTCCCAGGTATCCAGCCATTCACCCAGGGTCTCGGAATGGACCGTGTGCACCGTTTCGTCCAGCAGCCCGCCGCGGCGCAGCTCTCCCAGGATCGCGGGGATGCCGCCGGCGCGGTGGACATGCTCGATGTGGTACTTCGTCGAGTTGGGTGCGACCTTGGCCAGGCACGGAACCTTGCGGGACAGGGCGTCGATGTCGGACATCGTGAACTCGACTTCGGCCTCCTGGGCGGCGGCCAGGATGTGCAGAACCGTGTTGGTGGAACCACCCATGGCGATGTCCAGGGCCATGGCGTTCGTGAAGGCGTTCTGGGTCGCGATCGAGCGCGGGAGGACCGAGTCGTCGTCGTCCTCGTAGTACCGCTTGGCGGATTCCACGATGCGCCGACCGGCCTCCTCGAAGAGCCGCTTGCGATTGGCGTGCGTGGCAAGCGTGGTGCCGTTACCCGGCAGGGACAGCCCCAATGCCTCGGTGAGGCAGTTCATGGAGTTCGCGGTGAACATGCCCGAGCAGGAACCGCACGTGGGGCAGGCGCTCTCCTCGATCAGGGCCAGCTGCGCATCGGTCACGGATTCGTCCACGGCCATGACCATGGCGTCCACCAGGTCCACCCGGTGCTCGACGACGCCTTCGACGCCCTCCCCGGACTCCATGGGGCCCCCGGAGACGAAAATCGTGGGGATGTTCAGACGCATGGCCGCCATGAGCATTCCGGGCGTGATCTTGTCGCAGTTGGAGATGCAGACCAGGGCGTCGGCACAGTGCGCGTTGACCATGTACTCGACCGAATCGGCGATGATGTCGCGGCTGGGCAGCGAGTAGAGCATGCCATCGTGGCCCATGGCGATGCCGTCGTCCACCGCGATGGTGTTGAACTCCTTGGCCACACCACCCGCTTCCTGCACGGCAGCCGCGACGAGTTGCCCCATGTCTTTCAGGTGTACGTGCCCGGGAACGAACTGGGTGAAGGAGTTGGCGATCGCGATGATCGGTTTGCCGAAATCCTCGCTCCCCATACCGGTGGCACGCCACAGGGCGCGGGCTCCGGCCATGTTGCGGCCCGTGGTGGATGTGGCAGAACGCAGCTGCGGCACGACAACTCCTCAAGACGAAACAGCGCGAGACGAAACAATCTGTGAGTCTCGCAGTCAACAGTGGCACGAACCAGAGGCTCGGGCTAATCTGGCCGTGACATTTGCGAACGAAAATCTGGGGGAGGCTGTACGTGACCCACCACCACCCGTCACACCAGTCCGGTTCATCCGGCTATCAGGGTGCCCCGCAGTACGTCCGCCCGCCCGCCTACGACAGATCTGCCTACCACACCCCGGGGAGTTCGTACGGCCCCTCCGCTCCCGCCAACGGGACACCGCCCTATGCGTCTGCCGGTGGCCCGAACGGGTCCTGGCCGGCGCAAGGCCCGGTCAAGGGTTCGCCTCCGCTGTGGGTGGGGATCCTCGCCCTGGCATTGAGCCCCGTCCTGGCCGTCGGTGGAATCATCCTGTCCCTGGTCTTCGGCAGCCAGGAGCTCGACCGGGAACTCGCAGCCGCTCAACCGGGCGTCACGGAGGAGCTTGACGCGAGCACCATGCACACCCTGTACGCGCCCGCCGGCGAGTCCGTGGTCGCCTCGGACTGTCAGGTCTACGGACCAGAGTACGACCCGATCTACGTGAGCGACAGCTACAGCACCAGCACGGAAGAACGTGCCGGTGAGAGCTATCAGGAGATCGGGGAGTTCACCACCACGGACGCCGGAAGGTACCGGGTCAGTTGCGAGGGCAGCAGCGATCTGCTGGCCATCGAAGGCAACGGATACGTGTGGATCGGGCTGGGGTCGCTGTTCTCGGTCCTCGGTGCCGGAGTCCTGGGAGTCCTCGGGGTCGTGTTGATCGTGGTCAACCGGATCTCGGCCTCGCAACGTCGCCAGTCCGCCTGGGGAGGTCGCTACTGAACCCTGCCCTCCCATCACCTCCGCGCCATCAGCGCACTACCAACGCACCACGACGGCCCCACGGCCCGACCCCAGCCCCATCTGAAAGGACCTGACCCTTGAGCACTCCCACCAACGGCACGCCCACCCCGAACGACCCGCAGGACAACGGAGACCTCGGCAAGGACGCCACGTCCGGTGACCACTCGCCGTCGACCTCCGACGGCAACTACTCGGCCCCTCAATTCGGCGGCGCCGCGTCCACGAATGCCCCCGGTCCCCAGGGACAGCAGGGTTCCGATGCCCCGCGTGACCAATCGGGTTCCTCGGCACCCCAGTTCCGTCCCGCCGGTGGCCAGGACTGGCAGCAGCAACCCGCCCAGGGCGGAGGCTACGGCGGCCCCGGCGGTATGCAGAACCAGAATCCCTACCAGTCCGGCGGCCAGAATGCCTACGGCTCCGGCAAGGGCTTCCAACCACAGGGGGATCGCAAGTCCATCAAGGGCACTCCCCCGTTGTGGCTGGGCATCACCCTGGCCGTCCTGGGCCCGGTCCTGGGTCTGATCATGATCATCGTGTCCTTCGTAACGCTAGGCGGAACGGTCACAGACTTTGCGAATGCGCCATCCGGTTCCACCCAGTCCCTCGAGGCGGACACGGACTACTGGATCATGTCGGGTGACGGCACGACGTTCGTGAGCTCCTGCTCCGTCTACGACCCCGAGTCCAACTCGATCGACGTGGACGTGACACCCAGCAGCTCGGCCTCCACGGAAACCCAGGACTCTTCGATGAACCTGGTGGGCACGTTCACCTCCCAGGACGCGGGCGATTACAGCGTCTACTGCTCGGACCTGGCAGGTTCGGACACGTACGTGGTCGAGGGCAATATCGGTGGGATCCTGGGCGGTGCCGCGGGAATCATCGGCGGCATCCTGTTGGGCTTGCTCCTCCTGGTCATTGGCATCGTGCTGATCATCATCAACCGCGTCACCGCCTCGCGGCGGCGCCGGGCTGCCGGATTCAACTGATCGGCGGCAATTTCTCCCATCGCGATCCATCCTGATGCCGCAACAACGGCTCACGCGGATAGCATGGACTCCACGACCGGGGGCCGGGTCGACCACGAGCGTCGGCCCGGCCCCTCGGCCGTGTTCCTGACCTCCGATCGCCCGAAGGACCGCGCCCGTGGCCAAGTCCGCCCCACCCGTACCGAAGCCCGATGACGGGTCCGAATTCTCGGTCCCACTGGTCAAGGCAGTCGATCCCCTGGTCCTTGCGCTGGACGTCGGGTCGACGGCAAGCCGTGGAAGCCTGCACGACGCCCACGGGGTTCCGGTCCGTGGTTATCGCCACAAGATCCCCCACGCCTTCACGGCCAAGTCGGACGGGACGAGCATCATCGACCCGGACTCCGTGGTCGAGGAGCTCGGGACGATCATCGACGTCGTCGTCGGCAGCCGCAAGGAACTGATCGGGCGGCTCAAGGGCGTCGCGATCGACACCTTCGCGTCTTCGCTGGTGGGTGTGGACGCGAATCGCAAGGCCACGACCCCGTGCTACACGTACGCGGATTCACGCGCCACGCCCCAACTGGCCGGGCTACGGGAACAGGTCGACGAGCCGGAGCTCCAACAGTTGACCGGGGCTCGTCTGCACACCTCCTACCTTGCGCCGCGGTTCCTCTGGTTGCGGGAAAACGAACCCGATCTGGTGGCCGACACCAAGCGCTGGGTGTCCCTGGGTGAGTACTTCCACATCAGGTTGCTCGGGAAGGCCCGAGCGGGTACAGCCGTCGCCGCCTGGACGGGGCTGCTCAATCGCCACACGGGTGACTGGTCCGACCGCATGCTGGATCTGGCGCAGATCGACCGGACCAAGCTGTCGCTGATCGCCCGGCCGAACCAACCGATCCTCGAGGTTCCTTCGGGGGTCGTCCAGCGCTGGCCCGCCCTGCGGGATGCCCGGTGGTTCGCACCGATCGCGGACGGGTTGGCCCAGAACATCGGCTCCGGTGGTCGCGACGCATCCACGATGGTGACGTCGATGTCCACTTCGGGTGCCATGAGGGTTCTGGTCCACAGCGTCCCCCAGGAGATCCCCTACGGGCTGTGGTGCTACCGCATCGACGACTCGCGCAGCCTGCTGGGCGGCGCCGTCAACGATGTCGGACGTGCCCTGGACTGGGCATCGAGAACCTTCGCACTGCCCGAGGACACGGGCATGCCCGAGATCGCGACCCAGCCGTACCGCCCGGACCTGCCGCTGTTGCTCCCCTACCTCACCGGCGAACGCTCCACGGGCTGGGCGGGAGGAGCCCAGGCTCACGCGCTGGACATCACCGCCGCCACGGGCCCCGAGGCTCTGGCCCGGGGAGTCATGGAGGGCGTTGTACTCAGCCTGGGGCGGGTAGCCTCCCAACTCAAGGAGGTGGCGGGCGACGTCGAGCGTCTGGTGTCCACGGGTGGGGTGTCCCAGAACGTCCCCGGAATCCAGCAGCTGTTGGCCGACTACCTGGGGCGGGAAACCGTCCAGGCCACGTTCAAACGCTCGACCCTGCGCGGAACCGCGATCCTGGCGCAGGAGGTCCTGGCCCCCGGCGTGGAACCGGCGGAGGCACCCGCCACCCGAACCTTCAAGCCCAAGGAGAAGCACCGCGAGCACTGGGACCGGTTGGCCGAGCGCTACGAAGTCGCCTACCGGCGCCTGATCGCCCCGTGAATCAGGTCCGATGACATGGCGTTGACCCGCGACCAGATCGTGGACGCCGCGCTCGAGGTGGCCGGCGACTACGGCCTCGGAGACCTGTCCATGCGCCGTGTGGCCGCTGAACTCGGGGTCCAGGCCGGGGCCCTGTACTGGCACGTGGCCAACAAGCAGGAACTGCTGATCGCACTGTCCCGCCGGATCCTGGACCCGGCCTCGGGGGCCCACGCCTGGCCGACGGAGCCCCGAGAGATCCTTCGTGACTTCCGCTCCCGACTCCTGGCCCTGCGCGACGGTGCCGAGATCGTGGCCGTCGCCCACGCCGATTCCCCGGAGGAACTGGCCCCCGTACCCCAACTGGCAGCGGGCCTGGAGGACGAGCACGGCGCGCCGGCCATGGCCCGAGCCAAGGTCCTGGTCCGATGGGCCATCGGCTCCGTCCTGGCCCAACAGACCGCCCAGTCGCTGACAGCCGCGACACCATCCGGGGAAGCCGTAGCAACCGCCGTCGAGGCACAGTTCGAGCTGGACTTCCAGCAGGGTCTGACCTGCCTGCTCCCCGTCGCAGCCGGAACTCAGGAACAACCGAGCCCGGAATCTGCTTAGATTTCCGCTGGACACCATCCGAGCGCAGGCCCTGCTCCGTGGACACTCCACGTCATTTCACCTGGTGCTGGGCCGTTTTCGTCCGGTCATCCCACGATTCGGCCACCAAACGGTCTGCGAATGACCAATCTGGCCTACGTTGTCCCGAGCGGCCGATCATGTGATCCACGACACGGGCCGGCCGGGGTGAGGCGCCGGATGGCACGGCGCCCACCGCATCAAACCTGCACGGAGGCACGACATGGCAGACGCACCCGATCCGACCGCACGAGTCCGGACCCCGGAACCCAGCGGCACCCAGTTGCCCCGCACGGCGCAGGACGCCCAGTTGAAGGCCCACATGAAGGGCCGCCACCTGGTGATGATGAGCCTGGGCTCCGCCATCGGCGCGGGGTTGTTCGTGGGTTCCGGTGTGGGCATCCAGGCCGCGGGACCTGCGGTTTTGATCTCCTACGCGATCGCCGGGGTCATGATCGTGCTGATCATGCGCATGCTGGGGGAAATGGTGGCCGACCGGCCGACCTCCGGCGCGTTTTCCGTGTACGCGGGGCGGGCCATGGGACCCGCCACGGGATTCGCCGTCGGCTGGTTGTGGTGGGTGCAGCTCATCATCGTGATCGCCGCCGAGGCCACCGCAGCCGCCCAGATCCTCTCGGCCACCTGGCCGATCGCCCCACAGTGGGTCCTGGCGCTGATCTTCATGTGTGTCTTCACGGCCATCAACCTGAGCGGCGTCGGACGTTTCGGTGAATTCGAGTTCTGGTTCTCACTCCTGAAGGTCGTGGCCGTACTCGCCTTCCTGGTGATCGGCGTGCTGTTCATCGCAGATCTCCTGCCCACGGCCTCCCCCGGGACGACCAATCTGACCGAGCACGGCGGGTTCATGCCCCAGGGCATCGGTGGCGTGGCTGCGGGCCTGCTGATCGTGGCCTTCGCCTTCGGAGGCATCGAAATCGTGGCGGTCGCCGCTGCGGAGACCGAGGACCCTCAACGCAACGTGGGTCGGGCCATCCGAACGATCATGTGGCGCATCCTGGTCTTCTACATGGGCTCCGTGCTGATCATGGTCCTCGCCATGCCCTGGAACTCGGAGGACCTGGGCGCCTCACCGTTCGTGGCGGTGCTGCAGACCGCCGGCCTGCCCGCCGTCGCGACCACCATGGCCGTCGTCGTCACCGTGGCCCTCCTGTCCTCCCTGAACGCAAATCTCTACGGCGCATCGCGCATGATCTACTCCCTGTCTCACCGCGAGTTGGCCCCGGCCGGGCTGCAGAGCACGAACAAGCACGGAGTCCCGGTGGCGGCGGTGCTGGCCTCCGTGGCCTTCGGCTTCGTGACCGTGGCCCTGAACTACCTGTGGGCCGAGGAGATCCTGGGCATCCTCATCAACATCGTCGGTTCCACCCTGATCTTCATCTGGACCACGACGATCCTTTCGCACCTGATCCTGCGCCGTCAGGCGGAGCGCAAAGGCCGCGAACTCACGCTCAAGGCCTGGGGATACCCGTGGCTGTCCGTGCTGACCCTGATCGCCATGGCGGCGGTCATCGTCCTGGGCATGACCATGCCGGAGGTGCGCCAGCAGATCCTGCTGACCGGCGCCTTGTTCGCGATTCTGTGGGTCATCGGCGCCATCCTTGCGCGGCGACGCGGTGTGGTGCGCTTCCGTTCTCCCGAGGAGGTCGACGCCGGGGCCACCGGGCGCACACGCGCGAATCCGGTGGTCCAGCCGGGCACAGAAGATTCAGACGCCACGCGTCCCACGCGATCCACCGGCGACTGACCGGCCGCACCGTCGCCCCGCCTCGTGACGCAGGACGTCCCCGACGTTTTGGCGTCCACGGTGGTCGTCGTGCCAAGATGTGACGCGTAACCATCCAGAGCGACCGAGAGACCTGGCTCGTCGACGTCGCAGCAACCCCGGTTGGCAGCTCACGCAGCGCAACCCCCGGTGCTCCCGCCAGGACCGATGGAAAGGACGTGTCTTCGCGCATGCTGAATTCTGACCGGATCCGTACCACCCACGTGGGCTCCCTGCCCCGCACCCCGGAACTCCTGTCCGCCAACGAGGCCTTCCAGGACGGCAAGATCTCCTGGGACGAGCTGGTGGCCACCATGCAGCGCGGCGTCGTGGACATCGTGGCCAAACAGCGCGAGCTGGGCATCGACGTGGTCAACGACGGCGAGTACGGCCACACCATGTCCTCCTCCGTGGACTACGGGGCGTGGTGGAACTACTCCTTCTCGCGCCTCGGCGGACTGACCCCGTCGGACGAGGACCGGTGGGCGGACACGGAACAGCGCCGCTCCTCTCCCGGCAACATCGTGCTGACCACCTTCTCCGACCGGCGGGACCGCGAGCGCTTCCGCGAGGCCTACGAAGACCCGTCCTCGGGAATCCTCACGGCCCGCAAATCCGTCAAGCAGCCCAAGATCACCGGGCCCCTGACCTACACGGGACAGGAGGCCGTGGCCGCGGACATCGCGAACCTCAAGGCCGCGATGGAACAGACCGGGGCCACCGAGGGCTTCGTCGCCGCGCTCTCGCCCGGGTCCTGCGCCCGCGTGACCAACGAGTACTACAAGACCGACGAGGAACTGGTCTACGCCTGCGCCGACGCCATGCGTGAGGAGTACAAGGCGATCACGGACGCAGGGCTGATCGTACAGATCGACGACCCCTCCATCGCCGAGTCCTGGGACCAGATCAACCCCGAGCCCTCGGTCGAGGACTACCTGGGTTTCATCCAACTGCGGATCGAAGCCCTGAACCACGCTCTGGAAGGCCTCCCGCCTGAGCAGGTCCGGTTCCACCTCTGCTGGGGCTCCTGGCACGGTCCGCACACCACGGATCTGGAGCTCAAGCACCTGATCAAGCCGCTGCTGTCCATCAACGCGGGCGGCTACTCCTTCGAGGCCGCCAACGTCCGCCACGCCCACGAGTGGAAGCTGTGGAAGGACGCGGGTCTGCCGGAGGACAAGGTCATCATCCCCGGCGTGGTCTCACATTCGACCAACGTGGTGGAGCACCCGGAACTGGTCGCGGACCGGATCGAGAACTTCGCCTCCGCCGTGGGGCGAGAGCGCGTGATTGCCTCGACCGACTGTGGACTGGGCGGACGCCTGCACCCGCAGATCGCCCTGGCCAAGCTCGAGTCCCTGACCGCCGGTGCCGCCCTGGCCACCGATCGACTGTTCTGAGGGGGCAGCCGTGCAGCGTTCCGAGAACCACATCCTGACCACTCACGCGGGCTCCCTGCCGCGCACCCGCGACCTGATCGAGGCCGCCCGTGCCCGCGTGGCGGGTGAGGACTACGACCGGCTCCTGTCCACCGCGGTGGACGACGTGGTGACACAGCAGCGCACCACCGGCATCGACGTCGTCAACGACGGCGAATACGGCCACGCGATGGCCGAGGACGTCGACTACGGCGCCTGGTGGCACTACATCTTCGCCCGTCTGGACGGACTGGCCCCGGGCGAGCGCACGCTGGCCGACCAGCCCGTCCAGCGGTCGGCACCCGGGGACGTTCGCCTCACGAGTTTCGGCGACCGCCGGGACTGGGGGGAAGTTCGCGGAGGCCTACCAGGATCCGTCGTCGGGGATCTTCACGGGCAAACCCGCACCGTTCCCGGTTTTCAGCGGCCCGATCAGTTATGTCGGCCAGGAGGCCGTGGCGCGTGACATCGCGAATCTGAAGGCCGCGATGGCCAAGACCGGGGCGCAGGAGGGGTATCTTGCCGCGCTGTCCCCCGGGTCTTGCGCTCGACTCGAGGACACCTATTACGGCAACGAGGACGACGTCCTGGCAGCGTGCACCGAGGCCATGCGCCAGGAATACAAGGCCATCACGGACGCGGGGCTGATCGTGCAGATCGACGACCCGTCGATCGCCGAGAACTGGGACCAGATCAACCCCGAGCCCTCGGTCGAGGACTACCTTGCCTTCACACGGCGGCGCGTGGACGCGATCAATGCCGCGTTGGACGGCATTCCGCCCGAGCAGGTCCGTTTCCACCTGTGCTGGGGATCGTGGCACGGCCCGCACACCACGGACATCGAGTTCCGCCACATCGCTGAACTCATGCTCGAGATCAACGCGGGGGCCTACTCCTTCGAGGCCGCCAACGTGCGTCACGAACACGAATGGAAGATCTGGCAGGAGGTGGCCCTGCCCGCCGACAAGGTGATCATCCCCGGCGTGGTGTCGCACGCGACCAACGTGGTGGAACACCCTGAGCTGGTGGCCGAACGGATCGAACGCTTCGCCTCCGTGGTCGGCCCCGAACGGGTCATCGCCTCGACCGACTGCGGACTGGGCGGACGCGTCCACCCGCAGATCGCTCAGGCCAAGCTCGAAACCCTCGCGGAAGGTGCACGCATCGCCTCCGAACGTCTCTTCTGAGCGGTCGAACTCACGGCGCACGACGACGGCGGCCCTCCCCTCGGCGGGGAGGGCCGCCGTCGTCGTCGCGATGCTCAGGCCGTGACCGGCGATTATGTAGTTCGCTAAAGAGAATCGTATCTGATTGCCCGAAAACTGGTGACACGGCTCACATACTGCCCCTAGTATGCGTAACTACCGACCAATCGGTAAGTAAATCAGGGCGACCACGTCCCCGACCCTCACGGGAGACTTCCATGAGTGCAAACACCGCCACGGCCACGCAGGGCCATGAGATGACTCGCGAGGAGAAGAAGGTCCTCGCGGGCACGCTCGTCGGCACCACCATCGAGTGGTACGACTTCTTCATCTACGCGCAGGCAGCCGGCTTCATCCTGGCCACCCACTTCTTCAACCCGCTGGGCGAAGACAGCGCGGCACTGGCCCAGGTCGTGTCCTGGGCTTCACTGGGCATCAGCTTCCTGTTCCGACCCCTCGGTGCCATTGCCGCCGGTCACGTCGGAGACAAGTTCGGCCGCAAAGTGGTCCTGGTCCTCACCCTGGTTGGAATGGGTGGCGCCACAACATTGATCGGCCTGCTCCCCACCTATGCCACGATCGGCATCTGGGCGCCGATCATCCTGGTGGTACTGCGCATCCTGCAGGGCTTTTCTGCCGGCGGTGAATGGGGCGGCGCGGCCCTCATGTCCGTGGAACACGCACCGAACCACAAGCGCGGCCTGTTCGGCGCCTACCCCCAGATCGGTGTGCCGCTGGGCATGCTGCTGGCCACGGCGTTCATGTTCGTGATGACTTCCGCCCTGACCCCGGAACAGTTCGAGTCCTGGGGCTGGCGCGTGCCGTTCCTGTCCTCCGTGATCCTGATCGTGGTCGGCTATCTCATCCGCATGACCGTGGACGAGTCCCCGGTGTTCAAGGAGATGCAGCTGCGCCAGACCGAGTCCTCGGCTCCGCTGGGGCAGCTCATGAAGAACAACAAGCGCGAGGTCCTGCTCGCGGCCCTGATCTTCGCGGGCAACAACGCCGTCGGGTACATGGTGATCGCCTTCTTCGCCTCCTACGGCGCCAAGGTCCTCGACATGCCGCGCACGGACACCCTGATCGCCTCCTTGATCGGCGGTCTCGGCTGGTTGATCTTCACGATGTTCGGCGGCTGGATCTCTGACCGCATCGGACGGCGCCTGACGTTCCAGATCGGCTACGTCCTGCTGATCCTGTGGTCCATCCCCATGTGGTTCCTGCTGAACACGGCATCCCTGCCGCTGTTCGCGGCCGCGATCTTCCTGCTGACCGTAGGCCTCGGTCCCTCGTACGGCCCGCAGTCCGCGATGTACGCCGAGATGTTCCCGGCCCGCGTGCGGTACTCCGGGGTGTCGATCGGCTACGCCTTCGGCTCCATCATCGGTGGCGCCTTCGCCCCGATGATCGCCCAGCTGATCCTCAACAGGACCGGCCAGGGTTGGATGATCGGCATCTACATGGCCGCCATCAGCCTGCTCTCGCTGATCGCGGTGTCCTTCGTTCGCAAGTCCGACCAGGGTCGCGACCTGCACGTGGAAGAGGTGCACCAGGAGTACCTTTCGGAGCACCCGGAGTTCGTGGAGCAGAACCCGACCGCGGCCCACATGATCCTGGACGAAGGAGCTGCCCGGGGGCCCGCCAGCGGCCGCAAGCACTGACGGGCCCGAACACCCGGACGTCCTGATTCCTTGCCCCCGAGCGGGCGCGCGGTCACCGATCCCCCGATCGGCCCGCGCGCCCGCTCGTCGTTTGCCCCCGTCACCCCCACCCCAGGACGCCCAGCCCGCAGACCGCTGGGCCGGGGGCCAGTGGACTGCGGGGCCGACGTCGTCGAAAAGTGAATGCCCATTGACCGCGGGCGTGAGCCATGTCATGTTTATGTGAACGATCGGTCGGTAATTGTCCGCCGTCGAATCGTGTCAAGGCCACGTCAAGGAGGACCCGTGACCCAGATGCCCCAAGCTTTCCTCGTCGGAGGCGCCCGCACCCCCGTGGGCCGCTACGGAGGTGCTCTCTCGAGCGTCCGTCCGGACGACCTCGCCGCCCTGTGCATCCGCCGGGTGATCGAGGCCGCTGGGCTGGATCCCGCGGTCGTGGACGAGGTCATCCTGGGCAACGCCAACGGCGCCGGGGAGGAGAACCGCAACGTGGCCCGCATGGCGTGGCTGCTCAACGGCTACCCGGACACCGTCCCCGGCATCACCGTGAACCGGCTGTGCGCGTCAGGCATGTCCGCGATCACCATGGCTCAGCAGATGGTGGCCTCCGGCGCGGCCGAGGTCGTCGTCGCCGGTGGTGTGGAGTCCATGTCCCGCGCCCCCTGGGTACAGGCCAAGCCCACCACGGCCTTCGCCAAGCCCGGCGAGTCCTTCGACACCTCGATCGGCTGGCGGTTCGTCAACCCCGCCTTTGCCGCCGGGGAGCTCAGCCGCGACGGGAAGATGACCTTCTCCATGCCCGAGACGGCCGAGGAGGTCGCCCGGGTGGACAGCATCTCCCGCGAGGACTGCGACGCCTTCGCCGCCCAGTCCCACGAAAAGGCACTGGCCGCCATCCGGGCGGGCAAGTTCGACGCCGAGATCGTCCCCGTCACCGTGCGCGACCGCAAGGGCCGCGAGACCGTGGTCGACACTGACGAGGGCCCCCGCGAGGGATCCACCACGGAGGTCCTGGCCAAGCTGCATCCGGTCGTGGCCGGAGGTTCTGTGGTCACCGCCGGCAACTCCTCCTCACTCAACGACGGCGCATCGGCCGTCATCGTGGCCTCCGAGGCCGCGGTCGAGAAGTACGCGCTGCACGCCCGGGCGCGCGTCGTCCTGGGCGCTTCCGCGGGTCTTGCCCCCGAGATCATGGGACTGGGCCCCGTTCCCGCGTCCCAGAAGGCGCTCGAGCGTGCCGGGTGGACCGTGGAGGACCTGGGCGCGGTTGAGCTCAACGAGGCCTTCGCCACCCAGTCGCTGGGCTCCATGCGACGGCTGGGCCTGGACCCGGAGATCGTCAACCGCTGGGGCGGTGCCATCGCCCTGGGTCACCCGCTCGGATCCTCCGGATCGCGCATCGCGATCACGCTGCTCAACCGCATGGAGGACGAAAACGTCTCCCGCGGTCTGGCCACCATGTGCATCGGCGTGGGACAGGGTGCCGCCCTGTTGCTGGAGAGGGTGTGATCGCGTGAGCACCGAGTTCACCGAGCAGGCCGGGGCTTTCGAAGCGTTGACCGTCACCCCCGGTCAGGACCGGCTGAAGGTTCAGCTCAACCGGCCGGAGGTCCGCAACGCGATCGACGCGACCATGGTCGAGGAGCTGCACGCCGTGTGTGCCCACCTCGAGCGCGAGCCCAAGATCCTGATCCTGGCCGGGACTGAGGTCAACGGCAAGGGCGTCTTCGCCTCGGGCGCGGACATCGCGCAGCTGCGGGAACGACGACGCGCCGATGCCCTGCGCGGGGTCAACTCGCAGCTGTTCAACCGCATCGCCAAGTTGCCCATGCCGGTCATCGCCGCCCTGGACGGGTACGCGTTGGGCGGCGGGGCAGAACTGGCGTGGGCCGCGGACTTCCGCCTGGGTACGCCCGGGCTCAAGATCGGCCAGCCGGAGACCGGGCTGGGGATCATCGCCGCCGCCGGTGCGCTCTGGCGGATCAAGGAACTGGCCGGTGAGGCCGTGGCCAAGGAGATCCTGCTGGCCGGACGCATCCTCTCGGCCGAGGAGTCCCTGACCGCCGGCCTGATCTCCGAGATCCACGAACCCGCCGAGCTCGACGCCGCCGCGGACGCCCTGGCCGATCGGATCGGCAAGCAGGACCCGCTGGCGGTGCAGATCAGCAAGAAGGTCTTCCACATGCCGCGGGAGGCCCACCCCCACGTCGACGAACTGGCCCAGGCGATCCTCTTCGAATCCGAGGCCAAGTTCGATCGCATGCAGGCGTTCCTGGACCGTAAGAAGAAATAGCGAGGCAGACAGACATGACTGAACATCACGAACGCACGGTTCCGGCCACCGTCGGAGTGCTCGGTGGCGGACGGATGGGCGCCGGTATCGCCCACGGCTTCCTGATCTCGGGGGCGCGGGTCGTCGTCGTCGAGGTCTCCGCGGAGGCCGCCGTGACTGCCAAGGAACGGATCGAGTCCGACCTGGCCAAGTCCCTGGAGCGGGGCAAGCTCGACGGCAACTTGGACGAATGGGCCGAGCGTCTGACGGTGTCCGTGGACTACTCGGCCTTCCAGCCCTGCGAGCTGGTGGTCGAAGCCGTTCCGGAGCTGTGGGACCTCAAGGTCTCCAGCCTCAAGGCGATCGAGGAGAACATCGGGGAGTCGGCGTGGTTGGCATCGAACACGTCGTCGCTGTCCATCAACGGACTGGCCGGTGAGCTGCAGCGGCCCAAGCGCTTCTGCGGGCTGCACTTCTTCAACCCCGTGCCGGCTTCCAAGCTGGTCGAAGTCGTTCTGGGTGAGAAGACCTCCGAGGAACTCGCCGCCCTGGCGCTGACCTGGGTCCAGGGCCTGAACAAGACCCCGGTGACGGTCAACGACGCCCCGGGCTTCGCATCGTCCCGGTTGGGTGTGGCCATCGCGCTGGAGGCCATCCGCATGGTGGAGGACGGTGTGGCCTCCCCCGAGGACATCGACAACGCCATGGTCCTGGGCTACAAGTTCCCGGTGGGGCCGCTGGCGCTCACCGACATCGTGGGACTGGACGTACGGCTCGGCATCGCCGAGTACCTGGCCTCCGAGCTGGGCGAGCGCTTCGAGCCGCCGCAGCTCATGCGGGACATGGTGGCCCGCGGTGAGCTGGGCCGGAAATCCGGAAAGGGCTTTTACAGCTACTGACCTCCTACTCCCCCTCCCCTCTGCGCCGAGTTCGGGGTTGTTCCGCTTATTCGGTCGAATAGGCGGAACAACTCCGAACTCGACGGTGATGGTGAGGCGGTGGCGGTAACGGGGGGCGGGGTTGTCAGAGCATGGTGATGGCTGTTTCCGGGTCCTCCGCGCAGTCGGCGACGAAGCGGAGGAAGCCGCCGGCCGAGCCGCCGTCGCACACGCGGTGGTCGAAGGCCAGGGTCAACACCATGACTTTCCGGACGGCCAGCTCCTCGTCCACCACCCACGGTTTGGAGATCACTCGTCCCATCCCGAGGATCGCAGCCTCCGGGTGGTTGATGATCGGGGTGGCGCCGTCGGTTCCGAACACGCCGTAGTTGTTGATCGTGAAGGTCGAGCCGGAGAGCTCGGCCGTGGAGGCCCTCCCCGCGCGAGCCGTCTCGACCAGGTCCCCGAATGCTCCCTGCAGCGCTTCCACGCCCATGCCCTGGGCGTTGCGCACCACGGGAACCACCAGCCCGCGGTCGGTCTGCGCCGCAAACCCCAGGTTGACGTCCGCGAACCGCACGATCTCCTGCCCGTCCGGCCCCTCGTCCACACGCACGTTGAGCTCGGGGTGACGCATCAGGCCCGCCAACGCGAAGCGAGCCATGAACGCCATGAGCCCCGGCGCGCGACCGTTGCGTTCCTTGAGGCGCTCCCGCAACTCCACCAGCGGTGTGACGTCCACGTCCACCCAGATGGTGGCCTCCGGGATCTCCTGGCGGGAGCGCGTCATGGCCTGGCCGATGGTCTTCCGGATCCCCTTGACGGGCTGCCGTTCGGCAACGGTCAGACCCGTGCGGGCGTCCACGGTGTCACCGTATTCGGTCCGGGGCAGGGCTTGGTCGGTGCCACCAGCGGCCGACGCGGCATCGGCTGCAGCACCCGCAGCACTCACGGCATCGACGGCGGGCTGCGACTCGATCGCCCCGAGGATGTCCCGGCGCATGATCAGACCGCCCGGGCCGCTGCCGGCCAGGTCGCCCACCTCCACTCCGTGTTCACGGGCGAGCTTGCGTACCAGCGGGGAAGTCACCTTGGGAGCCAGGCGCGGGGCGTGGTTCATGGTGTCGTGGGTCTTCTGCGCACTGGTCTCGGTTCCGGTGGCCCAGCGACGACGTCGCCGGCGCCGCCCCGAACCCTCCGAGGTCCCGTAGCCGATCAAGACGTTCCCGGAGCCTTCTGACTCGTCGGAGGCATCGTCTGATGCAGCAGCGGTCTGCTCACCGGGGTCCTGGGGCTCCGCGGGAACTGCCCCGGCCCGTTCCTCCTCGCGGTAGGACAGGGCGCCGTCGTCGTTGCCGTTGGCCGAGGAGGGTCCGTCCTCGCCGGTGTCCACGGAGATCAGGGGTTTGCCGACCTCCAGGGTTTCGCCGGTTCCACCGTGCAGCGTGGTGACCACGCCCGCCCAGGGGCAGGGGACCTCGACCAGCGACTTGGCGGTCTCGACCTCGGCGATGGGCTGGTCGATCGCAACGGTGTCCCCTTCGGCGACGAGCCAGCGGACCAGGTCGGCCTCCGTGAGGCCTTCACCGAGGTCGGGGAGCAGGAATGTGCGGGGCATGTCAGTCCTCCCACTGCATGTCGTCAATGACGTCCAGGATGCGGTCCACGGAGGGCAGGTGATGCTCCTCCAGCTTGGGCGCGGGGTACGGGATGTCGAAGCCCGTCACGCGCCGCACGGGTGAGGCCAGCGAGTGGAAACACCGCTCTTGGATCCGCGCCACGAGCTCCGAAGCCACGGACGCAAAGCCCTGCGCCTCTGCCACCACCAACGCCCGACCGGTCTTCTCGACGGAGGCGCACACCGTGTCGTCGTCCAACGGGACGATGCTGCGCAGGTCGACCACCTCCACGCTGACACCGTCCTCCGCGGCGGCCTCGGCGGCCTTGAGCGCGGTCGGGAGGGAGGGCCCGTAGGTCACCAGGGTCACGTCGGTCCCCTGACGGGCGACGACGGCGGAGCCCTCCCGGCGCTCGCCGCTCTCGTAGGTGGCGCGCAGGTCCTCCAGGTCAAGGTCGGCCTTGGACCAGTAGAGCTTCTTCGGTTCGAAGAACACCACCGGGTCCGGGCTGTCGATGGCTTCGCGGAGCATGAGGTAGGCGTCCTCGACCGTGCCGGGGACGTACACCTTGAGCCCCGGCGTGTGCGCGTAGTAGCCCTCCGAGGAGTCGCAGTGGTGCTCCACACCGCCCACTCCACCGCCGTAGGGGATGCGGACGGCCACGGGCAGCTCCACGCGGCCGCGGGTGCGGTTGTGCATCTTGGCCAGGTGGGAGGCCACCTGTTCGAAGGCCGGGTAGGCAAAGGCGTCGAACTGCATTTCGACCACGGGGCGCATGCCGTTGAGGGCCATGCCGACCGCGGTGCCCATGATTCCGGACTCGGCCAGAGGGGTGTCGAAGCACCGGTCGGTTCCGTAGCGGGCGGCCAGGCCGTCCGTCACGCGGAACACCCCGCCCAAGGTGCCGACGTCCTCCCCGAAGACCACGACGTCCTGGCGGGCCTCCAAGGAATGGGCCAGCGCGGCGTTGAGAGCCCCCGCGAACGTCAGCTTGGCGGGCTTTGCCGACTGTGCCGCCGGCTTGGTTTCGGTCACCGTGGTCATCGCGCACCCTCCTTGGCTGCCTGGTCGGCACGTCCCTCAGCGGCTTCGGCGGCCAGTTCCTCCGCCAGCCAGTCCCGCTGTTCCCTCAACTGCTGCGTGGGTTCGGAGAAGACGTGGTCGAACATCTCCAGCGGATCCGGGTTGACGTCCGCGTTCATCGCATCTCGCAAGGAAGCCGCGACGGTTTCGCAGTGCTCCGAGACTCGCGCGGCCGCAGCCTCGTCCAGCACGCCCTTGTCCCGCAGGTAGGTCTCCATGCGCAGGACCGGGTCCTTGGCGGCCCACTCCTTGACCTCTTCGCGTTCGCGGTAGCGGGTGTCGTCGTCGGCGTTGGTGTGGGCCTGCATGCGGTAGGTGTGCGCTTCGACCAGCAGCGGGATGCGCTCGGTGCGGGCCAGGTCGACGGCGCGGCGAAGGGCGGCCATGAGCGCCACCAGGTCGTTGCCGTCCACCCGCTCCCCGGCCATTCCGTAGCCCACAGCCTTGTGCGCCAGGGTAGGTGCGGCCGACTGACGGGCCAGCGGGACGGAGATCGCGTAGCCGTTGTTCTGCACGAAGAACACGACCGGCAGGCGGAACACGGCGGCGAAGTTCAGGGCCTCGTGGAAGTCGCCTTCGGAGGTGGCGCCGTCGCCGCACATCGCCAGGACCACGGTGTCCTCGCCGCGCAGAACTGCCGCGTGCGCGGCACCGACGGCGTGGAGCAACTGCGTGGTCAACGGGGTGGCCTGCGCGGCCGTCTTGTGTTCCTTGGGGTCGTAGCCGCAGTGCCAGTCACCGCGGAAGGAGACCATCACGTCCAGGGGGTCCACGCCCTTGGAGATCACGGCCACGGTGTCCCGGTAGGTGGGGAACAGCCAGTCGTTGTCCTCGAGGCACATGGCGGCGGCGACCTGGCAGGCCTCCTGCCCGTGGCTGGACGGGTAGACGGCGAGGCGGCCCTGGCGGACCAGCGCGGTGTTCTGGTCGTTGACCCGACGCCCGACCATCAGCCGCTCGTAGGCCTCCAGCAGGACCTCGTCGGAGGGGATCGGGTACTCGTGTCCGGGGCCCGTGCCCTGCTGCTCGGCGGGGAGGAGAGTGCCCTCCGGGCTGAGCATGCGGATCTCACGCTCGGCCGGAAGCATGTAGTCCTCGGGGCTGATCCCCATCTGGGAACTGACCCGTTCCACCAGGGTCAGTTCTTGCCGGGCCGGTGGGATCGGGGGCCCGACGGGGGTGTCGATCGACTCGGACACGGTCTCCTCCTGGACGTTTCGGCCACCCGAGGGCGGCGGGATGCTGATGCTCTCCGTCCAGGGAGTCTGAGGTACGACGACGAACCGTCTCCATCTTTTTTGTGATTGCAGGACGTTCTGGACCTATAGAGGTCTCTCGATGGACACTCTGTATGGAGTGACCCGCATCACCCACCTGATGTCCACGGACCCACCGGCCACCCGTCCGCACTGTCCCCGCCCCATCGCCCACCCGAGGAGTGCCACCCATGCCGCCCACCCGCCGTCGTCCACCGGCCGACCATTCACGGAACCCGAACCTGGACGAGGTCGACCGGCAGCTCCTGGACGAACTGGCGCGCGACGGCAGGCAGTCCATCACCACGTTGGCCGGGGCGGTGCACATCTCACGCGCCCAGGCCTACGAACGCGTGGCCCGACTCCGCGACGGCGGAATCCTCAAGGGCTTCACGACCGTGGTGGATCCGCCGCGCGCAGGACTGGGCACGTCGGCCTACCTGACGGTCAAGCTCAAACAGAACTCCTGGCGAGAGCTCGAGCAGGCCCTGGACGCGGTCCCCGCGGTGGAGCACGTGGCGCTGGTGGGCGGGCAGTTCGACGTCGTCGTGCTGGTGCGCGCGCGGGACTCCCGGGAGCTACGGGACGTGGTCTTCGAACACATCCAACCCCTGCCGTTCGTCCTGGAGACCCAGACGCACCTGGTCTTCGAAGAACGCCAGTACCCCAGGAAACTGACCCGCTGACCGCCCGCCCCTCCTGCCCGCCCCCGCCGAACCCTCTCGAAACTCGCCCATCAGGCCCTGATCCGGGAGTTTCGCGAGGGTTCGGCGGGAGATCAGGCCGGGATCTCGCCCTTCTTCAGGAAGTTCGTGATGCGGGCGGTGCACAGGCGGGTGCCGTCCTCGTGGGTGAGGATCACCTCGTGCGTGGTGGTGGAGCCACCCAGGTGAATGGCGGTGGCGGTGACCGTGACCGTGCCGGAACGTCGCGACTGGTGGTGGGTCGCGTTGATCTCCAGTCCCACCGCGACCTTGCCCATAGTGGAGCCGTGAATCACGGCGGCCCAGGACCCGGCGGCCTCGGCCAGCGCGACCATTGCCCCGCCGTGCAGGAGGCCGAAGGACTGCCGATTGCCTTCGATCGGTGCGGTGATGACCACCCGTTCAGCCGACTGTTCAAGGACCTTCACGCCCATGCGTTCATCCAGCTCACCGAGCTTGATGGTCCAGGGCTGCGGCTGGTCAGAGGCTGGGGACACGGCTTCTCCTGACAACTTGGCTCCCTCGGTAGAGCGGGTGCGATCAACGGAGCTCAGCACACAAGGGTGTGGCCCAGCTCTCAGGATCAGGTTATAGTCACAATAACTGACCGAACAGTCAGAATATCGTGATCCGTCGGAAGGAGCTCCCGTGAGCCAGTCTGTGTCCGAGAGCGCAACCGCTGCCGCCCATTCCCCCAGCATCCTGCCCAGCTACCTCCAGGGCACCTGGTGGGCCCCGGAGAACCCGCAGCGCACCACCGACGTTCTGGACGCGGTCACGGGGGAGGTCGTCACCCGGGTCAGCACGGAAGGCATGGACCTCCCGGGCGCGATCGAGCACGCACGTACGGTCGGTCAGCGCAGTCTTGGGGAGCTGACCATCCATGAGCGTGCCCTCAAGCTCAAGGAACTCGCGCTGTTCCTCTCGGAGCACAAGAAGGAGCTGTACCAGATCTCCTTCCGCACCGGCGCCACGCAGCGCGACCACTACATCGACATCGACGGCGGCATCGGCACCCTGTTCACGTTCTCGTCCAAGGGCCGGCGCGAACTGCCCAACGCAAACGTGATCGTCGACGGCCAGGTGGAGCCGCTGTCCCCCGACGGCACGTTCATCGGCGGGCACATCTACACGCGCCTGCCGGGTGTGGCGGTGCAGATCAACGCCTTCAACTTCCCGGTCTGGGGCATGCTCGAGAAGTTCGCGCCGTCGTTCATCGCCGGGATGCCCACGATCGTGAAGCCGGCCACCCCCACGGGTTACGTCACGGAGGCCTGCGTACGCCTCATGGTCGATTCCGGAGTGCTCCCGGAGGGTTCGATCCAGTTGGTCTCCGGCTCGGCCCGCGACCTCCTGGACCACCTGGACTACCGCGACCACGTGGCGTTCACCGGTTCCGCGGGCACCGCCCAGACCCTGCGCGAGCACCCGAACGTCCTGCAGAACGGGGTCCGCTTCACCGCGGAGACCGATTCGCTGAACGCCGCGATCCTGGGCCCGGACGCCACCCCGGAGACCCCCGAGTTCGACGCCTTCATCAAGTCGGTGGTCCTGGAGATCACCGCCAAGGCCGGTCAGAAGTGCACGGCCATCCGCCGGACGATCGTGCCGAACGCGCAGGTCGACGCCGTCGTCGAAGCCCTCAACGCGCGTATCACCGAGCGCGCGGTCCTGGGCGACCCCTCGGAGAAGACGACGACGGTCGGCGCCCTGGCATCCTTCGACCAGCAGGCGGAGGTCGGCAAGGCCGTGGACCGGTTGATCTCCGCGGGCGGCACCGTTCGGCTGGGTGGCCCTGATGGGCCCAAGCCCGAGCGGGGAGCCTACTTCCCGGTCACGGTGCTGTCCTTCGACGACGCCCGTACCCCCGAGGTCCATTCGGTCGAGGCCTTCGGCCCCGTGACCTCCGTGCTGGGCTACGGCAGCGTGGAGGAAGCCATCGAGCTGGCTGCGCTGGGTTCCGGCTCCCTGGTGGCCACCGTCTGCACCCATGATCCCGAGCTCGCTCGGCAGTTCGCCGTCGGCATCGGCGCGCACCACGGCCGCCTGCTGTTCCTGGACCGCGACGACGCCAAGACCTCCACCGGTCACGGCTCGCCCATGCCGCACCTGGTCCACGGTGGCCCGGGGCGTGCCGGCGGCGGTGAGGAACTCGGCGGCATCCGCGCGGTCAAGCACTACATGCAGCGCACTGCCGTGCAGGGTTCCCCCGACCTGCTGACCGGCGTCACGGGTGTGTGGCACCAGGGTGCCGCGGCGAACGTGGCCACGCGCGCCGCCGTCGAGGCCGGGGAGGCCGAACACCCGTTCCGCAAGTCCCTGGAGACGCTGCGGATCGGTGACCAGTTCGCCTCCGACCTGCGGACCGTGACGCTGCAGGACATCACGGACTTCGCCAACGAGACGGGCGACACCTTCTACGCCCACACCGACGAGGAGGCCGCCACGGCCAACCCGTTCTTCCCGCGGCGCGTGGCCCACGGCTATCTGCTGGTCTCCTGGGCAGCCGGCCTGTTCGTCGAGCCGGCCCCGGGGCCCGTGCTGGCCAACTACGGGCTGGAGAACCTGCGGTTCATCACCCCGGTCACCTACGACGACGCCATCCGCGTGACCCTGACCGCCAAGCAGATCACCCCGCGCGTCACCGACGAATACGGCGAGGTCCGCTGGGACGCCGTGTTGCACAACCAGAACGACGAGATCGTGGCCCAGTACGACGTCCTGACCCTGGTGGCCAAGACCTGGCCGATGCCGGAGGTCGAGGAGGCAGACGCCACGGCCTGAGCCGACGAGCACCTGCCCGCGGGCACTGCGGTTCAGGCCGTGGTAGCGGCTTCGCGGGGAGCCGTGAGCAGGAGTCCGCGCACCGCGTACCCGGCCACCACGTCCTCCCACTCGATCCGCGGGGTGGACATCATGCTGACGTTGCGCCGGAAGAGACGTTCCAGGAAGATCTCCGATTCCAGAATGGCTATCGAGTTCCCGGGGCAGCGGTGCACCCCGTCCCCGAAGGACATGACCTCGGGGCGCACGCCGCGGGACAGGTCGCGTCCGGGGCACAGCGATTCGGCGTCGTCTCCGAGTTGCCCGGCATCCGAGTTCGCCTGACGGACGTAGAGCTGCAGGCGCGCTCCCGCGGGGATCACGTGTTCCGTGCCTGCCGAGTCCACCAACCGGAGTTCGTCCTGGGCGCGGCGGTAGAGGTGGCCGACCACCGGTTCCAGGCGCAGGATCTCGTGGAGGATCGCGCGCCGCCCGGCGGAATCCGTCGAGAGGAACCGCCGCCGCAGGTCGTCCTTCTCCACGAGGTGCCACGTGGCCATCTGCAGGAACTCACGGGTGGTCACCATGCCTGCGGCACCGTAGGTCAGGCACTCCATGAGGATCTCCAGGTCGGAGTAGCCCTCACCGATCAGGTGGGTGATCACGTCGTCGGGGGGTTCCGCACCACCCTGCGTCGCCGCTTTCAACGCGTCGCGGTGGGAGCGGATGGCCGGGCGCACGTCCTTGAGGAAGAACCATCCCAGTTTCGCCACCTGCTGCGCCGTCTCCGGGGCTGTCTTCACACGAGCCCACCAGCCCGCGCGCAGTTCGCCGAGCATGGAGTCGGGCTGGTCGAAGAAGGCCGCCAACCGCCAGGCCATGCGCTCCTGGTCCGAGGCCGTCAGCCCGATGACGCGGGCGGCCACCTGGGTGGAGAAGTGCAGCGCGATGTCGCCCAGGTCGTGGGCGTGTCCGTCGTCGAACTGCGTCAGGAAGGCCTCTGCCCTCCGGGTAACCAGGTCCCGGTAGTCTCGGTCGACCACCGCCGGGGCGAAGAACCGCGTGATCTTGCTGCGCTGTTCCCGATGAGCGGGTCCGTCCGCGTAGAGCACGGGCCACCGCTTGAGCGGGAGGGACTGCGTGGCCACTTCGACGGCGAACCCGGACTGCTTGGTGGCCCCACCTGCGCGGAGGATCTCGCGCACCAACGCAAGGGAGCGGACGTGCCACCGCCCGTCCCGCTCCTCGATGTCGGGCAAGGGCGTCTCACCGGCGGGCAGCGCCTTGCGGTCTCCGGCGTCTTGCGGAGCGCGCGAATGGGGACACGCGGTCACGACGGGCTCACCGGCTGTCGGTCGGGCCGCGCAACCCGTCCAGGGCGATCTTGGCCACGGTGTCCGCCACGACGTCCGCACTGCCGATCGTCGTGGGGCGGTACCAGTCCACCAGGGAGTTGACCATGCCCAGCAGTAGACGCGGAGCCGCCACGGCGCTCACGTCCTGGCGGATCTGACCGTCCTCCTGCGCCCGGGTGATCAGTTCCCCGAGTTGGCGGGTGAATTGGCGCCGACGCTGCAGGGCCGCCATCTCGACCTCCGAGTTCCCGCGCAACCGCAGCAGCAGGGTCACGTACGGCATCTGCTCCACCAAGACCCGCACCGTCCCGCGCAGCACGGCCTCCAACTGGTCGACGGCGTCCAGCTTCTGGTCCTGAACCCGCTGGTACTCCGCCTCCAAGGCGTCCAGGGCCCGGTTGAGCGCCAGCTCGAGCAACTCCTCCTTGGAAGCCACGTGATGGTAGATCGCGGACTTGGTGATTCCGAGCTCTTCGGCGAGTTTCCCCATCGACGTCGCGTCGTAGCCGTGTTCGTTGAACACCTGGACGCAGACCTGCAACAACTGTTCGCGGTCATACCCGGGCCGCCCACGGCGGACGGGACTGTGCGTGCTTGTCATGTCGTTGTACGGCTCTCGGTCGACGGGTCTGCGGCGGTGGGTGAACCATGGAGCAGACGGGAGAATGTGGCGGGAACCCACCCGGGTGTCGGGTGCGGACCGCCGGAAAGGTGGTAGCCAGCCTACGCGTCGGAGCACGCCGAGCGGGCGCCGCGGGGACATTTGGCGCAACAACGGGCGCCCCGAGCCATGCCGTCCCTGACCAGGGACAAGGCATCGCTCGGGGCGCCCGTGGCACCCGTGGGTTCCGCGTACCTGCCGCAAGGAGCCCACGGTGGGGTCACTTGTTGCGTTCGTCGAAGATCCGGCGGATCTTGCCAGAGGACCGCTGGAGGGACCCGGGTTCCTCGATCGTGATGGTGCAGGAGGAACCGATCTTGGTCTTGATCTCCTGCTTGAGGTGCTTGGCAGCCTCCTCCGCGTTCTCCCGGGACGCGTCCTCACGGCGTTCGATCCGCACGGTCATCTGATCCATACGACCCGGACGGGTCAGGACGAGCTGGAAGTGGGGCGAAAGGGTGGGCTCCTGCAGTGCCAGTTCCTCGATCTGGGACGGGAACAGGTTGACGCCGCGCAGGATGATCATGTCGTCCGAACGCCCCGTGATGCGCCCCATGCGCCGGTGACCCGGGCGTGCCGTTCCGGGCAGCAACCGGGTGAGGTCGTGGGTCCGGTAACGGATGATCGGCAACGCTTCCTTGGTCAGCGCCGTGAACACGAGTTCACCCGGGCGACCGAGCTCCATGACCTCGTCCGTCATGGGATCGATGATCTCCGGGCGGAAGTGGTCCTCCCAGATGTGCGAACCGTCCTTGCTCTCCGCGGACTCGCCGGCCACGCCGGGGCCCATGACCTCGGAGAGGCCGTAGATGTCGGCGGCGGTGATGCCGAAGGTCTGCTCGATCTCCCGGCGCATCTCCTCCGTCCAGGGCTCGGCACCCAGGACGGCGTGCTTGAGGGAGGTTTCCTTGGGGTCCAGGCCCTGTGCGCGGAATCCGTCCGCAATGGTCAGCAGGTAGGTCGGTGTGGACAGGATCGCCTGGGGTTCGAAGTCCCGAATCAGCTGGACCTGCTTCTCCGTCTGGCCGCCGGACATGGGGATGACGGCGCAACCCAGTCGCTCGGCCCCGTAGTGCGCGCCCAACCCGCCCGTGAACAGGCCGTAGCCGTATGCGTTGTGCACCTTGTCCCCGGGGCGGATCCCGGAGAGCCGGAAGCAG
The DNA here is from genome assembly GCF_003797835.1 of Kocuria soli. Lineage (GTDB taxonomy): Bacteria > Actinomycetota > Actinomycetes > Actinomycetales > Micrococcaceae > Kocuria > Kocuria soli. Next base: position 285,434 of record NZ_RKMF01000001.1, read on the forward strand.
CGGGCGACCAGCGTGCCCCAGGTCTGCAGTTCGTTCTCCGTGTAGGCCACCACGGTGGGCTGGCCGGTGGTTCCGGAGGAGGCGTGGATGCGCCGGATCTCGGACATGTCAACCGCGAAGGCCTTGAACGGGTAGGCCTTCCGGAGGAATTCCTTGTCCGTGTAGGGGAACAGCTTGAGGTCTTCGAGTTCCTTGAAGTCGTTCGGGTGCACGCCGTGGGCGTCGTAGAGCTCCCGGTAGGCGTCCACGCGCTCGTAGGCGTAGTGCAGGCTCCACCGCAGGCGCTCGAACTGCAACGCCTCGATCTGGTCCCGGCTCATCATCTCCTCGGGGTCCGGCTGAGACCGGTCCGCAGGGGGCGCGCTGGGGGTGTAGGGATTCTTCACGGCATCGGTGATGTCGGTCATGACAAGTCCTCTCAGGCTTCCTTGGGCGCAGGGATCGTGCGGTAGCGACCGCGGAACAACACGACCACGGTCTGCTCGTGGCGCACGGTGATGTCGCAGATTCCGCTTCGTCCGTTCTGCTGCAGAAGGTGACCCTCCGCTTCCAGGACGTCCCCGGCCCGGGTGGGTGCCAGGAAATTGATGTCCACACCGGTTGCAACGGTCACGGTGCCGTCGTCGTCGGTGGGGTGATTGCACGTGAGCGCAAAGCACGTGTCGGCCAGGGTGAAGACCATGCCGCCGTGACTGATGCCGAACCCGTTGACCATCTCCTCGCGCACCGTCATCTGTACGACGGCGTGGCCGTGTTCGGCTGCAACGACCTCAATACCCATCCACCGGGTAGCGGCGTCGTTGGCCAGGATCTTGTGCTCTCCCACGCAACCTCCCAAAAATGACCGATCGGTCAGTAATGACCACAGAGAACCATTGCGCCGCCGTTGTGTCAAGACTCACAAAACGGCATTGACGACGACGGCACCGTACGCCTATCCTGACCGAACGGTCAGTAAATGCCGTGAGCTGTTCACCGCCCCATCACACCGATCCGACCGCCGATCAACTCATCGACAGTGGGCAAGCAGCATGAGCCAGGGACATGAGCCAGGGAAGGGACAGTCATGACCGACCAAGAAGCCACTCAGCAGGAAACCACCGGCCAGGAGTACTTCGACCACCTCATCGAGCAGGACTCCCGCGTGGAACCGCGCGACTGGATGCCGGAGGCCTACCGCAAGACCCTGACCCGCCAGGTGTCCCAGCACGCGCACTCCGAGATCATCGGCATGCAGCCGGAAGCCAACTGGATCACCCGTGCGCCGTCGTTGAAGCGCAAGGCCATCCTGATGGCCAAGGTGCAGGACGAAGCCGGCCACGGCCTCTACCTCTACTCGGCGGCCGAGACGCTGGGCACCCCGCGCGACGTGCTCAACCAACAGTTGCTGGACGGCAAGGCCAAGTACTCCTCGATCTTCAACTACCCCGCCCGCACCTGGGCGGACATCGGCGCCATCGGTTGGCTGGTCGACGGGGCCGCGATCTGCAATCAGGTCCCGCTGTGCCGCGCCTCCTACGGGCCCTACGGACGCGCCATGGTCCGGATCTGCAAGGAGGAGTCCTTCCACCAGCGCCAGGGCTGGGAGATCCTCTACGAGCTCTCCAACGGAACCCCCGAGCAGAAGCAGATGGCGCAGGACGCCGTGAACCGCTTCTACGGTCCGGCCCTGCAGATGTTCGGCCCGCCGGATGCCGATTCCCCGCACTCCCAGCAGTCCATGGACTGGAAGATCAAGCGGTTCTCCAACGACGACCTGCGTCAGCGCTTCGTGGACATGATCGTGCCGCAGGTCGAGGCCCTGGGCCTGACCCTGCCCGACCCGGACCTCAAGTGGAACGAGGACCGCGGCCATTACGACTACGGCGAGCTCGACTGGGAGGAGTTCTTCGCGGTCATCAAGGGCCAGGGGCCGTGCAACCGGCAGCGCATGCAGCGTCGTCGTGAAGCCCACCGTGAAGGCGCCTGGGTCCGCGAGGCCGCAGCAGCGTACGCAGAAAAGACCAGCCAGACCGCCGCATCGGCACTGATCGGAGCCTGAGACACATGAGCGACAACACTTCGGAGCAGAACACCGGCATCGGCGGCGCAGAGGCCACGGGGTCCCAGCCCACCCCCATCTCGGACGCCCAGAGCCACCCGAGCAACAGCGGGTCCAAGGCGGGCTCGGAGGCCTGGCCCATGTGGGAGGTGTTCGTGCGTTCCTCGCGCGGCCTGTCCCACGTCCACGCCGGCTCCCTGCACGCCCCGGACGCCACCATGGCCGTGCGCAACGCCCGTGACCTGTACACCCGCCGCAACGAAGGCACCTCCGTGTGGGTGGTTCCCTCCGAGGCCGTGACCTCCTCCGACCCCGACTCCAAGGGCGGGTACTTCGAATCCGCTGCGGGCAAGGCCTACCGCCACGCCACGTACTACACCAAGAGCGAAGGGGTGAAGCACCTGTGAGCTTCGCAGCCACCGAATCGGCCACCACGCAGTCGGCCGGCGACGCCATCACCCCCGAGGACCTCACCGCACAGGGGGTCAAGGCCGACGAGGCCGTGGCCCGCTACGCGATGATGCTCGGCGACGACTCCCTGATGCTCGCCCAGCGCCTGGGCCACTGGATCTCCCGCGCGCCGGAACTCGAGGAGGACATCGCCCTGGGCAACATCGCCCTGGACCTCCTGGGCCACGCCCGCTTCTTCCTGACCTACGCGGGGACCGCGTGGGGCAAGACCGAGGACGACCTGGCCTACTTCCGCGACGAGGAGGAGTTCCGCTCCTGCCGTCTGGTCGAGCAGGAGAACGGCGACTTCGGTCGCACGATCGCCCGCCAGCTGGTCTTCAGCTACTACCAGTACGAGCTCTACCGCCGCCTGGTGAACTCGACCGACCGGACCCTCGCCGCCATCGCGGCCAAGGCACTCAAGGAGGTCGAGTACCACCAGGACCACGCCACCCAGTGGACGCTGCGCCTCGGCCTGGGCACTGAGGAGTCCAACCGTCGGCTCCAGGAGGGCTTCGACGTCGTCTGGCCCTACATCGACGAGTTGTTCCTGGACGTCGAGCAGGTCGCAGAACTCGGCAACCGGGCGGTCCTGCCGTCGTCCTTGCGCGAGGACACCATGGCCCGTGTGACCAAGGCCCTCGAGGAAGCGCACCTCACGGTCCCGGATGTCAAGCCGGCCTTCGGTTCCGACCGCACGGGACGGTTCTCCGAGCAGCGGGGTTACATCCTGGCCGAGATGCAGGTGCTCGCCCGCCAGCATCCCGGCGCCACGTGGTGAGGTGCACCGTGACTGCGTCCCAGATGCCCGGCGGCCCCGAGATCCCGCGGATGGATTTCGAGCAGGACCCGAACGCCGTTCCGCGTCCGGTGGGTCAGGCCGTGCCCGTTCGCGACGACGAACTGCGTCCCGCGGATCCCGTCGCGGCGCGGATCTGGGACGTGGCCGCGACGGTCAACGACCCGGAGATCCCCGTCCTGTCCGTTGCCGACCTGGGCATCCTGCGGGAGGCCCGGGCGGATGGTGAGGGTGGCGCCGTCGTCGTCATCACCCCCACCTACTCCGGGTGCCCCGCGATGGAAACCATCACGGCGGACCTGCGGGCGGCCCTGGGCGACGACGGTTTCTCGCCGGTGCGCGTGGAAACCGTCCTGGAGCCCGCCTGGACAACCGACTGGATGACGGAGGACGGGTGCCGCAAGCTCAACGAGTACGGCATCGCCCCGCCCACCGGGCGCGCCGCAGCGGGCCCCGTGACGCTGACCCTGGGTGTGAAGTGCCCGCGGTGCAACTCCCTGTCCACGCGAGAGATGACCCATTTCGGCTCGACCTCCTGCAAATCCCTGTGGGTCTGCAACGACTGCCTAGAACCCTTCGACCACTTCAAGGTGCACTGATGAGCGAAACGATTGACACCGACGTCACCGGTACCGACGCCGAAGCCACCCCCGGCCGCCGTCGGGCCACCTTCCACACGCTGCGTGTGTCCGAGGTCCGCCCGCTGACCGCGGAATCCGTGGAGGTCACCTTCCACGTGCCCGACGAACTGGCGGGCGACTACGACTACGCGCCGGGCCAGTACGTTGCTCTGCGCGCGCAGATCGACGGGCAGGAGGTCCGCCGGTCGTACTCGATCTGCGCCGAGCCCGTACGCGGTCAGGTCAAGGTGGCCATCAAGAAGACCCTGGGCGGCGTCTTCTCCACCTGGGCCAACGAGAACCTCAAGGTCGGTGACGAACTGGAGGTCATGAACCCGCAGGGTGCGTTCACGTCGACCCATTCGGTCAACATCACCTCCATGAACGACGCCGAACGACTGGCCGCGGCCGAGGTTGCCAAGAACGCGCACGTTCACCTGGTGGCCTTTGCCGCCGGGTCCGGCATCACACCGATCATGGCGATCACCCGGGCAGTCCTCAATGCCTCCGCGAACTCCTCCGTGGACCTGGTGTACGCCAACAAGTCGGCCTCCGACGTGATGTTCGCCGAGGAACTGGGGGATCTGAAGGACCGCTACCCCTCCCGGTTCGCGATCCACCACGTGCTCTCCCGCGAGCAGCGCATCAACCCGCTCATGTCCGGGCGTATCGACCACGAAAAGCTGGGCGAGCTGCTGGACCACGTGATCCAGGTGGACCGGACCGACGAATGGTTCCTGTGCGGGCCGTTCGAGCTGGTGCAGCTGTGCCGGGACACCCTGGCCGACCGTGGTGTTCCCGCGGAGAACATCCGCTTCGAACTGTTCACCACGGGCAACCCAGCGGATCCGCAGGGTCAGACCGGCCGCGTGGTCCACGTGGATCCCAAGGGCGACAACGTGGAGATCACGTTCACGCTGGACGGGCTGACCGGCGAGGTGGCCTCGCCCGTCGCGGCCCGCGAAACCGTGCTGAACGCGGCCCTGCGCGCCCGGCCCGACGTCCCGTTCGCCTGTGCGGGCGGAGTGTGCGGAACGTGCCGCGCCAAGGTGGTCGAGGGCGAGTACGAGATGGCCGAGAACTTCGCGCTGGAGCCGGACGAGGTGGAGAAGGGCTACGTCCTGACCTGCCAGACCCGGGCACAGGGCAAGACCTTGACCGTGGACTACGACGCCTGAGGAGGCCCGCGTGATCGAACTTGCGATCGACAACGCCGTCGCGGAGGTCACCCTCAACGCGCCGCAGAAGATGAACGCCCTGGACGAAGCGGCCATCACCGAGTTGGGCGAGGCCTACGACCAGGCGGCCTCCGCCGGGGTGCGCGCCATGGTCCTGCGCGGTGAGGGCCGCGGGTTCTGCGCGGGCCGTGACATCTCGGGCGTGGACCCTGCCACCGACGACGTGCACGCCTACCTGTCCGAGGCACTGACCCCGGTGCTGCGCCGCATGGCCGAGTTCCCTGCGCCGACCTTCGCCGCCGTCCAGGGCCCGTGCCTGGGCGTGGGTCTGGGACTAGCCATCGCGACCGACGTCGTCTACGTGGCCGAGGACGCCAAGATCGGATCGCCGTTTGCCAACCTGGGTGCCACGCTGGACTCCGGCGGGCACGCGTTGTTCGTCGAGCGACTGGGTGCCCATCGGACGCTGGACCTGATCTACACCGCCGAGTTGATCAGCGGGTCGGAGGCGGTGCGTTCCGGACTGTTCTCCCGTGCTCTCCCGTCCGAGGACCTTCTGGAGTTCACCCGTTCAACGGCCACCCGCGTGGCCTCCGGGGCAACCCAGGCGTTCCTGGCGTCCAAGAAGCTCGTGGCCCAGCTGCGCGATGAACGCATCGGGTTGTGGGAGTCCTTGGCCCAGGAGAACGACCTCCAGGCGGCGCTGTGTTCTTCGGCCGACTACGCGGAGGGCTTCAAGGCCTTCCAGGAGAAGCGCAAACCGACGTTCACGGGCCGCGCCTGAGCCCTTCCCATTCCGTCGAACCCTCGCGAAACTCGCGCATCAGGGGCTGATGGGCGAGTTTCGCGAGGGTTCGGCGGGTAGCTACTTCAGGAAGCACGTGATGCGGGCGGTGCAGACCCGCTGGCCGGCGTCGTCGACGACGACGATCTCGTGGCTGGTGGCCGTCCGGCCCAGGCGGATGGGCGTGGCCGTGGCGGTCACGTGGCCGCTGGTCGCCGACTTGTGGTGCGTGGCGTTGACGTCCACTCCCACGGCGGCCTGCCCGGTTCGAGAGGCGTGGATGAAGGCCCCGATCGACGCGACCGACTCGCACAGTGCGATGGTGGACCCTCCGTGCAACAGCCCCATGGGCTGCCGATTGCCCTCGACCGGCATCCGCGCCACCACCCGCTCCGTCGAGGCCTCCAGGTAGGTCACCCCCAGGCGCTGGTCCAGCTGACCGGGGCGGGAGTTGAGCAGGGCCACCGGATCTTCCGCCTTCGCGAGTTCGGCGGCGCTGGCTGCGGTCTGGGTGGTGGTCTCCTCGGATGGCATGGCACCGGCGAGCCTGGGCGCCCGGTAGTCGGCGGGCGCAGGGTCCTCACGCAACCAGCGGTCGGAGTCGGCTGCGGTGGGGTCCTCGTGCATGTGCGGGGATCCTGGCTGGTTCACGGGTGCTCCTCGGGTCGCGGATTCGTCATGCCGTTGTGTTCTGCATCATCTGTCATCAACCGCCGGGATCGCTACACTCACCAATAAGCGTGTCACGTCACGTAAATCATGGGGTGGTGGCCCCGGTTGCTCCCGGCGCGCCGACAAGCCCCGAGGCCCCGCACCGACCAGCAAACGCAACAGCAACAGCTAGGAGCAGTCATGAAGATCGGCATCATCATCGGATCTACCCGTGAAGGCCGCAACGGCGAAGCCGTCGGCAAGTGGGTCGAGGAGCACGCTCGCGCCAAGGGCGCCGCGGACTAGGAACTGATCGACCTCAAGAGCTTCGACCTGCCGTTGTTCACCTCCCAGACGCTGCCGATGATGGCCAACAAGCAGTACGACTCGGAGGCCGTCACCGCATGGTCCCAGGCCATCGACGCCTGCGACGGCTACGTCTTCATCACCCCCGAGTACAACCACGGCGTCCCGGCCGCGCTCAAGAACGCGGTGGACTCCCTGGGCAGCGAGTGGTCCAACAAGTCCAGCGCGCTGGTCGGCTACGGCGCCGTGGGTGGCGTGCGCGCCGTCGAGCAGTGGCGTCAGATCCTGCCGAACTTCTCCCAGCACGTCGTGCGCGGCGCCGTGGACCTGAGCCCGTTCACCGACTTCGCCGAGGACGGCGTCAAGAGCAGCGACGTCAAGGTCCAGGGCCTCAACGGCATGCTCGACGAACTACAGGCGGCCATCCGTCGTCAAGGCGCCTGACCCCTCGGCCCCAGGCCATCACCCACGGCATCGCCCTCGGCACCGCCCACCGCTGCAGCCCTCGGGTTACGCGGTGGGCGATGCACACTCCGCCGTCGCGCGGTCCCGCTTAGTCTTTCGGCATGACCCACCATGACGTGAACCACGACGCGACCAACGACGACGGCGCCCTGACGGTGCTCACGCCCTCGACCTTCGACACCGCAACCCGGCCGCAGGAGGACCTGTTCCGCCACGTCCACGGGCCCTGGTTGGACTCGACCGAGATTCCGGACGACAAGCCGCTGACCGGTTCGTTCATGGTTCTGCGCGACCGCGCGGAGGAAGCCGTCCGGGAGATCATCACCGGCGTGGAAGCGGGCGAGCCGGGGTCGGTCGAGTCCAAGGTCGCCGATCTGTACGCGTCCTTCATGGATCAGGAGCACGTGGAGTCGTTGGGCGCCGAGCCCTTGGCCCCGGACTTCCGGGCCGTGGACGCCGTCCAGGACGTGACCGGGTTGCAGCAGCTGTTCGGCACCCTCCTAGCCCGCGGGCTGGGCTCCGTCCTGGGTGTGGACACGGACGCGGATCCGGGCGATCCCACCCGCAATCTGGTCTTCGTGGGCCAGGCGGGCCTGGGGCTTCCGGACGAGGAGTACTACCGGGAGGAATCCCACGCCGAGATCCGCGAGCAGTACCGCGGGCACGTCGAGCGCATGTTCACCCACGCCGGCTTCAAGGATGCAGCCGAGCAGGCGCAACGCGTGTTCGACCTGGAGACCGCCATCGCCTCCCATCACTGGGACAAGGTCGAGGTCCGCGATCTGACCAAGATGTACAACCCCTTCACATGGGCCGAGTTGAAGGAATCCGGTGAGGTCTTCGACTGGAACGCCGTCGTCGTCGACGGTCTGGGGCTTCCTGCCACCGCGGTGGAGACGGTGGTCAATGCGCAGCCGTCGTTCTTCACGGGACTCGAGGACCTGCTGACGGCCGAGCGTCTGGAGGAATGGAAGTCCTGGGCGCGGTGGCGCGTGATCACGGGACGTGCGGCGTACCTGTCCAACCCGTTCGTGCAGGAGGACTTCGCCTTCTACGGGACCGTGCTCTCCGGGACTCCCGAGCTCAAGGAGCGGTGGAAGCGCGGCGTGGGGCTGGTCAACGGCGTGCTGGGTGAGGCCGTGGGCAAGCTGTACGTGGAGCGGCATTTCTCGCCGACCGCCAAGGCCCGGATGGACGATCTGGTGGCCAACCTGCTGGCGGCGTACAAGTCGTCGATCGAGACGCTGGACTGGATGACCGACGAGACCCGCGCGGAAGCGCTCAAGAAGCTCGCGGCCTTCACCCCCAAGATCGGGTTCCCGGACAAGTGGAAGGACTACTCCTCCCTGGAGATCCGCGCGGAGGACCTGGTGGGCAACATCGTGCGGACCTCCGAGTTCGAGCTGGCCGAGCTGATCCGCAAGGCGGGCAAGCCCGTGGAGAAGCACGAGTGGCTCATGACCCCGCAGACGGTCAACGCCTACTACCACCCGCTGCGCAACGAAATCGTGTTCCCCGCGGCCATCCTTCAGCCGCCGTTCTTCGACGAATCCGCGGAGGATGCCGTGAACTACGGCGGCATCGGCGCGGTGATCGGTCACGAGATCGGGCACGGGTTCGACGACAAGGGTTCGACCTGCGACGGCGACGGTCGCCTGCGCAACTGGTGGACCGACGCCGACCGCGCGGCCTTCGAGGAGCGCACCGGCAAGTTGGTGGAGCAGTACGACGGCCTGGTGCCCGAGCAGCTGTCCGGCTCCTCCGATGCCCCGTCTGTCAACGGACGCATGACCCTGGGCGAGAACATCGGCGACCTGGGCGGACTGTCGATCACGTACAAGGCCTGGGAGCACTCGCGCGGTGTGGCCGACCCGGCACCGGCTTCCGATGCGGTGGCCGACGCCGCTCCTGCCGCCGCGGATCCCGCGGCGTTCTCCGCCACCGACGACGACGGGCTGACCCCCGCGCAGAAACTCTTCTTGTCCTGGGCGTTCGTGTGGCAGCAGAAGGCCCGCGACGAGGCCGTGGCCCAGCGCCTGGCCGTGGACGTGCACTCCCCCAACGAGTTCCGCGCCAACCAGACCGCCCGGAACATCGACGCGTTCCACGAGGCGTTCGGCGTGACGGAATCGGACCCGATGTGGCTGGCCCCGGAGGATCGCGTGCGGATCTGGTGAGGCGGGGCTGAGAAGGGCTTAGACTCTCCTGCACCCCAACCGGTAACCGTCCAAGGAGTCTCCGTGTCCAACCAGTTCCTGACCGTGTACCTGAACTTCCGTGGCGAGGCAGCGGAGGCCCTGAACTTCTACGCCTCGGTCCTGGGCGGGGAACCGCAGATCATGCGCCACGGCGAGATGGGCGCCGAAGGCCCCGACGCGGATCTGGTCATGCACGGTCAGTTGGACGCCCCCAACGGCATGCGCATCATGGCCTCGGACATCCCCTCCTTCATGGAGGCCCCCACGGGCGGCGCAGGCGGGGTCTCCCTGTGCCTGCACGGCGACGACGACGCCCTCCGCGGCTACTTCACCGCCCTGTCCGAAGGCGGCACGGTCGGTATGCCGCTCGAGAAGCAGATGTGGGGCGCCGAGTACGGCGACCTGGTGGACAAGTTCGGTATCCGCTGGAGCGTGAACATCGGCTGAGGACCGACCGCTCAGGTCCAGGACGCGCTCAGGTCCAGGACGCCAGGCCCGTTAGCATCGGAGGCATGGCCGACCAGGAGCCGCACTCCCCCACCACCCCGCCGACAACCGGACGCACCGGGCTCTCCGCGCGCTTGCTGGGCGGCGGCATCGAACCCGACCCGCGATTCACCCTGGCCAACGAGCGCACGTTCCTGGCGTGGATCCGTACGGCCCTGGCCTTCCTGGCCGGCGGCGTGGCGTTGGAGGCCTTTGCCGGGGACGTCTTCCCCACGGTGGTGCGCACCGGCCTGGCGATCACCCTGCTGCTGGTCGGCATGGTGATCGCCGCCGGAGCCACCACCCGATGGATTCGCGTGGAACGCGCGATGCGCCATTCCCTGCCGTTGCCGTTGCCCTGGATCGCCCCGGTTCTGGCCACGGGCGCGGCGATTGCCACGGGCATCATGCTCGGGGTGTTGATCTTCCGATGAACGCGCGGCACTCCGCGGTGGTGGATCCCGGCCTCCAACCAGAGCGCACCACGTTGGCCTGGTCCCGGACGCTCATGGCCTTCGTGACCGTGGCGGCGCTGTTCCTGCGCTGGGGTGGCGAGCACGGCGCCGTCGTCGTGCTGCTCTTCGGTGGCGCCATCGCCGTGGCGCTGGCCATCGGCGCCACCCAACGACGGCGCTACACGCACCGCGCGCAGGCCATGGGTCAGCCCACGGGACAACCCAAGGTGGGCCCCGCCGTGGCCCTGTCGGCCGCGGTGGTCCTGCTGGGCGCGGCCGGCCTGGCGGTCATCCTGATCTGAGCGGTCAGCTCGCCCGGAGAGGGCGGAGGAACGACGGCGCTCAGGCCACTTCGTCCTCACGGTTGCGGGAGAGATCCGCTTGGGCAGGCTCCACTCGCTTGGAGCCGGTCACCAGTTTGTGGCCCCACCAGAACGCCAGGAACAGGGGCAGTCCCAGGTAGGAGGACAGCAGCGACACGGGGGTGATCGTCCCGTTGATGAACGCCTCGTAGCTCTGGCCCACGATCACCAGGAGGCACATGGCCAGGGCGATGAGCGGTCCGGCGGGGAAGAACTTCGCCCGGAACGGCAGTTCGCTCACGGAGCGCCCCTGGGCCTTGAAGGCCTTGCGGAAGTTGTAGTGCGTCCAGGCGATTCCGGCCCAGACGATGAACCCGGCAAGCGCGGACGCGTTGATCAACCACGTGTAGACCGCGCCGTTGCCGAACCACGTGGTACCGAAGGCCAACAGCCCGAAGGCTGCGGTGGCCCACAGCGCATTCATGGGCACCCCACGGCGGTTGAGTTTGCGCAGGAACCGTGGCGCCTTGCCCTCCATGGCCAGCGACCAGAGCATGCGCGTGGAGGCGTACAGACCGGAGTTGCCCGCCGAGAGGATGGCCGTCAGGATCACGGCGTTCATGACCGAGGCCGCGAAGGCGACACCCGCGTTCTGCAGCACCAGGGTGAACGGGGACATGGCCACGTCAGCTTCACCGGAGGCCAGCAGGTTGGGGTGCGTGTAGGGCAGCAAGAATCCGATCACGGAGATCGCGCCGACGTAGAACAGCAGGATGCGGAAGAAAACGGTGCGGATGGCCTTGGGGACGGTGGTCTCCGGGTCCTGGGCCTCACCCGCGGCAACACCCACCAGTTCGGTCCCCTGGAAGGAGAACCCGGCCACCATGAAAATCGCCAGGATGGTGATGGGGCCGCCCACGAACGGGGCTTCCTCCGTGGTCCAGTTGCCGAAGCCCGGGCTTTCCCCGCCCAGGATCCCGGCAATCATCAGCACGCCCAGCACCAGGAAGACGATCACGGCGGTGACCTTGATGGCCGAGAGCCAGAACTCACCTTCGCCGTACGTGCGGGTGGACAGCGCGTTGAGTCCGAAGACGATGGCCAGGAACAGGGCCGACCAGATCCAGGCCGGGGTATCCGGGAACCAGAACTGCATGATGATCGCCGCCGCCACGAGTTCCGCGGCCACGGTGATCGCCCAGTTGAACCAGTAGTTCCACCCGATCGCGAATCCGAACGACGGCGACACGTACCGTCCCGCGTGATCGCCGAAGGAACCCGAGGTCGGTCGCCACGCGGACATCTCGCCCAGGGACTGCATGAGCAGGTAGACCATGAGCCCGATCAGGACGTAGGCCACCAGCGCACCACCCGGGCCGGCCGTGGCGATCGAGTTGCCCGAGGCCACGAACAGGCCCGTCCCGATGGCACCGCCCATGGCGATCATGGTCATGTGACGGGTGTGCAGGCTGCGTCGCAGGCCTTCGCCTTCGGCCTTGCTGCTCACCTGTGCTGCTCGCTCAGTGGACACGGGTGTGCCTCTCGCTCGGTGGTGCTGGATCCTGGCAACCACCGCTGTGAGACGAGTCGAGACACGGAGGTGGCGTCATCCCGGGAGCGTACCGGACCGATCCGCCCAAGCGGGCCACATCACGACGACGTCGGGACGTGGCCGCGGTGCCGAGTGCCGCGCCCTCGGTGTCGTTGTGGCGTGGACCCTCCCCGTCTTTCGTCGACTCCCGCCCCGCTGATTCGTGGCCGATGGTCCATACCGTGAGGTGAACCCTCGTTCCTAGCGTGGAGATCGTCAGCGGGGGCAGCCCAGCCACCGCAACGATCAGAGGAGAACATCATGACCGCGACACTCACCGCACCCAAGTCGGTCGACGAACAGCGCTCGAGCTCCACACCTCGTGACGCCGCCGGTGCCCTCCGGACACCAACGATGATCGAACGCACCCTCGCCATGTTGCTGTGGCTCAACGCTGCCCCTGCGAACGCGCAAGCCAACCTGCAGGAGCGGCGTCGCAACGGCGCTGGCCCCGTGGTGGTGATCTTCGTGGTCGCCATCGCCGTGCTCCTGGTGTTGGCCGCAGCGGTGTCAGCTGCTGTCGTCATCTACTGCGCCAACAAGGGCATGAACTTCGAGTGGTACGTCAAGACCAGCTGGTTCGAAGTCAAGGTCGCCTGCAGCAAGTGACCCAGCCATGGGTTGCACCTGGACACCTATTTGTGCGCCGCGCAGGCGCCAAGAACGGGAGATGACATGACTGCCTGGAACCTCGAACACTCACAAAACCCCTCTCGCCGGGGGCTGAACCGAACCGTACTGCTCACCGCACTCGGCGCCGTCGCGGGACTCCTCGTCGGCGTGGTCCTGACCGTGGGCGTCGTGATCTGGGGAATGTCACAGGTCGTCGAACAGGGTGGAACGGTGTCCTTGCAGCCCATCATCGAGTTGCAGCAAGCAGCCAACGGCGATGTCACCGCCCATTCCGGAAACGGGGTCTTGACCCTGGCCATGATCGGTCTCCTCGTCGGAGCCGTTGCGGGGGCCCTGACCGGTCACTTCACCCGGAAGAGCTGAAGTGCAATGACACGCACCGCTGAGTCCGCGCCGTCCTCTGGGCAGCCAAATCTCCCGCTCCGGCTTGAGCGCGGCATGGGAGAAGGCCCGTTCCGGCTTCGGCGCGGACTCAGCGGCGTGTTCCTCGCCGTTGTTCCACCTGCTCTGCGACTCACCACCGCATTCGCGGTTCCCTTCGTGTCCGCGGCCTGGTTACTGGCCCCGTTCCTGGGTGCAACGCCCGCCGTACTGTGCGCAGTGTCTGTTCTGATCTGCCCGGCGGCGTTCGTGGCCCACGAACTTGCCCACGCGGCCGTTTACACCATCCTGGCTCCGGCTGACGCACCCGAGGCGAAGGGGCACAGCACTGTCTGGACCGCCCATGTCGAACGCGGAGCCCTCCCCGCAGCACAGGATGTGCTGGTCACTCTCGCAGGCCCTCTCGTCGGTCTTGCCGTGGCTGTGCTCCCTCAGCTGAGCGCATGGGTCGTGGGAGCTTCACTGGAAATCCATGTGGCCCTTGTGCCTTCTTCCACCTTCGCTCTCCAACACCTCGGCTCGATCTTGCCTGGAACCGACGATTTCACGGCTCTGATCGAGGCCTTGCGAGAGAGCAGGACCGTGGCCTCTCCCAGCAAGGAGCAGGCCCCCGGAACTGAATCGACCCGATGAATCGAAAGGACTCCACTGTGTCCACCGAGAATCAGACCCAGGCAACACCCGAGCCGCCTGCTGGAGACGGTTTGACGGTGACCCGTCTGACCAGCGGTTACCGGCGCGGTTCGGATGTCGTGAAGGACGTTTCGATGCGTGCGACGGCGGGGCGAATAACAGCCCTGGTGGGTCCCAACGGGTCCGGCAAGTCCACGTTGTTGCACACCGTTCTGGGGCTGATCCGGCCCCGCGACGGGGAAGTCCTGCTCGACGGCACACCCATGGTTGACCAGATGAGTTCCAGGGTGGGGTTCTGTGCGGATGACCTCCCCGTCCCCGAGTTGCTCACGGGACTCGAGTACGTCGAGACCATGGCTCTGCTCCGCTCCGTCGCCGTCGACCGGGCCGAAATCCTCGAGTACTTCGCGGCTCTGCGCATGGCCGATGCCGCCGGTGATCTCGTGGGCTCCTACAGCCACGGCATGAAGCGAAAGGTGCAATTGGTGGCCAACGTATTGCACCGGCCGTCCTTGTTGATCCTGGACGAACCCTTCCGGGGCCTCGATCCGGAAACGGCCGCGCTCCTGCGCAGAGTGCTCACAGAGACCGCGGCGAACGGCCGGGCCATCCTGGTGTCCACCCATGACTTGGGTGCCGTGGAGTCCTTTTGCCACGACGTCGTCGTGCTTTCGCGAGGGCAGGTCGTCCTGGACGATCGGGTCGAGACACTCCGAGCAGCCGCCCAAGGCAGCGACACCTTCCTCGAGGACGCATTCTTGGACGTCACCGGCCTACGCGACAACGTCGAAGAGTCCGCGCAGCGGGCGGCCACATTGATCGGAGGACGGTCATGAGTTCCGTCGGCACGTTGGTCCGCGCCGAGAACAAGGCCTTGTTCCACCACCTCGATCGGCAACTGGGCGGACCAGCGGTAAAAGTTGCATTGCTGGCCGCTGTGGTGATCGCCGGGCTGGTTCTCAACGGTTTGGTCGCCGTGGTGCTGGGGCAGATTCTCGACGGCGCGCGGGAAACCCTCACCCAAGCAGGTGCCTCCTCGGAGACCACGACCCGCACGTTGAGGCAGGCCACCGCCGTCCTGCCCTACGCCTTGGCCCTCGGGCCGGCGGCCGCCGTCCTACTGCTGCACCTGGTCATGCCCCCAGGTTCCCCGTTGCTCCTGCATGCCCGAATGGTCGGCACGAGCCGATGGACTTGTGGTTCCGCTCGCTACCTCGGGCAACTGATCTGGGGCCTGGTGTTGGGAACGAGCATGCTGGCCGGTGGAGCCTGGGCCTTGTCCACCAGTCTCTCGGAACGGCCGATACGCGCCATGATCGGTGTGATCCTATTGGGGGCGGTCGTGGCTGCGTCGTCCACTACCGTGTTGACTGCCGCCCAGTCCTTTCTGCACCCCGTACTGCGGTCCTACGAGTCCGCGCGTGCCGTGGGGCTGCTCACCGTCTGCACCGGCATCGCCTTGGTGTTCTCGGACATCCTGCGGGGAGCATCCGGTGGCCCCTCCGCCCTGGGCAGCCTCTCCCGGGCCTGGGGTGGGCTGCTCCCGGACTCTCTTGCAGCGCATGGATTGCTGCTCCTCATGCTGCTCACGGCAATCATTCTGGGCCTGGCCGCCGCGCGTTCCGATGCCTCCGGCGGCGCGCTGTCCGTACACGGTCGAGCCCGAACCCTTCCGACCACCCGGTGGCCAACCCTGGATCTGGTCACCCGTGAACTTGCCCAGGTTCTGCGGGACCCCGTGGTCCGGGTCGCCATGATTACCTCGGTGGTGCTGGCAGGTCTCCTCGCCGCAGGGGTCCACACGGTAGGACTGCACCCCGGAATCGCGGTCATGGTCATCGTGCTCATCTCCGCCATGGGGGCAGAAACCGTCCACGGCCGGACACGGGAGACGGCCTGGATCCTGCGTTTGGCGGGACTCTCCCCGCTCTCGATCGCTTTGTTGCGGACCCTGCCCTATCTCGGGTTGCAACTTTCCGTGCTGGTCCTCTTCCTAGCACCTGTGGCGCTGCCGTTCGGCGGCCCGCTTGCCTGGGCTGAGGCTCTGAGCTTGTTCGCGCTCACCTTCACTGTCGCGTTGCTGGCCGGCACCTTGGTCCCTTACGACCGTCAGGCGCCCACAGCGGTAGCGGTGACCTCGGTGTTGACGCTGTCTCTGGAGATCCTGGCCCTGGGACTGATCACATGGGCCTTCAGTCTCCAAGGTTGGACCTTGATCCTCGTGGATCTGGCACTGGCCGCTGCGTTGTTCACGGTGGCTGTGCGGTTCATGACCCGCAGTGTCTCCACGTGCTTGGGCTGACGCAACCTGTGACCATGGAGCACATCGGTCCGGTCCGTCTTACTCCGTCTTACTCCGTCTTACTCCGGCAGAGCCGGAGTAACCAGGCGCATCTGTGTGGCGCGGATGAGCAATTGAACCCGGTCGCGCACCTGCAACTTGGTGCAGCTGGAGCCCAAGTACGCCTTGACCGCACCGACGGACACGTGCATGGCCGTCGCAATCTCCTGGTTGGACATCCCTTCCGCCAACCTGGCCAGACACTCCAATTCGCGATCTGTCAGCTGAGCCGCCAAAACATCGCTTCGTGGCCGGTCCGGGCCGTCGAGACCTTGGCGGGGGACCCCGTCAAGGGTCATGGCCCTGCGACCGGGTAGGTGGTCAACCACCCAGGCAGTGAGCGCGCGGGCGGCCTCCGGGGACAACGGCATGCCGTCCTCCAGCACAGCTTGCACCGCGGGGACGAGGTCCGTGGCAGCACGGTCCTTGACGAGGTATCCGCTGGCACCTGCTCCCATCGCTTCCAACACCAGGTCCTCCGTGCTGAAAGTCGTCAAGGCCAGGACCGGTAAGTGCGGGTCCTGCGCGTGTAACTCCCTGATGGCCTCGACGCCGGACAGGTGGGGCATTCGAAGGTCCATGAGGACGATGTCCGGGCTGACCGCAGCACACACCACCAATGCCTCTTCGCCGTTTCCGGCAACCTCGATGCTCGACACGTCAAGTTCGTCACTTGCCTGCAACAGTGCACAGATTCCTTGCCGTACCAACGGTTCGTCGTCCACGACCACAATCGAGGGTCCAGTCATGGGCTCAACCCTACGGGAGAGCGTTTGACGGTTCATCCGCCGGATCCATTGTGACAACGGCGGTGCCGAGCGCCGGAACACCGGAATCGTAGACAAAAGTCCATGGGCTCCTCTGGGCTCCGGGTACCACCATGGGTGTCACGCCATGGGCTGAACCGTGGTGGTTTAGCCCCTTTGATGGAAGCCAAGGAGTTCACGAATGTCACGTCGCACCCGTATCACAGCAGCGAGCCTGGTCATCAGCAGTCTGTTCCTGGGCACGGCCCCGGCGCAGGCACTTCCTTCCGCCGGTGGTTATCAAACCGGTGCGGACCGCTTCTTCTGCGAACTGCTCCGCCTAGACTGCGACTGACCCGAGGGCGGAACCGGCTCGATCAACCGCCCTTTCGGCGAGCCAGCGCGAACCAATGCGACAGGGAAGAGGTTGATCGGCCATTCCACATCGACTCCTCCCAGCACACCGACCTGGTCAGATCCAGGCGCGGGAAGCCGTCAGGCCTGTCTCCATTCCCCGGGCCGGGCTGGTGGCTCTGGCGACCTTGGCGATCGTGTCCACGGTCGATGACCTGCGATTCTCGGCTGAGGACCCGTGGAAGGTCGCCGTTCTGCTCACCGGTTGTGCCGCCGTCACTCTCGCGGGTATCCGCCCTCTGCTCGCACTTGTCTTGACCTGGGTAATGCTGGTGTTGGGCTGGCAGGCGGGCTCCGTGACAGCTTTGCTGCTGCCCTTGTGGCTGACCACCGCTGTGGTCCACGCCATCGTTGAGCGCAGGATCGGCATGATCCACGCTGTGACCGCGATCGTGGCCTTGACCGCGCTCGTGATCAGCCACACGACGTTCAGCGTGACTGCCGGGTTCTGGGGATGCACCATGCTGATCTTCACTGCCGTGGCGCTGGGCGAGATCCTGCGCTGGGCTTTGGAGGCGCGAGAACAATCACACCGGGCGGAAGAGACACGACGGCAGGAGGCCGTTGAGCACGAGCAGCGCCTGGCGAGGGCTCGCGACGACGAGCGTTCGGCCCTTGCTCGAGCTCTGCACGACGTGGTGGCCAGCCAGCTCACCATCATCGCGACCACGGTTGCGGCCGCCAGAACCAGCTCACAACCTCAGGCATTGCACGACGCATTGGACGTGGTGGACTCCTCCACGCAGACCGCGTTGGTCGAGATGCGTGAACTGCTTCAGGTCCTGGACCGGGCCGAGACCAGAGGTGACTCGGCCCGGCCGGCAACCCGGGTCACGGACCCACCCTCCGCCCGCATCTCCCATTTGGCCAGGACCCTCACGCGGTTGGGACGCGAGGTCACGATGGATCTCGACACCCATGCTCTGGACACGGTCAACGCAGCGACGGCCGATGCTGCCGTCCGGGTTGTCCGAGAATCGCTGACCAACGCCGTGCGCTACGCGGGTGACGGCCCGACCTCCGTGAGCGTTCAAGCTGTGGACCGTTGGCTGGAGGTGCGTGTACGAACGCCGCAGATCGGGCAGCAGGCACCGGACCGACTCCGTTCGATGGGCTCGGGCCGCGGTTTGGAGGGGTTGGCCACCACGGTGAACGAAGTTGGTGGCAGTTTGCGTGCGGGTCCCGATCACAGCCATTGGTTGGTCGAGGCGCAGCTTCCCCTCAGTCGATGAGTCAGTCGATGAGGTCGCGCACCTCGATGGTGTGCTCGCGGTCCGGACCCACGCCGATCGCGGAGATCCTGGTCCCGGACATGGCCTCGAGTTCGCGCACATAGGTCTGCGCGTTCGCGGGCAGGTCCTCGATCGAGCGGGCACCGGAGATGTCCTCGGTCCACCCGGGGAAGTCCTCGAAGATCGGCTTGGCGTGGTGGAACTCGGTCTGGGTCATGGGCATCTCGTTGTGCCGCACGCCGTCGACGTCGTAGGCCACGCACACGGGAATGGAGTCGATCCCGGTGAGCACGTCCAGCTTGGTCAGGAAGTAGTCCGTGAACCCGTTGATGCGGGAGGCGTGGCGAGCCATGACGGCGTCGTACCACCCGGTGCGGCGCGGCCGCCCGGTGTTCACGCCGAACTCGCCACCCACGGTGCGCAGCCGTTCGCCCCAGGAGTCGAAGAGTTCGGTGGGGAACGGGCCCGCACCCACACGCGTGGTGTAGGCCTTGATGATGCCGACGGAACGGGTCATGCGCGTGGGGCCGATACCCGCGCCCACACAGGCCCCACCCGTGGACGGGTTGGAGGAGGTCACGAACGGGTAGGTGCCGTGGTCGACGTCCAGGAACGTTGCCTGACCACCTTCCAACAGCACGGTCTTGCCGGCGTCCAGGCCGTCGTTGAGCAGCCGGGTGGAGTCCACGATCATGGGCGCCAACCGATCGGCGTAGCCCAGGAAGTAGTCGACGATCTCCTGCGTCTCGATGGCCCGACGGTTGTAGAGCTTGACCAGCAGTTCGTTCTTCTGCCGCAGGGCGCCTTCGATCTTCTGCGCCAGGATGGATTCGTCCAGGACGTCCTGGACGCGGATGCCTAAACGCCCCACCTTGTCCATGTAGGCCGGGCCGATGCCGCGTCCCGTGGTGCCGATCGCGCGCTTGCCCAGGAAACGTTCCGTGACCTGATCCATGGTCTGGTGGTACGGGGCCACCAGGTGCGCGTTGGCGGAGATCCGCAGCTTGGAGGTGTCCGCACCCCGGGCCTCCAGTCCGTCGATCTCCTCGAACAGAGCCTGCGGATTGACCACCACGCCGTTGCCGATCACGGGGGTGGCCTGCTCGGAGAGGATGCCGGCGGGAAGGAGCTTCAGCTCGAACTTCTCACCGCCCACGACCACCGTGTGACCTGCGTTGTTGCCGCCGTTGGGTTTGACCACGAAGTCCACTCGGCCGCCCAGAATGTCCGTGGCCTTGCCCTTGCCTTCGTCGCCCCACTGGGCACCGACGATCGAGATCGCTGGCATATCAGATGCGCTCCTGAGTTCGGCGCGAATGGCACCGGTCTGCGGTCGTGTACCCGCCGAGTCTACCGCGCCCGGCAGACGTCGCTCCTGGGCGAATACCTCAACGGTGAGCCGTTGCGAGGCCCGGGAAAGCCCGGATATAACTGTCTCGCTATCTATCCAGAGCGGCTGAGAGACCTGGCTCGTCGACGCCGCAGCAACCATCCTGTTCGCAGGAACGGTGCTCCCGCCAGGACCGATGGAGCGATCTGTGTTCCGTGGTCCACCGGACCGTCGTCGTTGTCACGACGCACGGCCGTGGAGTCTCGCGTGCACCCTCTGTCGGGGGTACATGGAAGGAGACCCACGAACGTGACCGACCCCCACACCGAACGCCCGCGCACCCCGGCGTTGTCCTACGAACTCTTCCCGCCGAGGAGCGAGGCCAGCCGGGAGTCGCTGCTGGCCACCCTCGACGAGCTGGCCCCCACGGCCCCGGACCACGTGTCCGTGACCACGGGCGCCGATGCCCTACGACGACGACGGTCGTTGTCACTGCTGCACCACCTGGTCCACGAGACCCCGTTCCGACCCCTGGCCCACGTGCTCTGCGTGGGCCCCACGGAGGCCGAACTGACCGCCCTGATCAGTGATCTCCTGGACGTGGGGGTGCGCGGCATCCTGGCGTTGCGCGGTGACCGACCGGCGGGCGTCACGGAGGCCCGCGAGGACGAGTTGCCCTTCGCCCGTCACCTGGTGGACCTGATCCGCAGGGTCGAACGCGACAGCGCCCACCGACTGTGCGGCGGGCGGGTGTCCGTGGGTGTGGCGGCATACCCCGTCAAGCACCCCGAGTCCACGAGCGTGAGTCAGGACCTGGAGGTCCTGTTGGCCAAACAGCGCGCGGGTGCCGACTTCGCGATCACCCAGGTCTACCCGCAGGCGGAGGACTACGAGAAGTTCGTGGCTCGCGCCCGCAAGTCCGGTGTGGAACTGCCGATCGTCCCCGGAATCCTGCCCGTGACGGGCCTGCGCCGTTACCTCACCGTGTGCCGGATGGCCGGCGTGGACCCGGATCCTCGGCTGGCCCACGAGCTCGAGACCGCCGGATCGGACCGCCTACGGCATCAGGCCGGTGTGAAGGCTGCGGTCCGCCTGGCTCGCACAGCCCTGGACGCGGGCGCCCCGGGCCTGCACCTCTACACCTTCAACGAACACCATGCCGCCTTGGACGTCCTGGAGCAGCTGGATCTGCCCCGGCCCGTCCCGCCCACGACCGACGACATCACCCAGCCCCTTCCACTGACACCCGAACCGACCGCTGTACCGAACCCTGAACCGACCCGCACGAACCGCGAGGAGACCACCGTGACCAGCCCCAACCAGCCCAACACCGCGCAGTACGCCTCCGACCAGTCCGCCCCGGCGAAGGACGCGGCCGCGTTCCCCGCCGCAACGATCCTCGGCTACCCGCGCCTGGGCCCCCGGCGCGAGCTCAAGTCCGCACTCGAGTCCTACTGGGCGGGGCGCTCCACCGCCGCGGACCTGGACCGGTCGGCCACTGAACTGCGCGACTCCACCGTCGCCCACATCACGGAACGGGGCCTGGAGGGTGACAGTGCGGTTCCGGCGGGTCACGCGCTCTACGACCAGGTCCTGGACACCCTGGTGGCCGTGGGCGCGGTGCCCGAACGATTCAGCGACCTGCGCGTCGGCCAGGGACCTGCCGCCGGATCCGTTGACCGCGACGGGTCCTTCGTCCTGGCCCGCGGGGACGCCGCCCGCCAGCCGCTGGAGATGACCAAGTGGTTCGACACCAACTACCACTACCTGGTCCCGGAGATCGGGCCCACGACCACGTTCACCGCCACCCCCTACGAACTGATCGACGCGGTGACCCGGGCTGCGGCCGACGGACGCACACTCCGCCCGAGCATCGTGGGTCCGGTGACCTTCCTGGCCCTGGCCAAGGACGACGGCACCTCGCCCACCCCGGTCCGTCCGCTCGACCGGCTGGAGGACCTGCTCCCCGTCTACGCCGACATCCTGGCCGCTCTCCGCACCGCGGGGGCGCAGTGGGTCCAGATCGAGGAACCCGCCCTGGTCGCCGACTTCGCGCACGTCACCGGCAACGAGTTGCGTGACGCCGTCGAACGCGCCGCCGGGTACCTGGCGGAGCTGGACGACCGGCCGAAGATCCTGGTGACCACCCCGTACGGCGACGCCGGGGATCTGCTTGCCCCGCTGGTCGCCTCCGGCGTGGAGGCCGTGCACGTGGACCTGGTCCGCGGGGGGCTTTCGGCCGAGCAGGTCGCCCTGTTCACGGGTGAGGGCGCGCCGACCCTGGTCGCGGGCGTCGTGAACGGTCGCAACATCTGGCGCACGGACCTGGACGCGGTCCTGACCAGGCTCGAGTCGCTGCGATCCGCCGGGGCGACGGTCAGCGTGGCCACCTCGACGTCGTTGATCCACGTCCCGCACACGCTCGAGGGCGAGGACGACCTCGATCCCACGGTGCGCAGCTGGCTGGCCTTCGCCGACGAGAAGATCACCGAGGTCGTGACCCTGGCCCGCGGGCTGGCCGAAGGGCGGGAGGCGATCGCCACCGCGTTGGAGGAATCGGCAGCTGCCCTCACCTCACGCGTGACAGCGCCGGGGGTGGTCGATCCGGGCGTGCGCGAACGTGCGGCCCGACAGACTCCCGCCGACACCCGGCAAACACCGGCACACGTCCGGAGGGAGGCCCAGTCCCGGCGACGGTTCGGCTCCGCCCAGCTGCCACCGCTGCCGACCACGACCATCGGTTCCTTCCCGCAGACCGGGGAGGTCCGGAAGGCCAGGGCGGACTTCCGACTGGGACGGATCGACCGGGAACAGTACGAACAGTTCCTGCGCGCGGAGATCACGCGGGTGGTTGAGCTGCAGGAGGACCTGGGCCTGGACGTCCTGGTTCACGGCGAGCCCGAACGCAACGACATGGTGCAGTACTTCGCCGAGAACTTCGACGGTTTCGCGGTCACGAGCAACGGCTGGGTCCAGTCCTACGGATCCCGCGCCACACGCCCGTCGATCCTGTGGGGCGACGTCTCACGGGCCGGTGAAGGACTGGAGGGCGATGCCTTCACGGTGCCGTGGATCGAGTTCGCCCAATCCCTGACCCAGCACCCGGTCAAGGGCATGCTCACGGGCCCCGTGACCATCCTGGCGTGGTCCTTCGTGCGGGAGGACCAGCCCCTGGGGCACACCGCGGACCAGGTGGCGTTGGCCCTGCGGGACGAGATCGCCGACCTGGAGGCCGCCGGCATCGGCATCATCCAGGTCGACGAACCGGCCCTGCGCGAACTCCTGCCGCTGCGCCGGGTCGACCGCACCGCCTACCTGGACTGGGCCGTGGACGCCTTCCGGCGAGCCACCGCCGGTGCCGCTGACGACACCCAGATCCACACCCACCTGTGCTACTCGGAGTTCGGTGACGTGATCGAAGGCGTGGACGCCCTGGACGCGGACGTGACCTCGATCGAAGCCGCCCGCTCACGCATGGAAGTCCTGGCCGACGTGCGCTCGGTCGGCTTCTCCCGCGGACTGGGCCCCGGCGTGTGGGACATCCACTCCCCGCGGGTCCCATCCGTGGACGAGATCGAGTCCCTGTTGATCAGCGCCCTCGAGTACGTGGACGCGGACCTGCTGTGGGCCAACCCGGACTGCGGCCTCAAGACCCGCGGCTACCGCGAGACCGAGGAGAGCCTGCGCAACCTGGTGGCGGCCACGGCAAGGGTGCGCGAGCGCCTCAGGGGTGCACGGCTGAATTCAGGACTGGAGCTGCTCGGCCGCTGAGGGATCGGAGTCGTTGAGGAACTTCTGGATGCGCTCGGCCTCGTCCAGCTCGCCGATGGCGGCTGCGGCCTGGCCGAGCGCGGCCAGGGCCCGAAGGAACCCACGGTTCGGCTCGTGCGAGAACGGCACGGGTCCGTGCCCCTTCCAGCCGTTGCGACGCAGGGCGTCGAGCCCGCGGTGGTAACCGACCCGCGCGTAGGCGTAGCCCTCCAGGGTGCGCCCGTCGGTCAGTGCCTCCTCGGCCAGGATCGCCCAGGGCAGCTGCTCCTTGGGGAAGGCACGGGCCAGGTCCTCGGCCTCGTCCCCGGCGTCGAACCGGGCGACCAGTTCCGGGTTCTCCTCGAGCAACGTGGGGTCGGGTTCTCCCAGGAGGTTCTTTCCGAGCTGGCTCATGTTCGTCCTTCCGACGGGTGCCGTCCGGGACGGCGCGTTGTCCTGCTGTGTTTGCTTCCCGCCAGCCTAACGACGGCGTCGTCGGGAATCAGCCGACGGACAACGCACAGGGGGCGCCGACCGCGTGAAAGAAATCATGATTCGGCCGAGAAATCGACTCCTCCCAACCCATCGACTCGGCCCGTCCGTAACTAATACGCTGGCGCACGCACACCGCATGACGAAGGAGTTCCGTGCGCATTCTCAGCCGTTCGTCGGCACCGGCAGTACCCGACGACGACGATTCGTTGATCCGCCCCTGGCACCAGGGCGCGATCACCCCGCCGCGCCTCTTGCTGGCCCTCAAGGCCGCGACCGCCTGCACCATCGCGTGGGTCGTGGCTCCGTACATGCCAGGGGTCGTGGCCGAGTACCCGTTCTACGCCCCGCTGGGCGCTCTCTCCGTCATGTACCCCACGTTGCTGGGTTCGATGCGCACGGGCTTGCAGACGATCATCGGTCTGGCGTTGGGCATGGCCCTCGCGTTGATCGTCCTGGTGACGGATCTGAACACGATCATCACGTTGTTCATCGTGATCGCACTGGGCACCATCCTGGCGGGGGTGCGCAAACTGGGGGTGGGCGCCGACTACATCCCCATGACGGCATTGTTCGTCCTGGTGATCGGCGGTCCGAACGCCGACGCGTACTCGATGGGCTACCTGGTGCAGATGACCACGGGCGCCCTGATCGGACTGGCGGTGCACCTGTTGGTGGCACCACCGGTGGACATCCGTTCGGCGTCGCTCGAGCTCGGCCGCGCGGAGAAGCTGCTCATGCACTACCTGCGCGACGTGGCCACGGAGGTCCGCGCGCCGGGTTCGACCACGCGCCGGGACTGGCTCGAGATCAACCAGCAGCTCGCGCAGATGACCATGGAGGTGCGCGGGATCGTCCAGGAGCAGGCCACGGCCATGAAGGGCAACCCGCGCATGCTCCTGCCGAACAGCAAGAACCAGGACCCCGGGCTGGCCCGCCTGCTGCGCGTGGAACACGTCGCGTTCTACATGCGCAACCTCACGGACGTGCTGCGTCGGCTCTTCGCCACGGATGGTTCGCACATGGTGGTGCCCGCGGAGGTGTCCAAGGAGCTCGAACGCGCCCTGCGCGCCGTCGCCGAAGTCATGCGCGTGGCCTGGCGAGTGGACACGGCCTCACTCACCGCGTTGACCACCGCACTCACGATCGTCCCGTTGAACCTCGACGACGAGGAGAAGGACGAGGTCGCCATACTGGCCAAGCGCGCCCGTTCGCGGATCGCTGATCTCTCCGACCAGCTGGAGAACCTGGAGATGCGCAACACCTGGGACCACTGGTGGCTGGTCGCCGTGAGCACTGACCTGGAACGCATCCTCCAGACCGTCACCACCCACGGCGCCTCCAACCCGCCACCGCCGGCCAGACGGACGAAGGTCAGGGCACTGCCCCTCCCCATCCGGCGCTGACTCCTCGGGTACTCGGGCTAGGCTTCATTGCACTGCCCGCCCCCAGGAGGCCCCCCTTGACCACGTACCGTTCACCCTTCCCTGGCCTCGACGCGCCCGCGTCCGGCCCGGGCGGTGCACCGGAGGGACTCAAGCCCATCTGGATCGAGCACCCGGATCTGGAAGCCATGGGCCGCAGAGGCTTCCGGCGCTTCCGCAACGAATTCGACCGGGAACCCGAGGGGATCTGGATGGCCCCGGGCCGCGCGAACCTCAACGGCGAGCACATCGACTTCCTGGGCGGCCGTTGCCTCCCCATGGCGCTGCCCTACGGGACGCTGGTGGCCGCGGCGCCGCGAACGGACGGGCTGCTGCGGATGCGCACGCTGGAGCCCACCCTGGATTCAGGGATCGTGGAGGTCCCGGTCGATTCGATCGTACCCGGTACACCGGAAGGGTGGACCGGGTACGTGGCCGGGGCCCTCTGGGCGCTGCGCATTGCCGCCGAGAGTCATCCGGAGCTCGCCGTTCCCGAGAACTTCGGTGCAGATCTGCTGATCCGCTCCACTTTGCCCGTGGGAGGTGGGCTGTCCTCCTCCGCCGCGCTCGAATGCGCGGCCATCCTGGCTTTCGTGGGCATGATCACGGGACCCCGGGACCTGGACGACGACACCCGGGCCGTCCTGGCCCACGCGTGCATGATGGCCGAGGTCCAGGTGGTCGGGGCGGCCACGGGTGGGCTGGACCAGACCGCCAGTCTGCGCTCCCTGCCCGGCCACGTCCTCTCCCTGGACTGCCGGGACTTCTCAATCACCCACCACCCGATCGCGCCCCTGGTCGAAGGTCATCGTCTGGTCGGCGTGGACACCAGCACCCCGCACTGGCTGGGCGGCGACGACTTCAGTTCCCGCCGCAAGGACGCCGAGGCCGCGGCCCGCTTCCTCGGTGCCGAAAGGCTGCGGGACCTTCTGCCCGAATCCCCGGACGCGGAGGACGTGGAGGCGGTGCTCGCACGTTGGGACGCCGCCGACCCCCGCCCCGCGGACCTCGACGGGCGCGACGTGGCGGGCTGCCGCCGTCGTCTGCGGCACGCCCTGACCGAGATGCTGCGTTCCGAGCGGATCGACGCCCTGCTGCGCCACGGGGCACCGGACTCGGTCCCGGGTGGGGCTCCGGGGGAACTCGGACGCATCCTCACCGAGGGCCACGCCTCGATGCGCGACGACGCCGAAGCCTCCTTCGCCACCGCGGATCTGATCGTGGAAACGGCCCTGGCGCACTCGGCGGCCGGCGCCCGCCTGATCGGTGGTGGCTTCGGCGGCTCGGTCCTGGCCCTGCTCCCGATGAACAAGGTCGACGCCGTCGTGCAGGCCGTGGACCGGGCGGTCCTGGCGGAGGGCCTGCCCCGGCCCCGGTTCCTGTGCATCGAGGCCAGCGCCCCCGGTGCCCAGCTCTGCCGCAACTGCGACTGACGTTCCGACCGGGCTCGGTGCCCTAAGACTGAGAACCGGGGGAAACACCTCCCCCCTTCCCCTACCGTATTTGTCATGACAAAATGACATAGATCACCCGAAGGAGCTCTCATGGCCACTGACGTACAGGTAGCGCTGGACCGGTCATCCCCGGTCCCGCTGTACCACCAGGTGGCGACCGCATTCGAGACAGCCATCCGGGACGGTTCGCTGCCGCCCGGGACGCGCCTGGACAATGAGATCGACCTGGCCAAACGTTTCAACCTGTCCCGGCCCACCATGCGTCAGGCCCTGGACCAGCTCGTCCAGGCGGGGCTCGTGGTTCGCCGCCGCGGGATCGGCACCCAAGTCGTCGAACCGCCCGTCCGACGGCCGCTTCAGCTGTCGTCCCTCTACGACGACCTGATCGAGCAGGGCTCCACGCCGACCACCGAGATCCTCGAGCTGACGCCGGTCGCCGCCGACCAGGACCGTGCGGAGTTGCTCAGCATCAAGGAAGGCACCCCGCTGCAGCACCTGCGTCGCGTGCGGTCCATCGACGGCACTCCCCTGGCGATCATGGAGAACTGGGTTCCGACCGACGTCCTGGAACTGGACCGGGCGCAACTGGGCGACCACGGTCTCTACGACCTCATGCGCGGCGCCGGTATCGACTTCCGACTGGCGCACCAGCGCATGGGCGCCACCGTGGCAGACAAGGAACAGGCCGCTCTGCTGGACGTCGACCCCGGCGCGCCGCTGGTGCAGATGGAGCGCGTTGCGCGGGATTCCAGCGGACGGGCCGTCGACGGCGGCCACCACCTGTACCGCGCCGACCTCTACTCCTTCGAGATGACGCTCGTGAAATGACCTCCTCCCCGTGCAAAGGAGCACCATGACCACCGCAGCTTCCAACTGGTTCCACCCGGCGGGCTCCACCGCCCACGACGACTGGTGGCTCGACCTGGGCACCCCCGACTCCCGCGTCCAGGCTCCGGGCTGGACGCACACCGGGCTCCGGGTGGCCGAACTCGCTCCGGGCGCTTCCGTGGACCTGCCCGCGCAGAACGAGGAACGCATCGTGGTTCCGTTGTCGGGTTCCTTCACGGTCACGGTCGGGGCACAGAACGACGTCGACACCAACGACGACGCGGGCGAAGTCCGCTACGAGCTGGCCGGGCGGCCCTCGGTCTTCGCGGGCCCCACGGACGTGCTCTACACGGGAATCAACCGCGGGTGCACCATTTCCTCGGCCTCCGGTGGCCGAGTGGCCGTGGCCTCCGCTCCCGCGAAGCACGACTACCCCGCCCGCCACGTGCTGCCCGAGGACGTGCCCGTGGAATTGCGCGGAGCCGGCCAGTGCTCCCGGCAGGTCCACAACTTCGGCAACCCGGCCATCCTGGAGGCCGATCGCTTCATCGTGTGCGAGGTCCTCACCCCGGCCGGCAACTGGTCCTCCTACCCTCCGCACAAGCACGACGAGGAGAAGGAAGGCGAGACCGCACTCGAGGAGATCTACTACTTCGAGATGCAGACCGCCAAGGACATGCCGGTCCCGACAGCCGAGGAAGGCGGCCCGGACGCCATGGGCTACCAGCGCGTCTACGCCTCCGACGACCGCGAGATCGACGTGACGGCGGAAGTCCGAACGGGCGACGTCGTGCTGGTTCCCTACGGCTGGCACGGACCGGCCATGACGCCCCCCGGCCACGACATGTACTACCTGAACGTCATGGCGGGCCCCGGCCCCGTCCGGGAGTGGCTCATCAGCGACGACCCCCACCACGGGTGGATCCGTCGGACCTGGGAGCAGGCCGAGATCGACTCGCGTCTACCCTTCACCGGCTGACTCCTGCCACCCACCCCTACGCTCGGCAGGCAACGGAGCCTGTCAGAAAGGTGGAGTCGTGTCCACTGTCCTCGGGCTCATCGGCGTGGGGCGCATCGGCGCCATGCACGCCGCCAATCTGGTCGCCGTACGGGACGGCGACGACGAGCACCCACCGGTTGACCTCGACATCGCCCTGGCCGACGTGGCCGTGGACCGGGCGCAGGCCCTGGCAGAGGCGCTCGGCGTCCGGGCGGCCGATTCGGTGGACGAATTGTTCGACGAGCGACCGGACGGTGTGCTGATCGCCGTCGGGACCGCGCAGCACGCCCCGCTGCTCCTTCGCGCGTTGGAGGCGGGGATCCCGGTGTTCTGCGAGAAACCCGTGGCCTCGAGCGTGGCGGAGGCCCTACCGGTCCTGGAGGCCGCTGAACGTACGGGAGTCCCGGTGCACATCGGGCACCAACGCCGTCTGGACCCCGGACATCTGGAGGCCCGGCGTGCCTTCCTGGCCGGGGAACTCGGCTGGCTGCACACGTTTCGCGCCATCACGGCCGACCAGGCCCCACCGCCGGTGGCCTTCCTGGCGACCTCCGGTGGCCTGTTCCGGGACTGCTCGGTTCACGACTTCGACACCCTGCGCTGGATCACCGGACGGGAGATCGTGGAGGTGGATGCACGCGGCTCCAACAACGGCGATCCCGAGATCGGCCGGGTGGGCGACGTGGACACCGCCGTTGCCCTGGTCACCTTCGACGACGGGGTGGTGGGCACCGTGTCCGCCACCCGCTACAACGGGGCGGGACACGACGTCCGTCTGGAGTTGCAGGGCTCTGCCGGGACCGTCCAGGTCGGCCTGGACGAGCACTACGCGGGCCGCTCTGCCGAACCCGGGGTCACGTTCCCGACCGGCACCCCGTGGTTGACCTTCCACGAACGATTCGCGGAGGCCTACGTGGCCGAAATGCGCGCTTTCGTGGAGATGGTGCACGGCGAGCGCGAGTCCCCGTGCACTCCCGCGGACTCCGTGGCCGCGTCCAAGGTGGCCGATGCCGCCCAGGAATCCCTGATCACCGGAACCCCGGTCCGCGTGGACCTGGCCTGAGGAAGGAGCACACCATGCACCTCGGGCTCTACACAGCACCGCTTCACGACCGTTCCCTGCCGGAAGCCTTGGAGGTCGTGGCCGGTCTGGGGCTGAACGCGGTCGAATTGAACACCGGAGGGTTCCTGCCACCCGTGCACGTCCCGGTTGACGAGATCGACGCCGAGCCTGCCACAGCTCAGCGGTACCTGGAAACCTTCAAGGGCACCGGGGTGAGCCTGCAGGGCCTGAACTGCAACGGCAATCCCCTGCACCCCGATCCGAACTTCGGTGCGGTGCACGCGGAGGACCTGCGCCGCAGCATCCGCGTGGCGGGGGCCTTGGGCCAGACCCGCGTGGTGACCATGTCCGGTCTACCCGCGGGCGAGGACGGCGGGAGGATCGCCCCCTGGGTGGTCAACGCCTGGTCCTCCGGGCATCTGGACGTCATCGAACGTCAGTGGGAGGTCGCGGTGCCCTTCTGGCAGGAGATCGACCAGCTGGCCGGGGAACACGGGGTCAAGGTGGCGCTGGAGCTGCACCCGCAGAACGTGGTCTTCAACCCGCCGTCGTTCCTGGAACTGATCGAACGCACGGGTGCCACCAACATCGGTGTGGAGCTGGATGCAAGCCACCTGTTCTGGCAGCAAATGGACCCGGTGCAGGTGGTTCGGCGCCTGGGCGCACACGTGGTGCACGCCGCCGCCAAGGACGTGCGCATCAACCCGGAGGCGGCGTGGTGCGGTGTCCTGGACAACTCGTTCCGCCGCCTGTCACCGGAGGAAAACCGCGTCAACCTGGGCGGTGACGAATACGTCAACGAATGGCCGAAGGACTCCGCCTGGGACTTCGTGGCCCTGGGCCGCGGACACGACGCCACCTACTGGGCCGAGTTCATCACGGCTCTTCACGAGGTGGACCCGGACATGGCTCTGCACATCGAGCACGAGGACACGTCGCTGGGCCCGGTGGAGGGTGTGTCGGAGGCCGCGGGAGTTCTGTTGGAGGCGGCCAGGATCGCCGGAGTCCGCTGAGATCCGGCAAGCACGTGACCGGGCGTGTGGTCGGCCGTGTGGTCGCCGAACCGCCCGGTCACGGGCGTGCTCAGGTGAGCAGTTCGTCGTCGATGTAACCGCCGTTGGCCACCCTGGAACCGAAGTAGGCCAACGCGAACGAGGACGCGAGCAGCAACAGGAGCGGAACGGTCCAGCTGCCGGTCCACCCGTGGATCAGGCCGATCAGCAACGGCCCGGCGCCGGCCATGAGATACCCGGCGGGTTGGATGAAGCCAGAGACCCGCGCTGTGACGGCGGGATCGCGGGTTCGGGCCGTGATCAACGCCAAGGCGGTGGGGAAGGCCAACGACCCCAGGCCCAGTAGGAGTGCCCACAGGAGCGGAACGGTGGCGGGCGCCAGGAGCAGTCCCCCGTAGCCCAGGACCATGCACGCGCCCATGCCGATGATCCATCCGGCCAGATGTCGGGAGTTGGAGACCATCCAGGACGTGGCGAAGCCACCGGGAACACCCAGGAAGGCAATCATTCCCACCAGGACCGACGCCGTGCCCAGGCTCAGCCCCGCGTCCCGATAGATCTGGGACATCCACCCGAACTGGATGTAGGCGTTCGTGGACTGCAGTCCGAAGAACAGTGCCAGGGCCACCGCCGTACGCGATCGCCACACGGGCCGACCGTGTGCGGCAACCTGCGCGGATTCCTGTGACGTGGCGGCACCGGGACCGGCCGCGGGGCGGGCCGATGCGACCCGGCCCAGTCGGCCTGCCGAACGAGCCATGAGCACGCCCCACACGACGGCGGCCATCAGGGAGAACAGTCCCCAAGTTGCCAGCGCGGGCTGCCATCCACCGGTGGCCGCCAAGAGCAGTCCGGCCACCAACAGCGGAGCGGCACCGCCCACGGCCAATCCGGTGGAGTAGATCCCCGCCAGGAACGCCGGTTTGTCCCGCCCGAAGATCCGGATGACCGCGGGCACCAGGACGTTGCCAACGGCCATGCCGATCAAGGCCAGGGCGCTGAGGAGCACGAACAGTCCGGCCGACCCGACGTACGGGCGCGCCAACAGGCAGGCTGCGGTCAACAGGAGGCCGGTCCCGATGGTCGCACCCACGCCCAGGCGTCGGGACAGCGGGACGGCGGCCACACCTCCCAGGGCGAACATGAAGCCGGGAAGCGCTGTGACCAGGCCCGCCGTGCCGCTGGAAAGACCGAGCCCGGTGCTGATCTCGGCGAGCACGGGGCCCACCGAGGTCGCACCGGGCCTCAGGGTCATGGCCGCGGCCAGGATCGCGACGGCAACAAGGGTCATCGCGGGGCCACGGGAAGATCTCATTGAGCGATCGTAACCTCACGCCCCTGGTCGGTCGCGGACTGCGCGATGGCCGCGATGAGGCGCATGTTGTGCACCCCGTCGTCGAAGGTCGCGTTGCGCGGCCAGGACTCCGCTTCGGGCAGGCCCGCGACCTCCTCCAGGAAGGCGCGCGCCTGGAACACGAATCCGTCGTTCTGACCGAAGCCGATCCCGGGAGCGGCCATGGGGAACCCCTCCCCCACGTACGGGTGCCCGGGGCCCAGGATCACGGTGCGGAATCCGTTGCGGTGCTCCGACTCCCCGTCCGGTTCGCGGACCATGAGCTGGATCTCGGCGGGGCGTTCCTGGTCCCAGACCGCGGCCCCGTGTTCGCAGGTGACCTCCAGCCGAAGACCGTTCGGGTGACCCGCCGAGACCCTGGATGCCTCGAAGATCCCGTCTGCTTCGCCGAACCGCGCGGTCCAGCCCGCCCAGTCGTCGTTGGTCACCGGCTCGGTCTCCTCGGAGACCTCCACCCGACCGTGGCCCACGGTGGAGCCCAGGGGCAGGGGCCGGTCCTTGACCACGGTCCGGAAGCGTGCCCCGGAGACCGCTTGCGTGGGACCGGCCAGGAACTCGGCGGCGTACAGGAGGTGACTCCCGACGTCGGCCAGCGCGCCGGAGCCAGGCTCCCCACGGAACCGCCAGGTCATGGGCACCGTGGGAGAGCACGCGTAATCGGCCAGGTAGCGGCCGTACAGGTGCACCACGGGTCCAAGAGTTCCGTCCTGGACCAGGTCCCGCAGCGTCGCCAGGCCCGGGGCCCGGCGGAAGGTGAAACCGATCCTGATGACCGAGTCCGCACTGCGGGCGACCTCGGCCATGGCCTGAGCGTCCTCGAGGGTGTCACTCAACGGTTTCTCGCACAGCACGTGCTTTCCGGCCGCGGCCAGTTCCTCCACGATC
Organism: Kocuria soli; assembly: GCF_003797835.1. GTDB lineage: Bacteria > Actinomycetota > Actinomycetes > Actinomycetales > Micrococcaceae > Kocuria > Kocuria soli. Next base: position 318,733 of record NZ_RKMF01000001.1, read on the forward strand.
TGCCGGTGGAGGTGATTGGCGACGACGACGGAGACCACGTCCACGTCCTCGGCGTCCTTCAGTGCACGCCAGTCGGTCTCCACGCGTTCGTAGCCGTAGCGTCCGGCGGTCTGTTGAGCCAGGGGCTCTGCGATGTCCGCGATCGCCACGAGCTTGACCGGGACGGAGAACGGCGACCGGGTGGTGGTGGCCGCGCGCCATGCCGCGGCGTGGGCCGCCCCGGCCATGCCGGCGCCGATCACGGCGATCCCCAAGGGACGGTCGGGTCCGTAACTGGTGGTGTCCATCATCCGTACTCCCTTCCTACAGGTGCCTGAGCTTGCTGCAGACACTTCGGCTTGCTGCAGCAACCTCAGGTCAGTTGGTGGATTCCGCTTTCTTGCGGACCTGGAAGATCGCACCGGTGGTGACGTCCTCCTCGACCTTCTCCAGGGTCCGTCCGCGGGTCTCGGGGAGGAACTTGAACATGACCAGGACGGCGATGGCGTTGACCGCGGCGAAGCCGAAGAACGTACCGGTCAGGCTGAAGGCGTCCACGATGTTCAGGAAGAAGCGGGACAGCGCTGCGTTGGTGATCCACATGCAGAACACCGAGATGCCCATTCCCACGGCCCGCATGTGCAGCGGGAAGATCTCGCTGAGCAGCACCCAGGTGGCCACGTTCAGGAAGGTCTGCATGGAGCCGACGAACGCCACGATCAGGATCAGCAGGACGTACGGGCGAATGGCCGCGCCTTCCGGAATCGCCAGGGAGGAGATACCGATCAGCAGGTGACAGACGGCGGTGAGCGTGTAGCCGGTGATCACCGTGGTGCGGCGGTTGATCTTCTCCATCATCCACAGGGCGATGAAGGCGCCGACCACGCCGATGATGCCGGGCGCGATGTTGGCGATCAGCGCACCCTGGCGACCGAATCCGGCTTCGCCCAGGACGATCGTCCCGTAGTACATGATCGAGTTGATGCCGGTGAGCTGCTGGAACACCGCAAGCGCGATGCCGATGAGCAGGATGCGCAGCAGCCACTTGTTCTTCAGGACGCTGGAGATTCCGGTCTCGTGTGCCTTCTGCTCCTGGTTGACCAGGGCCCGGACTTCAGCGAGTTCGGCTTCGGCACGGTCCTCCGAGCGGATGGTCTTCAGCACGGCCAGGGCCTCGTCGTAACGACCCTTGGACATGAGCCACCGGGGTGATTCCGGCATGCGCAGCATGCCGACGAACAGCGCGACGGCGGGGATCGCGGCCATGGCCAGCATGATGCGCCACACCCCGTCCACGTGTCCCAGGATGCTGCCCAGGATCGCGTTCATCACGAAGGCGGCAAGCTGACCGACCACGATCATGAGCTCGTTGCGCCCCGACAGGGAACCGCGGATCTCGTACGGGGCCAGTTCGGCCAGGAACACGGGGACCACGGTCGAGGCGCCGCCCACGGCCAGGCCGAGCAGGACACGTCCGACAAGCAGGACCCCCAGACCGGGAGCGATCACGCACAGCATGGCGCCCACGAAGAACAGGATCGAGAGCAGGATAATGGTCCGGCGTCGGCCCCAACCGTCCGAGAGCCGCCCGATGGTGGCCGCGCCGATCGCCGCGCCGACCAGCAGGGAGCTGGTCACCAGGCCTTCGTTGTCGATCGTCAGCCCGAGTTCCTCGGACATGGGCTCGAGCGCACCGTTGATCACGCCCGTGTCGTAACCGAACAGCAGGCCACCCAAGGTGGCCACCAGGGCCACCAGACCGAGTCGCTTGCTGTGCGGTCCGTCGGTCAGGGGTGGCAACGGTACTTTGCTGGCTTTCTCCGCCGTGCCGCTCATGGTGACTCCTTCGTCAAGGGATGCGGACTCCAGTTCCGCGGGGAGGGTGAATGGGGTGCACGGTGCCCCGACGGGCGTTCGTGCGGGTGGCGGGTCCGACGTCGTCGTCGGTGCGAATCCCGCGAAGTGCAGAAGCAATCCTGGTACACCCGGGAGGGTGTCAGGACCGCGCCTTCTGCACGCGCTGCGTCATCTGCTCGAGCTGGTAGCGCGAGACCTCATGAGCATTCTCGTTCTCCGCGAAGACGCTCGTGACCATCACGGACTCCTCGCGGTCGTAGAAGCCGTTCCGGTGGAGTTCACCGAAGAACGCGTCCCAGTCGACGTCGCCGTCGCCGATCTTGAGGTGCTGGTGGACCCTCGCGGGGGTGCCGGGAGGGTTGGTGATGTAGCGCAGGCCGTTGGACCGGTGGTGGTCCATGGTGTCTGCGACGTGCACCACCCGCAGACGGTCACCCACCGCGTCCAGGATCTCCGGCATGGGGTCCTCCAGGTGGAACGTGTGAGGAGCCACGTACACGAACCCCAGGTTCGGGGAGTTCACGCCGCGGACCACCCGCCACCCCGCCAGTCCCTGTTCCACGAAGTCGTCCGGGTGGGGATCGATCGAGACGTTGATGCCCTCGGACTCGATGATGGGCACCAGCTCCTCCATGGAACGGTAGAAGGCCCGCTCGGACTCCTCGGCCAGTTCGGGGCGACCCGAGAACTCGGTGTTCATCTGCTGAACGCCCAGGTCGACGGTGATCTGGATGGCCCGCTTCCAGTACCGGACGGCGGCCTCACGCGCGTCCGGGTCCGGTGAGGACCAGCGCAGGACGGGCAGCACGGAGGCCACCCCCACGCCCGCGGACTCGCATTCCTTCCGGAACCGTGCCACCAGGTCGTCGTCGGCCTTGGGGTGGTTGAAGAAGGGAATGAAGTCGGCATGCGGGGTCAACTGCAGCCATTCGAAGCCGAGCTCCGCGGCCAGGCGCGGGAACTCGAGCAGGGAATGGGTGTGGTGGAACGGGGTGGGATCCAAGGCGATCTTCACGGCGGGTCCTCTCTGTCCTGGGCGTGTTGCTGGGCTGGCCTGAGGGGCCCGTCAGCGGTAGAGCGCGGGTCGTTCGGCCAACTGGACGGGTTCGATGGCACCGGATTCCTGGGAGGCCACACCGGCGGCGCAGCACGCCGCGGTCGCGTATCCGTCCCAGGCGCTCGGTCCGGCGGGTTCACCCGTGAGCACGGAGTCCACCCACTCCTGGACCTCGAGGTCGTAGGCGTCCTTGAATCGCGTCTCGAAGCTGGCGTCGATGGGCCGTCCCTTGGTCCGGTCCGCGGTGAGTTCCAGCGCTGCGGCACCGGACACGGAGGCCACACCGCGTTCGAACGAGGCCTGGGTGTCCACCTGGTAGCCGAGCTGGGCGCACACGAAGATCTCGACGTCGGCCAGGACACCGGAGGCGGTCTCGATCATGACCCGCTGCGGATCGTTCAATCCCTCCGGCGCCAGCGAGGTCGACTTCCCGCGTCGGACCTGCACGGACACGATCTCCTCACCGGTCAGGAAGCGCACGGCGTCGAATTCGTGGACCACGGAGTCGTGGATGATCATCTGGTTGGTGAACCCCGGAGGGACGTCTGCGTTGCGGTGCTGGTGGTGCAGAAGCAACAGCTCTCCCTGGTCCCCGCCGGCAATCAGCTCGCGGAGGGCCCGGTAACCGGCGTCGTAGCGGCGCATGAATCCCACCTGGATCAAGCGGCGCCCCGCCGCAGCCTCTGCCTCCACCACGCGCAATGCTGACTCTGGGTCCGGCGTCAGCGGCTTTTCGCACAGGACGGGGATGCCGCGTTCGATCAGGGGCAGCAGGGCCTCTTCGTGCAGGAACCCGGGGGTGGCCAGGATGACCGCGTCCACACCGGCCGCCAATGCGTCCTCGATCGTGGTGTAGGCGGAGGCACCGTCGATGTGCGCCACTGCCGCCTGTGCACGGGCCTCGTCGACGTCGACGACGGCGGTGACCTCCGCGCGTCGAGTCACGGTGTGCAGACGTTCGATGTGATCGGCGCCCATGCGTCCGGCGCCGACGACGGCCACACGAAGCGAGGTGGTTGGGTTGGAAGTCACGTCACTGTCTCCAGTTCTCTTGGCGTTCCGTCGCGCTACTGTGCGTACACGGAAGCCGTGGTGGATCCGCCCGGATCCGTGTGATGGGTGCCACAGTAGGGACACCCATCACACTTTGTCCAGACATTCTGACTATGTTGCTGAGTGGGTTGCCCAAGCCGGGCGGCCTCAACTTGGTGGTTGCTCGCTCAGTCGTTGGTGGACGGGAAGTTCATGGAGGCGCCCGAGTGGTCGTTGGCCTCGGGCCAGCGCTGGGTCACCGCCTTGCCGCGGGTGTAGAAGCGCACTCCGTCGGGGCCGTACATGTGGTGCTCGCCGAACAACGAGTCCTTCCACCCGCCGAAGGAGTGCCAGGCCACGGGAACGGGAACCGGAACGTTGATGCCGATCATGCCGACGGTCACCTTGCGCTGGAACGTGCGGGCAGCGTTGCCGGATCCGGTGAAGATCGCGGTGCCGTTGCCGTAGGGGTTGGAGTTGATCAGTTCGATGGCTTCGTCCAGGGAGCCGACCCGGACCACGGCCAGGACCGGTCCGAAGATCTCCTCCGTGTAGGCGCTCATCTCCAGGCCGACCTGATCCAGGAGCGTGGGCCCCACGAAATAGCCGTTCTCGTGCCCCTCGACCACCAGGTCGCGTCCGTCGACCACCACGGCCGCACCCGCCTGCTCCGCCTCACCCACGATGCGCTTGACCCGCTCCTGGGCCGCGGCGGTGATCACCGGGCCCATCTCCGAGTCCTCGTGCGTACCGTTGCCGACCTTGATGGCGTGGGCACGTTCCTTGACCTTTTCGACGACGGCGTCCGCGGCGTCACCGACCGCCACGGCCACGGAGATCGCCATGCACCGCTCGCCGGCGGACCCGTAGGCCGCGGCGGAGAGGTGGTCGGCAGCAAGGTCCATGTCCGCGTCGGGCATGACGACGGCGTGGTTCTTGGCCCCGCCGAGCGCCTGGACGCGCTTGCCGTGGGCCACCCCGGTCTCGTAGACGTACTTGGCGATCGGGGTGGAGCCCACGAAGGAGACTCCGTCCACCAAGGAGTGGGTCAGCAGGCCGTCGACCATCTCCTTGTCACCGTGCAGGACCTGGAACACGCCGTCCGGCAGCCCTGCCTGCTTCCAGTAGTCGGCGATCAGCATCGATGCGGAGGGGTCACGCTCGGAAGGCTTGAGGATGAACGCGTTGCCGGTGGCGATCGCCATGGGGCTCATCCACAGCGGGATCATGGCGGGGAAGTTGAACGGGGTGATCCCCGCGATCACGCCCAACGGCTGGCGGAAGGAGAACACGTCGAACCCCGTGGAAACCTGGTCCGAGTACTCGCCCTTGAGCAGCTGCGGCATCCCGCAGGCGTATTCCACGACTTCCAGGCCACGGGCCACCTCTCCTGCGGCGTCCGAGACCACCTTGCCGTGTTCGGCCGTGATGGCCTCCGCGATCGTGTTCACGTTGGCAGCGATCAGCTCACGGAACTTGAACAGCACGGCCATGCGCTTGGCCATGGACATCTCGCCCCAGCTGTCGGCGGCGGCACGTGCCGCTGTTACGGCCGCTTCGAGTTCCTGGGCGGAACCCAGGTGCAGCGTCGCCGAGACCTCGCCCGTGGCCGGGTTGTAGACGTCCTGGGTGCGTTCTCCCGATCCACGGGTCAGCGAGCCGTTGATCCAGTGTTCGATGTGCTTCTCGGTCATGTCGTGATCCTTTCGGTGCGTACTCGGTGACTCCGGTTGCGGGTGGCTCCGTACCGGCGTCACGGTCCAAGTCGATGGAGTTCTGGGTGGTGGGGTTCGGGCAGGTGGGGTTCTGGCAGGTGGAGTTCTGGGCAGTGCGGTCCCGGGTAGTGGGGTTCAGGCGGATGCGGCGGGTCACCCGACGTGGGGGCGTTGCCTGGCCTTGTGCTCCGCGTAGGTCCGGTAGGCCTCCTGCGTGGATTCGAGCTCGGACACAGGGGTCACGGGCACGTCCCACCAGGATTCGGAGCTGGGCGCGTCCGCGTAGAGGTCCGATTCGACGTACACGACCACCGGGCCCGATCCCTCGGGTCGTGCCTTGGCCTCGGCCACGGCCTGCCCCAGCCGGTCGATCACGTCGGGGCCCTGCTCCACCCGGATGACATGGGCCCCCAGGGACTCGGCGTTGGTGGCCAGATCGATCGGGAGGGTTTCGGCGTCGTCGAAGGTGTGCGCCTCCTGGTCCAGGTAGCGGTACTTGGTGCCGAAACGCTGCGACCCCAGGGATTCGGAGAGGGCCCCGATCGAGGCGTAGCCGTGGTTCTGGATCAGCACGGTGATGAGCTTGAGACCCTCGGCCACCGCCGTGACCAACTCCGTGTGCATCATCAGGTAGGAGCCGTCACCGACCATCACGACGACGTCTCGCGGACGGCTCACCCCTGCACCCGTGGCGTTCGCGGCCGCTGCGTCCGGCCCGATACCCGCTTCGGCGAGCGCCGCACGCTTGATGCCAAGGCCACCGGCGATCTCGTAGCCCATGCAGGAGTAGGCGTACTCGACGTGGTAGCCCCAGGGGTCCTTGACGCGCCACATCTTGTGAAGGTCACCGGGTAAGGATCCGGCAGCGCAGATCAGGACGTCCTGGTCGTCCATGGCCGCGTTGACGGCGCCGATGATCTCGTTCTGCGCCGGCAGCGGCTGCAGCCGGGTGGTGAAGGCCTGGTCGACGATCCCGTCCCAGCGGACCTTCTCCCGGGCCACGATCTCGGCGATGCCCTCCGGCACCCGCCACCCTTCCAGGGCCTGCGTCAGTGCCACCAGGGCCTTGCCCGCGTCGGCTACCAGGGGCACGGAGGCGCTCATCTTGAAGGCGTCGAACGATGCGACGTTGATGTTGACGAACGTGACGCCGGGGTGCTGGAAAGCGGTCCGGGAGGCGGTGGTGAAGTCCTCGTAGCGGGTTCCGATGCCGATGATCAGGTCCGCTTCGGCCACGTAGGCATTGGAGGCCGTGGACCCCGTGGAACCGACGGCGCCCAGGCACAGTTCGTGATCCCAGTCCAGGACACCCACGCCGGCCTGGGTGTAGGCCACCGGGATGCCCGTCGCTTCGGCGAACGTCCGCAGCTTGTCGTGCGCGAACGCATAGTGCACGCCACCTCCCGCGATGATCACGGGCCGCTGGGCACCGCGAATCGCCTGGACGGCCTCGCGCAGCTCCTCGGCCTCCGGCTCCGGGCGACGGATGCGCCACTGCCGGGGTGTCAGGAACTCCTCGGGAACCTCGATCCGCTCGGCCTGCACGTCCTGCGGCAGGGCGATCGTGACGGCGCCGGTCTCCACGGGGTCCGTCAACACGCGCATGGCGTTGAGCAGCGCGGAGAAGGTCTGTTCGGGGCGCCAGACGCGGTCGAAGTAGCGGCTCACGGGCCGGAAGACGTCGTTGACCGTGACGTCGTACGCATCCGGGCGTTCGAGTTGCTGGAGCACGGGGTCCGGGACCCGCGTGGCGAACACGTCGGAGGGCAGCAACAGCGCCGGCAGACGGTTGGTCGTGGCCAGTGCCGCGCCGGTCACCATGTTGGAGGAGCCCGGGCCGATGGAAGCGGTCACGGCGTAGGTCTGGCGTCGCCGGGAGTGGCGCGCGTAGCCGACGGCCTGGTGGACCATGCCCTGCTCATTGCGCCCCTGGTAGTAGGGCATGAGTCCGGGGGCGTGGACCTGGGCCTGTTTGAGCGCCTGTCCCACACCGGCCACGTTCCCGTGGCCGAAGATCCCGAAAGTCCCGGGGACGGTGCGCACCTCCGTGCGGACGCCGTCGATGGTGTCCACGGTCCATTGGTTGCCCAGGAACTCTACGACCGCCTGGGCCACAGACATCTCGCGGGTGCTCATCGTGCGATCTCACTTCCATCCGTTGCGGGTGTCTGGTTCTCCCCGTGCCCGTTGAGCAGGGAGGCTGCGGCGGCCACTGCCGCTGCGACGTCGTTGTCCTGCGGGTAGAGCAGGGTCCTGCCGACGGTGAGGCCTTGGACGCCGGGCAGCGCCAGCGCCTCCCGCCAGGTCTCGAAGACTTCGTCGGGGCTGCCCGAGGGGTCTCCACCGAGCAGCACGGTGGGCAGGGTGGTCGAGGCCATGACCCGCTGCATGTCGGGAACCACGGGCAGCTTCATCCAGGTGCGCGCGGAGCTGGCCCCGAGGCCTTGGGCGATCGCCACGGAGCGGATGACGGCATCCGCGGACAGGTCGTTGGAGACCCGAGGGCCGTGAGGGTCGGTGTGGACGCGGGAGATGAACGGTTCGACCATGGCGATCAACCCGTGCGCGTGCAGGTCGTCCACCGCGTGCGCGGTGTTCTCCAGCACCGAGGTGGTGTTGGGGTCCTCGAAGCAGATGCGGGTGAGCATCTTTCCGCCGTCGGCACCGAGCGCGTCCAGGACTGCCGCGGTGTGACCGGTGAACCGGTCGTCGATCTCGTTGACCAGTCCGGGCAACCCGGCGCGGTTCATGGAACCGAACACCAGTTTCCCGTCCAGGGCCCCCAGCAGGAGCAGGTCGTCCAGGATGTCAGGGGAGCCCAGCACACCGTCCACGCGGGGGTCCGCCAGGGCGATCTGCAGGCGGTCCAGCAGGTCCAGTCGATCGGCCATGGCCTGGGGCTGGTCCCCCACCCCCAGGGAACCTCGGGCCGGATGGTCGGCGGCGATCACGAAGTTCTGTCGACCGTAGGTCGGCCCGGGGTGACGACGACGATTGGCGGCCGCCCGTGCGACGGCGTCGGGATCCTCCAGACGCATCCTGGTGAGGGATTCGTAGCGCCGGGGATCCGTGTTCAGCGGTTGATACGGCATGGCTGCTCCTAGGCGTTACGGGTCCGGGCGGTCTGGCCGGGGACGTCGCGGCCTCGTTCACGCAGCAACTCAAGGGCTTCCTGCGTGGTGGGCATGTCCTCGGAACAGGCCAACCGGGAAGCGACGATCGCGCCACAGGCGTTGGCGAAGTCCAGGGTCTGTTCCAGCGGCCAGCCGGCCAGGAGTCCGTGGCAGAAGGCTCCGCCGAAGGAGTCGCCCGCACCCAGCCCGTTGACGGTCTCCACGGGCAGTGGTGCCGACACCACGCGCTCCTCGGGCGTGGCCGCCATGACGCCCTGCGAACCGAGCTTGACCACGGCGATCTGCACGCCCGCCTCCAGCAGCCGGTCGGCTTGCGCGTCAGGGCTGCCGTGCCCCACGGCCACTGCGCATTCGGTCTCGTTCCCGATGGCGACCGTGACGTACGGCAGGATCCTGGCGACCTCTTCCCGTGCGTGTTCCTCCGAGTCCCAGAACATCGGGCGGTGGTCCAGGTCCAGGATCGTGTGCTGGCCGGGCGCCAGGGATTCACGCGGCCGGGCCTCGTGGGCTGCGATCTGCGCCGATCGGCTGGGCTCCTGCGCCAGCCCCGTGACCGTGGACCAGAACAGCGTGGCGTCACGGATTCCCGCCAGGTCCAGCTCCCCGGGCTCGATGGCCCAGTCGGGCGCGGTGGGGGTGCGGCCGTAGAAGTACAGCGGGAAGTCCTCGGGCGGACGGATGGCGCAGAAGGTCACGGGCGTCTGCAGGCCTTCGACGGCGGTGGCCCACCGGGGGTCCACGCCGTAACGCTCGAGTTCGGATCGCAGGTAGTCCCCGAAGGGGTCCGGCCCGGTCCGGGTGATCACTGCGGTGTTCCGGCCGTGCCGGGCCGCGGCAACGGCAACGTTGGTGGGTGAACCGCCCAGGTACTTTCCGAACGTCTGGACGTCCTCGAGTCCGACGCCGATGTCCTGCGGGTACACGTCCACACTGATGCGGCCCATGGTGACGAGATCGTGGGTCATGGTCTTGCGCCTCTCCTTCGGGATCCGGCAGTTGGGGACAGCTCGGCCGGCTCAGGCGACGCGCGTGCGCGAACCGCAGCCGCACAGGTAGCGGCGGGTCCGGGTGGCGATGGGCAGCGGCACGTCGAACGAGGACACGGGGTACATGTCCTGTTCCACGATGCCGAAGATCGGGCGGTTGAGGCCTTCGACCAGTTCGATGACCTCGGCCAGATCCGGGGCGCCGGCGGGCGGCTCGACCATCACACCGGCCAGGTTGGCTGCGGCCCAGGTGAGGTTCTCCTCCCGGACCGTCTTCATGATCTCCGGGCTGATCTGCTTGAGGTGCAGGTAGCCGATGCGTTCCGGGTACCGCCGGATGAGTTCCGCCGAGGATGCTCCTCCGTATTCGGCGTGGCCGGTGTCCAGGCACAGCGTGACCAGCTCCGGATCGGTTCCTTCCAGGAAGGTCTCGATCTCTTGCATGCTGCACACGTGCGAGTCCGCGTGGGAGTGGAACTGCTGCTTGAGTCCGTATTCGTCGCGCAGGACCTTGCCGAGTTCGTTGTGGCCCGCGAACAGCTCGTTGAGTTGATCCTTGTCCAGGGTGCCGTTCTCGACCGGCTCGCCCGTGACGTCGTCGCGCCACATCGCGGGGATGACCACGATGTGCTCACCGCCCATGGCTGCGGTCAGTTCCGCCACGCGACGCGCGGGCTCCCAAGCGGCTTTGGACTCGTCCTTGCCGCGGTGAAAGGCGGTGAAGACCGTGCCGGCGCTGACCTTGAGAGCGCGGGCGTTGAGTTCATCGGCCAACCGCGACGGATCCGGCGGGAGGTACCCGTACGGCCCGAGTTCGATCCACTTGTAACCGGCGGCCACCACCTCGTCCAGGAAACGTTCCCAGGGGGTCTGTTTGGGGTCGTCCGGGAACCAGACGCCCCAGGAATCGGGGGCGGTGCCGATGATGAACGTGTTCTCCGTGGTCGCTGCGGTGTTCTGCTCGGACCCTGGCGTGGTGGCCGTCATGACTTCGGCAACTCCTCGTGTCAACGTGCTGCGATGTCCGCGTGCTGCGGTGAGGCTGGTGACCGCAACCCGCTCCGGGCCTCCGCGATCTCATACTCTTCGATGTGATGCCCCCCACGGTCCCAGTATTTGTGTCCTAATGTCAAGACAAAGTTGGCCAGTATCCGCTGCACCTCGCGTCACCACCGGTCCTGGTACGACGACGGGGGCGCAGCCCAGTGGCTGCGCCCCCGTCACTACAGGGTGCCTTCGTCCCGATTCTCGGTGTTCAGCGCTCCGTGTTCAGCATTCGGCGGTCGCTCAGCTCTGCCCGAAGACGTCTTCGACGGGCTGGTCACCGTCGGTGTAGTTGATCGTGCGCCCCACCGAGTTGTCCGAGTGAACCGCGGCCACGATGGTGCGGGCGACGTTCCCGCGGGAGGTCTCGGCGCGCTCGGGCTCCTCCCCGGGCTCGTACACTGCGATCTTGCCGGTGGGTTCCTCGAGCGTGAGGGTCCCCGGGCCCAGAATCGTCCAGCGCAAGGAGGACTCCCGCAGGTGCGCGTCCGCTTCGGCCTTGGACTGCGCGTAGGCGAAGAAGGAGTTGTCCTCCGGTATCCCGTGATCGGGTCCCGCTCCGATGTAGGAGACCATGACGTAGCGCCCGACTCCGGCCTTCTCGGCCGCGTCCATGGTCCGGATCGCCGCATCGCGGTCGACCGCCCAGGTGCGCTCCGGGTCACCGCCGCCGGCGCCTGCCGACCAGACGACGACGTCGATCCCCTCGAAGGCGGTGGTCAGCTCTTCCGTCGAGGCATGCTGGACGTCTAGAACGACGGCGCGGGCGCCCGTGGCCTCCACATCTGCGGCATGCTCCGGGTTGCGGATCCATGAGCTCACTTCGTCCCCGGCCTCAATCAACAAGGGCGCGGCAAGCAGCGCAACCTTTCCGTGCCCACCAATCAGTGCAACATTCGTCATGGCGTTCCTCCTTGGTCCGATTCTGTGGCTCCCTGGGGTGGACAGCCCCGGGGCGGTTCACGAGTAACGCTTTCACCCTGAGACCCTTGCGGCCAGTAGTGTTCACGCACAGCTGGAATCAAGACGCCGGGCGTCACCAAGGGACTTGAAGTCGCAGGTCAGCCCCGGTCAGTCTATTCTTTGGCATTGAATTTGATCAGTCCCGTGGAGCAACATGCGTCCCCCTAAGCCGTACTCCTGTTCACATTCCGTGGACGTACCCGCCGCGCCGACCGAAGTCGGGGCGTTCATGGAGGACGCTGAAAAGTTTCTCGCCTTCTGGGCTTCCCCCGGCGGCCGCACTTCGTCGTCCACCCGATTGATGGCGCCCGGAACGGTGTTGGAGTACCCGCTCTCCCTGGGGCCGTTCACTCCGTCGTGGATCGCGGTGGTTTCCCACTTCAACCCGCTGGAACAGATCGTGCTCCGTTCAACCAACGGCCCCGTGGACGCCCGGACCACGGTGGCCTGGGCCCCCGGCCCGGCCGGTCACGAATCGTCCAGGATCACCCTCAACGTGGACGGACGACCGGCCCGCCGCTGGAGCAGGTTTCCTGGACTGCTCACCGTGGTCACACAGCGTTACCTGGTGGCCACCGGGACACGCCTTCTAGAGACCATGGAACGCACCACGGGTCGATGACCTCGGGCGGCCGGATGTGCCATGCCCCTATGGGTGGACCCGGCGGTACACTCGGCGCCGTGAGCGAAAACACGCAGAACGACGCACAGTTGGACGCCATCCGCACGGGCTACGCCTTCGAGGGCGCGACCTTGAATCTGGGAGCAGCCGTGTCAGATGGCACCGCCGTCGCCGATGTCCAGGTCGGCCTGCCTCTGGCGACGATGAACCGGCACGGATTGATCGCGGGAGCCACGGGTACGGGCAAGACCAAGACCCTTCAGATGATGGCCGAACAGCTCTCCGCCGCGGGTGTGCCCGTGTTCCTGGCGGACATGAAGGGCGACCTCTCGGGTCTGGCCACGGAAGGGCAGCCCAACGAGAAGTTGACCGAACGCACCCAGACGATCGGTCAGGACTGGCAGCCCAAGGCCGCACCGGTGGACTTCCTGACGTTGGGCGGCCAGGGCAAGGGCGCCCCCATCCGCACCACCGTGACGGACTTCGGTCCGATGCTGCTGGCAAAGGTCCTGGGCCTGAACGAGACTCAGGAATCCGCGCTGAGCCTGATCTTCCACTACGCCGACCAGGCTGGTTTGGCGCTTTTGGACCTCAAGGACTTGCGCGAGGTCATCATGTTCCTGACCTCCGACGAGGGCAAGGGCGAACTCAAGAACATCGGCGGGGTGTCACCACAGACCGCAGGAGTCATCCTCCGCGAACTCACGACCTTCGCCAACAACGGCGCGGAGGTGTTCTTCGGGGAACCGGAGTTCGACACCGCCGACCTCCTGCGCGTCGGCGACGACGGTCGCGGAGTCATCTCCAACCTTCAACTGCCCGGTGTGGCCTCCCGCCCCGAACTCTTCTCAACCTTCCTCATGTGGCTGCTCGCGGACTTGTTCCACGACCTCCCGGAAGTCGGGGACGTCGACAAGCCCAAGCTGGTGTTCTTCTTCGACGAAGCCCATTTGCTGTTCAAGGACGCATCCAAGGAGTTCCTGTCCTCGATCGAACAGACCGTTCGACTGATTCGTTCCAAGGGCGTCGGCGTCTTCTTCATCACCCAGACGCCCAAGGACGTGCCGGCTGAGGTCCTGGGGCAGTTGGGCAACCGTGTGCAGCACGCCCTGCGCGCCTTCACCCCGGACGACGCCAAGGCACTCAAGGCAACAGCCCGGACCTACCCGTCCTCCGAGTACGACCTGGAGCAGCTCCTGACGCAGCTCGGCACGGGTGAGGCCGTGGTGACGGTCCTCTCCGAATCCGGCGCCCCGACGCCCGTCGCCTGGACCCGGATGCGAGCCCCTGAAACCTTGATGGACATCGCCCCGGATGCGGTCTTCGACGCCGTGATCGCTGCATCACCGCTGACCGCCAAGTACAGCGAGCCGGTGGACCGCGAATCTGCCTACGAGGTCCTCAAGGAACGTCTGGAGAAGGGCGCCGAGCAGCAGGGCGAACAGGCCCCCTCGGAAGGTTCGGGATCCCCGGAGGCTGCCGAGAAGGAACCGGCGGCCAAGAAGGAGCGGGCCAAGAAGGAGTCCGGCGGGTTCTTCGACAACCCGGCCGTCAAGTCGATGATGCGCTCTGCCGGTTCGGCATTGGGACGCGAGATCACGCGATCACTGTTCGGCACCGCTCGTCGTCGTCGCTGACCGGACCGCCCCGGTTACCTTCGCGGGGCCCCTTCGAGGAACGCGACGAAGTCCCCGGTCGGCTCCAGCCGCACCCGTTCCTCCTGGGGGTCCCCCGCGTACAAGACGACGTCGATGTGCTGGACCTCGGGTGCCAGCACGACGGCGAACATGTCCCGCACTGCTGCAATACCCTCCGCGCCTTGTGACCAGTCCCAGAGATCCGCCGACAAGCGTGCGGCAGGGTACCCGGGCAGGGACACTTCCATTCTCGACCGCATGCCCTCCGGGCCCGGATCCGGCCTGATCATCAGGCCCTCCCCGTGACCATCCGCGGCCATCGCCGTGGCGCGCAGGAGTGCGATAAGTTCGGCCGACGCTTCGCCCAACAAGGATTCGACGGCGGCATTCCAGGTTTCTTTGGGGGTGAGCCACCGGGTGAATCGGTGCCTCCGATCCCGGATGTCGAACCACAGCGCATAGTTGCCGTGCTCCAGAGCGGAGTACCCGACAGCAAGGTCGTTGCCACCGACCTCCTGACCGGATTCGAGGGCTCCGAGTGAGGCCACCAGGCAATGCCGGAACACCTCTCGAACGCCCGCGAAGGATCGCTGGAGGTACTCGCTCGGAACCTCCACCGGACTCCCACCAGGACCGCGTGCATGGATGCGCGCTCGCCAAGCGCTCGTGCTCCCGACGTCTGGAAGCCCGCCGACCTGTGTCTCTGCGTCGGCCTCGCCACCGACTGGTACCACGTCGCCCACCCTGTCCCATCTCCACAGATCACCCGTGATTGATACGGGCCGGACAAGTACTGAGTAGGCAGCAGGCTACCTGCAAACGCAGTAGGCAGCAGGCTACCTGCAAACGCATGCAATCGACCTGGGACGGCGAGCAGAAAATGGTTGACGACACAAAAATTAAGAGAGAGCCGCCCGCCACTCAGGGGTCAAGTGGCAAGCGGCTCTCTTCTGTCCCCCTCCTGCAGCAAGGCTCTTGATGACGACGCACCACCACCGTCATCGTTGCCACAGGAAGCTCAGCAGATCCGAACCCTCCAGTCGGAGCTGCCGCCCTCTGTTCGAGGTAGTGACTACTTAACCGTGCCTGCCTGGCACGCGGCTGGAACAGGCTTGGCATTTGCCCCGAGAAGACCTCCACGTTTCCTGGACGCGGATTTCCGTGTAACCGCATCAAATTTCGCGGATTCCGCCCGGCACATCGCCCTACCGAGCCAAAACCTCGACCAATATTTGGCACGGAAGCGACCTGGGGCCCATCCCTCGTGTACCGTCGTGGGCAGTTGTCGTATGCAATCCCGCACTGGCGGGACCCCCCGCCGTTCGCGGCCGACTGTCCACCGGAACCAAACCGGGACCAAGTCGTGTGGTGCACGACGACGGCTATCGGTCGCCGAAGGTCGGCGCCCGTTACCGTTCCGGAAGGATCGACCAGCAATAATGCAGACCGGCACTGTCAAGTGGTTCAACGCCGACAAGGGCTTCGGCTTCATCAGCCCCGATGATTCTCAGCAGGACGTGTTCGCGCACTTCTCCGCGATCAACGGCAACGGCTACCGTTCCCTGGAAGAGAACCAGCGCGTCGAGTTCGAGGTTCAGGAAGGCCCCAAGGGTCTCCAGGCCGCGAACATCACCGTGATCGACTGATCATTCCAGACTTCCAATCGTGCCCGGCACCCCTGGTGTCGGGCACGATTGCATGTCCGGGCGTATTGCCGAGCGCGCGCGAACGCTCCCGGCCGCTGACGTGTGTCACGTCATGGCCGTATGTTTGGACCAACGGTTCCCGCGCGGTACCGAGAACACCATGCAGGACTCACTCAGCTCAGGAGACAGCCATGCCGCACAACGCAATTCCCGGCCATGACCAGCACGAGACCGACGTCGACACTGCGGACTCCACGGCAGGGCAGGCTCAGGCCCTGGGGAACGAGAACAAGATCGACAACGCGGGCAAGGACCGGCACACGGCTGCCCGGCGTGCAGCCGGCCAGGGCCATGCCTCGGCGGGCGACACCACGGGTGGGGTTCCCGTGCGCGGAAACACCTGGGCTCGTAAGCCCAAGACGGAATCCGAACACAGCCAGAAGAACAACCCGTGGTACGCGGACGACCGGATCGGCCTGGTGGCGGCCGCGCTGGTCATCGTGGGCGTTCTGGTCGTGGCACGCGTGGTCCACCGGAACGACTGACCGGGACGGAGGCCGGTGTGGTGCGATCTGCTGGGTCACACGACACCGGTCGGCTTTCCTGGCCCCGAGGCCGCCTCGCGCCCTGACAAAGCCCTTACAGCAGGGGTCTCAGCGGGGCCAAGGCGGCCTCGGCCACCCACGCCAGGGGGTGGCGCGCTTGCCACTCCTCGAGAGTGAGGCGATGGCAGTTCGAGCTGTCGACCTCGAAAACACGTTCCATGACCGCGGCCAGATCGTTGTCGATGATCTCCAGATTGACCTCGTAGTTGAAGGACAGGGAGAGGCGGTCGATGTTGGCCGTCCCGACCGTTGACCACATGCCGTCGATCGTGGCGGTCTTGGCGTGGATCATGGCGTCCTTGTAGAGCAACAGCGTGACGCCTGCTTTGAGCAGCGTCACGTAGAAGCCTCGGGAGCCCCAGTCGGCCAACACGTGGTTGGAGTCCATGGGCACCATGATCCGAACGTCGACCCCGCGTGCCTGCGCTCGGATCAGCGCGTCCAGAATCTGCTGGTCCGGGATGAAGTAGGGCGTGGAGATGTAGATGTGGTCGGTGGCCCGGTCGATCGCCTGCAGATACATGCCGCGGATGGGGTAGACCCGGGTCACGGGGAGGTTCGACCAGCACCGGACTCGCGAGTCCCACTCGGGAGGATCCAGACGTGGGATCTCATCGGCACGCCCGGCCACGGTGTTCCACACGGTCACGAAGGACTGCCGTAGGACCCAGGAGTCCGGCCCGTTGACCTTCAGGTGGGTATCCCGCCACTCCGTGGCATAGGTCGACCCCAGGTTGTAGCCGCCGATGTAACCCACCCGGTCGTCGACGATCAGCAGCTTGCGGTGAGTGAATCCCGAGGCCCGCAGCGGTGTGATGAGCAGCCTCGGCCGGAATACCGGGAAGCGGAAGTACTTGACGCGTTCGTCGAACCGGTAGAAATCATTGGGCACCACCAAGTTCCCGAAGCCGTCGTAGACCACGCGGACGTCCACGCCGCGTTGAGCGGCACGGTTGACGGCATCCATGAACCTCTGACCGTACGCGTCGCCCTTCCAGATGAAAGTCTCCAGGAACACGCTGTGCTCCGCGTTGTCGATCTGTTCGAGCATGTCGTCGTACAGATCGGCGCCGAAGGTGAACACGTCGACGTCGGAATTGGCCACGTCCGTGCCGTAGTGGCCGGGTTTGGGAAATCCGGAACGCACCTTGCGGTGCTTCTTGGTGAAGGCGTCGTAACCGACCAGGCCACCAATGGTGGCCGCCTGAACCCCAACCACGCCGACGGCGGCGCGTACCACCGCTTTACGAACGAAGGACCGAACCGGAGACAATTCCTCGGCAAGCATGTCTCAAGCGTACGGGACCGGGTAGGGGCCGGACCGGCGAGGTTTCTCCCACGTTCGGATCGCGACGACGACCCACGCGATGTTGACGCCCACGAAACCCAGAATTCCCAGGACCAGCACAATGCCAAAGGCACCGTAGCGCCCGACCGTGAAGAAGTCGGCCAGCATCATCAAGGACCCGATCCCGGCGAAGACGAACCCGAGGATCCGAGCCCAATTCTTCCCGAGCGTGAGCGGGAAGAGGACGAGGGCGTACAGCGCCAGGACGATTGCCGTGACGATGAGGATCCCGAGGTAAAAACCGGAGGTCTCGGCTGCTCCCGACAGCATTTCCCAACTCGTGTAGTACCGGTCCCGGTAGGCCGGTACCAGCTGACCGATGATGCCCAGGAAGCGGGTACCGAGGAACAGCACCGCGGACAGGATCACCAACAGGTAGAGCGGCTTGGTGAAGAGATCCTTCTTGCTGAAATTCCGGGGACGGGACGGACCGCCGTTGGGGTCGTACCACTGCGCGTACCGGTTCGGACCCTGCTGATTCGGTGGGTACTGGTTGGGCGCGTACTGGTTCTGTCCGTACTGGTTCTGTCCGTATTGGTTCTGGCTGTACTGGTTCTGGCTGTACTGACCCTGCCCGTACTGGTTTTGTGGGTACTGACCCTGCGGGTACTGGTTCTGTGAGTACTGACCAGGCCCGTACGGATTCTGGCTCTGACTCGGTGCCTGATTCGGTGCCTGCGGCGAGTACGGACCCGGCTGGTACGGGTTCTGATTCTGTACGGGCTGCCCCTGCGGCTGGGAGTACTGGCCACCGGCATAGGGTTGACGGCCGGGACCGTTCGAGGAGTTCGGGCCCTGTGGACCGGGGACGTACCGCGGCGCTGATGACGCACTCGACCCGTTCGGACCGCCCGGCTGCTGGCCAGGCCAGCCTGGCTCGGTGGACCCGTCATTCCGGCTCTCCGGGTTCTGCGGCGCCTGGTTCTGTGGCTCCTGGCCGTACGGGTTCTGGGGGCCTTGCGACACGGAGGGTCCTTTCGGGTGCGGAGGCGGCACGTCGCGGGCTCTTCACGGGCGTGGCGGCCGGTGCTGTCGACGGTACGACTAGTGCATCACACTCGACGCCGGAACCACGCCGTCACCGCCGGATTGAACCCGACCAGAAGCCAGGCCAGATTCACCACCAGGAACAATGCGGCGATCGTTACGGACATGGGTTGGTAGATGGTCCCCGTGGGAGAGGGATCTCCCCCCGGTACCAGAACCCAGACGTTCCAGAGGGCGAAGGCCGCGGCCAGCCCCAGCCCACCCCACCGGGCCCAGTCCGCGCGGTTCAGTATGCCGAGCAGCACGATCACGAAGGCGCTCGTGATCAGCAACCCCAGGACCACGTTGCCGAGCGTCGCCGTGACCAGTGACTTCCGCAGGGAATCGTTGTCCATCAACTCGGCGGGGACTCCCTGGCTGGCCAACCGATCCCTGACCGATTCCAGCATGGGGGTGCTCAGCAGGGCGGCAATGCTGACGACCGACCCCGACACGTGGAGCAAGAGGGACAGCACCGTCAGCTGTGTCAAGAACATCACCGACCGTGGCCGCTCACCCGGTTCGCGCTTGGAGCTGGGAACAGCATCGCCCGAATCGCGCTGCTCACGCGATTCGGGCGGTTGCTGGTGAGGATCGATCAATCGAGTCCGTCCTCAATTACGGCGGGCAAACCATGCGCCGACCTTGCCGTTGAAGGCAAGGACGAGCCAGTAGACGTTGACCAGCACGAACAAGACGTCCAACACCAACACGAGGATGCCGAGTCCGCCCGCCATCGGCGTACCGGAGAACAATGCGATGCCCACGAACAGGACGCCCAGGATCGCCAGGACGATCCCGAGGATCCGGGCCCATCCCCAGCGCTTCTTGATGCCGACCAGCACCAGGATGTAGAGCACAAGGGCCACTGCCATGAGGAGGACGGAAACCACCGTGGCGCTGATGGCGCCGGCCATGAGGGCGTCGTCAACGCTCAGGCCACCCAGGTCCTGGCCCTCGAGTTGCTGCTGCATGTCTTCCCGACCGGAGCCCGAGAAGATGTAGATGATCCCCAGCACCCCGGAGAGCAGGTAGATGGCCATGGACGCGAGCGTCATCTGACGCAGCCGATCAACCTGCGGGGGCTTGGACATCTCGAAGTTCTGGTTGGGGTCGTACCCGCTGGTGCCGTACTTGTTGCCGGGCTCCGGGTACTGAGGATTCTGCGGTGCGTTCGTCACGGTGATCTCCTCCTGTGGATGAATGACGAGTGTGGTCTCAGGACTGTGATGGGACTACAGGGGGCATCTCCAGTGTCCCCCGAGTAGGCCACCTGCGCGCTATTCGTAACGCAACGCTTCGATCGGATCCTTTCTGGCTGCACGCGCCGCGGGAAGGGTTCCGGCGATGAAGGCGATGAGCATGATCAGCAGGACGATGCCCACCAGCTGCAAGGGCGCGATCCCGTAGAGGCTCAGGCCCGCGACGTTGCTCAGGGCGCCGCCTTCCCCTGTCAGCAAGGCATTGGCCACCGTGCCGACGACGACGCCGACGCCCACGCCGATCACGGATCCCAACAGACCGATCAGAACGGCCTCACTCGAGAACAGGCCGAAAATCTTGCCAGGGGACATGCCCAAGGCCTTCATCAGGCCAATCTCACGGGTTCGTTCCTGCACGGACATCAACAGCGTGTTGACGATGCCGAAGGCCGCAGCCAACAGAGCGATCAACGCGAACCCATTGAGGATCCAGGTGACGGCGTTGATGATGCCGCGGATCGTGCCGATCTGGTCTTCGACCGTCATGCCCAGCATGCCGTCCTCGGTCAAGGACTTCTTGACCTCACTCTGCTTGCCCAGGTCCGGTACGTCGGCCACGGCCATGGCGTAGCCATCGGTCTGGGCGCCCTCGGGCAGGCCCTCCTGCTGGTAGTCGTACAACCGGTCGTTGAACGCCGAGGACGGTGTGGGTTGTGCGCCCTGGTTGGAGAGCATGATTTCGGTGACGCCGCTGATCGTGGCCTCGAACGTCTTCTCCTCACCGGTGACATTGGACACCGCGATCTTGACCTTTCCACCCACGGCGTCTTCCGGCTTGTCGTAACCCAGGGAGTCGGCCCACGTGGTGGGAATGGTGATCTCGTCCTTGTCGTGGCCGGGGGCTTCACCGGCGGCGTATTCATAGCTGTTCACGTCAGAGGGGTAGCCCAACTGGACCTGGAACTGGTCACCGTTCTCGCCCTCCAGATAGGACGGGGAGACCGCAACCACGGGTTCGACGGATTCGACGCCGTCGATGTTGCCGATCTGCTCGATGTCTTTCTCGCTCAAGAGGGACATGCCGAACTGGCCTTGCTTGTCAGCGCCCTTCTCCGGGTCGTAGGCCTGCGGTTCGTTCGCGTTGCCCGATTGCTGCGAGCTTGTCTTCTGGACGTAGAGCTGTTGCTGGTCACCGAAGCCTTGCACCAGGCGGTCGATGTAGCTGTTGATCCCCACCCCGAGACCCGAGGTCAGGGTCAGGGTGAAGGCGCCGATGAAGATGGCGATGACGGTCAGGAAGGTACGCGCCTTGGAGCGCATCGTGTTCCCGAGGGCGGTGGTGACGACGTCGACGGCCTTCATCGGTTGCCTTCCTTTCCGAGCTCGGATGCGCGGGACGCGGTGCTTCCGCCACCCGCCCAGGGTTCAGTGGCTTCCTGCCCGGAAGGTGCGGGCTCACCCGACGAGGCAGCCTCCGACCGGGCGGTGTTGCTCTGCTCGGGGGCCACGATCAGACCGTCCTTGAGGTAGATCTGTCGGTCGCACTTGGCCGCCAGGTCGTCGTCGTGGGTCACGATGACCAACGTGATGCCACGATCGCGCTGCAGGCCGAAGAGGATGTTCTCGACGACCTCGGAGGTCTTGGAGTCCAGGTTGCCCGTCGGTTCGTCCGCGAAGATCACCGACGGGTTGGTCACCAGGGCGCGGGCAATACACGCGCGCTGTTTCTGACCACCGGAAAGATCAGTCGCCTTGTTCTTGGCCTTGTCGGCCATTTCCAACAGTTCCAGGGCCTCCAATCCACGACGATTGCGCTCACGCTTGGAGAGACCGGCGATCTTGAGCGGGAGCACCACGTTTTCCAACACTGTCTGGTTCGGGTTCAGGAAGAACTGCTGGAAAACGAAACCGAAACTTTCGTTGCGCAGCTTGTGTATTTCCTTGTTCTTGAGCTCGGAGACCGGGCGCCCGTTGAGGGCGACCACTCCCTGGCTGGGGCGATCCAGCAGCGCCATGAGGTGCATGAGCGTGGACTTGCCAGAACCCGACTTCCCGATCACCGCAACGGACTCGCCGCGTTTGATGTCAAGGGTCAGCCCCTTCAATGCATCGAATCTGTTGGCTCCGCGTCCGTAGACTTTGACCAGATTTTCGGTCTCGAGGACCGCCGGTTCCATCGTCTTTTCCTCCTGCGTCATGGGTCAGGCCCTTTCTGAGCCTCTGTCCCCATGTTGTCCGATCACGGTGGGCAGGACATCCACCGAGAGAATGAATCGCCGAACTTCACCGGATGTTTCCTCGGTTTCGCCCCGGACCTTGCTCAGACTTATGGACGATGCCGACACCCGATGGGCGCACCGTCACCGCTCGGGAAGGCAGGGCTCCTAGGCTGATCACGTGTCACAGCACCCAGCAGCGCCGCCTCCCTTCACGGTGGCGGTGTATGCGGGCTGGCCCTCCGAGGCGGCCGCCCGCGCGGCCCAGGACCGCACGGTGCGAGCGATCGGCGACCACGGGACCGTCGTCGTTGATCGCAGGACAGTTGATCGCACGGCAACGGACGATGACCCTGGCCGCGGTGCAACCGCCAGAGAACTCAGGGCGGAGTTGGACAGTGCCCGGCGCGCGGGTGCCGACGGTCTTGTCGACCACGTCCTTTATGTTCCGGGGCCGCGGGACCCCGTCCCCGGGCAGTGGCTGCCACATCTGGCTCGCGTCACGCCTCAGGGCCGCTTCCAGGTTGACCTCGTGGAGCTCGCCACCACGCTCGGTCGGTCCCGCAACGGAGTCTTCCGTGAGCTCAGCTCCACCAACCCTGCCGCTCTTGCCGAACTCCTTCGCTCGACGCGGGTCCTACTGGTGGAAGGTGTCACCGACCGCGCGGTACTGGAAGTTCTCGTCGGCCGATGGGGCATCGGCGACCTCACCGTCGTCCCCGCGGGCAGCAAGGTCCGTTTGGCAGGCATGGCCGCACTGGCCCGGCAGTTGGGGATCCCCACGTACGTGGTCTTCGACGGCGACGGCGGCACCCCGCCCACCGCCACCTCGAAGGCCCATCGGATGCAACGTTCCCGACAACAGCAGACCGAGGCCCTACTCCGTACCCTCGCCGTCTTCACTCCCGCCGTCGACTGGAAGTTCGGGGACCCCACGGTCGTCGGACCGTACTGGTGCGCGTGGGGAACGACGCTGGAGGCGGAGCTCTCCGCCTGGGGCGGCTTCATCTCTGCTGCGTGGCGCCGTGTGGCGGAATCTCCTGGCACGGGACCTCTGCCCGAGGACCCACTCCCCAAGAACGGAGCATTCCTGCGCGACGCCACGCGCCGTGCTGATCTGGAGGACCTTCCGAACTCCTTCCGTCGTCTGCTGCACCGTCTGGTGGACTTCCCCCCGGGCACAGTGATTCCACGTCTACGCATCGAGTCGTCCGCTTTTGAAGGGTCATGACTGCTCGAGCCGGGATCCAAGGCCGTTCTCGCAGACCATAGGCCCTAACCTCATGGTCATGACTGATCTCCCCCACGTCGATCTCGCGCCGGACCGTGCGCCCGATCTCGCCGTCGGCCACGCTGCCGATCTCCCGAACGTCCTCCCCCACGTCGTCGTCGACGTCTTTGCCGACGGGCCGTTCAGGGGAAGCCCCATCGCCGTCGTGCTGGATGCCGACTCCCTCGAGACCGAGGAGATGACGGCGATCGCCGCGTGGTCAGACTTCACCGAAGTCGCCTTCGTGCTCTCCCCCCAGGATCCGGAGTCCGACTACCGAATCCGCGTGTTCAGCCCGTCCACGGAAGTCCGCTTCGCCGGGCTGTCCACCTTGGCCGCGTGCCGGGCCTGGCTGGACCATGGCCACCAACCGAAAGTCCCCACCCAGGTTTTGCAGGAGTGTGGGGCCGGAACCGTACAGATCTCCGTGGCCGCGGAGGACCACCTGCAGTTCACCGCTCCGCCCATCTACGACCGCGGCGGCCCTGACCACCTGACCGTGGAAATCGCCCGCGAGGTCCTCGGGCTGGACGCCGATCAGATCAAGGCCACCACATGGCTGGACAACGGGCCCGGCTTTCTGGGCCTCCTGGTCTCCGATGCCGACACCGTCATCGCCATGGACCCGAACATCCCCGAGCTCGGCCAGCTGTGTGTGGGGGTCATGGGTGCCTACCCGGAGGGTGGTCCTGCCGACTTCGAGATGCGCTCCTTCGCTCCTTCCATGGGCGTCGCGGAATACCCCGCCGCAGCTGCCCTCAGCGCAAGCTTTGCCACGTGGCTGGTACCCAACGACATCGCACCCGCCTCCTACACCGTCTCCCAGGGAACGGTGCTCGGCCGGTCGGCCAAGGTCCACGTCCAGATGCATGGGGACGAGGTCTGGGTGGGCGGCCCGGTGACCACCAGGGTTCGCGGGGAACTCACGCTCAGCGCCTGAGCGAACCGGGCCCGGACTTTGGCCCTGGCTGCACAGCAAGACAAATGCGAACGCCGCGCTCCATCCAGGAGCGCGGCGTTCTGCGTGTCAGAAGAGGCGTCAGAACCGTGGCCGTCAGGACTTCGACGCGGTCCGGGACGCGGCCTCGGACTTCGCCTGCGGTTTGGCCTCCACCTTGGGGATGTTGGAGGTGCGCAGCGGGGTCTCCGGCACGAAGAACATCAGGATCGCACCGATGACCACCAACGGCACCAACCACAGGTAGATCGGAACCAGGGCGTCGTTGTAGGCCCCCAGGACCACCGTTCGGATCTGCTCCGGCAGATCACCCACGACGGCGGGCGTGAGGCTCGCGGACATGTCCGAGTTTCCGGCTCCGGCCATCGCCTGCGGTGGCATGCGCTCCGTCAGCAGGTCCACCAACCGGGTGGCGAACACTCCACCGACCACGGCCGAGCCCAACGTGGCACCGACCTGGCGGAAGAAGTTGTTGCCGGCCGTGGCCGTTCCCACCATGGACGTGGGGAACACGTTCTGGACGGCCAGCACCAGGATCTGCATGCTCAGGCCGAGGCCCACCCCGAGGACGCCCAAGGAGGTGCACACGAACCAGAGTGGCGTTGAGACCTTGAGCAGGGAGAGCATGACCATGGCCACGGCGATCAGCGTCATGCCCACGATGGGGTACTTCTTGTACTTCCCGGACTTGGTCACGGCCTGACCAGAAACTGTCGAGGTGATCAGCATGGCACCCATCATGGGGATCATGAGCAAGCCGGAGGCCGTTGCACTGGCGCCGTGCACCATCTGGAGGTAGGTGGGCATGTAGCCCAGGGCACCGAACATGGCGACGCCGACGAACAACCCGGCGACGGTGCTCAGGACGAAGGTCCGGTTGGCGAACAAGGCCGGCGGGAGAACGGGTTCCTCCACCTTGCGCTCGACCACCACGAAGATGGCGACCAGTACGACGGCGGCGCCGATCAGGCCCAGGATCCGAGGTGAATCCCAGGCGTACTGGTGACCACCCCAGGTGGCGACCAGAATCACGGCCACCGTGGCCGCGGCCAACAGCATCATGCCGAGCACGTCGATCTTGACGGGCCCCCGATGGCGCGGGAGTTTCAGGAAGCCAGCAACACCGGCGAAGGCGAGCAAACCGAGCGGAAGGCTCATCCAGAAAGCCCAGCGCCATCCCGGTCCTTCCGTGATCCATCCACCGAGCAAGGGCCCCGCGACGGAGGCCAGCGCGAAGACGCCACCCATGATGCCCATGTACCGGCCACGCTGACGCGGGGGCACCACGTCGGCGATCACCGTCTGCGACAGGATCATCAGGCCACCACCGCCGATGCCTTGAATCACGCGGGCCACGATGAGCCAGGTGATGTCAGGTGCCAGAGCACCCACCACGGAACCGGCCACGAACACGACGATCGCGCCCAGGAGCAGGTTCTTTCGGCCCAAGAGGTCTCCGAGCTTGCCGTAAACGGGCATCATGACGGTCGAGGCCAGGATGTAACCCGTGATGACCCACTGCATCTGGTGCACACCATCGAGTTCACCCACGATGGTGGGCAGAGCCGTGGACAGCACCGTCTGGTTCAGCGCGGCCAACAGCATGGCCAGCATCAGACCCGCAAAGATCGGCAGCAGTCGCTGCTGAGGCTTCTCGGAGTCCCGCGGACGGGCAGCCGAGGGAGTGACGATCTCCGTTTCGTGGGTCCAGGGTGATGCCCCGGAGGCCGAAGTCGCCGAACCCACCAGGGTGTGGGCACCGGTCTCCGGCTGAGGCTCTCGGACCGGAGAGGTTGAAGAGTTCACGCAAAGTCCGTTCTGTTCAAGTGTTTGTAAAGGGCGACGGCGCGTTCGACGTCGTCTTCCGTAGGTTCTGTGCCCGGTTCCCGGTGAGGATCCGTCCAGACGTAACGCAAGATGGCGCTGGCGATCATGACCAGCAGTCGGACACGTTCAGCGATCGGGTGTTCCGCGTCCTCGACCAAGGTCCCGCCTCTGGCCCGGTCCGCCACACGGTCCAGCAAAGCGACGCGAACCTTGTCCTCGGCTACAGCGAGGTTGTGTTTGTGCAGACCGACCAGTTCACGGTGTTCCCGCAGGACGCTCAGACGCAGGCTGCGGTCCTTGGCCGGCACCGATGACCGCAGCGTCCGGTTCAGGACGTCGACCACCTGGGCCAACAGGTCCGGGCCCGCAGTCAGTTCCGCCAGCGCACCCTCGTCGATCACCGGTTCACGCAGCCCCAGGACGGCATGATCCTTGGTGGGGAAGTAGTTGAAGAACGTCCGCGGCGAGATACCGACCGCTGCGGCAATCTGCTCCACGGTGACCGCGCCCAGGCCACGTGCCAGCACGGCACGGGCGGCGGCGTGGTGGATCGCCTCCCAGGTCTGGGCCTTCTTGCGCTCCCGCAATGTCATTTCTTGCACTCGTGCAATTTTTGCAGGGCCAGATTTTTTGCACAACTGCAATTAGGATGATTCGTGACACATCCCGCACAGGCGCAGCTGCGGACACCTGCGACCGGGCACCGGGCCTAATCTGGTGCCATGCGCATCGCGACCATCGGGACCAGCTCCATCGGCTCCACGTTCGCCCGGGCCATCGGGGCGGTGGACGGTGTGGAACACGTGGCGGTCATGTCACGAGACCGCTCCCGCGGGGAAGCGTTTGCGGCTGAGACGAACCGTTTGACGGGAGACCGGGCGCGGGTGGTCACCTCGCTCGAAGAGCTGGCCAACGCGAGCGACGTCGACGCGGTGTACATCGCCAGCCCGAACGCCTTGCACTTCCCGCAGGCCAACACCCTTCTCCGAGCGGGCAAGCACGTCCTGCTGGAGAAGTCCGCAGCATGTGACCGGCGGCAGTTCCAAGAACTGGTGGACACCGCCGAGTCCACGGGGGTGGTCGTCCTGGAGGCCATGCGCTCGGTCCACGATCCGGGGTTCGCCCGAATCCGGGAGCTCCTGCCGCAGCTCGGCCCGTTGCGTCGCGCCGAGCTAGCCGAGGTTCTGTAAACGCACCTACCTCTCGATGAGAGCTAGGAAGGCGGTGGCTGAGATGAGCCACGATCAGCAGGAACGAACCGCAGGCAATGAGCCGAACGACCAGGCGACGGCGCAGGCGT
>NZ_RKMF01000021.1 GCF_003797835.1 Kocuria soli
AATGGTTTTGCGGTGGTCATAGCATGGGGGAAACGCCCGGTCCCATCCCGAACCCGGAAGCTAAGGCCCATAGCGCTGATGGTACTGCACTCGTAAGGGTGTGGGAGAGTAAGACACCGCCGCAACACCACGCCACACCACACGGAAAGCCCCACCCACCAGGACGGGGCTTTCCGCCATTTCTTCTTACAAAGATTTTCACAGTCAGAAGGGGAGGGGGTTCTCCACACCATGGTGTGGAGAACCCCCTCCCCTTCTTGCATACGTGGCTTGAGTTCTTCTGCTGATGACAGCCGCCAGGGCCTCTTCGGTGTGTCTGAGCGCGGTTGTAGGGTTGCCGACGTGGGGTCAACGGGCGTGGTCTTGTGCTTCAGCTCGATGGCTCGGTCGTCGTTGCCCGTGCGGTGAAGGAGGGGATCTGATGCGTCGTCCTTCCGTGATGCGCGGCCCCGGCGGGCCGGAACTCTTTCAACTGGACCGGGAGGCGAGGGAGATTGCTCCCGGCGCCGTCCACGTACCCGATTGGCTGTCCCTGAGTGAACAACAAGAGTTGGTCGCTGCTGCACGGCTGTGGTGCAGTGGGTCAGCGCGTCTGCGACATCAACGGATGCCCGGGGGCGGAGTCATGTCGGTGAAGTCCACGGTGCTTGGCCAGAGCTGGCCGCGCTACAAGGTTCAGCAAGCGGGCCGGCCAGAGGCGTTGCCCGAGCGCTTGGGGACGCTCGGGGTGGCGGGCGTGTCGCGGGCCTACGGTCAGGATTCTCCAGAGGCCGTCGCGTTCGAACCAACCACCGCTGTCGTGAACTTCTACGACGCTGATGCCCGGATGGGGATGCACCAGGACCTGGACGAATCCGGCCCCGACCCCATCGTTTCGATCTCCCTGGGGGATACCTGCATCTTCCGGCTCGGCAATCTCGAACATCGAGGTCGTCCGTACCAAGACATCGAACTGAAGAGCGGGGACCTGCTCGTCTTCGGTCGCAGCTCGCGTTGGGCGTTCCACGGGGTGCCGGCCGTTAAAGCGGGCACGGGCGATGCCAGTCTGGGGATGCGCAATGGCGGCAGAATCAACATCACCGTTCGGAGCACCCGTCATGACAGGCGTTGAGGGCCCAGCGGGCGGAGCGCCGGAGATCTCCGCATTGGTCCGTCAGGATGTCGAGCGTCTCCTGTGGACCATTGAACACGGCCGACGCCTGCATGCGCCCGAGTCTCAGCACGTTGACCTCAAGGAAGAGGCGAACCGGAGGCTCAACAACGGTCGGGTGCTGCCGGGTCATTCGGAGAACGAAGAGGCAGCTGTGTACCTTGCGCCCGAGGTCTGTTGCATGGCCAACACTCCGTTGGGTGGTGCGCTGGTCCTCGGTGTGGAGGACGGCACGCTTCTTCCCATCGGGACGGAACTCGATGCGGACTGGCTTGCGGAACGGGTGTTCGTTTTGTGCGGCGTGCGTGTGGCGGTGGAGCGTAGGTATCTCCTCGGGCATCGCGTGCTCATTCTCTGGGTGCCGGAGTCTCCGACGCCGGTGCTCGGCCCGGACGGCAAACTCCGTTGGCGCGTTCAGGACAGCTGCCTTGCGGTTGACCTCCAGACCTGGTGGCGGGCTCGTTGGCACGCGGACGAGGATCCGGTCAGCGACGTCGAGCCACGCCACGGCGACGGTGGCGAGTCCGGGGGCCTTGGCGTGGGTGAGCCCACGTCGGAATGAGTTGGGGAAGACCGAGAAGGAGCGATCATGGAATTGGACGGACCGGCTCTGAGCTCGATCGACGCGGGGTCTGCGGATGATTTCAGCGACGGGTATCGGGTGCTGGCCTCGGAACTCGCCTCGGGCGTTGCGATCGTGTCTGCTCGTCACAGGGGTCGAGACCATGCAGTCACGGTCACTGGTTGGTTGGACGTCTCCTGGGATCCTCCCACCATGGCGGTGAGCCTGTTCGACGAAGCGCGCATCTGCGAGGCCGTCGAAGGTTCCGGGACCTGGGTGCTGTCCGTTCTCGCGCGAGACCAGGAGGGGGTTGCCACGTGGCTGGCTTCTCCCGGCAATCCTGTGGAGGGGCTGCTGAACACCGTGGCGTTCCGTCGTGCTGAAAGCAGTGGTGCGCCGGTGATTGACAGGTGCCTGGCGTGGTTCGAGGTCCGCACGGAGCAGGTGCACTCCGCAGCAACTCACCGAATCGTGATCGGCCGGGTCGTCGCCATGGGGCGGGGTCGGGCTCCGGGTGACGCTCGCCAAGCAGAGCAAGATCCGCTGGTCCACTGGTCGCGGTCCTTTCACGGTTTGCGGTGAGCGTTGCCCCTTGCGACCGTCTGTGACGGACCAACTCGACAATGCATGGGTGACATTGCCAGACTCGTTCGAGCGCCTGCGGGCTGGGGTCCTGCTGCGCGGAAGGAGGGGGTCATGACCGAACCGTCACGTACCGCGGCGGAGCCACCCGCCGGAAGTGGTGGTCCGAGCCACCCGTTGGCCGATTACGTGGTCCCTTCGCGTGACATGGGAGACCTGGCTGTCAAGAAGACGGAATTCAGCTCGGTGTTCGGGGATCACCCGGCAGGGGTCGCCGTCCTCACGGCGCGTGGGCCGGAGGGCCCCGTGGGGCTCACCGTTTCCTCCGTGTCCTCGGTGTCGGCGGAGCCGCCGATCATCGGTTTCTCCTTGCATGCTGGCAGCGGTTCGGCAGCGCTGGTGGCCCAGGCTGACTCGTTGCTCGTCCATCTTCTGGACGCCCCTCACATTGCTTTGGCCAGAGCCTTTTCCACCCACGGGGCGCCGCGTTTCGGCGACGCCATGGACTGGGAGTGGTTGCCCACGGGCGAGCCCTTGCTGGCGGGCGTGGGGCGAGTGCTGCGCGTTCACCCGCTGGTCAGAATCCAGGCGGGGCCGGCCCTGGTGTTCAACGCGGGTGTGACGCAGGTTCTGGGTGCCGAGGCCAACGGGGCACCACTGGTCTACCACCGGCGGCAGTTCCACAGTCTCTCGGGCGGTTCCGCCCTCGACTACTCGATCTGAACAGGACGTGTCTGAGGTCACGTCACATTTCTGCACAATTAGTTGACGCATCACCTACCGCGTCCTAATGTAAGTGACACATCAACTAATTGGTGTCGCGCCGGTGCCAACCACCGCTCCACGACATCTTCGACGTAGCAGCCCGTAGGGCTCAGAAGGAGAGACATCATGAGCACGCTTGATCGCCTGGTTCCCGGTACCTGGACTTTCGACCCCGCCCACTCGGAGGTCGGCTTCACGGTCCGTCACGCCGGCATCTCAAAGGTCCACGGCGTGTTCAAGGACGCCGAAGCGTCCCTGAACGTCGCCGAGGAGCTGGAGAACTCGGTCATCGAGGCCACCATCCAGACCACTTCCGTGGACTCCGGCAACGCCGATCGCGACGGCCACGTCCGTGGCGAGGACTTCTTCGACGTCGAGAAGTACCCCACCATGACCTTCAAGTCCACGGGCTTTGATCTGGCCGGCGGCGAGGGCACCATCACCGGTGAGTTGACCATCAAGGGCGTCACCAAGACCGTCGAGCTCGAGACCGAGTTCAACGGCGTCGTCGTGGATGCCTTCGGCGTGACCCGTGCAGGCTTCGAGGCCAAGACCACCATCTCCCGTAAGGAGTTCGGCTTGACCTGGAACGCTGCCATCGAGGCCGGTGGCGTGCTGGTTTCGGACAAGGTCGTCATCAACCTGGACGCAGCCTTCACCGCACCGCAGGCCTGAGTTCGGCGTCGGGTTCCGCCCGAGCACCCGCCCGGTGGTTTCCGGGCAAAGATTGTGGCCCCGCACCCTTCAAGGGTGCGGGGCCACAATTCGTCCAGGGGCCCGCTCGGTGCGTCTCAGGACAGGGCTCGGGTCAACCACCACACCAACGGGACGAGCACCAGCAG
The DNA here is from genome assembly GCF_003797835.1 of Kocuria soli. Lineage (GTDB taxonomy): Bacteria > Actinomycetota > Actinomycetes > Actinomycetales > Micrococcaceae > Kocuria > Kocuria soli. Next base: position 3,902 of record NZ_RKMF01000021.1, read on the forward strand.
TCCGAGGGCGATGCGCCGGAGCCGGACTTCGAGTACGGCCGGGCTCAAACGGCCCTTGCCGGCCCGATCGCCGCTACGTTTGTCCTTCGCGATCTCGTCCTTGAGGGGGGCCGGTCGGGTGCCCCGCGCGTCATTGCCTTCCGGGGACGACGGAACCGACGGGTCTACGTGTTCCGACGGGCCAGTGGGATCGTGGGCGTTCAACGCCACCTCGTGGTCATGACCAGGCCGACCATCATCAAGCCGATCCCCACCGCCACGTTCCCGTAGCCGATGGAAGGGATCGGCCACGAGTAGTCGAGCAGGTACCACACGATCAGCCAGAGCAGGCCGATCAGGATGAGGCCGAACATGATGATCTTGTACCAGGCGGCGGTTTCATCGGTTCCGGGCCCGGTGCTGCGTGCCCCGCGGGTGATCTCGTCGGCGAGGTCCTCCGCCATGTCGTCGCGCTCAACCGAGTCATCCGCAGAGTCCTGGGGGGCGTCCTCGCCCGAGCCCTCCTTGGCAGTGGAGCGCTTGGTGCCATTGCCCGTGTGCTGAGACCGCTCCCATTCCTTCCGCCGGTGCTCCGGCAAGGCTTCTGCCGCCAAGCGGGTGAGCTCGTCATCCACCTCCGGACGGGGATCGGGGTCCTCCGTGACGGTGCGCTTGCGCCCCAAAAGGCGCTTCTTGGGCTCGGACACTACGGGGACTCCTCCTGCGTTGTGGCAGCCCCACAGCTTGGATGGATGCATCGGGGGACTGCCGCATGCGACGACGACGGCCCCCATCCTATCGCCAGCCACCTTCACGTCCGCCGAGTGGGTCCTGGGCGGGCGCCGGGGACATCGGAGAAGGTCTCACGGCAGTAGGGTTGGTTCTCGAAATCCTTCCAGTTCACCCAGGAGGCCACCGTGACCGTGAAGATCCTCGTCGTCGACAACTACGACAGCTTCGTCTACACGCTCGTCGGCTACCTCCAGGAACTCGGCGCCGAAACAACGGTGGTACGCAATGACGCGGTTGACGATGCCGGTGCCACCTCCCTCGCCAACGAGCACGATGGAATTCTGCTCTCGCCGGGCCCCGGAGCCCCCGCGGATTCCGGCGTGTGCGGCCCGATGATCCGCCATGCCGAAGTGACCAGCAAGCCGTTGCTCGGGGTCTGCCTGGGGCACCAGACGTTGGCGGAGATCTACGGCGGAACCGTGGCCCACGCGGTCCAGCTCATGCACGGAAAGACATCGGAAGTCCTCCACGAGGACACCGGGGTCTTCGAAGGCGTGCCCTCGCCTTTCACCGCCACCCGATACCACTCGTTGAGCGTGGTCCCGGAGACCGTGCCGGATTGTCTCCGCGTCACGGCTCGCACCGACGACGGTGTGGTCATGGGGCTCAGCCACAGGACTGCTCCGTTGCACGGGGTGCAATTCCACCCGGAATCCGTACTGACCCAAGGCGGTTATCGCATGTTGGGCAACTGGCTCGAGCTGTGTGGCCTGGACGGGGCCGCCGCCCATTCGGACCAACTCTCCCCGCTGATCTCCCGCTGACCTTCTGCCGATCTTCGGCCTGACGAGAACTGCCCGCCGCTTCGAGTGAAGCAGCGGGCAGTTCTCTACGGACCCGACCGGAGTCGGGCATCCCACGAAGGGACCGGGTCAGTTGTCGTTGGAACTGCTTGAGGAGTTCCCACCGGCCTCGGCGGCTGCGGCATTGGAGCCGGAGGACCCGGAGTTCCTGCTGCTGCTCGAGTTGCTGCTGGACGAGGAACCCGCGTTCGAGCTGCTACCGCTGTCCGAAGACGAGCTGTTCGAGCGCGTCGGGGCCTGACTCGGCTGTTCCTGGGTCGGCTCCGGCTTCTCGGAGGGCTCCTCACTGGGCTCTTCGGAGGGTTCCTCCGACGGCTCCTCGCTGGGTTCCTCGGAGGGTTCCTCCGACTCGTTGTCTGAAGGTTCCGCCGACGAACTCGGCCGCGAGCTGCTGCTCGACTCCGACGGTGACGGCTCGGCCGTCGGCGTCGGGGTGGCTGCCACGGTGATCGTGATCGTGGTGCCCTGGTCGACGTCCGTACCGCCCGCGGTGGACTGGCTCAGGACGGTTCCCGCGGTCGCCTCGGAGGTCTCCGCGGTCACGACCTGGACCGGCAGTTGCACGTCCCCGCCTTCGATCGCGGCCACGGCGTCGTCCCGGGAGAGCCCGACGACGTCGGGAACCGTGACCTTGCCCGTGGACAGGACGATGTCCACCTTGCTGCCGCGGTCCACCTCCTTGCCACCTTCCGGATCAGTGGTGACCACCAGGTCGCGCGCGATCGTCGGGTGGTTCTCACTGCGCGTCTTGCCGACCTCGAGCCCCGCGGCGTCGAGCATCTCGCGCACATAGCTCTCGGACTGGCCCGAAAGGTCCTTGGGCACCTCGACCTTCTCCGACCCCTCGGACACCGTGAGCGTCACACTGGACCCGGATTCGACCTCCGTGCCGGAGCCCGGATCCGTGGAAATGACGTCGTCCTCGGCCACCTCGTCACTGTTCTCGTGAACGATCTCCGTGGTCAGCCCCAGGTCGCTCAGTTCGGCCTCGGCCTCCTCCTGGGACATCCCGACGACGTCCGGGACGCTCACTTCCGCGGGTCCGCGCAGGAGGAAGAAAGCCGTCGCGGCGGCACCGCCGAGGAGCAGGAGCAGCAGGAGCGGCAACAACCACACCCGGGTGCGGCGGCGGCGGTCCTCCGGATCACGGTCACGTCCGGTCCTGGCGCCGACCGGGGCCACGTCATGGCCTCCGGGAGGCGCGAACAACGAACCCTGCGGCTGATTTTGCGGGGTCCGCGCGGTGGACCCCGCCCCGCCCTCGGCGGCGTTGGCCGCGGCGCCGGTGGCGGCTGCCGCCCCGGCAGCACCCGCGGCGCCCGCTGCGGCGGAGATCGGGAAGACCGGCGGAACGGCGCGCGTGTTCTCGTCGTCGTCGCTGGTGGCGGTCATGCCGGCCGTGGTCTCACCGGCAGCCGGAGCGATCACGGTGGTCGCGTCGACGTCGGCGTTTTTGCGCAGCGGTTCCAGCGCAGCCTTCATCTCCGTGGCGGACTGGAACCGGTCGTCGCGTGCCTTGGACAGCCCCTTGGCCATGAACTCGTCGAACACCGCGTGCAGGTGCGGTGCAAGCTCCGACGGGGCGGGGGGCGCGTCCCGGACGTGCTGTGCCGCAATGTCCACGGAGGCCTCGCCGACGAACGGCGCGCGACCCGTGAGCATCTCGAAGAACACGCACGCGGCCGAATACAAGTCGGAGCGGGCGTCCACGTTCTCACCGCGGGCCTGCTCGGGGGAGAGGTACTGGGCCGTGCCCAGCACGGCCTGGGTCTGGGTCAGCGCCGCTTTGGTGTCCTCCACCGCGCGAGCGATGCCGAAGTCCATCACCTTGACCCGCCCGTCGGGGGTGATGACCACGTTGGCCGGCTTGATGTCGCGGTGCACGATCCCCGAACGGTGGCTGTAGGCCAGTGCGTCCAGGATCCCGAGCATGGCGTCCACGGATTCGCGGGGGGACAGTTCCCCTTCGCGGATCAGCTCACGGAGCGTCCGGCCGGGGACGTACTCCATGACGATGTACGGGCAGGCGACGTCAGAGGGCTGCTGCGGAGCGATCTCACCCGTGTCGTACACGGACGTGATCGTGTGGTGGTTGAGCCCCGCAACCGCCTGAGCCTCGCGTTGGAACCGTTCCTGGAACGATTCGTCCCTGGCCAACTCGGGCTTGAGAACTTTGATGGCCACCTGTCGGCCCAGCCGCCGGTCCTTGGCGACGTAGACCGTGGCCATGCCGCCGCGGCCGATCATCTCGCCGACTTCGTACCGGTTGTTGATCACAGGTGGGATGGGTGACTGCGCCATGGTCAGCCTTCCGTGGTCAGTGCGCCATCAGCAGCAGGCGTGGGGGCACCTGTCGGGGCTGCGACGTTCGATTGGTCTGAGTTCGGCTCGGTGGTGCTCCGGTCACCGGAATCTGCGGAGGTCTGTGTGGATGCGGGTTCGGGGGACTCGGGAGCCGCCGCATCCTGTTCGTTGTCGGTGTCGGCCCCGGTGTCCGAGGTGCTTTCGGAGGTGGAACCGTCGGATTGACCGTTGCCGCGGTCGGCCGCCGAGGAGGTCTGCGAGGCCTCCGGGCTGGCCGAGGGGACGACGTCCAGGTCGATCGTGGAACCGACCTCGACCTCCGACCCCTCGTCCGGCGTCGTGTCGGTCACGGTACCGGGGTCCTCGGAAGAGTTCTCGTCGTAGTAGACATCGATGTTGACTCCCAAGGCGGTGACGTCGTCGATCACGGTCTGCATCTGCTTGCCGACCATGTCCTCCGGCAGGGCCACGGTTTCGGGCCCGGTGGAATGAGTCACGGTCACGGTGTCACCCGTGTTGACCGTGCCGGTGGGGGACACCGCCGTGACCTGGTCGCTGGGCGTCTCCGCGTCGGCTTCACCCACGACCTCCACGTTGAGTCCCAACGCGTTCAGCTCGCTGACCACGGTGTCCACGTTGCGGCCGACGTAGTCGTCAGCGTTGATGTCGACGGTCGTGGCGCCGTCGGCGCCGGTCGCCTGGGCGGTCGAGGTGGAAACCGTGCCGCGCGGCGACGGCTCCCCGGTGGAACCGAAGTTCTGCAGGGCCAGGTAGATCACGGCGGCCAGGAGTGCTGCGATGACGACGCCCACCACGATCACGGGCCACAGGCGCCGCCCCGACTTGCCGGTCGCGCTCGACCCGACGGCCGGGCTGCCGTCGGCAGGTGTGACGGGCGTCGGGTTGTTGGGCACGGGCACCGGGGCGCCGGCCGCCGCCTGGGAGGCAGAGTTGCCGGCGTCCTGCTCGGCCGAGATCCGCATCTCCGCGGTCGAGGCACTCGGTGCGGCTGCTGCCGCAACGCCCAGGGCGGCAGCGCCCGAGACGCGGTCCGAGATACGGGTGTCGTCCCCGCGGGTGTTCAGCGCCTCTGTAGGCGCGTCGTCGAGGTCCAGGAACTTGCGCATGCCCGGAACAGCATTCGCCGCACCCGCCAGGTCGCCGCGACGGATCGAGTCCACGGCACCGGCAAGAGCCCCCGCCGTGGAGGGCCGGTCGGCGGGATCCTTGGCGAGCATGGACATGATCAGTGCCCTGGCCCCGTCCGGTACGGAGCCGGGCAGCGGCGGCGGGGGGTCGTTGACCTGAGCCAATGCGATGGCGATCTGGGATTCCCCCGTGAAGGGGCGCCGGCCGGCCAGGCATTCGTAACCGATGATTCCCAACGAGTAGAGGTCCGAGGACCCCGTTGCCGTCTGACCCGTCGCCTGCTCGGGTGCGAGGTACTGGGCCGTTCCCATGACCTGTCCGGTTGCGGTCAACGGCACCTGGTCCGCCACCCGGGCGATACCGAAATCGGTGACCTTGACCCGCTTCTCCGGGGTGATCATCAGGTTGCCGGGCTTGACGTCCCGGTGCACCAGGCCCTGCGCGTGGGCCGCGGCCAACGCACGGGCGGTCTGGCCGATGTAGTTGAGCACGTCGTCGACGGGCAGCGTGCGGTCGCGGTCGATGATGTTGGACAGCGGCTCACCGGGAACCAGCTCCATCACCAGGTAAGCCGAACCGCCGTCCTCGCCGTAGTCGTAGACATTGGCCACACCGGGGTGATTCAACAAGGCCGTGTGCCGTGCCTCCGCGCGGAATCGCTGGAGGAACGTCGGGTCGCCCGTGTACTCCTCCTTGAGGATCTTGACGGCGACCGTGCGGCCCAGGACCTTGTCCTTGGCCTTCCAGACCTCACCCATGCCGCCGATCGCGATGCGTTCGGTCAGCGCGTACCGCCCACCCAGGACGGTCTTCGACGACGGCCTCATCCGTTCAACACCGCCTCGAACATCTGCTGTCCGTTGGAAACCGCGGACGAGCTCTCACCGACGGCCACGTCGTCGTACACGACGGCGATCGCGACCTGGGGGTCGTCCGCGGGGGCGAAACCGGTGAACCAGGAGTCATTGGTCCCCGAGGAACCGATCTCGGCGGTGCCCGTCTTGCCGGCCACCGAGTACCCGGGCACGGCCGCACCGTTGGCGATGCCGTTGTCCACGGAACTGACCATGAGGTCCGTGACGGTGTCCGCCACGTCCGTGGAGGTGGAGCGCTGCATCTGCTCGGCCTGGAAGCTGTCGATGACCGACAGGTCGGAGGACCGGACCTCCTGGACCAGCTGGGGACGCATCAGCACACCGTCGTTGGCGATTGCTGCTGAGGTCATAGCCACCTGGAGGGGAGTGGAGCGGACGTCGTACTGCCCGATAGCCGACATCGCCAGGCTGGCATCATCGAGGTCTGAGGGGAAGGTCGACGGGGTCACGGACAAGGGGATGTCCAGTTCCTGACCGTAGCCGAAGTTCTCGGCCGTCTCGCGAATTTTATCCTGGCCCAGGTCCATTGCGATCTGCGCAAACGGGGTGTTGCAGGAGTTGTTCAAGGCGAACTCCAGGTCCGCCTCCGTGCGCTGCGTGCAGTTGCCACCCACGTAGTTCGGCAGCGTGGTGCTGGTGCCCGGCAGTTCCAGGTTCTGCGGGTTGGGGATCTCGGTGTCCGTGTCGTAGTCGCCAGATTCCAGTGCCGCCACGGTGTCGATGATCTTGAACGTCGACCCCGGGGCGTAGAGGTCCCCCGAGATGGCCCGGTTCGTCATGGGCTGGGCCTCGTCGCTGTTCAACCGTTGAGCGGCCTCGATGACCCCGGCGGAGTCGTGCGAGGACAGGGCGTTCGGGTCGTAGGACGGCGAGGAGGCCATCGCCAGGATCCTGCCGGTGTCCGGTTCGATCGCCACGATCGAACCCTTCTTCCCGGCCAGTAGGTTGTAGGCCAGCTCCTGGAGCTCGGGGTCCACGGTCATCTCCACGGAGGCCCCGGAGGGTTGATCACCGGAGAGGGTGGACATCACACGGTCGTAGAACTGGCTGTCCGAGTTTCCGGAGAGCTGCTCACCCATCGCGTTCTCCAGACCCGTGGAGCCGTAGATGGGGGAGAAGTACCCCGTCAGCGGCGCGTAAGCCTCCGCATTGCGGTATTCGCGCTGATACGCGTAATCACCGTCGGCGGGAACCGAATAGGCGATCTCGTCTCCACCGGCCAGGATCGGGCCGCGGTCCCTGCCGAACTGCTCGTAAAGGGTCCGCGTGTTCCAGGGGTCCGCGGCCAGTGAGCGCTGCTGGAAGAACATGATGGAGGTCAGGGCCAACAGCAGGACGGCGAAAATGGCGACCGCTGCCATCCAGACGTGACGAATGGCTCGATTCACGATGTGGCCCCCTTCCGCTCGTTCGGCCGCTGGTTCGTCGGCTCGGTCTTCGGCTCATCGAGGTCCGGCTCGTCGACGTCGGGGTCGTCGTCCGGGGCCGGCTTCTTGGGCGCGTCGTCGGCCCGGTCCGTCGTCGGGACCGCGGTCGCGTTCTTGCGCTCGTCCTCCGCTTGACGGGCCTTACGCTCCTCGCGCTCCTTGCGCGCCGCCTCCTGGCGGGCACGACGGCGTTCGGCACGTTCGGCGCGCTCGCTCTCCAGCATCTCTGCTCGCTCGTGCTCCTCGCGTTCGTGCGCCTGGAACTCCGCGATGTCCTGATCGCTGGCCGGGCCGGTCACCACGGGACGTCGAGCCGAATGGGAGATGGCCAGCAGCAACGCAGCGATGATCCAGTTGGACAGCAACGACGAACCGCCGGCGGACATGAAGGGGGTGGTCAGACCGGTCAGCGGGATCACGCGCGTGACGCCGCCGATGACCACGAAGAGCTGGATCACCATGATGGAGGCCAGACCGCCGGCCAGCAGCTTGCCGAAGGCGTCGGGCGTGCCCAGAGCCGCGCGGAAACCGCGGGAGACGAGCAGGAAGAACATCATCAGGATGGCACCCAGGCCGATCAACCCCAGCTCCTCGCCGAAGGCCGTGATGATCATGTCCGAGTTCGAGTAGGACACCAGGTCCGGGCGTCCCTGCCCGAGTCCTTGGCCGAACAGCCCACCGGAGGCCAGTCCGAAGATGCCCTGGACGATCTGACGGGAGCCACCGACGGGGGCGTCGTAGATCGCGGGGTCGAAGGCATGCCACCAGGCGTCCAAACGGGCGGCCACGTGACCGAAGGTCTGTGATGCGACCACACCGCCCGCGGCCACGAAGATCAGGCCTAGAACGATCCAGCTCAAGCGGCCGGTGGCCAGGTACAGCATGGCCACGAACAGCCCGAAGAACAGGATCGCGGTTCCCAGGTCACGCTGCAGGACCAGGACCCCGATGGAGACCAGCCAGGCGGCGAACATCGGAGCGAGATCCCGGAAGCGCGGTAGACGCACGGGGCCGATCTTGGGGCCCGCCAGCAGGATGACGTCGCGGTTGGTCGAGAGGTACCCGGCGAAGAAGATCGCCAGCGTGATCTTGGCGATTTCTCCAGGCTGGAAGGTTCGGCCGCCGATGGAGATCCAGATCCGGGCGCCGTTGATCTCGGTCCCCAGACCGGGCAGCAGCGGGAGGACCAACAGCAGCGCGGAAGCCACCAGGGAGATGTAGGTGAAGCGCCGCAGTCTGCGGTGGTCCCGGAGGAAGACCAACACCAGGGCCGCTGCGAGCACACCGATGGCGGTCCACAAGACCTGATTGGTCGCGGCCGTCGCGTCCATGAGCAGATCGATGCGGTGGATCATGGCGATCCCCAGACCGTTGAGGGCCACCACGATCGGAAGGATGTAGGGATCCGCGTACTGCGCCCGGAACCACATCACGGCGTGCAGCACCAGCCCACCGGCGATCAACACCGCAGCCGCCCGGTACACGTGACCGGGGGAGGCCATGGCCTGTTCCGGGTCGATCAGGACGTTGGCGCCGATGCCGATGGCCCAGGCGACGAACAACAGGACCAGCTCGGTGATCCGTCGTCGTCGTTGAACAGGCCCGGTGGAGGTGCTGGTGGCCTGCACCGGATCGGTTGCGGGCGTCCCTCGGGTGGGAGCGGCGGTCATCAGCGATCACCGTCCTGCGGGGGTGCTGCGGGGGCCCGGCTGGAGTCGGGCGACGCGTTTGTCTCGTCGTCCTGACCGCGGTCGGGGAAGCTCACGGTCCCCGAGTCCTGGGGCGTGGGCGACGCACTCTCGGAGGCCTGGTCCGGGTCCTCGTGACCCGATCGCAGACCGTCCACGATGCTGCGTGCGTGCTCCAGGTCATCGGCGGGGATCGTGTTCTCCACCCGGTTCCTCGAGTACGAGGACAACTCGGAGACCTCGACGTCGGAGGTGTCCTCGATCCGAGAGAGCTGGATCGGTCCCAGGCTCTGGGAGACACCGTTGTAGATCGCCACCCGACCTTCGGACTCACCGACGTAGTAGCGACCCTGGATCCAGTTGCTCGCTGCCATGCCGCCCACGACCAGTGCCGTCACGGCCAGCACGGAGACCACCGCGGCGATGATCCACCCCGGACGACGGCGCCGCGAGCCGCCCAGCGCCTCGTCGACCTCCGCCATGTCGGCCAACTGCTCCGCGGCCTTCGTGCGCAGCAGCGTGGCGCGGCGGGCCATGGCCGAATCACTGACGGTCGGGATTCGGCCCGTCTGGGTGGCATTGGCGGCGGCACCGACCAGGACGTGCGGGTGCGCGTCCAGACCTTGCCGGAGTGCCGCGGCCGAGGACGGCTCGTTGGACGCGGCGTCGTCGGTGTCCTCGGTGTCCGCCTCCGGAGTTGGTTCGGCCCAGGGCATGCCCGGCAACGGGTCCTGCCGGGGCGTCTCCGGGTGCCCGGACTCGCTCAACTCGTCCGAGGTCAGGGCCTCCTTCGGGTCCGGCACGGCACCACCGGCGGGATTGCCGAGGGACGGGAGGTCTTCGGAGTCCACGACCTCCAGGACCACAACCGTCACGTTGTCCGGCGCCCCACGTTCCAGGGTCAGGTCCACGAGTGATTCGGCGATCTGGTCGAGTTCCGAGTCCATGCTCAACACGCGCTGGATGGTCTCCGGGCGCACGACGGCGTTCAGGCCGTCGGAGCACAGCAACCAGCGTTCCCCGGGCTCGGCCTCCAGCAGTTCGGACTCGAGTTCCGGGGAGGCGTCCACGTCGCCGAGGACGCGCATGAGGACGTTGCGGTGCGGGTGGGTCTCCGCCTCTTCGGGTCGCAACCGACCTTCGTCGATCAGACGCTGGACGAACGTGTGGTCGGTGGTGACCTGTCGGAACTCGCCGGAACGCAGGCGGTAAGCCCGGGAATCCCCGATGTGGCACAGGGAGATGTTCTCCCCGTCGATGATGATCGAGGTCACCGTGGTACCCATGCCGCCCAGCCGCGGATGCTGCTGGACCAGTTCCGCCAGGTTCTGGTTGGCGTTCTGGATCTCATCGGCCAGCACGGTCCGGGCGTCGCCGTCGTACCCGGTGCGGTCCAGGTGGGTCAGGTCGATCACTGCCGAAGCGGAGGCCACGTCGCCACCGACGTGCCCACCCATGCCGTCGGCCACGACGGCCAGGTGGTGACCCGCGTAGGCGGAGTCGTCGTTCTTGGAACGCACCTTGCCGACGTCGGAGCGCGCGGCGAAACGAAAAGCTAAGGGCATGTATCAGGCCCTCAGTTCCAGCACGGACTTGCCGACGCGGAACGGCCGACCGGCCTCCACGGGGACGGCACGGGTCAACCGCTGTTCATCGATGTAGGTGCCGTTCGTGGACCCGAGGTCCTCGAGGAACCAGCGGGAACCTTGCGGGAACAGGCGGGCATGGCGCCCGGAGGCGTAGTCGTCCTCGAGCGGGACGGTGCACTCCGGGGAACGGCCCATGAGCACGGGTGCGCTGCCCAGCTGGTAGGAGCGGCCGCCCGTGGGGCCCTGGAGGACCAGCAGGGTCTGCGGCAGCTGGCGCGCCGGCTGCTGCTGGACGGGGGCCGGGGTCTGCGGGGCCTGGTTGGCACCGGCCTGCGCCTGCGCGCCGCGGCCGCGGTTACGCCGACGGCGGTCGACGGCCAGGTCGCGGCCTTGGGACAGGACGATGCCCAGGATGAACACCCACAGCAGGGCCAGGAACCCGTACCGGAGCAGTGCCACGGTCAGTTCAGACATTCAGTGGTTCCTCCTCGGGGCCACCAGGCGGAAGACGATGCGGCTGCGACCCATGGAGATCACGGAACCGTTGACCAACTCGGCGCGGCCGCGCACGCGCTCACCGTCCACGTGGGAGCCGTTGGTGGAACCCAGGTCGACCGCCAACCAGTGATCGCCCTCGTGGCGGATCTCCAGGTGGCGGCGGGACACGCCGGTGTCCTCGATGGTGACATCGGCCTCCGCCGACCGTCCCAGCACCACGGACTCGGCGTCCAGGGCGAGCCGGTGACCGTCGATCTCGAGCACCGGGACCCAGTGCTGAGGCGTGGTGGTCGGGTGGGACCAGTCCTCGCGGTAAGGGTCCCCGCCACCGAAATCGGAGCGGTGGGAACCACCGTGGGCGGAGGGGGCGCCGTTGTAGGCCGGCGCCGACCGCGGCCGGGGGGTGCGCCGTTCGTCGGCACGGTGGGCTGCCGCGGTGGGCTCCTCGGTGCGTTGTGCGGAGGAGGAGATCACGAACTCACCGCGTTCGACGTCGGGGTTGCGGGTGAAGGACACCCGTACCGCGCCCTGCAAGGTGTAGGTCTGGGAGCGGGCGTGTCGGATGACCACCTCGCACAGTTCCTCGGCCAGGGGCGTTCCCCATTCTTGGGCGCGCGGGAAGTCCTCGTCGGAGAATTCGACGACGAAGACGTTGGGTGCCATGGTGCGGCCGGCGGAAATGGTGAAGGACTGCTCGTCGAGCTCGCGTCGCAAGGCGCTGGCGATCTCGACGGCTTCGATGCGCTTGCGTGAACCGGTGGAGAACGCGGTGCGCACGGCGCGTTCGATCCCGCGTTCAAGATTGTCCAGGAAACCCAAGCGCCCTCCTTCCGGTCGTCCTGCGGGGGTCCGTGTTCGCGGCGCCCCGGGGGCACCGCACGTCAGACACCGCCGGGCGGCGATGTGCTCCCAGGATAGTAGACGGTCACCCTGATGCCTTGTCGGGGAGAACCTCCACGCGAACTCCGAAGACGCGGGTGGCCGGAGGCCGGGCCCACCCGCGCGTGGATTCAGCAGTCCTGACCCACGCAATCGCCGATTGTGCCGAGCCGGCGGGTGGCCGACAGGGCCATGATCTCGCTGACCACGTTCTCGTCAACTCCCGAGGAGCAGTCGGTCACCAGGTAGCCCGTGGCGCCCTCCGTGACCAGTTGCTGTCCGTCCACGTTGACGCCGTGTTCGGAGAGCACCGTGTTCACTGCCGTCAACACGCCCGGCACGTTGTCGTGCACGTGCAGCAGCCGGACGCCGGACTTGATCGGGTGCAGCTGCATCTGGGGGAAGTTCACGGACAGGGAGGTGGAGCCCTGCTCGACGTAGTCGATGAGCTTGGAGGCCACGAAGTGCCCGATGTTCTCCTGCGCCTCCGCGGTGGAACCACCGATGTGCGGGGTCAGGATGACGTTGGGAATGCCCTGCAGCGCAGAGGCGAACGGCTCGCCGGAGGCCTTGGGCTCCTCCGGGTAGACGTCGATCCCCGCGCCGGCGATGTGCCCGGAGTTCAGCGCGTCGCGCAGTGCCTCCAGGTCCACCACGTGCCCGCGGGAGAGGTTGAGGAACAGGGTGCGCGGGCGCATCTTCTCGAACTCGGCTCGACCGATCAGTGCGCGGTTGGAGGCGCGGCCGTCCACGTGCACGGAGATGGTCTCGGACTTCTCGAACAGCTCGTCCATGGAGCTGCACTTCTTGGCGTTGCCCATGGGCAGTTCGTCGCGCACGTCGTAGAAGTAGACCTGCATGCCCATCAGCTCGGCCAGAACGGAGAGCTGCTTGCCGATGTTGCCGTACCCGATCAGGCCGAGGGTGCGTCCACGGACCTCGTGCGCGCCCTTGGCCGACTTGTCCCACTCACCCTTGTGCATCGCGGCGTTCTTGTCGGTCAGGTGACGGGCCATGGAGATGATCTCCCCGATGGCCAGCTCCACAACGGAACGGGTGTTGGAGTAGGGGGCGTTGAAGCACGGGGTGGCCGATTCGGAGGCCGCATTCAGATCGATCTGGTTGGTTCCGATGCAGAACGCGCCCACTGCCATCAGGTTGGGGCGGGCCTCGAAAACGGCTCGGCTGACATTCGTCTTGGACCGGATTCCCAAGAGGTCCACGCCGTCCAGGGCTTCGATCAACTCGGCTTCGTCCAGTGCCCCCTTCCGCGTCTCGACCTCGACGCCGTGACGGCGGAGGATCTCTTCGGCATCGGTGTGGATGTTCTCCAGGAGCAGCGCTTTCACGCCTTCGAGTCTAGACCGGGCGATGTTTCAGTCGCGAAGATCGATGTCGAAGACCCGCTTCACCGCTGTCACAACGTGACGCCCGTAACGCTGTCCGGACGGCGTCGAGGAATACGGCAGGAAACGTCCGGGGTGATCCGGGTGCGTGATCTTCCCGTGCGTCGGCCCGGAGGTCACGACGACGAACCCCGCCCCGCGCAGGCGGTTCAGTAGTTCCCGCTGGTTCGTGGGGTACCGCGTGCCCCGGCCGCGGGAGGCCGATCGTCCGGAACCGGGTTCTTCGGGCAGGGGCTGTTCCGGGCGTCGGGCCAGCGCCCATCCGGCCCGATAGATGCCCACGATCTGCGCGTCCGAACGGCGGATCTGGACGCACAGGTCACCGCGGAGGAAGTAGTCCGTGCGGCCCAGGTCCGCGGACCAGGAGTCCTCGGGGTCTTCGACCACCCGCTGGAGGTCGGCCAGCGTGGCCTCCCAGGCCCCCACGACGTGGACCACGTCGTCGGGCGGGTTCAACACCAGTCCGTCACCGGTGGGCGATGGTCGTCCGGTGACCACGGAGTAGAGGGTGTCCCGGTCGGTCAGTGACCGCGCCGTGTTTTGCTCGAGCGCGGTCTTGATGCGTGCGGCCAGTTTTTGCCGCCGCCGGAGGTCTTGGTCGAGTGCTCTCCGATCGGTCCGGTCCGGGGTGGGTGCTGAGGGCTCCTTGACCTGCGGCTCTGCGGCAGGCCGGTTGGTGGCGCGGGCGTGTTCCTTCGCGGCCGCGGCGTAGTCCACCGGCCGGACGGTCAGGGCCGGATCCTTGCGGCCGGTCATGACGGCGGGGCTGGGCGGGGCGGCCCGGTCGGAGCGCTTTCCCGTCATCTCGCCGAACTCCCCTCCCGGTAGGCTCTGGGCCGTGCGGTGCCACTATCACGACCTCGGACTGTGCCATTCGTGCACGCTGATCGATCAACCCTACGCGCTGCAACTGGCAAGCAAGGTGGAGGGAGTCCGGGGTCTCCTGGCGGCCGCCCGTCCGGACCTGCAGGGCATCCAATGGCTTGACCCCGTTTCCGGGCCCGAGGTCGGATTCCGGAACAAGGCGAAAATGGTCGTCGCCGGAACGGTGGCGGAACCGACCCTCGGCATTCTGAATCCCGTGGGGCGGGGTGTGGACCTGCGCGACTGCCCCTTGTACCCGCCGGCGGTGAACGCAGCGCTGGAGCAGGTCGCACGGTTCGTCCAAGACCTCAGGCTCCTGCCCTACGACGTCCCCAAGAGCCGGGGCGAGCTCAAACACGTCCTGCTCACGGTCTCTCCCCGCAACGAACTCATGCTCCGGTTCGTGCTGCGCTCGCAGCGTCAGCTGGATCGGATCCGGGAGAACCTGCCGCACCTGGAATCGGAACTGCCGGATCTGCGCGTGGTCTCGGTCAATGTGCAACCCGAACACAAGGCAGTGTTGGAAGGGCCCACTGAGATCGTGCTGACCAAGCAGGAGAGCCTGCTCATGGAGGTCAACGGGATTCCGCTGCACCTGCGGCCCCGGTCGTTCTTCCAGACCAACACCCAGGTGGCCGCCGCACTCTACCGCCGTGCCGCAAGCTGGGCCGAGGACATTGCGGCGGACAGTGTCCTGGACCTCTACTGCGGGGTGGGCGGATTCGCGTTGCACCTGGCGGGAGCCGGTAGGGAAGTGGTCGGCGTGGAGGTGTCCGAGGAAGCTGTTGCCGCCGCCACACGCAGCGCCCGTGAACTCGGCCTTCCGGACCGGGGCGTGGGCTCCGCGCGTTTCGAGGTCGGCGACGCGACGGCGTGGGGCGAACACACGGGCGACGACGACGCCGGTGGGCGTGATCCTTTCCAGCACGGCGAGCCCGGGCGGCTCGTCGTCGTCAATCCACCGCGCCGCGGGCTGGGGGAGGAACTCAGCCATCGACTCGAAACGAGCATGGCCACGGACCTGATCTACTCGAGTTGCAACGCGAAAACCATGGCCCGGGACCTGAAACGGATGCCGTCCTGGCACCCGGTCGAGGCGCAACTGCTGGACATGTTTCCGCACACGGGTCATTACGAAGTGGCCATGCGACTAGCGCGTGTCTCCTAAGTTCGTGAGGACGCGGGGGTGACGGTAGGTCAATGAGCCGGCGAAGCGTGTTGTCCGATACCCAATGGGAGACGATCCAGCCCTTGCTCCCCGCTCAGCGCCCCTGGTC
>NZ_RKMF01000022.1 GCF_003797835.1 Kocuria soli
TAGCCGAGGTTCTGTAAACGCACCTACCTCTCGATGAGAGCTAGGAAGGCGGTGGCTGAGATGAGCCACGATCAGCAGGAACGAACCGCAGGCAATGAGCCGAACGACCAGGCGACGGCGCAGGCGTCGCCGTCGTTGCGGGCGGTGGTGTATGTGCGGATCAGTGATGATCCCGAGGGCACCGAGCGCGGTGTTGACCGGCAGGAAGCTGACTGCCGGGCGTATGCGGCAGCGCACGGGTGGGAAGTCGCCCAGGTGTACCGGGAGAACGACACGTCGGCGTTCAAGCAGCGCACGATCACACTCCCGACGGGTGAGCGGGTGCGGCGCGTGGTGCGCCCGGAGTTCCGCGCGATGTTGAAGCACCTCAGCGAGCAGCGCGCCGGGGTGATGATCGCCTACGACCTGGATCGGGCGGTGCGCGACCCGAGAGACTTGGAAGACCTGATCGACGCCAAGGTACTCAACGGCTTCAGCGTCCGCTCCGTGACCGGCTCGCTGAGGTTGGATACGGATTCTGATGTGGCGATGGCGCGGGTGCTGGTCGCGATGGCGAACAAGTCCTCAGCCGACACCGCCCGCCGTGTCGCTCGGGCGGCGAAGCAGCAGGCCATCGAGGGCACTTGGCATGGTGGGCAGGTGCCGTTCGGCTACCGCGCCGAGAACCACACGCTCGTGATCGACCCCGAGGCTGCCGAGTTGGTGCGGGAAGCCGCGCGGCGGGTGCTGGCCGGAGAGACGTTGTACCGGATTCTCACCGACTGGAACCGGCGGGGTATCCGTACGACGCACGGGTGCCGGTGGTCGGATCGGACACTCAAACTGGTGCTGCGCAACCCCTCGATCAAGGGGGTACGGGAGTATCGACCGTTGTTGCCGGACGGCACCCGGTCGAAAACCTCCCTGATGCAGACGACCGCCGCGTGGCCCGCGATCTTGGACGAGGACACCTGGCAGCAGGTCTCCGATGTGCTCGATGCCCGCAAGCAGGCCCGAAACTTCCATCAGCCCGGCAGTGGGGCGGCGAAACGGCTGTATCCGTTCTCGGGTCTGATCCGCTGCTCGACCTGCGGACGCGCCATGCTGCATCGCGGCCAGGTGTATCAGTGTGTGCAACAGGTGCCGGGCGGGTGCAACCGCTCGATCCGTTCCGGCGACCTCACCAAACTCGTGGAGGAAGCCGTGCTCGCGACGTTCGAGCAGATCACCCTCAACCCCGCCAAGCGCCAGTCTCCGGGCGCGGATCAGGCCGCACGAGTGGGGCTTGCCGCGACGCTCGATGCCGACCGGGAACGCCTCGCCCGGCTCGATGATGACTACTACGACGGGTTGATCGACAAGTCGATGTGGGTGCGGCAACGCTCACGGATCGCCGAACGCATCGAACGCACCCGCCGCGAGTACGCCGCCACGGTGCCGGAGCACACTGGCCCGTCGATTGATATGACGACCGTCGCACAGGAGTGGGCCGACCGTACCCCGATGTGGCAGCACCAGGCCGCCAGTCTCGTCCTTGAAGCCGTCCTCGTTCACGCCCTGCCCAGGGGGATGAACGGCGCGACACCGGCGAGGCGGCGCAATGAGACCGTCGAAGCGTTTCATGCCCGCCGTGAGGTGTACCGGGCGGGGATTCTCGCACATCGGGTCGAGTTCGTCTGGCGCGCCTAACGCCCCCGCGCCTTCGGCAGGCCGCAGAGGGCTTGCAGTTGCTCACGCACCCGTGGGTCAGCGATGACCGGAGGCAGGCCCTGCGCTGCGCGGCTCTCCCGCGCGAGGCGTGCGCCGAGTGGTTCGGGGGCATCGGTCGAGGCTGGTTCGGGCGTGGTTGTGGTGGTCTGCGTCGAGGTATCCATGTAGACA
This sequence comes from Kocuria soli, assembly GCF_003797835.1. Lineage (GTDB taxonomy): Bacteria > Actinomycetota > Actinomycetes > Actinomycetales > Micrococcaceae > Kocuria > Kocuria soli. The sequence continues at coordinate 1,861 of NZ_RKMF01000022.1, forward strand.
GGTACGACAGGCAAACCACAACATCTAGTTGTACGGGGTCAGGACGTTGGTTGCAGTCGGCTGATCGGGGGGTTGCCTCCGAGGGCTGAGTGGCGTCGTCCAGTGTTGTAGTGCTCGAGCCAGGGGTCAAGTGCTGCGGTGCGGTCGTCGTTCGAGGTGAACGGTTGCCGGTAGGCCCATTCGGTTTGCAGGGTCCGGTTGAACCTCTCCACCTTGCCGTTCTGCCACGGGCAGTGCGGTTTGATGAACTTCTGCCGGATGCCGTGCGCGCCGCAGACGCCGCGCAGCGACCATCGGTAGGCCCAGGCGTTGTCGGTGATCAGCCGCTCGATGCGGGGGATGCCGTGCGCGGCGAAGTAGCCGATGGCGCGTTCGAGGAACGCGGCGCAGGTCGGGCCCTTCTCGTCGGGGAGGACCTCGGAGTATGCGAGCCGGGAGTGGTCGTCGACGACGGAGTGCACGTAGTCGTAGCCGACGACGGTCTGTTTCCGGGCGGCTGTGGAGCCCATCGCTCTGCCGTGCGCCTTCCACCCGCCGCCGTCGGGGATGCGACCGAGCTTCTTCACGTCCATGTGCACCAGCTCGCCGGGCTGCTCGCGTTCATAGCGGACCGCTGTGGTCTTCGACGCGCGGATCCGCTCCCCGGTCATCGGGTCCAGATCGACCAGACGAGGCAGCCCGGACCGGGCGATGATGCGCGACACCGTCCGCGCCGGCACCCCGGTGCGGGCCGCGACCTCGTCACGGCCGACTCGTTCCTTCTTCCGGATCGCGACCACCGCCGCGGCCCTGGCATCGGGGGTGCGGTTGGCGACGTGGTGAGGCCGCGAGGAGCGATCGTAGAGACCGGCTTCACCCTCGGCGCGGTAGCGGTCCAGCCACCGCTTCACGCAGCGTCGGGACACGCCCATTGCCGCGGCGATATGCGCCTGCTTCCACCCGGCACCGGCACGATGGACGATGAGCAGCCTGCCGTGCACGGTCAAGCGGGCATTACGGTGGGACACGAGAACCTCCGAGTTCGTGAAGACGTCAGACATCTCCACTAAGCCCGGAGGTTCTCCCCTTTCACAAGACCGGAAACGCCACCAACCTCATGGCCGGGTACATCTAGTACCTGGCATCGAGTTGAGGTACTATATGCAGACTTATCCACAGGGAGCTACCTGCGACCGACCCCAAACGGGGTATGTCACGGGGGTGCCGATTCGGTACCCTCGTGAACCGGCTCAACGGTGCCGCAAATTTTGCGGCACCGTTCGCGCCCGTGACGGCCAGCCGAGCGGAGCGAAAGCGCAGGTCCGACGGTGGTGGCGATTCGACACCACCGTGAACGGTCGCGGTGAGGTCGCAGCGGATGCGGCTTGGTTCGCGGGGGCAACGGCGAAACTCCTGGTCGGACGGTGGTGCCAATTTGCCACCACCGTCACGAGAACCACAACGAGCAGCACAGCGGGCCGAGGTCGCAGGCTGGACGGTGTGGGAAATTTTCCCCGACCGTCGCCCCGCGAGTGTGGTGCCGCCGATTCGACGGAACCACCCCGGCCGGGAGTAAAAGCCCTGGTCGCACGGTTCCGGCAATTTGCCGGAACCGTCACCCCCACCCCGACATGCAGGCGCGCCGGAGCGTATCGCGGTCGCGTGGTGGCGGTGCTCATCGTCGGGTTCCTCCGGTCGTGTGGGCAGGTGTCAGTAGGTAGGTGCGCACCCGTTCCCACGGGAGTCGTCGGCGCGTGCGGTGGCGATGCCGACGCCCGGCCCCGCCCGGCTCGCGGACGGTGGGCCGTAGCGCCGGTACTCGATGGGGGTCACGCCCATGTAGCGGCGGAAGATGCGCGAGGCTTGCCCGCAGTGGTGGCACCAGCCGACCCGTTCGGTGATCGTGCCGATGAGCAGATCGGTTTCGCGGATCAGGCGCGCCATCTCCTGTACGCGCAGGATCGACAGGTACACCGGCGGCGTCACCCCGAACGAGTCCTTGAACACCCGATTGAGCTGACTCGGCGACAGGCAGGCGTGCGCGTCCAGTTCGGTGAGCGGCCACTGCCTGGCGATGTTGCTCTGCATGAGCGCCGCCGTGCGCATAATCTCGCGGCGCACCGGCTTGAACTCCCGCCACCGGGGAGGCGCGACCCGCACGGCCCGCTGCCGAGAGGTCAGCGGCGGCACCTCCACCGGCGCGTGACGAACCAGCGGCGCGATGGCGGCGAGCACCGTGAACAGCAGCGCATACGCACGGAAGTAGCCGCGCGGCGATTGGTCTTCGCCGGTGAGTGTGGCGAGTTCATCGAGGATCGGCCCGAGCCGTTCGGCCTGCGATTCTCCGACGCGCAGCACCTGCACCGGATCGGGATACAGGTGAGTTGCGAGGTCGCGTGCGGCTTCGCCGTCCGCGAGCACGTCGAGGTGCTGCCAGAACAACTGCTCGACCAGTAATCGGTATCCACTGCCACTGTCCTCACCGTGACGGTGCCCTCGGGTTCGTACCCGAACTCGACGTTCGGGGCGACCAGCACCACATCACCCACCGACGCCGACCCGCCCGCATCGGCATCGGCATCGGCATCGGTGAGGATGATCGAGCCGTCGCGCACGACCACGAAGCGCACACAGTCATAGGCGGTCGCCGCCAATATGCGACGGTGACGGATGCTGGTGACATAGACGCAACTCCACGGCTCGACCGGCTGCACTATCGCGGGGTGCGGCGACTGCGGCGTCCTTGTAGGCTCATGACCGGTCGGCGTGGTCGCCGGGCGTTCGAGTAGCAGCGACATGACGACCTCCCTTCTCTGACCACCCCCGAGCAACCAGGGGGAAGAACCGGCCTACCAAGCACCGGCGGTCGCGGCGAAGCAGGAGACGAGCAGGCCGGGCGTTTCCCGGTCACTCCGGCACTTTGCCGGGCAGCGCGACCGGCTCGGTCATGGGAGGTCGGTCATGAGCGGGCGCATGTCTCGGTAGCGGCTCGGTGTCACTCCGGTGTGCGCTGTGGATGCTTCTACCGCGCGCGACCGGCTCCGCCACCCCACCCGCTGCCCGGTGGCGGTGACGGTGATGTTCGTCTCGCGTAGGAGCCGCGCCATCTCTTGCACGCGGAGCATCACCAGGTAGGCGGTCGGGGTCTTCCCGAACGTGTCCGTGAACACGCGCACCAGGTGCTTCGGAGAGAGCCGCACCAGGGCTGCCAGTTCCGCGAGCGTCCACGGGTGCGTGATCCGGCTGTGCAGCGCGTCGCGCACCAGCATCGCCTCACGACGCAACGGTTCAGGCACCCGACTTAGAGCGGAGAACGGGCGAGCGCGGGCACGTTGCAGCCGGGTCAGCCGCACCGTCGAGACGCGGATGCACGGCGCGATCACATCGGTGATGAGGAACCAGAGCGCCTGCATCCGATGGAACCGTTCCAGGTACTTGCCCTCGACGGTGAGGGCGACCAGCTCGTCCAGCCACGGCAACAACCGCCCGGCTCGATCCCGGCCCAGGTGCAGTACCTGGGCAGGTTCGGTGTACACCTTTCCCGCGAAGTCGTGGGCGTCGAGGCGGTCGTGCAAGATCGCGGAGTGTTGCCAGAAGAACTGATCCAGCGCCATGTCGGTGTCGATGTAGACCGTCGTATAGGTGACCCGCCCCTCGGGTTCGACGCCGAACAGCACGCTCGGCCCCAGCAGCACCGCGTCGCCAAAGCTGACGGGTTGCTGTCCGAACTCGCTGAACACGATGGCCGTGCCGTCACGGATCACAACGAGCCGGACAACGTTGTACGCCGCCAGGCCCACAGGTCGATGCGTCGTCCGTGTCCGAGCCGACAACGGCGGGGAGATGCGCCTATCCACTCATCGGGTGCTTTTCTGTCAGTTCACTGGGCCATGCGATGAGTTGCGTGCGAGTGTCGTCCTTGGTGGAAGTCTCCGCGACTGCCGCTCCGAAGTCGGCATAACTGATCGCTTGTCGGGTGAACGCAGTCTCGTCTGTGGAAGGGGAGACTCGTTCCCAGCGTGCTGTCGTCGGCCCCTCCGGTTCGTAGACGGGCGGCGGGATCAGATACGCCCATTCTGATCCTGCGTTGCCCGCTTCGAGGTGGTCGCGCAGCATGGCGTGTGCTCTCCCGCGCGGCAGTGTGGGTTCTGGGAACCGGGGGTCTTGCCAGAACCGTCTGTCTCCAGGGAGTCGGAGTGCTCCTGCTCCGCCGACCGTGACGATCCGGGCCGGAGCGCCGTTGGCCTTGGTGCTTGCCTCGATGAGTCGATCATGTACGGCCACGAGTTCGGTCGGGGCGATGTCCTCACGCAGTCGGATCGCGTTCATGACGACGTCGATGCCGTGCATTGCTTGCGTGAGACTGGCGTTCTCAGCGATGTTCACGACCGTGGAGGTCAGCGATGCAGCAGTCTTGGCGAGCCGCGTGGTGTCTGCCGGATCGCGCAGCGCAGCGGTCGCCTCGATGCCTGCGGGGAGATGAGCGAGGATGGCGGCTCCGGTGCGCCCGGTCGCGCCGAGAATCAGGATGCGAGTCATACAGGTACCTCCGAAGCGGGCGTGCGGGTGAGTCGGGCGAACCCGGTGAGGCTGGCGACGGCGAGCACCATGAGCGCGGCGAGACTGACGAGCAGGATCGGGAAGTCCAAGCCCAGGTAGGCAGTGAGTGGGCCGACGCTGGCACCGAGGAACAGCACGAATCCGTTGAGCGCCATCCCACCGGCCCGGTTCGGGGCGGCGGTCTCGCCGAACAGGGTGATCATCGCGGGCACCGCGAGCGCGACCCCAGTGACTCACACGAGACTCGCCAGCGCCGTGCCCGCGAGGGATGCCGAGAGTGCGGCTTCGATCAGCAGCCCAATCGCGGCGAGGGCGAACCCGGCACGTGCAACCCCCGCGCCGCCGAGACGCTTCGCAATAGCGCCCGCGAAGAGGGAGGCGAACATGCCCGGCAGCCCGACGAGGCGGAGCCAGATCACCTGCGATGAGTCCAGGCAGAGGTCGGTCAGGTGCGGGCCGAGGCCGGTGTACATGCCGACGAACGACAACAGCAGCGTTAGGTGCGCGAGGCTCAGTAGCAGCACCGAGGGGCGTGTGGCGACCCTCCCGACTACGGCGAAGCGACGCACCAGGCTCGCATCGTCTCTGCGACTGTGCGGCTCGGTGACGAGCACGGCGACGCCGATCATGCCGAGGCCGAGCATGATGCCGGAGAGGATGAACACCCACTGCCAGCCCAACGTCAGGCTGAGCGCGGAGGCGAGTACTTGGCCTGCGATCCCGGCAACGAGGAATGCCGTCGACATGGCCCCGATCGCCGTTGCCCGACGCTTCAGCGGGGTCGCTTCGGCCAGATACGCGAGCGCAACCGGCGCGAAACTCGACGCCATCACCCCCTGCACCCCGCGCAGCGCAGCAAGCATCGGCACCGTGGAGGCGAAGCCGCAGGCGATGGTCGCGACGGTGAGATACACCAGGCCGATGAGCATGATCCGCTTCCGCCCGTACTGATCGGCCAACGGCCCCCAGATCAGGAACCCGACCGCATAGCACACGCTGAACACCGTCGAGAGCGCGAACGTCACATCAGAGCCGAGTTCCGCACCGATCGGGGCGATCAGCGGGATTGCCGCGTACAACTGCGTGAGCACCAGCAGCGCCGTGACCACGAGCAGCACGACCACGCCGTTCCCTGCCGGGTGCTCGCGCGCCTCGCCTGCTCCCGCTATCTGTTCCGTCGAGTTCGCAGACACCACCACTCCAAATCCAACGTTTCCGTTGGATTTGACTGTAGTAGGCTAACCGCGAAGACGCAACGTGAGCGTTGGGTTTACCGCACGAGACGGGAGGTGGGAACGATGGGCTGGGATGTTGAGGGCAGGAAGCGCCGCATCCTCGACGCGGCGGTGGCCGAGTTCGCCGCGCACGGGCCGCACGGCACGACCATCGAGCGCATCGCCAAGGCCGCCGGGGTGAACAAGGAGCGCGTCTACACGCACTTCGGGGGCAAGGACAGACTTTTCGCCACCGTACTGCGCGAGGAACTGGCGAAGGTAGCCCGCGACGTGCCCGTCGAATCATTCGCAACCGAGGACGTGGGCGACTACGCCGGGCGCGTCTACGACTACCACCGCGAGCACCCCGAACTCGGCAGGCTCATGCGCTGGGAAGGGCTCGTCTTCGACACCGAAGTACCCGACGAGGCCGAGCGGCGCGAATACTACGGATACAAAGTCGCCGCCATGACCGACGGACAGGCCAAGGGCACAGTAACGAGCGACCTCGACGCCGACCACCTGATGTTCCTCGTGCTCTCACTCGCCGGATGGTGGTCAGCGGTACCGCAGGTCGCCCGCATGATCACCGGAGCCGAGAGCGACGCCGAACACGCACGCCGCCGTGCCTCCGTCGTCACCGCTGCCCGAAGACTCATCGGGCAGTAATCAGGTCACGAAGTTCGCCGAGAAGACTAGTCACTTCATCGAACCGAACTCCGAAAGTTCCCTCGAACTTTGTGACGCCAACTCTTGCCAGCGACACTCTGTGCGACGCTCTCGCGCTGACGCTCGGCTCCATCAGTCATCTGCCCCCTATCTCAGTGAGGCACGTATTTTACGGCGGGGCCGTAGTGCGCACCTCTCTCACGAGACGACTCGTGAGGGAGGCCAGAGTGAAGGGTGGAGTGAAGCTGTTCCACGGCAGCGGTGCTGCCGCGCGCGCCTATGTCGAGGCCGACCGCTCCCGCGCTGACGAGTACTACCTCGGCGCAGACCAGGCCGTGGCCGAGTACGCCGTGATCGACGCGACCGGCGAGGTCACCGCTGCTCGGTCGCTGTCGGCGGATGAGTACGAAGCCTGGGTCGATTGGGTGAACCCGGACACCGGGGAGTCGATGGGTACCCCGCGCAAGCCGGGCAAGGTGCGTCGGGGGTCGCCGTTGTTCGCGGAGATGACGATCAACGCGCCGAAGAGCCTGTCGGTCGCCGCCGCACTCCACCCGGACGTGTCCGAGGCGTTGGACGCGACGCAGCGGGATGCGGCGCGGGAGATTCAGCACTTCCTTGGTCAGCATTCGGTCACGTTGGCGGGGCCGCGCGGCGCGCAGGAGGTGCTGCCGGTCGAGCACATGCAGACCGTCGCGATCACGCACAAGACGAGTCGTGCGGGTGATCCGCACCGGCATATCCATTTCCAGATTGGCACGAGGGTGTGGGCGGGCGGGAAGTGGCGGGCGCTGACCACGGCGGCGTTGTTCCAGCAGCAGGGCGCGATCCGTGCTCTCGGTACGGCGGTGATCGCCGCGCACCCCCAGCTCGCCGCCACGCTCTCCGAGCATGGCCTGACCCTCGACCCCGTAAGCGGTGAGGTTGTGGAGTTGGAGCCGTTCAACGCCGTCATGTCGAAGCGGTCGGCGCAGATCAGACGCAACCTGGAACGCATGGAGGCCGAGTGGCAAGCGAAGCATCCCGGCGAGACGCCCGGCCCGGTGTTGACCGCTCGGATGCAGGACGCGGCGTGGGCGTTCCAGCGGCCCGGCAAGAAACCGGCGGACTTGAAGAACGAGCAGTGGTGGCAGCAGGAACTCCGAGACGCCGGCTACCACCCCGAGAGCTTGCAGCACCCCGACACCGTTGCGCCGGCATCGCTGGATGACCTCAGCGTGCAACAGGTCGCCAGTCGTGCGCTGGATCGCTGCGCGGCGGCTGCATCGACCTGGACACCGCACACCGTGCGAGAGCACGTCACCCGCATCACCACCGAGGCAGGCGTGCAAGCGACCCCGGCGGAGTTGCGCGAGTTCATCGACCTCGCCACCGGACTCGCCGCCTCGGATTGTTTCTCGGTGCTGCCGCCGGGCATGGTGCAACCCGAGCACGTCGCCCACCTCACCAGCCTTGGCGTCGTCGCCGCCGAGACCGCACTCCGCGACCAACTCACCGCCGCGACGCCGGAACGGGAGCCGAAGCACCCCGACGTGACCGACGCTGCGCAAGCCGCCGGACTCGACACCGGGCAGACCGTGGCCGCCGCTGCCGTCGCCTCGACCAACCCGCTCGTGATTGTCGAGGGCGCGGCGGGCGCAGGCAAGACCACCATGCTCGGCGTCGCCATCGAGGTTGCAGCCGAGCACGGGCGATCCTCGCGGGTGGTTGCGCCGACGTTGCGTGCGGCGCAGGTCGCCCACGAAGAACTCGGCGTGCCCGCAACCTCCGTCGCGGCGCTCGTGTATGCGCATGGGTGGCGGTGGAACGAGGACGGCGTATGGACACGCCTCGCACCCGGCGACACCGACCCTGCAACCGGGAACATCTACACCGGCCCACCAAACGACGCCGTGCTGTCGCGGGGTGAGCGGGTGATCGTGGACGAAGCGGGGATGCTCGACCAGGACACCGCCCTCGCTCTGCTGACCGTCACCGCCGAGGCAGGCGCGTCGGTCGCGTTCGTGGGCGACCGGGCGCAGCTCCCGGCGGTCGGGCGCGGCGGGGTGCTCGACATGGCCGCCCAGATTCGTGGCCGTACCTACGACATGACCGAACTCCACAGGTTCACCGATGCCGAGTATGCGGCGTTGACGTTGGTCATGCGTGACCGGGAGCACCCCGGCGACGTGTTCGACCGACTCGCCACGATGGGCCTCGTGACCTTGCATGCCGACGAGGAAGCGGCCCGCGAGCACATCACCGCCCACGCCCACGACGGCGAAGCGATCACCGTCGCCACCAACGACGAGGCCACCGAGCTGAACGAGCACATCCGCGCCGGGCGGGTCGAGCGCGGCGAGGTCGACGACACTATGACGACGACCGGCAGCGACGGGCTGAGCATCGGCGCTGGCGACCTGATCCAGACCCGGAAGAACAGCAGCGACCTCGGCGTGGCAAACCGGCAGCAATGGATCGTGCAGCATGTGACCGACGAGGGCAGCGTCTACGCCCGCGAAGTCAGCGGCGGAGGCAAGCACAGCCGCACCGTCGCCCTCCCCGCCGAGTACGTGAGCGAGTGGGCGCACCTGTCGTATGCCGCGACCGCCTACGGCGTCCAAGGCGCAACCGTCGATGCCTCCCACACGGCCTTGTCGGAGGCGACGAGCGCGGCAGGCGTCTACGTCGGCATGACGAGAGGCCGCCAACAGAACCAACTCCACGTCGTCGCCGCTGATATGGCGGATGCGCGGGCGCGGTTCGTTGAGGCGATGGAACGCGACCCGGCAGACCGTGGCCTCGACCACGCCACCGCCCAAGCCATCGACGCCGTGCAAGGCCTCGTCAGCGATGGCCCCGTGCAGCTCATCACCGAAGAACTCGCCCGCCTCACCGCCGAAGCCGAACGAGCCGAACGTGCGGCGGAACGCTGGGAGCAGACCGCTGCCAGGTTCGACGCCCAGCGCGCAACACACAAGACCGAGGACGACGAGCACGCCGACGTGCTCCGCCACGCCGAGGACGAGGCGGCGCGCATCCGTGCCGAAATCGCGGAACCGTTGACGGTGCAGGCCGAGGCAGACGGCACCACCTATCTCGATGCTGTCGAGCGCGAGGCCGCCGCAAGCAGCCGACTCGCCACCGTCGGCAGGCTCGGCAGGCGCAAGGCCCGCGCGGAGCACCGCCAGACGAGCGAGCACACCCGGACGGTTCGGGCACGGGTGCGCGAAACATGGGGCGAACCACCCCGCACCACCGACACCCTGCCCGAGTGGGCGGCACGACAGGCCGAGCGTCGCGCCGAGGCCGATCCCCGCGTGATCGACGCCGCCCAGCACGTCGAGGCCGCGCGAGCCGACCGTGACGAGTTGCGGCAGCGGCACGAGCAGGAACGCCGGGCGTTGCTGGTCAGCGAGTACGGGCCGCAGGCGGTGATGCGCCACCGGGTCGGGATGCGACTGCCGAACCCAGCACAGCAAGCAGGACAGGCGCACCAGCAAGCCACCGCGCTCCGAGCCGAGGCCGACTACCTCCGCGCGCTACCGATCCGCGACGCCGCCGCACGGATCGAAACCACCCGCGCCGAGCACGAAGCAAGGCAGCAAGCACTCGCCGAACGCGAACGGCAACTCCGCGAGCCGACCGAACGCGACCCGCGGCGCAACGACCCGCGACATGACGGGCCAGCACGCGGCCTATGAGCATCAGCAGCACGTCGCGTCGGCGTGACGTTCACAGCAGCCCCGCAACCCGAGCCACAGACGCCCAGCGCGATTGTCGGCCGTTCGACGTACACTTGAATACATGACACCCGACACCGCAACTCTGATCCGAGACGGCCTCGCGCTCGACGCCGATCAGCGCGCGGTCGTCGCTAACGCCCTGCTCGAAAGCCTCCATGATGCAGACGACGAGAGCGAGGTCGATGCAGCCTGGCGTGCCGAGGCTACCCGGCGACTGGCCGAGGTGCGTGAGGGTGCGGTCGATCTGGTGGATGCCGACGAGCACTACGAGCGTTTGCGCGCCTTGCTCACCGCATGACCTTGGCCCAGCGAGAGCACCCCGAGGCCGTCGCGGAGTTCGACGCCGCCGTGCGCTGGTACGAAGACCAGGAGCCAGGGATCGGCCTTGCGCTCATCGACCGAGCAAGGCAAGCCCGGAAAGACCTCGACCAATGGCCGAACGCCGCCCCACCATTCACGACCGCTGACGATGGCACCGTGATCCGCAGCAAGGCCGTTCGCGGATACCCGTACCGCATCGTCTACACGGTGGAGCCGGACACGATCCTGATCCTCGCCTACGCCCACGAGCGCCGCGAACCCGGCTACTGGCTCCACCGGCTGAACGACTGAACAGCACGCCGCCGGGCTCATGGCTCGGATCGGGTCTCGCGTACATTTCTGGCGCCGTCGAACCCGGTGGTGAGGTCAGCGAGGAGCAGCTCCGCCGTCTCATGGGGCACGGCCAGGACCCCAACACGAGCGAACAGTTGGGTCGTCCGTACCGCCGATTCGCAAGCACTGCCGAGCGAGTTGCCCGTCGGCTTGAGAAGCTTCCCGAGACCCTCGCTCCCGCTGATAGGGGTGCACAGGTGGCGTTGATCGAGGCGGAAGAGGCAGGGAAACCGACGGGTGTGTTCGGCGAAGTCGGTGAGGCGGGCGAGGTTCTGTCGGGTCTTGACGGCGAGGTAGCGGCCGTTGACTTTCCGGTCTTCGTTGATCTCAAGCAGGGCTTCGGCGGCATGCTGGCGGACGTAGGGGTCTTCGGCGTCGTCGGCGGCGATCTGTGGCCCAGACTTCGCGAATTCGGGCAGGGGTACTAAAGCCCACCCCCTGTTCCCGATCGGGCACACTGCAGAACTTACTCTCTCCCTCGCCGCCATCTGCAGTGCACGCGACTTCGCGATGGTTTGGACGCGGCTGTCGAGCGAGCCGAAGGTGAGGCGAGCAAGGCAGATCGCGCCTACGTTCGAGCCATCACCTTCGCCGCCGGTCAGTTGCTTCGCGCAGTCGCCGAAGTCCACCGGGCAAGCCTGGCGAGCCGTATTCGTCGGCGGTCTCGAGGCAGCGGTCGTGTGTGCAGCGCATGATGGCGGAGAGCCGGTCCTGCGTGTAGTCGAATGTCCAGGAGCCGCGCGAGGCGTTCTGCTGCGTCTCCAGAGCGCGCTGAATTTACCAGATCGGTGACGATTTTGGTGTTCTTGGTGGACTAATGACCGTTCTCGGGCAGGTCAGAGTCCCGCGCGGCGGCTTCGCCGTTGTCGAGGGACGCAAGCGTGGCCATCTGGTCGGTGCTAAGGCGGAAGTCGAAGACCGAGAGGTTCTCGACCAGGCGTTTGGGGTCTGACGATCTCGGCACCGGCACGAGGCCCTGCTGCACGTGCCAGCGGAGCACCACCTGTGCCGCCGTTCGTCCGACGTCCGCCGCGATCTGCACGATCGTCGGGTTCTCCCGCAGCTCGGGCCCGCGGCCGAGCGGGCTCCAGCTCTCGGTCACGATACCGAGCACCTCGTGCGCGCGTCGAGGAACGGTACGGGCGATGTCGGGGCTGAGCTGGATCTGGTTCACGTCGGGCACGACCCCGGTCTCGGAACCGACGACGGCGGTGCGAGTCGCTTCACGGTTGGGCAAGGAGATGCCGGCCCATTGCACCTCCACGGGAAAGGTTCTCCTGGCGCAGCTCCCGCGAGAACAATTGGACCGTCTCTACCCCGACGAGCAACTCTCACAGGTGACTCCGCAGTCGATCCGTACCAAGACCGAGCTCCTCGCACAACTGGATCTTGTCGCGAAGCAGGGCTATGCAACGAACCGGGAGGAGAGCGAGGAGGGCGTGGCCTCGGTGGCCGTGGCCGTTCCCTCGGCGAGCGGGCTGCGGTTGGCGATCAACGCATCTGCCCCGGTGTTCCGCTTGCCTCCCCGCAAGGTGAAGACCCTCGTCGCACTCCTCGATGAGGCAGCCGTACGTCTGGCCGACCTGACCTCCTGAAGGCTCGTCGTCTCTTTCCCCTGCGACCTGGTGCAGGGGTCGTTCGGCGCGTTCTGAAGAGAGCTCGAGCCATGCTGGACTGTTGGCGCCGCGCAAGCTATTGTGTCTTCTAGTTAGGAACAAGTTCTGCTCAGCAGATAAATATGCGAAGAGGATGATCAATGCAGATCGTACTGGTGCACGGCGGATGGGTAGGCGGCTGGGCGTGGGACGGCGTCGCCGACGAATTGCGCAGAATGGGGCACGAGGTGATCGCGCCGACGCTGCGCGGTCTCGAAGACGGTGACGTGGACCGCTCCGGCGTCACGATGAGCATGATGGCGCGCGATCTGATCGATCAGGTAAGAGAGCTCACCCAGCTCGACATCGTGCTCGTCGGTCATAGCGGCGGAGGTCCGCTCATCCAACTCGTCGCTGAGGCGATGCCCGAGCGCATCGGCCGGGTCGTCTTCGTCGACGCCTGGGTGCTGCGCGACGGCGAGACCATTAACGACGTGCTCCCCGATCCGTTGGTCGCAGCGATGAAGGCGCTTGCGAGTCAGTCCGACGACAACACCATCGTCATGCCGCCTGAGCTCTGGGCCGCGTCTATGCAGGACATGTCCCCGTTCGAGCAGCAGCAGCTCGCCGCGCTCGAGCCGAGGCTCGTCCCAACGCCGGCAGGCTGGTCCTCTGAGCCGATCCGCCTCGACCAGTTCTGGGCGAGCAGCATCCCGTCAAGTTATGTGTTCCTCGCTCAGGACCAGGCCGTTCCCGCTGAGATCTACCAGGCCGCGGCCGGGCGGCTTGATAGTCCGCGCACGATCGAGATCGACGGAAGCCATTTGGTGATGCTCACGCATCCGGAGAGGCTCGCACGGGCCCTCGACGCCGTCATTGCCTAACAGGCCTGGGGAAGCTATGGATTCGATTTCACGCCCAGACGACGTCGCGCCGATCTCGTACACCGAACTGGCGCCGTCGGGTGCGCCTGCTCGGTGGATCGTCCTCGTGCACGGGGGTGGTGTCTCGAAGGAGTGCTATCTCGAGACGCCCGACGGCCGACAGGGCTGGGCGGCACGATTGGTATCGCTTGGCTACGGTGTGCTGGTGGTGGACTGGCTGGGGTTGTCCTATGAGGCGGCCCAACACGTCGATGATCGTGCGGCGTCTGCGCGGCTGGACTATGAGAGCGTGTGCCGAGGGATGGGCGTGTTCCTCTCTGGTCTCGGCCGGAACGTCGTGCTGGTCGTGCACTCGATGGCAGGTCCGATTGGCTTCCGCCTCCTAGAGACGCATGGCGATCTCATCGACGGGCTCGTAGCCGTCGCTCCGGGCCCGCCTGGAAATGTACAGGCGGTGCCCGAGATCGTGAGGGAGTCCGACCAGGAGGTCTCCATCCGTGGAGCGGCCATCGACTGGACCATCCCGAAGATGGGTTTCTGGGAACCCACAAGCGCCTTCGTGAACGACAAGGCCATCGGACCCAGCCGGCGGTTCCCCCGCGAGTGCATCGAGGTGTTCCGCCGCACCCTTCGGCCGATCCCGGCCCGGATGCTTTATCAGCGTCAGAACATCGGTGGGAGCCAAATGAGGATCGGGCCGACCGACGCGTTCACGAACAAGCCGATTCTCGTCTTCACGGGTGGAGCCGATACCGACCACCCCTCGCAGCTGGATCAGGACATCGTGGCCTGGCTCACCGATCAGGGCGCCGCCGTCACCTTCTGGTCGTCCGAACTGCCTGTTCTCGCTGGGAACGGCCACATGCTGATGGTCGAAGACAATAGCGACGAGCTCGCTGACGAGATCGCGCGGTGGATCACGGCGCTCTGACTCGCCACCGTATCGTCCCGGCCATTATTTCAGCCGACCCGACGTCCCCAACAGCGGAGGAGAACGCCAGTCGTTTCCTTCGTGTCACTCGAGGGAACGCTGTGCCAGCTCGTTGCCGACTACGACTTGGTCGATCGGGCCCTTGCTCGAACTCCTCATTTCATACGTCTGGCGATGGACTCAAGGGAGATGTTCGCCGACGGCCGCGTGCAACTCCAGGTCATCGGTGGACAGCTGAGGCGTCTGCCACGACGCATCGAGACGATCGGTTCGCAGCTCGAACGGAACGTTCGGGCTGAGCATAAGGATGTTCCGAGACCTCCAGGAACGCGGATGGATCGGTTCGTTGGTCGGGGAGCTGACGACCACCCTGGTTGGCGTGGCGCTTATCGTCGCTGCGGTGCTACTTTCGGTCTCGGGGGGTGGCCCCCAGCTCGCCCCGACGTCGCACTCCTACCGTTCCTAGGGGCGGGGTGGTCGGCCTCGCGGGCAGGCTCCTCGTGCTGAGGCCGCTGCGCACCTCCTTGATGCGCACCACGCTGATCGCCGGATCCTGGCAAACTATCCCGCGACGCGAATTCGCAGGGGGTGTCGGCGCGACTTTCGATCGACGTACAGTGCCGTCCGTTAACAAACGATCGGTTCGTGCGACCGAACTGTCGAACGCCTGTGCATCGCTGCGGCGAGTTCCTCATGGCGCAGTACCTGGGTTTCGCTTCCGGAAGAAGATTTCACGAACCCCAGCGACACGGTGTTGCGGTGACGTTCGACGAAAGAGAAGAAGGATGGCCCGGCGAATCCCAATCGCGCGAAGTCTCGCCTTCGAAATGACAGAAGCGCTCCTGTGCTCGCGCGTCGGTTACTTCGCACCTTCTAGGTGTGACGTTATCAATTAGGGTGATGACGACCGGTGACGGGTACCGGTACCTGCTGAACTCTGTCGTGTCCGGTGACGGCGACCGCGACGCCTCGTCTGTGTTGACGCGGTATTACGCGGAGGCCGGGACTCCTGGCTCGATGTAGCGCCGAGGGGGTCGCTACTGGTCGGTTCCGACGTTGTGTTCAACCCAGTCGCGCAGATGCTTCAACGGGGCGGCTGCGCTGTGTCCGAGGTCAGTAAGTTCGTACTCCACGCGAGCGGGAACCTCGGGGTAGACGGTGCGAGTGAGCAGGCCGTGGTCTTCGAGACGCTTGAGGGTCTGGGACAGCACCTTGGGGCTGACGCCTTCCAAGCGTCGTTTGAGTTGCCCGTTGCGTTGCGGCCCGTCTTCGAGCGCACCGATGGCCAGGGCGCTCCACTTGTTGGCGAGCAGGTCGAGCATGTCGCGGCACGGACACATGGCCGCGTACACGTCGTTCCGGTCGCACTCATCCACGGTCTGACTCATACGTTCATGGTATCCGATGGGTACTAGGTTGCCTTGACGGTAACCAGTAGGTCTGGGGAACCATAATTGGCATGACGGCTACGACTGCGATCGGATACGAGAAGAACCTCCCCGCCACCGACCCCGAGGCGCTGACCGCCCGCGAGGTCGAGGTGCCCGAACTTGGACCGCATGACTTGTTGGTCGAGGTCGAGGCGGTCTCGGTGAACCCGGTCGATGTGAAACTGCGGGAAGGCGCTCCTGCGAACGGGTTCAAGGTGCTCGGCTTCGACGCCGCCGGTACGGTGCGCGAGGTCGGCTCAGCGGTGACGCTGTTCGCTCCGGGTGACGAGGTGTACTACGCGGGCAGCATCGACCGGCCAGGTACGAACCAGCGCCTGCATGTTGTGGATGAGCGGATTACGGGGCGCAAGCCGCAGGTGCTGTCGTTTGCCGACGCTGCTGCGCTGCCGCTGACGGCGATCACCGCCTGGGAGACCCTGTTCGAGCGGCTCGCCCTTACCGAGGACTCGACCGGCACCCTGCTGGTGATCGGCGCGACCGGCGGAGTCGGATCGATCATGCTGGCACTGGCCGACGCGCTCCTGCCGAACGTCACCGTGATCGCCACCGCCTCCGACGATGAACGCTCCGCCTGGGTGCGCAACCTGGGCGCGGAGCATGTGGTGAACCACCGCGACGACCTGGCTGAGCAGGTGCTCGCCGTCGCGCAGGATGGCGTGGACTGGCTGTTCACCGCGCATTCCGCGGGGCAGATCGAAACCTATGCGCGGATCGTTCGAGCGTTCGGGCATATTGTCGCCATTGACGACGGTCCGCGCGACGTGTTCCCGCTCAAGGGCAAGAGCATCGCTTGGCACTGGGAACTGATGTTCACCCGCCCGCTCAGGCAGACCCCGGACATGATTGAACAGCACCAGCTCCTGAACACTGTCGCTGACCTTGTAGATCAGGGCCGCATCCGCACCACGGCCACAACGACACTCGCGCCGATCTCACCGACCACACTCCGCGAGGCGCACGAGTTGGTCGAGAACGGCCGCACAGTCGGCAAGGTCACCGTCCACAGATGGGAGTAGACTGAAACCGCGCGCACGCGCATGTTCACAGGCGAGTGCGTTTGCAGAACCTCGGCTA
>NZ_RKMF01000023.1 GCF_003797835.1 Kocuria soli
GGTGACCTGTGAGCGATCCAGACCGGCGGCCGCGGACTTTGGCGCGTCGAGTGCCCCGGGCTCGAGGCATCCAAGCCCACCCACCGTCAGACCTCCAACCTCCACGACCTTAAGAGACACGCCCTAGAGCGTCGGTAGACAGAGGGCTGCCCCTTCCACGAAGTCGCGGAGCTTCTGGGAGGCCGTGATGACGTAGGCGGCCTGCAGATTGCTGAAGTGTGGGTTCTCGACCAGGGTCATGGTGTAGAGCTGGTCATCCTTGAACGGGGCCAGCAGGCCTCGCAAGCAGTCCTGGATGTCCTCGCGCTGAAGCAGGACCCACGTGCTGCGGTGGACGCGCTGCAGGACACGAATACCGTCCAGGAGTTCCACGAACGGGTCGTCGTCGGAGGTACCCGCCGTCACGGACAAGCCTCCGTCGTCGATGCCGGTGAGGACCCCGATGCACAACAGGAGTACGACGGTGACGCGGTTGCCGCTGATCAAGGCCTCCTGCAGGGCCGCGTCGATCTCCGGGGTGGCATCGCGGGCCGCGCGAGCCTGGGGTCGCAAGAAGGAGCGTGTACGTCCGGTGGGTTCTGGCTGGGGAGACTCGCGGATTTCGTAACGAAGCACGTAGGAACCGGGCACGGTGGGGTTCAAGGTACAGACCACGGGTGCGGGCTCGTTGGCCGGGGCAACCTCACCGGCCCCGGCGACCAGCAGGACGTTGGTGATCTGCTCGGCGGCTTCGAATGCTTCCCGTGCCAGGTCGTCGAAGACGATGCGGGGGTGACGGTGCACAGTGCGGTACTCGACCAGCACGGAATCGAAGGCCCGGGCCCCCGGGGGCGGGGCCGGGACGTTGAAACTGGGCATGAGGGGTTCCTGACAGGGGCCGTGGGCAGGCGCGGCAGAGCCTTTACCGCCACGAGCGGCTGCATGGCAGTGCAGTCACCCGACGGTCACAATGATGTCGCGTCAATCATTGGCCAACATGGTGTCGCGAGTGGGCCGTGACTGTGACCCCTCATGTGTCGACAGTGACCTCGACCTCACTCCCGGTGTCATTGCGCAGCACCCGCAACGGATTGTGCGTGGTCGAACCGTCCGGGAAGACGACGTCGTGGTCCAGGATGCCGTGTTCGACCGGGCCGACGAAGCGCACCTCCACCGTGCCCATCGGCGAATCCGTCAGCCAGCGTCCGGCCTCCTGCCGGATGCCGTTGCTGAGCCCCGCAGCCCACCTCGGGAGGTTGGCGGGATCGCCGGCAAAGCGCGCGACGACGTCCGGGGCGGCGTCGATGGACTGGGAGAGGTGCACGGCAGGCCAGGTCATGCGGAGAGCGTAGCTGGCGGTCGGACGCGGCACTCACGTCAGAGGCATTGGCGTCACGATCGTCAGGCTCCGCGGCGCGTTACGTCCAAGGCAAGACGGGCAAAGTCCTCCACCGGAGCGGAGCGATTGTCCCCCCGCAGGTACAGATAGGTGGTGGCCCTCGGCGCGTCCTGAATGGGCACGAACCGGATACCGGGGCGGTCATAGGTGGCCCGGGCCGATTCTCCGGCAATGTTCACGCCCAGCCCGGCGCCACACAGTTCCACCACTTCCTCGAAGTTGTGAGCCACGGGCAACGAGCGCGGTTCAGCGGTGTCGGCTGCGGTTACAGCGGTCAACCACCGGGCGGCCGCGGCTTCATCGGCGACCGTGACAAACGTCTCGCCAGCCAACTCGGCCAACCGTACCGACGATCGTCCGGCAAGCCGATGTTGCTCGTGCAGGACCAAGGCGCAGCCCTCCTCCCACAGGGGGATCGAGGTGAATTCCGGTACCGGGGCTTCGCCGATTTCAGAGACGAAGATGCAGTCCACCTCTGCCTGCGCCAGAGCCTTGTAGGCGCCGAGAAATCCCAGCTGCCGGATCTCCCAGTGCACGTCTGGCATCTCCCGCGCCGCTGCCGCCAGGATGGCTCGGAATCCGGGGCTGGAGACCATGAGGCCCACGCGGATGTGAGCTGGCCCCGAGTCATCTCGGGCCCAGGTCAGGACCTGGTCCATGGCCTCGACCACCGCCCGCGCCTGGGGCGCCAGTTCTCGGCCGTGATCTGTCAGCTCCACGGTGCGTGAGGTCCGGCGGAAGAGATTGCGAGACAAACGCCGCTCAAGGGCGGAGATCTGCTCGCTCAATGAAGACGGGCTGAGGTGCAGTTGCTGTGCGGCGCGTCCGAAATGCAGTTCCTGAGCCACGGTCAGGAAGCGCCGCAACTGATGAATGGTGAGGTTCATGTACCTGCCTGTTCGTGGAGACCGCGGCGTGAGCGCCTGTCCGCCCTGACCGGGGCGGTTGTTCCGGTGCCCCGAATGGTCTTTCGGCGGATCCTGCTGGCCCAGTCATTGTGACCCAGGACACTATTTACCCTCGACACCCCCATCGGGCCCGTCTGTACAGCGTCTCTGCTGCACAGGACCCGCCCGCTCAGAGGACGAGGACCCATGTGTGACACCCAGAAAACCCTGAGCTTCAACCCGCAGCGCCCCGAGGAGGGGAGCCCCGTATCCGGATCCAATGGCGTCGCCGCCACTCGTCGATCCATTCTCAAATCCACTTTGGCCCTGGGAAGCGTCGCCGCCACGGTTGGAGCGCTGGGGCGCGGGGCCATGGCACCCGCCTACGGCGTTGGCGCCGCCCCCGCTCAATCCGCGGGTCCCGCGCCCACCGGGGACCGGTTGGTCATGCTCGGCGTGGGTGGTGGACCCGTCGTCGCGGCCGGGCAGGCGAAGCCTGCATTGGCCCTGGTGGTCAACAACAGCGTCTACCTCATCGACTGTGGTCTGGACACCACCCGCCAACTGGTGGCGTCGGGTCTCGGATTCGGGAACGTGAAGAACGCTTTCATCACCCATCGGCACCTCGATCACACCTCCGGGGTGCCCGATCTTGCCCTTCACGGCTGGGTGGGCCGCCCCGTTACCTTTTCCGCGGTGCCTGGATCATCCAGGATGAGCAGGTGTCGGCCAGCCGGTCCTCGGCATGATCGTTGCCCCCAGTCGCACTCATGATCCGGGGGGTGTTGTCACCGAGGACCGGTCTGGTGATCACGGATCGCTGATAGAGGCGGGACTCTCCTCACGTGGGTCTTTGTAACGTGGATGCCGAGCGTGATCACCACAGGGCTGGCCAGCACGAACATGGCCCGACCAGCCCAGGAGCAACCGCCATGACCACCCCAACACCAGCCGTGTACATCGGCCTCGACGTCGGCAAATCCGACCACCACGCCGTAGCCCTCACCGCCGCAGGCGAGAGGGTCTACGACAAGGCCCTGCCCAACGACGAGACCCGGCTGCGGGCCATCCTCACGGACCTCGCCGCAGCTCACGGGCCGGTGCTGCTGGTGGTCGATCAGCCGGCCACGATCGGCGCGCTGCCCGTGGCCGTGGCGCAGTCCTGTGACGGTGTTGAGGTGGCGTATCTGCCGGGGCTGGCGATGCGCCGGATCGCGGACCTGCACCCCGGCTCGGCCAAGACGGATGCCCGTGATGCCGCGATCATCGCCGAGGCCGCCCGCACCATGCCCCACACCCTGCGATCCATCCGTGTCGATGACGAGCAGATCGCCGAGCTGGCCATGCTCGCCGGGGCCGACGATGACCTCGCCGCGCAGATCACCGCGGCCTCGAACCGGCTGCGCGGGCTGCTCACCCAGATCCACCCCGCCCTGGAACGGGTGCTGGGGCCCAGGATCACGCACCCGGCAGTAGCGGATCTGCTGGGCCGGTACCCGACCCCGGGCAAGCTGAAGACCGCAGGGCCCGGGCATGTGCGCGCCCGGCTGCGCAAGCACGCCCCCCGACTGGCCAGCTCCTTGACGGAGGAGATCTTCGAAGCCCTGGCCCAGCAGACCGTGGTCGTGGCAGGTACTGAGGCTGCGGCCACGGTGGTGCCGATTCTGGCCGAGCAGCTGGCAGGGCTGATCCAGCAGCGGGCAAGGCTGGCCACCCAGGTGGAGGCTGTGGTGGAGGCCCACCCTCTTCACCCGGTCCTGATCTCGATGCCCGGTATCGGGGTCAGGACCGCTGCACGGATCCTCACCGAGGTCGTGGGCAAGGACTTCGCCGATGCCGGGCACCTGGCCTCCTACGCCGGCATCGCCCCCGTCACACGCCGATCCGGGACCTCGATCCGCGGCGAACACGCACCCCGAGGCGGCAACAAGCGACTGAAGCGCGCCCTGTTCCTCTCAGCCTTCGCCTCGCTGCACCATGGCCCTTCGCGGGCGTACTACGACCGCAAACGAGCCCAGGGCAAACGCCACAACCAGGCTCTGATAGCCCTGGCCCGGCGCCGCACCGATGTGCTCTACGCGATGCTGCGGGATGGCACCCTGTACCAAGACCCGACCCCGCCTCCGGCGCCCTCGTCAGTCGCTCTGGTGGCTTGACGAAAACCATAGAGGCACCCCCCCCGTTGAGGGTGTGTCCCCTAGCGTGGTGGCAATCCCGGGGTGGCGTGGAGCTGCTGGTAGGCGATGAAGGGTCATCGCGGGACCTCCCAAATCGACCAAGAAATAGGGACCCGCGATGACCCGTCACCAGTCTGCCCTGTCTGCTCTCGTCAGTGAACTGCTCGAGGACCCCGACCTCGCTCACGAGGAGTTGTTCCGCCGGCTTCTCCAGGCCGGGCTCCAGGACCTGATCGATGCCGAAGCGTCTGTGAAGATCGGTGCTGACCGTTACGAACGCTCCCCGTCCCGCTCGACGCGCCGTAACGGCACCAGGGCAAAACGTCTGGCCACTCCTGCCGGGGAGTTGGATCTGGCGATTCCGAAGCTGCGGGCCGGGTCGTTCTATCCCGCGCTGCTGCATCCTCGTCGCCGGGTCGACAAAGCGCTCTGGGCGGTGATCTGCACGGCCTGGATCGACGGCGTCTCCACCCGGAAGGTCGAGGATCTCGTGCGGGCGCTGGGCAACGAGTCCGGGATCAGCAAGTCCCAGGTCTCGAGGATCTGCGGCGAGATCGACGAGGTCGTCGCGGAGTTCCTCCACCGCCGCCTGGACCACACCTGGTTCCCCTACCTGTTCCTGGACGCGACCTATCTCGACATCCGCCAGGGCGGGCGCGTCGTCTCCCAAGCCGTCGTGGTCGCCACGGGCGTTGCCGCGACCGGTCACCGAGAAGTGCTCGGCATGGCGATCGGTGACGCGGAGACCACCGACTTCTGGACCGAGTTCCTCCGCAGCCTGCGCGAACGCGGTCTGGCGATCTCCACCCCCGCCGCGCCCGAGGGCGTGCTTATGGTGACCAGCGACGCGCACTCCGGGTTGAAGCACGCGATCAAAGCCGTGCTGCCCGGCGCGTCATGGCAACGCTGCCGGGTCCATTTCGCTCGCAACATCACCCAGACGCTGGGCTCTGCGCGATCCAAGCCCGTCAACGCCCTGGTCTCCACGATCTTCGCCCAAACCAGCCCGGAGACCGTCCGGGACTCGTTCCAGCAGGTCACGGCATCGCTCGAGAGCTCGTTCCCGAAGATCACGGCAATGCTCAAGGACGCCGAGGCGGACCTGACCGCGTTCGCTGCATTCCCGATCGAGCACTGGCGCAAGATCTGGTCGAACAACCCCATAGAGCGCGTGAACCGTGAGATCAAGCGTCGCGCAAACGTGGTCCAGATCTTCCCCAGCCGAGACTCCGCGACCAGACTCGTCGGGGCCGTGCTCCAGGACCAGCACGAGGAATGGCAGTACGGCGAACGCCGCTACATCAGTGACATCTCCCTCCGCCGCCTCGCCGACATGCTCTCCACCGACACCCCCGAGACCGCCAGCCGGCTCCTCATGACCGCCTGACCCAAAAGCCACCACTCAAAGGGACTTGACCTAAATCCGCGGGGTCGCCCGCTGCATCGTCAGCCCCGTCTTGCGCAGCCAGTTGTAACCGGCGTTCTCGTGAACCCCAGCCGCTCGTGCCGCCGCGCGAACCGTTCCGCCACGATCAAGAATCCTGAAGAACTCATCCTTCTGCTCGTCGGTGTATCTCTTCTCCGCCACTGCAACACCTCTCCGCTAGGTGTTGCGACGACTGCTGGAATCCAAGCGGTCCAGTGCTCGGTGATGTCGGTCAACCACAGTTCGTTGACGTCATCGGCGGAGAAGTCCCGCTTCACGAGATCGTCGTGGACCGGTGGCCCGGGACGCTTCCCGTTCTTGCCGCGCTTCTTCGGCGAACACGGACCACCACTGGTTGTCCCGGCCGATCCTCCATGCCGTGCGCTCACACATCACTTCGCCAGCCTCTGCGGCTTCGCCGACCAGGAACCGGTACCCGTACTCGGGATCGTCGACGTGGGCGTCCAGCAGCGCGTTGGCGCGGTAGGCCTCAGTCAGCTCAGCCTGGGTGACCTGCTGGTGGCGCCAGCGGTAGTAGGGCTGGCGGGAGAGCTTCAGGACCCGCAGGGACACCGCGACGGGGATCCCGTCGGCGGCGAGCTCGCTCACCAGCGGGTAGAACCTTTTCCCGGCAGGTGCGCCCGGGACAGGTAGGCAGCGGCGCGGCGCAGGACCTCGTTCTCCTGCTGGAGCAGCCGGATCTGTTTGCGGGCCTCGCGCAGCTCGGTCGATTCCTCCCGTGTCCCGCCGGGGCGGTTGCCGTCGTCGATGTCGGCTTGGCGGATCCATTTGTGGAGCGCCATTTCGTGCACGCCGAAGTCCTTCGCGATCTGCGCGATGGTGATGCCGTCCTCACGGGACCGGGCCACTCGCACGACGTCGTCGCGGAACTCCTGGGGGTAGGGAGCGGGCATGGTGCACATCCTTCCAGGCCGCCCTGCGGGCAAGCCAGATCAGATGTCACCTAACGGTGCGGCAGTCCCTTTCCGCCGACGAGCAGGGTGTGCGGCTGGAAGGTCACCTGCCCGGATGCAATGCCCCGGAAGTTCTCAATCTCAAGCTTTCGGACCCTCACTGCGGAACCACCTGCAAGAAGGACAGCAAGGACTGCGATTCATAGTTCTCAGCCCGATTCACAGCTTCCAGCTCCCTGGCACCGAAACCGCGTAGTCCGGCACGCCGATCGCCTCGAAGTGCTGCTTCGCGGACTTGATCTTGGCGTTCTCCGTCGGGCGGCGCTTGATCTCGTCCTCGGTGCTCTTCGTCTCGCGGATCATGTAGACGCGCTCCTCGCCGTCCTCGTGCTTCACGATCGCCCAGTCAGGGTTGTACGGGCCGACCGGGGTGTCGATCTTGAACTTGTCGGGCAGCTTCATGAAGAACTTGATGTCCTCGCGGCCGTCGAGCAGTTCCGCGAATTGGCGCTCGGGGTCGGAGTCGTAGACGACGTAGTCGAAGTTCGACTTGTCCGCGTTCTCCAGCTTGTACATCTGGTCGAGGAAGCGTTCCTTCTCCTCCTCGCCGTCCTTGCGCAGCTCACGCAGCTCGTACACGGAGCCTGCGATCTTCTCGTACTGCACGCCATCGACGACGAGCTTCGCGAGCTCGGTCTGCATGAGGCGCTTGGCCATGGCGATGAAGTCGTTCGGGTTCGCGATGAACTCGCCCAGCCGGCCACTGCGGACAAGGACGTCGACGATGGTCTTGCGGGTGAGGGAAGTGGCCTCCTGCAGCTCTCCGATGATGTCGGGCAGGTCGTAGCTTCCGCGGAGTTCCTGTTGACGTGACCCGAGTTCCTGGCCCTTCGCGCCACCGCGGAGGACCTTCACGCCCGCGCGGGTGACCTGGATGCGCAACGGGTCGATGTCTGGTGCTTCCTTGATCGCCTTGACCGAGTTCTCGATGATCTTGTCGCGCTCCACCTCGACGCGGTACGTGGTGCGGCGGCTGATCGTCTCCCAGAACTTCTCGAACTCCGGGTTCGCGAACAGCTCCTTGTTGAGCTTGCGCGAGTGTCGCTTGCTCTTCGGCTTGACGTACTTGCCGATGTTGGCACGGCCGACCAGCTCGATGACGAACGGCTCGGCCCACATGAAGTCGACGGGCATGTTGAGGCTGAAGTCGAGCGTGTTCGGCTGGAACTTCGGCTGCACAACACCGTCCTTGTCGATGAACCTCTGCGCGAGCAGGTGCTCCCAGATCGACACAGACCCCTCATAGCCGAGGTTCTCATCGGTGAGCGACCCGTCGGGGTTCTGCAGCGGGATCTTCGAGAACTCCGCCTTGCGGACACGGCCGATCTCGACGCCCGCGTCCTTGTATTCCTTCTGGAGCGCATCGGCGAACTGCTTGTACGACTCGTTCGCGACCACCGTCAGCGTTGCGATGCCGCGGTCGGCCACGCGCTCATAGCCACCCGCGCTCTTCGCGACAGGCAGGCGCAAGCCACGTCCGAGCGTCTGGCGGCGCTCCGTCTCGGCGCCCATCTCTCGCAGGGTGCAGATCTGGAAGACATTCGGGTTGTCCCAGCCCTCACGCAAAGCTGAGTGGCTGAAGATGAATCGTGTCGGCTCGTTCTCGTCGAGCAGGCGCTCCTTATCTTGCATGATCAACTCGTATGCGTCATCCTCAGCCTTGGTCGCACCTGACTTCGAGACCTCCTGGAAGCCATCAGGTGCTCCCTTCTTGCCCTTGAGGACGGAGAAGTAGCCGCGACGCAACTCGGCCGGATCCTGCGGGAGCAGCGCCTGCCACTGTGGCGACTTGGCGCGTTCTTCACGGAACAGCTCGTCGAACCACTGCACGAACTGACCGTTCGCGTCGTTGTTGTTCGAGCCGTCGCCGAGGAAACTCTCGACCTTGTCGATGAAGAACAGGCTGAGCACCTTGATGCCCTTGGCGTGCAGTTGTGTCTCCTTGCGGAGGTGCTCTTTGATCGTCTCGCGGATCATCTCCTTGTAGATCGCGCCCGACGATCCTCCGATGCCTTCGCCCTGGTGCAGATAGCCGTGCAGCGTCAAGTCGACATAGGCGGGTTCGATGCTCATCCCGTTGACGCGCCAACCGTTATAGCTCGCGTTGTTCGTCAGCCGAGGATCGGAGAGCTCCTGGTTCTGTTTGACGTTCACCACGCGCCGCTCGAGTGACCCGTCCGCCTTCCGGCACGACAGCTCCAGCCGGGCAACCCAGCCCTTGTCGTTCTTGACCTCGACAAGCTTGATGTACGGCGTCGCATCAGCGCCTTGCTGTTGCACATCCGCCACAACGATCTGTTTCACCAGGCCGAGGTCGTGAGCATCGACGGGGTCAAGTCGGTAGACGACATTGCGGAGCTTCTTGTGCGTCGCGCTATAGCGCAACGTGAACACCGGGTCGAGTTCGCTCACGGCCGACTGAGAGAGCAGGGACTCCATGTTCTGCGGCTCGTCCATGATGACAACCGGATGCGTCGCCTTCAGGTAGTCGATCGGCTTAAGGCCGTTCAGCTTGTCCCGCGTCTGGTGGATGATGCGCGTCGCCGCGTTGCCACGGATCGAGTCAATCGTCATCACCATGATCTGCACGTTGGTCGACGTCGCGAACGACTGCACTTCCTCGGCCGTCTTACCGCTGTAAACCGACGAGTCGAAGGTGATGTTGCGCTTCTTGTACAGGTCCTCGAAGTGCGAACGCATGAGGCGAATGCTCGTGTTCACGCCCTCGCGGATCGCGACGCTCGGCACGAGGATGACGAACTTCGTGAAGTTGTACCGCTCGGCGAGCTCGAAGATGGTGCGGAGGTACACGTACGTCTTACCTGTACCCGTCTCCATCTCGATATCGAAGTCGAGCGCCGAGTCAACAAACAGCTTCGAGGCAACCTCGAGACCGTTCTTGTCCTGCACGCGCTGCAAGTTGGCCAGCACCGTGTCGCGATCGAGCACCAGGCGGTTACCAACGGCGCCCACCTCCTGCGAGAGATCGAGGTCGAGCGCCGCATTTTTCGTCTTTTTGACGGCGGCTACCTGGCCGCGCAACATCGTCTCCAGCTTCTCGGCATCCTTCGGCTGACCATCAAACAGGTCGACCACCGAATTAATCGCGTCGAGCTGGTACTGCTGGCCGGCGTCAAACTTGAATCCGCTACTCGCTGTGTTGTCTCCCATGATCAGGCCGTCCAGAGCTCGATGCCCTTGCTCTTACAGAGCTGAGACAGGTTGGTCTTGAGTTGGTCATCGCCCCGGAACGCGTCCTCGAGGACGATCAGGCGAGCGGGATCCTCATCGACTACGGCGCGCAGTTGCTCGAGTGTCGGCTTGACGTGCTCGTTGAGGTACGCGAGGACAACGCCGTCGCCCACCGAGCGCAGGTTGAGCCCGGCCACATCGACCGGAGCGATCTGCTCAGTCAACGAGTAGCCCTGCTTCAGGAGGATCTCTGAGAGGAGGTCATCGGCAGAGGCGGCATCGGCGCTGCTGCTATCGCGCAGGTCAAGCAGGTGCTGCTCCAGCTGGTTCAGATCAACGTCGCTGGCTTGCTGCCACTTTGTGAAACTCGTGTCGACGAGTGAATATGAGCGGAAGCCCAGATCGATTACTGCATCGCCGAGATCAAGACCCCCAGAACGCTCATTTGCGATCCGGTCAGCGGCAAGCACAATTCTTTGTCGAGCAACATCTGCAATCGACGAATGTCCCAGTCGTCGCGCGACGGAACCATCGGGTGTCGGCTCAGGCAACTGAACCTGAATGAACTTGCGGTTCCCACCATCCTCAGCATTCAGCGCCAAGACCGCGTGAGCCGTGGTTCCCGAGCCAGCAAAGAAGTCGAGGATGATCGCATCTGGGCCAGCCCCAATAGCGATCGCGTCTTTGATTAATGCCAGCGGCTTCGGAGTGTCGAAAGGAACTTCGCCGTGGAATAGATCCTTAATCAGTCGTTTACCGCTTCCGGTGTCATACTTTGAGTCAAGCCAGATAGTTTTCGGGCGAACGGTACGAGGCTTACCATTGACCATGTCTCGCATCTTTACGTAGACATTCCATCTGCCACCAACTTCGCGGGCAGTGAGTTCCGTCGCCTTGTTCGCTATAAATGTCTCGCGACCCCAACGCCAGTTGCCTTCGTTGCCCTGCGTGTCGAGGGGGAGAATCTCAACGGCGCCCGCCGTGTGCTCCAAGCTGAACTCGCCTTTCTGCGGGATGTAGTAGATCGGGTAGAACATATTCGGTCGATCTGAGCGACGCCAACTCGACCCAGTCTTTCGTAGACCAACTTCTTTATAGTTGCTGATCTGGTCGCGAAATTTAAACTCTGCTCGATATTCAGCGTCGGCCTCAAAGCCGCCGATCCAGGCCCTCTCGTTCGATTTCGCGCATACAAGGAGATACTCATTTGCAGTGGCGAAATACTCGTCGTCTGAACGTCCCTTGAGGTTGTTAACAACAGACACCACTCCCAGCACGTTGGACTCACCAAACACCTCTGAAGAGAGTCTCCGGAGATTCGCCATTTCGTGGTCATCGATTGAGATGAAAATCACGCCGTCGTCGGTCAGCAAATTCCGCGCGAGCTTAAGTCGCGGATACATCATGTTGAGCCAGTTGGAGTGGTAGCGCCCCTCGGTGTCGGCATTGGTCGAGAGCTTCTTGCCCTCCTCGTTGACCTGACGCGTCCATTCGAGGTAGGTGTCGAGCCCCTCCTTGTAATTGTCGGGGTAGACGAAGTCCTTGCCGGTGTTGTACGGCGGATCGATGTAGATCATCTTGATCTTGGCGTGATAGTGCTTCTGCAGGATCTTCAGCACCTCGAGATTGTCGCCCTCGATGAAGACGTTCTTGGTGGTGTCCCAGTCCTTCGAGTTCTCGAAGTCGGGGCGCAGTGTCGCCGTGGTCGGCTCCTGGGCAGCACGCAGGGCACGTTTCTTACCCGGCCAGAACAGCCCGAACCGCTCAATACTGTCGGCCGCGTCGCCGTCCAGCAGTTCCTTGAGCTTCTCCACGTCCACCTTGCCGTCGGCAATGACCTCGGGCATCAACTCGGCAAGCTGCGCTGCCAGCTCGGTCTGGAAGTTTGTGGTGGTGGATGGTGTTTCGTGGATTTCTTCGCTCATCGGGTATTTCTCTTTCCTCAGTTAACAGTTTCGATGTCTTTTGTGAACGCTGACCTTTACGCGACGATGCGCCAACGGATCGCGAACAGGTGCTCGGTGTCCTGAGTGCCTTGCAGGGATTGCTCGATCATGTCGAGCTTCTCGTCGATCTCGGCCTGCAGCTTGCGGCGTGCGTCGCGGAAGTCGTCGTCGGCTTCGTCCGCCCGGCGCTCCCACCTGCGGGCCTCGCGCTTGAGCTTGAGCTGCTCCATCGGGTCGTCCGCTTGCTTCGCCGCCTTGCGGGCTTCCTTCTCCTTGGTGCGGTACTCGCGGATCCTGCCCTCGTGCCCGGCCTTTCGGTCCTGCTGGTTGCGGTAGAGCAGTTCCTCCTGCTGGTCGTAGTAGCGGGAGTTGCGCCCCTGAACTTCTTTTTCTAGCTCACCGAGCCGCGCTTTGAGTTGTGGCTCGACCTTGGCGACGTCGACCGCGACGGGTTGTTCACCTACGCCTTGGCAGGCGAGGTCGAGGATGTCGGCGACGTATTCCTCGTCCAGGTACTGGCCGTCGTCGGTCATGCCACCGGCGAGCATGTACGACTCGGAGATGTCCTCGTCGCGTGCTCGCATCGTGAAGGTCAGCAAGTTGACCGTCAGCTCGCCGCTCTTGCCTTCTAGCGCCTTGACAGCGTTGCTGGCCCGCTTCGATTGGCCGAGCGAGAAGGTCAGTTCGCGCGGCGGCGTCTCGTGTGCCTTGGCGGTGTCTGCGACGTGCTGTGCGAGCGGGCTGGCGTAGCGGTACTGGTGCGCGTTCGGGAGCGGCTTCGACTTGAAGTAATAGCGACCCGTTGGCGCGTCCCCGGTAGGTGCTTGGTTCAGGGCAAAGGTGCGGCCGTCACCCTCGAACGTCGCGACATCGCGGAGTTCGTGCTGGGTGATCGCAAGCAGGAGCCGCTCGAACTTGTTGAGCACGTCGCCCGACTGCTCGTCGTACGCCTTCAGCCGATCCTGCACATGCGGGTCGAGGTGGTCGAAGACCTTAGCCTTGGCGCTGGCCATCTCCTTCGAGATCTCGCCTGCGTACTGATCCTCAAGCTGCTTGAATGCCGCATCGATCTCGCCGGCCGTTTTGCAGCGGGTGAGGATGTCGCTGATCCGCTTCTCGAAGTCGAGGCCGTCCTCCACTGCGCCAAGCACCTCGTCGGAGGCGCCGAACACGCTCGAGAACAGCTGGAACTTGTTCGTCAGGAGTTCCAGGATGCGCTGCTCCGCGACGTTGCCCTTGTTGCTGAAGTTCACGACAACGACGTTGTGCTTCTGGCCGAAGCGGTGCACGCGGCCGATGCGTTGCTCGACGCGTTGCGGGTTCCACGGCAGGTCGTAGTTGACGAGCATCGAGCAGAACTGCAGGTTGATGCCCTCCGCCGCTGCCTCGGTGGCGATCATGATCGTGCCTTGCTCGCGGAAGTAGTCCACGAGGGCCTTGCGGCGATCGACTGCCGGGATGCCGGTGATCAGGTCGCCGTCCTTGTTGGCCGTCAGCCACGTCTGGTAGATCGCCGTCTGCTCGGGTGAGGTGTTCGAGCCGTTGAACAAGACGACGCCTTCGCCGCGACCGGCGTCGGCCAGTGTGCGGGCAATGTACTCCTGCGTCTTGGTCGATTCAGTGAAGATGATCGCCTTCTCGGCGGCGCCCAGCTCACGCAGACGCTCGAAGCCCATATCGAGGGCCTCGTTCAGCTTGACCGCCTTCTGGTTGACCGTGATCGAACGGGCCAGCGCGGCGTACTCGCGAAGCTCATCGGCCTCGGCGCGCATGCGCTTGAGAGTCTCGGCGTCGAGCTGCGTGCTGGAGGTCTGAACCGTCGTCTCCTCGGCCTCCTCGACGATCTCTTCCTCGAGTTCGTCACCAGCCTCAAAGTCGGCCAGGAACAGCCCACCTCGGTTGTCACGGAGCTTGCCAGCGGCCACCTCGTCTGCCAGGCGGTTGGCGATGTTTTCCAGGGTGCTCGCCACGGCATATGTCGACGAACCGAGGCGCTTGCGAATGATGAGCGCCGAGAGATGGCGCTGCGATCCCGCGAACGCGAACAGCTCATCGCGCTGCAGGTAGTCGTTGACCAGGTCGTACAGGCTCACCTCGTCGGGCGACGGCGTGAACTCCACCGTCAGCGGCATTCGCTTGGTGAACCGGATGTACTTGTTGGCGTCCTTGCGGAGCGTGCGCTTAGAGATCGCCGCTACACGCTCGACCAGGTCGTCGTCGCCGGTCAGGTCGCGGCTCTTGATGTAGCGCTCACGGAACGCGTCGAGCGAGTAGAAGTAGTCGGGGTCGAAGATCGACACGAGCCCGTACAGCTCCTCGAGCTTGTTCTGCAGCGGTGTCGCCGTGAGCAGCACCGTTTTGTGCGCGCTGCGGGCGACGTGCGAGACAGCCTCCGCCACCTTGGCCTTGCCGTTCCAGTAGCTGCGCAGGCGGTGCGCCTCGTCGGCCACCACCAGATCCCACGACTTCAGCAGTGCGGTCTCGTGGCGGAAGGCGAACTCATACGAGCAGATGAGCACCTCAGCGGCGCGGGTGTCCGTCCTCGCGAGCAGCGCGTCTTTCGACCTGGCGTCGAGGATCGTGGATGGGATCAGGAACTTCTCGTACAGTTCCTGCTTCCACTGCTGACGCAGGCTCGAGGGCGCGATGATCAGGATGCGTCGCTTGCGCTCGGCCCAGTACTGCGAGATGACGATGCCCGCCTCGATCGTCTTGCCGAGGCCGACCTCGTCCGCCAGGATCACTCCCGACAGGAACGGAGTCTGCAACGCGAACAGTGCCGCATCGATCTGGTGTGGCTTCGGCTCGACCTGCGCGTCGAACAGCAGGCCGGCGAGCTTGCCGACGTGGTCATTGGCGTAGCTGCGCTGCAGCTCATGGGCGAAGTACTTCGACTGGTAGTCGGTGAGGGGAGCTGTCATCGGCGGCCCCTCACGGTGGGGCAGGGCAGACACATGGAAGCTACGGCGGCCAGGCGGCCGTCGCAGCGGATCGATCCGGCCGCTCTGCGCTTCATCAGCGTCATGCTCCTCCGCGCCGAGGGCGCGTCTTAAGTTGTGCTCATAGAGGTTCGTGTCCAAAGATACCGGGGACCTCCGACACTGCCAGCGTGCCGCGTCGCCTCGGGCGGGTTGGGCTGCCGCAGGCGGGAGCCGGACGGCTCGACCGGGACACTGCGATCTGCCTTCATTTTCGCACTCTCATGCATTCAAAGGAATACGCCTTGGTGGGCAAACTCTGCAATATCCACATCTGCGTTGTAAAAAGTACGTCGATGAAAGCTTGAACAGTCGCCGGAATTTCCTCATAATCTGCACACAGATATATAATACAAATTACATACAAAACGCGGGAAACTCACAGTAAGCGGCCACCTACCAGGAGGTCTATCCGCCACGACTCGCCAACATTCTCGTTCCCACCGGTGTCGAGGTGGGCGACTGGTACTTCACCGTGCATGTGCCCGGCACCTCCGGCAGCGCACAGATCGCGGAGCTGACCGAGACGCTCACCGAGCTCGCGGCCGACCGCGACACCGCCCTGCGCATCTTCCTCGGTCTGCCCCACGTGAATGCGATGAGCGGGGACATCATGGAGGACTTCCACCTGCAGTACATCGGTGTCTACAGCTCCGTCGAGGACGCACTGCACGAGCTGGCAGAGGTCGACGAGCGCGAACGAGACGTCATCGAATACGCCGAGGAACGCCAGCTCATCATCGAACAGGTCACCCCGGACTACGACGCGCTCCGTGAGCAGATCGCCGACGGGTTCGATCTGGTCGAACACGAAGGGCGCGCCTATGTGTTCTCCAAATAGACGCGGCCGTCCGCATCACGGTCAGGCGGTGTTCTCCACGGGCAGACGGAAAGCGTTGCGGAATAGTCAACACCTGCAAATAGCGCGGTCAGGCGAGGTGAAATGGGATCGTAAACGGAGAACGCAACCGATGGCACATCATGCTTCGGGCCTGCGCCCCGGCCCGGTCAATCTCGGGGCGCCGCTCCCACACCACCGCTCTCTCAATCCGCGACACGCTGCTCGCGGCAGGGAGCTGCTCTCACCAGAAGGAGGGCAGCCATGAGCCTGCCTGACACCAACCTCGCACCGTTCGCCTTCGACGGGCTCCCACCCGCGCTGGCGCCGGTCAAGACCGAAAACGAACCCCGCGCCGACAGCAGCGCCGTCTCGTCAGCGCCGACCGGAGCCATCGATGCGCCACCGGGTAGCCGAGCCGTCATCTATCTGCGGGTCTCCAGTAAGGGGCAGGTGAACACCGACTACGACCCGGAGGGCATCTCCATCCCCGCCCAGCGCACCTCCTGTGAACGCAAGGCCGAAGGGGACTGCCGCACCGTTAGGTGACAGTTGGGGTGTTAGGCCGCGAGGCTCACGGCGGGGTTCATGATGGTCTCGCATTCGATGGGGGTCAATCGACCCAGACGAGCCTGTCGGCGGCGGCGGCGATACTTGCGTTCGATCCAGGTGACGATCGCGATCCGGAGCTCTTCTCGAGTCCGCCACCGCTTGCGGTCCAGGACGTTCTTCTGCAGCAGGGCGAAGAAGGACTCCATCGCCGCATTGTCCCCGGCGGCACCGACTGTCCCCATCGACCCGATGAGGTGATGACGGTTCAGCGTCTGCACGAAGCTCCGCGCTCGAATCTGAGATCCGTGATCCGAATGCACGATGCAACCAGCCGCATCACGACGCCGGGATACCGCGTTGTTCAGGGCGTTCACCGCGAGGCGGGCCTTCATCCGGTCGCTGATGGAGTAGCCGACGATCCGGCCGGAGAACACGTCCTTGATCGCGCAGAGGTAGAGCTTGCCTTCGGCCGCTTGGATTCCAGCAGTCGTCGCAACACCTAGCGGAGAGGTGTTGCAGTGGCGGAGAAGAGATACACCGACGAGCAGAAGGATGAGTTCTTCCGGATTCTTGATCGTGGCGGAACGGTTCGCGCGGCGGCACGAGCGGCTGGGGTTCACGAGAACGCCGGTTACAACTGGCTGCGCAAGACGGGGCTGACGATGCAGCGGGCGACCCCGCGCATTTACCCGCCGGAGTTGAAGGAGGAGTTCCTGAGGCTCGTTCGTGAGCGGCAGATCATCTCGACCGTTGCACGTGAGCTGGGCATTCGTCGCCCCACCGCGTACGCGTGGGCGCGGAAGGCGGGGATCTCCACGAGCGAAGCACGCCGGGTCAACCCGCGGCGCGAGGAGTTCCTCCGTCTGAGGGCGGCGGGGCTCACACGCGCGGAAGCCCGGGCACGAGTCGGCGCAGACGCGAGGTCGGCAACCGATTGGGACAAGGGCATCACCATCATCAGCCGCGGAAGGATCTATCCCGACGGTCGCATCGTGCGCTACCCCGAGCAGAACAATGGGGACATGCCTGAACGAAGAACCCGCGCAATCGGTGGAAGCGTCGATCTGAACATCGTGGAGAAGGTCATCCACGGTCGATACGTCAGCCTTCTTGAGCGAGAACAGCTCCAGGACCTGCGCCGTACGGGACTCTCCATCCGACAGATTGCGGCGGAGATGGGCCGGTCGCCGTCGACGATCAGCCGCGAGTTACCTCGCAACACGGTCTCCACCCGCGGATACATGCCCCACACCGCGCACCGACTCTCGGTCAAGCGGCGATCCAGACCGCGTCAGCCGAAGCTCCTCGCCCATGACGCCCTCCGGTGCTACGTGCAGGAGAAACTGAAGTTGAAGTGGTCTCCGCAGCAGATCAGTCACCGACTGGTCAAGGACTTCCCGGCCGCTCTGGAGATGCGGGTGTGCACCGAGACGATTTACCAGGCGATCTATGTCCATGCGCGCGGCGAACTGAAGCGTTCACTCGGACAGCAACTTCGGCGCGGGAGGGTTGCGCGGAAACCACACCGGCAGGCCGATGCGCGACGTCCACGATTCGTCGATCCGATGAACGCCATCAGCAACCGACCGCCCGTGGTCGAT
>NZ_RKMF01000024.1 GCF_003797835.1 Kocuria soli
CCCCCCACCGCCCCTTTTCTGCTGCGTTCCGGAATGAGAGCCGCGGGATTCAGCCGGCTTCGCCGTTGCGTAGGGCCTTGTGCAACGTGTCCGGCGAGTCGATGACCTTTCCAGGGTTGAAGTTCTCACCCGGATCCGCGATTTGGAACAGGCCGCGGAGAAGCTGGACGCCGCCCTCGGAGACGTCTTGCTCCATCCACGGGCTGTGCTCGGCGCCCACACCGTGGTGGTGGGACAGCGTGCCTCCGGAGTCGATGAACGCCTGTTGGATGCGCGTCTTCACCAACGCGTATTCGTGATCGACGTCGTCGCTGTATTCGAACGCGAAAGTGAAGTAGAGGCAGGCTCCCGAGTGGTACGAGTGGGACATGTGGCTCATGATCCAGCCGGTCTTGCCCAGTTCGTCAAAGGCCGATTGCGCTGCGTCGTAGACGTTCTTGTGCACGGTGGTGAGTTTGGCCCACGGTGCCGCGGTTTCGGACACGTCGCCGATGACGCCCTGTTCCAGCAGGAAGTCACGGAGGTAGGGGGTGTCGAACTTCTTCTGGTCGTAGAGCGCGCCGGGTCCGGACCCGAGGATCAAGGCTCCCTGCTTGTGAACGATGCCGGAGACCCGTCGTTTCTTGCGCAGGACATCCTGCTTCGTTCCTTCGAAGCAGACGTAGGCGATGCACATGGCGTCGGTGTCCCACCCCCGCTTCCGCATGAGCGCCCAGAGGGCGTCCTGGCCCTTCGCGGAGACCGTCTTCTTGAGAGACGTCGGTGCCTTCTGCGTGGCCAGGGAGAATTCGGTCTCCCGCGCGTCCGAGATACGCGCGAAAGTCGTGTGCACTTCGGATTCGTGGATGTGACGCATCGCGGTCAGGCCCTGCTGCCAGGTGGGGAACATGTAGGCGATGACTTCGCGGGCTTCGGTCTGGCGGTGGATCTGCACCCAGACCTCCGTGATGATCCCCAGCCGGCCTTCCGAGCCGATGAACATCTCGCGCAGGGAAGGGCCAGTGGAGGTCGACGGGAGTGGGCGAAGCCTGACGATGCCGCCCGGGCGAACGACGTTCATCCCGCGGATGATCTCCGCGATGTCGCCGTACTTGTCCGACTGCATTCCGGAGGAGCGGGTGGCGGCCCAACCACCAAGGGTCGAGTGGTTGAAGGAATCCGGGAAGTGCCCCAGGGTCCACCCGCGGGCATTGAGCTGCTCTTCCATGTCCGGGCCCAGGACGCCGGCCTGGATTCGGGCCAGCCCGGACGTCTCGTCGATTTCCAGGACCTGATTGAGGCGACCGAGATCCACTGACACCACGGTCCGGGTCTCCTCGGGCCGAGCCTGCAAGCTCCTGGAGATGCTCGAACCACCGCCGAACGGAATCAGCACGAGGTCGAGTTCAACGGCCGCGTCGACCAAGGCTTGGACTTCGTCCTCGGAACCGGGGTAGACGACGACGTCGGGAACGCGATCGAACCGGTTCTGGAGGGTCTTGATGATGTCGGTGACCGACTTCCCCGCCCAGTGAATGACGCGGTCGTGATCATCGGTCAGTGTGTTCTCCGCCCCGGAGATCCCCTGCAGCGCAGCCAGCTGTGCATCCGTGATGCGGGACGCGGGAACCTGGGCGGTCCCGAAGTCGACGGTGTCCCGCTCGCGGGGGCGAAGGTCGATGCCCACGGCTCGCTTGACGATGGGGGCGAAGGCGGGCTTGTTCTCGTACGTGAAGAAGACGTTCTCTTCTCCCCAGCCCCACCATTTCTGGTGCTTGACGTTTGGCACTTGTACCTCTTTCCCTACGGTTCGGTACTCGACTCTACGCGGTGCGCAGGGGCGTTCCCGCGGGGACGCGAAGGCGGTGGTCCTGAGGTTGGATCACTGCTCGATGAGCGGCCGGTACTCGCGGTAGAGCTCGCGAACGGTTGCCTGGATGCGGTCGTTGAACCCCACCGTTGATTCGTGCTCCCGGGCGACCAGTGGTTCGCCGATGGCGACCACGACCGGGGGGCGTCCGCGACGCGGCCACGACGTGTCCCTGGGCATGGCCTCGTGGGCGCCGATCAGCGCGACCGGCAGGACGGGCACCCCGATGGAGGAAGCCAGTGCGGCCGCGCCGACCTTGAACTCCCGCATCTTGCCGTCCTTGGAACGGGTGCCCTCGGGGAATACCAGGACCGGGATCCCCGCACTGAGGAGTTTGCGCGACAAGCCTCGGTTCTCCCCGGTGCCCTTACGGTCGATCGGGAACGCGTTGAACACCAGCTGCGTGAAGAGCTTCTTGTACCACGTAGTGAAGAAGTAGTCGGCGGCAACCCCGGTGGCCACGTTCTGCCGGAGATTCACGGGCAGCGAGCTCATGATCAGGGGAGCGTCCAGGTGGCTGGAGTGGTTGGCGACGACGACGCACGCGCCGGTCAGAACCTCGGCGCCGGGTTTGCGCTGGACGCGCCGCCGGATCGTGCGGTCCACGATGCCGTTGAAGAAGATGGCACGGGCGACGGCGCGAAGGCGGCGGCGCCCGGGATCGGTGAAGTGCTCGAGGCCGATGTGGGCCGACTCCGCGGGGGGTGCGACCGGCGCGGGACCGTGGTCCTCCGGCGGCGCACCGTGAGCGTCAATGCTGTCCAGCACGTGCGGGGCGGGTTCTGAGGGTTCCCACGGGCGCCACTGGGTGATGACCTTGAGGCGGTCGGTGGCGGGGTTCTTCGCGTCCGCGCTCTCGTTGTCAGTCGGGCCGGAGTGTTCCGTCATGACTGGACCTCTTCCTTGCCGTGGGAATCGTCGGTGTCGGTTGCGGACAACGGCTGCGGGGTCGGGCTGTCACCGACGGGGTCGGTGGCGATCTTCTGCTCCCGGGCGCGCGCGCCGTTGAGCAGACCCGAGGCCAGCCGGATGCCCGAGCGCGGAGCGTGCTTGACCACACCCATGAGGGCCTTGTACCGCAGTGTGGGGATGGAGACCACCTTGCCCCGCGCCATGTCGCGGAGGGCCTCTTCGACGAGTTTGTCGGCGTCGAGCCACAGCCAGTTCGGGATCGACGAGCCGCTGATGCCGGCCCGCGAGTGGAACTCCGTGCGGACCCAGCCCGGCAGCAACGCCGTGACCTGCACGCCCGTGCCGCGCAGTTCCACCGCCAACGATTCCGTGAAGGTCGTGGTCCAAGCCTTGATCGCGGAGTACGGCCCCATCGAGACCTCGCCGGCCACGGAGGACACGTTGAGGATCCAGCCTTCGTGCCGGGCGGTCATTGCGCGGGCTGCGGCGGAGGACAGGACCATGACGGCGCGGCACATGACGTCGAAGCCGGCGTCGTGCAGATCATGGTCAGGAGAGGTCACGGGACCCTTGACCGAGAAGCCCGCGTTGTTGATCAGGAGTTCCACCGGCCGGTCCGGGCTTTCGAGCCGCTCGGCCACGCGGTCGACGTCGTCGCGGTCGGCGAGGTCGGCTGCCAGCGTCTCGACCTCGATCCGGTACCGGGCCCGAAGCTCTTGTGCCGCTTGATCCAGGCGAGCTGGGTCGCGAGCAACCAGCACCAGATTCAACCCCCGGGCGGCCAGTGCTTTGGCGAAGGCGGCCCCGATGCCCGAGGTTCCGCCCGTGATCAGTGCGGTGAACATGAAACCCACGGTACACTACGGTGGGCGTAGCGTAACCGGTGACTTGAGCTCTCCAGCGAACCAGTGAGTGGCTCACCGCCTTCCGCCGGCTACGGTCGCGCAGCCAGCCCGCCGTCCCCGGAGAATCGCGTGAGCACCACAGGTGATCGGCCAGGTTCCCATCTGGTCCAGCACAAGAACGGATCACTCGACCACCGCGCCCAACAGCGTCCGGCGGTCGACTCCGGCTTCCCGGCCCATGACTTCTGCCGTGGTGAACGAGGTGCCTTCCACGAAGAGCTGGACACGGCCCAGTTCGAGATCCGACCGCTGCACGTGGGTGTTCTGGACGCCGTCGCGCATCTGTGGGCACTCGAGTCCTCGACCACGGGGCCCCTGCGACCTCTGGCCGCAGGGGAGTCCGTGCAGGACCCCAAGCTCGGCGCCTTCCTGACCACGTGGGGCCGCGAGAAGCACTGGATCGCCCGTGCGCTCGAAACTCTCCTCACTGTTCACCATCGGGAGCCACCCCGGAGTGGTGCGCCGGAGCGGCGGACGCCCATGACGGGCACCGTGCTGCCGAAACTGATCGGGGCGGACGTCGTCGCCGGGCAGATGGCGCAGGCGCTCTCGCGTGAGGCGACCACCGCGGCGCTGCTGCGGCGCCTTGCCGTGGTGGCCGACCATCCCGTGGTGGATCACCTGTGCGACCGCAGCTTGGAACGCACCGCCGATTACATCCGGTTCTTCGAGCAGGAGGCCAAGGCCCGGCTCGAAGGATCTCCCAGGGCCGCGGCCCTGGCGAGGAGGGTGCTGGGGCGCGGCTTCTCCCCGGTCCGCCCGCCCGGGGTGGCCCGGGAGACAGTGCAGGAGTCACTGGACGTACTGGCTCCGAGGGTGCGACACCGTCGGGCTCTGTGCCGGGAGGCAGACGCCGCGGTGCACGACCTGCCCAACCTCAGGGGCCCGGAGCCCCTCGAGCGGGCCCTGCGCACCGAAGGGATGCTCGTGAGATCCTGACCCAATGGTGCGGCCCGACGGGTTGCCGGAACCGCGCGCCGGGCGCCGTCCCCGCCCGGTCCACGGAGCCCAAGCCCGCACCCGTGTTTGGGTGGGCCGTTGAGAATCCATGAGAATGAAGAACAGCATCGTCGGCAACCACCGTTGCCGACGCCACGTACAGCCGTTTCCGGCATGAGGAGAACCGTTGTCTGAGAACACCACCAAACGAGTGCTGCTCACGGGAGCCACAGGATTCCTGGGGCAGGCCGTGATGGAGCGCTTGTTGTCGTCCGAGGACAACGTCCACATCACCGCCGTGATCCGACCCAAGGGGGAGATCACCGCGCAGACCCGACTTGAACAGATCTTCCGCAAACCTGTGTTCAAGACCTGGCGCGAGCGTGTCGGGGACGACGAGGCCAAGCGCATTTTCGCCGAGCGGACGGATGTCCTGGAGGGCGACCTGGCAGCGCTCAAGTCGATCGACCAACCCTTCGACGTCGTGGTCCACTCCGCCTCGACCGTGTCCTTCGACCCGCCGATCGACGAGGCGTTCAACACGAACGTCGGCGGCGCACTGAGTCTCTACGAGGCGCTCCTGGCCTCCGGGCAGGACCCGCACGTGGTGCACGTGTCCACCTGCTACGTGGGTGGGATCGCGAAGGGACTGCGGCCCGAGGCATCCATCGATCACAACGTGGACTGGCGCCGGGAATTCGAGTACGCGGTCGCCGCCCGCGAGGAGGCGGAGTTGGCCTCCCGGACACCGGAGCAGCTGCATGCCTTCATCGAGTCCGCCACCCGGGCCAGCGGGAAGCGCGGGCCCAAGTCGGTCGCGGAGAACGCCGAAGCCGCCCGCACCGGGTGGATCACGCAGCGACTGGTGGACCTGGGACGTACCCGGGCACAGTCCCTGGGGTGGACGGACATCTACACGTTCACCAAGGCCATGGGGGAGCGGGTGGCCGAGGACCTCTGGCAGGGCAACGGGCACCGCTTGTCCGTGGTCCGCCCCGCAATCATCGAGTCCGCGCTCCGGCACCCCCAGCCCGGGTGGATCGACGGGTACAAGGTTGCAGACCCCCTGATCATGGCCTACGCCAAGGGTGCCCTCCCGGAATTCCCGGGTCTGCCCGATTCCGTGCTCGACGTCATCCCGGTGGACTTCGTGGTCAACGCGATCACCGCCCTGGTGACCCACGGCCATCCCGGGGAGGCCGACGGCGACCGTGGAAAGGTCGGTTACTACCAGATCTGCTCGGGGGCATCGAACCCGTTGCCGTTCCACGAGATGTACGGCTCCGTCCGTGAATACTTCTTGGAGAACCCGGTGGAGGGCCCTGACGGCAAGCCCGTGGTGGTGCCCGAGTGGAAGTTCCCGGCGAACAACGCCGTCGTGCGCTCGCTGGCCGGCAAGGAGAAACTGGCCGAATGGGGAGGGCGCCTCAACGCGTTGCTGCCTTCGACCAGGCGGACCCTGGAATGGACCAACTCCCTGCACAAGATGCAGTCCGGCCTGGGGTCCCTGCGGACCTACGTTGACCTGTACCAGAACTACACGCGCACGGAGATGGTCTTCGACGACGCCAACACGCGTGCGCTCAACGACTCCCTCCCCGAAGGCACACCGGAGGACCGGACCTTCGATCCGCGGGACATCGACTGGAATACCTACTGGCAGCAGATCCACCTTCCGGCTCTCACCGAGATGACCCGGGCGTACTCGCGGGCGTCCTCGGCCCGGGCCCGTCGTGCGCAGCGGCCGCGCAAGGATCTCAAGCCCGGCACGGACGTGGTGGCGGTCTTCGACCTGGAAGGCACCGTGTTGGACTCCACGGTGGTCTCGCAGTACTTCGCCGTTCAGCGTCGTGTGCTGCCGGCCAGCAAACGCCCGGCGGACGTGCTGGACGCGGTTCGGACCACACCGACCTACCTCAAGGCTGAACGCCGCGACCGTGGTGAGTTCGTTCGTGCCTTCATGCGGCGTTACGAAGGCATGGAGGCCGAGAAGATCCGCGAAGCCGTCGCGGGCAAGCTGGGGGAGGAAATGCTCCGGGTGCTGAAGCCGGGAGCCCTTGCCCGGATCGAGGAACACCGGGCGGCCGGGCACCGCACCGTGCTGGTCACCGGGTCCCTCGACCTGTTGGTCTCGCCCGTGGCCGACCTGTTCGACGAGGTCGTGGCGGGATCCATGGTCGAACGCGACGGCGTGCTGACCGGATACCTGTCCACCCCTCCGTTGGTGGACGAAGCACGTGCCCAGTGGCTCAAGAAGTACGCCGAGGACAACGGCTACGACCTCTCACGATCCTTCGGTTACGGCGACTCCGTGGCCGATGCCTCCTGGCTGGGATTGGTGGGCCACCCGTACGTCGTGAACCCGGACATCGCGCTCTACCGCCTGGCCAAGCGCAACCACTGGCCGATCGAGGACTGGAAGAAGATCTGACCTATGGGCACCGACACCCAACAGCCGGCCACGACGACGGGCGGCACATGAGTGCGCCCAGCCCCGTCGAGGGTCCCGATCGCGGTCAGCAGGACGGCTCAGTAACGCCGGACCCGCGGACCGTGACCACGGACCGCAAGATCACCGCCGCAGTCCTGGGCATCCTCACCAGGGAGGGCCCGGGGCGGCTGTCGATCGAAGCCGTGGCCGCGGAGTCGGGTGTGGCCAAGACCTCGATCTACCGGCGGTACGCGAACTCGGACGCCATGGTCGACGACGTCCTCGCTCGCTCCCAGGAGAATCTCGCACCCGAGCCGCTCAACCTGGATCGGGAGTCCTGGACCCAGGAGCAGTGGACCCGGGCCCTGGACACGGCGTTGCGCGTGTTGATCCAGGACCTGGGGACGGGCATTGCCGTGACTCTGCTGACGGAGCCGGAATCGGAGACCTCGCACATTCTGCGGCGCCACCTGGTTCGCCCACGCATGGCCCAGTTGGTGGAGTTGCTGCAACTGCAGATTGATGCAGGGCGTTTGGACCCACAGACGGATCTCGGCGTCGTCGTCGACTTCCTGCTCGGATCTGCCTACGCGCAGGTGGCCCGTGAGGGAGAACTCGGGGAGCACTGGGCGTCGCGGGTGAAGGACACGCTCACGCGGTCACTGGGCTGACCGGACCTTCAGCGGAGCGCCCGCCGGGTCACAGCATCATCTGTTCGTCCGGCCGGGCACGCAGTTGGGACTCCACGTAGTCCTCGACGGCCTGCGCGGTGGGGATGTCCTCGCGGAGCCGTTCGGACAGGAACCAGCGGTGCTCCAGGACCTCGTGGATGATCTCGGCGGGTTCACGCTTGGCGCGCAGGTCGGCGGGCACCGCCGACATGATCTTCGCGTAGACCTCCTGCATCCACAGGGAGCCCGTCAGGTCCTCCGGGAGGCCTGGGTACAGGGCGCGACCGAACTGGGCGATGTCCGTGAGGATGCGGCGGGCCTGATTCTCGCGGGCGACCATACCGGTGATGTTGTGCAGATGCCGCGAGTGGTGTCCCGGTTCGACGACGCGGGGGACCAGGTGCACGAACCCGTCGTCGTCGGTGTCCAGGGAGGCCTCCTCGACGTCGAAACCGAGGTCGTTGAGGCGGTTGACGCGTTCGGCAACGCGCCACTTCTGTTCGTGCGGGAACTTCTCTTCGCCCGTCAGCTCCATCCAGAGCTTTTCGTAGCTTTCAACGATGCGTTCCGAAGTGGCGAACGGGTCCACGGGCACGGGGTTCGAGGACATGATCTGCGGCAACGCCGAGGTGGCCGCGGCGGGCTCGTAGCGAGTCTTCTCCCCGCTCTTCATGGATGGGTCCAGCGGCGGGCCGTCGTAGGAGTCGTCCTCGAAGCCGGCCAGGAGGTCCATCAACTCACCGGCCACGTTGGTGCGGGCGAGCTCGAGGTCGTAGCTGCGCTGACCCTTGGTCAGCTGGGGGTGGATCTCACCGGTCTCCGCATCCACCAGGCAGGCGGCGAACCGGCCGGCGTCGCGCAGAAACAGCGTGTTCGACAGGGAGACGTCGCCCCAGTAGAAGCCCGCGAGGTGCAGTTGAACCAGCAACAGCGCCAAGGCGTCCACGAGCTTGTTGGCGATCACCGCGTCCGGGTGCTCCGAGAACAGGACCCGGTAGGGCAGGGAGAAGTTCATGTGCTCGGTCAGCAGAACCGCCGGCAATTCATCACCCTCAGCGGTGTGCCGTTCGGTGACGACGGCGACCGGGACCACACCCGGTGTACCCAGCTGGCGGAGGCGACGCAGCAGGTCGTACTCGCGGGCGGCGTTGCGGGCGGTGGTCTCCTTGGCTGCCAGGACACGGTCCCCCACCTGGGCGAACCGCACCACGTGCCGGGAAATCCCGCGCGGATAGGCGACAAGGACGTCGTCGGGCCATTCGGCCAACGGGGTTGACCACGGAAGGTCCAGCAGCTCCGGCTGGGGGAAACCGGTCTGAATCTTGACGCCACGGACCACGGGCCGGACACGGGAGGCG
Organism: Kocuria soli; assembly: GCF_003797835.1. Lineage (GTDB taxonomy): Bacteria > Actinomycetota > Actinomycetes > Actinomycetales > Micrococcaceae > Kocuria > Kocuria soli. The sequence continues at coordinate 9,066 of NZ_RKMF01000024.1, forward strand.
TCTTGTGCCTCGGACCCCGAGTTCGAACTATGCATGATCAATGAGGGTACACGGGGGCCCCGACGGGGTCCCGGGTGCTCAGCGTGGGGTGTCAGCCAATCGGTCGGCGACCCACCCTGCGGTATCGACCGGGTCGGCCTGGGGGCGTAGGGGGGCGGTGAGTCGGTCGAGGACGATGCCGTTTGTGAGGTGGTGAAGGGCCTCGACCAGGTCCGCCCCGCCGTCTAACCCCCTGGATGTGTGGAAATCGACATCCTGTGCAAACCCCTCGCGGAGGAACGGCAACAGAAGGTTCCGGACCTCCGAGTTCCTTGCGGCTTCCAGTCGAAGCTCGACCAAGGCCAGCGCCAGAGAGGGTTGGTCCAACAGACGTTGCGTTGCGTACTGGACGTATGCGGCGACCGCTCCGGGGCCTTCAAGGCGCTGAAGTTGGTCCAACTCGGCCTGGGCGGGCGCCAGGCGTTCGAAAGACCGTTGCGCCATTGCGCACATCAGTTCGGAGCGGCTCGGGAAGTAGTTGGCACAGGTGCCGTTGGGTAATCCGGCACGCGCGTCGACGGCGCGATGCGTGAGCGCACGTCCACCCTCGGCTCCCAGAACCTGCAGGCCGGCATCCAGAAGCTCCTGCCTGCGACGGGGATTGGCGACCATGACTCAACTCTATCCAAACCAGTACACTTGTTGTAGATTCGAACCACAACAAATGTTCTGGTTAGGGGTCGTCATGCGTGAACTGGTCTACTACGTGGCCGTGTCCATGGACGGATACATCGCTGCACCCGACGGTGACTTTTCGGCATTCCCCGTGGATCCGGCCACCGTCGGGGAGCTCTTCGACCGATACCCGGAAACGTGCCCGGTCCAGGCTCGAGAGCACTTCGGCGTCGAGGACCGGCCGCGACGGTTCGACACGGTCCTGATGGGTGCTCGGACGTTGGACCCGGCACGCCAGGCAGGTATGACCACCGTCTACCCCTTGTTGCGCGAGCTTGTTGTCACCCACCATGAGATGCCAGAGGGAGGGGACCTGGAGGTCCTCAGCGGGGACGTGGTCGCGCAGGTCGAAGAACTCAAAGCGCAGCCAGGTCATGACATCTGGCTGTGCGGTGGCGCGGACCTGGCCGGTCAACTCTTCGAGCTGATCGACGAGGTTCAACTCAAGGTGAATCCGGTGGTCCTCGGCACCGGAATCCCGCTGTTCCGTTCCGGATTCCGACCGACGGCCATGCGACTGATGGCATCCGAGCAGCTGCCGGGTGGTGTCCTGCTCAACACCTATCGCAGGGAATGAGACCGTTCGCGCAGCTCCGCCAGCCGCTCCAACACCTCGGCCAATGCATGGACGTCGGAAACGCGGTGGGCGGCGACGGTTTCTTTGTCGCCCACCTTGATGCCCACGTCCTGTGCACGGAGTTCCTGCATGGCGTCCTCATCGGTGACGTCGTCTCCCGCGAAGACGACCAGGTCGGCCCGCACGGCGTCCACCAGCGCGTTCAGGCCCTCACCCTTGGTGGCTCCCAGGACGGAACATTCCATGACCTGTTGGCCCGGGGTGATTCGTAAGCCGTCCAGGGCGGTGTACTCCTCAAGCATCTCCTGCAACGCCTGGTCGGACAGCGACTGGTCCGCCATGGGGCGGGTGTGGAAGCACACCCCGGCCGGCTTGAGTTCGGCCGTCGATCCCGGGTAGCGCTCGATGACCCGGTGAGTGGCCTCGACGGCGACCTCCAGGGTGACGAGTTGCTGTGCCGACAACTCGATGTCGACCTGCTGGGCATCGGGCCCCAGCGCGGTCAGGTCGAACTCGGCTCCGTGGGAGCCGGAGAGCAACATGCGCTGCTGCGGATCCACCGTGGAACGCAGGAAATCCATGGTGCGCCCGGAGATGATGCCCACCCACGTGTGCTCTGCGACGGCAAGCCGTTGCAGCGCGGCTTCCGCACGCGGGGTGGCTCGAGAATCCTTGGGGTCCTTGGTGAAAGGTGCGAGGGTGCCGTCGAAATCTAGGGCGACCAACAACCGGTCGGCCCGTACTGCCTCCTCCAGCGCGGCCTCCAGGGCTGCGGGAACGGCGGTGGGCCCGTCAGACACGGCCTGCTCGGCGGGCAAGGATGCTGCGGCGGAGTCCTCGGTCATCACAGGTCCATACTGGACCCGCCCGCAGCCGGTTCCAAGCGTTCGTTGCCGAGCCGGGGATCGACGTCGTCGTCGCGCATACGGGCCAGATCGGTGAGGAACTTGTCCTGCCAGTCGTTGACGTCGTGGGTGAGCACCTGTCGACGCATGGCGCGCATCCGGCGCCGGGCCTGGTCCTGCGGCATGTTCTTGGCCAACAGGATCCGCTCCTTGAGCGTGTCGATGTCGTGCGGGTTGACCAGCACGGCCTGTTTGAGTTGTTCGGCCGCGCCCGTGAATTCGGAGAGCACCAACCTGCCCGTTCCGTCCGACTTGGCGGCCACGAACTCCTTGGCCACCAGGTTCATCCCGTCCCGCAAGGACGTCACCAGCATGACGTCAGTGGCCAGGTAGAGGGCCACCATCTCGGCGAACGGGTACCCGTGGTGCAGGTAGCGGATCGCGGTGTGCTCCATGGTGTCGAACTGGCCGTTGAGCCGACCCACCATGCCTTCCACCTGCTCGCGCAGCACTTTGTAGGACTCCACGCGCTCGCGGGAGGGCGAGGCCACCTGGATCATGACGTCCTGCCCGACGCGCAGTTTGCCGTCCTCCAGGAGCTCACCGTAGGCCTTGATCCGGTGCCGGATGCCCTTGGTGTAGTCCAACCGGTCCACGCCCAGGAATACCGTTTCCGGGTCGCCCAGTTCCTGGCGGATCTCCTGGGCTCGCTGCCTGGTCTCCGGCTTGGCAGCCATCTCACGGATGGCGTCCACATCGATCGAGATGGGGTACGCGGCGACCTTGAGGTTCCAGCTGCCCTGTGCCGCACTCATGTCCTCCGGCGTGTCCGTCGCGGGCTTCTCCGGGTCGACGGCGGGGTCCGGAACGGCGAAGGTTGCGGACGTGACCTCCGGGCCGATCTCGGCCTGCCCGTGCCGGAACGTGATCCCCATGTGCCGCCTGACGCAGCGCATGAAGTTCTGGGCGTCCCCGGGGCGTTGGAATCCGATGAGATCCGCCCCTGTCAGTCCTTCCAGGACCGCACGCCGCCACGGCAACTGGGCGAAGATCTCCAACGGAGGGAACGGGATGTGGTCGAAGAAGCCGATGGTCAGATCTGGACGCAGCTGCCGGAGCATCCGAGGCACGAGTTGCAGCTGATAGTCCTGGATCCACACCGTGGCGCGCGGGGCAGCCGTGGCCGCGGCGGACTCGGCGAAACGGCGGTTTACATTGCGGTAGGCGTTCCACCACGTGCGGTGGAACTCGGGCGGGGCGATCACGTCGTGGTACAGCGGCCACAGGGTTGCGTTGGAGAAGCCTTCGTAGAACCGCTCCACTTCCTGGGCGGAGAGTTCGACCGGAACCAGGTGGAAGACGTCATGGTCGAAGGGGTCCAGGTGCTCACCGGCCCCGCCCGCCCAGCCGACCCACGCGCCGTCGTTGTTGGCCATGACCGGTGCCATGGCGGACACCAGACCGCCGGGGGAGCGGCGCCAGGTGCTGTTGCCGTCTGCGTCCGTGACACGGTCCACGGGCAGTCGGTTGGAGACGACGACGAAGTCGTAGCGGGGGTCGCCGTCGGTCCCGGAGTTTCCGGAGGGTTTCTGGACGTCTTGTGGACTCACTGTGAACTCCTCACGCGCACGGGTAGGTTCAATCCTCAGTTTACTGCCGAGTCCAAAAGGCGGATCGCCCTGTCTGGCTCGCCCTGATCCGCTACGGCTCCCCAGTCGGTCGATGAAGCGGGAAGTACCTGGGCAAAGCCTGTGTAACGAAGACCGTTATCCTTGCCTGCGAACGATCCTTCCGGGCAGGTGCCGGCTGAAGCGCCGGGTCCGGGAGCACCTCGCGGTCCGGGTGGCGGGATCGATCCCTGACCACCGCGGATGCCAGACCGACTTCAGAAGAGGACCCATGGCCGACAAGAACGACAAGTCCGACTTTCGAGCGCAAGCGCGCCAGATCGCGGATCGTCACGCCAAATCCGACGCGCGCCAGCGCAAGCTCCTGATCGGGGCCATCGCGCTGCTGGTCGTCGCCGTCCTGGTCATCGGACTGCTGGTGTTCTTCCAGGTCCGATCGCAGAAGGTGGCCGATACCGGCCCCGTCCCGGCGTCGTCCAACCAGTACGGCGGCATCGTGCTGACCAAGGACGGTGCGGAGAAGGACACCTCCGACGTCGACGAGGTCGACGTGACCACCGTGCCCGAGGGGCCCGAGACCCCGCCGGAGGAACCCGACGCGGAAGGCATCGTGGAACCCGGCACGGCAGCTGATTCGGACGAGCCCGTGCAGATCGTGATCTGGCAGGACTTTGACTGCGTCCACTGCGCGGAGCTCGAGGAGACTTCCGGGGAGGACATCGCCAAGCTTGTCGAGTCCGGCGACGCCACGGTTGAATACCGGACCGTGAACTTCCTGGACAACGCGACCAACTACTCGTCGCGCGCGGCCAACGCGTACTACGCCGTGGCCGATCAGGTCGGAACCGAGGATGCGTTGGCGTTCCAGAAGGAAATGTTCGAGCACCAGGGTACCGGCGGCATTGATGACAAGGAGATCATCGACATCGCCGCCAAGCACGGGGCCGACATCGAGGAAGACATGAAGTCCGGTGAGTGGCGCACCATGGTCAACTACACCACCGCGGTGGCCAAGGCCAACGGTGTCAGCGGCACGCCGACCGTCATGATCGACGGCAAGGTCTGGGACCAGAGCAAGGGCCTGTCCGAGACGGTCGAGGCCGCCAAGAAGGGCGAAGACACCAGCGAAGGCTGATCGCCCCGTCGGGCGTCGCTCCGGCACTGTCCGGTGGGGCGCCCGACCGCGCGGGTGCGCGATGTGAGTCCGTGCGGTTCCACCCGCTATCATGGGCGGGTTCCATGTACGGAATACGCCTCCTTAGCTCAGTTGGTAGAGCAGCTGCCTTGTAAACAGCAGGTCATCGGTTCGAATCCGGTAGGGGGCTCCACCACGCTTCACATGCCGAGACCCCCGGTGTGGGGCACGATCAGAGCGATCGCGCCCCACACCGGGGGTCTCGGCGTTCAACGGGTGCTCGATCCCGGGTACGGGCCCGGGGTCACCCGCAAAGATCACTAGATGTACTTCCCCGGCAGGTTGTGAACACGCGGGGTAGATGAAGGCCTCCGGGCAAGATGTGGGTTACCACACTCAACATCTTCACCACGGAGGCCTTCGTGACTCACGCTAACGCACCTTTGACGCCC
>NZ_RKMF01000025.1 GCF_003797835.1 Kocuria soli
GGCACTACCGTGGGACATGAGAACCTCCGGGGTGGAGTGGGCCTTAGACAAGCCACATCCCACTCGGAGGTTCTCCCTCGTTCAACCCGACCCGCTGCTACCAACGTCATGGCCAGGTACACCTAGACCCGGTCGTCGAGCAGGGCATGAAGGAGCTAACCCTGACGATCAACCACAACAACACGATCGCCGCGGGCTACGAGAAGGACGACGTCGTATCAACACTTCTGGCATTGCATGACGCCGGATATGCCCTGGAGGGTCCCGCCTTGGCTGGCTGGGCGGTGGCTCACGGTTGGACCAGCGACAATCCCGCCCATCTCGAGAGATACGTCGCCGCGATCAACAAGGGCACACGTCCTCGGATTCGCCGCGCCGTACGCCGCGACTTCGTCGACTTCTTGCGCGTCAAGGCCGACGAGTTTTTGCGCGCCAAGGCCGACGAGCCTGATGTCGATTGAGTCACCTGGATCGGGATACGACCTGCACTGGGAGGCAGTGTCCTCTCCGCCTAGCAAGCGCGTGGACGGCGAATGGTTGCCATAGGCCGCGTGGGGACGCAGGAGGTTGTAGTGCTGAAGTCAAATGGGTAGGGCGTCTCGGCGCTCCTGCTCCCTGGTGTAGCAACGGGCGTAGGCCCACCCGTCAGCCTTGGTGCGGTGGAGTCTCTTGACCTTGCTGTTGGTCTGCGGGCGGTACGGTCGCCGGGTGTGGAGCAGTGATCGAAGCCGCTTTGTCGGCAGCATCCACGCACGTGGACATCATCCTCAGTCCCGGACCACGACGACGGGCCGCTGAGCTGCATCTACGGAGCGCGGCTTACCATGCTCTTCCGTTGTCGGCACGGATCATGACCGAAGGTGTCCACGATGCGCGACAGAGCTAATGGTCTTGAGGTCGATGGACAACGCGGCGACGGGGCCAGTCATAGACTGGTCCTGCCCTTTATGGGTGTGAATGTGCGGGTCAGAGCCGCACCGCCCCTGACGCCTCTTGGTCGATGTGCGTCAGGGGCACTTCTCTTGCTGGACGACAACGGCCGGCCACGGGATCTCCGTGGCCGGCCGTTGCTGTCGGGGTCAGCGGGTCAGTGCGAGAACGCTGATGCCTTCGCCCATCTGGATCTCGTCCTTGAACTCGGCGAGCTCGTCGTGGCTCAGTTCGGTTCGGCCGCCGTCGTCGATGTCCACAATCATTCCCTGGCCGCTCCCGATAGCGACGTCGAATGCTTGGAAGATCTCTTCGTAGGTTTCGGGCTGCCCGCCGAGCTGCTGGGCCAGTGTCAGGGCTTCGTGGGCTTCGCGGATGCGGTCCTCGCTGCGGGCGGTCTCGTTGCACAGGCTCAGCTCCTTACGGGTCCATTCGTAGGAGATGTCCTTGGCCTTGTCCTGCGCACGGGTCAGGCGGGTGATCAGCTCGTCGGCAGTCGAGTCATCATTGGCCATCAGCACGGCCTTGACACGGGTACGCAGGGCCTCAACCGAGTCCTCGGCCTCCTCGCGCTCAGCCTGGGCCGTGAAAATCAACGTGCCAAGCCGTCGGTGCTGCTCAGTAAGCTGGGTCTGCATCTGCTCGATCTAGCGAATGAGCTCCGAAACATTTAGGGTCTGCATGATATTTGTCTCCATCGGTGTGAATTGTCAGTGCGAGTCTTGGTCTCCCGCACCCGCTGACACTCATTAGTTTACCGAAATGGGCAGGGATTTACGGGCCATAGAGACAAATAAGCTTAGGAAATATTCAGTGCTCCCGGGTGTATTGCCCGCCTACTCATCAATGCGCCTTTGAATTTCGGGGTTTGAGCAAAAGATGCAGAATATCTCTAATTCATTGAATGAATGGTGCTCATTCACGGGGCCAGCGGAAGGTGCGCGAGCGTGCGTGTGCTGCCACCAGGAGCTGCTGGGCGGACGTCGGGGCTCTGGATTTGAGACGTGCGTGCTAGGAGCGAAGCGGAGAGCGCGGGCGAGGCGTGGGTGTGGGCTGGGAAGCCCGCTAGGTCCGTGCGCTGTGTGCGCGGAGCGTCGTTCTCCAAGGCTGTGCCTTGGGCGCGGGTCTGGGGCGGCGGAGGCCCCGGGTGGGCGCCTCGCCCGGAACTGAGGGCTGCGCGTGGCGGTGCGGAAACGGTGGCTGGTGGGGGTTGTGCTCCGGCGGGTTCTGCTCCGGAGTTCCGCACCGTGGAGCGGGGGGTGTTGTGTCGTCGGTCTGTGACTTCTCCCGCTAAATGGCGGGGTTCTTCAGATGTTCCGTGGCGGTGTCCACGCCCTCGGGCACGGGGCATTGGCTGCGATGCTCGCGTTCCGTAAGCGGACCCGCTTACGGCATGTCGATATCCATCTCGGGATCCTGGTTGCTGGTCCAGGCTCGGGCGAGGTCGCGAAGCTCGTCGACAACGACGCCCAGCGCGGGCGTGTCTTCTGCTCCGGCGCGTGTGCAGGCGATGATGCGGCGCATCGGTGGCGCGTGGCCGCCGAGGAAGACGCGGCTGGTGCCGGGGTACCACTGAGTGGGCACCGAGCGTGGCACCAGCGCCACGCCGAGGTTGGCGGCCACCAGGGCGGCCACGGCGGACCAGTCCTGCGCGTAGTGGGCCGGGCGTGGGTTGAACCCAGCGCGGTGACACGCGCTGAGTGTCTCGGTGCGGGAGTCATGCTCGCGACTGCCTAGGATCCATTCCTCGGCCGCGGCCTCGATGAGCGCGATCTCGTCGGCGCCGACGAGCCGATGGGTTTGCGAAACGAGTAGGTCGATGGGCTCGACACCGATGTCGAGCACCGCGCAGCGCGGATCGGTGACTGCGGGGGCCTCTGCGGTGACCGGCATGACGGCCAGGTCGATCGCGGCGCTGAGCAGGCCGGGTATCGCTTCGCGGGGCTGGCGTTCCTCGGCGATGACCCGTAGTGCGGAGTGTCGTGAGTGCAGGCGGCCGATGGACGGAGCGATCAGCGAACCCAGAGCGGTGATGTGCCCGGCGACGACCACCTGTCCCGAGATCTCATCGGTCGTGGTCCGGACGGCGGCAAGGGCTCGCTCGGCCTGTTCGGCCAGCTGGTGCGCATGCTGCACCAGGGTGCGTCCGGCCTCCGTCAGTTGCACGCGTCGCCCGACGTGGTCGAACAACGCCACCCCGAGCTCGCGGGCGAGCTCCCGCAGCTGCCGCGAGACGCCGGATGGGCTGCGGGACATCGCCTCCGCGGCGCCGGTGACGGTTCCATGCTCGTCCACCGCTCGCAGTAGCTCCAGCCTCGGATCGATCATGCACCCATTGTGCACGGTTCCACGCAAGACTGGGATATAGACGGCAACAGTATTCGCATCCAGCATCTAGATATGCACATCGGCATCCTCCTCGCGATCGGCGCAGCCGTCCTGTTCGGCACCGCACAGTTCCTCAACGCGGCCGTCTCCGCGCGGGTTCCCGGGGTCAGCGTGGCCCGGTGGACCCTGGGCGGCGCTGCTCTGGTCACCGGTCTGGCCACCGCGGTGATGCGCCCGGGCGTGCAAACCGGCACCACCCTGTGGGCGCTGCTGGCCGGTGTCGGCAGCGCCCTGGGGTCCGTCGCCCTGTACCGGAGCCTGGCGCGGGGAAACGTGTCGGTGGCGGTCCCATTGGCCACCACCTCGTCCACCGCCATCCCCGTGGCCGTCGGCGTGGTCCTCCTGGGTGAGAGCGCGGACACCTCCACCGTCCTGGGGCTGATCGCAGCGCTGGCCGCGATCATCCTGGTCGCCAGCTCACACGACAACCGGCCCTCGCCCGGATTCCACCCCGCCGCGGATCTGGAACCGGCTGATAGGACAGCGCTCTCTCCCGCCACGAGCTGGGCCGCGGTCGGCCTGCCGCTGCTGGCCGGGGCCGGCTTCGCTGCGGAGCTGGTCGGCGTCAGCCAGTTCGCCTCCGACCAGGTGATCTCGCTGTTGTGGGTCTCCTTCGTGGTGGCCCTGCTGCTCCTCCTGCCGGTCCGCACCCGGGAGCGTGCGCGCACCCGCCGGTGCGATATCGCCACCGTCATCGTCGCCGGCGCCATGACCGCGACCGCGATGGTCGCCTTCCACCAGGCAACTCAGTTGACCGGCCTCAGCACCGCCGCAGTGATCGTCGGGCTCTACCCCGCTGTGCCCGTCGCCCTCGCCATCCTGGTGCTCCGAGAACGACCAGGACCGACCAGGCTCATCGGCCTGGCCTGCGCCACCGTCGCGGTCCTGACCATCAGCGGCCGATAACAGTCGCAATAGCCACAGAGGGATCCCTATGTGGTCAGCATGTTCATGCGATTGTGAAGCTCACGATGTCCACTTGGTCTGCTGCTGCCAGGCCCGGGTAATGCTGGTCGAGCGCGCGGTGCAGCGCGTCAAGGTCGGTGAATCCGTCGCGTCTTGCGTCGTCCTCGCTCAGCTCATCCCGGGCGACGGCGCGCACTGCGGTGACCTCAGCAGCGATGGTGACCGTTTCACCGCTCGTCTTCTCGAACATCAGCTCCGCTGGGCCGGGCCTGAAGGGATCGTCGATTCGGATGGTCTGCCGCTTCGAACCATCTCGGATAGTCGACTCGTAGCCTTCCCACATGTAGATGCGCTGCGGCGCCTCAACGGCGCGCCAGTCGTAGCCGAACGGAAGGAGCTCCCGCGCTGCCAGGCTGGTCAAACCGTTGGCGGTGCGGACGACACACTCGATCCCCGGGTCCAGGTCGAAGAGAATCTGGCGGCACTTGCCGCACGGTGCGATCACATCGCCCGCCGCTCCATAGGCGGCCGCGACCGCCACGATCGCATCGTCGGGACGTGACGCGGCATGGTTGGACAGCGCGCTCACCTCGCCGCACGGACCGCCGAGGAAGTGATACGTGTTCAACCCCAGTACCGTCGCTCCCGATCGCGTTCGAAGCGCCGCCGCGACTGTGTGATCGCTCCCGTCACTCCACCGTTTCGCGTGGTCGGCGGCATCGCGCACCAGGTTCCGATAATTGTTAGTGAGCATGGTGCGATGCTAACGAGTCACGAACCACTGTCCCGCAAGCAGGCCTTCAATGGAGCACACCGGAGTGTCCCATTAGAGGATCCCCTTACGACGACGAGGCGGACGACGCTCGTCCGCGCGCGATCTCTTTGGCGCGTCAACATGGTCTGCCTTCTTCGGCTCACAGGCTGTGCTTTAAAAGCACAGAGCGGCTGGTGGAGAGTATGGAGTGCGATGATGAATGATCCCAGAGCCGTGGACACCTTGCTGGAGGGGCAGCCTGAGCTGTTGACCACCGATGAAATCTGCACGCTCATGCGTGTGAGCCAAGGAACCGTGCTGCGGTGGATAAAGGACCAGAAGCTCCCGGTGATTTCAGTTGGACCGAGGCTGCGCCGCGTCCAGCTCTCCCACTTCCGTGAGTGGTTGTTGCAGGCAGACGAGATCAAGGACTAACTGACTGGAGACAGGCGCGCACTGTGGCTCTCTCGCGTTGGCGGCGATGGTGGAGCATGCCCTCAGGTCGACGCTCTTGACCGGATGCACCGAGGGGTACACAGACGGGCTAGCGGGAGGGCCGCCGAGAACGTTCCCAACGCCTAAGTAGGCGTGCCGCAAAGTGGCGCAAGCGCAGTTGCATGCCATAGAAATACCGGTGAGGACTGCGCACAGGGAACGAGCTGGTGTCCTGGGGGGCGGACAACTATCGGCCGATGGGTTCGGCCGGCAAGATGCCCGCTGTGCCGAATTGCCTTGCTGCGCCTCTCACTCTGCTGGGCTGGCCAAGGGCGCCGCTACGCGGCGCCTAAGGCAGGTGGACGCTGCATGCAAGTTACTTCCAACTGCAGGTCTCCAAGTCGCTGAAGAAGGTCCGCGGATGGGGAGGGATCAACGACCACAACTTGAGCGCCTTGCGGTAAAGAAGTCAGAACAATATCAATTTCTTCGCGATCACAAGGCGCGTAAGAGATTCCTACGATGACGCATACACCCCACCGCCTACCTTGAGCCCGCACAACTTGTTCTCCAGGTACAACCCATTGGAAATGCCGATACCGACTCGATTCCGTGGGTACAACCACGTCCGCCTCGATGCGAGGGACTGTCCACTCAGGGGACGGAAATCGCTCTAACGGGAGGTCATTGTCGAATACCCAATTCATCAACGGATAAGTCGAAGGCATGACGATCGAGTTCTTTGTGGGTCGATAGTCAAGTGAACCATGCGGTTTCCAAAGAAGCGCCTTGTGTGGCCTCAGCTCATCGAATAGGGCAGGACAGGCGTCGGGCACACCTTCAGTGAAGAGCCGAATTCCCGCACGGGCGGCCAGCCCCTCAACAATCAAATCATAGTTGAATGAGACAATCCCAGAGATCCGGTCACGGTTGCCCCGAATGAACTGCCACCATTGCCACTGGCTAAGGGGCAATTGATCGACTGTGCGTTGATACATGGAGAATGCCATCACGAGGTAGTGGCGCAACTCAACTACTGGGAATTTACTCTCTGAGTCTTCATCTTCGAGAAGTTTCGTCATGCGCTCAAAGTCAGTTCCTGCATACCCTTCGAGAGCATCGTAAGCCGCGGGAAACAGTTCTTTGAGCGGTCGGTTCAGCTCTGGATGCGCTAGCTCCCAGCTAAGTGGGCGACCAGTGTGCCATTCCGCCAAGTGCTCCGGAAATTGCTGGCGCAAGTCCATAGAAAGGCCGTTTCCAACTAGCAGAAGCATCTCCGAGGTCCCCATGAGGCCACTCTATCCCCGGTCCAAGCGGGCGAAGCCTTGCGCCGCGAAGTAGACCGCCGCCCGGGTGAGGAACCTGGCGCAAGTCGGGCCCTTGTCATCGGGCAGATACGCGGCTGGCACTGAGGGAGGCGAGAAGCTGATCTTCGCTCACCCAGGAGGTCTGGAGCGATTCTTCGATGAGTGGGACGCCGGAACCGGCGATGTTCGGGAAATCGGGCGCAGGCATGGGATCGAGTTCCTTGAGTAGCCGCCTCACCGGGGAATCTAATTGAAGGATCGACTATCGGGATGTAGCGCCACTGAGACAAGTTTCAATATATGGCGATTGGCTTGACTACGACAAGTGGACCATCGATCTTCAGGTCATTAATAGTCATCGGTCTGCCAAACGAAGCCCCCATGCCTGAGAGAAGCTGCTCCGCCGAGATGCTTCGGCGGATAGCTCGGCTGAATCCTGAAAGAAAGAACTTCTCTAGGGAATACTGAGAGCCCTCAGGTAGGAAGACGTCCACCTGGCCAAAGACTGTCCGCTCGTCTTCCAAGCTATCGAGACTGGCGCGGTCCACGAGGCACCCAGAATCGAGGAGTACCAAGACATGAAGCTGGTCAGCTCCTTCGAGTGTCGTTTCAAGAACGACAGATCCACGTTCAGGATCGGATCTCATCAACGAATAAAATTCGGGCGGCGGCGCGGAGCTCTCCAACGCTGATGGGTTCTGAGACATTATCGTGACCATCGATGTCAGCATGGCTCCGACGTCAGTGGCTGGTGAGATCTCCCAATCACCGTCACACTCCACGATCTGGTGGCGGGTGATGGCGGAGCCGGATAAGTCAGTGGTGATGTCATTGGCCTTGGCGAGCTCATCGAGCAGGCGGTTCAGGGCGTTGGTTGGATGATCCTTGACCGTGCGTGCCTGAGTTATCTCCGCTTCTGAGCCTCTCGAGCCGCCAAACTCAAATCCGGGTGAGCCTGGGATCGGGAGCGCCACATTGGCACCAGCCTTCCCGGTGCGTTCGCCACGGTCACGCTGCGAGAGCGCTACGTCAACCATGACTTCAATGCCGTGATAGTTGGCCAAAGGCACCAAGATATCGATGTCGAGGTAGAGGGGGGATCGGAAGACTCTCATGGTGCTCAAACCCTTCGCTCGGTGGTAGCTGTGACACCAAGTACAGCACGTGGCTCTGACAGTTCATCTCCATATCTGGCGGGAGCAGCAGTCGCCATCTGGCGGGAGCAGCAGTCGCCGCTCACGACCGATCACAGCGATCCCGCTTCGCACGCTGTCCCGCAAGAGGGACCCTCACCGGACACACCCACCACCGACCTGGAAGAACGTCGGCACGCCTGAAGGGCCGTCCCGTAAGACCCGTCCGGTGAAGTGCCCGGTGATGGGAACTTATGTGACACGCTGGTGAGCATGCCCGCTTTGAAGGTCGGCTACGCCCGGGTCTCCACCGACGAACGGGACCTCACCGCGCAGCGCGACGGTCTCGCTGCGCTCGGTGTCGAGCCCAAGCGCATCTACGTCGATCACGGACTCACGGGCCGCAATGCCGACCGTGCCGGGCTGCGGCAGGCGCTGGCAGCATGCCGGGGTGGCGACACCTTCGTGGTCACCAAGCTCGATCGGCTGGCCCGCTCCGTGCGCGATGCCCATCAGATCGCCGATGACCTTGCGGCCCGGGAGGTGAAGCTGAGCATCGCCGGATCGCTGTACGACCCGACCGACCCAATGGGCAAGCTGCTGTTCAACGTGCTGGCGATGGTCGCTGAGTTCGAAGCCGACCTCATCCGCGCCCGTACCCGCGAGGGCATGAAGGTCGCCAAGAGCAAGGGCCGACTGCGGGGGAAGTCTCCGAAGCTGAATTCGCGCCAGGAGGCTCACCTCGTCGAGCTGCATGCCGCTGACGAGCACACCGTGGGCGAGCTGGCCGAGCTGTTCAGCGTGGGCCGCTCCACGGTCTACCGCGCCCTGGAACGCGCTGCCCGGGACCGCGAGAACGTCGTGCAGTAGGTGTGCGATGGATGCTGAGCAGCGGTGGCGCATCCTCAGACTCCACGTCGAGGACCAGGTTCCGCTTGCGCGCCTGGCCGGGGAGAGCGGGGTCGGGTTGCGCACTCTGGAGCGTTGGCACGCCCGCTACCGCACCGATGGCTACGCCGGCCTGGAGACGGTGCCGCGCGCGGATGTCGGCACCCTTCGCCTCCCCGCTGACCTCGTCCGCGTGATCGAGGGCTTGGCGCTGAGCAAGCCGCGCCCTGCCATCGCCAGCCTCCATCGGACGGTCACCGGCATCTGCGGCACCCGGGGGTGGACGGTCCCGTCCTACGCGGTGGTGTGGGAGATCGTGCGTGCACTGGACCCTGGCATGGTCACCCTCGCACTGGAGGGTGCGGCGTCCTACCGCGACAAGCACGAGCTGGTGCTGCGCTGGCAAGCCGAGTGGCCCAACGCGATGTGGCAGTCCGACCACACCATGCTCGACATCCTGGTGGTAGGCACCGACGGCAAACCTGACCGGCCGTGGCTGACGACCATCCTCGATGACTGCTCCCGGGCGATCTGCGGCTACACCGTCTTCCTGGGAGCGCCATCGGCGATGAACACCGCGCTGGCCTTGCGGCAGGCGATCTGGCACAAGACCGCCCCGGCCTGGCCGATGTGCGGGCTCCCGGACGTGCTCTACGTCGATCACGGCAGCGACTTCATCAGCCACCAGCTCGCCCACACCGCCGTCGACCTCCATATCCGGCTGGTCCACTCCGCCGTCGCCCGCCCCCAGGGGCGCGGCAAGATCGAGCGGTTCTTCGGCGCCGTCAACTCCGAGCTGCTCGCCGCTCTGCCCGGCTACATTGCCGATGGACAGCCCTGGCCGGTCCCGAAGTTGTCTCTGGCCGAGCTCGATACCGCCGTCGAGGGGTTCGTGGCCACATACAACGACCGTACGCACAGCGAGCTTGGCATCTGCCCGCGCAGTGCGTGGATCGCCGATGGGTGGCTGCCCCGCCTGCCGGAGAGCCTGGACGATCTCGACGGACTGCTGCTGACCGTGGCGAAAACCCGCGTTGTGCGCCGCGATGGCATCCGCTTCCAGGGACTGCGCTGTATCTGCCCGACCCTGGCCGGCTACGTCGGACGGTCGGTCGTGATCCGCTACGACCCCGAGATATTACCGAGATCCGCGTCTTCGACCACGACGAGTTCGTCTGCAAGGCCGTCAATCAGGAGCACCACGACGAGAAGGTCAGCCTCAAGGAGGTCCAGTCCGCGCGCAACGCTCGCCGCCGGGCACTGCGTGCCGGCATCAACGAGCGCATCGCCGCCGTCGCCACACACACCGCCGAATCGCCGACGGCGACCGAGGGGCGAGCGGCCGAGGAGCCGCCCCGGGCTCCGAGGACGGCGTTGAAGGTCTACAAGGAGGACTGAGGTGAGCCAGCGTTTCATCGTGACCAAGGAGCACCGCCGCTTCACCGAGTTCGCCGACGCCGTGCGCCGTGGGCACACCATCGGCCTGTGCTTTGGACCGGCCGGAGTGGGCAAGACGCTCTCCGCCCGCCGCTACGCGCACTACGAGAAGACCCACGACCTGCTGACCTACTGGGGGCCGCGCGCGGACAGCGACGCGAAGGTCTACGCCGCCCTGAACAGGCGCCGCACCGTGGTCTACACCCCCAGCGTGCTGACCACCCCGCGGAACCTGAAAGACGAGCTCAACCAGGCGATCACCCGCATCAACATCTGCATCGAACAGCACCTCGCCCCGCACGGCGACGTCACGCCCCAGACCTGGGGCTGGCGGCACGGCAGGAACTACGTCGAGCTGATCATCGTCGATGAGGCCGAACGGCTACGTCCCGCCGCATTGGAACTGTTGCGTGATCGCTACGACCGCGACGACATTGCCCTGATCCTGATCGGCACGCCCGGACTGGAGAAGCAGTTCAGCCACTACCCCCAGTTCTACAGCCGGGTCGGCTTCGCCCACCAATACCGCGCCCTGGGGCAGGACGAGCTGCTTTTTGTCCTGCAACGCCACTGGCGCTCTCTCGGTAAGACCCTCGACCCCGAGGATTTCACCGACGCCCAGGCCATCGCCGCCATCGCGCGCGTCACCCGCGGCAACTTCCGGCTGCTCGAACGCCTCTTCCCCCAGATCCAGCGCGTGCTGAAGATCAACGAACTCGACACCATCACCAACGACGTCATCGAAGCCGCCCAGAGCACCCTGGTCATCGGAGTCACCTGACCCCGCCACGAAGCGCCTGAAGAACCCCGCCATTCAGCGGAGAGAGTCATGAGGTTGACCCCGTTCGGTGGACGTCCTTGATGGTCAGGCCCGGTGCCTGGCAGGGAGGATGTTCCTGTGGGAGCCAAACGGAAGAGGTACACGCCCGCGTACCGGCGTGATGCCGCGCATCTGGTGATCGACACCGGGCGCCCGATCGCCCACGTGGCGAAGGAGATCGGTGTCGGAGAGGCCCTGCTGGGCCGTTGGGTCGCGATCGAGCGGGCCAAGATGGATGACCCGCCCTCAGCGCTGGATACCGACGAGCGAGCAGAGCTGGAGCGGTTGCGCCGTGAGGTGGCCGAGCTGCTCGAGGTCTCCCGGTCGGGCTACTACGCCTGGCTGGCACGCCGCGATGGGCCGGCTGGTCCGCGCGCTGTGCGGCGGGCCCAGCTGAGCGAGAAGGTGCTGGCCGCCCACACGGC
>NZ_RKMF01000026.1 GCF_003797835.1 Kocuria soli
CCAGATGCGCGGCATCACGCCGGTACGCGGGCGTGTACCTCTTCCGTTTGGCTCCCACAGGAACATCCTCCCTGCCAGGCACCGGGCCTGACCATCAAGGACGTCCACCGAACGGGGTCAACCTCATTCGCTGTTACCGTTTTGCTATGTCCTTTTTTATTGATCGTGTGATCCGTCGATGGGTTTTCCGCTCGTGACAGCGCCTCTGCGGCCCATAAAGTGGCGACAAGCGGTGGTCACTTTCGTCTGTGTCTACCCCACGAGCTTGTTGCTGTCCCTACTTGTGCCACGCTTGACCGTTGGGTGGCCAGCGCCGTTGAGCACCGCCTTGACCGCCATGCTTCTGGTTGCTGCACTCACGTGGGTGCTGCTGCCGTTAAGTGGCAAGCTCGCTGGGAGCTGGATCACCGCGCGCCGACAGAAGGGTGCCGATGGGCCCTCCTGTACCTGCGCTCGATGCGCAGACAGTGCTACCAACGACGGTGACTGCCCCGACTTCCGTTGACTCAAGGAAACCGGGGTAGTCCCAACCGTGGGGCAGGTCTGAAGTGGCCCCGGTAGTCCGGACACCTTGAGTGGGGCGACGATGGTGGGACTGGTGCGCGATCAGGGGTCAGCTGGGGTTAGGCCGCCAGGGTGACGGTCGGGTTCATGATGGTCTCGTATTCGATGGGGGTCAATCGGCCCAGGCGGGTCTGTCGGCGTCGTCGGTGGTAGGTCCGCTCGATCCAGGTGATGATCGCAATGCGGAGTTCCTCGCGGGTGCGCCAGCGTTTGCGGTCCAGGACGTTCTTCTGAAGCAGCGCAAAAAAGGGGTCCATCGCCGCGTTGTCGCCAGCGGCACCGATCCTCCCCATCGAGCCCACGAGCCGATGATGGTTCAGCGCGTGCACGAAGCGCCGCGCTCGAAACTGGCTGGGATCCGCGGTCCGAATGGACGATGCATCCGGCGACGGCGCCGCGCCTGGAGACGGCGCTGGCCAGTGCGTTCACAGCGAGACGGGTCTTCATCCGGTCGCTGATCGAGTAGCCCCCGATCCGGGCGGAGAAGGCGTCCTTGATCGCCCAGAGGTAGAGCTTGCCTTCCTGCCTCCAGTGCTCGGTGATGTCTGTGGGCCAGAGCTCGTTGACGTCATCGGTGGTGAAGTCCCGCCGGACGAGGTCGACGTGCACGGGCGGGCCCGGGCGCTTCCCGTTCTTCCCGCGCTTCTTGCCGAACACGGACCACCACCGGGTGTCTCGGCAGATCCGCCACGCGGTCCGCTCACACATGCGCTGGCCCGCGGTCTCCGCTTCATCGGCCAGGAAGCGATACCCGAACTCGGGATCATCCTGGTGGGCATCGAACAGGGCAGTGGCCCGGTACGCCTCGACCAGCTCGGACTGGGTGACCTGCTGTTGCCGCCAGCGGTAATAGGGCTGGCGGGGGAGCTTCAGGATCCGCGAGGACACTGCGACGGGAATCCCGTCAACGGCGCGCTCGCTCACGGGCGGGTAGAGCCTTTTCCCGGCAGGTTCGCCTGCGGCAGATACGCGGCCGCGCGGCGCAAGACCTCGTTCTCCTGCTCGAGCAGACGGTGACGTCGACGCAGATCGCACAGCTCGGATGATTCCTGCCGCGTCTTGCCGGGTCGGGCCCCGTCTTCGACGTCGGCCTGGCGCATCCAGTTCGTCAGGCACGACTCGGCAATCCCGGAGTCCTTCGCGATCACCGAGAGCTTCTGACCAGGTTCACGGTTCCTCGCGACGCGGACGCGTCACGGAACTCCTGAGGGTAGGGAGCGGGCATGGTGCACATCCTTCCCTGCAACGCTCCTGGGCGCCATAGATCATGTGACACCTACCCGCGCACCAGTCCTCACCGACGCCTGGATCAACCGACCACTGGCCGCGCAACCCGCAGCCGCCTGACACCCGCTGGCCTCAAACACCTTGACAATTCCCGTGCTGCCCGCCATTTTGGAGCGTCACACGAGCAGGCTCTGGATCTCTCTGGCCGTGGCCTGGAGCATCGCGCCGAGTTCACTGCGTAGTTGTTCAGCCATGCGGTGAGCGGGAACCGACACATTGATGCCATAGCATTTGCCGTCCGGACTGACGACAGGCACAGCCACCGACATGACACCGTCTTCACTTTCTTCACGGCTCGTGGCATAGCCAGTGTCCCGGATAAGGTCAAGCGCACGCTCCAAATCCGTCCGATAAGTGATGGAGCTCTTGGTGAGGCCTGGAAGTTTCTCCTGCGGGTAGAGTGCGTGGAGCTGATCCATCGTGAGTAGGCTAAGCATCGCCTTGCCCGTCGCGGTGCAGTTAGCCGGAAGGGTGGCTCCGCGACGTGACGCGACGCGGACGGCACGTTGACTTTCGATCGCCTCGAGGAAGTGGGCGTTCGATCCCTCGAGCTCGGCAAAATGCACTGTTTCGCCGGTGGCCTCGAAAAGCTGTTCCATCGCGGGGCGGATCAGGGTGCCGATGTCGACATGGCGGCGGATGGCGACGGCGATGGAGCTGAGTGCCTGTCCGGGCTCGTACGCCTTGGTCTGGGGATTCTGTCGGACGAATCCGCGATAGAGGAGCATTCCCAAGAGGCGATGGGCCGTGGACGAGGCCACGCTCAAGTACTTGCTTGCGTCCGTGAGCCGGACGCTCGGGCGGGTCTCGAACAGCAGCAATAGCCGCAGTGCGTTGTCGACGGACTCTATGGGGTACTGCGGGGGAGGGCCGTACCGGGACGTGTCCTTCTGCTCTGATGAGGGCATGGACTTCATCGTACCGAGCGGCGGCGGCATTCGCGGCCTGACCGGGGTGGCGGCTTTCAACACCGCTCACCTAGACGTGCCAGTTCGTGCCTCCAAGCGGTCCCGGTGTTGAACGCTCCTCCGAGGTCGGGGAGTTCGGCCATGTCAGCGTCGGGTAGGTCGACGAGCTCTCCGCCCGCAGATGCCACCTTCAGGGCCAGGCCCGCCAAAGAATCCACGCTGATCGCTTGCAGCACCGCTCTCTCGACAGTCTCTGCTGCACTCGTCAGGCCGTGCCCACGGAGCACCACGACGGGTCTTGCTCCCATGGCATCGGCCATCTCGGCCGCGAGCCGCCGGTTACGAATCAGGACTCCACGGGGATAGACAGGCACCCCATCGGCCGCGAGGCGGGTTCCGGGGATGTCGTACGCGCCCACGATGGGGCGAACGGTCAGTCCCGCGAGATCCGCGGCGACCACTCGTGGAGGATGAGCGTGGACCACAGCCCGGAGGTCGGTACGGCGTCGGAACAGCTCGGTGTGCAACGGCAGTTCGTTGGGGACCGTGTAACCGCCGCCCAGTTCACCGACGGCTGCGGGGTTCCCGTCGAGGTCCACTAGGCGGATATCCTCGGCCCGGGTGTAGGCGAGTCCTCGCTCGCGGGGGCCCCGGCACCGCACCAGCAGCGTATCCTCGGCGATACGGAGGCTGATGTGCCCGAGGATGCCGTCGGCCAGGCCCCGGTGTGCCAGAACCCGGCAGGCCCCGGCGATGGCCTCCCGCTCCGGCCCGTGGTCCTGGGGCGACGGGTCTTCCGAGGTCATGATGCTCCCGTCGGTTGGGGCTGAAGCTGGGGTTCGAGCTTGTCGCGCAGCCCCTGCACAGTGGTGCCCTGGGCCATGCCGATCCGGCAGGCGAGGAGCGCCTTGGGCCAGTTCACGATTGCTGCGCCTCGAAGAGTCGTGCCATCCGTGGTGTACAGGGCCACGAATCTGCCGTGGATCTGGGGATGCCCAATGACGACATGGTCGACATTGCCCCCGACACGTCCCACGACCTGGATCTTCCAGTCGTGCTGATCGCTCCACACGTACTCGATAGGGGTGTAGGCACGCGGCTGATCTGGATGCGTGATGTTGTGGGCCACGCACGCGGCCTGCTCGACCGCGTTGGTCCAGTGCTCGATCCGGACGTCCTCGCCGTGCTTCTGGTGACGCCACCGGGCCACGTCTCCGACCGCGTACACGTTTGCCGCGTCGACGGCTTGGCAATACTCGTTGAGCACGACCCCGTTGTCCACGAGCAGGCCGGAGGCACTAAGCCAGGAGTCGTTAGGGGTGACCCCGATGCCGACCAGCACAGTTGCCGCCGGCACACTCTTGCCGTTGGTCAGGTGGACGGTGAAATTGCCCCCCTCGCCCTCGACGGATTCCACGCCGACGCCGAACATGGTGTTGACACCGTTCTCCCGATGTAGGTCGCCGAACCAGTGGCCGATCTCTGGATTGAAGATACGGCTCATGGGCACGGGAACCGGATCGATGACTGTGACATCGAGTCCCAGGGAACGGGCGGTGGCTGCGGCTTCGGCGCCGATGAACCCCGCGCCGATGACGGCGAGGGACCCGCCCCGGAGGAGGTCCCTGCGCAGTTCACGGGCATCCTCGAGCGTGCGTAGCACGTGGATTCCTGGAGGCTGGCCCCAGGGCGAGGGACGTGGAGCAGCTCCCGTGGCGACGACTAGCTGATCGTAGTGGAGGGGTTCGTGCCCCTCGAGTTCCAGCATGTTCTCGGTGATGTCCAGGCCGACGGCGCGGTATCCCAGGAGCAGGCGGATGCCGTCGGTATCGGCCTGCTCCTGGGTCAGCAGGCGGATCGAGTCCTCGTCGGTGGTTCCCGCCAGGACTGATTTGGACAGCGGCGGCTTGTCGTAGGGAAGTTCCGTTTCCTCCCCGACGAGCATGATCTCGCCTTCAAATCCTTCCAGGCGGAGTGACTGCGCGGTGCGCACCCCTGCGATGGAGGACCCGACGATGACGACGGTGCCCGCGCTCATGCTTCCTCCACCTTGAGAGCGGAGACGGGGCAGCTCCGCGCAGCCTCGGTGACGCGGGCGCGGTCAGCTTCGGGGACTTCGGTCCTGAGGATTTCGACGACCCCGTCGTCGTCGAGGTCGAAATAGTCAGAGGCTCCGACGACGCAGTTTGCATACCCCTGACAGGCTTCGAGGTCAGCTTTGACTACAGGCATGGTCACATTCCTTCGTAAAGCGGTGGTGCTCTGGTAATTGGGAGTGTCTATTCGTCTTCGGTTACGAGAGGCCCGAAGGGGTGGCCGATCATGGCCGAGAACGTGGCAGGGGCCTGCCAGGTCAGGGACTCCAGTTCCAGGGGACATAGCGTGACCCACTGGCCCGAGCGTGGGGACTTGATCAACAGCCGTGAGCCGTTGCGGGTCTCGATGCGGGTGACCTGAACCTCGGAGAACTCGTTGGCGATCACGATCGGGTCACCGGTGACGTGCTGCTCCAGTCGGCGACGTTCCTCGGCGGCCCGAATGGCCGCGACGCGATCCTCCTCTTCGCCTTCCCATTCCAGTTTCATAGGAAGATCGCCAGGTTCTGCATGCGGATGACCGACTCATCAACCATGATGGTGCGCCGGGCGAGTTCCCACCCGGCCCCGGTTCGACGGAGGAGGTCCTCGCGTCCCGCGGACACGGTGGCGGCTTCCCCGACATCGCCTCGGCTGCGGAACAGCAGGACCGCCGAGTCCACGATGATTTCGTTCGGGTTGGGGGTCCGGAAGGTGCGCACATTGGTGATGTAGTGGCGCAGCCGTGACGGCGGGTCCTCGGTCCACGCGTGCTCCGTGTCGAAGCGCGCCACGCGGCGGCTGAGCGAGTACTTGTTCTCGTCCCAGTGCGCCGTGCCGGGTGAGGTGGTGTATCCGGCACCCAGTGCGGTGGTGACGCGGACCGGCATGAGGTAGTGCACGTCGTCTGCGATCCGGGCGAGCCACTCGTCGTAGTCCTGCATGTCCAGCAGGTATGCTTCGTCAACCAGCCACCGGTGCGCCTCCAGGTGGAGGTCGTCGTTGAACGGGAGGCTCTGCCCGGTCCGTTGTGTCCGGGGGGCGTGGGCTCCCAATGTCGACTGCTCGGACAGCGTCATGTTTTCGTTCTCGTGTGCTGCTCGAACGCTCATGGTCAGGCCTCCTCGTGAAGGGTCGCTGCGGGCACGGTTTCGGCGCTACCGCTGGCGGGACGTGCAGGCCCCGAGCCCGCGGCAGGGGAGGCCTGCACGGGATCCGAGCCAACCTGCACCTGTGCGGCGGCTTCTGCCGGCCGCTCGAGGTGCTCTGCCCACCGGCGCAGCAGCTCTCGCTGGTTGTATTCGCTGTACCCGATACGGGTGGAGCCGGGCCCCGAGTACTCCTCGGGGGACAGTGCCTCAACGACGTTCTGACCGTTCTCGAGCATGCCCATCCGGCTGTTGAGTAGCAGGCGCCGTGCCATGGACCCGGCGGCGGTGTTGGTGAGGGACACCCAGTTTTCGACGTCGTCCTGCTCGAACATGCCACCGCTGCCGAAGCACATGATGTACGCCTTGTAGGAGAGCGCCTTGAACTCCTCCGACGCGTTCTTATCGACGGCGAACCACGAGAGGATCTCGGTCTCGTTCTCGCTGACCGGCTGCCACATGCGGATGGAGATGAAGGGAAGCACCTCATCGGAGCCCTCCTCGACCCTCGGCCAGTTGTGGACGAAGCTCATGTTCGGGAACACCGAGGCGGCTGAGACCATGAACCCGTCCTTGCCGACGACGTCGAGCTGCTGTTGGGTCCACTGCTCCTTCATTCGAGCGATCATCTCGTCTGGGTAACCCACGTAGCGCAGGCGATCCTCCAGACTGCCTTCGGGCAGCTTGTACGTCGTACCGCCGCCGTTGCCTGCCCAGTAGGTGGTGCCGTCCTTGCGCTTCTCGGCCTTCGGCTCGCGGAAGAGACCGATCTCCACCACGGAGGTGTGGGTCTGGGGTGTGTGGTACATGTCCCCGGCGAAGTTCTCAGCGCCAATCTTCCAGTTGGCCTTGACTCGCCAGCGCTGCGGCCCGCGCAGCTCGATGCCGTCGGCGCTCTGCTTCGTGTAGTAGTCCAGGTAGAACTTGAAGTCTCCCAGGAAGTCCTCGAGGGGCTCGGCGTCCGGGTCCATGTTGATGAAGATCAGTCCGTTGTACGTGGCCAGCGAGGGAGCGGGCAGTAGGGTCTGGCCCTTCTTCTTGAAGCCTTCCTCCCCGCCGTAGGCCTCCTTATGGAAGGGCAGGCCGACGATGCGCCCGTCGTTGCGGTATGACCAGCCGTGATAGGGGCACCGGAAGTGGGAGGCGTTGCCCATCTCTGCGCGGCAGACCTGCATGCCGCGGTGGAGACACATGTTGAATAGGGCGTGGACCTGGCCCTTTTCGTCCCGGGAGATGATGAACGAGTCTTCGAGGATCCGGCGAACCACGTAGTCGCCGGCCTCGGGGACCTCGGACTCGTGGCCAACGAACATCCAGGTGCGGCTGAAGAGCCGCTCCTTCTCCAGCTCGAAGATCTCTTTGTCGTTGTAGATGTGCGCGGGGATCATTCCGCGTCGGACGTCCTCCAGGACGCCGTGGTGATCTGTCATGGGAGTGCTCCTTGTCGATCTGAGCGGTACGTCTGGAGAGCAGAGGTAGACTCTGTAGGAAAGAGAGTGCCGTACTTTGTGATGCGCGTCAACCCCCGACTCGGTTTTTACGGGCTCTTCACAGATGAGGGTGTAGACCCCGAAGTGGCCGCTGGCGTGGCGGTGACCGGGTAGGCGTCGAGGCCTTCCGAAGATGGAAGTTCCTACACTGCCCATCCGGAAGGCCTCGACGTGCTCC
>NZ_RKMF01000027.1 GCF_003797835.1 Kocuria soli
CTAGCGCGTGTCTCCTAAGTTCGTGAGGACGCGGGGGTGACGGTAGGTCAATGAGCCGGCGAAGCGTGTTGTCCGATACCCAATGGGAGACGATCCAGCCCTTGCTCCCCGCTCAGCGCCCCTGGTCAGGGAGGCCGAGACGGGATCATAGACAGGTGGTCGAGGGGATCATCTACCGCTACCGGTGCGGGATCGCCTGGCGCGATCTCCCCGCCGACTTCGGGCCCTGGCAGACAGTCTGGAAGCGCCACCGCGCCTGGGCAGTTGATGGCACCTGGGACCAGGTCCTCTACGCGCTCCTGGTCCGTGCCGACGCGGACGGTGACCTGGACTGGTCGGTCGCGGTCGACTCCACGATCTGCCGCGCTCACCAGCACGGCACCACCCTCGAGCGCACCACGGGGGCGCAGTGGAATCACAAGAATCTCCGCGTCGAGCCAGCTGATCACGCGCTGGGCCGTTCCCGCGGCGGGCTCTCGACGAAGATCCATCAGCTCGTCGATGGACACGGCCTACCGCTGGTAATCCTCTGCGGACCCGGTCAGGGAGGGGACTCACCGATGCTCGCCCCACTGCTCGACGCCCTCTCCGTCGCCCGCAAGGGACCAGGTAGACCGCGCACCAGACCGGACATGTTGCGCGGCGACAAGGCCTACTCCTCCCGCGCCACCCGCCAGACTCTGCGCCGTCGCGGGATCAAGGCCGTGATCCCCGAACCCAGCGACCAGCAGCAACACCGTCGCAACCGCGGTTCACGCGGCGGACGCCCCGTGGGTCTCGACATGGAGGCCTATCGCGGCCGCAACGTCATCGAGCGCGGCTACAGCGACGTGAAGCAATGGCGCGGCCTGGCCACCCGCTACGACAAACTCGGCCTGACCTACCGAGCCGGAGCCGTCCTCCGCGCGATCAGCCAGTGGCTCAACCACCTCGTTTGACGAGGTTTCGGGATATCGCTCCCAGACCTACGCACTCGTCCGTTCCGGGGAGCTGCGCTCGGTCCAAGTCGGCGTCCGTGGGCAGTTGCGCGCCGAGCACCCCGAGCTCGAGGCGTCCATCCAGCGCTGCGGCGAGGAGACTGCGCAGCTCGTCGCGCGCAAGGAGGAGGCGACCCCATGAGGTCGACCCCTCCCGTACTCGCCGGCGGTGCAGGCCGGCCCGCAGTTCGACCGGCCACCCCGGGTGAGCAGCCAGCGTCTCCGCCAGACCCGGCAGAACTTGCGCACCGCTGACTGTAAACATATACTTACACCTGACATCGTTCGATTACGATCCGGAGGGGTAATGGACGCAGCACGGCTCGCTCAGATGCTCAGTGCTCTCGGAAGTGAGCCTCGGTTGCGAATTATCGCCTCCCTAAAGACGGAGTCGACCCATGTCAGTGAGCTGGCCCGCCGACTCGGGATGTCTCGGCCACTGCTCTACCAGCACCTCAACCGCTTGGAAGCTGCTCGACTCATCGAGAGTGGCCTGGAACAGCTCGGAGAGAGCCGAGTGAGGAAGCACTACTGGGTCGCTCCGTTTCGGCTTGAAATAACTCCAGACCACATTGTGCACCTGATTAATCAAGAACAGGAAAGGGAATCTTCGTGACACTTACCGCTACCGTATTTGTTATCATCCTCGCCGCCGCGCTACCACTCGCGATCTTCGTTGTTCTTACCGTCTGGGTGGTACGCACCGTCACCAGCGCACGACGCGAAACGGCGACGGCGATCGATGGTTCGAACCAACTCATCGTGGAGCACCTACGCAACATCACCGAGCGGTTGGATCGGATTGAGGCCCAACTCAGCGAGGTCCCCGAGTAATCAGGCCCTCCAGAGAGCCGGTGACCGCCACGCCCCTCTTCATGACGCTGGAGGGCGTGCAGACCATCATGTCCATTGGCCGCTCCCAGCCCTACGCACTCGTCCGCTCCGGTGACCTGTGAGCGATCCAGACCGGCGGCCGCGGACTTTGGCGCGTCGAGTGCCCCGGGCTCGAGGCATCCAAGCCCACCCACCGTCAGACCTCCAACCTCCACGACCTTAAGAGACACGCCCTAG
>NZ_RKMF01000028.1 GCF_003797835.1 Kocuria soli
TGTTTTGTTTTTTGACGGAGAGTTTGATCCTGGCTCAGGACGAACGCTGGCGGCGTGCTTAACACATGCAAGTCGAACGATGAAGCGGTGCTTGCACCGTGGATTAGTGGCGAACGGGTGAGTAATACGTGAGTGACCTGCCCTTGACTCTGGGATAAGCCTGGGAAACTGGGTCTAATACTGGATACGACCATCAGATGCATGTCTTGGTGGTGGAAAGGGTTTGTACTGGTTTTGGATGGGCTCACGGCCTATCAGCTTGTTGGTGGGGTAATGGCTTACCAAGGCGACGACGGGTAGCCGGCCTGAGAGGGTGACCGGCCACACTGGGACTGAGACACGGCCCAGACTCCTACGGGAGGCAGCAGTGGGGAATATTGCACAATGGGCGCAAGCCTGATGCAGCGACGCCGCGTGAGGGATGACGGCCTTCGGGTTGTAAACCTCTTTCAGCAGGGAAGAAGCTTTTGTGACGGTACCTGCAGAAGAAGCGCCGGCTAACTACGTGCCAGCAGCCGCGGTAATACGTAGGGCGCAAGCGTTGTCCGGAATTATTGGGCGTAAAGAGCTCGTAGGCGGTTTGTCGCGTCTGCTGTGAAAGCCCGGGGCTTAACTCCGGGTGTGCAGTGGGTACGGGCAGACTAGAGTGCAGTAGGGGAGACTGGAATTCCTGGTGTAGCGGTGAAATGCGCAGATATCAGGAGGAACACCGATGGCGAAGGCAGGTCTCTGGGCTGTTACTGACGCTGAGGAGCGAAAGCATGGGGAGCGAACAGGATTAGATACCCTGGTAGTCCATGCCGTAAACGTTGGGCACTAGGTGTGGGGGGCATTCCACGTTCTCCGCGCCGTAGCTAACGCATTAAGTGCCCCGCCTGGGGAGTACGGCCGCAAGGCTAAAACTCAAAGGAATTGACGGGGGCCCGCACAAGCGGCGGAGCATGCGGATTAATTCGATGCAACGCGAAGAACCTTACCAAGGCTTGACATGCACCAGATCGTTCCAGAGATGGTTCTTCCCTTTTGGGTTGGTGTACAGGTGGTGCATGGTTGTCGTCAGCTCGTGTCGTGAGATGTTGGGTTAAGTCCCGCAACGAGCGCAACCCTCGTTCCATGTTGCCAGCACGCTCCCTTTGGGGGTGGTGGGGACTCATGGGAGACTGCCGGGGTCAACTCGGAGGAAGGTGGGGATGACGTCAAATCATCATGCCCCTTATGTCTTGGGCTTCACGCATGCTACAATGGCCGGTACAAAGGGTTGCGATACTGTGAGGTGGAGCTAATCCCAAAAAGCCGGTCTCAGTTCGGATCGTGGTCTGCAACTCGACCACGTGAAGTCGGAGTCGCTAGTAATCGCAGATCAGCAACGCTGCGGTGAATACGTTCCCGGGCCTTGTACACACCGCCCGTCAAGTCACGAAAGTTGGTAACACCCGAAGCCGGTGGCCTAACCCTTGTGGGGGGAGCCGTCGAAGGTGGGACGAGCGATTGGGACTAAGTCGTAACAAGGTAGCCGTACCGGAAGGTGCGGCTGGATCACCTCCTTTCTAAGGAGCATTCACATCCG
>NZ_RKMF01000029.1 GCF_003797835.1 Kocuria soli
CGGCTCTTCACAGATGGCGGTGTAGCTCGTTCCTGAAGCCCCTGGTGTCGAGCAGAGAGCGGGTGATGTAGTGACCGAGGTTGCCGAAGCCCAGGGCGGTGCCTCGCAGGTGCTCCGGCCGGCCGTTGATCGCCTCTGTCGGACCGTTGCTGGAGCCAGGGTGTTCGAAGAACGCGAGCACATCCGCGGCCCGGCGCTTCACGGCCCGGCCCAGCGTGATCAGCTCCGTGAGCGGCTCAGGCACACCGTGAGCCAAGGAGCTGATCACCGCCTGCACCTGCCGCTTGCCGGCCTACCCGGTCGGGGTCACGGTAGGCGGTCACGATCCGCTGATACGCGCTCCACGTCACCTCGCCCTCGAGGTGAGCATCGCAGGCGAACACGGCCTGAAGGCGGGCGGTCTGTCTGCTAGTGAGCAGACTGGCTCCGGTGAGCAGGATGCGGCGGATACCGTAGAGCGGGTCCCCGGCCCGGCCCCGGTGACCGAGCGTAGCCTGCTGCACCCGCTGGCGGGACTGATCGATCTTCTCCCCGGCCAGGGCTACGACGTGGAAGGGGTCCATCACCGCGGTCGCCGCGGGGACTTCTTCGGCGGCGGTCTTGTCGCCGGTGAAGCCGTCCATGGCCACGATCTCGAATCCCGCCGCGGAACGCCGTCGAGCGAGCCTCCGGCCAGTGTTTGAAGACCTGCTTCGACCGGCCCGGGATCATGTCGAGCAGCCGCGAGTGCCCTGTGCCGGCGCGGATCGGCGTCAAGTCGATGATCAGGTGACGTACTTCGGCCCGTGGCCGGTGTGGGACCACACGTGCTCATCGACGCCGAGGACCTGCACCCCTCGAGCCTGGCGGGGTCGTTGATCAGCAGCCGGTGCCCGGCCGCCAGCACGGCGTCATTGGCGGTGTTCCAGGCGAGCCCGAGTCCCGCGGTCACGCGCTTGATCGAGAGCCGGTCGATGACCACAGCGCGCAGCGCCCAGAGGGCGGCATGACGGGAGAGCTTCGCCCTTGGCTCGGCGGCAGTGCTGGTGTCTTGGCGCCACACGATGGCGCAGTCTGGGTATCGATACCGCCGGACTTTCTCGTGCAGGGGCGTGGGGTGCCAGCCCATGGGCACGTGCGCCAGTCGGCGCCTGAACGTACCTTGGGGCACGCCCTGCTGACCGCACTGGCGGCACCAGTCGTCGTCGGCCCGTAGGCGGCATTCCAGCACCGAACACTGGGCCTCGATCTTCTCGCCGACGGCGGTGAGTCCGAGGCGATCGAGCTGGCAGAACGTGTCGAGGTCAGGGGCAGCGAGAGTAGCGTGGAGCACGTCGAGGCCTTCCGGATGGGCAGTGTAGGAACTTCCATCTTCGGAAGGCCTCGACGCCTACCCGGTCACCGCCACGCCAGCGGCCACTTCGGGGTCTACACCCTCATCTGTGAAGAGCCC
>NZ_RKMF01000030.1 GCF_003797835.1 Kocuria soli
TGTACCTGGCCATGACGTTGGTAGCAGCGGGTCGGGTTGAACGAGGGAGAACCTCCGAGTGGGATGTGGCTTGTCTAAGGCCCACTCCACCCCGGAGGTTCTCATGTCCCACGGTAGTGCCCGCCTGACCGTTCACGGTCGTCGGTTGATCGTCCAGCGTCATCACAACGGGTGGAAGAAGGCGCACATCGCCGCAGCGATGGGTGTCTCGCGCAAGTGCGTCACGACATGGATCGACCGGTACGCCGCCGAGGGCGAGGACGGGCTGCTCACCCGTTCCTCCCGGCCACACTCGATGCCAACCAGGACCAGCGCGCAGGTCGAGGCTCAGGTGCTTCAAGCACGCAGGGTCCACCGTGAGGGTCCGGGCCTGCTGGGCCCCCGGGTGGGTGTGCCGGCCCGGACCGTCTCCCGCATCCTGGCCCGCCACGGCGTACCGCGGCTGGCCGTGTGCGATCCGATGACCGGGGAGGTGATTCGCTCCTCCAAGTCCACCGCGGTCCGCTACGAACGGGACAGACCGGGAGAACTGGTCCACGTAGACGTCAAGAAGCTAGGCAAGATTCCCGAGGGAGGCGGGTGGCGTGCCCACGGCCGTAGCGTGCAGGTCCGCGGTCGCGGCAACGGCTACGACTTCGTGCACTCGATGGTCGATGACCACTCACGGCTGGCCTATTCCGAGATCCACGACGACGAGAAGGCCGGCACCTGCGCGGCCTTCCTGACCCGGGCCGCGGCCTACTTCGCCGCGCACGGCATCGATCAGATCGAACGAGTCATGACCGACAACGCCATGGCCTACCGGCACGGTCAGGCGTTCATTGACGCGGTCGCAGCACTTGGGGCCAGGCAGAAGTTCATCAGAGCGCACTGCCCCTGGCAGAACGGGAAAGTGGAGAGATTCAACCGCACCCTGCAGACCGAGTGGGCCTACCGCCACGTATTCACCAGCAACCAGGCGCGTAAAGAGGCGCTTGACCCCTGGCTGAACATCTACAACACTCAACGCCGCCACAGCGCACTCGACGGACTACCTCCGACCAGCCGCCTGTAACCAACGTCGTGGCCGAGTACA
>NZ_RKMF01000002.1 GCF_003797835.1 Kocuria soli
CAGGCGGGCACTACCGTGGGACATGAGAACCTCCGGGGTGGAGTGGGCCTTAGACAAGCCACATCCCACTCGGAGGTTCTCCCTCGTTCAACCCGACCCGCTGCTACCAACGTCATGGCCAGGTACAACTAGCGCGGGCAGGAAACTGATGGCGCCGGCCGTGTGGGCCGCCGCGATCTGACCCATGACCCCCACGGGAACCGGCCCGGTGTCCGTCATCACCATCGCGCCGCCCCAGTCGATCGGTGGGCGTCGTGCGCCGGCCACCGCCGATGCCCCCACACCCCAGCCTGCGAACAACCCCATGACGGCGACGGCAGGCGCGCCCGTCATCAGCCCGCAGGCCCCGACAGCGGCCGCGCCCCAGGCTGCCATCAGCAGGCAGGGCACCAGGGTCCGAGCAACATCTGCCTGCATCCGGCCGACCGGGAGCACGGCCTCGGCATCAGGGTTGAGCGCGGACACCCGGGTGCAGGCAGCCACCAGGTCCCCGGCGATCAGGCCCAGGACGAGCAGCGTCAGGGCCACGCTCAGCCCTGTGCTGAGTCCGGGAGTGGCGACCAGGACGACGGCGAGCGAGCAGGTGGCAGACCAGAGAAGCGGTATGCCCGGCAACCGCAGCCACCCCACGGCTTCGGCCCGCGCCAGGGCTGCCCACGGTGCAACGGGGCGGCGGGGGAGCAGCCGAGAGGGCCGAGCGTCCGACCGGGCGTGCGGTGTCATGGACCGGTAGAGATCCTGGACGTCCAGGCTGCGCACGGCCACCCCGGACATGGTGGCTTTGCCCGCGCCCTCGGACAGGGACTGCCATGACAGCGCCGATAGGTGGGCGCTCGCCGTGCGGAGCAGCCACCAGGAAGCCGCCAGCGTGAGCACCGCCGTCGCACCCATCCATAGATCGGGGTTCAAGAAGTGAGTTCCTGACACGGACTTCTCCAGTGTGCCGCCCGCGGTCGCATCCCCGTGCCACAGAACCTGCTGCATCAGACGTATGACGGCAGTTGCGAACACCAGGAAGGCCACGAACGCCGGTACCTTGTGCAGCGCGCCGGCCCACCTTTGGGAAGAACGGTCACGGGTCTGCGACATCACGGAGAGTCCGACCGTAAGGGGCCCCAGTGGTGCAACAAGCGAAGCGGGGACCAGCGCGGCGGCCGGATTTCCGGACACGGCCCACCCCGCCGCTCCGCATGTGCAGGCGGCGAGAAATGACACGAGCGACGCCCGGAAGACAGCACGTCGTAGCGACCGCTCGAGGAACGGCCGGCGGTCGACCGGAAGTTGGAAACCCCAGACAAGATCGGCCTGCGCAGCAGACACGGGCCCCACACCTCGCAGCACCCACACCGCAACCGACCCGATAGTCACGACCAGCAGAACGAAGGTCGGCCAAGGGGACATACCGGTGTCAACGGCAAACGGGGTGGCAAGCATTCGCCACTGGGGATATGCGGAGCCCGAGAAATGCAGAACGCTGCCCACAGCCGCGACAGCCACGATGGCCGAAAAGACCTGCGTGTACACGGTGATGAAACGCTCACCCCACGGAACGGAGACCCGAGCCCCCGCCAGCGCCCGTGCTCGAGCCCAAGGGTCGAAGTCGGTGGTGCCTTCTGTCGAGTCCGGAGCGTCTTTCACCGACCCTGCCCCCGGATGAGTGCAGCAGCCTCCGCGGCGGGCGCGGTGCGGACGTCGTCGTCGATCACCAGGCACCGGTCGGTCACCTGGATGAGTAGGTCGGGGTCATGGGTGACGACGACCGCCGCAGCCCCGGATTGCACGTGTTGTGACAGCCGTTGACCGAGATCCACGGTCATCACCGGGTCCAGGCGCTGTTCCGGTTCGTCCAGCATCACCAGTTCAGACGGTCTCAGGAAGGCGGCGGCCAACAGGAGACGCCGGCGCTGTCCGGAGGACAACGCTTCCGGATAGGCATGCGCCCTGTGCGTCAGCCCGAAGAAATCGAGTTCGCGTTCCACCACCTCGACCGGGCTGGGCATGGAATGCCCGGCAGCCACGAGCTCCAGGTGCTCCTTGGCTGTCAGACCCGGGAACCAGGTGTCGTCGTCGAAAACGGCAGCGACGGCGCGTCTCCAGGCGGCCGAGGCCTCCACGCGTTCTGCGCCCTTGAATCGGACGGTGCCATCCAGCGGGTCCTGCCGGCCGGCAATTGTGCGCAGCACTGTCGACTTGCCCGTCCCGTTCAATCCGACGACGCCCAGTACCTCCCCGGGGTGGAGTGTAAAGGTGACTGTGCCGCACACAGGTTCACCCAGGTACCCGCAGGAAAGGCCCTTGACCTCCAACAGCGGCGAGGTGCGTGACATGAGTTCATCGTAGTGACACCGGAGCCAAGCAACATGAGAAGGGCCCCGCACCATTCGTGCGGGGCGCTTAGACGGAGCCTGCGGCCTCAGCTCGCGTCAGTTGCGGTGGCCCCCTCCGGTGCAACAGGGCCGCATCGGATAGAAGAGCCATCACCGAACGGCCGCCGCTCTCCTCAGTGGCGAAGCAGGGCTGAACCAGAACCAAGCGCTCGGTCTGGCGTCGGTGCGCCGTTCTCCGGTTCCATCGCTCAGCGACATCACCAATCCAGGGCTCGTTCGCAAGCCAGTGATAGTAGGGCTGGCGGGTGAGTTTAAGTACCCCGCATGTCACTGAGATGGGATGGGGGCTTCGACCAGCCCGCAGCTGGTGAGCTCTACCCCATATATGACAGAAGGGTCCCGGAACCATAAAGTTCCACGACCCTTCTGACAATCATGACCTGATTCAGGACATCTGGCGCCCCGGGAGGGAGTCGAACCCCCGACCAAGAGATTAGAAGGCTCCTGCTCTATCCACTGAGCTACCGAGGCTGACCGGGACAGTCTAACGAACCCAGTGCCGGGACCGGTCCGTGGGGTCTCCCGATTCCGGCGTTCCAGTCCACGGGCTTGATCCTCCACAGCCACGACGACGCCGTCGCACACCAGGAACTGTGCTCAAACCCGCCATCCAGGTCACGCACACACCGCGACCGGACGCCACTCTGGAGTCAACCCTCCGGGGAGCCTCCCTGGATCAGGGGAGCACCCGGCCTGCCGCGAGGGCACGGCCCGTCTGATCAGGAGCACTCATGACTGACACGATCACGGTGCGTGGCTTCGTGGCCACGGAACCGAAGCTGCGCCAAACCCCCAACAACGTTCACGTCACCGACTTCCGCTTGGCCTCCAGATCCCGGCGGTTCGACCCGGAGAAGGGCGAGTGGGTGGACACCGGGATGACCAATTGGTACACGGTCAACTGCTATCGCTACATGGCTGACAACGTGGTGGCTTCACTACGCGTCGGTGACCCGGTTCTGATCCAAGGACGCCTCAAGATCAGGGAGTGGAGCAATGAATCGGGGGCCCGCAACCGGAGCGTGGAAATCGAAGCCTCCGCACTGGGGCCCGATCTGGCCATGGGCAGCGCCACGTACACGCGTGCCGGCGCCCGGGGTGCCCCGTCCGAGAGGGAGGCCCCACAGCACTCATTGGATTCGGTCGGGGCCACCGCCCAGGACCCGGACTACGACCCCGCCACGGGTGAGGTTCGAGACGGGAGCCAGGACGCCGACGTGGATCCCATGACCGGGCAACGGGGGAGCACGGGCCCGATGGTGGGCGGGCCGCACCGGGCCGCTGAGGACTCGCATTCTCTGGACCGGGAGTCCGAGATCGAGGTCTCCGTGACCGACCTGGAGGCCACCGGCGTCTGAGGCGGCAGTACGCGGTCAGACGAAACCCCGGTGCCCGGGCGGCGAGGATTGCTCGGGCACCGGGAGCCCCGGGTAGCCTGGTGGTCATGGCGGAATTCATTTACACCATGAACAAGGCCCGCAAAAAAGTGGGCGACAAGGTCATTCTCGACGACGTCACGATGTCGTTCTATCCGGGTGCCAAGATCGGCGTGGTCGGTCCCAACGGTGCCGGTAAGTCCACCATCCTGAAAATCATGGCCGGGCTGGACGAGCCCTCCAACGGTGAGGCGCGTCTGTCCCCGGGGTACTCGGTGGGCATCCTGCTGCAGGAACCGCCGCTGAACGAAGAAAAGACCGTGCTCGGCAACGTCCAGGAAGGCGTTGGCGAGATCAAGGCCAAGCTGGACCGCTTCAACGCCATCTCGGAAGAGATGGCTCAGCCGGATGCAGACTTCGACGCCCTCATGGAAGAGATGGGCGCCTTGCAGACGGACATCGACGCCGCCAACGCGTGGGACCTGGACTCTCAGCTCGAGCAGGCCATGGACGCCCTTCGCTGCCCGCCGGGGGACACCCCCGTGACCAACCTCTCCGGTGGCGAGCGCCGTCGTGTGGCCCTGTGCAAGCTCCTGCTGGAGAAGCCGGACCTGCTGCTGTTGGACGAGCCCACCAACCACCTGGACGCCGAGTCCGTGCTGTGGCTCGAGCAGCACCTGGCTTCCTACCCGGGCGCCGTCCTGGCCGTGACCCACGACCGGTACTTCCTGGACCACGTGGCCGAGTGGATCTGTGAGGTCGACCGCGGCCGCCTCTACCCGTACGAGGGCAACTACTCCACCTATCTGGACACCAAGGCCAAGCGCATGGAGGTCCAGGGCAAGAAGGACGCCAAGCAGGCCAAGCGCCTCCAGGACGAACTCGACTGGGTCCGTTCCAACGCCAAGGGCCGTCAGGCCAAGTCCAAGGCCCGTCTGGCCCGCTACGAGGAAATGGCTGCCGAGGCGGAGAAGACCCGGAAGCTGGACTTCGAAGAGATCCAGATTCCCCCGGGACCGCGCCTGGGCAACCAGGTCATCGAGGCCAAGGACCTGCAGAAGGGCTTCGGCGAGCGCTCGCTGATCAACGGGCTGTCCTTCACCCTGCCGCGTAACGGCATCGTGGGTGTGATCGGTCCGAACGGTGTGGGTAAGTCCACGCTGTTCAAGACCATCGTGGGCATCGAGGACAAGGACGGCGGCGACCTCAAGGTCGGCGACTCCGTCAAGATCTCCTACGTGGACCAGAACCGCGAGAACATCGACTCGGAGAAGTCGCTGTGGGAGGTCGTCTCCGACGGTCTGGACTACATCAACGTCGGCCAGGTCGAAATGCCGTCGCGCGCCTACGTCTCCGCGTTCGGGTTCAAGGGCCCGGACCAGCAGAAGAAGGCCGGCGTGCTCTCCGGTGGTGAGCGCAACCGCTTGAACCTGGCGCTGACCCTCAAGCAGGGCGGCAACCTGCTGCTGCTGGACGAGCCCACGAACGACCTCGACGTCGAAACCCTCGGTTCCCTCGAGAACGCACTGCTGGACTTCCCGGGTTGCGCCGTCGTGATCTCTCACGACCGGTGGTTCCTGGACAGAGTGGCCACCCACATCCTTGCCTGGGAGGGCACGGAGGAGAACCCGGACAACTGGTACTGGTTCGAAGGCAACTTCGAGTCCTACGAGGAGAACAAGGTCGAGCGTCTCGGCCCGGAGGCCGCCCGTCCCAAGCGGGTCACCCACCGCCGCCTGACCCGCGACTGAGGCTCCCCACACCCGCCGAACCCTCGCGAAACTGCCGCATCAACGTCTGATGCGGCAGTTTCGCGAGGGTTCGCGCGGTTTCAGGGGGTCGTGGGGGCCAGACGGCGTGTGATTTCGCCGATGTCCGACGGCGTCGTGCGGCAGCAGCCCCCGATCATCCGGGCACCCAGGCCGACCCATTCCGGCACGTGAGCTGTGAACCGGTCGTGGCTCTCGGCCGTCTGCCAGGTCTTGGACACGGGATCGTAGGTGTCTCCGGAGTTCGGGTAGCACAGCAGCGGTAGATCGGTCAGGGGGCGCATCGCCTGTAGCGCGGGCGCCACCAGTTCGGGAGCCACGCAGTTGATGCCCACCGCCGCCACCACCCCGGGGTGGGCGCTTGCCCAGGCGTCCACCCGGGTCACGGCATCAGTCAGCGGCGTTCCGTCGGCCAACGTGGCGGGGTCGCGCAGCTGGAACGACACCCATGCCTCCGCCTGGGGCAACGCGGCGAGTTCGTCCAGAACGGCCAGCACCTCGTCCACCCGCGGCTGCGTCTCCACCGCGAACGTACGCACCCCGGCGTCGTGCAGCGCGACGATCCGCGGCCGGTGGAACTCTCGGTACTGCTCGACGCTCAGGTCGTAGTTCCCCGTGTACTCGGAGCCGTCGGCCAGATAGGCGCCGTACGGGCCGATACTGCCTGCAGCCAGGGCCTCGGCACCGTGTCCGGACGAGCGGTGGTGCTGTGCGGCGGCCAGGGCCAGTTCACCGCCGCGGCCGATCAGCCGGGTGGCCGCGGCGTCGTCGTACCCGGCGGCGAGGAAACCTGGAACGGTGGCCTGGTAGGTGTTGGTCGTGGCCACGTGCGCCCCGGCGTCGAAGTACGCGGTGTGCACGCGGGTGATCGCGACCGTGTCCGTGTCCAGGGCCAGCGCGCCCCACAGGGCGTTCGAGGTGTCCACGCCAAGGTCCTCGAGTTGCGTCGACAGCGCGCCGTCAAGCACCACCACATGGTTGTCCAACAGGTCACGAAGGGTCATGAACGCCACGCTATCGCGGCCTCCCGGGCACCCCCGTCTTAGGGTCTCCCCATGACAGAAGCCCAGGCCGTACGGGAACCGGAGACCACGCTGCGCCGCAAGATGAGCACACGGCACCTGATGATGATCAGCTTCGGAGGGGTGATCGGGACCGGTCTGTTCCTGAGCTCCGGGTACACCATCAGTCAAGCGGGTCCGTTCGGCACGGTCCTGGCCTACGCGGTCGGGGCGGTGCTGGTGTACCTGGTCATGATGTGTCTGGGAGAGCTGAGCGTGGCCATGCCGGAGACCGGTGCGTTCCAAGTCTACGCCACCCGCTACATCGGCCCGGCCACCGGGTTCACCGTGGCGGTGCTCTAGTGGCTGACCTGGACGATCGCACTGGGCTCCGAGTTCACCGGAGCCGGACTGATCATGCAGCGCTGGTTCCCGGACACGCCCGTCTGGGCCTGGAGTGCGTTCTTCATCGTGCTGATCTTCGTGTTGAACGTGGTGTCCGTCCGTGCCTTCGCCGAGGCAGAGACAGCCCTGTCGAGCATCAAAGTGGCCGCGATCATCGCGTTCATCGTCCTGGGCGTCCTGGGCATCGTGGGCCTCATCCGGATGGACGGTTACGACGGCGCCCCGGGCCTCGGCAATCTCACGGACGGCGGGCTGTTCCCCAACGGGATCGGCGCGGTGTTCGCCACCATGCTCACCGTGACGTTCGCGTTCTCCGGTACGGAGCTGATCGGGGTCACGGCGGGGGAGACCAAGGACCCGTCGCGCACGGTGCCTAAGGCCATTCACGCCACACTGTGGCGGTTGAGCGTGTTCTTCATCGGCTCGGTCGTGGTCATGGCGGCCCTGATCCCGTGGAAGGAGGCCGGGGTGGACGAGAGCCCGTTCGTGACGGTCTTCAGCGCCATGGGGGTGCCGTTCGCAGCGGACATCATGAACGTCGTGATCCTGGCCGCGATCCTCTCGGCTGCGAATTCAGGCCTTTACGCCTCGACCCGCATGCTGTGGTCGCTGGCCAATGAAGGCACGATCCCGCGGGCCTTCACCAAGGTCAACCGGTTCGGCGTGCCGTCCCTGGCGCTCGCGGCCAGCATGATCGGCGGCCTGCTCGCGCTGCTGAGCTCCGTGGTGGCTGCCGAAACCGTCTATCTGGTGCTGGTGTCCATTTCCGGGCTGGCCGTGATGCTCGTGTGGGTGGCCATTGCCTGGTCCCAACTGAATTTCCGACGGCGGTGGATCGCCGCGGGCCACACGGTTCAGGAACTGACCTATCGGGTTCCGGGGTACCCGTTCGTGCCGCTGGCAGCTCTGGTCATGAGCCTGGCCTCCTGCCTGCTGATCGTGTTCGACCCCAATCAGCGCTCCGCGCTCTACTTCACCGTCCCGTTCGTGGCTCTGTGTTACCTGGCCTACGCGCTCATGCGTGGCCTCAGGGGTGGGGGATCCGGCGGCACGGGCCGCAACGGCGACGGCATCACCGGTACCTCCGGTACCTCAGGCGCCACTGATGGCGTCGGAGGTACCGGTGATGCCGAACCTCAGGAATCTGCGTCCGGTTCCGGGGTGTAGAAGGCCAGCCGCCCGGTCTTGCCGGGCAGTTGGATTTCCGGGCCCAGTTCGAAACCGAGTGCCTGCATGCGCCGTAACGCCAGGTGGTTGGAGACATCTGGTTCCACGACCACCCGCCGCGTTCCGGCCGAGAGCACCTGACGTGCCAGCATGACGCTCAGCGCCCCGGTCAGCCCGTGGATCCGCTGCGCGGTGTCGGCCAGGAGCAGGTGCATTCCCAGATCCCCTGGTTCCACCCGGAACATGGCTCCGGCTGCATCACCGTGGGGTTGGTAGGTCTGGAAAATCCCGATCGGCTGTCCGTCCGCTTCGATGATCCACGCGTCATGGGTCGGCGAGAATCGGATGAGGGCGTAAATCGCGCCCACTTCCTCGGCGGACAACTCCGTCATGCCCCAGAACCGCGCGCGCGGCCGGCGGACCCATTCGTGGACGGTCGACAGGTCGGCCACGGGATCCAGCGGACGCAGCGCCACGGGGAGGGTGGTTCCCGGAGGGAGGCTGCCCTGCGGGAGGTGAGCGGCGGCGTCGCCGAGGGGCAACCGGCGGTCCGTGGGGCCGGCCGAACCCGGGGGCACCCACGGGAGCGCCTGATCGACCTCGCCCCGCGCCCAACTGTCCAGCGGCGTGGTTCCCAGACTTCCCCGGTCGACGGGGTCCGGGGTGATCCACAGCGAGGCGGCGGGGTCCGCCAGGTCCCACAGCACCCGAGCCGCCGGTACCCGGACGCATCCGGTGCCCTTCCCGGGTAGCGTCCCCGCGGCCAGCAGGCAGTCGGTGTCCCCGCCGAGGTCCACGGTCGGGAAGGGAGGCAGCGCCGAGTGGGCCCGCCAGGGAGCGAAGCGGTGCGCCCGCCCCCAGGTCACCTCCGGCGCCTCGCGTGCAGCCACGATGCGCGCGGCCACCGAGTCCAGGGCCTCCGCGGCCGCTCGTCGTGGATCCAGACCCACCGAGGTGCCGTGACGAACGATGCTCTCGAGCGCCAGGCCCACCCGCGCGGTCGGGTCCAGGAAGGGGGTCCAGAGCTCCGGCAGACCTGTGGATTCACCTAAGGCACGCAGAGGTTCGCTGTCCGCCAGGACCCGCGCGAACTCGTCCCGCCATGCGGCGAATGTGGCGGCGTCCCGGCTCTCCGCCGCCATCGAACCGTCCCAAGCCAGCAGGCGCTCTCGCAGGGCGCGGGCGGGGTCGGACAGCGGCTCGGAAACCGCCGCGTCGTCGTCCAGCAGATCTCGCAGCAAGGGCGGCCAGTGGGGGAGCAGGGTGTCCAGCTGGGCGGCCAAGAGGTCGTCGTGGCCGATCCGTCCCGGGCCGTCCTCGGACTGGTGGTCCAGGGCAGCGGTCAACAGCTCACGGGCGCGGTCGGCACGGTGCGGCGGTGCGCAACCCAGACGTGCGGCGGACTGCGCGGGATCCGCGGGGCGTTGATTCGCCCGGATCGTCAGCTCCGCCACGGCGGTCGGCGGTTCGGGTGCGCCCGCGTGTTGCCCCGCGACCAGGTGCACACACGACCCGTTCGAGTCCGCCGCCACCACGTCGTTGACCGGGAGCACCCATCCGGCCAGGGCCTCGACCACGTCGTCTGTGGTCATGGCGGACAGCAAGGTGCGGGTGGCGGTCATCGCGCCCGCGGGCGCGCGGTCCTGGGCCGGCTTCACCACGGTGAGCTCCATCCGCTGACCCTCGGGCAGGTCACGGACACGCTCCTCGAACGAACCGTCACCGGGAAGCACCGCGGCACCGTCCAGTGTTCGGATCCACCGCTCGTCCGAAGACCCGTTGGCACCGGCCACGGTCACCCG
This sequence comes from Kocuria soli, assembly GCF_003797835.1. Taxonomy (GTDB): domain Bacteria; phylum Actinomycetota; class Actinomycetes; order Actinomycetales; family Micrococcaceae; genus Kocuria; species Kocuria soli. Next base: position 9,908 of record NZ_RKMF01000002.1, read on the forward strand.
TCGCTGCGTGAGCGGCGTCCCCGTGGTCACCTCGATCAACTCCGCACTGCGGCGTTCGACGACGACGGTGCGCACGGTTTCCGTCGTCGTCATCGAGGCCGTGATGGCCCACGCCGCTCCCTCAGTGCGACCGAAATGGGGGACTCCGGGCAACCCGACCAGCGCCAGCCCCCGGATACGCAAGCCCGGCGCGGAGAAGCACACGGGCTGGTACGGGCCGGACTCCTCGATGACCCGGTGCGGGTCGGCGGCGATCATCGGAGCACCCGAGGCCGACAGGTGCTCCGGAACCAACCACGCATTGGAGGCGGCCGAACGCGGCGACTCGGCGTCGAGCACGCGGTTCCAGTCCTCCCCGAGGACCTCGTGGACCCGACGCCGCCACAGCTGTTCGGGAAGGCTTCCCGCCAGCGCGTGGATTTCCAGGTGCGCGGCCACCGGGGTCCAGGGCTCCCACGGCGCGGGCACGTTGTCCTGCACCCCCAGGTCGGTGACGGGCTGAGACGATCGCCACGCGTTCTCCGCAAAGCGGTTGACGCCCCGGGCATAGGCGGCCAAAAATTCCTGGTCCTGGGGCGCGGCGGCGTTCCACCACCGTCGTGCGGTCTCCGCGACGCCGAGAGACAGGGAGAGATGATCTCCATCGGAATGCTCAGCGCCCAGAAGGTATGCCGATCGCCCCTCCGCCCGGCGTCGGAGGACCTCGAGGTCCCAGATCCGGTCGACCGCGGTCACGGCTCCGTGACCCTCGGCCAGGCACTCGACGGTGTCCGCCTGTACGTGCGGCACACCGGCGGGGTCGCGGAAGACCCGCCACCCCGGCCCTTCGAGCTCCGGCGGGATCACCGCGCCACCGCCAGGTCTTCGGCATCACGGGGATCGGCACCGCTCCGGTTCCGGTACGTGGCCAGGGGGTTGTCCAGGCGGCCCGCCCGGATGAGCGAACCGGCGGGGTCAGCCAGGTCGACCATCGCCTGGGGATCCCGCAGCTGCAGTCGATTCAGGCAGGAATGGGCGAAGTCCGGCCGGAACAGGTCCAGCTCCTCCCATAACTCCGGGAAGCGCTCGCGGTGCTCGTCCAGGACCCGCGCGGCCAGGGACCAGAACTCGGTCTCCGCCAGCAGGCCGTGCGCGTCCAACAGGGCGGCGAGGTGGCGCAGGACCCCGTCCAGCACGTCCGTGTGGATCGCCAGCTCGCGTTCCTCCGGGTCCACGACCGACCGGAGGCGCTCCAGCCCTTGCGGCAGTTCCTGATCGTCCAGGACCACGACCTCTTCACCCAGGTCCTTCCAGAACGCCCCCACCGGAAAGCCGTCGCGCAACCGCAGGATCACGTTCTCACCGTGGGGCATCAGCGCGGTGCCGCGCGAGAGCAGTAGGTGCGCCACCGGCGCCAGGTACACGCGGAGCAGAGCCTCCACCCACTGCTGCGCAGACGCCCCGGAACGTTCGATCCACGCGCCGATCAGGGGATGACCCTCACGGTCGACGTGCAGCACCCCGGCCAGGCTGGCCGCGTGTTCGTCGGGAGCCAGCATCCCGACGGGGGATTCCCGCCACAGGCCGGCGAGCTGCTTGGTGTGATCGGAGGTGACCCCGCTGCGGTGGTGGGCATCGCCGGTGTAGCCCACGGAGGAGCGCTCCCGCAGGACCGTGATTCCGGATTCAGTGAGGAACGGATCCTGGTCCACGATCCGGCGCAGCCAGTCACTGATCGCGGGCATGGCGCGCATGTAGGCCGGAGACAACCCGCGCAGGAAACCCATGCTGTGCACTCCCAGCGCGGTCTTGGCGTAGTCCCGGCTGGTGTCCGTGACGTCCAGAAAGGTTCGCACCGATTGCTGAGCCCGCCACCCGTGCACACTGGGTCCCACCAGGATCAGGTCGTGGCGCAGCACGTCCGGCAGCATCCCCGGGAGCAAACGGTGTTCCCACTGCCACGGGTGCACCGGGATCGGCGTGTACTGCGCCGGGTCTTCACCCACGGTCCGCACCGCGGCCTCGAACCGGCTGCGTTCCTCCGGCAGCAGGTGCAGACCCAGGTGGGTCTCCTCGTCCATGTCGGCGCTCACCGCCACCGTGCACAGACTCCGGCGGGCGGCCAGCCACAGGATGCTCGTGGGCTGCTCCGCCTCCGGTGCCCAGGTCTCCTGCTGAACGGCGCCCATGCCGACGCGGCCCGAACTGGCCACGAACCCGGGGTGCCCGGCGTCCAGGTGCCGTTCGACCTCCTCGAGGGGACTGCGGGCCAGGTCCGCGGAGGTCGGCGCAGCATGCGCACGACGACGAACGGCGGTCAGCAACGTGGCGGAAAGGTCCTCCAGGTAGAGCGGCAGAACCCGGTCCGTCAGACCCAGCGTCTCCCTCAGATCCAGAACGGCCTGTTGCGGATCCAGCGCCCGGTCGGAATCCTGCTCAGCACCGTCCTCCATGAGCCGGCGGATGGAGGCGGGGTCAACGCGCCAGTGCTCCAACGGGTGCACCGTGGCCCGGAAGCTCCACCGGGGATGGCCGCCGTCGTCGTCGATCACCCAGCCGTCCCGGAAGGGCCGGGGACGCAGGATCCGTTCGTGGGTGAACTCCGCGAACATCTTGGCCAGCATGGCTCGTTGGAGGTGATCCACGGTGTGCGGGTCCAGGTCGGGGGCGGGGGTCAGGGGCAGAGTCATGCGGTGGCCTCCACGGTGTTCAGAGTGTTCGGGGCGTCAATGTGGTCCTCGCTGCCCGCAGTGTCCAGGGACAGACGGGAGGGGTCGCGGTGGTTCGCACGGTCCAGGAAGGACAGGCACGCGGTCTTGTCCGGCAGGTCGACCTCACCCTGCTCCAGGAAACCGGCCCAGCGGTTGATGCGCCGGATCGCGTGGTTGGCCGCGTCGGGTTCGACCACCACGCGCTGGACCGCCGGGTCCGCCAGGAGCAGGTCGAGGGCCGCGGCCATGGCCGCCCTGCTGGTCCCCGGCACGGGAGCCTCCGCGGGGGCCAGGAACAGGTGGAGCCCGACGTCGCCGTCGCGCACGGGATAGGCCGCGGCCAGCGGAGAACACGCGGGATCGTAGGTTTCCACCAGACCGATCGGTCGCCCGGACTCCTCGAGGAGCCAGGCGCGCTCGGACGGCTCCTGCTGCATCCGTTCGTACTCGGCAGCCACCCTCCGCTCGTCGGCACCGACCAGTCCCCAGGCCTGCGCCCGGGGCGCCGAGAGCCATTCGTGCAGCAACGGCGCGTCGACGTCGACGTTCACGGGGCGCAACGTGAACTGACGCTGCGAAATCGTCACCGCATGAACGGTGGACTCCGGGCAGGTCAACACCTTCAGACCGGCGGTCTGGGGGAGCCGCCCGAAACTCTGGAACGTGGTGCGGGACTCGGTCAGGTACGGCTCTGCACCCGTGACGTGCGCCAGGATGTGGGCGTTGCGCAGCGGCCCCATCCCCAGGTCGGGTGCGACGAGCGCGTGCGTGTGTTCACCGTGGTTCAGGACGTGAACCGTCCCCTCCGCGTTGGCGCGGTGCAGCCGGTCCGGACTCAGCCTGCCCTGGGCATCGGTGAACAGTTCTCCGCGGATGCGGTCGAGCCACGGCACCGGTGTCGGTTCGTACCCGGAACCGGCGACGACGGCGTCCGTGAGGGTCTGGCGCTCGCGGTGGTTCTCCGCGAGGGTCCAACCCAGCAGAAGCCGCCCGTCGTGGCGCCCCACGGACTCCAACGCCGTGGCCGCCAGGAGGCGGACGGGGGCTCGGCCGCCCGTGTTGCGGCGAACGTAGAGCGCCTCGTGCAGTCGGTTGATCGTGTCGTCGGAGATGCCCCGGTGCAGCTGGGGCTGATCGGCGTTGATGCGGTCGCGCTGGTCCTCCGGTAGGTCCCGGAAATGATCGAGGTACTCGGGCGAGGTCAGTTCCAGACTGAGCTTGGAGTACTCCATGGGGTAGAACCGCGGGGACCGGGTGATCCAGTCCACGGCGGGCCCGTCGGTCGCCTCCAAGAGGTCCACGACCACTTCGGCCGCGGACTGCCCCGAACCCAGAACCGTCACGTGGTCCCTGGACACCAGATCCTCCCGGCGGTGCAGGTAGTCCGCGGTGTGGATGGCATCCGCCCCGGCATCCTGCAGCATGCCCGGGAGGGTCGGTCGGGTGCCGGTGCCCACCACCAGGTGGCGGGTCCACCAGACCTGCTCGGTCTGTGCCGGGTCCGTGCTCACGGTGCGGACCGCCCAAGGGCCCTCAGGATCGGGCCGCGTGACGTCCACGACCTCCTGGTTCCAGTGGAGCCCACGGACCTCGGAGCTCGCCCACCGGCAGTAGTCGTTGTACTCGCGCCGCAACGGGTAGAACGACTCCCGGACGTAGAACGGGTAGAGCCGTTGCGTCTGCTTGAGCCAGGACAGGTAGCTGAAGCGGGAGGTGGGGTCCGCCATGGTGACCAGGTCCGCCAGGAAGGGGACCTGCAGGGTCGCGTCCTCGAAGAGCAGCCCGGGGTGCCAATTGAACTCGGGGGCCTTGTCCAGGAAGGCCACGCGCAGGTCTTCCAGGGGATCGGCCAGACAGGCCAGTCCCAGTCCGAAGGGCCCGATCCCCACGCAGAGCAGGTCCAGCGGGTCCTCGGTGGTGCCCCGGTCGGTGTCGACGCCGGGCTTGTTCGTGGTCAGTGCGTTCGCCGACTTCACGCGATCACCCCCGCGGAGGTGATGACGGACGAGTCGGCCGCGGCGCCGTTCACGTCTGCCGGGGCGCCGGCACCGGAGACGGTCAGGCCAGCCTCGTGGATCTGGTCCAGGAGGACCCGCAGGTCCTCGGCCGTGGCTGCCGGGTTGAGCAACGTGAACTTGAGGCACGGGCGCCCGTCGATCTCGGTCTCCGCCACGGTGGACTGCCCGGAGTCCCAGATCCGACGACGAATCGCCCTCGTCCACCGGTCCGCCTCGCCCCCGTCGGGCGGGGACCACCGGAAGAGCACCGTGCTGATGGACGGCGTGCAGATGAGTTCGAAGCGGGGATCCTCCCCGATGAGGTCGGCGACCTCCGCCGCGAGGTCCACGACCGTGTCGAGCATGTCGCCGATCCGGTCCGCGCCGACCGAGCGCAGCGTCAGCCACACCTTGAGGGCGTCGAAACGCCGCGTGGTCTGCAGGGACCGATCGATCTGGTTGGGCTCGGGGGTGTCAGCCGGATTCAGGTAGGCCGCGTGATGCGTGCAGTGTCGCAACGTCCGCGGGTCGCGCACGATCACCGCGGAGCAGCTGACCGGTTGGAACCAGGTCTTGTGGAAGTCCACGGTCACCGAATCCGCCATCTCGATCCCGATCAACCGGTGGCGATGCCGGTGAGAAGTCAGCAGCCCGCCGCCGTACGCCGCGTCCACGTGCAACCAGACCCCGTGCTCCTGGCAGGCGAAGGCCACGGAACTCAAGGGGTCGATGGCACCGCGGTCCGTGGTTCCCGCGGTCGCCACCACGGCCATCGGCGTCAGGTCCTGGCGCTCTATCTCGCACAGGGCGGCGCGCAGGTCACGCGGGCGCATCCGTCCGTCCTCGTCGACGGGGACGATCACCACGGCGTCGTCGTCCAGGCCCAGGATCCGGGCCGCGGTGACCACGGAGAAGTGGCTCTCGGCGCTGGCCAGGATCCGGAGCCGTGCCGCGCGGACCGGGCGGGGCTCGGCGCCGGGGGAGCCGGCGCTGCGTTCCAATGCCTCGTCCCGGGCCAGAAGCAGAGCTTGCAGCGTGGAGGTGGTGCCACCCGGGGTGAACATGCCGTCCGCACCCTCCGGGAAGCCGATCTGTCGACCGGTCCAAGCCAGCAGTTGCCGTTCGATCAGGGTCGCGGCCGTGGACTGGTCCCACGTGTCCACGGAGGTGTTCACCGTTGCCGCAAGCGCCTCGGCGGCGACGGCGGGCACGGCCACCGGGCAGTTGAGGTGGGCAGCGGTGCGCGGCAGATGGAACCACACGGCGTGGCTCAGCCACAGGTTGTCGACCTCGTCCAGGGCCGCCTCGAAGTCCCCGAGCGGATGGTCCAGACTCACGGATTCGATCGACCGGCGCAGGTCGTCGTAAGTGGCCGTCGAATGCGAGTCCGTGGCTTCCGCCAGCCGGGCAGCACCGGTGGCCGTGGCGGCCGACACCGCAGCCATCAACTCCGGCACGGTGGTACTGCTCAGCAGGGGGTCTGCGGGGTGTGCGGTCATGCGATGAGCACCTTCCAGTTCGTTCCGTCTCCGGGAGACACGCGAAATTAGCGCATGGCAATCTGCGCTAATAAGGGTTAGGTTGGCCTAACAATACAGATGATGTCCACCACGTCCAGCCCAGACAGGAATTTTTGATCCGATTCGCAAGGTCGCTTTGACCTGCCCCGTCGGTTCCGTCGTGGTGCCTTGCACAGGCGAGACGTGGGTCCTGACGGTGCGGCGCTCCTCCGCGCGGCGCCGTCGGGATGGCCGACATCGAGCCAAGAACCGAACTAAAGCCGGACCAAAAACCGAGCCAAAGCTGAGGAGCTCACGTGGTACCCGAGTGGGAGAGACTTGCCGTACGCGCGCTGGGATCGAAGGAGACCCATCTCACCGTCCGCGCCCGCCACCGGGTGGGTCCCAACTACCTGCGCCTGCAGGTAGACGACGGCGGGTTGCTGGCCCGCAGCGCCCCGTACCCCACCATGTGGTTGCGCCTGTGGTTCGACGACGCCGGACAGACCCACCAGCGCGCGTTCACCGTGGTGGAACCGGACCCGAGCAGCGGGACGTTCAGCCTCGAATTCGCCTTGCACGACGGCGCGGCGGCCGACTGGGCCAGGCAGTGTCAGCCGGGTGAACGCATCAGGGCCTCCCTGTTGGGAAGCAAGCCGCCGTGGGAACAGAAGAAGTCACGCCGCAGGTCCGGGAGCACCTCGCCCGCGGGTCTGGATGCCGACTTCACGGGCCGAACGGTCCTGATCGGCGACCCGGCGGCACTTCCCGCGGTCAACGCGATCCTCGAGGCCGTGCCGCAGACTCCCGTCGAGGTCTGGCTCGAACACCGCACCCCCGAGGACCGGGAACTGCCCGTTTCGGCCGGCGAGTTCCACACGGTCCACTGGGTCCACCGGTCCGGTGAGCACGACGGCATCGCCGCCCAGCTGCTCGACCACTGGGAACAGAATCCGCCCGGGACCGGAGACCGGTACTGGATCGCAGTGGAGGCCGCCGACACCCGGCAGCTGAACACCGCTCTGCACACGCGGTACTCAGTGCCCCGCGACCACATCTGCGCGACGGCCTACTGGAGGGCGGCATGAGCACCACGGACACCCCGCTCGACCGCGCGACCCGGTCCGGTGACCAGGGGAACGGCGCCATTCACGTTTCCGCTTCCCGGTCCACGGGCACGACGACGCAGTTGTGGACGCTGCTCTGGGCGCTCTACACCACTCAGTTCATCGGCGCGTCCTTCCTGCAGACCGGGCTCACGGGCATTCTGCGATCGGGCGGGGCGGAACTCTCCACGCTCTCGGCGTTGCAACTGCTGGGCCTGGCCTGGCCGCTGAAATTCCTGTGGGCACCAGTGCTGGACCGGTGGTCTCCACGTTCCCGCTCCGGACACCACCGGGCGTGGGTCATCCTGCTGCAGAGCCTCATGATCCTCAGCCTCCTGGCCCTGGCCCTGGTCGGGGATCCCGTCCGTGGGCTCTGGACGATCATCGTCCTGGCAGGCGCCTTCGTGCTCTTCTCCGCGACACAGGACGTGGCCGCCGATGCGCTGTCCGTCCGAGGTCTGTCCGTGACCCAGCACGATCGCGGCGCGGGTGTGCAAGTGGGAGCGAGCTACATCGGCACCGTGATCGGTGGCGGTCTCGCGCTCCTCGTGTACGACCTCTGGGGATGGCGTGCTGCGGTCCTCCTGCTGGTGCTGTGCACGGCGGCCGCCATGTTGCCCGTCCTGCGCTACCGGGAACCCGCGCGGGAGGACTCGGCGGCCCCCGGCCCCGGTCTGCGCAGCATGTTCGGCGTTCTGGGCGTGCCCGGTGCCCGCATCTGGGCGCTGGTGGCCGTGCCGCTGGTGTCCTTCGGGTCGGCCGCGGTCTGGTCCCTGGTGACTCCCGCGCTGGTGGACCTGGGATGGTCCCTTGCTCGGATCGGTCTGGTGACCTCCGTGGTTGCCTCCGTTCCGGCTCTGGCGGCAGCGGTGCTGGGCGGCTCCCTGTGCCGCCGCTGGGGCCGCGCCCCGACCATGGTCCTGGGCGCCGCCACGCAGTTGCTGGGTGGGCTGGCTCTGCTGGGCGTGATCTCGGGCGCATTGCCCATCGACAGCGGGGTCGGGGCCACGTCGGCCGTGGCCGGAACCTGCCTGGTCCTGGCCGGATACACCGTGACGACAACGGGTATTTATGCCGTGAACCTCAACCTGGCGCGGCCGCACCACGCCGGGGCGGACTTCACCTTGCTGACCTCCATCAGCATGCTCGCCGGCACGGTGGGGGCGTGGGCGGGACTGTTCATCGCCGCGATGGCCGGTTACTCCGTGGCCGCCGTCGTTGCCCTGGCGGTGGCCGTGGCGGGCATCCTGGTGTGCCGCAGCCACCAACGACGGTGGGCGCAGTAAGGACACCCCGGGGCGGGTGCGGTCAGCTTCCCGAGCGGAACTCCGGGAGACGGACCATGCCCTCCTGCATGGTGGTGGCCACCAGGTTTCCGTCGCGGTCGAACATCCGCCCTTCGCCCAACGCTCTTGCCCCGGAAGCCGACGGGGAGGCCTGGACGTACAGCAGCCACTCGTCGGCGCGCGCCGGGCGGTGCCACCACATGGCGTGGTCCAAGGACGCGATGGTCATGCCCTCCTCGATCCAGCTCTTCCCGTGGCGTCGTAGTGCCGGTTCCAACATGACGTAGTCGGACACGTACGCCAGGGCCGCCTGGTGGATGCGCGGGTCATCGGGCAGTTGACGGTGCGTGCGCACCCACACGGCGTTGAACGGTTCCTCCCGGTCGTCCGGCTTCAGATAGATCGCCGGGGTGATGTAGCGGATGTCGAAAGGTCGCTCCTTGGCGATGGCCCTGGCCTGGGGAAGGTCGATGTGCCCCAGGAGCTCTTGCGCGGTCGGCAGGCTCTCCGGGTCCGGCATGCCCTTGGGGCAGGTGTCCTGGTGCTCCAGTCCCTCGGAAGCGGTCTGGAAGGAGAAGATGCCGGAGAGGATCGGGGCGCCGAACTGGTAGGCGTGGACGCGCCGGGTGGAGAAGGAACGCCCGTCGCGCATGCGCTCCACGCCGAAGGTGATGGGTTCGTGGATGTCTCCGGCCCGCAGGAAGTAGCCGTGCATCGAATGGATCTGCCGGTCCTCCTCGACCGTCCGCATGGCCGCCGTGACCGCCTGGGCCATGACCTGACCTCCGTACACGGAGCCCCTGGGGGAGGAGATCGTCTGGCCCACGAAGATGTCTTCCAGGGTCCGGACCCCGCCGCCGTCGCTGAGATCCAACATGTCCAGAAGTGCCTGGGTGGGATCGCTTTCCAGTTGCGGATTCGGCTGCGAGTTCATGACCCCTACTTTACGGGGCGCGGGGCCGCCATCCGCACCGGTCACCCGCACCGCGGCCGGGAATGTCGGGGCAGCCGGGTCGAGTGGTGTGGTTGCATGGTGGGCATGACTTCCCTGGCGGTTCCCATTCAGATGCGGTTCGCGGACATCGACTCCTACGGCCACGTCAACAACGTGACCCAGCTCCAGTACCTGGAGGACGCTCGGGTGCGTCTGAGCGCCACCCGCGCCCAAGGCATCGGGGGCGTGCCCGACGGCGTGAGCTTCGGTGACCTGTCCGGTACGCGGCTCAAGGTCGTGGGTCGGCAGGAGGTCGAATACCTGGCGCAACTGCACTACCGCTTGGACCCGGTCACGGTGGAGGTCTGGGTCTCCCACATCGGTGCCACGTCCTACGTGCTGAACTACCGGCTGTGCGATCGCCCGCAGGAAGAATCCGGGAACGATCCAACTGTGTACGCGATCGGCCAGTCCACGACCGTCCAGATCGGACGTGAGTCAGGACGCCCGGAGCGGCTCAACGAACAGCAGCGCGCGTTCCTGGAGCACTACAGCGGTGACCCTGTCACCTTCGGCCGACGCCCGGCGGGAGACTGACATGGCTCGCCTCTACGAACTCGTGGACACCTCGTCCCTGGAGGACGTCCGGACGTACCTGACGCGCGCCCGCGCCGTCGACGCAGACGGAGCCGTACGGTTCCAGGGCGTGGGCGGAGCGCTCGGGATCTGGACCTGCGTGCTCTCCCGTGCCGGTCTGCTGGATTCCACGCCAATCGTGCTGGGGCTGCGCACGGCCGGTCTGGCCGAGCCCTCCACCTTGGACGCCGTCGTGGGTCTGGGTCCCGTCCTGGACCGGATGCCGCGATCCCAGGGGGCGGGGGATTCAGCCCTCCGGCTGCCGCCGTACGACGAACAGGCCGCGTGGGCCGGCATCTCGCCGTCGCTGTCCGGATGGGAGGCGGTGGGGGAGATCCCCGCACAGCGTCTGGTGGAGACCGCCAAGGCGGGCACGGAGGAGGTGGCCCGCACCGTCCCCACGGACTCCGGTCGGGAGATGGTGCAACGGGTGCGTTCGGCCGTGTGGAGCCGCACCTCGGACTGGGGGCACATGGGCGATTCCGGCGAAACGCCGACCGTTCCCGACGGCGCCGCCTTCGCGGCCTGGTCACTGGGCTTCCTGCGCTCCGACGACGACTCGCAGGTTCCCGTGGCGGTCAACGGCTCCTGGACACGGCTGTCCTGCCCCGGCGGCTTCGTGCTGACCCGCACCTGAGACCGCCGAGACCTCCGAAAAGGCCCTGTTCGAGGACAGCAGCGGGCCTTTTCGGAGGTCTCGACGGCGCGGTCGGTGCCGCTCAGTCGGCGGCGTTGACGAGTGAGTGGGCGGCCCGTTCCAGGTAGTCCCACAGGATCCCCTCGTGCAGAGGCGACAGATCCAGGGTGTCCACGGCTGCGCGCATGTGCTTGAGCCACATGTCACGCGCCCGGGAGTCGATCCGGAACGGAATGTGGCGCATCCGCAGCCGCGGGTGCCCACGTTCCTCGGAATACGTGGTCGGCCCGCCCCAGTACTGTTCCAGGAACATCCGGAGTCGGCGTTCGGCGGGTGCCAGGTCCTGTTCCGGGTACATCGCGCGGAACTCTGGATCGGCCGCAACACCCCTGTAGAACTCGTGCACCAGCTTCTTGAAGGTCGCGTGACCACCGATCTGGTCGTAGAACGACGCCGATTCACCGTTCGAGGTGGCCTCCGCCCGATTGTCTCCCACTTGTCGCATGGGTCGACGCATGGCGGACAGCGGTCGACCGACCGGGATTATCCGGGCATCGGGCGGTGCTGCCGCCTCGGGGTTCTCGGGGGTGCCCTGCGGGTCCGTCACGCGTTGCTCCTTGCTGCTGCGGCGCGGGAGTCCACTTCCTGGGCCGCGACGGCCCGGGCCACGCGGTCCCGTCCTTCCAGGATCAAGCGGCGGAGGCCGTTGAGGTCGGAGGGCAACTGATCCAGGAACGCGTCAGCGGCGTCGACCGTGGACTGCACGGGCGTGCGCGGGAACAGCCCGACGGCGATCTGCTCGGCGATCTCGTGTGAACGCTGCCGGTAGATGTCCGTGACGACCTCGAAGAACTTGTCCACGTAGGGCGCCAACAGCGCAGGATCCGTGGCCTGGCGGAAACCGGCGATCGCGGCCTGCTGCTGCGAGTTCGGCATGGAGCCTTCCTCGACCACGGCCTTCCACACCGCGGCCTTGGCCTCGGGCGTGGGAATGGCAGCCCGTGCGTGTGCCGCGGCGATGGCACCGTGCTCGGTGTTGTCCCGTTCCAGGGCGGCGTCCACGGCGGCGACGTCGGCGCGCCCACCGGCCGCCAGCGAGATGAGCAGCGCCCAGCGCAGATCGGTGTCGATCTCCAGCCCGTCGAGGAGCAACTCGCCGGAGTCCAGACCGTCCACCCGGTCCAGTTGCTCGGCGGTTCGGGCCCGGCGCGCAAAGGCGCGGACGAACTGGAGTTGGCTGTCGGAACCGGGCTCGGCGGAGGTGGCCAGGGTCCACAGACGCTCGGCAGCGTCGACGGCGATCGTGTCGCGGTCTCCGGGCGCCACGTAGTTGTCCAGCACGGTGTCGAGCTGGCTCAACTGGACCTGCACCGTGGTCGAGTCCGACTCGAACCCGATGTTGTTCAACACGGTGCGGACGTAGTCCCGGGCAGGCGACACGGCGTCGTGCACACCGTCCCAGGCTGCTTGCCAGACCAGGGCGCGCGGCAAGGACTCCTCGAAGTCCTTGAGGTGTTCGGTTGCGGTGTCCTGGGAGTACTCGTCCAAACGGATCTTGGCGTAGGCCAGGTCGTCGTCGTTGACCAGGACCAGATCCGGGGCCTCCAACCCGACCAGGTCGGGGACCTCGGTGAGGGCACCGTCGACGTCGATCTCCACGCGGTGGTTGCGGACCAGGTGACCGGAGGTCTCGTCGATGTCGTAGAAACCGATGGCAAGACGGTGCGGGCGAAGGATCGGGTACTCCTCGGTTGCGGTCTGCTCGATGGCGAACGAGGTGATGAGGTTGTCATCGTCGCGCTCGCAACGGGGGCTGAGCGTGTTGACCCCGGCGGTCTCCAACCATCTCTCGGTCCAGTCCGCGAGGTCCCGGCCGGAGGCTGTCTCGAGTTCGGTCATGAGGTCCTTGAGTTCAGCGTTCGCCCACCCGTGCTTGTCGAAGTAGGTGCGCAGGCCCGCCATGAACTGATCCTGGCCCACCCAGGCGACCAGTTGCTTGAGCACGGACGCGCCCTTGGCGTAGGTGATACCGTCGAAATTGACCAGCACGTCTTCCAGGTCCGTGATGTCGGCTTTGATCGGGTGCGTGGTGGGCAACTGGTCCTGTTCGAACCCCCATGACTTCTCGGAGGCGGCAAACGTCGTCCAGGCGTTGTCGTACTTGGTGGCCTGAGCGCTTGCCAGCGTCGAGGCGTACTCCGCGAAGGACTCGTTGAGCCACAGGTCGTTCCACCACCGCATGGTCACCAGGTTGCCGAACCACATGTGCGCCAACTCGTGCAGAACCGTGATGACGCGGCGCTCCACACGCGCCCGGGTGGGCCGGGACCGGAAGACGTAAGCCTCCACGAAGGTCACGCAGCCCGCGTTCTCCATCGCGCCCGCGTTGAACTGCGGGACGAACAGCTGGTCGTACTTGTCGAACGGGTACGGCGTGGCGAACTGGGATTCGTAGAACTCGAAGCCTTGCTTGGTGATCTCGAAGATCTCCTCGGCATCCAGGTGCTCCATGAGCGACTTCCGGGCGAAGACCCCCAGCGGAATCACCCTCCCGTCCGAGGAGGTCAACTCGTCGCGCACGACGTCGTACGGCCCGGCCACCAGGGCCGTGATGTACGGGGGCAGCAGCGGCGTCGGACCAAAGGCCCAGGTGGCCTTGCCCTCACCCGCGCGGGTGGGTTCCGGCGTGGGCTGGTTGGAGACCACCTGCCAGTGCTCGGGGGCGGTCACCGTGAACGTGAAACGGGACTTGAGATCGGGCTGTTCGAAGACCGGGAACATCCGACGGGTGTCGGCCACCTCGAACTGTGAGTAGAGGTAAACCTCCTGGTCCACGGGGTCCACGAAGCGGTGCAGGCCCTCACCGGTGTTCGTGTAGTACATGTCGGCGTCCACCACCAGAACATTGTCCTGTTCCAGGTGGGGGAGCTGGATCCGCAGACCGTCGGCCACTTCCGTGGGGTCCAGGTCGTGTCCGTTGAGCGTGATCGAACGGACGTCGGCGGTGAAGGCGTCGATGAACGTCGATTCGCCCGGCCGGGCCGTGAACTTCACGGTCGTCGTCGTCTGAAAGGTTGAATCCCCTGTGGTGAGGTCCAGGACGACGTCGTAGGAATCGACGGAAACCAAGGCTGCTCGATCGGCCGCCTCGACGCGGGTGAGGTTCTTTCCGGGCACAGTGGTGCGGTCCTTTCGCGGAAGCCGGGGGGAGACTTCCTGACGGGGGGAAGACGAGCAGGGATATCGACCCATGATGCCACGACCACCCCGTGGTGATCAGGCCCTCGATTAGGCTGGCAACCAACAGAAGTAGCGACGAAGGAGTCTGCGGATGCGCGTTCACATCGCCACCGACCACGCGGGGATGGAACTCTCCCAGTACCTGGTGGAGCAGTTGGCCGCCCTGGGATACGACATGATCGACCACGGCCCGGAGACTTACGACGCCGTGGACGACTACCCGGCGTTCTGCATTCACGCCGCCCAGGCCGTGATCGCTGATCGGGACCAGGGGCTGGACTCCCTGGGAATCGTGCTCGGTGGATCTGGTAACGGTGAGCAGATGGCCGCGAACAAGGTGCGCGGCGTCCGTGCGGCGCTTGCATGGAATCTTTCGACCGCCCAACTGGCCCGCGAGCACAACGACGCCCAGGTGGTGGCCCTCGGCGGCCGGCAGCACACTCCGGAAGAGGGGCTCGAGATCGTCAAGGCCTTCCTGTCGACTCCGTTCTCCGGGGACGACCGTCACGTGCGAAGGATCCAGCAGATCACCAAGTTCGAGGCCACCGGTAACGTCGCCGGTCACCTCTCCGGCTTGACCGGCCGTCCCTACGCAGGGCGCGCTGCCGGTACCGCCGAGGCCTGAGTTTGCCCGAAGGTCATTCGATCCACAGACTTGCCCGGCAGATCGGGGACGTCTTCCTGGATCAGGAACTTGCCGTCACCAGCCCGCAGGGTCGATTCGCCCGCGGCGCGGCACTGTTGAACGGGCGGCGACTGGTGTCCGCGCGTGCCTACGGCAAGCAGCTGCACCTGACTTTCGAGTCCCCGGCGGACCCGGCGGACCGCCTGGTCATGCGTTCGCATCTGGGTCTGTACGGGGCCTGGAGTTTCGCCGGGGACAGTACGTTCGCAGCAGCGTCCAGCATCGGAGCGCCACGGAAGATCGGTGAACGGGAGACCGGCACGTCGGGTTCACGGGGCCAGACCTACGACGACGACGGCCGCGTGGTCCCGGATGCGCCCGTCGGTGCGGTGCGCGCGCGTCTGGTGGGAAACCACGGTTGGGCCGATCTCCGCGGACCCTCGGACTGTCGGGTGGAGACCGTCTCCGAGGCCGAACTGGCCAAGAAGCGCCTGGGACCCGACCCGCTGGACCCCGACGCCGACCCGGCCCTGTTCCTGGCGCGGGCTTCCCGGTCTGCTCGTCCGATCGCCGCCCTGCTCATGGAGCAACAGGTCATCTCCGGGGTGGGCAACATCTTCCGGGCCGAGTCCCTGTTCCGGCGCGGGGTCGATCCGTTCCTCCCCGGAAAGGCTGCGGGGGAGAACGTCTTGCGTGGGCTCTGGGAGGAGAACCGGTCCCTGATGGAGATCGGGGTGCGACTCGGTCGGATCATCACGACCGATCCGGAGGACCGCCCCGGAGTGCCGGAAACCGCCGCTTGGCCGGCGCACGCGAACTACGTCTACAAGCGCAAGGGCCGCGCCTGCCTGCACTGCGGGACCCCGATCAGCGAATCGGAGTTGGCCGGCCGGAGCCTGTTCTGGTGTCCGGGGTGTCAGGCGTCGTCGTGACGCGGTATCTGCGCGACAGGAGAACCGAAAAGGCCCGGTCATCAGACCGGGCCTTCCTCGTGTTCGGAGGGGATGACGGGAATCGAACCCGCGTAGCCAGTTTGGAAGACTGGGGCTCTACCATTGAGCTACATCCCCGCGCACGGCCACCCATTCCGGTTCTTGCGACGTCCGTCGCCAAGAACCAGGCGATAGCCAGTGAGCGATGCAACGGTACCTGAGGCAGCGCCCAGGGACCAAACGTGCCGCAAGGCGCGGCCGCGTCGTTCGTCCCGGGGATTGCCGGGGGTATCCGCGAGGCCGTTGTCCATGCCGGGCCCGGCCCGCGCCTCTAAAGTGCGCTGATGCGGAGGGAAGCGTTAGACTCGACGCTCGTGCGTGCTCTGACGGTGCACAACCACGTCCGGTGGTGGTGACCCGCACAGAGAACGACCAACACCGCGGGGTGTAGCGCAGTGGCTAGCGCGCCTGCTTTGGGAGCAGGAGATCGCAGGTTCGAGTCCTGTCACCCCGACGTACGACCGTCCGGAGCTTTCCGGTCGGTCGCATACCGTGCCCGCGGTCCCCACGGAACGACGCCGCGTCGTCCCTGTCAGGGCTGCTGGCTGAGAACTGCAACAACACCCACCTATCAGGAGCGCAGCGCCAGTGCAGAGCACCGTCGAGAACGTCAGCCCCACCCAGGCGAAGATCGATCTGGAGATTCCGTTCGAGGACCTCAAGCCGTTTGTCGACCGGACCTTCAAGTCCCTGGCCAACCAGATCCAGGTCCCCGGTTTCCGCGCCGGCAAGGTCCCGGCCAAGCTGATCGAGCAGCGCGTGGGCTACGATTTCGTGGTCGAGAACGCCCTGAACGAGGCCATGGACACCTTCTTCCAGCAGGCCCTGGCCGAGCACGACCTGACCCCGATCGCGCAGCCGAAGCTCGAGGTCTCCCAGCAGCCCTCCGCCGAGGACCGCGAGGCAGCCACCAAGGCCTTCATCGAGGTCACCGTGCGCCCGGAGATCGAGCTCCCCGAGTACAAGGGCCTCAAGGTCGAGGTCGAGGCCCGCAACGGCGGGGACGCTGACGAGACGGAGGCACTCGACGAACTGCGGGGCCGTTTCGGCACCCTCAAGTCCGTGGACCGCCCGGCAGCCGAGGGCGACTTCGTGTCCCTCGACCTCCAGGCGCTCATTGACGACGAAGAGGTCGACGCCGCCAACGACCTGTCCTACGAAGTCGGCTCCGGCACCATGCTCGAGGGCATGGACGAGGCCGTGACCGGCCTGTCCGCCGACGAGGACGCCACCTTCGTGACCAAGCTGGCCGGCGGCGAGCACTCCGGCGAGGAAGCCACCGTCAAGGTCAAGGTCACCGCCGTCAAGGAGCGCGAGCTGCCCGAGGCCGACGACGAGTTCGCCCAGCTGGCCTCCGAGTTCGACACCATCGAAGAGCTGCGTGCCGACCTCAAGAAGCAGGCCGCCGACTCCGTGGTGGTGGAGCAGGGCATCGAGGCCCGCGACAAGGTCCTGGACCAGCTGGTCGGCCTGGTGGACGTGGAGGTGCCCGACGTCGTCCTGCAGGAGCAGATCGACCAGCACTTCAACAACCCGAACGCCGATGCCGACCACGACACCCCGGAGCACCGCGCCGAGGTCGAGGAGAACGCCAAGAACGCCTTCCGCAACGAGATCGTCCTGGACGCCGTCGCGGACAAGGAAGAGCTGGGCGTCGAGCAGTCCGAGCTGATCGACTACATCATCTCCACCTCCCAGCAGTACGGCATGGACCCGAACCAGTTCGCCCAGATGCTGGACGGCTCCGGCCAAGCCGGCATGATGGTCGGTGAGGTCCGCCGTCGTAAGGCCCTGGCCAAGGTCCTGGAGTACGCCGAGGTCGTGGACACCGACGGCAACGCCGTGGACCTGTCCTCCTTCGTGACCCCCGCCGGTGCCGAAGAAGCCACCGAGGCTGAGGCCGTCGAGGAGACCGAGGCAACCGAGAAGTGACCCGCGCGTGAGCCGGAAGGCTCACTGCCCGGTGTCACCACAGACACCATGACGGCGCCCGATCCGCATCAAGCATGCGGGGCGGGCGCCGTCGTCGTGTACGGAGGACTTCGGGTGCCCTGCCCGGGTGACAGACATGCCGCCAGCGAACAATGCACCGGCAACCGAACACGGCGGCACGTGGTCCATTAGGCTCGAACGCGACCGATCGGACCCGCTACGTGGCGCCTCAAGACGCGTCAGGTACGGGTGACCCGGTGAGAACCGGGAACTGAAGACACGCGAAAGAGGGATGCACTCATGACCTCCCCGATCACCCCTGCGCAGCAGTCTCAGCCGCGCATGGACAGCCAGCCCGTCGCCGGGCAGGACGACTACGTCTACAACCGCCTGCTCAAGGAACGCATCATCTGGTTGGGTTCCCAGGTGGAGGACCGCAACGCCAACCTGATCTGCTCGCAGATGCTCCTGCTCTCGGCGGAGGACCCGGAGGCGGACATCTACCTCTACATCAACTCCCCGGGCGGTTCGGTGACCGCCGGCATGGCGATCTACGACACCATGCAGCTGATCCCCAACGACGTCGTCACCGTGGCCACCGGCCTGGCGGCTTCCATGGGGCAGTTCCTGCTCTCCTCCGGAACCCCCGGCAAGCGCTACGCCACCCCGAACACCCGCATCCTCATGCACCAGCCCTCGGGCGGCATGGGCGGTACGGCCTCCGACGTTCGGGTTCAGGCCGAGCTGATCATGGACATGAAGCGTCGCCTCGCGGAATTGACGGCCGAACAGACCGGCCAGTCGATCGAGAGGATCCTCGAGGACAACGACCGCGACAACTGGTTCACCGCGGAACGCGGCCTGGAGTACGGCTTCTTCGACCACATCGCCCAGAACGCCTCCGGTGTCTCCGGTGGCGGCGGGACCATGAAGGACCAAGAGGACTGAGCCTCAGGGCCCCCGTAACGCTTCAGGTCTAACGAACAAGAGGATGACTTTCATGAACTCCATCTACGGACAGACGGGCTACGGACAGTCGGGTGCTCCCGCGTACCTGCCCGGTTCGACCGCGGGCTCCATGCCCACCAGCCGCTACGTGCTCCCGGACTTCGAAGAGCGCACGCCCTACGGTTACCGCCGCCAGAACCCCTACACCAAGCTGTTCGAGGACCGCATCGTGTTCCTCGGCGTGCAGGTGGACGACGCCTCGGCGGACGACATCATGGCCCAGCTGCTGGTCCTGGAGGCCCAGGACTCGGACCGTGACATCACCATGTACATCAACTCGCCCGGTGGCTCCTTCACCGCGATGACTGCCATCTACGACACGATGCAGTTCATCCGCCCGGAGATCCAGACCGTGTGCCTGGGCCAGGCTGCTTCCGCGGCGTCGGTGCTGCTGGCGGCAGGCACGCCGGGCAAGCGGTTGGCCCTGCCGAACGCGCGCGTGCTGATCCACCAGCCCGCCATGCAGGGGCAGGGTGGCGGACAGGCCTCGGACATCGAGATCCAGGCCAACGAGATCGTGCGCATGCGCACCTGGCTCGAGGACACCATGGCCTTGCACACCGGCAAGACCTCCGAGGAGATCAACCGCGACATCGAACGCGACAAGATCCTCACGGCCACCGAGGCCAAGGACTACGGCCTGGTGGACCACGTGCTCGAGTCCCGCAAGGCCGTCAAGCCCAAGACGGTCACCCCCTGATCGTCTGGGCCACCACCCAGGTTTGACAGGCAGAAGGCCATTTCCGGAGTCCGGAGGTGGCCTTTTGCCTGTCAAACCTTGTCCCGTCCACGACGACGGAGGTGCCCTCGGTGCGCTGTCCGGCCGGGGTGCGTGGTGTCGCGTTGGTCGCCGTCGGTGTGCTCGCGTATCGTGGGTTTCCCAGGGCAGTCAATGACGACCCATGCCCAATATGTCCTACCGCACCAGACCACGAGCTCCAAGGAGTGCACATGGCCCGCATCGGCGAAAGCGCTGATCTGCTTAAGTGCTCTTTCTGCGGGAAGAGTCAGAAGCAGGTCCGCAAGCTCATTGCCGGGCCCGGCGTCTACATCTGCGATGAGTGCATCGAACTCTGCAACGAGATCATCGAGGAGGAGCTGACGGAGGTCGAGGGCTCCGACGAAACGGCTCTGCCGACTCCGCGGGAGATCTTCGAGCACCTCCAGCAGTACGTGGTCGGGCAGGAAACCGCCAAGCGCGCGCTGTCCGTGGCCGTCTACAACCACTACAAGCGGGTGCGGGCTTCCCAGTCGGGCAAGCCGTTGCAGCTGGCCACGGCCGCCGGCGAAGAGGACGTGGAGATCGCCAAGTCCAACATCCTGTTGGTCGGCCCCACGGGTTCCGGCAAGACCTACCTGGCGCAGTCCCTGGCCCGCCGTTTGAACGTTCCGTTCGCGGTCGCCGATGCCACCTCTCTCACGGAGGCCGGTTACGTGGGCGAGGACGTGGAGAACATCCTGCTCAAGCTGATCCAGGCCGCTGATTTCGACGTCAAGCGAGCTGAGTCCGGGATCATCTACATCGACGAGATCGACAAGATTTCCCGCAAGTCCGAGAACCCTTCGATCACCCGTGACGTCTCCGGAGAGGGCGTACAGCAGGCGCTGCTCAAGATCCTGGAAGGGACGGTTGCCTCCGTTCCGCCGCAGGGTGGCCGCAAGCATCCGCAGCAGGAGTTCATCCAGATCGACACCACCAACGTGTTGTTCATCGTGGCCGGTGCCTTCGCCGGTCTGGAGGACATCGTGGAGTCGCGCGCGGGTAAGACATCCATCGGTTTCGGTGCGCCCATGGAGCAGATCACCCACGGGCCGGTCTCCGAACTTATGGGCAAGGTCATGCCGGAAGATCTGCTCAAGTTCGGCTTGATCCCGGAGTTCATCGGTCGTCTGCCGATCATTACCGCCTTGAAAGAACTCTCTGACGAGGACCTCAAGCGCATTCTGGTGGAGCCCAAGAACGCGCTGACCAAGCAATACCAGAAGATGTTCGACCTGGACGGCGTCACCCTGACCTTCACGCCCGAGGCGCTGCAGGCCATTGCCGAAAAGGCGATCGAACGGGGCACCGGCGCCCGCGGTCTGCGAGCCATCATGGAGGAGGTCCTGCTTCCCGTGATGTTCGACCTCCCCACGGTCGACGACGCGGTGGAAGTCGTGGTGGATGCCGAGTGCGTGACCGACGGTGTCACGCCGCGGGTCATCACCGAGGAACCGGCCGACGAATCCAAGTCGGCCTGAGTCACCCGAGGACTTCGGATGGGCCGCGTCGTCGTTCTCCTGCGCGGCATCAACGTGGGTGGGCGGCACAAGGTGCCCATGGCGCGGCTGCGTGAGCTGGCGACCGATGCGGGGCTGACCGACTGCGTCACCTACATCCAGTCGGGGAACCTGGTGGCTTCTGATCCGCTGAACCGGGAACCGGCAGCCTTGACCGATGAGCTGGCCGGTGCCCTGCGTGCCGCGTTCGGTTTCGAAGTTCCCACCGTGGTGGTTCCGAACCGGGAGTTCACTGCGGCGGTGCAGCGCTGTCCGTGGCCGGAGGTCGAGGATCCCCGTTTCGTGCACGGCATCTTCTTCCCGACGGCGATCCCGGAGGACCTCGCCTCACGCGCGCGGGCTTTCATGACGCCCGATGACCCGGACCGTGTCGAGTTCGACGGTCAGGTCATGTGGCTGTGGACGCCGCACGGGTTGTCCAAGTCCCGCGTCGCGGAGCCGATCACGCGGCTGGCCCTCCCGGACGGTCGCCGCGGAACGGCCCGGAATCTCCGTTCGCTGCGGGAGATCACAGCGCGGATCTGAGCGCTGCAGAGCGCGACGACGGCGGCGTCGTCGTAGCGTTGGGGCAGACGAAGCGCCCGCTGTGGGTGCGCGCTGACAAGCGAAGCGGCGGAGGCCGCGTGAAGGAGACTGCGATGACCGACACCGTTGATTTCTGGTTCGACCCCCTCTGCCCGTGGGCGTGGATGACGTCCCGGTGGATGGGAGAGGTCCAGCAGGTCCGTGAGGTGGACGTGAACTGGCGCATCATCTCGCTGGGGATCCTCAACGAGAACAACCCGGACAACCACCACATGGGCCACGGGGAGTCCATGTGGCTGGTGCGCGTGGTCGAGGCCGCCGCGCAGAAGCAGGGGGACGAGTACCGCAAGAAGCTCTACGACGCTATGGGTACCCGTCGTCACCCCGGAGGCATGGGTGGCGACGAGAGCCTGCTGCCCATCATCGAGGAATCCTTGGCCGAGGTCGGACTGCCCGCCGAGCTGGCGGCAGCGAAGGATTCAACCGAGTACGACGACGCCCTGCGCGCCTCCACGGAAGCGGCGCAGAAGGTGGCCGGCAAGGACATCGGAACGCCGTGCATCGCCGTCAACGGGGTGGGGTTCTTCGGGCCCGTGTTCACCCCTGCGCCCAAGGGTGAGGAAGCCGGCCGGATCTGGGACGCCGCACTGACGCTGGCTTCCTACCCCGGTTTCTACGAACTCAAGCGTGGACGGGAAAAGGGCCCCGACTTCAGCTGAACCACACCGGGCAGGATACCCCAGGGGGTATGTGACATACTGGTGATGTCTCATTCCCTACCTGAGGAGTACTGCCTAATGACCGCTCATGTCACAGAGGTGGCCCCGATCACGCTGTTGACCTGGATGCAGGACGGCAACGTCACTGTGGTGGATGTCCGTTCTGCTGCGGAGTTCGAGTCCCTGCACATCCGCGGCAGCTACAACGTTCCACTGCACCTGCTTTCGGAGCACGCCTCGGAGATTGCTGATCGGCTGCGGCAGCGCGTGGTCCTGGTGTGTCACTCCGGGGTGCGTGCCGAGCAAGCCCGGCAGCGTCTGAGTGCCGCAGGTCTGGAGGGCGCCCACGTTCTGGACGGTGGCGCTGCAGCATATGCGGCCGCCGGCGGCGACGTTGTGGAAGGCAAGCAGGCGTGGGCCCTGGAGCGTCAGGTGCGCATGGCGGCCGGCTCGCTGGTGTTGGCCGGTGTCGTGGGTGGGCAGATGCTCTCTCCCAAGCTGCGCCTGCTCAGCGGGGGAGTCGGCGCGGGGCTTGCGTACTCCGCGGCCTCCAACACATGCGCCATGGGCAGTGTGCTGGCCAAGATGCCGTGGAACCGCGGCGCCCACGAAGGCACGCCACAGGACTTCCTGGATCAATTGCCGAGCGGTCGGTGAGTCCCTTGCGTGTTGAGGCAGCGGCACGGTGGGCACCATGAGCTGGCTCCTGATACTGACGCTGGTGCTGGCTCTCCTGATCGGGCTCTCACTGGGCACGTTGGGTGGCGGTGGTTCGATTCTGACCGTGCCCATGCTGACGTATGTGGCGGGTCTCGACCCTCGGGAAGCCATCGCCACCTCGTTGTTCGTGGTGGGTGTGACCAGTGCGATCAGCGCCCTGACGCATGCCCGGCGGGGGTTTGTCGAATGGCGTACGGGTCTGATCTTTGGTGTGACCAGCATGGCTGCGGCCTTCCTGGGCGCCATGCTCGGCGAGCACATCAGTCCCACCGCACTGATGGTCGCCTTTGCCGTGATGATGGTGGTGACGTCGGCCGCCATGATCCGAGGTCGCCGACCGTGCGAGGGTCCGAACTGTCAGCCCGAGTACTCGCGTCTGAAATTGGTTCTCATCGGGCTGGGAGTCGGCCTCGTCACGGGATTGATCGGTGCCGGTGGCGGGTTCCTGGTGGTCCCCGCGCTGGCTCTGTTGGCAGGGCTGAGCATGCCTGCGGCGGTCGGAACCTCCCTGCTGGTGATCGCCATGAATTCCTTTGCGGGGCTCGCCGGGCATCTCTCATCGGTACAGGTCCAGTGGTCGCTGGTTGCCGCTGTGACGACGACGGCGGTCCTCGGCTCACTGGTCGGTTCCAGGGTGGCCGCCAAGGTGCCTGCCCAGGTGCTGCGCAAGGGATTCGGATGGTTCGTCCTGGTCGTGGGCATTGTGGTTCTGGTGCAGGAACTGCCCGATCCGGCCGGGCTGGTACTGGCTGGAATTGCCGCTGTAACGGGTGTGGCTGCCCTGGTCTGTCGGTTGGTTCCGGCCTGCCCCCTGGGTTCTCGGCCAGCGCCATCGTGACTTTGTGACAAGCCGATGTCCGGACCGCAGCCGTGGTGGAAAGGCTGGCCCAGGAAGACCCATGAAGAACGGAGGGCTCCTCACCGGTATCCGGTGAGGAGCCCTCCGCATGTGGGGATCAGTCGCTGACCACGTCCCGCCCTTGCGCCATCCAGTTGTTGATGGAGCCGTCCAACTCCGCGACGTGGAAGCCGTTGTTGCGGAGCATGTTCGCCACAATCGAGCTGCGCAGACCGCTCTGGCAGTAGGTCACGATGGTGCCGTCCTGGGGGAGCCTTTCCAGGTTCCACAGGACACGGCCGCCGTGGAGCTGGTCGGCGCCGGCGATGTGGCCTCCCTGGAACTCGCTCACGGCGCGGACATCCAGGAGGAGGTCGCGGTCAAAGCCCTCGAGCTCGGCGGGGTCGATCACCTCGGGAGTCTCCTGCGGGAGACCCTCCATGGAAGCGGTGTAGCCCTTGACGTCGTCAATGCCCACGCGCACCAGGTGGTCCCAGATCTCACGTGCTGCTACGGCGTCAGGGGCCAGTAGGACCAGCGGGGCAGGATTACGGTCCGGATCCACGGCCCAGGACCCGAAGCTGGCGATCTTGCCGCCAGAGGGAATGTGCAACGCATGCTTCACAGTGCCTTGGTGAACTTCGTCAACGGAACGGGTGTCAACGAAGGACAGCGCACCGGATTCGATCTGCGGTAACAGTTGGCTCGCGGAGTACTCAGGCAGGTCGCCGCGCTCGCCGATGACAGCCGCGCCCTGGCGGTTCTGGTTCTTCATGCGCCCGAAGTAGAAGGGTGCATCGGGCTGCCCGAACAGGAGTTCGTCGACGAAGCCCGCCTCGTCGTCGTTCTCGATGTACTTGCTCCACCAGGCGTAAGTGCGCTCGTAGCCCACGGTGGTGGACGGGATGGCGCCCAGCGCCTTTCCACATGCGGACCCTGCGCCATGCGCCGGGTAGACCTGGACGTGGTCCGGAAGGGTCAGGAACTTCTCCTTGAGGCTGCGGAACATCCGCTGAGCCCCTTCGAAGCGGGTGTCGACGCCCCCTGCGGCCTCGTCCAACAGATCGGGGCGGCCGAGGTCTCCGACGAACACGAAATCGCCGGTCAACATGTACCCGGGGGTATCGGCGAACGCGCCGTCAGTGACCAGGAAGGAGAGGTGCTCGGGAGTGTGTCCGGGCGTGTGTACGGCCTCGATCGTGATGTTGCCGATCTGGATCTTGGATCCATCCTCGAGTCGTTCCGCGTCGAATCGGTACTGCCAGTCATCGCCACCCTCGGCGGAGACGTACATGGTTGCGCCGGTGGCGGCGGCGAGCTCGCGGGTTCCGGACAGGAAGTCTGCATGGATGTGGGTTTCGGTCACTGCCACGATCTTCATGCCGTGCTCGTCGGCCAGGCGCTGGAACACTTCGATGTCGCGGCGGGGATCAACCACCACGGCTGTGTTCTCGCGCTGGCAGCCAATGAAGTAGCTGGCCTGAGCCAGGTCCTCGTCGTAGATGCGCTCCAAGAGCATGGGGGCCTCCTCGGGGAGTCGTAGGTACGGCGCTGGTGCGCCTCACTCGTCCCAACTTAATACCCCCAGGGGTATATTCCCAAGGCTCGACCTAAGTCCCGACGATCGAGATGCGGCATGAAAAACGCCGAGTTCGGGGTTGTTCCGCCTATTTGGTCGAATAGGCGGAACAACCCCGAACTCGGCGTATGGGGGAGGGCCTCAGCCGGCCGGGGTTTCCTCCGGGTCAGCCAGAACGACGTCGGTGACCAGGAGGCCGCCGTCGTCGATCACGCCTTCGGTCAACGTGATCTCGCGGGCGTTGCCGGCCGCCTTGAGGTCTTCCAGGCCCACCTGCAACTGGGCCACCTGCGCGGCGGAGCCGGTGACGGTGCCCGACAGAACCTCGGTGCGCTGCTTGACCTTGGCCTCCGACTTGGACTTCCGCAGCCCCGACAGGGCCTGGCTCACGGTGTCCAGAGCTTCAGAATCCACGGTTGGCCACGGCCATTGGGTCGACCTTGGCCATGTCTGATTGTGCACGGAACCCGAACGCCACCAGGACCAGACCTCTTCCGTCGCGAACGGGATGAACGGTGCGAACAGGCGCAGCACGGTGTCCAGGGTGGTGGCCAGTGCGGCGTGGACGGAGGCCTGCTCAGCATCTCCACGAGCACCGTAGGCCCGGTCCTTGACCAGTTCGACGTAGTCGTCCGTGAAGGTCCAGAAGAAGGTTTCGACCCTCTGCAGGGCCACGGAGTACATGTACATCTGCATGAACGAGTCTGCGGCTGCAACCACCTCTGCCAATCGTTGCAAAAGCGCGCGGTCCAAGTCGTTGGTCAGCACGGACGCATCCACCGTTGATGAAACGTCCCCGCCAATCACCGAGGCCTCCGTCACCCCCTGACCGAGCACGAATTTTGCAGCGTTGAGCAGCTTGATCGCCAGGCGACGGCCGATCTTCATCTGACCTTCGTCATAGGCGGTGTCCGCTCCCAGGCGAGCCGAGGCGGCCCAGTAGCGCACGGCGTCCGAGCCGTACTTCTCCAGGACCTCGTTGGGGACCACCACGTTGCCCTTGGACTTGGACATCTTCTTGCGGTCCGGATCCAAGATCCAGCCCGACAGTGCCGTGTTGGTCCACGGCACCGAGTCCTCCAAGGAGTTCGACCGCACGGCGGTGGAGAACAGCCAGGTCCGGATGATGTCGTGCCCCTGCGGGCGCAGGTCCATGGGGAACGTGACCTGGTGCAGGGCGTCGTCCACGGCCCAACCGGTCGCGATCTGCGGGGTCAACGACGACGTCGCCCACGTGTCCAAAACGTCCGGGTCTCCGGTGAACCCGCCGGGCTGATCGCGCTGGTCCTCGGTGTACCCCGGGGCGGGCTCGGCGGCGGGGTCGACCGGCAACTGCTCGGCCGACGGGAGGACGGGGTTCTCGTAGTCCGGGTCGCCGTCGTTGTTGACCGGGTACCACACGGGGATCGGCACGCCGAAGTAGCGCTGACGGGAGATGAGCCAGTCGCCGTTGAGGCCTTCGATCCAGTTCTCGTAGCGGGACCGCATGAACCCCGGGTGCCACTGCATCTCCCGGCCGCGGTTGATCAGTGCTTCACGGCGCGCGGCGTCGCGCCCACCGTTGCGGATGTACCACTGGCGGGAGGTCACGACCTCCAGGGGCTTGTCGCCCTTCTCGTAGAAGTTCACGGGGTGGGTGATCTTCTTGGGCTCGCCCTCCAGATCGCCGGATTCCCGCAGCATCTCGACCACGGCCTGCTGGGCGGAGAACACGGTCTTGCCCGCCACGTTCGTGTAGCGCTCGGAGGGGGCGCCGTCGGAAATCCACTCCGGGGTCTCCGAGGCGAACCGGCCGTCGCGGCCGATCAACGCGCGGGTGGGCAGCTCCAGCTCGCGCCACCAGGTGACGTCGGTCAGGTCGCCGAACGTACAGATCATGGCGATGCCCGATCCCTTGTCCGGCTGGGCCAGCGGGTGCGCCTTGACCTCGACCTCGACGTCGAAGAGCGGGGAGCGCACGGTCGTGCCGAACAGCGGCTGGTAGCGCTCGTCATCGGGGTGGGCCACCAGCGCGACGCACGCGGGGAGCAGCTCGGGGCGGGTGGTCTCGATGAAGACCTTCTGTCCGTCCGGAGCATGGAAGGACACGCGGTGGTAGGCGCCCTCCCGCTCCTTGTCCTCGATCTCGGCCTGCGCGACGGCGGTGCGGAAGGTTACGTCCCACATGGTGGGGGCCTCGGCCATGTACGCGTTGCCGGCTTCCAGGTCCTTGAGGAAGGCGAGCTGGGAGACCTTTCGGGAGTGGTCGTCGATGGTGCGGTACGTTCGGGTCCAGTCGACGGAGAGGCCCAGCGTGGCGAACAGGTGCTCGAAGACCTTCTCGTCCTCGACCGCGAGTTCCTCGCACAGCTCGATGAAGTTGCGGCGGGAGACAACGTCCCAGTCACGCTGGTTCTTGGCCGGCTTTTCCGGCGGGCGGTAGCCCTCCACGTAGTGCAGGGCGGGATCACAGCGGACACCGTAGTAGTTCTGGACGCGCCGTTCGGTCGGCAGGCCGTTGTCGTCCCAGCCAAGGGGGTAGAAGACGTTCTTGCCGGTCATGCGCTGATAGCGCGCGATGACGTCCGTCTGGGTGTAGGAGAACATGTGCCCCACGTGCAGCGAGCCGGAGGCCGTGGGCGGGGGAGTGTCGATCGAGTACACCTGCTCGCGCGTGGTGTTCGCGTCGAAGGCGAAGGTGCCCTGTTCGCGCCACTGCTGGGAGTACTTCTCTTCGAGGCCCTCCAATGCGGGCTTGTCGGGGACGGTCACGGTGGTGGGCGTGTCTGTGCCCTGCGTGTTTTCAGCCATGCGGGCCAGTCTTTCATGTTTGGCCCGCTACTCCGGGTGCGGTGACCATGCGTCGGGGGGTGACCTGAGTCAAGACGTGGGCCGGTGCGGGTGCGTACGGTGGGCAGATGACTGAGATCGTGACCAAGCGAGTCCGTGAGGAACCCTCCGACGACGACGGCCAACGCCTTCTTGTCGATCGGTTGTGGCCTCGCGGTGTGACCAAGGAGCAGGCCGCGTTGGACGGGCACCCGAAGGACGTGGCGCCGTCGAACGAACTGCGGAAGTGGTTTCACGGTGGGGGCTCCTTTGAAGAGTTCGCCGACAAATACCGCGCGGAACTGGACGACAGCCAGGCGGCGGCGGACTTTGTCCAGGAGATCAAGCAGCTCCCCAAGGTGACGCTGCTCTACGGGGCAAAGGACACCCAGCAGAACCATGCTGAGGTGCTCAAGCAGTGGTTGGAAGAACACCTCTGAGATCGTGCGCCTACCGCCATGGGTAGCCGCGGACCGCCACGCACCCTGGATGCTGCGGGATGCGCTCGGTAGCGTGGGGGCATGACTGAGAACACTGCCGCACAGCAGAAGACCACGGAGTCCGGACGCCAGATGGTCGCCGTCGTGACGGGCGCGTCCACAGGAATCGGCGAAGCGACGGCGAAGAAGCTGCGACAGGACGGGTGGACCGTCTACGCGGTCGCGCGGCGAGCGGAGCGGTTGGAGGACCTCGCTGGAGAGACCGGCGTGATTCCAGCCGCCACGGACATCACCGACCAGGATCAGGTGAACGCATTGCGTGATCGGGTGCTGGACGAACAGGGCACGATCGACGCGTTGATCAACATTTCAGGCGGAGCCCGCGGCGTCGACAAGGTCGGCGATGCCAAGGACGACGACTGGAACTTCATGTATGACGTCAATGTCATGGGCACGATGCGCCTGATCCGGGCGTTCCTGCCGGCTCTGCGCGAGAACGGGGAAGGCACGGTCCTCAACCTGACCTCCGTGGCTGCGGAGTTCGCCTACGAAGGTGGTTCCGGCTACAACGCCGCCAAGTTCGGCCAGCGGGCCCTGACGCAGGCACTGCGGCTGGAGGAGGCCGAGAACAACATCCGCGTGATCGAGGTTGCCCCGGGACTGGTCCACACCCCGGAGTTCTCGCTCATGCGGCTGGGCGATCAGGCGGCCGCGGACAAGGTGTACGCCGGCGTGGAGAAGCCACTGACCTCAGAGGACGTCGCGGAGGTTTGCGCCTTCGCCGTGAACCTGCCGCATCACATCGACCTGGACACCATCACGGTCAAGCCCGTGGCCCAGGCTGCGGTCCACAAGATGATCCGAAAGTAGACCCCCTCATCCCGCTGAACCCTCGCGAAGCTGCCGCATCAGCACCTGATGCGGCAGTTTCGCGAGGGTTCAGCGGTGGGTAAAGAGGGCGCAGGTCAGCCGAAGACGACCGTGCGGTCGCCGTCCAGGAAGATCCGTCCCTCGCAGTGGGCCTTGACCGCCCGGTAGAGCACGTTGCGTTCGACGTCGGCGCCGGACTTGACCAGTTCGTCCTTGGTGTGGCGGTGATCCACTCGGACCACGTCCTGTTCGATGATCGGCCCCTCGTCCAGATCCGCCGTGACGTAATGGGCGGTGGCGCCGATCATCTTCACGCCGCGGTCATGCGCTCGCTGGTACGGATTGGCACCGATGAACGACGGCAGGAACGAGTGGTGGATGTTGATGATCGGGCACGGAGCCTTCTGCAGAAAGTCATCGCTCAGGATCCGCATGTACCGCGCCAGGACGACGACGTCGACGTCCGTGCCGATGGCCTCCAGCACGGCGGCCTCATGCTCTTCCTTGGTCAGATCGGCGTTGGGCACCACCACGTGCTCGATGCCGTAGAAGTCGCACAAAGGGCCGTGGACGTCATGGTTGGCCACGACCTTGACCACCTCACCCGAGAGCTGATCGGTCTGGGCGCGGCGAATCATCTCGACCACGCAGTGATCGGTCTTGGACGCCAGGACCACCACGCGCAGCTTGGACGGATACGGCTGGACCTCCACGATGGAGTCATCCACGGAATTCGTCAGACGCTCACGGAGGCGGTGGAACTCGGCGTCCGCGGCGTCGTCGTCGGGAGTCCGGTCGGCGGGGGAATCCACCACCGCGCGGAAGAAGAACGAACCCCCGGAGGTGCCGTGAACCGGGGCGCCCGTTTGGGGGAGCGCGTCCGCGTCCGTGAACTGGTCCAGCTGGAGGATGTTCATACCTCGGTCCGCGAACGCGGTGGTGATGGTGCCCACCAGGCCGGGGCGATCGGGACAGGTGACGCGGACGATGCGCTGGGCCATGAAGCTGCGGCCTCCAAATACGGGACGTGCGGATGATGACTGCCGACCATGGTCCCACAGGTCAATCGCCACGCAGCGTGAATCGCACCCGTTCACCACGTACACTTGACCCGACTTGGCGTTGATCCGGCCATCACCGGGGAGCCTTCGGAAGAAAGGGACGTCCGCACCAGCGGGCCCTCAGTAGAACCGAACGGGTCAGGCCCGTGACAGCCTGCAATCAAGCGGCATCGGCTTAGGGATGAGCGACGACGGCGACCGTCGTCATAAATCCCACGGCCAGTGCAAGCGAGGTGGTACCGCGCCACCCGCCCACCCGGGCGGACGGCGTCCTTGCAGCCCCAGCAGAAGCATGAGCAAGGACGGCCAGCCCGTGAACCAGCCGCTGTATCCCAAGGCGAGCACCAACCCCGACGCCCAGGGGGTGCCGACCTCCCCGCGCTTCCCGGAGATCGAGGAGCGCGTCCTGGAGTACTGGAAGAACGACAACACCTTCCAGGCCAGCATCGACCAGCGCCCGGCCGGGGAGAACGGCTCCAACGAGTTCGTGTTCTACGACGGCCCTCCCTTTGCCAACGGCCTGCCCCACTACGGCCACCTGCTGACGGGCTACGTCAAGGACCTGGTGGCGCGGTACCAGACCCAGAAGGGCCACCGTGTGGAGCGGCGCTTCGGCTGGGACACCCACGGTCTGCCGGCCGAGCTGGAGGCCATGAAGCAGCTGGGCATGAACGACAAGAAGCAGATCGAGGCCATGGGCATCGACCGCTTCAACGACGCCTGCCGCGAATCCGTGATGAAGTACGCCGGCGAGTGGCAGGACTACGTCACCCGCCAGGCCCGCTGGGTGGATTTCGAGAACGACTACAAAACGCTCAACGTCGAGTACATGGAATCGGTCATCCACGCCTTCGCCGAACTGGACAAGAAGGGCCTGGTCTACAAGGGCTACCGCGTGCTGCCGTACTGCTGGAAGGACGAGACCCCTCTGTCCAACCACGAGCTGCGCATGGACGACGACGTCTACCAGGACCGCACGGACCAGACCGTCACCGTCGCCTTCCGCTTGACCGGCGAGTTGGCCACGGCGGGCAAGATCGACGACGACGCCGTTGCAGCCGCTACCGCCGAACTGGCTGCCGAGCTCTCCGGCG
This sequence comes from Kocuria soli, assembly GCF_003797835.1. Classification (GTDB taxonomy): domain Bacteria; phylum Actinomycetota; class Actinomycetes; order Actinomycetales; family Micrococcaceae; genus Kocuria; species Kocuria soli. The sequence goes on from NZ_RKMF01000002.1 coordinate 41,424, forward strand.
CCGAGGCCCTGGCCTGGACCACCACGCCCTGGACGCTGCCGACCAACCAGGCGCTCGCCGTCGGACCGGAGATCGACTACGTGCTGGTTCCGGGCGCCGGTGACTTCCAGGGGCGCACGTTCCTGCTGGCCGAGGCGCTGCTCCCGGCGCACACCAAGGCGTTGGGCCACGAGGACTCGGAGGCGGCGGGTGCCGCCGTCGTGAAGCGGGTCAAGGGCGCTGAGCTCGAGGGCCTGAAGTACGAGCCCCTGTGGGACTACGTGGGCCAGCTGCCGTCCACCCTGGTGGAACTGGCGCCGGGGCAGGACGTCGCGAGTTCGTGGCAGATCATCGTGGCGGACTACGTGACCGTCACGGACGGCACGGGCCTGGTCCACCAGGCGCCCGCCTACGGTGAGGACGACCAGAAGGCCACGGGCGAGTACGGCATCCCCGTGGTGCTCTCGCTCAACGAATCCGGCGAGTTCCTGCCGTGGCTCGCGGACACGGGCGTCTCCGCGGAGGCTCCGCTGGCGTCCATCGCGGGACTGAACGTGTTCGACCCGGACGTTTCGCGCACGATCATCCGCAACCTGCGGGAACGGAACCTGCTGGTCAAGCAGGACTCCTACCAGCACTCCTACCCGCACTGCTGGCGCTGCCGGAACCCCCTGATCTACCGCGCGGTGGATTCGTGGTTCGTGGAGGTCACGCGGTTCAAGGACCGCATGCTCGAACTCAACGAGGAGATCACCTGGATCCCCGGCAACGTCAAGCACGGGCAGTTCGGGCGGTGGCTGGAGAACGCGCGCGACTGGTCCATCTCCCGTAACCGCTACTGGGGTTCACCCATCCCCGTGTGGGAGTCCGACGACCCGCGCTTCCCCCGCCGGGACGTCTACGGCTCCCTGGCGGAGATGGAGCGCGACTTCGGGCGGCTGCCGCTCAACGCCCACGGTGAGGTGGACCTGCACCGCCCGTGGATTGACGACCTCACCCGGCCTCACCCGGACCCGGAGGCCGCTGCCGCCGGTGCCGTGATGCGGCGTGTTCCGGAGGTCCTGGACGTGTGGTTCGACTCGGGCTCCATGCCCTACGCCCAGGTCCACTACCCGATGGAGAACGAACAGTGGTTCAGCACCCACAACCCGGGTGACTTCATCGTGGAGTACATCGGCCAGACCCGCGGGTGGTTCTACACCCTGCACATCCTGGCCACCGCGCTGTTCGACCGCCCGGCCTTCCGCAACGTGATCTCCCACGGCATCGTGCTGGGCTCCGACGGGCAGAAGATGTCCAAGTCGCTGCGGAACTACCCGGACGTCAACGAGGTCCTGGACCGCGACGGCGCCGACGCCATGCGGTGGTTCCTCATGTCCAGCGCGATCCTGCGCGGCGGCAACCTGATCGTCACGGAGGAGGGGATCCGCGAGGCAACCCGCCAGATGCTCCTGCCCTTGTGGAGCACGTGGTACTTCTTCAGCCTCTACGCCAATGCCGCGAACAACGGTTCGGGGTACCAGGCCTCCAAGCGCTACGACTCCGAGAACGTGATGGACCGCTACGTCCTGACCCGCACCGGAGCAGCAGTCCGCGAGGTCGGGGAGAAGTTCGACGAGTACGACATCTGGGGTGCCGCCGAAGCGCTGCGCAACCACATGGAACTGGTGACCAACTGGTACGTGCGCCGCTCGCGTGACCGGTTCTTCGACGAAGATCCCGTGGCCTTCGACGTGCTCTACACCGTCCTGGAAACCACCACGCGCCTGTCGGCCTCCCTGCTGCCGCTGATCTCCGAGGAGGTCTGGCGTGGGCTGACGGGCGGGCGTTCGGTACACATGACCGACTGGCCGGATGCCGACCTGTTCCCGCACGGGGAGCAGGACCTGGCGCTGGTGGACCGCATGGAAACCACCCGCACCGTGGCCTCGGCCGGCTCGGCACTGCGCAAGGCCCACAAGCTGCGCGTCCGCCAGCCCCTGGCCGGACTGACCGTTGCCGTGCCCGGTGGCAAGGACCTGGCGGGGACGTTCGAGCAGATCATCGCCGACGAGCTGAACCTCAAATCCGTGACCCTCCTGGACGCCGCGGACACCAGCCCCGCGGACTTCGGCATCTCCCAGCAGCTCAAGGTCAACGCCCGCGCCGCCGGCCCGCGCCTGGGCAAGGGGGTCCAGGCGGTCATCAAGGCCACCAAGACCGGGGACTGGGAGATTTCCGACGACGGCGTGGTCACCGCCGGCGGTGTGGAACTGGTCGAGGACGAATACGAACTGGAAACGGTCGTGTCCGACGACGCGGCATCCGGTGCGGTCTCCGTGCTGCCCGGCGGTGGGTTCCTGGTGCTGGACACTGAGCTGACTCCGGAACTCGAAGCCGAAGGCATTGCCCGCGACCTGATCCGCACCATCCAGCAGGCGCGGAAGGAAGCGGGGCTCCACGTGTCGGACCGGATCCGTACCGTGGTGACGGACACCGCCGAGGTGCTCTCCGCCGTCGAAGCCAACCGGGATCTGGTGTCCTCCGAGACCTTGACCGTGGAGCTGGTCCTCGAGCCCGCCGTCGACGGCGAACCCGCAGTGAGCGTGGAGGTGCAGCGATGACCGATGCCTGGGACCTGCCCGACGCGCAGACCGTGGAGGACGTGTACCAGCTCCTCCTGGATCGCGCGCCCGAGAACAAGATGGCTCCGCGGCTGGACGCCATGCAGCAGATCGTGGAGGTGCTGGGCGACCCGCACCGTTCGGCTCCGGTCATCCACATCACGGGCACCAACGGCAAGACCTCGACGGCGCGCATGATTGAAGCGCTGCTGCTCGCGCAGGACCTGCGCGTGGGGCGTTACACCTCCCCGCACCTGGAACGGGTCACCGAGCGCATCTGCGTGGACGGTGAACCCGTGGACGACGAGACGTTCGTCCGGGTGTTCAACGAGATCGCGCCGTACGTCGCTGTCGTGGATGCCCGTCTGGCCGAGGCGGGGGCCCCGTCGTTGACGTACTTCGAGCTCATGACCGTGTTGGCGTTTGCGGTGTTCGCGGACGCCCCGGTGGACGTCATGGTGCTGGAAGTCGGACTGGGCGGAGTCTGGGACGCGACGAACGTGGCCGACGCGGCCGTGTCCGTGGTGACGCCCATCGACCTGGACCACACCGACCTACTGGGCGACAACGTTGAGGACATCGCCCACGAGAAGTCGGGCATCATCAAGCCGGACGGCTTCCTGGTCTCCGCAGCCCAGGACCCCGATGCGGCACAGGTGCTCCTGGAGAAGGCTCAGGACGTGGGCGTGCCCTTCCGGTTCGAGGGTGTGGAGTTCGGCGTCGAAGACCGCCTCCCCGGGGTCGGTGGGCAGCAGATCACCGTACGCGGTCTCGCCGGAACCTACGAGGACCTGCTGTTGCCGGTCCTGGGTGCCCACCAGGCATCGAATGCGGCACTGGCTGTGGCCGCCGTCGAAGCCTTCGTCGGTGGGGGAGAGAAGCCGCTGGCACGGGACATCGTGGCCGACGGTCTGGGGGCCGTGAGCTCGCCGGGCCGGTTGGAGCTCATGCAACCGTCCCCGCCCGTGGTGATCGACGCCGCGCACAACCCGCACGGGATTGCGGCTTCCACCGCTGCCCTGGTGGAAAGTTTCCATCCCGAACGGCTCTACGCCGTGGTGGGTGTGCTGGGAGACAAGGACGTGGACGGGATCCTGAAGTCGCTGTTGGACGGGTACTCCCACGTGGACGCCCAGTGGTGGTTCACCGCCTCCGATTCACCGCGGGCCGTGCAGCCGGAGGCCCTGGCCCAGGCCGCCGTGGACCTCGGGTTCCCGGAAGGTGCCGTTCACTCGACCGATTCCGTGGGGGAGGCCGTGTCTCAGGCTCTGGAGGCCGCCCGTACGGAGAAGGCGGAGAAGGGCGAATCCACCGTTCTGATCACCGGATCCGTGACCGTTGCCGGTGAAGCTCGCCGCATCCTGAAAGGCTGACCGGATGGCACGTATGACCAAGGCCCAGCGGGAATGGCGGCCCAATCAGATCAAGAAGCCCCGGTCGATCAAGATGATGTTCGCCTCCACCGTGCTGACCATGGAGGCCTTCGTGGTGTTCTTCGGGGCGCTCACGGTGTTCGGGCTCTGGGGTCCGGAGCATCCGCATCGGTTGTGGGTGCTGATCGGCGGTGCCGTGTTCGCGGTGCTGTTCATCCTGTGCTGCGCGGTCCTGCGGAAGCCCTGGGGCGTTGCCGCCGGGTGGGCTCTGCAGGCATGGATGGTGCTGACCGGATTCTTCCTGCCCGCCATGTTCGTGCTGGGTGCGCTGTTCGTCGTGCTCTGGTGGTACGCCGTGCGCAAGGGAGCGCAGCTGGACCGGGAGAACGCGGAGCGGTATCAGGCCGAGCTGGATTGGCGGGCGGCGCACGGGGGTTAATGCTGGTCAGCGCCCAGGAGCCGTCGTACCGCCTCGGCTACCTCGCCCTGATGGATGGAGCGGGTGCCCAGAGTCAGACCGTGGAGCAGAACCCCGTCGACGTGGTCGGCGACCATACGAGCGGCGCTCTCGGGTGCGGCCACACCGGCCGACCTAATGACGGTCACCATGATTTCGCGAAGTCGGTCGTGGTGCGCGCTGAGATCCACGCCGGAGTCCGTGGCCAAGGCAAGTCGTGCTCGCTGAGGATTCGGGTGTGCAAGTTGAGCCATGACGAACGCATCGGCGAGCTGCGCAACAGCATCGCCCGTCCGTACGGAGGCCAGGTCGAAATCATCGGACATCCGAATGTCGCGGCGTTCCAACTCATCGGCCACGGCCGTGGTCAAAGCCGATCGGGTACGGAAGTGATTGGAGCACGTCCCCGGTGGGACGCCAGCGGTCTGGTCCACCGCGCGGTGCGTGAGTGCACGTGACCCGCCCTCGGCGAGGACACGAATGGCCGCCTCGATCAGGTTGTCACGGTGTGTGGGCATGCCTTGAATCTACTATCACTACAAATGTAGTATTTGGTGATGGTCACCATCGACATCATCGGAGGCGGAGTAGCCGGGCTCGCACTGGCCGCGGGCCTCGACCCGCATCGTTTCGAGGTGCGCATCCACGAGCGTGCCCCCGAACGTCATGACCTCGGAACCGTGTACGGGCTCTGGCCCCACGCGCTCCGGTCGCTGCATGACCTCGGCCTTGCTGACCCGGTTCGAGAGTGTGCTCGACCAGCCACCGGGGTGCGTGTGTCCACGTCCACGGGGCGTCGCCTCGGAGGAGGCACCGCTCCGGCGGACTCCTGGTTGATTCAGCGTCCGGACCTGCTGGCTGTACTCGGCAGGGCCAAGCCGGCTGCGGTGCAGAGCTTCGATGGCGCTGTTGAGGATCCGACCACGCTGACGGGGGACCTGGTGGTTGGAGCCGACGGTGTGCATTCCGTGACGCGGGCTGCTGCATGGGGATGTCCGGGGCGTCGAACGGGGGCCATGGCGCTGCGTGGAGTGGTCAACGGCGACATCGATGAATTTGCCCCCGGTGACCCATGGCTGCAGGAGTTCTGGGGGCGGGGCAGCCTGTTTGGCATCTCCGCGAACACTCGGGGTGTGACGAACTGGTTTGCGTCAATGCCTGAGTTTCGAGCCACAAAGTCCGAGGTGCTGGCGTGGGCGCAACACCACTTCGCACAATTCCCGGCCCCCGTTCAAGCAGTCCTGGAGCGTGTAGATCCGGAGCGTGTGCTGCTCAATTCGATCATGGAAACGCCGACGCTCACGCGGTACGTGCGGAGGCGGTTCGTGCTCGTGGGCGACGCCGCCCACGCCATGTCACCCAACATGGGGCGTGGAGCGTGTGAAGCTCTGGTGGATGGAGCCACTTTGGCGCAGTGTCTGAGCGATTTCCCGCTGGACGTGGCACTGCGGGAGTATCAACGGCGTCGATGGGGGCGTAGTCAGGCGGTGCGGGCGGCGTCGGGGGTGGTACGTAGAATTGCACTGAACTGGCCGTAGAGGCCAACGCCAAGGTTTGGCGTCGCCAGTGACCTCGGTGCAGCCACCCGACTGGTTCAGATGGTCGCCTTCTTGTTGGCGATGTAGCTGATGACGAGACAGGCCAGGGCGAATGTGGCGGCGAGGATCGTGGGAACCCATTGTCCGAGGTTTGCTGCGGCCTCCAGGACGAATTCCCGTTGCCACACGAGCCCAGCTGTGACACCCGCGATGACCAGCACCGCAGCGATGATCGAGAAAGTTACTGCCGTCGCTCCGAAGGCTCTGAAGATCGTGCCGAAGGCTGCACCCGTGAACAGTGCGGCCAATGAGTATGCCAGCACGGCCAGGAACGTGATGAGGTACTTGCCGTCTCCCAACAGGTGACTGTCGAACACGGGTAGTCCGATGAACCATCCGTCGGTCAGGCGCTCCACCGTCAGCAGGATCGTGGCGCCGACCGCAGTGATCATCGCAGTGACCAGAAACCCCAAGGACGTGCCGGTCCAGAAGTCCCGGCGTGTCCCGCCAAATGCCAGGAATGTGGCAAAAGTGCGGTTGACTGCCAGGGCCGAGGACGAGATGAAGAACCCGATGAGCACGCTGATGAGCATGCCCAATCCGCTGAAGATCGTCCGAGTCTCTCCGGGAAGTGGCAGCCCGGTCACCATGCCCACGATGAGTCCCGCAATGACGGTCAAAGCAATCACGGCAACGAAAATCATGGGAGCCACGTACACCGAGTAGGTGCGTTGGGCCATGTAGAGACGGAAACTGCGCATGGGGTAGGTCATGACATGGCTCCTTCATTCTGAGTATCGTGCACGTCGGCCTGACGGGCATCGTGGTCCAGGATTCCCAGGGCGGCCACGATCTCCTGGAGCCCGGGGGTCTCCACGGACAGGTGCAATCTGTCCGCCCGCTCGCGTTCCCGGGGACTCAGTGAGCCTCGGACCAGGACGGACCGGATGCGCCCCAAGGATTGCGAGTTCACGATGTCGTAGGACGCCGTGAACTCGTCCACGGCGTCCTCAATGCCGCGCACGGCGGTCATGCTGGAGGTGACGGCATCGGAATCGGCATGGAGTTCGATGCGGCCCTGTCGCATGAGGATCACCTCCTCCATGAGATTGGCTGCCTCGTCGATCAGGTGGGTGGACATCAAGACGGTTCGGGGATGTTCGGAGACCTCCCGCATGAGTTCTTCGTAGAAGATGTTCCGGGAGGACGGATCCAGGCCAAGATATGGCTCATCCAGGAAGGTGTATTCGGCACGGCTGGCCAAGGAGATGCTGACCGCGAAGGCCGAACGCTGACCGCGGGAGAGTTTCTTCAGTTGGGTCTTGCGGGGAATGGAGAAGCGCTCAAGGAGGCGCTCCGCAAGTTCCGGTTGCCATCCACGGTAGAAAGAGGGCAATGCGCTGAGGATGTGCTTGACCAGATAATCGTCATGCCACCGCTGATCTTCGTGAATGAAGACCGTGCGTTCCAGGATCTTGGCGTTTTCCGCGGGGTCCTCGCCGTCGATGGTCACGGAACCTGAGGTGCGGAAGATGTGATTGCAGATCAGGGACATCATGGTGGTCTTGCCTACGCCATTGGCGCCCAACAAGCCGTAGACCTTGCCGGGGTCCAGGTGCAGGTCAATGCCTTTGAGGACTTCGGTCTTTCCATAAGACTTCGTGACGTCGCGCAGCACGATGCCACTGTGCGGATCCGTCCGGGCGGTGTCCTGTGGTTCCGGCTGGTGCCGGTGTGCATGACTGGTGGTCACGGTCATCGGGGTGCCTCCGTGGGGTGAGTGGTGGATGAGCGGGATGCCGAGAACTCGACGTGGCTGCGAATCAGGGCGACGACGTCGTCGGGTGTCATTCCGAGCCGTGCAGCCTCGGCCATCAGGGGTGCGAGGTAGGTCTCGAGCAGGTCGCCCTGCCGCTGGGTGCGCAGGATTTCCGTTCCGTCTGCGGTGACGAACATGCCGAGTCCTCGCCGTTTTTCCAGCACCCCTTGATCAACCAGGCGATTCAAGGCCTTGCCGGCTGTGGCCGGGTTGATCCGGTAGTGCACGGACAATTCCGTGGTGGAGGGCACCTGAGTGCCCGGAGCGTACGCACCCGACAGGATGTCGTCGGCGATCTGATCCGCGAGATCCAGAAAGATCGGGCGATCGGAGCGTGGCGCGGGGGGAGTCACGACCACCTCGATTCACTAGTTTATTGGTTAGTTACTCAACTAATGAACCATAGAACACGACGATGCGCAAGCACGGACGAACTGGAGGGGCGTCCCACGGGGATCGATGTCACCGGTCGCGTCCTCGCAGGAGCGAGACGCCGTCTCCCTCCAATTCCGGGTACACCACACAGCGTCCGGCAATGCCCATGGCAAGTGCTTCCGAGGTACCGCGTACGAGCTCTCCTGTTCCCCATGACCAGGCGGAGTCGGTCGACACGAGGCGAAGACCAGCGGTCCTCCCCGTTCCGACGAAGCCACGTTCCGCGGATCGTGCGACCAGGAAGCCGAGGACCGGTAGCCAGTCCACCGGGGCTGGGGAAACATCAAGACCCAGTGGGCGGGCAGCGTCGCGCAGATGGATCGCGGTGTCAGTGAGCGGACCGTACGGCCCCACCACTGGGGCCCTCAACTCCACAGCGGCGTTGTCCCGCAGGTCCGTTACAAGCTCCGCTGTCGGTCGGCGCGCTTGCTTCCGGGTGGTCACGTCCACCATGCGGGCCAGGTCGCCACGAAAACGGGCCACGTCCCAGACCAACCGCAGGATCGAGTGTCCGGTGGACGGTGGCACGAGGTGGGCACAGACCTCCCGGACTGTCCATCCGGCGCAGAGACTGGGAGTTTGCCACTGCTCGTCGGACAGCGCGGAAACATCTCGGCGGCCAGAAGCCGATTGCGCGTGGCGATCGCGTAGACCTGGTGGTGATCAGTTGTCATGACAGGGGACCCCTCGAGGATGTTGTGACCTGTGACGTGTGGTTCAGCTTGTCCGGAACGTATACATGGGGTTCAGTGCTGTTCCCGGAGTTACCGCAGGGACCGAGTACGTCTCCAACGGTGACCTGCTGGCCTCCCACGACCTGGATGCTTCCATGCTGCAGGTGGCAGAGGGTGACGATGATGCCGCCGGTATTAATCACCACGTGGTTCCCTGCAAGAGCGGCCCACCCCTCCGCCGCACGTCGGTGCTGAGTCAGTGCGTAGCGGAGCGAGGGCAGCCCACGGTATGCGGGATGATCGGGCTGACCATCGTGGATGGCAGTGACCACACCGGCGACCGGGGCTAAGACCGGGCAACTGAAACCTGGGAACCTATTTGCGGGTTCGGGCTGCACCACGGAACTCAATGTAACCGGGGCACTGCGCCCGGACTCCGTAACCGGCACAAAGTCAATGGCGTAGGTCGTGGCAAATGCGTGCGTGCCGTGGCTGGGAATTCGGTTTGCGGGGCTGTTTTGGACCAGCCAGTGCCCGATAAAGGGGTACGCCGGATCGATAGACGCCACCATGTCAACAAGATAAGCCCGCCAAGGTCCTGTGGCCACGCGAGAGTCTTCATGCCGGAGGAGCAAATCGCGGTAGCTCAGGGACATTCCGTTCGACCGTGTTCTTGATGGTCTCCTGCGATGCTCGCCTGTGGGTATGCTCAACCGGAACCAGCCGCATGATCGTTGAGCCGCAGGGTGTTTTCCCCGGAATCTCGCCTAGGGGAGCACGGCAGTCGTCACGTGTGGTGGGTACTGCGACGAAGGGTGTTCCATGGCCAAGACACTGCCCGTTCCCGCCCTCGGGGACACACTGGAGCGGTTCATGAACGCCACCGAGCCCTTGACCGGCGCTGAGGACAGGGACAGGACGGTTGGCTCCGTCACGGACTTCTCTGAGAACGCGGCGCCAGGCTTGCAGGAAGAGTTGACGACTTTCGCCGACGCAGAGAGCGGTCACGGGCGTAGCTACCTCTCCGCAGCCTGGCTCGACACCTACTTGGACACCCGGGAACCACTGCCGCTCACAACCAGCGTCTCGTTCCAACTCTCCGGATTCGACGGAAACACCGGCGTGCTTCGGTGCGCAGACTTCATCCATCGCGCCGCCACGATCCATCTGCAGGAAGTCCGTGGCGAGACGCCCGTTGAGGTCGATCCCCGTGGGACCACGCTGGACATGGACCAGTGGCAGATCCTGGCGGGCGGAATCCGGCACCCCCTGCCGAACCGTGACGAGATCCGATGTCCAGCTGTCTCCGCGTCGGGGGCCACCATTGGCATGCTGGTGGGAGGACGGCTCTTCAGCATGCCAATTGCCGGCGGCGACGGGCTGCCGCTGCCGGTTGGTGCCATCCAGAACCTGTTGGAGCAGGTCATCGCGACGTCTGGCGGGCAGGCACGGCGCGAAACCGGACACGAGCCGACCGACTTCACTGACCTGTCCTACCTTGGCAGCGAGACCGCTGCCCCCTTGCTGGCCGAGCTCCTGACCGAGCCGCACAACGCGGAGACCTACGGAGAGCTCACGGAGATGGTCTTCGTGGTCCACCTCCTCACACATTCGGAGGACGACGGCGAACGCCCACCGCAGGAGGACACCGAGCGCCTGCGGAATCTCGCCTTCGAGGCGGGACACGCCTGGACCTACAAACCGATCACCTACGAGCTCTCACTGACCACGGACTGGCAGGCCATCCACTTCGAACACAGCGCAGCAGATGGCGCGACCGTTCGCGCGGCGGTGGCCAGGATGCAGGAACTTCAGCTTCCGGAGCCGTCGTCGTCGATCTCCCAGGAGTCAGGAAAAGCCAAGTCCGCGCCCCGGGAACTGACCTGGACCACAACGCCCGAGTTCAGGGGTCGAGTGGCGGGGCACCTTGAAGAGTACGCACGGCGCAGCGCCCAATATCGGGTCACGTCGGTGTTTGCGCCCAGGGCCGCGATGGATGGACTGGGCCTGCGGGTCAGCGACGACGCCGTGGCCCAGCTGCTCATGACTTACGCGCAAGTGGCAACGTACGGCAGTGTCCGGAGCGTGTACGAATCCGTGGACATGCGTGAGTTCCAGGCCGGGCGGACGGAGTGCCTGCGCCCCCTGACGCCGCAAGCCGTGGAGTTCGCCCGAGCACTGATCGCGGGCGACGCGACGCTCGAGCAGTTCGGCGCCGTTCTGGACGCACACCGGGACTGGGTCAAGGCGTGCAAGCGCGGGGCGGGAATCGACCGGCACCTCTTCGGCCTGCGCATGATGGCCGAGCGGGCGGGCACCGGCCTCGAGTTCTTCGACAATCTCGGGCTCCAGGCGCTGAGCAGCGACTTCCTGTCCACCACGTCCTTGGGGGAGTCGCAGCCGATCAACCGGTACGCCTTCGCCCCGAGCCTCGCGCACGGCCTGGGCATCGGCTACATCAAGTACGACGACGGCTTTGAGTACGTGATCAACTACCGCGCCGATCACGCCGAGCGAGTGGAGGAATTCGCGCAGAACCTGGTGGCGGCCGGGGAGGCATTGGGCACCTGGGTCGGGAGCATCCGCTGAGGAGTCTCGCCACGGGCGCGGACCAGCGACGACGACCGGCGAGGGCGACCAGCGGCGTCGCGGACACCAGACGTGGACACCAAAAAGGGGAGCTGAACGTGGATCAACCATGCGCACATGACACCGGCGTGACCAGGCGGAAACTGGTCAAAGGCGGTTTGGCGGTGGCCGGAACGTGGACCTTGATCGGGGTCGTGACACCTACCAGTGCCGAAGCCGCCGAGACTCCGCCCGGATTCCCCACCGACATCGCCCTCCAACGCAACGTCTTCCAGAACTGGGACGGCACGATCGTCACGGACGAACTGTGGACCTGCGAGATCACCACTCCGGAACAGGCCGAGACCATCGTCAACTGGGCGGCCGGCGCCGACTACCGTGTCCGCCCGCGAGGCTTCGGACACACCTGGTCGCCGCTGGTCGTGGAGTCCGGGACTTGTGCCGACGCAGCCGTGGTCGTGGTGGACACCACCGGCATGGCCGCCATGAGCATGGTCGACGGCGAACGTGTCCGCCTGCAGGCCGGCGCGGAAATGACCCAGGTTCTGAGTTTCCTGTCCACCCACGGGCGCAGCCTGATCGGTGCGCCTGCCCCGGGGGACGTCACGGTGGCCGGTGTCCTGGCGGTCAACGGGCACGGCACCAACGTGGCCGCATCAGGGGAGGGTCTTGCTGCCGGAGGGACCTACGGGACCCTCTCGAACGCCGTCGTCGAACTGACCGCAGTGGTCTGGGATGAAAGTGCCGGGAAGTACACGCTCCGGACCTTCCAACGGAACCAGCCGGAGATCGCGCCGTTGCTGGCCCACGTGGGGCGGGCTTTCGTCACGGAAGTCGTGCTGCAGACCGTGGCCAATTACAACCTGCGCTGCCGCAACACCACACTGATTCCCGCCAGCGAGCTGTTCGCAGCACCGGAATCGGCGGGGCCCAGATCGCTCAGTGCGCTGCTGGACCGCAGAGGCCGGGTAGGGATCATCTGGTACGCGATGACGCAATACCCGTGGGTCCAGACCTGGCAGGTCACGCCCACCGAGCCCCTGCTTTCCAGCGCCCGCTACGCGCCGTTCAACTACCCGTTCGCCGACCGGCTCTCGGACGAGGTGGCCTCTCTGATCACCCAGGTCACCCAAGGCGCGCACTCCCTGACTCCCAAGGCCACTGCAGCCATGATGTACGCCACCCGGGCGGGCTTGGTTGCCAACGGAGCCTTGGACATGTGGGGCGAAGCCAAGAACTTCATCCACTTCGTACGGCCCACCACGTTGTTGGTGTCCGCCGGAAGCCACGTCGTGATCACCCGCCGCGATCAGGTCCAGCGCGTGGTCGCGGACTTCACCACCCACTACCAGGAGCTCATCAGCACCTACCGCTCGCGAGGGCAGTATCCGGCAAACAACGTGTGCGAGATCCGGGTGACAGGCGTTGACCGTTCGGAAGACGTCACTGTCGACGGTGCCGTCGTGCCGTCGCTCTCTTCGGTCACGCCAGTTCCTGGGCGGCCAGAGCTGGATACTGCCGTGTGGCTGGACGTCCTGAGCCTCCCGGGTACACCGGGAACCGGCGAGTTCTATGCCGAAATTGACGCGTGGTTCAGGAACCTGTCCTCCGAACTCGGCGTCGCGCGGCCGGAATGGTCCAAGCGCTTCGCGCACACGGCTGCCGGCCCTTGGACGGACGACCGGGAACTGAAGGACTGGATCCCGGGCCAGTTCCCTGCCTGGCAGGAGGCATTGACCGGTCTGGACGCCATGGACCCACAAGGAATCTTCCGAACTCCTCTGCACGACCGCCTGATGCCGCGCTCGGAGGGATGAGGCCGGTAAGGCGCGCCGGACGAGGACGGGCTGGTCGGCGCTCGAGGCCGACACACGCCGACCATTTCCGGGCCTGTTCCGCTCAGGTGCGTGTTCGTCGTCGTCCCCGAATCGGGGTGCAGGTCCAGTAACCGTCACGAGCGTGCGCCCCACTAGGCTGACCCCTGGACCCGAGGGGCGCTACCGCGCTCACCGCGAACAATGGCCCGGGCAGGGACCCGGGCGTGATCCCCAAAGGAGAGTCACCCATGACCGAACGCACCCTTGTCCTGGTCAAGCCCGACGGCGTCGAGCGCAACCTCACCGGCCAGGTCCTGGCCCGCATCGAGGCCCGCGGTTTCAAGCTGGTCGAGCTCAAGAAGTTGGATGCCACTCGGGAGATCCTGACCGCGCACTACGCCGAGCACGAGGGCAAGCCGTTCTTCGAACCCCTGGTCGAGTTCATGATGTCCGGGCCCGTGGTCGCTGCGGTGTTCGAGGGCGACTCCGTGATCGAGTCCTTCCGAGCCATGGCCGGCGTCTCCGACCCGGTCAAGGCCGCCGCCGGCACCATCCGCGGCGACCTGGGCCGTGACTGGGGCGAGAAGGTGCAGAAGAACATCGTTCACGGCTCCGATTCCCCCGAGTCGGCGGAACGCGAAATCGCTATCTGGTTCGCCTGAGCAGCACCCCTCATAGCGCCGAACCCTCGCGAAACTGCCAGATCAACACCTGATCGGCGAGTTTCGCGAGGGTTCGGCGGTAGGTGGGGAGGTGGGTCAGCCGAACATGGTCCCGGAGAAGCGGACCAGCACGGTGCCGAAGACCACCAGCCAAATCAGGATCACACCGGCGGGCGCCCAGATCTTGGTGGTGTCTCGCAGCGCTTCGGGAGCCGGGAGCGCCCGCGTTCGTACACAACGAGCCACAGTGGCCATGAGGAGGACCGGGTGCACGAACCACACGAGCATGCAGTACAGGCACAGGGCGTTGATCGAGAACGTCGCCTGGGTCCAGAGCCACAGCAAGAACACTTCACCCAGGACCAGGCCAACCAACAGCCCCATCCACATCCAGGCCTTGTAGCGGGCTCCCGCCAACACGCCGACGGCCATCACGATCACCAGGGTGTAGGCGACCAGACCGATGAAGGGGTTCGGGAAGCCGAATAGGTTAGCTTGTGAGGAACGGATCACCGTTCCGCAGGAGAACGCCGCGTTGATGTCACACGCCGTCACGTGCAGGGGGTCCTGCAGGATCGCCCACTTCTCGATCACCAGGGAGATCGATGCGTAGAGAGCCAGTCCTGCGGTGATCACCGCGAGCAGGGCCCAGCTGGCGTCCCCACGTGGTAGGCGCGATATGGGATCCGACTCGTCCAGGGCGGCCTGGTTGTGGTTTTCGGTGGCTTTCGTCATCACATCGTGATCATAGGCGCGGACGTTGGGTACGCGCTGAACACGTTGCCGCGGTTGCGTGTGCCAGAATGAATCCGGTCGCGCATTGGCTGCACCTGATGCGTGATCCGTACCGGTTCCGATCGCACGCCCGGTGGACCGCAGCTCTCAGGAAGATCGAGCGCGTCCGTCGGGGTCAAGACCGCCCGAGTGCCACTGCTTCCAGGTGGCCCGGTGGCTCGGCCAACCGGACGGCCCGTGCGGCGAGCCGGTTACCACCGCGCCCCGCACGGAGCACACGACGACTTTTGGCAGCCGCGCGACCCGCAAGGGCCCCGCACGGCGCCACCGACCGGCGGGCCACCGGGTGTAGACGGTGCTACCCGCAGGAATATGGCGAATACATGACCAACGACCAGGTGAATCCGGCGAGCGAAGGCTCAGAAGTCTCCGCCGACGAGCACACCTCCGACACGCCCAACGCCGCCGCGAACATGGCGCCCGCCGAGCCCACTGCAGAGCTCCCGAGCACTGTGGCCGCGGAGACCCCTTCCGAAACGCCCGCCGAGATGGCCTTCCAAGCCATGCGGAACGCCGAGGCGCGGGACGGGCAGGATGCAGCGCAGACCGAGTTGCCGCTGAACGAACCCGTCGACGCCCCCGAACGCGAGTCGGCTGACGGTGACGACCAGCCTGCGAAGGAAGCTGAGGACGCGGCCGAGGCCCCCGAGGATTCTGAGGACTCCACCGCTTCTGAATCCGAGGGGTCCGCAGACTCGCCCGATTCCGGGGACTCACCTGAATCAGCGGACTCGCCTGAGTCAGCTGACTCTCCGGACGACGCCAACGACGACGACGGCGAGAATGTGGCGAAGGCTGACAAGGCCGACGAGGACGCGACAGAGGAATCCAGCGCGGCCGACGAGGACGCCACCGAGCCCACCGACGACGTCGAACCCTCCGCGGCGGAGGACCCCTTCGCCGTGTTCAGCGCCGCATCCGCGACGTCGCTGATGTTCCACGCCCCGGACACGGAGGCGATCAAGGCAGCGGCCGAGCGAGCAGCGGCGGCTCGTGAGGAGGCCCGCCAGGCGGCCCTGGACGAGGCCGACGCCGCCGAGGAAGCTGAGTTCGAGGATCCCGCTCCCGGGGCGGGCGTGACCAGCAAGCGTCGGCGACGTCGTCGTCGTGGCACCGTGGACATGGAACTGGAAGGCGGCAACGACGAGGACCCGCCCGGAACCGTGACCCGGATCCGTACGGGCCGAGTGGTCGACGGGTCCGCGCCGACGACCGTCCAGTCCGTGAAGGGCTCCACCCGACTGGAGGCCAAGAAGCAGCGACGTCGCGAGTCCCGCCAGTCCGGCCGGCGCCGTCAGGTCATCACGGAAGCCGAGTTCCTGGCTCGCCGTGAGTCCGTGGAACGGAAGATGGTGGTCCGGGAGAAGGACGACCGCATCCAGATCGGCGTGCTCGAAGACGGCGTGCTGGCCGAGCACTTCGTGTCCCACACGCAGCAGGACTCCCTGATCGGCAACGTCTACCTGGGCAAGGTCCAGAACGTGCTGCCGTCCATGGAGGCCGCGTTCGTGGACATCGGCCGCGGTCGCAACGCCGTCCTGTACGCGGGCGAGGTCAACTGGGACCAGGCCGATCTGGGCGGCTCGGCCAAGCGCATCGAGAACGCCCTCAAGCCCGGCGACGCCGTCCTGGTGCAGGTGACCAAGGACCCGGTGGGGCACAAGGGCGCGCGCCTGACGAGCCAGGTCTCCCTGCCCGGCCGCTACCTGGTGTATGTGCCCGGCGGGTCCATGACGGGTATCTCCCGCAAGCTGCCCGACGTCGAACGCCAACGGCTCAAGAAGATCCTGAAAGACCACCTCCCGGAAGGTGCGGGCGTGATCGTGCGCACCGCGGCCGAGGGTGCCTCCGAGCAGGAGCTGACCAACGACATCAACCGTCTGCGCTCGCAGTGGGAGCAGATCCAGGAGAAGTCCAACCAGGGCAAGACGCTGGCCCCGGAGCTGCTCTACGCGGAGCCGGACCTGACCATCAAGACGGTGCGTGACGTCTTCAACGAGGACTTCACCTCGATGACCGTCCAGGGGCAGGCCGCCTGGGACAACATCGAGGCCTACGTGATGTACGTGGCCCCGGACCTGTTGGACCGCGTCTCCCAGTGGACCGAGGACGAGGACCTGTTCGAGCACTACCAGGTGGACGAACAGATCCACAAGGCACTGGACCGCAAGGTCATGCTGCCCTCCGGCGGTTCGCTGGTGATCGACCGGACCGAGGCGATGACGGTTGTGGACGTCAACACCGGCAAGTTCACGGGCTCCGGCGGCAACCTCGAGGAAACGGTCACCAAGAACAACTTGGAAGCCGCCGAGGAGATCGTGCGTCAGCTGCGTCTGCGCGACATCGGCGGAATCATCGTGATCGACTTCATCGACATGGTGCTGGAAGCCAACCGCGATCTGGTGCTGCGCCGACTGGTCGAGTGCCTGGGCCGGGACCGCACCAAGCACCAGGTGGCCGAGGTGACCTCCCTGGGTCTGGTCCAGATGACCCGCAAGCGCATGGGCACCGGGCTCTTGGAGATTTTCAGCGAACCCTGTGAGGCCTGTGAGTCCCGCGGCGTGGTCATCCACGACCACCCCCTCAAGGGCAAGGGCGGGGTCTCCACTGACTCCCACCGCAGCCAGCGCAACGAACGCAAGCGCAGCCGTCGCTCGGGCTCGGGCCAGGGGAACGCAGATCGCGGCAACGCCAAGGACACCGGTGATTCGGGTCAGTCGGGCGAGAACCCGAAGGATGCCGAGGACGCCAAGCGCGCCCAGGCCACCCGCAACGCCTTCGCGGCCATCGCCTCGGCCTCTCACCACGACGATCCCAAGGGCGAGTCCGCCACCGGCGCCGACACTTCCGGGGAGGCCGCCGACTCGCACCCCGCGGCTCAGTCTTCGAACACGGGGGCCGACGACGCGCGAAGCGCCGGTAACGGTGACACCTCCGCACCGGATTCCGACCGTCCCGACGCCGGGTCGGACTCCTCGGGCGACGGCGGCAGGCGCCGTCGGAAGCGCCGCGGAAAGCGGTCCCGCAACCGCGGCCAGAACGATTCGGGCTCCGAGAACCGGGGAGACGACTCCAGCGCTTCGGAGAACGGCGCCTCGAATGGTGCTGCACAGCCGGGCAAGCCCGCGGAATCCGGGCAACAGAACGACCAGACCACGCAGGAAAAGCAGCCGGAACCATCTCGGAACCAGCCGACGGAACCCCAAGGTGCCGCCAAGGCCTCCGGACAATCCGAGCGTCCGGCCCGCCCTGCTGCGTCGGACTCGGCAACGGTCCCGGACCGCTCGGTGTCCGCGGCGCGTCGTCGTCGCGGGGCTCGACGTGCTGCCGCTCCGGTCGCAGCACCCGACACCGAGTCCCAGCCGACGGCGCCTCAACCGGCTGGCCCCGTGACCTCCGGATCCGCCTCCGTGGTCTCCGGTTCGACGGGCGACGACGGCGCCTCCTCCCGCGTGACGATCGCCGGTGAGGTCATCGAACTGCCCCAGGGCACGTCGTCTTCGAGCGGGTCAGGTGCCGGGAGTTCGGTGCCGTCCTTGGACTCGTTGGCCGACTCCCTGGGAGAGCGGGCACCGGGCCAGACCTCCCCGCAGCGCAAGCGACGGGTGCGCCGGGCGTCTGCACCGACGTCGGCCCCGCGGAGCTCTGACTCCACGGAAGGCTGAGGCGCCACGGGTTGACGACAACCCGGCAAGGCAATCAACAGTCACCGACTGGACATCCGGGGTTTCCGGGGTCCAGTCTTGGTGACACGTGACACGGGGTGCCGCGCACTGCGCGGCTGAGAGCAAACCCGTTGAACCTGATCTAGCTCGTACTAGCGAAGGGATTGTCGCCTTGCCACAGGGCTATGCGTCATCTTCATCATTTCCGTCCGACCGCTTGTCCGTCCTGCTCGCTGATCTGCGCGCGGGCCGTCCCCTGGTCCAGTGTCTGACCAACTCGGTGGTCACCAACTTCACGGCCAACGCCCTCCTGGCACTCGGGGCCGCCCCGGCGATGACCGACATCGTGGGGGAAGCCGGACCGTTCGCCCAGATCGCCGACGGCGTGTTGATCAACCTGGGCACGCCCACCCCTGAACAGCGCGCGGCCATGATCGAAGCGGCAACCGCGTGCAAGGCCACCGGTACGCCTTGGATCCTCGATCCCGTGGCCGTGGGCGCGCTGCCCATCCGGACCGCGCTGGCCGCCGAGCTCCTGGAACTGGGGCCCACGGTGGTCCGCGGCAACGCCTCCGAGGTCATCGCCCTCTGCGGCGGGGCCGGGGGGCGGGGCACAGATTCCACGGTCCAACCGGAAGACGCCCTCGACGCCGCAAGGACGTTGGTCATCCGTCACGGCGTGGGCGCGGTGGCGATCTCGGGGGAGACCGACCTGATCGTGGGTCCGGACGGCGTCTGGACCGTTCCGCACGGACACCCCTATCTCACGCTCGTCACCGGCGGGGGCTGTGCACTGGGCGCCGTCATCGCGGCGTTTGCCGCCGTGGCCCAGGATGCCCAGGAGGCCGCCGTGGCAGGCAGCGTGGCCTGGGAAGTTGCCGCCGAACTCGCCGCGGCCGAAGCGGCCGGCCCGGGGAGCTTCGCGGTGGGCCTGCTGGACCGGCTCCACGGACTCAGCCCCCAGCTGCTCCGCGACCGCAGCGCAGTCACTTCCCTGGAGGTGGCGCAGGCATGACCGGCCACCAGAACACCTCTGAGTCGAGCGGAGAGGCCCGTGCCCGATCGGTGTTCGACCCCGCCGATCTCCTGCTGTACCACGTGACCGACGGCGCCTTGAGTGCCCCGCGGTCCGTGCCCGACGTCGTCGAAGCCGCGGTCGACGGTGGAGTGACCATGGTCCAGGTCCGGGGCAAGGACCTGGGAGGGGCCGAGTTCCTGGAACTGGTCCAGGCCGTGGCGACGCGAGTCGGGTCACGGGTACCCGTGCTGATCAACGACCGTGTGGACGTGTACCTGGCCGCCCGTGAGCGCGGACTGGCGGTTGCGGGAGTTCACGTGGGGCAGTCGGACATCCCCGTGTCCGACGTGCGCGCCATCTGCGGTCCCGCCGCGATCGTGGGGCTCTCCGCCGCCCAATCGACCGAGTTCGACGCGGTGCGACTCCTGCCGGAAGGCACGGTGGACTACATCGGCATCGGAGCTGTCCACACAACCAGTACCAAGCCGGATCATCCCGAGCCCCTGGGCATCGACGGGTTCCGCGCAGCCCGGGCCTGGTGCCCCGTACCGGCGGTGGCCATCGGCGGAGTCCGGGTCGAGGACTGCCCACCTCTGCTGGCCGCGGGGGCCGACGGCGTCGCCGTGGTCTCGGGGATCTGCGCGAGCTCGGGAGACCCGCGGTTGGCCGCGACCCAATACAGGGAGGCCCTCGGCGTAGGGAGCGGGTCCGCGTCGGGGGAAGGGACGAACCCTTGAGCACGGACCAGACCATCTCCAGCATCCAGTCGCGCGTCCGCAAGGTCCCGCGCGTCCTGTCAATTGCCGGGACGGACCCGACGGGCGGGGCCGGACAGCAGGCGGATCTCAAGACCTTCGCCGTGTTGGGTGGATACGGGATGAGCGTGGTCACCGCCGTCATCGCCCAGAACACCCGCGGCGTGCGGCTCGTGCACTCGGTGCCCACTGAGGTCATCACCGCGCAGCTCCAGGCGGTCTCTGACGACGTGACGGTCGACGCCGTCAAGATCGGCATGCTCGGTTCGGTCGAGGTCATTGCAGCGGTCAATGACTGGCTCCAAGCGAACCGGCCACCGGTCGTCGTCCTGGACCCCGTCATGATCGCGACCTCCGGTGACCGGCTGCTGGCTCAAGAGGCCGAGGAGGCCCTGCGCGATCTGCTGCATCGCGCGGATCTGGTGACGCCCAATCTCCCCGAACTCGCAGTGCTTGTAGGGGAGCTGGTGGCGGAGGACTGGTCGACGGCGCTGGAGCAGGGCCGGACCCTGGCCGAGCGCCACAACGTGTTCGTCCTGGTCAAGGGTGGACACCTGGCCGGGGATAGGACCCCGGATGCCCTACTGGCCCCCGGACAGCCCGAACCGGTCTACGAAGCGGCCGGAGCCAAGGTTCGGACCAACAACACGCACGGGACCGGATGCTCGCTGTCATCGGCCGTCGCCGTCCTGGCGGCACGGACCGGTGACTGGTCGGTTGCCGTGGGAGTCGCTCGCGAGTGGCTCCGTGGCGCCCTGACCCACGCCGACGAACTCGAGGTCGGCCAGGGCAACGGCCCGGTCCACCACGGCCACCATCTCGAAGCGCATCTGGTGCAGCTCCTGACCGATTGGGCGAATGGCATGGGACAGGAAGGTGGTGCCGGTCCGGAAAAGGGCGCGGACTCGTCCTTCACGGAGCAGCTCTGGGCCCGGACAGGGGACATCAGGAGCCAGATCGACGACGGCCGTTTCGTCCCCGCGCTCGGTCAGGGCACGCTGCCCCGGGACGTGTTCCTGGACTATCTGTCGCAGGACCTGATCTATCTCCAGGACTATTCCCGAGCCTTGGCCCAACTCGCGGTGCGGGCACCCACCGAGCAGTGGCGGGCCTTCTTCGCCTCCGGCGCGGCCGGCTGCGCCAGGGAAACCGAGCAACTCCACCGCACGCTCGTCGACGCCGGTGTCCCCGTCACTCCCAGCGCGGTCACCGCCGAGTACACGGAGTTCCTGCTGGCCACCACGCAGACGCGGGACTGGGCCGTTGGTGCGGCGGCGGTGCTGCCGTGCTACTGGCTGTACGCGTGGATCGGCAACCGGCTCCAGGAACACCGCGAGCGGATGGCGGCAGAGAGCGGCGACGGCGGTCGCGACCATCCCTACGGGGCCTGGGTCGATTCCTACTCCGACCCGGAGTTCACGGCTTCGGCACGCCGGGCCCGCGACGTCGTGGACGTGCTCGCGGGACAGGTCGACCCCGAGGTGCGGGAGGAGATGGCCCGAGCGTTCCGCCGTGCCTGTGAGCTGGAACTGCGGTTCTTCGAGCACCCGTGCGAACGGACGGGGACCACACATACCGGCACCGCGGAGGGCTCCCGCGGCGAACGCGGAACGTGAGTCTGCTCGCATGCGCGACGCGCTGGGCGCCCAATGCTTGCCCGCCGTTGCAACCATGCCGTATTCTCAATCCCTGGTGCGTCCACCGGTGAGCCCCTCGACTACCGTCCATAGTTCGAGCGCGGAGCCCGGCACGCACATCGGGTGTAGTTCCTGACCTTTTGTACAAGCGGTCCTGACCAGCGTCTCCATCCCACTGGCCGGTCAAGACAGGCTTGTGCACGACTCCTTGGTCCGCAGAGGAACGCACTCGCCCAAGACAGTATTTGTTCAGTCGAGAGAAGTGAGTTCCAAGTGGTGTACGCGATTGTCCGCGCTGGCGGCCGCCAGGAGAAGGTTGCAGTTGGAGACCTGGTAACCGTCGACCGTGTCGCCGGTGATGCAGGCAGCACCATCGAGCTTCCGGCAGTTCTGTTGGTCGACGGTGACAAGGTCACCTCCGATGCCAAGGCCCTGTCCGGCGTGAAGGTCACCGCCGAGGTGGTCGAGGATCTGCGCGGTCCCAAGATCCGCATCCAGAAGTACAAGAACAAGACCGGCTACAAGAAGCGCCAGGGCTTCCGTGCCGAGCTGACCACCCTGAAGGTCACCGGCATCGACGCCTGAGCGGCGTTCGGTCTCATCCCAACCAGCTCGGCCCACTCGCAGCCCTGAACACAGGCACGCGAGGCCCAAGGGCCACCTAGCGAAAGCAGGCATCAGACATGGCACACAAGAAGGGCGCCAGCTCCACCCGCAACGGCCGTGACTCCAACCCGCAGTACCTGGGCGTCAAGCGCTTCGGTGGCGAGTTCGTCAACGCCGGTTCCATCATCGTCCGCCAGCGCGGCACCAAGTTCCACCCCGGCGCCAACGTCGGCCGTGGCAAGGACGACACCCTGTACGCCCTGGCCACCGGCGAGGTTGCCTTCGGCACCAAGCGCGGCCGCAAGGTCGTCAACGTCGTCGAGGCCGTCGCCGCCGAGTGACCCCTGACCGGTCACCCTTCCTCACACCGTGAGGAACCGACCGGTCCCGCGGCGCGCTGGATCCAGCGCGCCACGCTCACCGCATCAGTAGAGGGTGGGTGCCATGTGCGCCCGCCCTCTACTCTTGTTTCAAGACATTTTTCCAGGGCATCGAAGTATTCAAGGAGCATCCATGGCAGAGTTCGTCGACCGCGTGGTTCTGCACGCCACGGGCGGTAACGGCGGCCACGGGTGTGTGTCCGTCAAGCGCGAGAAGTTCAAGCCTTTGGGCGGTCCCGACGGCGCCAACGGCGGAGACGGCGGATCGGTGATCCTGCGCGTGGACGGGCAGACCACCACGCTGTTGAACTACCACCGCTCGCCGCACCGTTCCGCCCCCAACGGTGGCCCCGGTATGGGCGATCACCGTCAGGGCTTCGTGGGCGAAGACCTCATCCTGTCTGTCCCTGATGGCACCGTGGTCAAGGACCGCGACGGGAACGTCCTGGCCGACCTGGTGGGCATCGGCGCCGAATACGTGGCGGCTTCCGGCGGCCAG
Source organism: Kocuria soli (assembly GCF_003797835.1). GTDB lineage: Bacteria > Actinomycetota > Actinomycetes > Actinomycetales > Micrococcaceae > Kocuria > Kocuria soli. Next base: position 64,725 of record NZ_RKMF01000002.1, read on the forward strand.
GGTGGCCTCGGCAACGCCTCACTCGCGTCACCCAAGCGCAAGGCCCCCGGCTTCGCCCTGCTCGGCCTGCCCGGTGAGGCACAGGACATCGTCCTGGAACTCAAGTCCCTGGCGGACATCGCCCTGGTGGGCTACCCGTCCGCCGGTAAGTCGTCGCTGATCGCGGCGATCTCGAAGGCCCGGCCCAAGATCGCTGACTACCCGTTCACCACCCTGGTGCCCAACCTGGGTGTCGTGGAGGCCGGGGACTACCGCTACACGGTCGCGGACGTCCCGGGACTCATCGCGGGTGCCTCCGAAGGCAAGGGACTAGGTCTGGAGTTCCTGCGCCACGTCGAACGCTGCGCCGCACTGGTGCACGTCCTGGACTGCGCCACCCTGGAACCCGGCCGGGATCCCATCTCCGATTTGGAGATCATCGAAGCGGAACTGGCCGCCTACGCCGTCGACGGACGCCTGGACGGTGGCCGCTCCGTGCCGCTGCTGGAGCGCCCCCGCCTGGTCGTGCTCAACAAGATCGACGTGCCGGAAGCACGAGAGCTGGCCGACTTCGTCCGGCCCATGCTGGAGGAGAAGGGCTACCGCGTCTTCGAGGTCTCCACGGCTTCCCACGAGGGGTTGAAGCCGCTGACCTTCGCCATGGGCCAGATCGTGGCGGAGGGGCGCGAGCAGGAGCCCGCCCCCGAGCCCCAGCGCGTGGTGCTGCGGCCCCAGGCCGTGCGGGGCGGTGCCAAGGAGTTCACGATCACCCGCGAGGAACGCTCCCTGGAACCGATTTGGCACGTTCGTGGCGACAAGCCAGAGAAGTGGGTCCTGCAGACGGACTTCAACAACGAGGAGGCCATCGGCTACCTGGCCGATCGCTTCGCCAAGCTCGGCATCGAAGAAGAACTCTTCAAGATGAATGCCCGCCCCGGAGACGCCGTGCTGATCGGCCCGGAGGAGAACGGGGTTGTCTTCGACTGGGAACCCACCATGATGGGTGGTGCCGAACTGCTGGCCGCACCCCGCGGAACGGACCCCAGGCTCTCGGAGGACCACCGGCCCACCCGCGAACAGCGGCGGCGGGAGTACTACGAGCGCATGGACGCCAAGGCTGCGGCCCGCGACGAACTCGAAGCGGAACGTGTGGCCGGCGTCTGGACGGAGTCCGTGGACGAACGCCGGGCCCGCAAGGCACAGGCGCCCGAACCGGACGAGGCCGAGCAGCGCGACTGACAACACCCGCCGCGCCCTGAACACCTGAAGCTCACCACCACTCAAAGCTCACCAGAGGAAAGGACATCGGAGAGCATGCCCACACGGCTGCAGAAGATCGACGTCGAGACCCTGGAAGGGATCGCCGCCAAATCCACCTCCCAGCTCAGCTCGGAGAACCGAGGGAAGAACCGCCGTTCCCCCATCGAGGACCGGAGTCAGATCCCGATGGCCAAGCGCATCGTGGTCAAGGTCGGTTCTTCGTCGCTGACCAGCATCGAGAACTCGATCGATGAAGCCGCCGTTCAGCGGATCGTGGCGGCACTCGGGGCTTTGAAGGCCTCCGGCAAGGAGGTCGTGTTCGTTTCCTCGGGTGCGATCTCTGCGGGGTTGGCGCCCCTCGGGTTCTCGCGACGCCCCAAGGACCTTGCCTCCCAGCAGGCCGCGGCCTCCGTGGGGCAGGGCCTGCTCATGGGCCGCTACATCGACTCCCTGGCGCGCTACGGCGTGACGGTCGGGCAGGTCCTGGTGACCGCCGAGGACCTCATGAAGCGTCACCACTACAAGAACACGCACCGCCAGATCGAACGGCTCCTGGACCTGGGCGTCATGCCGATCGTCAACGAGAACGACGCCGTGGCCACCCAGGAGATCAAGTTCGGCGACAACGACCGCATCGCGGCGTTGACAGCCCACCTGGTCAAGGCCGATGTCTTGTTGCTGCTGTCCGACGTTGACGCCCTCTACACCAAACCGCCGCAGGACGGTGGTGAGCGGATCTCCGTCGTCGAGGATCCCGTCAAGGATCTCGAGGGTGTGCAGATCGGTACCGTTGGACGCGCCGGAGTGGGCTCCGGTGGCATGGTGACCAAGGTCCAGGCCGCCAGGATCGCGGCCTCTTCGGGCATCCCGGCCGTTGTGACCTCGGCACAGAACATCGACTCGGCCTTGGCCGGGCGCGACGTCGGCACCTGGTTCGCCACCACGGGCGGGCGTCGCAACGCCCGTCTCCTGTGGTTGGCTCACCTGGCGGACATCAAGGGTTCGTTGGTCCTCGACGACGGCGCAGTGCGCGCCGTGGGTGGCCGTAAGTCCTTGCTGGCCGCCGGGGTGACCGCGGTCAAGGGAGACTTCGAAGCGGGGGATCCGGTGTCGCTGCTGGACCAGAACGGCCGGGAAGTCGCCCATGGGCTCTGCAACTACGCGGCCGAAGAGATCCCTGAAATGCTGGGCAAGAGCACAGCCGAACTCTCCGAATCCCTGGGCCAGCGCTTCGAACGGGAGTTGATCCACGTGGACAACCTGGTCACCATGCGCCCCAAGTCGGCCAAGACCAAGGTTCGCCACGGACGCGCCGCACAGCGGTCGTTCGAGACCCGTGAGCTCCCCAAGGTCGAACCGGCGCGGTGACGCAACGGCCCGGCTCGGGCACACTCGAGAACACTTTGGACAGTGGCACCACCTGAAGGATCAGGAGCAGGAACCATGACTGAAACCACCACCACGCTGACGCACCAGACCTTCGGCGAGGACCCGCAAGTCGGTGTCGGGCTCATGGCCGACGACGCCCGCACCGCCGCGCGGACTCTGGCAAAGGCCAACCGTGGCCGGAAGGATGCCGCGCTGTTGCACATCGCGGAGCGCATCGAGGCGCAGGCTGACGCGATTATCGAGGCCAACCAGAAGGACCTGACCCGCGGCGAGCAGGACGGAACCTCTAGCGCGCTGTTGGACCGGTTGAAGCTCGACAAGACTCGTATCACGGGACTTGCGGACGCGCTGCGTGAGCTGGCGGCACTCCCGGATCCGGTGGGAACCGTGGTCCGCGGGCAGACCCTCGCCAACGGGCTGCGGATGCGTCAGATCCGCGTGCCCATGGGCGTCGTGGGGGCCATCTACGAAGCGCGGCCCAACGTGACCGTGGACATCGCGGGCATCGCCCTGAAGTCCGGTAACGCCGTGCTGTTGCGCGGCGGCTCGGCGGCACTCGAGTCGAACAAGGCACTGGTCGGCATCATCCGTGACGCGCTGAGCGACCAGAAGTTGCCCGTGGACATCGTGCAGTCCGTCGACGACTACGGGCGCGAGGGTGCCAACGCACTGATGGCGGCTCGCGGCAAGGTGGACGTCCTGATTCCCCGCGGGGGGCATGGGCTGATCCAGTCCGTGGTGCAGAACGCGCAGGTTCCGGTCATCGAGACGGGCGAGGGCAACGTGCACGTGTTCGTGGACGCCTCCGCGCCGGAAAAGATGGCGGTCGACGTCGTCGTGAATGCCAAGACGCACCGGAACTCCACTTGCAACACCGCCGAGACGCTGATCCTGCACAAGGACGCCGCGGCCGGGCCTGCGGTCCTGGCGGCGCTGGCCAAGGCCGGGGTCGCCCTGCACGTGGACGACCGTGCGGCGGCCATGCTCCCCGAGGGTACCGAGCACTCGGCCGCCACGGACGAGGACTGGGGCACCGAGTACCTGGACGCGCAGATGGCCGTGAAGGTCGTGGACAGCCTGGACGAAGCGATCGAGCACATCGAACGCTGGACCACCCGCCACACCGAAGCCATCGTGACCAACGACCTGGCGAACGCCGAAGCGTTCATCGCCTCGATCGACGCCGCGGCCGTCATGGTCAATGCCTCCACGCGATTCACCGACGGCGGGCAGCTCGGCCTGGGCGCGGAGATCGGGATCTCCACCCAGAAGATGCACGCCCGCGGCCCCATGGGGCTCGAGGAACTTACCACCACCAAGTGGATCGTCCAGGGCGACGGGCACGTCAGGAAGTGAACGACACCCGGTCAACAGCAGGGGACGCCGTCGCAGGGCGCCCCCTGCGGTTACCATTGACCTCTAGCCGACCAGCCACGCACCGCGGCTGATTCGGTTCCGAACTTCAACACCACGGCACTGGTTCTGCTCACGAAGGGACTCTCATGTTGCAAGCGAATCCGCTGATCCAGGCGGCAGAAGAAGGCGCGCACGTCGTCAACGAGCTCCCGGTTGAAGCGCATTGGTTCGGCATCATCGCCTTCGTGCTGTTCACGCTCATGTTCGTGGCGACCATGACCTTCAGCCCGCGCAGCTCGCTTCCCGACGCAGCGGATCATCACCAGGACCCGTCCGCTCTGCCGTCGGACGAGGCCCACGCCGTCGCCTCCTACGAAGCCAAGCGCAACCGCTGAACCCCAGCGTTCACGTGAACCCGGCTCACGAGATCAACGTGCCTCCGCGGGTCGCCGGCCGCACCCGTGTGGGTGTCATGGGCGGTACTTTCGATCCCATTCACCACGGGCACCTGGTGGCCGCCTCAGAGGTCGCCGCGGTCTTCGACCTGGATGAAGTGGTCTTCGTCCCCACGGGGGAGCCGTGGCAGAAGGCCGGCAAGAAGGTTTCACCGGCGGAGCACCGCTACCTCATGACGGTCATCGCCACGGCGTCCAACCCGCGGTTCAGCGTGTCCCGCGTGGACATCGAGCGCGGTGGGCCGACCTACACGATCGACACCCTGCGGGACCTGCACGAACAACGCCCGGACTCGGACCTGTTCTTCATCACCGGTGCCGATGTCATGAGCGAGATCCTGAGCTGGCACGGGGCCGAACAGATGTGGGATCTGGCCACTTTCGTCGGCGTGACCCGTCCGGGGCACGAGCTGGCCATTCCCGACGGCGCCCGCGGCGTGACCCTGATGGAGGTTCCCGCCATGGCGATCTCCTCCACGGACTGCCGGGACCGCGTGGTCCAGGGCAAGCCCGTCTGGTACCTGGTGCCGGACGGCGTGGTCCAGTACATCGGCAAGTACGGCCTGTACCTGGGTGCACGGCGAAACCAGCGCGCCGCCACCGAAGCGACCAGACCTGTGACCGACCCGGTCCAGGAAACGAAAGAGGCCACAGCATGAGTCAGGACCGGTACCTGGACCCGGACGGCGCATCGGCGGGGAACGCGGACGCTCCGGAGGAGATCGTCAACATTCCCTCCGGGGACGCCGAGGCGCTGGACCTGCCCGCCCCGGAGATCGATCTGGGTGGCGCTCCGAGCACTGCGGCCGACAAGCCTTTGGGCCCTCGACGCCTGGCGCTGCTGCGCGAGCAGATGGAGCAGCACCAGAAGGAACTGGCACAGAACCAGTCCGATGACCCGGAGCACGTGGACCCGGACCTCGCCATGAAGCAGCGGCGCATGGCGGAGTTGGCTTCCCGTGCCGCCTTGGCCTCCGAGGAGGACCGGGCCGCCGCCGAGCGTGCTTCGGCAGCCGGCGCCAGAACCTCCGACGACGATGGAGCTGCGGCGCGGCCCGTGCCGACGCCCGCGCCGGCTGCATCTGATCAGAGTGGCTCTGCGCAGGCTCCCCTGGGGTCGACGGCCACTCATTCAACAGCTGATGAGCACGAGCACTCCCAAGCGGTAGCCCCTGTGGCTACCGAAGCGTCTGCCGCCGAATCCGGTACCGAGTCCGATGCTGAGGAACCCGGCAAGCCCGTCAGCGCCCTGGACGCCGAAGGCCTGGAACTGCTGGAACCGTCCAAGTACCGCGAATCAGGGGGCGGGAAGACCGTCCTGCTGGTGTTGGCCGCCGTCGTGCTGCTGGCGCTGGCCGTTGTGATCCTGTTGATACTGCTGTGAGAAAGGCCCCGACCGCCGCATGACACTTCCCGATACCTCCCTCGCGTACCTCCGCACCGCCGCACGAGCTGCGGATGAGAAGCAGGCCGAGAACATCGTTGCCCTGGACGTCAGTGAGGCCCTGGGCATCGTGGACTCGTTCCTGGTGGCCTCGGGCTCCAACGAACGTCTGGTGAGCGCCATCGTCGATGCGATCGAGGACGCGCTGATCGCCGAACACGACCTGCGACCGCTCCGCCGCGAGGGCAAGGGGGAGGGGCGCTGGGTGCTGCTGGACTACGGCGACGTGGTGGTGCACGTGCAGCACGACGAGGACCGGGCCTTCTATGCCCTTGAGCGGCTGTGGAGCGAATCGCCCGTTGTGGACCTGGGGTTGAGTTCGGCCGCTGAGGCGTCGGCGTCTGATTCAGAGTCGACGGGGGCGGACCAGGGCGATTTGCACGGGGCGGCGGATCCGTCCTAGTATCTACATCGTTGTCCGGACGGGACGCGAACACGAAAGTGAACGCGACGTGTTCCGCAAACGACACTGAGTGATCCTGCAAGGGTCAGTCATGGTAGAGTTTCCGGGTCGACGACATGGGGCTGTGGCGCAGCTGGTAGCGCATTTGCATGGCATGCAAAGGGTCAGGGGTTCGAGTCCCCTCAGCTCCACGTAAAGTTGAACGTTCGAACCTTGCCCCGCTTGATCGCGGGGCAAGGTTCTTTCGTTGTGTGGCCTGGGGATGGCGTCGAGGATCGTCGCGATCGTCTGGGCTGGTTCGAGGGCGGCTTGGTCGTCGTCATCGATGGTGATGCGGTCGAACAGTGCCCGGTTGAGCATCCGCCGTTCGGCGGGTTCGGCCTTCGCGTACACATCACCGATGTCGGTGAGGAGGCCGAGGATCGCGTCGAGCCCGACCTTCGCGTTGTCGTAGGTCGATGTGAGGGTGTCGAGCCTGCCGGTGATGGCGTGGAGGCTCGCGCGGATGCGGTCCTGTTCGGTTTTGAGCAGGTCGAGGGGGATCGCGTCGGCGTAGTGGGCTTGGAGGAGCTTGACCTGTTCGGCTTCAAGCTTGATCTTCTGTCCTTCGAGGAGGGTCCGTTCATCGCTGGTTGACTCGGCGAGGGCGTCGAACACCTGCCCGAGGACGGCCTGGATCTGTCCGGCCTCGTCCTCGGTGACGGAGACGTGCTGGTAGCGGGTCTCGATGCTCTGCTCGATGCGGTGGACGAGGGCGGCGGTGCGCTGGCAGTCGTTGCGCTTGAACCGGCGGCCGGTGCAGGTGAAGTAGTCGTAGGCGACGCCCTGGTGGTTGCGAGGCCGTTCGAACATGAGCTTCTTCCCGCAGCCGCAGTAGATCGAGCCTTTGAGGTAGTGGTCGTACTTCTGCGGCTTGTCGCCGGTGACGTGGTTCTGCTGGAGGATCGTCTGCACCTGCTCGAACGTCTCCGGGGTCACGAGTGGCTGATGGGTGCCGGGGTAGGTGACCTCGCGAAACGTGACGATGCCCTGGTAGTAGGGGTTCGTGAGGATCTTGTGCAGCCCCGTGGTCGTGACCGGCTTCGCGGGGAACGTCGGCGTGGGCCGGGTAGCAAGGCCGCGGGTCTCTAGCTCGCGGGCGAGCTTGGAGAGGGACCAGTCGCCGGTGGCGTAGGCGGTGAACGCGAACCGGATCAGGTCGGCCCGGTGGGGATCGAGTTGCACGTCGCGCACCTCGTGCCCGTTCGCATCGGTGAGGCGGACGTTGAGGTAGCCGATGGGCGCCTTGTGCGGGGTGCCGCCGATGGACGCTTTCTGCACGAGACCCTTGGTGACCTCTTGGGCGAGGTTCAGGGAGTAGAACTCCGCGATCGAGGCCATGATGCCGTGCATGAGCATCCCGGAGGGGGTCTCGTCAATGTTCTCCATCACCGAGACGAGGGTGACGCCTGCTTGGCGGAGTGTGGCGTGGATGATCGCGTCGTCGAGCCGGTTGCGGGCGATGCGGTCGACCTTGTTGATGATGCAGTACCGGATGGGGTGCTCGGCAAGGTAGTCCAGCATCTCCTGGAGTGCTTTGCGGCGGGCGGTCTTGCCGGACTCGCCGGGCTCGATGAACTCTGCGACGATGACCGCGCCGAGCTGGTCGGCCTTGCGCTGCGCGGCCTCGCGCTGCGCGGGGATGGACAGGCCTTCTTCGAGGCCGTTGCGGGTGGCTTGGTCCTTGGTGGAGACCCGCAGGTAGGAGATCGCCGGCACTTTCCCATCGGGAAGGGCGACGTCGAGGGCCTGGGTCGCGGGGCCGGCGAGGGAACGCAGGGCGCTGAGGTCGAGGCCGGCGGGAAGGTCGAGGAGCGTCATGGTCGTGACTGCCTTTCGGGCGCTCACCCATTCCCAGTCGGGATGGGTGCGGGCGCCGTTGGGCTGTCACGACACAGATGGGGAGGCCTGCCGAACCGCGACGGGTTCGGGCAACAAGGGGTAAGCCGGTAGCGCCCTGATGGACGTACTACGTACCGGGGATTCTACCGCTCGCTGCTCAGCAGCGCCTGGAGTCGGGTGCCGGCCTGCCCGGCCTTGGTGCCCGTGCCGGCTTCTCGCAGGGCGACGCGGATGAGGACTTCGGCGACCTTCTCCACGTCGATCTGCTCGCGCCGGGTGAAGGTGACTCGCAGGTTCCGGTCGGCGGAGGGCCGCTGGGTCTTGCGTTGATAGTTCCGCACCACCGCTCGTCACCTACCCATCGTCTGAGCGCGCGGCGTCATCGAGGCGGGCGAAGACGGCGTCTTCGGCGGCCTTGCGGCGGGCGACCTGCGTGATCACGAACGCCACGAAGTCCGCGCGTCGTTCGGTGATCGGGGTGTCTTCGACCGGTGGGGCGGGTGGTTCGCCGGGCCAGGCGGTCTGCCGACTGGGACGGTCGCGGTCCAGGCGGGTGCCGGAGGCGGCGACCCAGTCGCGGAGGCGCTGGCGGGCGGCGGCGAAGTCGCGGTGCCAGCCGATCGCGGCGGACGCGTTCTGCTCGGGGTCGTAGGCGCCGAGCCAGTGCAGGTGTAGCGCGGACAGCTCCCATTGCAGCTCGGGGTGGCGGTGCCAGTACGGCGGGATGACCGACGCGGGCAGCGCGTAGGTGTGGCGGAGCCATTCGACCCAGCGGTTGAGGGCGAGCCATTCCTGTTCCAGGTCGTGGGAGAGCAGCAGGTTCCAGTTCACCGGCCGCGGCGGCCCCGGAATGTCATCGTCAGGGTCGAGTCGCCCGAAGTCCTCCTCCTCCCATTCCTCGGGCTCGGAGCCCAGGTCGTCGGGTGGGAGCGTGGCGTCGTTGTTCATCATGCTTCGCCCCCTCTCACATGGCCCGTGCGGGCTGCTCATAGTCGGGCTGGTCCTGCACGGGCGGCTCGAACGCGACCTGCCGCGCCGGTCGTTGACGGTCCGGGGATTCCATCTGGGAGCGGCGGCGCGGGGTGCCGACCTGGGTGTTCATGCGGGCGAGGTCGTGTCCGAACCGGCTTGCGATGAACTCCGTCGATTCGACGCCGGTGTTGGGGTTCGTGCTTGTCTGGGTGCGTCCGATCGCGAGGAACCAGTCGCCCTTGGCGAGTTTCACTTCGCCGCTCTCGGCAGCGCCTCGGAACGCCACCACATCGTGGAAGGTCGTGGGGAGCTTGATCCGGGACCCGTCGGCTGCGAAGTCGTGGTGCTCTTGCCCGGCCTTGAAGTACAGACGCTTCTTGCCCTCGCTGCCTGACGGCTGCGGATCGGAAGCGACGAACCCGTAGAAGGCTCTATCCAGTTCCGGGTCCGGGTCGCGTGGCTGCTCGTTCATCGTGTGCTCCTGACGGTCTGCTCAGGCGGCCACCTCTCGTCGGGGCCGCTGGGTCAGGCAGGTGCACCCGTCCTCCCGCGGTGGATCAGTCCCCGTGGGGATCGTGGAGGAGGCGTTCGACCTCGGCCCGGTCGGCCTTCAACGTGGTGCCGTCGGGGCGGTTGGGCCAGGCGCGCAGGTCGGTGATGATCGGCGGCGCGGAGCGGAGTAGGGTGACGGCGGTGCCGAACGGGAGCGTGCGGATTCGGTCTGGTGGGAGGATCGCGACCCTGCGGACGGAGCGCTGGTTGGAGCGGGAGCCGTAGTCGCCGACTGTCGTGGAGTCGGTCAGTTCGTCGCGTTCCCCGATCAGCGTGGAGAGGTCTTGCAGGTCGCGGCTGTTGGAGGCGCCTCCGAGGAGGATCTTCACGATCGAGGCGTCCCAGATCGCCCCGGCCTGGTGCTCGTTCCACTTGTCCCGCGCCTGCGCGAGCGACTGCAACACCGCGAGTGTCGTGATCCCGGTCCCGCCACCCTCGGCCATCAACGTCGGCAGGGACGGCAGAGGCGCGAGGTTCCCGATCTCGTCCAACGCGAGCAGCATCGGCGGGTCGAGGCGGGCGCCGGCGGAGCGGGCCGCGAGGCGGCGGACGGTCTCGACCAGATCCTCCACCAGCGCCGCCACCAGGGCGGCACTGTTCCCGGCCCCGGCACCGGTGGCGAGGAGGAACAGGGTGCCCCGCTGTCGGATGAACGCTTCCGGATCGAACTCCTCGCCCTCTCCCGGGGACACGGCGTCGAGCACCCGGGGGTCTGCGAGGGCTGCGAGTGAGAGGGAGACGCCTTGCCAGATGGAGTCGCGGGTGCGGGGGTCGGCGTCGATCATCGAGGCGAGCGAGTCCGCCCACCCGGTCGCCGCATCCGGATGGTTGGTGAGGATCGCGACCGCATCCGCCGCGCTCGTGGGGTCGAGCGTCCACCGGAACAGCTCAGTCGGGGTGCGCCGGTCGAGGGCGGCGGCGTGGAGCAGCGCTTGGAGCGCGGCGCGGGTTTTCCCTTCCCAGAAGTCACCGCCTTCGACGCCACCCGCGCTGAGGCCGGTGGCCGACGCGAGGCCGGCGGCGCGGATCATCGCGGTCTGCGGCGACTCGCACCCCCGGATCGGCGACCAGCGGAGCCCGGCAGGGAGACCTTCGGCGAGGTGCTGCGGATCGAACACCGCCACCGGTCCGATGCGCTTCCTCGCGCGCAGGCAGGCGGTGACGTTATCGGGACGCGTGCTGGTCGTGACCACCGCGCCAGGGGCATCGAGGATCGCCGGGATCACGAGGAACAGGCCCTTGCCGCTCCTCGGGGCGCCGACGAGGAGGATCGAGTCTTCCACGGAGGCCCAGACCTCGTGTCGGTGCGCGGTGCCGAGCCGGTAACCGACATCACCCGGTACGGGGCTGTCGAGCGTGGGGCGCAGGGTGCTGGCGCGGCGCATCAACGCTTTGGTGGAGGCGGTCTGGGCGATCTCGTGCCGGGTCGCGGTGCCCTCCTGCCGGTGCGGATCCAGTGCGGCCTGCCGCATCGTGCGCCGCAGCAGACCCCACGCCCAGAACCCGGCCGTGACGAGAGCGCCGAGCATGAGAGCGGCGACGACCCAATACACGAACGGGTTCAGGCCGTCCGCGCCGAGCTGCCCGCCAGGATCACCCGGTTTGAAGAACACCGCGACCCCGCCAGCCGCTCCGGCAGTGGGTTGCGGGGCGCCCGTGAGAAACGCCGCCACGCTACCGGAGGCGCGGAGGACGAACGCGACCCCGAGGAGGCCGCCGACGGCGATGAGGATCAGGTTGGTGAGCTCGTCACCCATCGCCCCGCTGCCGCCGGGAAGGCCCTGCGGCCCGATCACGACAAGCTCCGCACAGCGATCGTGCCGGAGACCCGCCCGACCAGCACCACCTCACCCGCCCGCGCCGCCGCGACGACCGCGGGGTCGAGGAGGGCCCGTGCGCGCCCGTCCGGGGTCGCGTCGGTGTGTGCGGCGATGAGGGCGACGGCGACGTCTTCCCCGGCGATGAACCCGTCGCCGCCGTCCACTGATATCGGATCAGCACCCCGCTGACGCTTCACCGCCCGCCGCGGCTCCGACTTCTCCTCGGCCACAGGTTCCGGGGCGGGGCGTTTCGCGGCGGGAAGGATGTCGGTGAACGTGGTGCCGTCGCTCTCGTGGACGGTCACCCGCACGGCGATGGTCCGGTCGCCCGTGGCGTGGTCGATGATCTGCGCGAACATGGCCCGCCGCCACGCGCTCACACCGTCGGGCGGGTCGACGGGGCGGGTGTCGAGGGTGGCGGTGAGGGTGCCGTCGTCGTGCACGTCGAGCACGAGATGCGGCACCGAAACCGGGACAGACGAAGGAACAGCGGCAGAAGCAGGGGCGTGTCTCATGCCGCCAGGTGCACCCACCGCACCCCGGCCTATGTGCGCGCGGCCGCGCGCGAGCTGGTGTCGAAGAGCCGATTTTCGGCGGGATGGAGTTGATGCTGGACCACGTAGGAAGAACCCTTGATCTTCCACAGCCCCTGCCCGACCCCGAGCGTCGGGAGCAGCCCCTGCTCAGTGCCCGTCAGGCCGAGAGCGGCGGAGGTGGGGCCGAGCTGATCGGACTCCTGCCGGTAGATCACCCGCGTCTCCGCATTCGCGAGCAGGCTGTTGGCGAGGCCGCGCATGGCCGATCCCTGATCGCCCACATTGTCGAGATCGCTGATCTTGTGGAAGATCATCGCGTTCGCGATCCCGTACGCCCGCGCGAGCCGCCAGTGCGCATCCATCCGCCGCAACAGCGCGGGCTGGGACATGAGCCGCCAGGCCTCGTCGTAGATGCACCAGCGCTGGCCACCGGCCGGGTCCAGGAGCGCCGCTTCCATCCACGCCGACGAACACGTCATCAGCGCCGAGATCAGCGTGGAATTCTCGGTGACCTGCGACAGATCGAGGGAGATCATCGGCAACGACGGATCGAACACCTCCGTCGACGGCCCGTCGAAGAGCCCGGCAAGATCGCCGTGCACCAGACGACGCAGCGCATGCCCGACCATGCGACCGTCCTCCCGGAGACTGCCGTCGGGGTCGTCGGCGGGATCGAGGAGGTGATCGACGACCATCGGCAGGATCGGCACCGAGTTGTCCCGCATCGTCACCGCCAGCGCCGTATCGATCGCGGTGTGCTCCAAAGGGGACATGGGCCGCGCCAGCACCGTCTCCGTGAGCGCGCCGATCAGGTCACGGCGTCGGGAAATGACCGTCGCGGTCCACTGCTGATCGCTCATCCCGGCCGGCCGGTACCCCTCATCGAGCGGGTTCAACCGGGTCGGGAGGCCGTGGCCGAGCTTGATCGCACGACCCCCAACCGCCTCCGCGACCGCCGTGTGCTCGCCTTTCGGGTCGCCGGGGATGTAGACCCGCCGCTCGAACCCCAACGAGCGGGTGTAGAGCGCTTTCGCGAGCGACGATTTCCCGCTGCCGACGATGCCCGCCACCACCAGGTTCGGGGCGGTGATGATCCCGTTCGCGTACAGCACCCACGGGTCGTAGACGAAGCTGCCGCCCGAGTAGAGGTCCTGGCCGATGAACACGCCCTGGGAGCCGAGGCCGCCTTCGGCGAGGAACGGATACGCACCCGCCAACATGGCGCTGGTGTCCTGGTGCCGCGGCAACCGGAACCGGCCCGGTGACCTGAGCGCGGCGGGGCCGGGTTCGCCGACAGAGGGCAGATACCGGGTCGCCTTCCGCTCCGCACGCTCCGCCGTCTTCTTCGCTTTCGCCTCGGCCATCTCGCGCTGGCGCTGTTCGGCGACGAGCCGGGCGGCGGCCCGCCGGCGCTGCGCGCGCAGACGCCGGCGTTCTTTCGACGGGGCGACAAGGACGGCGGTGTGCAGGCGCTCGGCCTCCGGCTGCCGGGTCACAGCGACAGTCCTCGGTTCTCGGCGACCTCCGCGATCACATCCGGCAGGAACCACGACGCCCCCTCCGGACGCTCCGACCCGCGATGCCGCCCCGCACCCGGCCGGGCAGGAGATGCTTCGGCGGTCGGCCTCTCGGGCTCGGGGTCGGGGGCGTCGATGCGGCGGGACAGGCCGACGTAACCCAGGTCGGGACTGTAGGTGAGGGCGTAATCGCCGTCGGTGACAAGACGATCCGCGGGAGTCTGCGGGGCGGTCTCGTAGACGTACCCGTTCTCCATCGCAGCGCTCACCGTCTCCGCGCCGTAATCCCAGCCGGCGAGGTATGCGATCGCGGCATCCGGACCCTGCCGGTCGATGATCTCCATCACCGGCTCCGCCTCGCTCCCTTGGAGGAACACGACGCTCACCCACCGGTACCGCGGGTCCTCCGGCAGCCAGGCGATCTGCCCGGCCCGGTTCGACGCCCGGTCGAGCACCGTGTCGGCCTGCCCGATGTGCGCCGCCGCTTCGTGGAGCGCGGCGGCGGCCTCGAAGGTGAGCTGGCTGCCCGCCTCCCGGTCACCGGAATCGGTCATCGCTCGCCCGGTGTGCTGCTGCTGGGCGCGGGCGAGCTGGTCGAGCACCTGCGAGAGATTCCGTGTGGTCGCCATGAGTTCGCCGATCACCGGATACAGCACCTCGGGGTTCTCGATGCGCTGGGTGGCGTGGGCGAGCCCGCGGACCGCCTCATATGCTTCGCGGGCATCGGCGGCAGGGTCGTTGAACGTGGGCATGATCAGGTCTCTTTCGATACGCGGGATGGGATCGCGGCAACGCCCCGACCCCGCGGAGGTGAAGAGGGGTCGGGGCGCTGTGCTCCCAGGTGCACCCACCGGCGCACGAACCGCCGGTCAGATGCGGCGTGCCAACGGGAGTGCCGCGGCAGTGAACGCGACGGCCTGCTGACCGGCCAACAGCCGGGTTTCGCAGGAGGCCTGGATCGCGGCCTGCTCGATCGCGGCGACCGCCGTATCCAGCTCCTCCACCGTCGGGGCGGTGACCGCGATCAGGCCGGTGTAACGGAGCACGCCGTGACCGGCGGTGAGGTCGGCTTCCTGGCGGAGCACGTCTTCGTACTCGGCGGTTTGGGAGGCGTCCTGGATCTGCCCGATCCGCCGCCGCTGGGCCTGGTCGGAGATGTGCTCGACTTTCCTCTTGCGGATGTCGCGCACCGCCTGGTCGGTGCGCAGCGGGGTGCAGATCAGCGAGATCGACCGCTGAATCCCCGTCGACAGCGCCACCGGGGCAAGGAATCCTGGGTACACCATGGACCGCGGCCACTCGCTGATCCAGAGGACGGCGTGGTGGCCGGAGTCGGTGCGCAGCCGACCCCACGTCTCGGTCACCGCGACGGGGCCTGCGGTTGCGAGGTCCTGCCCGAGCTGGCCGTGGCGTTCCAGGGTGGGGCCGATCGCGGGGTCGTAGGCCGTGCGCAGCATCACCGCGATCTCACCCGTCGTCAGCCATCCCGACGGGGTGAGGTCCGCGGCCCGGAGCGCGGCGAGCAGGGTTGCCATCTCCTGCCGGAGCACGTTCGCCGCGCCTTTCAGACCGCCGCCGGCGGTGCGGATCTGCCGGGCCGCCGCCCGCATATCCAGCGAGAGTGACAGCGTGGTGGCGTGGCGTTCCCCGGCGGGGCCGGCCCGCTCGATGAGTTCGGCGTAGGTGGTCGAGGCCCAGGAGCCGTCGTGAGTGCCGTGCTCGGCCCACCACTCCGCCAGCCCCTGCCCGGAATCGGGCAGCGTGCGCTCCAACACCTGGAGAGCGCTGATCCGTCCGGAGCGGCAGATCGTGGCAAGCACCCGGCCCCAGGCGGTGACGCGGCGGTTCTGTTCGGACGGATCCAGGAGCACGAACGCCGGATGCGTGACCCGAACCACGACCGTCAAGGTGTTGCCGGTCGGGTCGTGGATCATGCCCGCCCCGGTCTCCGGGTCCGCGTACTCGCGGAGCCGGGCCATGTCACCGGGCAGGGCGAGGGTGCCCGCCGGCCTGGGGGCGACGATTCGTCGCCGGTACAGGAGTTGTCCGCCGGTGGTGCGCCACAGCCACCAGGAGCAGATCGGGAGCCATTCGATCAGTGCTCGCCCGCCGATCCTCACCCAGACGAGGGTGATGGCAAGCAGCCAGATCGGGGCGGAGTAGAGGACGAGGATGCCGCCGCCGGCGTAGAGCGCCCCGACCAGGGACGCCCCGCCGATGCCGAGAGCGATCACCTGCGACAGCGACAGGCCCAGGATGAGGCCACGGCGGGTGAGCCGGGAGAACTTCACCGGGACCAACTCAGCCCCCGTGGTGGTGTCGGTGCGAGACATGAGCTACTCCTTCCCTCCGGTGGGCGGGGCCGGGTTCGGGTCGGGCGGGGTGTTCGGCACCGGAGGCGACGGCGGAGGCGGTGCCCCACGCGAACCTCCGTCGCGGGGGTTGCTGTCACCGGGTGCGGTGGTGCCGGCGTTCTGTGCGCCGCTGGCGGCGGCATCGGCCTGCTGCCCGACCTCGGCGCCGGCCTCCGACCCTGCTTCGGCGGCTTCCTTGACGACGACCGCGCCGACCACGACCGGGGCAGCGGGACCCGCCCCGGCTGCGGCCTCCGTTCCCGCCTCCGCGCCGGCGGCCTCAGTCCCCGCGGGCGGTGGCGTGGTCGGCGGCGTCCCACCGCCACCGCCACCGCCGCCGGAGTCACCGTCGTCGCCTGCGCCGTCGAGGATCTTCTGGGTGCCGTCGGTGTTCGGCTTGGACGGGATCGGGAGAGGCCGGTTCATCGCACTCTTCGCGTCCTGCTCGGCACCCATCGAGTTGTAGAGGTCGAAGCCGATGAAGCTGATCAGCCGGTAAACCATGTACGGCGCAAACGCCGCGATCCCGAGCAGCACGATGCCGGCGATCGGTTCGGTCACCGCGGTCAGTCCCGAGTCAATCGGTGTCGCGACCTGCGTAATCGCCACCAGGAACACCACGACCAGCACGAGCTTGGAGACGATGAGCGCGATCAGGAACGTCGCCCATTTCCCGATCCACCCCTTCGTGACATCCCAAGAGGCACCGGAGAGGGCGAGCGGGGCGAGGACGACGGTGACGAGGATCAAGGCCTTCCGGATCAACAGGGAGAACCAGACGATCCCGATCGCGGCGATCATGAGACCGGCGAGGAAGATCGACACGATCGCACCCACCCCTGGGGCAGCGATGTTCAGCCCGGCCAGCGCCTGGCTGAGGAGCAGGAGTTGGTTGCCCATCGACTCGGTGGTCTCGCCTGCGGCTTGGATGAGGCCGATGCAGAGCTGGTCGACGATCTCCAGCAACACCGTCGTCAGCGTGATGACCACGAACGATCCGAGGATCGACTTTCCCGCCCCGAGCGCGGCGCGGGACAGGGCGGTCGGGTCGCGGTGGATCATCCCGGTGATGAGCTGGAGGAAGAAGAAGATCGCCACGATGAACAAGGCGATCCCGAACAGCAGGTTGTAGACGGACACGAACCCGGGCTGGGTTAGGTCGACCAGGGTGGTGGTGTCGAAGACGGTCCACATGGTCTCCATCAGCCAGGCCGCCGCCCCGGCCATCGAGGAGGCGAGCCAGTCGAACGGGGCGGCGATCAGGGACGCGGTGCCCTCGCCGACCGCATCGCACACGTTGGAGATGACGGGGATGTCGCACACGCTCACGGCAGACCCCTCCTTTCACACGCAGAAGAGATCAGACCTGCTGGCCGACGCCCCAGAAGAAGTTGATGAGCGCGACCGATCCGCCGCAGATGATCGCTGCGCCGCAGGAGATCAGCAGGCCGGTCTTCCCCTTCCCCGCGAGGTGAGGGTTGCTGCTGTTGGAGCCGTAGGCCCAGATGATCGCGGAGATGATCAGCGCGAGGACGGACAGGATGAGGCCGACGGTCATCACGGCGCCGACGATCGTGCGCAGCTGCTCGATGCCCGGAAGCCCGGAGGAGTTGGGGTCGATGTCAATCACGATGAGTGCCCTTTCAGAAGACGGAAGACAGTTCCGACCGCCAGGTGCACCCCGCCCCCATCGGGCACAAAAAGAAGGCCCGCCCCGGGATGCCGAAGCACCCGTGACGAGCCCCGCCGAGCCGCCGCGCGCAGGCCGTTAGAGTTGTCCGCCGATGGTGACGAGCCAGTTCAGCCAGGCGACCCCGGCTCCTGCGAGGACCGCGCCGCCGAGGGCGACGAACACGCCGATGCGGCCCTTTGTCGCGACCTGGTAGTTGCCGTTCGCCGCACCGATGGCCCAGCAGATCGCGGACACGATCAGCATCAGCACCGCCACCACGAGCACGAACATGAGCAGCGCGCCGGCGACCTCACGCAGCTCGCTGATGCCGGAGAGACCGTCGAAATCCGGGAACACGTCCATCACGCCTCACCTACCGGCAGGGTCCGATGATGGAGATGACGGAATAGCCCCGGCCAGGACTGGCCGGGGCTATGTGTGAAGAGGGAGAGGTCCATGCCCGGCAGGTGCGCCGGGCGGCCCAGGGTCAGGTCAGTTCAGCGACGAGGGCGCGGACGCGGTTCTCGATGTCGTCGCGGATCGTGCGCACGGCGTCGAGTCCTTGCCCGGCAGGATCGTCGAGCTGCCAGTCCTCGTAGCGCTTGCCGGGGAAGATCGGGCAGGTATCCCCGCACCCCATCGTGATCACCACATCCGAGGTCTTCACCGCGTCGGGGGTGAGCAGCTTCGGGCGTTCGGCGGTGATGTTGATCCCGACCTCGCGCATAGCTTCGACTACGGCGGGGTTGAGCTGGTCGGCGGGTTCGGAGCCGGCGGAACGGACCTCGATGCGACCCGCCGCCATGCGATTGAGGTAGGCGGCGGCCATCTGCGATCGTCCGGCGTTGTGGACGCAGACGAACAAGACCATCGGGAGCTGCGGGGTGGTCATGATGCCTCGGTTTCTGTCTGGTAGGGGTTGGTGTGGAACCAGCTTCTGGCGGTCCAGAGGGAGACGTAGACGAGGCCGACGAGGACGGGCACCTCGATCAGCGGGCCGACGACCCCGGCGAGGGCTTGGCCGCTGGTGGCGCCGAAGGTGCCGATGGCGACGGCGATGGCGAGCTCGAAGTTGTTGCCTGCCGCGGTGAACGCCAGCGTGGTCGAGCGGGCGTAGCCGAGGCCCAGTGCCTTGCCGAGCAGGAGGCCCGCGAACCACATGAGCGCGAAGTAGACCAGCAGCGGCAGAGCGATCCGGGCGACGTCGAGCGGGTTGGAGGTGATGGCGTCGCCTTGGAGGGCGAACAGCAGCACGATCGTGAACAGCAGCCCATACAGCGCCCACGGCCCGATCTTCGGGATGAAGCGCTCTTCGTACCAGGCCCGGCCGCGGCGTTTCTCGCCGATCCAGCGGGTCGCGAACCCCGCGACCAGGGGCACGCCGAGGAAGACGAGGACGTTGAGGGCGATCTGCCCGACCGAGACGTCCAGGCCTTGGGTGTCGAGGCCGAGCCAGCCGGGGAGGATGGTGAGGTAGAACCAGCCGAGCACCGAGAACATCACGACTTGGAATACGGAGTTGATCGCGACCAGCACGGCGGTGGCTTCCCGGTCGCCGCATGCGAGGTCGTTCCAGATCACGACCATCGCGATGCAGCGGGCCAGGCCGACGATGATGAGGCCCGTGCGGTATTCGGGCAGGTCCGGTAGGAAGAGCCAGGCGAGGGCGAACATGACCGCCGGGCCGAGCAGCCAATTCAGCAGCAGAGACGAGACGAGGAGGCGCTTGTCTCCGGTGACGGCGGCGATCTTGTCGTAGCGGACTTTCGCCAGCACCGGGTACATCATCACCAGCAGTCCCAGGCCGATCGGCACCGAGATCCCGCCGACCTCCATCCGAGCAAGCAGGTCCGAGAGGGCGGGCACGAACCGGCCCAGGAGGAGACCCGCGATCATGGCCAGGCCGATCCAGGCCGGCAGCCACTTGTCCAACGTGGAC
Source organism: Kocuria soli (assembly GCF_003797835.1). Classification (GTDB taxonomy): domain Bacteria; phylum Actinomycetota; class Actinomycetes; order Actinomycetales; family Micrococcaceae; genus Kocuria; species Kocuria soli. The sequence continues at coordinate 84,254 of NZ_RKMF01000002.1, forward strand.
AGGCGCTTCGCGGCCGGGGCCTGCGTCGGGGTCGCGATGCTGGTGATGTTCTGGGGTGCGGGCATCGTGCTGCTCAGTCTCCTCGTCAGCTCGGGATCAGTTGGCAGGCTTGGTGGCGCGGACGATCGCGGCGTGCATCCCGTCGGCGGCCTCGTGGGTGAACTCCACGCTCGCATCCGCGAAACCACCCTTGGCGAGCCCGTCGAGGTACTCGGTCTTGGAGAGGGCTCCGGCGATGCAGCCGACGTAGGAGCCGCGCTCGGCCCGCTGCTCGGGGGTGAGGCGGTCTTCGGCGACGACATCGGAGACCCCGATCCGCCCACCGGGGGTGAGGACGCGGAACATCTCGGCGAGCACCGCCGGCTTGTCGGTGGACAGGTTGATGACGCAGTTGGAGATCACCACATCCACCGACCCATCGGGCAGCGGCACGTCCTCGATGGTGCCCTTGAGGAACTCGACGTTCTCCGCCCCGGCTTCGGTCTTGTTCTTCTCGGCCAACGCGAGCATCTCGTCGGTCATGTCCACGCCGTAGGCGAACCCGGTCGGGCCGACCCTGCGGGCCGACAAGAGGACGTCGATGCCGCCGCCGGAGCCGAGGTCGAGCACCCGCTCACCCTCATGCAGCTCAGCGACCGCGGTCGGGTTGCCGCAGCCGAGGCTCGCCTCGATCGCTTCGAGGGGCAGGCCGGCGGCGGTCGCCTCGTCATAGAGGCCCGCGCCGAAGCTGCGCTCGGTCGGAGCACAACACGAACCCGAATCGGCCTCCTCCACGGCGGGCGTGCTGGTGCAGCACGAGCCCGCGGGGGTCTCCTCAGCCAGCAAGTCGGCGTTGCGGGTGCCGCGGGTCACGGCGGTCGCGGCCTGCGCGTAGCGGGCGCGGACCTGCTCGCGCAGCTCGGTGTTCTCACTCATGGCGCGCTCCATTCGGTCGGGTGGACTCGTCATCTACGTATTGATGTTCGTCGATGCATCGACAGTTGTCAATGCGTGGCGTAGGATCAGGGCCATGACGACTTCGCTGCCACTGATCGCCGCCGATGCGGGTGGGTGCTGTGCTCCGGTCACGGGCGGGGTGCTCGCGGTCGAGGATGCCCAGCGGTTGGCGCGGATGTTCAAGGCGCTCGGTGACCCGACCCGGGTCCGGTTGTTGTCGATGATCGCGGCGCAGTCCGGCGGGGAGGCGTGCGTGTGCGACCTGACCGAACCGGTCGGGCTCTCCCAGCCCACGGTCTCGCATCACATGAAGCAGCTCGTCGACGCCGGCCTGGTCACCCGCGAGCAGCGCGGCAAGTGGGCCTATTACGCAATCGTGCCCGAGATCCTGTCCATGCTCAGCAGCGCCCTCGACCCGCAGGCCCTGACCGACGGTGGCCCTGCCTCGTCGTGCTGAGACGGGTTCAGCGCGGCAGGGTCGCGTAACGGTTCCAGGAGGCTCCGGCGAGACCGGCCCAGCGGGTCGCGGTGCCGATGCTGACGCCGATCAGTGAGGCGAACACCGCCGGTGGTGTGGTCGAGGCCAGATGCAGCAGGGCGGTGTTCCGGCTTGCTCTGGAAGTCACCCCGAGCTGGTGCATCCGGCGTAGGAGCGAGGCGGGATGCAAGTGGGTGCCGGCGTTCTTGCCGGTGAACAGCCACCGGGAATCAGCCAGCCTGCTCGCCGCCCCGAATGGCTTGGCGACCGGCAAGGCGGTCACCAGCGCATCCAGCGGCGGGATGAGCAACACCGGCTCGGAGCCCAGACGCAGGTAGGTTTCACCATCGCGGACCTCGATGTCACTGGTGATCAGGGCGGTGATCTTCGCGACCGGCTGGGCGTAGAGCAGGATCAGACAGGCTGCGGCACGGTCTTCGATGCTGGCGCTACCGGGCTCGTGTAGCAGCCGGCGAACCAGGGCGAGCTGTTCTTCGGGGTCGACGTCGTGGGCCGGGTCTTTCGCCGGAACCGGCTCAGGGAGCCAGACGTGCCGGAGGTAGCCGCCTCGTTTGAGCCAGCGGACGAACCCGAGGCGGCGGCTCCGGTCGGTGGTAATCCAGGCGTCAAGGTGGTCTTGCGGACAGTCATCGAGGTCGTAGCCGCTGGAGCTGAGATGGTCGAGGAACGCGCGGGCAGTGTCGATGTCGCCCCGGCAGCGGGCGGCCGCGTTCGGCGCGATCCGGTCGTGCCGGTCGGTCTTGGCGCGGCCGACGACGTGCCAGCGGGCGTAGCGGGTGAGCACGCCGCGCATCTCGGGATCGCTCACCTCGGCGACGACGTCTGCGGCGTATCGGTGCAGTCGGGCGGCGTTCTCATCACGAGGCGGCAGGGTGCCCGCGGCGACGAGCATCGCGCGCAGATAGGTCACCGAGAACATCTGTGGCCGCGCATCGAGCGCGTCGTGACTGAGGTCGACCTGGCCGCGGGCGATCGAGGTCAGCAGACGCAAGGATGCCAGATCGTGCCAGTTGGTCAGCAGCGATCGGGGTCGTTCGAGCTCGGTGAGGGCGTCGCGGACGGGTTTCAGTTCTGGCCGGATCACCCCGTCCGGGCCGGTGAGAGCGGCGTCGATCTGCTGGGCTGCTTGGCAAGCGAAACAGCGTGGTCGGCCGTGATTCGTCGTGCGTCGCCCGAGAGCCTGCTGCCCGCAGATAGAGCAGTCGATCACGGGCGCTTGGTAGCAGGTCGGGCAGACGTCCGGGCTGGTCGCGGTGGCTTTCAAGGCGACTCGTTTGAGCCTGCCGCAGACGCCGCAGACCCGGCACGGGTTCCGATAGCAGCGACCGCAGAGGTTCGCCGCGCCGGGTCGCTTCCCGCCAGCTCTGGTCGCCAGCGGGCCGATCATGCCGCACTCGTCGCAGGCATCCTCAGGGTGATGGTCGCGGGCATAGCAGGTCACGCAGACCGCGCCGCCGTCGTCGGTGCGGGCGTTGACCCTGCGCTGGCGTCCGCATCCGGTGCAGGTCTCGATCGGTGACCGGTGAGCGCGGCAGGCGCGGCACTCACCCCGATCCAGCGTGTGGTTCCAGCGCAGAGACTTCAGCCGGCCGCAGCGAAAGCAGATGCCCTGGACGATCGTGTTCGCCACCGGCGCCGGTCATTCGTCCGCAGGGGTGATGACCGCTCGGGTCGGGCGGTTCTTGCTCCCGCCCGTCGGCGGTTTGACCGCACCCGCGGTGCCGGTCTTGCGGCCCCGCCGCGACGCCGACTCGACGTAGGGCTCGATCAGGTCGGCCGGTGTGCAGCCGAATATGTCGCAGAGCGCGGCGAGGAACTGCATGTTCAGCCGCCCGGGTTGGCCGACCACGATCCGGTAGACCTGGGTGGAGGTCATCACCACGCCCCGGTCGGCCAGCAGCGGCACCAGATCGGTCGTGACCTGCATGCCGTGTTCGTTCATCACCTTGCGTAGGTGCCAGTGATAGGCGACGGTCTTCGTCATCGTGATCCTCCCTCGATCGCTGTCGGTGGGGTGAACGCGCCGTCGAGAGCGCGGCGCAGGGTGCGGTTGCGGTAGTCACCGGAGACCCCGGTGTAGAGGGCGGTGGTCGAGCCCCAGCGGTGCCCGACCTGCTGCTGGACGAACAACGGGTCGTAGCCGTCCTCGATCAGATGCGTCACATACGAGTGCCGCAAGCAGTGCGGGTGCAGCAACGGGTCCAGGCCGAGATCATCGCGCCACTCGGCGAACCGGTCGTCGATGTGCTTGAGCCGGATGCGCCCTTGTCGCTCGGTCGGCCACAGGATCGTCTTGTCGGCAAGGTCGAACCGAGGCCGAACCTCGCTCACGTACTCCTCGATCACCGGCCGGGTCCACCCGAACACGGCCAGCACCGCCCGGCGGCGCGGCTGCGAGCCGCGCATCGCTTTGCCCCAGCGGACGTTGCAGACCCCGAACCGGCCGAACTCCCAGCCCTGCGGGTTGCGGGTGAAGTCCGGCAGATCGAGCATCGCTGCCTCGCGCCGACGCAACCCGAACGCATAGATCATCTTGAACAGCGTGGCGTCGCGGAACAGCGTCAGCCATCCCTTGCGCTTGGAGGAGCGGGCCTGATCCACCAGGTCATCGGCGTAGTCGAAGAACATCTGCAGCTCATCCCGCGAGAGCGGTCGCACGTCCGGCCGTGCCTCGTGGTCGCTGGTATGGATGACCGTGTTCCACTCGTGGCAGACCTGCACCGGATGCGTGTCGAACAGATCGACGCAGCGATCGACCCAGCCGTAGCGGTGATCGACCAGGTAGTCGCAGAACAGCGCCACGGAGTTCTGATAGGCCCGCACCGTCGACACAGACAGCGGCCGCGGTCCGGAGACGAGCGAGGTTGTCCATTCCTCCACGTCAGCCGGTGACCACTCCCACGGCGGGGCGTTGCAGAAGTCCGCGAACCGGCGTACCTGCGAGGCCCTGGTCTTGATGGTTTGCACCGCGAGCATCCGCGAGGTCTGCTGTGCCGACCAGCCCGCCACCATCTCATCGAAGAACTGCTCCGCCGGCCGCAAAAGCGACACGTTGCCAGACGACAAGACCCCCGTGCCGGGTACCTGATCGTCTGAGAACACCATGCCACGACCTTACATTAAATGTAAGAATCATGCATCAGATGTAAGATGAGTAGCGAAACCCCTGGTCAGGCGGCGGTGACGCTGCTAGGTTGGAGACGGCTTTGGTTCCGCGGAACAGCGTGATTCCGGCTTACATCTAAGGTACGAATCTTACATTAGATGTAACTTCGGACCTTACGCTTTCACGGTGATGTGGAGGTGGTCGTAGTGGCCGCCGGTGACATCGGTAGGGTCGTGCATCCCGCCGCCGGTGTAGTCGCGCCATCCCTCGTCGGCGCGGGCGAGGGACCAGATCTTGCCCTGCCAGATCAGGTACTCCACCCCCAGCACCTCGGCGTGGTCTTTCAGCCAGTTCGTGACCTGCCACCCGTACTCGCGCTGCCCGGGGGTCGGATGCTGGCCGATCGCGTTCCCGAACGCCACATCACACGCGCGACCGATCGGATGCTCCGACTTCGAGCCGGGCCGGGGCGAGTAGCACGCCCACGTCGACTCCGGAAACCCCGTAGAGGTCTGTTCGTAGACGCTGAGCATCCGCACCGTGATCTGCCCATCCGACGTCGGATCGTCCACCAGCTCATCCGGGTCGCCCTCCACCGGCACCGGATCACCCGGCGCCCCAGTTCCGGTGTCACAGTCTTCGGACCCGGCCGGCGGCACGTCGGCTTCGGGGAGGTCGGCGGCGTCATGGTCGTTGAGCCACTTCGCGGGGTCGATGTACTCGCCGTCGGTGCCACCCTGACGGACCTCGAAATGCAGATGCGGCCCCGTCGACATGCCGCTGGAGCCGACGTCGGCGATGTGCTGCCCGGCCCGCACCTGGTCGCCGGCCTGGACATGGATACCGTCCTCCCACGAATGCGCATACGCCGTCGCGACCGTCTGCCCGCCGAGCTGGTGTTCGATGACGATGAGGCCGCCGTACCCACCGGAAAACTCCGACACCGTCACCGTGCCGTCGGCGGCGGCCAGGATCGGCGTCCCATCGGGCGCTGAAAAATCCGCGCCCGTGTGGAAGGACTCTTCCTCGCCGGTGATCGGGTGCGTGCGCGGTCCGAACGGGCTGGTGGCCACCCAGGTTCCCTCGGGCAGCGGGAACACCACCCGCGACGACTCTGTCACCGGCCCCGCGGCGAGCACCGGTATCGGGTCGGCTGTCACAGGGCCGCCCGCGCCAGTGCTGGTGAGGGTGGTGAGGATCTGTTCGGCGACGGGTTCGTAGTTGTCGTACCGCTCCGGATACGCGCTCACTTCCACGGCCTGGGCGGCTTCGCCCTTGCCCATCTGCTCCCACCCCGGAATATCCAGCAGCCCGCGCGGCGAGCCCTGATTCGGGCCGCCGGGACCGCCGTAGAACGCGGCGGCTTGGTAGTCGGGGTCCATGAGTTCGGCGACCGTGCCCCACCCCGCCTGCGGGCGCATCTGGAACAACCCCAGGCTGTCGTTGTCCGACCCGTTGCCGTCGTTGGGATAGTCACCGCTCTCGGGATAGACGCTCGTGTTGGCGAGCATCCGCATGCGCGACTCCGTGAGCGCGGCCATCAGCGCGACCAGGATGCCGTCGCGCCCCACCCCCTCGATGCCCGATCCGGTCTCGATGATCGTCGCCGCGTGGGTGAGCTCGGCACGGCCGAGCGTGATCGTCTCCCCATTCCACGTCGTCGCCGTCAACTCCTCCGGCACATTCCCGACCTGGAACCCGCCGGCGGGGGCGGCGCAGGAGACGGTGGCCGGGTTCATGAGCAGCCCGACCGACACCAGCCCGACCAAAGGGGCCAGCAGGACGAGGGCGGCGACTGCCGCGATGACCTTCCGCATCATGGCCTGCCCGTTAGCGGAGGGGCTGGTCGAGGATCGACAGCCGCAGCAGGTGGCAGGGGTCGCCGTCGGGCGGGCAGGTCAGGAAGATCGTGAACGCCACCTCATGCGCGCTCGTCGTGGGTTCGTCGTTCCAGACCCCGGCGCGGTGGCGGATGCCCTCGATCGTGTACGCGGTCGTGCCCGGCTGCAGCTGCCCCGGCTGCGCCTGCTCCACGGCGTCCGCCCACGCCTCGGGCACGAACACTCCTGTGATCTCCAGATGCTGGGTCGTGCCGTATTTGCGGAGTTCGGTCCAGGTGTCGCGGGTCGGGAGGTAGCCGGCGATATCGGAGGCGAGGCCGGCCTGCTCGATCCCGGTCGGGTCTGCGACCTCCAGCAGCACGCTCGTGTAGTCCAACGGCATCAACCCGCTGGCGGTATCCCACGCGAACAGGGCCGTCGCGACGGAGCGGGCGAACTCCTCCGGATCATCCGTCTCCAGGATCGGGGCCAGCTCGCGCGGGTCGCCGCCGGGAGTGACCGGCGCGGATGGCGACGGCGTGGCGGGCGGTGGGTCGGGAGTGCGGGGGCCGGTGACCAGGCCGTAGACGCCGACACCGACGAGGATCAGCACGAGGGCGGCGGCCGTGACGATCACGACCAGGCGGCGACGGGAACGAGAAGCATCTGTCGGGTTCATGCCACCAGGTGCACCAGACACACCTCCGCCCCGACACCCACGAAGGGTCCGGGGCGGCGAACAACCAGAGAGGTCAGAGGGCGCGTAGGTGTCGCACCTCGCCCTCCCCATCCGCAACTTCGGCGGGATCGGCATCATCGCTGGGCTCGGTGCTCCGCGCCGTGGAGAGAGCGGCGGCGAACGCGGTCGTGCCGGCGGCGATCGTCAAGAACATCTCGATCTGCTCATCGGTGAGCTCTCGTGCGAGCTGGGTGGGGTCGTAGTGCGTCCACCAGTCGGTGAGTTCGCCCCAGATCACCAGGAACGACCGGGTGGTCCACACCGTCGGCCCCGCCACCGGAGCCGGTGCGGTCTTGCGGCGCTGCGGCTTGGACTTGGCGCGGGCGATCGCGGCTTTCGCCAGCTCGTCCAACTGCGCATCCCGCGACGCCCCCGGGTCACCGATCAGGCTCCGGACTTCTTCGAAGATCGGGTGCACCGGTGCGCCCGTCTCGATCCGTGCGAGCGCGTCCGAGACCTGGCTGCGGGTGTCGTCGGGGAGGTCGTCGCGGGCGGCGGCCTGCTGGACGTACTCGATCTTGTCCAACGTCCGGTACGACGCGGCGCCGGGGATCATCGCCGCCGCCTGCTGCCTCGCCTCACCCGCAGGTGACGAGGACGGTGCCGGAAAATTTCCGCCACCGTCCCCTTCCTCCTCGGGCTGGCGGTCGGTAGAGAACCGCGAGGCTTCCTGCCGGCGTGCGGCGTCCTCGGCGAGGAGGGCTTTGAGTTCGCGGTAGAGGGCGGCGGCTTCCAGCGGGGTGAGGTCTTTGTGGAGCAGGTTGTCGTCCTGCTCCGCGAGGAGATGCCCGAGCCGGGTCGAGATCCCTTGCCGCACCCAGACGTTCACCACTCGCCAGTTCAGCTTCTGGATCGCGGCGAGCCTGCGCCTGCCGCAGACGAGTACCCCGTCCGGGGTGATCGTCGGGGGCTGGAGCAGTCCGTCGCGGTCGATGGACGCGGCCAGGGCGTCGATGTCGCCCAGGTCGGTGCGGTGCCGGGTGCCGATGATGATCGAGGACACCGCCCGCTCAAACTCGATATGCCCGCCAGTCATCGCCCACCACCGTGTTTCGGGGCCGCCAACGAAACGGTGAGCACGAGGTCGTCGTCGTGCAGCAGCACCGGCAACGTCTCACCGATCAGCAGGCGCAGCAGGATGCCCCGACCCGCGCTCGTCACGGACACTCCCGGGGCGGGGTTGCCGAGCAGGACCCGCAGCAACGCGGTCCATGAGGTGCCGGGGAGGTCGAGCAGGGCGCGGGAGTGCTGGTCGCGGCGCAGCACCTCGAACGCCGACTGCCGCGACCCCGCCCGAGCCAGCGCCTGGCAGACGTGCTCGACCGCTGCGCGGGCAGTCTGCGGCGGCCACCCCAGCACGGTGATGAACGCGATCGCATCCTCCACCGCACTCAACGCCGAAGGCCGCACCCCGGTCGGCTCCGCCGCCTCCGGCCGCGACTCCTCGTCATCGTTTCCGGGGTCGGGGTCGGGGTCGGTGGTGTGGAACGCGGGATGGTAGTCATCGAGGGGGTTCTCGCGGTCGGAGAGGCGTTCGGCGTCGTGGAAGACCGAGTAGTGCGGGCGGCGGGCCTGATGCGTCGAGCACAGCAGGCCTTGGCCGCGTTCCTCGGCGATGCAGGTGATCCGCACCGCGTGCGTGACCACCGCCCACGGGTCCTCCGCCTCCCGCGCCGAGCGGGTGCGCATCACATCGAACGCCGCAGACGCCGCCTCCCACGGATCCAGCCCATGCTTCCTCGCCAGAGCCGCGTACTTGTCGGCCGCGTAGGTCATGAGCCGTGCGGCGGTCGGGTCGGTGCGCCACGCGCCCGGCCCGTCCTTGTGCAGCCGGCCCAGCAGAGCGCGGAGCCCTTCACCGGTCGTGTAGTCCTCGCCGCCCGGATCGGCGGTCATCGTGTGCGGAATCATCACGGCACCTCCTGGCAGACAGATGCACCGCGCCTCCCACGACAGGGTGGGCGGTCAGGGAAAGCACCTCGGATCGTGTGCATGATCGATCACCCCTCCTCATTCCCGGCTCAGGCTTCGCGTCTCGACCGCGGGCTCTTCCCGGCCGAACGCGGACAGCGGCGGCAACCGCTTCGCGGACGCGACGAGGTGCTTGGCACCTGCGGCGATACCGGCCCGGGCGCGGTGGGAGAGGTCGGCTTGGAGATCGATCCCGCGCCGCGACAGGGCGCCGCCGGCGCGCGACATCAGTTCCGAGGGGCGCACCCAGTCGACCCCACGGGTCGGCTTCTCCGTGTCGAGCTCGGCTTGCTGGTCGCGGTCGACGTCGGCGGCCTGGATCGCCTCCGGAGCCATCCCCGCCGACGTCTCGGGCCGCTCCGGCGTCGGGGACGGATCCGGCGGCCGCTGCTGGTGCGGGTCGTGCGGATGCTGTTCGGCGTTCATGATGATTCCTCCTCGGAGCGATCGGATGGGATGCCGACCCCTGTCGGGTCGGACGACTCAGACGACCCCTGCGAATCGGGGTCGAGTTCGGGGTCAGGTGGGCGCGGCAGCCACCGGCCCACGGTCGAGGGATGCACGCCCATGGCGCGGGGGATCTGCTTGTTCGACCACCCCTCACCCCGCAACCGCGCCGCACGCTCACGCCGCCCCACACCGACCTCCACCGCCGGCGGCGCATCGGCCTCGGATAGCTCGGGAGCGACCGGCTCAGACGGAACAGAATCAGGCGCGACAGAGGCGGCGAGCTCCTCCGTCTCCGGTGGCTCCAGCAGCGTCAGCGCTTCCGGAGTCGACAGGTGGGGAGCCTCGTCCTCGGAACTGGTCGCCCGGAGCAGCACCGGTGCCGACTGTTCGGCGGTCGATGTCTCGGCCATACGGGTGGAGCGGATCAGGACGACCGTGAGGTGGGTGGATGCCAGGAGCACCAGGGGTGGGACTGCGGCGACCGTCGCGGCGAGGACGCCGGGCACGGTCGCCTCGGCGGTGACGAGGGCGTGGGCGGCGTTCGCGGTCACCGACACCATGGCTCCGGCGATCAGCAGCGCCCAGGGATACCAGGCCGTCCGGTGTCCGTCGAGGGCGACGACGGCGACCGTGGCGACCACGATCAGCCCGTCCACCAGCAGCGGCCAGATCCACGCCTGCCTGGCCGCGATGCCCGACCACATGGCGAGATCGGCCAGCGCGGTGAAGCTCAACCAGAACGCCCCCGCACCGATGAGCACGGTGCCCGACGCGGCCGTGACCACCGCCCACCCGCGACGCTGCACCGGGTTCATCGCAGCCCCCTCGACGGGACACGACCCTCAGGCGCCACATCGAGATCACGGGCGGGACCGGCTCGTGCCGCGTCGGCTCCTCTGGGGCGGGGTGTGTCGCCGTGGATGCGTTTGTAGCCGGAGGTGACGGTGCGGGCGATCTCGTGCTGCCCGAAGTCGGGCTGGGAGACGGTGAGCATCGCATCGAGCGCATCCCGGTAGGGCACGCCCTCCTCGGCGAGCACGCAGGACGCCCAGAACAACTTGTGATTGCGATCCGTGCGCTCCTCGCCCAGCCACTGCGCCAGCTTCATCGGATCAGTCCGCCCCGGCGAGTGGCCCCGCTCGGGAAGCTGGCGCGGCGGACGCGGCGGGTTAAGAAACGTCCGCAGCGCTGACGCATCCAATGCCCGGCCTGGTGTCGGACTCAGCGACGCCAGGCGATACAGGCTCGTCTCGCCGTCGATGATGCGGCGTGAGGGCGGCACGATATGTACCCGCGATCCCCACGGAAGTCGATCCCCGCACGCCCGGCCTGCCACGACGGCTGCTCACTGCCACCGGCCGGGTAGTAGACGTGCAGGCCACCGGTCGGTGAGCGCACTAGCGCCTCCCACCCATTCACCAGCCCGGCCCGGCGCGCTTGGCGGAAGGCATCGTAGCCGTTGACGCCGTGCACATCGACGTCCACGACCACCACGCCGGAGGCGACACCGGTGGGCATTCCGATGTTCGCTGCCGGGAACCGTCGCCACCACGACTCCACCTGCCCGAGGCTCGTGGTGGCGTCGTGGAAGCCATGCGCGGTGATCGGCTGCTTGCCGCCCGGCGCGCACGGGAACACCGGCACCCCCGCCTGGGCGAACAGGCGCGCAGCCACCGGCAACGACGCGTCCTCACCGAACCCGGCGAGGGCGGTGGTGAACGCGGTCCGGGCAGCCATCACAGCCCCCGTGCACGCGCCGGCTCCGGGGCTCGGCTGTGCTCTGGTTCGGCCACGGTCGCGGCGGTGCGATCCTTCGATCGCGCAGGCCGTGGCGCATCACGGTCAAGGCCCGGCGGAGTGCCGTCGGGCACCTGAGCGGTGTCGAGCTGGTCGAGGATCCCCGCGGCGGTCTTTCGCACCCGCTCGCCGGTGGCTTTGACGACCTCGACGGGTTCCTTGCCGTCGACGTTCGCCGCCCACCCGGCCACGTACGGGATCGTGTACCCGGTGGTGTCCATTCCGTGGGCGGCGCCGATCATCAGCGCGACGGACTCGGCTTCGACCTCGCCGATCCCGCGATGCTGGCGGGCATCCTCCTGGTCGGGGTCGTGCATCAGCACATGCGCAAGCTCATGAGCGAGGGTTTTGACCTGGGCGGCGGGGTCCATGTTCTCCCGCACCGCGACCGTCTTCGCCTCGAAATCAGTCAGACCGTTCGCGCCGTGGATCATGCCCTCATGCGGCACTCGCATCAGCTCGTACCCTGCCGCCCGTACCTGCTGCGCGAGCCCGTCCCAGAGCCCGTCGGGTGCATCGCCCGCCAGCAGCACCGGAGACGGCGGTTCCGGGATCGGCTCCCCGGCGGTCTGGGAGACGTCCCAGACGTAGGCGGGGCGCACGCCGACCATCCGCGAGCGCACCACCTCGCCCGGCTTCGGCTTCTCACCCCGATTCAGCCCGTACCAGGACGCCGGGTCCGAGGGGTTCGCGGACGCGAACCTCCCCGTGACGGGGGCGAGGATCTGATATCCGGGCTGGCCTTTCTCGACCTGCCGGCCGAGCTGCTGCCACTGCTTGTACCCGGCGACATAGGTCGGGAACGGCTCGGGCACCCGGCCCTGCTCGAACGCCGCCTGATGCTGCTCCCAGATCAGCAGGACGTTGTTGAACGAGCGAGACCGGAACCGGGCGGCGAAACGCAACGCGTCAGCCCAGTCCTCACCCGTGACGAGCCGCTCGACCGCACCGGTCAGCTTCTCGTGCAGCTCGTCGAGCTTCTCTTCCCGCTTCTGGCGGGCCTCTTCCCTCGTCGCCATGGTCTGGCCTCCTCCCGGTAGACCAGCCACCCGGGGTGTTGGTGGCTGGTCCTGCACCTGCGAGGTGAGCCAGGTGCATCCGGAGAGTGTCGAGACGGTCAGCGAACAGTGGAGCGGTAAGTTGGCCGACAGGAACGCGGAGGCACCTGACGTAGAACAACGGCCTACCAGCAAACCCGCGCCCGCGGGCGCGTCGCCCCGGGATGGAGTCGTTTAGGTGAGCACCGATGTCTCATTCGTGTGCATGCTGCTGCCCGCTGAGCGCATCGCTCGGTACCGGCTCGGCGTGATCCCGACGCACTCGCGAAACGCCGCCGACGCACGGTTGCGAGAGCGCCACCCGACCCGTCGCCCAGCTTGCGCGATCGTCAGATCTGTCTCGCGCAGCAGACGGGCCATCTCCTCGACCCGCAGCATAGTCAGATACGTCAACGGCGTTTTCCCGTAGGCATCCACGAACACTCGACCGAGTTGCTTCGTCGACAGATGCACCATCCTAGACAACTCCGGCAGCTCCCAGCACCGTGCGATGTCACTGCGCAGGACATCGCGAACCTGCCTGGCTTCGGCCCGCAGCGGCGCAAACCGCCGATAACGGGGCAGGGTCGGTCTGACCCGTGCACGCTGGTTCGGCGAGGTCCGACACGGCGAGATACGTATGAACGGGGCAACCTGGTCGATGACTGCATGCCACAACGCCTGCATCCGATGGAACCGATCCCGGTAGGCACCATCGACGCTGAGCGCGACGAGCTCATCCAACCAGGGCAACAACAACCCTGAGCGGTCTTCCCCGAGGTGTAGCACCTGGGCGGGTTCGGTGTAGATCGTGTCGGCGAATCCCTGGGCGTCGAAACGATCGCGGAGCACATCGGCGTATTGCCAGAACAACTGGTCCAGCAGGAAGTCGGTGTCAGCGTAGAGCGTCGTGATGGTGATATGCCCCTCGGGCTCGCTGCCGCACAGCACGTTGGCTCCGAGGAGAATGACGTCGCCGGACTTGACGGGCTGCTCGCCAAACTCACTGAACAGGATGGCTGACCCGGAGCGGACAACGATGAGCTTCACGCAGTCGTATGCGAGCGGGCCAATTGGGTGATGGATCGTGCGTGTCCGGGCGATCAAGGGGTCGTAAAACGCCATATCGGCCCCAGCGATCTTGTGCGGCCTGGAGCGGGGGCAGCACCGACGGCTATCGGCGACTCTCGGTTTGAGGAGACCGGGGCGGAGGTTCCGTGCTCCCGCGTGCGCCTGGTCGATGGAAGTATGGAACCGTATACCGTTCGGCGGCATTGGCGTAACGGTCGGGGTCGAACAGCGGTCGTCGGGATCAGTGCCGGATACCGCAGTGTGATCTCCACGATGGTCCTCTCAGCTCTCGTTGCCACGGATCATCAGAAGTGCTCCGGCGATCGCGGCGGTGACGATGACGATGTCTGCGAGGTTTCCGATGAACCAGGTGCCGTAGGCGAGGAAGTCCACGACGTGCCCCCGGGCGAATCCTGGTGCGCGGAAGAGCCTGTCGCCGGCGTGTGAGGCGGCAGCCCCGCCGAGCGCACCGATCACGATCGCCCACCCAGGGCCTCGGACGCGGAACGCGAACACGATCGCGGTTACGGTGGCAGCTACGGCGACCAACGCGAACACCCAGGTGGAACCCTCGCCTAAGGAGAACGCCGCGCCGGGGTTGTAGGCGAGTTGCAGGCCCAGCAGGTTGCCTACCAACGGGATGCGCTCGTGCTCCGCCAGGGTGGCCTCGGCCCATACTTTCGTTCCCTGATCAATCAGGACGACGACCACGGCGATCAGGAACGCCCAGCCCGTGAGCCGCCAGCGCACTCTCTTCAGCCGCTCTCCCGACGCCGGCTCAACGTCGGTAGCCGCATCCGGGGTCATGCGAGGACCTCGAACAGGCGGACAATCACGCCGGACTCGATCAGGATGAACAGGCCCAGGCCGATGAACACAACCGGGACGAGCCAGTGCTCGACGCGTTCGAGCATCTCGGTGACGGCCTTGTGCGTTCCGATCAGGCGTCCGGCCGCGCACCACACGGCAACGAGGATCAGGAAAACGACGATCATGATCGTGACGTCGCCGGGGGTGCTAGTGCGGAAGATCGGCGTGTAGAGGGAGATATTGTCGGCCCCGTTGGCGATCGTGATTCCCGCCACGCCCCACAGTCCCACTGCGGTGATCTGGTCGTCATCGTCGCCGTTGCGGCGCAAACCGCGAATGAGCGTCCAGATGCCAATGCCGAGAGGGATCAGGCCGAGGAAGCCCACCCACTCGTCCGGGACGACCGTCAGGCCGAGCGCGGCGATCACGCTGATCACAACGAGAGTGATGAATCCGAGGTACTGGCCCCCGACGATCTGCCAGGGCCGCGGCTTCCCCCGGCTGGAGGCGAGGAACAGCACGGTGAGCACGACGATGTCGTCGATGTTGGTCGCAGCGAACAGTCCGATCGCTGACCCGATGGTCGCAAGCATCAGCTCTCCAACCGTGGCGTGCGAGTACGGGCGGCGCGGAGTCCATTGAGAATCACGATGACCTCCGCGACCTCGTGAACCAGGACGACGGCGGCGAGTCCCAGTACCCCGAACAGAGCGAGCGGGAGCAGCGCGATGATGATCAGCAACGACAGAACGATGTTCTGGTTGATGATCCGTCGCCCTCGGCGGGCATGGTCGAACGCCCGCGGGATGAGGCGCAGATCGTGACCGGTGAACGCGACATCCGCGGACTCGATCGCTGCATCGGAGCCGGTCGCTCCCATCGCGATCCCGATGTCCGCGGCCGCAAGAGCCGGGGCGTCGTTGATGCCGTCACCGATCATCGCAACCGATCCCGCCTGGGACAGCTCGCCGATCGCCGTCGATTTGTCCGCAGGGCGCAGCTCGGCTCGCACATCGCCGATGCCAGCCTGCGCGGCAAGGGCGCGCGCGGTGCGGGCGTTGTCTCCGGTCAGCATCGTCATGCCGATACCCTGCGCCGCCAGGGTACGCACGACCTCGGGGACCTCCGGGCGCAGCTCGTCGCGGACGCCGATCGCGGCGACCGGTGACCCGTCACGGTGAACGATCACGACGGTCATGCCCTGCTCCTCCAGACCCGCAACCCGGTCGCCGAGCCTGCCGGGGTCGAGCCAACGGGGGCTGCCGACGGTGATTCCCACCCCGTCGACGGTGCCGTCAACACCATGTCCGGCCTGCTCCGTCACGCCCGCAGCTGCGGGAACACCCGGCGCGGCGGCAGTGATCGCCGCAGCGAGGGGATGCGTGCTGTGCTGCTCCAGCGCCGCCGCCCATGCCAGCGCCTGAACCTCCGTCACGCCGTCCGCTGTGAGAACCGCGGTGACCGCCGGCTCGTTGCGTGTCAGGGTGCCGGTCTTGTCAACGGCGACATGCCGGACCGTACCGAAGCGCTCGAACACCGCACCGGACTTGATGATCACGCCGAACTTGCTGGCCGCGCCGATCGCAGCGACGACCGTCAGCGGCACCGAGATCGCCAGCGCGCAGGGTGAGGCCGCGACGAGCACGACCAAAGCGCGGGTGATCCACAGCTCAGGGTCCCCGAACAGCGAGCCGATGAGAGCGACCAGCGCGGCGAGGACCAGCACGCCCGGAACCAGCGGGCGGGCGATCCGGTCCGCGAGACGTGCCCGCTCGCCCTTCTCCGTCTGCGCCTGCTCGACCAACTCGACGATCGTGGTCAGTGAGTTGTCCGTGCCCGCCGCGGTCGTCTCGACCTCCAGCGCCCCGGCAGTGTTGATCGCACCGGCTGACACCGCATCCCCCGGTTCGACCTCGACCGGAATCGACTCACCGGTGATCGCGGAGGTGTCCAGGCTGGATCGGCCCGAGCGCACGATCCCGTCCGTCGCGATCCGCTCACCGGGGCGGACGAGCATGATCTGGCCAACGGCGAGATCCTTCGCCCCGATCTCGACCGACACCCCGTCGCGACGGATCGTCGCCGTCTCCGGGACCAACTTCAGCAGCGCGCGCAGGCCGCCGCGGGCCCGGTCCATCGCCTTGTCCTCCAACGCCTCGGCGATCGAGTACAGGAACGCCAGCGCGGCCGCCTCCTCAACATAGCCGAGGATCACCGCGCCGACCGCGCTGATCGTCATCAGCAGCCCAATACCGAGCTTGCCCTTGAACAGCTTCCGGATCGCGCCCGGGGTGAACGTCGACGCACCCAGCAGCAGACCGATCCAGAACAGCACCAGCGCTGGGACATCAAGGTTGGACCATTCAAGAACCAGACCGGTGAGGAAGGCGGCACCAGAGAAGACCGGGACCATGATCCCGCGATCCCGCCACCACGGACGTTCCGCCTCCTCGGACTCCTCATCTACCCTGGTCACCGGCTCGTGCTCGCAACCGCACGCCGCGCTCACGCGTCAGCCCCAGTTCCGCAGCAGCCAGGGACCGTGCACGCCGAGTCCACGCACGGCGCGTGCTCGTCGACGGCCAGCGTCATGTCCACCAGCGCGACGAGAGCGGCAGCGAGGTGCGGGTCAGCGATCTCGTAGCGCGTCTGCCGCCCCTCGGGCTCGGCCACCACGATTCCGCAATCGCGGAGGCACGTCAGATGGTTCGACACGTTCGAGCGGGTCAGCTCCAGTTGGCGCGAGAGCACGGCCGGATAGCTCGGAGCGTCCAGCAGGGTCATCAGGATACGGGAGCGCGTCGGATCTGCCATGGCCCGGCCGAGCCGGTTCATGACGTCGAGGCGCGAGGCAATGGTCAGCATGCACTGAACTATACAGTATGGGCTGACCGATCACCGTGAGGTCGGTATCCCCCTCGAACGAAGCAGCAACCGGCATCTGACGAACACGCGGCGCTAGGAGCACAAACGCATTGAATCCGCCTGAACGCCTGGACTACTTGCTGCAACCCCAGCGATATACCCCAGGGGTAGTCCATTCGAGTTGAGCCTGGCAGCGCACTCACTCCTCCAGCACCCCTCGCGGATCAACAGCCTTGGTCACCCCGGTCGCTCCGGGCCGTAGTCTCCATCTCGGTGAGAGCGAGCATCGCTTGGAGCGGGAGGACTCCGTTGCCGAGAGCGGTGCTCATCTGGTTCTGGGTGAGCCCGTGCGCGGGGTCGGTGACCCAACCGGGTTCGAGGCCCATTTGCCATTCGATGAACGCGGGCGCCGGTCGTGGCCCGGTCTGGTCGTTCAGGAGGGCTGGGGCGGGCGCTTCTCGTCCGGTGATGTGTTCCCAGCGGGCGATGGCGTCGGCGTAGCGTCCCCATCGGCGAACATGCTCTCGACCAGGCTGAACAGCGTCTCCGCGTCGTTCCGCCTGGTCGGTGAGCCAGTCGGCCCGTGCAGGGTGAAGTCGATGATCTGATGCGACAGTGCGATCGTGCCCCGCCGGGCTCGCACCTGGTCCAGGGTCTCGCCGCCCCGAGAGGCGTCCGTCGCCAGCGGTGTTCGGAACAGGGTCTTGGCGGTGGGCGATGATGAAGATGCGGAAGCGATGGTGGGGAGCGCCGACGAGGGATGCCGGTAGGCCGATCCATCGTGCATGGAGCCGGAGGTCGGCCAGATCTCCGAGAACGGCGCCGAGTGCCCGAAGAGGTCGAGCTGACTCGTCTCCCAAACCCCAAAGGTCGGGTTCCAGATCGCGAACGGTTGCGGTCGCGTGGATTGCATCACCGAGGGTTGCGGGGTGGGGGTCGCGTTCATCATGGGTTGCTCCTGGCTTCTCGGGGCGGACAGCAGGTGCCGAGAGCAGCCCGCGCACGTTCTCGATCACCACGTACCGGGGTTGCAGTGCCTCGATCGCTGCGACCATGTAGGACCACAGGCCTGAGCGGGTCCCGGGTGCGAGGCCGGCTTGCTTGCCGACGGTGCTCACGTCTTGGCATGGGAACCCTCCGCAGAGGATGTCGACTGGCGGCACCGTGCTCCAGTCGATGGTGCTTATGTCGCCGAGGTTCGGGGCGTCGGGCCAGTGGTGGGAGAAGACGCGGGCGACGTGTTCGTTGAGTTCGGGGTACCAGATGGTCTCTGCGTTGAAGTGGTGTTCGACGGCGAGGTCGAGGCCGCCGTAGCCGCTGAATAGCGAGCCGACCCTGAGCGGGCGGTCGCCAGGAGAAGGGATGTCGTGCATGAGGGCTCCGGCAGGTCGGTGAACCCGGTCCCGAACCCCTCTCGGAGTCCTACGCCGGGCGGATCACCTGCCAGGTGCACGACCACCGGCACCACCAGCATCCAACCTGGACGACCCTCCCAGGATCGCCGCTGATCAGACGACCGCCATCCGCAGACCGCGCCCGGATCTGTGCCCGTCTCCGACCGTCTCATGAGCCGCCACACGTCTTTCAAGAGAGGCCTGCCGCGTCAACCTAAGTTGACACGTCGGGGATCGTCCGCGTCACCGATGCGAGATGCCGACGGTTCACCTGGCCTACATGACGGTTTCCCTGCGTGTGATGTCGGCCGGCGACGGCTACCAGTACCTCCTGCGCACGGTCGCCGCGGGCGATGGCGACCGCTCGCTGTCCACGCCGTTGACGAGGTACTACACGGAAGAGGGAACTCCTCCCGGCTCTTGGATGGGCTCGGGCCTGCCATACCTCGGTACTGGCGAGCTCGCCGAGGGCGGGCAGGTGTCCGAGGCGCAGCTTCAGCTCCTGGTCGGCATGGGCCGCGATCCGATCACGGGCGAGGCCTTGGGTGAGGCGTACCGGCAGTACGCGAGTGTGCAGGAGCGCGTCGACAAGCGCGTCGCCGGCCTTGACCCCGAGCTGGGGCCGGTCTCGCGTGCACAGCAGGTCGCGGCGATCGAGGCGGAGGAGGCCGAGCGCGGCACCCGCCGGGCGGTCGCCGGCTATGACTTGACGTTCTCGGTGCCGAAGTCTCTGTCGGCGCTGTGGGGAGTTGCGGACGCGGGCACGCAATCCCTGATTGCGGACGCGCATCATCAGGCGGTTGCAGAGGTGATCGCGTTCCTCGAACGAGAGGTCGCGACCACCCGCGTGGGTGCCGCAGGCCCCGAGGGGGCGGTCGCCCATGTCGATGTCGCCGGTGTCCTCGCAACCGCGTTCGACCACTACGACTCGCGCAGGGCAGACCCGCAGTTGCATACGCACGTGGTTGTGAGCAACAAGGTGCTGACGGTGCAGGACCAGAAGTGGCGCACTCTCGCCGGGCGGCCCGTGCATGCCTCGGTCGTCGCTCTGTCCGAGCTGTACAACGCGACCCTTGCCGACCGGATCACCGGCACGTTCGGCATCGAATGGGAAGCCCGGGAACGCGGCCGCGACCGCAACCCGGCATGGGAGCTCGCCCCTGTGCCGGAGGAGCTGGTGACGGAGTTCTCCTCACGGACCCGGCAGATCGAGGAGGAGAAGACCCGACTGATCGACGCCTACGTCGAGAAGCACGGCCGGGAGCCGTCGGCGACGACCGTGGTGAAGTTGCGGGCGCAAGCGACGCTCGCCACCCGCCCGGAGAAGCAGGCGCATTCCCTCGCCGACCTCACCTCCGAATGGCGGAACCGTGCCAGTGCCCTGCTCGGTGAGGATGCGACCGGCTGGGCGCGCACGATCACCGCGATCGGGGAGCCGGCGGCCTTGTTGCGTGCCGACGACGTGCCATTGGACACGATCGCCGATCTCGGCCGCTCGGTCGTCGCGATGGCGGGTGAGAAGCGTTCGACGTGGCGGAGATGGAACCTGCACGCCGAGACTTCCCGGCAGCTCATGGGTGTCCGGTTCGCGTCCGCGGAGGATCGGGAGGCGATCACCGCGATGGTGACCGACGCCGCCGAGAATGCGTCGCTGCGGCTGACCCCGCCGGAGCTGGCGTCGAGCCCGCTGTTGTTCCGCCGCCCGGACGGGTCGAGCCGGTTCCGTCACTCGGGGGCGGTGCTGTATTCGACGGAGGAGCTGCTGGCGGCAGAAGACCGTCTCCTCGACCGCTCTCACACGACGACTGGACCGACCGTCGACCTCGCGACAGTGGAGCGGAGCACGAGCAGACCCGACATGGAGGGCCGCCGCCTCGGGGCGGATCAGGCCGAGGCGTTGCAGCGCATCTGCGTCTCGGGTCGGGTCGTGGACGTGTTGGTCGGGCCGGCAGGTGCGGGCAAGACGACGGCGATGAGCGCGTTGAAGCGGTCGTGGGAGAAGCAGCACGGCCGCGGCTCTGTGGTGGGGCTTGCTCCGTCGGAGAACGCGGCGCAGGTGCTCGGTGAGGAGTTGGGCATCGAGACCGACAACACGGCCGGTTGGTGGCAGATGCATCTCTTCCAGGGACGCACGTTCGAACGGGGGCAGCTTGTGATCCTCGATGAGGCATCGCTGGCGGGCACCGGCTCGCTCGACCGCATCACCGGCCTCGCCGAACAAGCCGGCGCGAAGGTGCTGCTCGTGGGCGATTGGTCGCAGTTGCAGGCGGTCGACGCCGGCGGCGCGTTCGGGATGCTCGTGCACGACCGCGATGACGCCCCGGAGCTCACCGACGTGCATCGGTTCTCCGCCCGGTGGGAGAAGACGAACTCCCTGAGCCTGCGCCACGGCCGCACGAGCGCGATCGACACCCTCATCGAGCACCAGCGCGTGCGCGGCGGGGACCTGGAGGAGATGGTCGACGCCGCCTACGCCGCCTGGCGGCACGACACCCAGAGCGGTCGGGCGTCGATCCTGCTGGCCGAATCGCGGGAGACGGTCACGCAGCTGAAAGAGCGTGCCCGCGCCGACCTCATCATGGAGGGCGCGATCACGCCGGGCCGGGAGGTCGACCTGCACGATGGCACGGCCGCCTCGCCAGGGGATCGGGTTATCACCCGCGAGAACAACCGGCGTCTGCGCTCTAAGAACGGGAGAGCCTGGGTGCGCAACGGCGACCGGTGGACGATCACCGCCGTGGGCGAGGACGGGTCGATCACCGTCCGCCCGGAGGGGCGACGCTTCGGCGGGTCGATGGTGCTCCCCGCTGCGTATGTGGCCGAGCAGGTCGAGTTGGGGTACGCGATCACCGGGCACCGTGCCCAGGGCGTGACGGTCGACACCTCGCACGTGGTCACCACGGCGACGACGACGCGGGAGAACTTCTACGTCGCGATGACACGCGGCCGGCACGGGAACTTCGCCTACGTCGCCACCGACACCACAGACGACGCGCATGTCGCCCCGCACCCCTCCGACAACCCCGACGCGACCGCCCGCAGCGTCCTGTACGGGGTGCTGCAGCACGTCGGCGCGGAGCTGTCCGCGCACGAGACCATCACCGCCGAGCAGGAACGGTGGGGGTCGATCGGACAGCTCGCCGCGGAGTACGAGACCATCGCGCAAGCCGGCCAGCACGACCGCTGGGCAACCCTCCTCGAAGTCTCCGGCCTCACCGAGGGGCAGGTCGACGTGGTGCTCGGCTCCGACGCCTACGGTGCCCTGTCTGCCGAGCTGCGCCGGGCCGAGGCGAACCATCACGACCTCGACGAGCTGTTCCCCAGGTTGGTGCGGGCGCGGGGATTCTCCGATGCCGACGACATCGCCTCCGTCCTGCACCACCGGCTCACCCGCGCTACCGCCCGGCCCGCCGGCTCCGGGCGCACCCGGCAGGCACCGCGGCTCATCGCCGGGCTGATCCCGTATGCCTCCGGCGTCACCGACCCCGAGATGCACCGCACCCTCGTGGAGCGGCAGGACCTGATCGAGCGGCGTGCGGTCGCGGTCTTCGACCGGGACACGAACGAGGGCGCACCGTGGACGGCCACGCTCGGAACGAAGCCAGTAGACGCGCGGACGGCGCAGCGGTGGCGCCGGGCCGGGCAGGTCGTCGCGGCCTACCGCGACCGCTACCAGATCACCGACGACCAGCCCCTTGGTGCAGGGGGAGGGTCGGATGCGCAGAAGATCGACGCCGCCCGCGCCGCCGCCGCCCTCAACCGGGCGAAGCAGCTCAGCCAGCAGGCCCCGGACACCGAGCAGCCGGACCTCACGGTGGAGGCCCGGCAGGGACGCACGCTCTAATCAGCGAACCTCGGCATTAGAGGGAACGGCCGGGCCGCTCCTGATCGAGGGCATCGAGGTCCTGCCCGGTGCCAAGACCCTGAGTTCGTGCCGGAGCCTGCTGCCGGCCGGTCCTGAGGGCGGCGAGGTCGTGGGAGCCGGTGACGAGGGTAGCGGTGCCCTCGCGCAGGAGCAGATGCGTGCCGGTGCTCGCCGCGGACGTGATCGGGCCTGGCACCGCCCCGACGCCACGGCCGAGCGCGTGTGCTTCGCGGGCGACGTTCAGCGCGCCGGATCGTGCCCCGGCTTCCACGATCACCGTCGCCGAGGACAGCGCCGCGAGGAGTCGGCCGCGGGCGATAAACCGGTGCCGGGTCGGGGTCGATCCCGGTGGCATCTCGCTCATCAGCAGCCCCAGATCGGACACCCGTTCGAGCATGTCGCGATGCCCCGCAGGGTAGAGGCGGTCCGGGCCGCTGGCCATCACCGCGATCGTGTCACCATCGGCTGCCAGCGCCCCATGATGTGCGGCGCCGTCGATGCCGTAGGCACCGCCGGAGACGACGATCTGCTCGGCTATCGACGCATCCGCGGCGAGCTCACCGGCGACATGATCCCCATAGGCGGTCGCGGCCCGAGACCCGGTGATCGTGACTTCCCCGCGGTATTGCATCAGATGCGAGATCCGAACGGGCGTCTGCGTCAGAAAGGCTATCGGTCGTTTCGATAGCCCCGCGATTTTCCGCGCGACGAGGTCTGACGGGCTGATAGATTCGCATCTAATGCACGATTAGCGCGTTATGTGGATGGATTGGGTGGTTGATGGGACGAGTTCCACACGGTGCGTCGTCACTGTATCTTGCGGGCGGGGTGTCGTTCCTCAACGCTCATGAGGCCGTGTTTGAGGCGATGATCGAGGGCTGGCGGATGCAGCAGATCGGTGGCCGACATCTCAAGGAGGATTCGGTGTCGCGCGCTTTGGGCGTGGTCCGGAGGTTCGAGTCGTACGCGGGCAAGAAGCCGTGGGAGTGGTCCGCGGGCGACTTTGACGAGTGGATGGCGCTGCTGGTGTCGCAACGGAAGGTCGAAGCGTCGACGATCCGGTCGTACCAGGGGGCGGTGCGCGCGTTCTGCGATTACATCTGCTCGCCGCACTACGGCTGGGTTGACGAGTGCATGGAGCGTTTCGGGACGCACCCGGTTCAGGTCTGCCATGAATGGAACACGCTCGCGCACCTGCAGGATTACGAGGGCAAGCCGGGGCGACGCCCGTTGACGCGGTCGGAGCTGCAGCGCTTGCTGGATCATGCTGACGCCGAGGTGACGCGGTTGCTGGACGAGCGCCGCAAGGGTGCTCTGCCTGCGTTCCGGGACGCGACGCTGTTCAAGGTCGTCTACGCATGGGGGATGCGGGCGAGCGAGGCGGTTGGGCTTGATGTGACCGACTTCTACAGGAATTCGAAGGCTCCACAGTTCGGGGAGTTCGGTGTGATGCAGATCCGGCACGGGAAGTCGTCGCGGGGCGGGCCGCCGAAACGGCGGGCGGTCGTGTCGTTGTTCGGCTGGGCGGTTGAGGCTCTTCAGGAGTATGTCGAGCAGGTGCGTCCGTTGATGGTCCGGGACGGGTCGCCGGCGCTCTGGGTCTCGGAACGCGGGACGAGGCTGCGCACGCGGGAGCTGGCGTCGAGGTTCGCCGTCTACCGGACGGCGCTGGGGCTGGATGAGGTGTTGACGCCGCACGCGCTGCGTCATTCCTACGTGACCCACCTGATCGAGTCCGGGGTCGATCCCGCGTTCGTGCAACGTCAGGTCGGGCACCTGCACCAGTCGACGACGGCGATCTATACGGGCGTGAGCGCGGACTACATGAACACGATGATGAGTCAGGCGATCGAGAAGACGCGGCACAGGCCGCGCGATGAGGAAGAGAGCGGGCGATGAGACTGATCGGGTTTGAGTGGCGGCTTCGGGAGGTGATGGCGGCGGCGGGAATGTTCTCCACGACGAAGCTGGTCCCGCTGCTGGAAGAGCGGGGCGTCTACTTGTCGACGAGCCAGGTATATCGGCTCGCCGCGGAGAAGCCGGAGCGGATGAACATGCAGGCGCTGGTCGCGCTGCTGGACATCTTCGATTGCACGTTCGAGGAGCTCGCGCCGCGGGTGGTCCTCGGCAGCGCGGTCGCAGCGACCGGGACGACCGATCCTGGGCCGGAGCGGGGCGATTCGGCGACGAACCGACTCCGGGAGTCGGGCCTGAAGCCGCGTAGGGCGCAGATTCTCCCGCCGGATGCTTGACCCGGTCTTCGCCGCGCTGACCACGCAGATCGCCGCCGTCGAGCAGGCTCTTCCGCGTGAGCGGATCGCCGAGATCGTGAACGGCTCGTTCCGGCAGCTGCCGGTTGCCCGCCGGACGCTCGACCTGGTCACGCAGGCACCCGGGCTGCTCACCGCGGCGGATCCGCAGACCACGCCGGCTCTGGCAAGTCTGTTGCTTCGCCTCCACGAGGCTGGAGCGCGGACTGTCCGACCGCCGCGTTGCGCACACTGCGGCGGGCTGCGGAAGCTGCTGCAGCGCACGCCGACCGGGCGGATCTGCGCTCCATGCGGTCGCCGTCTCGCTTCCAGGAGCGGACTCTGTGATCGTTGCGGGCACACCCGCCGCGTGCAGACAGGGCCCGGTGAGAGCGCGTACTGCAAACGATGCTGGGTCGACATGAAACCCGAAGCGGCCGAGCGCATCGTCGAGCAAGTCCGCCGCCATCGCCGTGTCGCGACCGCGACCATCCTTCGAGCGGTGGAGCAGATGGCGGCGGACGGGAGGGACCGCCGAGTGCGGCTGATGCTCGAGCTGCAGGCCCACGGCGCGGAGTGGTTCTCCGACCCGGCCGCGGGCTCTGTGCTGTTCGGCACGTTCTACGACCTTCTCCACGCGGACGGCGCGCGTCTGCCCGAACGACGCTGCGGAGGCTGCGGCACCACGCGCACGCTCACCGAACGCGTCGAGGGACGAGTGAGCTGCCGACGCTGCTACCGGATCGCGCACCATGCCCCCTGCGATGGCTGCGACGACGTCACCAACCTGGAGCGGGTGCTCTCCGACGGGCGGCGACTCTGCCAACGCTGCACGAACAAGCTCCCCGACGAGAACGCCGTCTGCGTGAGCTGCGGCAACCATCGACTGATCGCCTACCGCAGCCCGGAGGGCCCGCTGTGTTCAACGTGTCGGAGCTCCTCCCGGCTGGACACCTGCACGGACTGCGGGGAGCTTGCGCCCTGTTTGTTCCACGGCAGCGAGAAAGCGATCTGCAAACCCTGCTCCGACAAGGCCAGCGTCGACACCTGCACGATCTGCGGGAACGAGCGGCAATGCCGCTGGCCGGGAACCGCGCGCGCCGCCTGCGAGCAGTGCTCCAACCCTCGCCAGCCCTGCGTGAGCTGCGGGGAGGTCCGGCTGCGCCACAAGCGCACCGAAGACGGCTCCGGCTATCTCTGCTGGGCCTGCGTTCCGCCGATCATCGAGACCTGCACAAGCTGCGGAGACGCTCGGATAGTGAACGGCCGGATCGAGGGCCGGCCGTTCTGCCCGCTCTGCTATCCCCGCCAACCGGAGTCGTTCCGCCCCTGCACCAGCTGCGGGACCATCACACGGCTGATCGCGAAGCTCTGCCCCCGTTGCCGAGCCGATCAGATGATCCGGGAGATGGTGCCCGACGAGCTCGCCGCCTCCGATGCACGCATCGCGCATCTGCGAGAGCGGTGGTTCCAGGGTGCTCCGTCGAAGATCGTCTACGCCTTCGAACGCGGCACCGTCGCCTGCACGCTGATCACCCGAGTGCTCACCGCCCCATCCCTGCGCACTCACGCCTACCTCGACCAGGCCGGCTCGGAGTATCAGACCCGAGCGGTTCGGTCCGTGCTCATCGACCACGGGCTGCTCCCACCGCGGGACGAGCTGCTCGCCCGGTTCGAGCTCTGGCTCGACAGCGCACTTGCCGAGATCCCCGACCCGGGTGAACAGCGCACCGTCACCCAATACGCGCGATGGCGACACCTGCGCGCACTGCGCCGCAACACGATGCCGTCCCGATCAGGCCAGCTGTCCTGGCGGCGGCTCGAGATCGCGGGGATCATCGAACTGCTGGAATGGATCCATACCCGCGGAGGTTCTCTCGTGTCCCTCACCCAGGCGGATGTCGATGAATGGCTCACCGGCGGCCGACGCCCGTTCCTGCACCACTTCCTGACCTGGACCGCACGGGCCGGCGCATCCCGACCGCTCACCGCTCCACGCCCGCCATCAGGAGCCTTGAGCCCGCAAGCCATGAGCGACGAGGAACGCTGGCGGCTGCTCGCCGATGTCACCTCCGACCCGTCCATCAACCCGCACACGAAGCTCGCCGCGGGGCTGATGCTCATGTTCGGCGTCCGGGCGGCGAAGATCGTCCAGTTGCGCGCGGAAGACGTCACCGTCACGGACCAGGCCGTGGTCGTCCGCCTCGGCCAGGAACCTCTCGTGCTCCCCGCCGAGCTCGCGCCGGCGGCCGCGGGAGCCGCCAGCAACCGCACCGCGCCTCGCATGTTCGTGGAGAGCATCGAACAGGAGTGGGTCTATCCCGGAACCCGGGCCGGGCATCACATGGCCCCCGACACGCTGAATACCCGGCTCCGCGCTGCCGGCATCCCGCCGCGACTTGCCCGCACCGGCGCGCTGATAGCGCTCGCGCAGGAACTCCCACCCGTCGTTCTCAGCCGGCTGACTGGCCTGGACATCTCCTCCGCGATCGCCTGGTCCAACGCGATCGGCGCGAACAGCACCGCCTACGCCGCGCGGTCGTCGAGCGCGTCGGCATGCCCCTCCCAGTCGTCCTGCACTGAAATCTGACGATGACGTTTCCAGGGATGTCACGTCGTGAGAATCGGGCGGCACCGATTCTGCTCGGCGGTCAACTCGTCCTGATCGTGGCCGCGCTCTCCTTCGACATAGGCCACGAACAACACCCACGCCGTGTCCGATGATCGGCGTCGGGTGGGAGGGCGTCTGGTGTCCGAGTTCGTCGTTCCGGTCAACCACGTCGTATGACCTTGACGTGCAGGAGCCGCTCAATGCCGCTCGGTCGGCACGCTCGGCCGGTCCCCGGGAGAGTGCGTCGACTGAGGGTCGCAGCAGTCCTCCTCGGTCCTCCGTCCGGAGTTCCGACGGCGTTGATGAAGGAATCCGCTTAGTAGCACGATGAGCACCACGGTGGTAGACAGGCCGGCGATGACGCCGGTGTTGCTTTGGAGCCAGTTCGATATCGTCGCCGAGACAGCGGCGACGTCGGTGCGCCCTGCGGAAGGGGCATCGCCGACGACAACTGGAAACCAGTACCAAGCCAGGTAGACGCCGGTGAGGATCAGGACGGCGGCGGTGACCTTGGGAACGAATCGTGTCAGTGCGGCGATCCGCCTGGACAGCACAGAACCGGCTACGGCGGCGACCACGGCGACAAGCAGCAGGACGGTGGCGGAGCCGGCGGCATAGATGGCGAAGACGAGGAGCAGCCCGACGAAACTGGCTGTCGCCTGGGCCTGGGCGATGACCGCGAGGAGTACGCCGAAGGTGCACGACAGCGAGGCCGCGGCGTAGCCGACGCCGAAGACGACCATGCGCACGGCGCTGGGCAGCCGTTCGATTGCGCGGCCGGGTATGCCGGGAAGCCGGAGGGACATAGAGCGTCCGGCTAGCATCGCCCCGCCGAGCAGCACCAACAGGATCCCGACGGCGAGGCCGAGGGCTGGGGCGGCCTGGATCAGGCCCCGTGCGCCGGCGCTTACCGCGACGCCAGCCAAGGCGAGCGTGCCCGCAAACCCGATCGTCAGCGCGAGGCCAGCCCGTAGGGCGCGCAGCAGGCGCACCGGGGCTGAGGAAGAGGCGGCGTCGCCCAGCGCATGGGTGATCCAGGCCGGGAGCAGCGCGAAGCCGCAGGGATTGACGGGGGCGATCATCCCGGCGGCGAAGGCAAGGGCGAGGAGTCCGCCCATCGCTCAGGCCCCGGCCTTGTGGAGCGCGGAGACGATCGTATCGGCGTCGGGGTCGGTGGCGCGGAAGGTCACCTGTCCGTCACTGTCGACGATGATCAGTGTAGACAGCGCGGCGACCCCGAAGCGCTGGGACAGCGCCGCGCCCTCGTCGATGGCGGCGGGGACATGCACGGCGTCGACGTACTCCATGAACCTCTGAATGGTCTCGGTAGGTTCGCGCGGATCCATGTCGACGGCGAGGAACTGGGCATCGATGCCGGCCTCCTCGGCCGCGGCTGCCGCCTGACCGAGGGATCGGACTCCGCCGACGCATTCGCCGCAGCCGACGGAGAAGAAGAACACCGCGGTGGGCTTCCCGGCGGCGGGCAGGCTGATCCGCTGAGCGTCGATGCTGGTCACCGTCGCGGCGGTGGCAGTCTCGGCAGAGACGGGATCCTTATCAACGGTGCCGCAGGCGGTCAGGATGAGCGAGCCTGCGAGCAGGAGGGTGGCGAGCGAACGACGGGCGCGGGAGCTGATCATTGGTTCTGTTCGCCCTTCGGGTCGGTGCGGTGAGCGGATTCGGTGGGCGGGCAGCAGTCAGGTTCGACACGGCCGCGGCGGGTTCGGCGGCGGACGACGACGAGCAGCACGATCGCGAGGAGCGCAATGCCCACGCCGATCACCCACGGGTTGCCGAGAAGGAGCCCGCCGATGCCAGTAAGCATTCCGCCGGCGATGAGCACGGGCAGCGCGCAGCAGATCGTCATGAGGAGCACGGCACCGGCTCCCAGGAGTAGGCCACCGCCTCGCGTTCGGTCGTCGTGTTTGGAGGTCATAGCGTTCTCGAATCCTTCTGTGTCGCGGGTCAACAGCAGCGGGGACAGTCGTCGGCCACCGGGGTGTCGTCCTGAAGCAGGTCGAGCAGGCTCGTTGTGAGCTCGTTGCCGATCCGGTAGGCCTCGGCCACCGACACCACCTCGGCACCGGGATGCTCAGAGAGCCACCCGGTGGCGTCGTCGACGGAGGCGAAATAGTGCACCTGGTTGCAGAAGGCCGAGCGGATCGAGGTGATCTGCTCCAGGTTCACCAGCGACACCACGGCGCTCGGGGGTGTGACGCCGGTGACACCGGCAACCGGATCGATGGTGACGCGGATCGTCTCTCCGCTGGCCGGGGAGACGGACTCCACGCGCGCTGGGCGATCGAGGAGGGCCGGGAAGATGAGGGTGTCCAGGGCGCACCAGGTGTAGAGCTCCTCACCGTCGACGGTGAACCGGTGCGGTGTAGGGCGCAGCGTGAGGCCCTGGCCGACGATTCGGCCCTGGTCGTCGTACTCGGTGTCCAGCATCGCGGCCAGTCCGAGCCGTACCTCGTCGATCGTGCGGCCCGCAGCCACGGACAGCTGTTGGACGGTGACGGGGTCACCGTCGGCGAGCAGCCGCAGCAGCGGGATGAGCAGGCCGGTCTCTCCCAGTCGGCTGAGCCGCTCGGGCAGTTGCATGCTGAGGTCAGACATCGTGGGTTCCTCCAGTTCGTTCACGCGCAGCACGACAGGAGCGACGGGTCGGTGGTGAAGGCCTTGGCGGCGATCCGGATGCCCTCGGCCATGGTCAGGTAGGGGGCCCAGGCGTCGGCGACCTCGGCGACCGTCTTGCCGAGCACGTGGACCCCGGCGGCGGCGAGCTCGCCGGCGTCCTTGGCGACGGCGGTGATGCCGAGGATCTTCCCGGTGTCGGCGTCCACGACGATCTTGACGAAGCCGCGGGTGTCGCGGTTGACCAGTGCGCGGGGCACGTGGTGCAGGGGCAGGACGCGGCAGTCGCAGCGGATCCCGGCGGCGACGACGTCCTTCTCGGTCATCCCGACCGCGCCGATCGCCGGGCCGGTGAACGTCACCCTCGGCAGTCGGGCGTAGTCCACGGCCCGATCGGCGTCGGCGAACGCGTTCTCGGCGACGAGGGTGCCGTGGTGGGCGGCGACGTAGACGAACTCGGGGTGGCCGGTCACGTCGCCCGCGGCCCAGATCCGCGGGTGGGAGGACTGCATCCGGTCGGAGACGACCACCTCGCCGAGGTCCCCGGTCTTGACCCCGACCCTGTCGAGGCCGAGCCCATCGGTGGCCGGTCGTCGTCCGAGGGCGACGAGCACCTGGTCGGCGCGGAACTCCTCCCGGCCGCCGGCGACGTCCGCGGTGACGACGGCCTGCCCGGTCGCGGCGTCGCGGGACACCCGCGTCGGCAGCGCGCGGCGGACCACCCGGATGCCCTCGTCGGCGAACACCTCCTGCAGCGTCCTGGACACCTCCGGCTCCTCCTTCGACGCGAGCCGGGACCGGACCAGCACGGTGACCTGGGAGCCGAGCCGGGCGAACAGCTGCGCCTGCTCCAGGGCGACGTAGCCGCCGCCGAGCACGAGCAGGGACTCAGGGAGTTCGGTCAGCTCCATCGCCGTGGTCGAGGTCAGGTACCCGGTCTGGTCCAGGCCGTCGATCGGCGGGGCCCACGGCCGAGAGCCGGTCGCGACCAGGTAGTGCCCGGCCTCGATCGTCTCGGTGCTCCCGTCGTCCCCGGCGACCTGGAGGACCGGTGCGTCGGGGGTGCCGGCGAACGCGGCATCGCCGCGGCGGACGGCCCAACCGTAGGAGTCGGCGACGTCGGCGTACTTCTCGCCCCGCAGCGACTCGACCAGCGCCTGCTTCCCGGCGATCAGGGCGGGCATGTCCACTGGCCCCGCCGTCGTCGCGATCCCCGGGAACCGGTCGGCGGTGTCGGCCGCGGAGTGCCGTGCGTCGGCCGCGGCGATCAGGGCCTTCGACGGCACGCAGCCGGTGTTCACGCAGGTGCCACCGAGCGTCCCGCGCTCGATCATCACCACCGACTTGCCGAGCGTGGTCGCGCGGATCGCGGCGGCGAACGCACCACCGCCCGATCCGATGATGGCGAGGTCGTACTTCGTGGGCATCGCAGCTCCCGTCACTTGGGTTTCTCTTCTTTCTCGGTCATACTGGACCTTCCAGTGCAGGGGAAGGTCAAGAAGGCTTCTGCCGAAAGAAAAGGGGGCCTGCGATGCGCATCGGGGAACTCGCCGAGCGGGCGGGAACGACGGCGAAGACGCTGCGGTTCTACGAGGAGCAGGGCCTGCTGCCCCCGGCCGAGCGCACGCCGTCCGGATACCGCGACTACGCGCCCGAGACGGCCGCCCGGATCGACTTCGTCCACCGCGGCCAGGCCGCGGGCCTCACCCTCGCCCAGATCCGCCAGATCCTCGACATCCGCGACGGCGGCGCTGCTCCCTGCGAGCACGTGCGCGATCTCCTCGACGCGCGCCTCGCCGAGATCGAGCAGCAGATCGCCCAGCTCACAGCGCTCCGAGACACCATCGCCGAGCTCAGGCACGACGCCGCGCAGCCCGACCCCGACTCGTGCAGCGCGGACCAGGTCTGCCGGTACCTGTAGCTCACGGAAAATCCTCTCGGCTCTCCCAAGCGACGAGAACGGAAAGTCGTGCAGAATCCCCCGTCCGCCAAATAGCGCCAAATCAAATAACGCGCACTACCAATACCGCGTCTCCTGCCGGGTCGCGAGGAGCGAGGTCGCTCCCTTCGTCCACAGCACGTACGGGGCACGATCGCCCAGCGCGTCCACCGAGACCGGCCAATGCGCATCGCCAGGGATCAGCGGCGCATACGACCCGTCCAGCACCCCCGCCAGATCATCGCCGAGGCTGCCCCGTGAAGCGAACTGCTGCGCGGTGTGGTGCAGGATCGACGCTTCCTCAGCCCGGACGCCGGGCATCGATCCGCCCACGTCGAGGAGCCGGAGGGTCTCGACGGCGCCTTCGCGGAGCAGTAGGCGACCGACGGTCCGGTCGGCAGGCTCGATCATCATCGAGAGCACCACGCGGGCCGTCCGCTCATCAGAGGCATAGTCAGTCAGAGCAACCATGACCGGGTCCTTCCACTCACCAGGCACTACCAGCGCAGGTGCACCCGGCACCACGACGAGACCTTCCCCTTTCTCCCGACCCGCGCATAAACTAGGAGGTGAAGCGCAGGCATTCCATCTGCAGGGTCCTTCGGGATCGCCCCCTCCGGGGCCACCACCAACACGCCGCTTCTCGATCATTCGAACCGTGTTGAATGGAGGCCCACCGATGTTCCTCAGCGACCGCGTCCGACGCCGCTGGCGCCAGAGCGAGAACACCGCCCAGAACCTGGAACCGGCCCGCCGGCTCTTCCCGACGAACCGCATCCGCGATGCCGTGCACACCCGCCGCGGACTCAAATGGGGCATTCCCGCGATGCTGCTCGCCGCCCCCTACATCGCAGCCGCCAAGCTCCTGACCGACCACATCGAGCAAGGCGGCCCCGGCTGGCCCCACCTGGTCGCCCTGCTGTGCGCATGGAACGCGCTCAAGATGCTCTGGCTCGGCCCGATGAGCCTCATCGCCCTCGCCCGCGTCCGCTACCGCGAACACATCCAGCGCCGCAACGCCCGCCGCGAAGCCGAGTCGCACGGTACGCCAGGCGAGGCTCTGGCCATGGCCGGAGGTGCGTCATGAAGGCCGTCACCTACCGGCGCAGCGTGACAGAGAACCCGGACTGGCTGAACCGGCAGGAATCCGACTGCCGCCGATACGCCGACGAGCACGGCCTGACCATCACCGAGGTCTTCACCGACATCGGGCGCCCCAGCGACGGTCTGCGTGGCGTTCTCGATGCCGTCGCGCGGGAGGACGTGACGGGGCTCATCGTCACCGATCTCGCTCGGCGCCAAGTACGCCGATCACGTCGCCGTCGTCCAGCAGCTCCACGACGCCGACGTAGACATCCACGTCACCAAAGACCGCACGACACGCTCCGTCGAGGAGAACCTGATCGCCGTCAAGCAGGCGCACCTCGATGCCCAGGCCCCGCGGTTGTTCCCCTCCGGCGGTAGCGACTCCACGGACTGACCCGCTCGCCGCCTGTCCGAGGGCTCCCTGCGTGTCGGCCCCGCGTGCGAGGGCAAACGTGAGATCCTGAACGGAAAACTTGGGTCATCGGAT
This sequence comes from Kocuria soli, assembly GCF_003797835.1. Taxonomy (GTDB): domain Bacteria; phylum Actinomycetota; class Actinomycetes; order Actinomycetales; family Micrococcaceae; genus Kocuria; species Kocuria soli. The sequence continues at coordinate 117,620 of NZ_RKMF01000002.1, forward strand.
GCTTATGTGCGCTTCGCGCACCGCCCCGACGGCGGGCGAGCTCGCGCAGGTCTCACAGAACCGCCTTCGCAGCTGAACGTGAGGAGGCGTGATGTCCACGATCGAGGACCTTCGCGGTCGCCTCTGGTCCGATGAGCCGTCGAAAGTGGACTTCCTCGCGGCGCGGGCCATCGCGGAAACGGTCTCCGACGCCGTGCTCGATGACGCGCTCGATCCGCTGGCGATCGGACTGTCCGGCCCATGGGGCAGTGGCAAGACCACCGTCCTTGAACTCATCAAGGCTGATCTTGACTCCCGCAGCGATCCTGAGAACGCCAAGATCATCACCGTCCGCACCGACCCCTGGCGTTATGACCCTGCCGTGGGCGCGAAGGAAAGCCTGATCGGAGAGGTCCTCGACGCCATCGCGGCCGAACTCACGGAACGCCTCAAGGACGTCGAGGAGTCCAAGGGTGAGAAGATCAAGAAGCTCCTCAAGAGGCTCTCTGATCGCGTCGACTGGGCCAAGGCGGTCAAGCTCGCCGCCAAGTCATCACTCACCTTGCAGATCCCCGGTGTCAACGACGTGCTGGATCTCATTCGAGAACCGGCGTCCGAGGGCACTGACGCGGGGGACCAGCCGCGGGGCCTGGCTGGCTTTAAGGCCGAGTTCGCTGAGCTGTTGGGGGCCGAGGAGATGGCTCACGTGCGACGCGTCGCGGTGCTGGTCGACGACCTCGACCGGTGTCTGGTCGACACCGTCGTGGAGACCCTGGAAGCGATCCGTCTCTTCCTGAGTGTCGAGGGCATGGCATTCGTCATCGCGGCAGACGAGGACCGGGTCGCCGACGCGATTCGCACACGCCTGCCGGAGTCGAGCATGCCCACGGAGCGTCCCGAGGACGAAGACGCTCTCCCGGCAGAACCCCCGTCCAAGCTCTACCTGCACAAGATCGTCCAGACCACCGTTCCACTGCCGGCTCTGGGTGCCTTCGACACTGAGTCGTATGTGCTCTTGCTGCAGCTGCAGAATCGCGTTGACCAGCGTCTCACCGATGAGCAGCTCGAAAAGGTCATCACCGAATGCCACCGGCTCCGCATGGCCGGCGCTCTCGACGACCTGCAAGCGCCTGACGGTCTCGACGTCCAGCGAGAGCTGTCTTTCGCGCGTCGGCTCACCACGATCCTCTACGAGAAACTGCGGGGCAACCCGCGGCGCATCAAGCGATTCCTTAACGACCTGAACATCCGTCGATCCATCGCCGCGCGGCGGGGCATCGAGCTCGACTTCGACGTCGTCGCCAAGCTCATGGTTCTTGAAGTCCTCCTGCCGGATCAGTTCCAGTCCGTGCTGTCATGGCTGCGAACCGGTGAGCTTCGAGATCGACTGGAGTCGCTGGAAGCGCAAGCCAACCGGCCGAAAGAATCTCCCGTCCCCGCTCCGCCAGCTGACTTCGGCGACCATGCACCGGATAAGCCCGCCCAGACTGCCGCGGAGGCGACCGGAGCGGAACCGCCCGGCACAGCCGAAGACGCGCGACCACCCGAAGCGGAGGAAGCGCAGGCCCAAGCGGCGTCAACAGCCGCGGTCGCCCCGCACTTCGCCGAGGACATGATTCGGTGGGCCAAGCTCCCACCGGATCTTCATGACCTCGACCTGAGCCCGTACCTGCACCTGGCGGCATCCTTCCGCGGCGACCTCCTGGTTAGTGCAGAGCTTCCACAACATCTCCGCGATCTGGCCGCGCAGCTGGCCTCGACCCGGACGGTGGACAGGCGGCAGCTCACCGACGAGAGCCTGCGAGCGCTCACGACCGACGATGTCGATCAGCTGCTGCGGCACCTGGGGCTGCGCGCACGAGACCGTGTCCAGGAGCAACGCGGCGCGGTCTCCGGAATCGTCAGACTCGCCACCGCACATGTCGCCGTGCAACCGGCCGCGCTTGACGCATTCCGCCGGCTCCCGGCCTCCGATCTGCAGCCCGGCACCGCCGTCATCCTCGCCGGGGTCGAGATCCCCGGGATGAAGGACGTCATCAACGCGTTGGCCGCGCAGCTCCCAGACGGCAACATCAAAAAGGCGCTCACCACGCCGCCACCGAAGGGCAGTAAGCGCTGATGGGAACAAAAGGCTCCTACTCCGGCAGCGCCGCCGGTGGTGACCTGCGCGACGGACTCGACGACTGGCTGGCCAACCTCCCCGGGGCTGACGGCCAGGCCCCGCCACCCTCAGGCAACCAGTCCTCGCTTCTATCCCCGCTGAAGCCGTCCCCGAACTCACCAGCCGGCAGGGTGCTGCCCACGGCCGCGCTCTTCCGTTCCTCCCGCGGCGGAGGGGGAAGGGGCGGGGGTGGTGGCCGCCGGAGCAGCGAGAGCCTCACTCGATCGACGGCAGCCTCCGCGCGTTCCGCCGGCCGTGGGGCCGCAGCGGCATACGCGTACCGCAGCGGCGACGCGCAGACTCTGCGCGATCTCGGCCTGGACTACGACGCACTGCGAGCCAACCCGAACATCTTCGACGTCGCCCACCAGATCGCACAGAAAGTCTGTGAGGATCTCCCCGCGGGAACGATCGAAACTGCGGAGCAGATGGAGGTCGTCGGCAGGCTCGCCGAATGGCTCGTCGAGAGCGACAGCACGGGAACGGACGTGTCGCTCGGGCAGATCGCGGAGGAAGCGGTCGCCCTGATCCTGGCCGAGGCATACCTTGTGGAGACCGCATCCAGTCTTAACACCAAGGACATGTCAGGGGCCGAACGCGCGGCGTTCGAGGACGGGATTCGTCAGGCCGCGGAAGAGCTTGCCGCGCACGCGGACCTCTCGCCCAGCGGGCCCAGCGCCGAGGAGTTCACGCGCGCGATCGAAGACGGACTGGAATATCTCAGAACCATCCACGAGGCGGATTGAGATGGCACAGTTCGACCTTCGTTTCCACGTCCCATCGGCGCTCACTCCCGAATCCGCCGAGCGCACGTTCTACTGGCCCACCGCTGGGGCCGGCACCTTCAACACCTCCCTGGGACCCCGGCTGGGCAAGCTCGGCCCGGTTCGACGCGAGAACATCGAACTGTTCCGCCTCGCCGCGATGGTCTACGCCGCAGACCGCTCCGTCCCGCGCCGGGCTGGCCGCGTCAACTGGACCCAACGCCACATTGCCCTGAGCGTCCCCGTCCACAACCCGGCACCCTGGAACGCAATCACGATACAGCTGCAGCAGCTCCTCGACTTCTTGTCGGGTGACCGATGGACGCTCACCTTCCGTGCAGCACGCATCCCTCGCGAGGACATCGCGCCCAACGGGTATCCCGACGTGCAGCGGGTGGTGCTCATGAGCGGCGGCGCCGACTCCGCCACCGGCGCATTTTTCGCACGCACCCGGCCCGAATCGCACCTGCTCGTATCTCACGTCGGGGCGACATCGATCTCACCCATCCAGCAGGACGTCGCCGAACGCATCCGAGACCTCTGCCCCAATGGCGGCACGCAGCAGCACGCGCAGATCCGCTTCACCCGACGCCAGACGCAGCCCGGAGGCCACCGGTTCAAGAACGAGAACACCACGCGAACCCGATCGTTCCTCTTCCTCGCGCTCGGCCTCGCCCTCGCCTCGGTCAACGAGGTGGAGCTCTGGATCCCCGAGAACGGGTTCGCGTCACTGAACCCACCCCTGGGCCCTGACCAGCTCGGCAGTCTGTCCACCCGCACCACCCACCCGTGGTTCCTCACCGAACTCTCCCGACTCGTCTCCGTCGCCGGCGCATGGGGAACCCTGTCCAATCCATTCGCAGCACAGACGAAGGGCGAGATGTTCCGGTGGCTGGCGGACCAGGTCGGCGATGACCCCGCCTCGGACCTGCTCAGCGCCACCAACTCGTGCGCGTTCACCAACCGACGATGGCTCGGCGTGACAGCGACCGACCATTGCGGAACGTGCTTCGGATGCCTGGTGCGCAGGGCATCGTTCGCGGCCGCGGAACTCACCGACCGCAGCACCTACGTGATCGACGCCCCTCCCAGCGAGGCCGCGAGATCCCAACTCGAAAAGGCGTCAATCCTTCCCAGCATCCGCGGATTCGTGGCCCGCGGAATCCGGGTCAGCGACATCGCAGCGATGCGCCTGCCCGACGGGTACTCCGCAACCGACGCCCGTGACCTTTGCGTCCGCGGCGCGCGCGAGCTGGAAACGCTGACATGACCAACTTCCCGGCCGTTGACCTCCACGCCCACATCGACCCGACGATCACCCCTCGGGACCTGCTGAACCTCCGAGCCGTGATCTTCGCGGCAAGCCGAAGCCTCGCCGAGTCGCGTGTCGCCCTCGATCGCCAGCACCATGACCTGCTCACGATCTGGGGCGTCGGCGTTCACCCAGGAGCGAAGACCGCACTCGATGGCTACGACCCCGAGGAGTTCGAGCGTCTCATCGCCCGCACCCCCTACGTCGGCGAAATCGGACTCGACGCAAAAGTCCCATCCCGCCTCGCCAAACAGCACGAGGTGTTCGCCGCGCTGCTCACGCAACTCCAAGCGAAGCCCCGACTCACGTCGATCCACAGCTACCGGGCAACCAACGAAGTCGTGGAGCATCTCGAACACACCCCGATCACCGGCGCGATCCTGCACTGGTGGCTCGGCGACCGAGCCACGACAAGGCGCGCAGTTGAACTCGGGGCCTACTTCTCGATCAACACCGCCACCATGCGCCGAAGCGACGCCATCGACCTCATCCCCACGGACCGTCTCCTCCTAGAAACAGACCACCCCGATGGGAACCGCAGCGGAGCCCGCCCGCATCAACCTGGCAACGTCCGCGACGTCGAAGCAGCTCTCGCCAAGCAGCGCGGAGTCACCACCGCTCAGATCCGCGCCCACGCCTGGCGCAACCTCGCCACGCTTGTGAACACCACTGGTACGAAGTCTCTGCTGCCACCCCGAGTCGCAGCAATCCTCGGGGCTATCGAGTAACACCCCGACAGGGGCGTCGAGACTCACCGCACTCGCCCATGAGTGTCCCGAAGCTTCACACCCGCAGCGAGGAGCGCGACACGCACGGAACTGGGGTTGAATCCAAGGCGCGCGCCCACTCTCGCCAACGACTCACCCTGTTCGTACCGGCGGCACATTTCAAGCACCAGCGCAGGAGCGGGCTTCTCTCGCCGGAGCCGGACCCCTCGCTTGCGCAAATGACTTGAGAGGCGTTCACGACTCACGCCCAAATCCTTCGCGATGGTCCGCAGGATCTCCCCACCCCGATACCTCCGCTCGGCCTCAAGCAGCATCGTTTCCGTCAAGCGCGTCACCGGGCGCGGCAGCTGCTCCAAAGACTCCTGGCGAACCAACGAGTCCCGACGCCGAATCGCGTGATGCGACGACACGGCCCGCGTCAGCGCCGGGGCAAGGTTCGAACACTGTCGCGCTACCTCCACCCAGTTGCTCTTATCAAAAGTGCATCCGACGCTTGCTGAGGCCGCCCGACAGGGCGGCCTCAGTCGTTGTTCGGCCTGGCGATGCTGGCGAAGGGTTCGTTGAGTTCGGCGCGGATCTGATCGGGATCGGGGCCGAGGAAGATCCCGGCGAAGATGGCGCGGTTGAGTTGCTTGCGCACTGTGACCGGCGCGTTCGAGTAGGTGTCGTGGACGTCTTGGAGCAGGTCGAGGGCGTCACGGACGCGTTGCTGGATCTCGGTGTTCTCCGACTCCAGCTTCGCCCTCTCCCGGCCGAGGTTCGCCAGTTCGGTGTTGAGCCGTCGCTGGTGGGTGAGGAACGCCTCACGGTCGATAGCGTCGGCATAGTGGGCCTCGAGCAGCTTGGCCTGGTTCGCCTCAACCGTGTGGGCCTCGACGGCGATCGCTGCGAGCCGCTGATCGTTGACTGCCTGTTGTCGGTGGAGTTTGGCCAGCACGGTCAGCTCGATGCGTTCGCGCCGGTCGGGGTTCATCTCGATCGTGCGGTAGAGGTCCTCGACCTGCTGCTCGACCTGGGCGATCGGCAGGGCTTTGCGTTGCTGCAGGTGGTGTCGCGGCGTCGGTGGCAGACGAAGTAGTCGTAGACGCGGCCGGTCTTGGTGCGGGTGTGCTGCACGATCAGCCGCCTGCCGCACTCGACGCAGAACACCGTCCCCTTGAGGTAATGATCGTGAGCCCGCGAGCGTTCCCCGTTGCGGCGGCTGGTCAAGATGTCCTGCACGGTCGCCCAGGTGACCGGGTCGATGAGCGGCTCGTGCCGGCCTGGATGCTCGATGCCGTTGTGGACGACGATGCCCTTGTAATACGGGCGCCGCAGAAGCCGGTGCAGCCCGTTCACGGTCAACGGCCCGGCAGGGGTGTTCGGCCCCGACCTGGTCGTCAGGCCACGGGCCTCTAGCTCCGCGGCGAGGCGGGTGACGCTCCAGCCGCCGGTGGCATAGGCGTGGAACGCCCAGATGACGTGCTCGGCGCGTTCCGGGTCGATCGTGATGGTGCGGACCTCGCGGCCGTCGTCGAACCGACGCTCGTTGAGGTAGCCGAGCGGTGCCCGCCCCGGCGTTCCCCCGTGAATGGCTTTCTGTCGCATTCCCTTCGTCACCTCGGTGGCGAGGTTCTGGGAGTAGAACTCCGCGATGGAAGCCATGATCCCATGCAGCAGTCTCCCGCTCGGGGTCGTGCTGATCGCCTCCGTCGTGGACACCAGGTAGGCGCCGGTGTTCTGGATGGTCCTGGTGATCGCGGCGTCGTCGGCGCGGTTGCGGGCGAGGCGGTCGATCTTGTGTACGATCACGAAGTCCACCGGCCGGTCCTGGATGTACTCCAGCATCCGCCGCAGTTCCGGGCGTTCCAGCGACCTGCCCGAGCGGCCACGTTCGACGAACTCCGCGACCACGAGAGCGCCCATGTCCAACGCTCGCCGCCGGTTCGCCTCCCGCTGCGCTGGGATCGACAACCCCTCCGGCTCAGAGCCGCGGCGGGCCTGATCGAGGGTGGAGACACGGACATAGGACACGGCCCGAAGCGGAGACAACGGACTCTCTGTGGTTGTAGTAGTCACGCCTCCAACGCTTCGGGACGCGGACACGGACGCGCGCTATATGCGAGGCTGGGTGTCACCGTGGCTGAACACGGGGGTCAAGGTAGGAGGCCACCAGCGCTATCTGCTGGTCGAGGTCCGCTTCAGAGACCGCCTCCAGCCGCTCCTTGCGACGCCAGGCCGCCCACTTGGCCTGACCGACCTGCCCATAGCCGACCACGTGCGGTGCGACGGGTTCGAGGGCGACGCCGCGGTAGCGGGCCACTGCTCACGCGGAGCGGAGCAGTTCATCGGCGTCGATGCCTTGTCGGGCGAGTTGGACGATGTCGACGTAGTCGCGCCACCGGGTGCTGGTGATTCCCCGCTCCAGGATGGTGACGCCCTTCTCGGCGATCGTGGTCTCGGGCGCGTAGCCGAGCAGCAGGATCGGGTCGCCCAGGATACGGTCGATGCGCACGCGGCGAGGCGCGGGCACGATCGGATCTCCGGTGGAGACATCCCACGCGGTGGTGCCCTTCCACGGCCCGATCGACACGCCGACTCGAACCCGGGATCCTGGGTAGTCGGCTTGCTCGCGGATCTCCTGCACGCTGATCGAGCCGAGATCGAACACCACCCCGTCATCGATCTCGACGGCGGCGATGTCGTGAACCACTGCGATGAGGTGATCGGTTGTGACGTCGGTTCCGACGGGGTTAGCATCGGCGTCTTTCGTCGGGCGCCGCACGCCGTAGGCGGCCAGCAGGATCCCGCCCTTGAGGACGAAGTCCTCGGCATGGGCGGTGCGGGTGAGCCGATCCAGGAACGACTCCAGCGTGTGCCGGATCAGATACTCCTGCGTCGGCGCACCCGTCCCGGTATTCGCGGCTGCCGAGCGTGCCGCAGACTGGATGCGGCGGAACACCTCATCGCACACGCTCACGCCAGCGCCTCCAACGCCTGCAGGACCGGGGACTTCGCCCGAGGGAGACGAGAGGCGATCTCCATCAACCGAGCAGGCTTCCCGCCGCGGCGCAGCCACTCCTTCAACGACTCCCGCGCCAGCTCGTACCCGACCTCGCCACGCAACCGGAACGCGTCGGCGATCGAGCGTTCGGGCGAGTAGATCCCGATGGTCTGATCCGTGCCCGGAATCGGGATCTCCTCACGGCCGATGTCAAACGTGGCCCGGTCGAACTGATGCCAAGCGATAGCGCCATCGCTCGCCGGTGTGCGCGACCCGCGCGGGATCGCGACATCCAACGCGGCGGGGATCACATCAGTCAGATCCTGATGAGCGAGCGCCGACGTCAAACAGATCGTCGCATCCGGGCGACGAGTCGCGGCCTCGATCCAGTCCCAGTCCGCCGCATCCGCATCCGCCGGCAGGTATATGCCCCGCGCGACCCGCTCCAGCCGCCCCTCGCGCGCCGCACGATACAGCCCGCTGCGCGACATGCCGGCCTCCTCGGCCGAGCCCGGCCTCAACGTCGCCATCGCCGCCACCCTCCATCTGATACAAACCGTATACACGTAAGCATAGCTGATGACGAATTGCGCCAACCCGAGTGGCCAAGAGGCAGCACGCCTGCATACTGCTACCCCCAGCATGTCGTCCACGCGACCGATGGCAGAAGGTCGGTGAGGTGTTTGCCTGCCGCGCGAAGGGCTCATGACGCACCTGCTCATGCCCCCGACCGCGTGTCGAATGCGACTGTCGGTGCCTCCTATGGGATGCTTGTGCCTCGACCTAGAGTCATGGAGGCGTAGAGCATGGTCCCGATCAAGACGTCCGTTGAGGACATCGAGAAGATTCTCAACTACCTCGCAAAGCAGATCGGTTTCACGGCAATCACGAAGGTCGAGAGTACGTTGGGGTCACTCGACGGTCGGAAGCTCGGCGCAATGGTGGAGTTCGGCTTAGTCACTCGTGACGGTGCCAACATCAAGATCACGGATCGTGGGTCGAAGTTCGCGTCGGGAGACCAGGCTGGCGCACTCAAGGAGACCGTTGGTGGAGTCGCGCTCTATCACGCGACGCTTGAGTGGGTCCATTATGGGAGTCGGAGCGAGGTGACGGCTACCGAGATCGGCCAGTACTGGGAGACGAAGCACTCCGCCACGATTGGAGGCGTGAAGGGCGACACGCTCAAGAACGGAGCCGTCTGCTTCGGTCGGATTGTTCAAGGCGCAGGCCTTGGCGCACTGACTATCGGTCGCGGGGGCAACGAAACTCGAATTGCTTTCGACCTTTCCGTTGTCGACTCGGTGCTTCATTCCACATCAGCAGCGGCGGCAGTTCCCGAAGGAGAAGAGCCGACAGCACCTCCGGTGTCAGCGCCACCTTCTGGTTCGGAGGCCGCGGCACCCGCGGCCGAAGCGGTTCCCCAGATCCGAGACGTGGCCGTATCAGCCAGCCCCAGCGTGCACGTTAATGTTGAAATCCACATCGCAGCGGACGCCAGGGCCGACACGGTGCGCGAAATATTCAAGAACATGGCGCGGTACGTGCTGAACAAGCCCGTAAACGATGACGACGACTGAGGACGCGATCGCCCAGATTCAGCGGTTGGGCGAGTTCCAGGAAACGCACAGACTACCCGTCACCAACATCGCTAAGCAGGCCCCCGCCGCCGCGCTGCACTCGCTCCGAGATGCCGCCGCGCTTGCACCGGCGACCTACGAGGCATATCTGAAAGAAGCGATCGACTGCTACGAGAACGGCGCGTATCGCGGCGCCGTACTGATGGTCTGGTCAGCAACGGTGGAGCACATCTACTCTGCGATCGCGAGCCAGCGGTCGGGGTTCAAGACGCTTGAGAAGCACAATGCTGCCCGCTTCGGGCAGTCCAGTGCGTACAAGAAAGTAAAGAAGAAGGACGACCTACTCTACTTGAGCGACCAAAACTTCTTTCAAATATGCGAGGACGCGGGCGTCTTCAACAAGAACGCCCGCAAGTTGTTGACTGAGAAGCTGGACACGCGCAATCGCTGTGGCCATCCGACAGGGTACGTAATCGGTCGCGAGGAAGCCGTAGTCTTCATCGAGAGCCTCATCCTAAACATCATCAACGGCCCGATGATGAACTGGAAGTAGCGCCAGCAGGCCACCGGGGCATCGCGGACGCAAGGGCGACTCGCTGTTGTGGATCCAGACGATCTTGCACATCGGCGCGTACCTGACAATAATCCGCGCAGAGCGCCTGGCGAAATACCTGCGCGAAACTAACCTGACCGTCCCTGCTGTGATGTAGCGATTCGGCTGGCACTTCCGCAGTCATGTCGCCAGGCTCTTCTGCCAATAGGTCGGCGTCACACCTGGCCCGCTACGCAGGATGCGCGTCAGCGTGCCGTGAGTCCTCGCGGACGGCTCAGCACTCTCATCGCAGGGAGTCGTTCGTGTGCGTCCACACAGTCATCCGATGGATACCGAACCGCCGCGAGATCGAGACCACGCTTTCGCCGTTCGCTCGGGCAGTTCTAATAGCGTCCACTTCGCTGTCCGTCAGTGGTGTTCTAGCTCGTCTCTTAGGGTTCGCCACGACTCCGGGGTCGTCCTCGACGGCACCTTGCGGCTCGTCGCCAACAGCGAGTTTCGCCTGATCCCACGCGGTACCGAGCCGCTCGAACCTCTGCCAGGTGTTCGGTTTGAGTCCGCCCGCGTCCACCACATTGAGGTAGACGAGAACGAGGGCCGCGCCGGAAGGCGGACCCTCGTTCTTTTGTGGTTGGGGTTTGCCTCAGCGAGCACCCTTTTCCGCATCGGCCGCGGCCCGGCCCAGGAGCTCGTCGAGCCACGTGAGCGCGGTCTGATGGGCACGGATCCCGTAGTCCAGCGTCGCGCGCCCGTAGCGAGCCACATCGCCCAATTCGGCCGGCACTTCAGACGTGGCGACTTGCGATTCCACGACCTCGAGGGTCGCGGCTTCTGCGGCCACAGTGGTTCGCAGTTGTTCGAGGGCCGTGAGCCGGTCGGTAGCGTCGAGCAGGCCCAAGAAGTAGACCCGCGAAAGGACGGCCGTGTCCATGTCGGCGCGCTCCGGGGGAGACAAGATCCATTCCTGGAAGGCTGCCTGTCCGGCATCGGTGATGCCGTACGTCTTTCGCCGACGTCCCTCGACATCCTGGGACACGATCTCCACCTCTCCACGCCGTAACAGGCCTTCCAGGGCGCGCTTGATGCTGCCTGCGCTGGCGGAGTAGAACAGTGAGATCCCTTCCTCGAAAGCCTTGAGCAGGTCGTACAGGCTCATGGGCCGTAGGAGCAGCAGTCCGAGGATCACGTGTGCCATGTAAGCAACCCTAGTCCTTGTATCTCATAGGTATGTTTGATAGACCTATCTATGAGGCACATGGAGCCGCGCGGGTCATGACATCGGGAGGGGATGGACAAGAACGTCGGCGGGTTGGTACCGGTGACGGTTGTGACGTTGGCAAGTGGGTGGCTCGGAGTGGGCCTCAATCGGCTGCTCGGAGTTCCGGATTCCATGGACAGCCCGGGAACTCTCTTGTGGCTGGTGACGCCGATGCTTCTCGTGCTGGGAATGTGCCTGGCGCACCGCGTCAAGGCGCCGGGGAGGTGGGCTCCCCGCGTTGCCGAACCGTGGCCTTGGTACGTGGTTGCCCTGGTGATCTATCCCGTGGTGTGCCTGGTCAGCATCGCCGCCGGGGTGGTTACCGGCGGGGGATCCGTGGACACGCTTCGTTTCGGTGCGTTGGGTGTCGTGTTCGCATCCACGCTGGTTCCTCAACTTGTCAAGAACGTTTTCGAAGAAGCCGTGTGCCGGGGCTACTTCGTGGGTGGACTGGATGCGCGGCGTTGCGGCGATCCCGTCGTCTATCTCGTCTCGGGCGGCGTGTGGGGGCTGTGGCACCTGCCCTACTACCTGTACTTCCTGCCTGAGGAGCAGATCCGTTCCGTCATGGACGTCCCCAGGGGTCTGTTCGCCCTGGCTGCCTGCGCAGTGATGATGCTGTGGGGAGTGTTGTTCGCCGAACTGTTCCGACTGGCGCGGTCGATCTGGCCCTTGGTCCTGGCCCACGCCGTGGAGGATGCCACGGTCAATCCGCTCGTGTTCGACGGCCATTTGGAGATTCAACCGGGCTTCGAGTGGCTGATCTCGCCGATCGTGGGACTGCTGCCAGCAGTCATCCTCCTGGGGCTCGGGTTGTGGCTCAGGAGGATTCGCCGTGACCGAGGGCCTGCGCTTCGAGTGAGCCACCGGGCGTCGTCGTCACTTTGTCAGGGAAAAGGCCACTTCCAGTCGCTGGAAGTGGCCTTTTCCCTGACAAAGTGTGTCCAGACCTACCGGATCTCAGTCGATCGCCTGCCCCCGCTTCTCCGGCAGCAGGAAGGCCGCCAAAGCAGCGACGGCGAATGCCGCCGAGAACACTCCGAAGGTCAAGGTCAGGCCCCCGGAGGACACCAGGAACGGCACCAGCAACGGGGCAATGATCGAGGCAATGCGTCCCACACCAGCAGCGCTTCCGGTTCCGGTACCTCGGACCGACGTGGGATAGAGCTCCGGACCGATCGCGTACAGCGCGCCCCACGCGCCCAGGTTGAAGAACGACAGGGCACAGCCCGCGGCAATGATCGTCCCGGGGGAGCCGGCCAGTCCGAAGGCAATGGCAGCACCGGCGGAACCGGCCAGGAACAGCGCAAGGGTCATGCGTCGCCCGATGACCTCGATCAACCACGCGGCCACCGCGTAACCGGGCAACTGCGCCAACGTCATGATCAGCGTGAACTCGAAGGACCGCACCAAAGTGAACCCCTGGGCGGTCAGCAGGGACGGGATCCACGTGAAGGCCCCGTAGTAGGACAGGTTGATGCAGAACCACACCACCCACAGCGCGATCGTCCGGCGTCGTAGACCGGGGGAGAAGATCGTCTGATCCGTGTCCCGGATCGTCGTCGTTGCGCTGCCGCCTGACCTCGTGTGCTGATCGACGTCGTCGGAGTCCGGCTGCGCACCGGACGCCTGAGCAGCGTTCTCGAACTCCCGCACGATGGTTTCCGCCTGATCGTGGCGGCCCTTGGCCTCCAGGAAGCGGATGGACTCCGGGGTCTTCCACCGGATGATGAGCGACCACAACGCCGGTACGGCTCCGAGGGCCAGCGCCCAGCGCCAACCGTCCTCCGAACCGGCGACGACGAAGTAGCCGATCACCGCGGCGGCGATCCAGCCGAGCGCCCAGAACGCCTCCAACAGCACGACCACGCGGCCGCGGATATTCTTGGGCGCGAACTCGGACACCAAGGTCGAGGCAACGGGCAGCTCGGCGCCAAGACCCAGCCCCACCAGGAAGCGCAGGACCAACAGCGCGCCCACGGAGGTGACCAGTGCGGTGGCCCCCGTGGCCAATCCGTAGACCAGCAGGGTCAGGGCGAACACCGAACGGCGTCCGATGCGATCGGCGAGCAGTCCACCCAACGTTGCGCCCACTGCCATCCCCACGAAGCCCATCGAAATGATCCAGGACTTGGTCGTGTCATCCAGCGCCCACTGCTGCCCGAGCGCCGCGATCACGAAGGAAATGAGCCCCACGTCCATCGCGTCCAAGGCCCAGCCGACGCCGGAGGTCCCGAGGAGTCTGCGGTGCTTGCTGGTGAAGGGGAGGCGTTCGAGTCGTTCGGTGCGGGTCAGCATGTCGGATCCTGAGTGTCGTCGGGCGCGGAGGATGCGCGGGCAAGGGCGCCGTCGTCGGCGTAGGTCAAGGAGCTGTCGTAGCGATAGAGGCGCGGCGGGCGGAACGGGGTACCTTCCCGGTGCCGACCGGTGTCGATCAGTGCGGGGGAGGACCGGAACTGCCGGGCGAAGTTGGCCGGGTCCAGGGGATGGCCCACGATCGCTTCGTGCGCCTCCCTCAGCTCCGTGAGGGTGAAGGTCTCAGGCATGAACGAATGGGCGATACGGCTGTAGGCCACTTTCCTCCGCAGCCGGGCGACGGCGTAGTCCAGGATCTCCGCGTGGTCGAAGGCCAGGGAGGGTAGACCGTCTACCGGGAACCAGGCCACGCCCTTGGCCTCCTGGTCCGGGGTGCTGGACAGCGCCGCCCAGTAGACCACCGAGACCACGTGACCGTCCCCGCCGGAGCGCTCCGGATTGCCCCACGCGTAGAGCTGTTCCAAGTACGACGGCGTCAGACCGGTGGTGGCTTCGAGCGTGCTCAGCGCGGAGTCCGGGAGGTTCCGCCCCGGCGAAAGGGGACCACCGGGCAGTGCCCAGGTTCCCTTGTACGGTTCGCGTTCACGACGCACCAGCGGGACCCAGAGCGCGCGGTCCTTGAGCGCGAAGATCACCGTGGACACGGCAAGGGACACCGAGCCGTAGAAGTCCTGCGCAGCCATGGGGCCTCCTTGCACCACGGTTATGGTCTGAATGACCAGAAGTGATTCGAGACTACACCTTTGTGTCAAAATGACAAGAAGTGTGTGCGGCGAGTTCTCAGGAGACCGTGCGGCCGACGGCGCTCCCCCCGGCCCGCAGGCCGTTCATCTACGCTTGCGCAGCGCGGTTCCCATGCGTTCGAAAGCCTCCCGCAGGATGGACGACGACGTCCCGAAGTTCAGCCGGACGAAACCCTGCCCGCCCGAGCCGTACAGGGCGCCGTCGTTGAGCGCGACGCGTGCGTGGTCGAAGAAGAAGGCGGCAGGTCCGGTGAGACCGAATGGCTTGGAGGGAGCGTCCTCCGCAGGCGCTGGCAGGTCGAGTGCTGTGCCGTCCAGCCAGGCGAGATAAGTGGCCTGGGGCCGACTGACGGTCACTCCGGGCAGGTGTTCGTCCACCAGGGACAGCACCCGGTCACGGTTCTGCTCCAGGCCGGTCAGTAGGGCGTCCAGCCACGGCCCGCCGTGCTCCAGCGCTGCGCAGTGGGCGATGACCGCCACGTGACTGACTCCGGCGTTGACCGTCCACGGAATGCGACGCAGGTCCGCCGCAGCCTCGGGGCCGGCCGAGAGCACGGCGGACTTCAACCCCGCCAGGTTCCAGGCCTTGGAGGCAGAGAACACGGAGAACGCGTTCTCTGCTCCTGGGACGCTCAGGAAGGGGAGGAACTCGGTCCCGTCCAGGACCAGGGGTGAGTGGATCTCGTCGGCCACCACCCGCGCCCCGAGGTCCCGGGCCACGGCGGCCACCGCGGCCAGCTCGTCTCGGGTGTGAGCCACCCCGGTGGGGTTGTGCGGGTTGGCCAGGAGTAAGACGGGCTGCGGGGTGGTGGAACATGCCTGGGTCAGCACCGCGCGGATGGCTTCCGGATCGAGCCGACCCGTAGGGGTCAGGGGTGCTTCCAGAATCCGGCGGCCGGCCTGTCGCATGTACCCGTAGAACGGCGGATACACGGGGGAGCACACCACGACGGCGTCGTCCCGGTCCGTGAGAAGCTCCACGGCGGCAACCAGGCCGGTCATGACATCCGGAACCGTCACCATGCGCTCGGGGTCCAGGCCGCCCCACCCCCATCGATCGCTCGCGAACTGGCTGAGCACTCGCGGGTAGACGTCCCCGGACGGGTACCCCGTGTCTCCCAGGGACATCGCCGTGTGCACGGCCTGGATCACCGGCTCCGGCGGTACCACGTCCATCTCGGCCACCCACAGCGGAAGCATGTCCGCCGGGTAGTGCCGCCACTTCTCGCTGGTCCGCCGACGCAGCATGTCCAGGGTGAGGGTTTCCAGCGGGTTCGGTACCGAAGCGTCCATCACTCAAGCTTAGGCAGCAGACGACGGCGCGAGCTCCGGCGTCGTGCGTTTCTGTCGTGCGGTCAAGGTGCTGCCAATGCTGGCGATCATCACCAGGGCGACCGCCGCGAGTTTCCACGCGCTCGCGGTCTGGCCCAGGAGGAGCCAGCCGGCGAGTGTTGCCACCGCCGGTTCCAGGCTCAACAGGACGCCGAAGACCGGGCGAGGAAGCGTGCGGAGCGCGCTGAGTTCGAGCGCATACGGAATCAACGACGCAAGAACTCCCGTGCCGAGCGCGAGAACTAGCAGATGCGGGTCACCGACGATCTTGGGAAACTGGTTCACGCCGAAGGGCAGCAACAGGACGGCCGCAACCAGCAGTGCCACGGCCAGTCCGGCCGGCCCCGGGATGAGCTGCCCCACACGCGCGCTCGTCAGGATGTAGACGGCCCAGAAGGCTCCTGCGATCAGGACCAGGACGACGCCCACCGGATCCAGACCACCGGTGCCCAGAGCGGACTCCAATCCGAAAAGCGCCACGCCGACCAACGCGAGTCCCACCCACACCAGGTCCCGGGGGCGGAGGGACAGCACTGCGGCCAGGACCAAGGGACCCAGGAACTCGATGGACACCGCGGGTCCCAGTGGGATCCGGGACAGGGCCGCGTAGAAGAATCCGTTCATCAGGGCCAGCGCGACTCCAAAGCAGACGGTGGCGCTCCACTGCGGCCCGGTCCACCCGCGCACCTTGGGACGCACGATCAGCGCCAGCACAACGGCCGCGACGAGCAACCGGACGGATGTGGTGCCCCAGCTGCCCAGTACCGGAAAGAGCTGCATGGCCAACGCCGCCCCGGTCTGTAGTGAGACGCACGACGCCAGAACCAGAAGCACCGCGGTACCCCGCGAGCCCTGTCTCCCGTCGGTCGTGGAGCCCTCCCTGGAAATCGTGGGGCCGGAGGCTGCTTCAGGCGAAGGATTCCCGGCCTGGGCGACGACGGGGACGGGTGCGGTGGCGGTCATGGATTCAGCATTGCCGCCACCGTTTGATTAATCTAGCGAAAGATTCTTACGTCAGTGGTTTAGGAAAACTGCAACATGCTGAATGTCAACCGCCTGCGGATGCTGAGTGAACTGCACCGATACGGGACCATCTCACGTGTGGCGCAGGTGCTGTCCTATACCCCGTCCGCCGTGTCCCAGCAGTTGGCCCTGTTGGAACGCGAAGCGGGTGTAGCGCTGCTGGAACGTGTGGGGCGAGGTGTCCACCTGACGGATGCCGGGCGCGCCCTGGTTGGGCACGCCGATGCCGTCGTCGCCCGGTTGGAGCGGGCCGAATCAGAGCTGGCCGCTGCTGATCAGGAGGTCCGGGGAGTCCTGCGGGTGGCCTCCTTCCAGACCGTGGTCATGACCGTGGTTCCGCCGGCCCTGACGTTGCTGGCAGAGCGCCATCCGGAGCTCCGCGTGGAAATCACGCAGCGGGAACTGGACCCCGCCTACGACGGGCTGTTGTCCCACGAGTTCGACCTCATCGTGGGGGAGGAGCTCCCCGGGTTCCCCGTCTCCCCGCGGGCCGGTACGGACCGGGTGGAGCTGTTGCAGGACCCCCAAGTGCTGGCCTTGCCGGCGGAAGGACCGCTGGCGGCAAGGGTCCGGGACCTCTCCGACCTTGCTGCTGCCCCCTGGGCGCTGGACTCCTACGGGACGAAGATGGGCGTGTGGTCCCACTCGATGTGCCGTCGCGCCGGATTCGAACCTCGTACCGTCCTGCAATCCCCGGACCCGCTGCTGCAGATCCACATGGTCCGGGCGGGGCACGCAGCCGCCTTCGTCCACGGGCTCGTGGGTAGCCACTACACGGAGGGTACGGAACTGATCGGGCTGCCGGGACATCCGCACCGCAACATCTTCACCGCCACGCGCGAATCCCGCGCTGGGCTGCCGGGTGTGGTGGCCTTCCGGCGGGCGATGGCCGACGCCGTCGCCGACCCGGGCGGGGGCACCGGGGCGCCCGCGACCGTCGTCATGCCCACCGTCGCGTACGCGCTGGAGTCCGCGGAGCCCGCAACCAGATGAATCGACGGGAGAACGTGTCATGAGCGACGGGGGCATGGACGCTGAAGTGGTGATCGTCGGGGCCGGGCTGGCCGGAGCCGCGACGGCGTGGCGCTTGGCTCAGCGCGGAGTTGACGCCCTGGTGGTGGAGCGAACCCGCCCCGCGAATGCCGAGGGCAGTTCGCACGGCTCGGCGCGGATCTTCCGACTGGCCTATGACACGGAGCTCTACACACGCCTGGCCGTGACCGCCAGGGACGGGTGGGCGGAGCTGGAAGCACTGCACGGTGCCCCGCTCATCACCTGGACAGGAGCCCTGGACTTCGGGGACCAGCGTGAGATTCCCGCCGTGGCGACTTGCCTGCACCGCGCCGGCCAACCCCACGAGATCTTGTCCGCGGCCGAGGCGGCTCGACGGTGGCCACTGATCGATGTCCGTGGGCCAGCCCTCTGGCACGCCGGGGCGGGTGTCCTGGACGCCGAACGTGCGGTCGAGGCGATGCTGGGTGCTGCCCAGGCCGCCGGCGGGCGACTGGTCAACGACTGGCCGGTCGAGCAGATCGAACGCACAGGCTATGGCTTCCTGGTGAGGTCATCGGTGGGTGACACCGTGCAGGCGCGGCGGGTGGTGGTGGCCGCGGGGGCCTGGTTGCCGACGCTGCTTCCGCGGCTGCCCGTTCCGCGTTCGGCGTTTCCGACATTCGAGGTGCGGCAGGAGAACGCTTTCCACTTCCCGTACCGGGACACCCCGGTGGCGGAATCGTGGCCTACGCTGATCAACATGTCCCGAGAGATCGTGCTCTACGGCTTGCCTGGCGGGAGGGACGCGCTGCACAAGGGCCAGAAGATCGCCGAGTTCAACGGCGGCAAGAGACTGACTTCTGCCAACCAGAGCGACGGCGTCGTCGATCCGGTGAACCGTGAGCGGGTGGTGGACTTCGTCCGGCGTCGGATACCGGGGCTGATCCCCGAGCCCTACGCGGAGACCACGTGCCTGTTCACCAACACGCCCACCGAGGACTTCGTGATTGACACCTGGGACGGACTCACGGTGGTTTCGGCCTGCTCCGGTCACGGTGCCAAGTTCATGCCGGAGATCGGGCGGGTCGCCGCGGATCTTGCCACCGGAGCTGGAATATCGCCCCGACCATTTCGCATGTTCCCCGCGTAACAACGGGTCATTTTCCCGCCCCGATGCAACATTAGCCAAGAATTGACCCGAACGTCAGCGATACCTAGCCTGACAAGCATCTATCGGCGGGAATTCAAGGGGAAATCATGAAACCGTTGGTTTTGCGCAGCGCCATTGTGGCCGCGCTCGGAGGGTTACTGTTCGGCTTCGACACCGCCGTTATTTCGGGCACCACCCAAGCTTTGACGGAAAAATATTCCCTGGGATCTTTTGCGTTGGGATTCACGGTTGCCACGGCCCTGATCGGCACCATCATCGGCGCCCTCACGGCCGGGAAACCGGCCGACACCTACGGGCGCAAGAAGGTCCTGTTCGTGATCGGCGCGCTGTACTTCCTCTCCGCGATCGGTGCCGCGCTGTCGGAGAACTGGTACCTGTTCATGTTCTTCCGCCTGATCGGTGGAATCGGTGTGGGCGGTGCGTCCGTGACGGCACCGATCTATACGGCCGAGATCTCACCCCCGCGGTTGCGGGGCCGTTTGGTCGGCCTGGTCCAGTTCAACGTGGTGCTGGGCATTCTGGTGGCTTACCTGTCCAATTATGTCCTGGCCCAAGTGCTGAGCGAGGACGTGGCCTGGCGCTGGATGCTCGGTGTGCAAGCCTTTCCGGCCGCCGTGTTCATGCTCCTGCTCTTCACCGTTCCGGAATCACCACGGTGGCTCTTCCTGGCCGGGAAGACTGAAGAAGCACGCACCAACATGGCCCGGCTCGCCTCAAGTCCGGAGGAGGCCGCGGAGCTCGAAGGCGAGATCCAGGAGGCCATCGCGGATCTGGCACAGGACTCCCGGCCTGCCCCGTTCTTCACGGCCAAGTACCGCCGGGTGATTCTCCTGGCCATCGCCATCGCCGCGTTCAATCAGCTCTCCGGCATCAACGCGATCATGTACTACGCCCCGGACATCTTCCGGATGGCCGGTGCCGCCGAGGACTCGGCCTTCCTGCAGTCCATTGCCGTGGGTGGCATGAACCTGGTGGCCACCATGGTGGCCCTGACCGTGATCGACCGGTTCGGGCGGCGCAAGCTCATGCTGATCGGCTCGATCGGTTACCTCATCAGCCTGGGCGTGATCGCACTGCTGTTCTTCACCCAGGGGCACAACTTCTCCGGTTTCAGCAGCGCACTGGTTCTCGCCTCGCTCCTGTTGTTCATCGCGGCCCACGCCTTCGGTCAGGGTTCCGTGATCTGGGTGTTCATCTCCGAGATCTTCCCCAACCGGGTGCGTGCCCGCGGGCAGGCCCTGGGTTCGTTCACGCACTGGTTCGCCGCCGCGGTGATCACCTGGACCTTCCCCTGGATCGCTGCGGGGCTCGGCCCGGGTATGGCCTTCGCGCTGTTCTTCGTGTGCATGGTCGGGCAACTCGTGTGGGTGCTCAAGGCCATGCCGGAAACCAAGGGCGTGCCGCTCGAGGAGATGGAGGAGCGGCTCACCGCACGGTGACCATCCCGGGCTCAGTCGCCAGGGCCCTCACACAAAGACGACGGCGGCAGATGACCTGCCGCCGTCCTCTTGTGTTGCGCTGTGCTCGGGATGCCCGGGGGTCAGGACTTCTTCTTGCTCTTGCCGCCCTTGGTGGACTTGCCGGACTTCTTCGACTTGCCTTTGCCCAGGGCTTCCTGCTCGACCGCAGCGGAGTGGTCGAAGACCTCGTGCTGCAGGGAACGGTCGGGGCGACGGTAACCGTTGGTGGACGGGCGTTCGGGCAGCTTGATCTCTGGACGTTCTACCCGGGACCAGGGGACCCGGTCCAAGAGGTCGGCGATCATGTTGATCCTGGCCCGGCGCTTGTCCTCGGCCTCCACGAAGTTCCAGGGCGACTCTGGGATGTCGGTATGTACCAACATCGCGTCCCGGGCGCGGGAGTAGTCCTCCCACCGCGTGATGGACTCCAGGTCCATGGGGGAGAGCTTCCAGTGGCGCATGGGATCGGACATGCGGGACTCGAAGCGCTTGTACTGTTCGTCGCCGGAGACGGAGAACCAGTACTTGATGAGGATGATCCCGTCTTCGACCAGCATGCGTTCGAAGATCGGGCACTGGCGCAGGAACCGCCGGTACTCCTGCGGGGTGCAGAAGCCCATGACCCGCTCCACGCCGGCCCGGTTGTACCAGGACCGGTCGAAGAGCACGATCTCGCCGGCGGCCGGGAGATGTTCGATGTAGCGCTGGAAGTACCACTGCGTCTTCTGCCGCTCCGTGGGTGCGGGGAGCGCGGCGATCCGGGCGATTCGTGGGTTGAGATATTCGGTGACGCGCTTGATGGCCCCACCCTTGCCCGCGGCGTCGCGTCCCTCGAAGATCACGACGACCCGCTGCCCGGTGGAGCGCACCCACTCCTGCATCTCCACGAGCTCGGCCTGCAGTCGCAGCAACTCCGCTTCGTAAATGGCCTTGTTCATCCGGGCCTGACGCTTCGGATGGGCATCGTCCTCGAGATCGAGGGCGTCGTTGTCAGCCGCCGGGGCGGTCGAGTTGGTGGTGTCCTTTGCCATGAACGCACAGTAGCGCCGTCGCTGGAATGTGACGTAGTTCAAAGTGTTGATTGCATCTGGTCGCACGCTTTGGCCCGGTGTTCACCGAGAACCGGCACTGGTGCGCGCGCATCACTTCTGATTCGGTGGGGTCCAACGCCTCGGACCCATGAGCCCATCCTCCAAGGAGAGCACCGTGCGAAAACTGATCAACGAGCCACAAGACGTGATCGAGGACCTCATCACGGGTTTGACCTCCCGCAGCCGGTCCCTGACGAGGGTCCGCGACTGGCCCGTCGTCGTCCGCGGCGACCGACCGAGCACCACGGCCGTCATCTCTGGCGGAGGCTCCGGCCACGAACCCGCCCACGCGGGCTTCGTGGGGCACGGCATGCTCGACGCCGCCGTCTGCGGTCCCGTGTTCACCTCGCCGTCGGTCGAGGCGGTGGAAGCCGCCATCGAGGCCGTGGGCCCCGACCGAGAAGTCCTGCTGGTGGTCAAGAACTACACCGGGGACTGCCTCAACTTCGGCCTGGCCGCCCAGAACGCCCGCGCTCGCGGACGGACGGTCGAACAGGTGGTGGTGGCGGACGACGTCGCACTGGCCGATTCGGCCGGTGCCGGGCGCCGGGGGATCGCCGGAACCGTACTGGTGCACAAGTTGGCCGGTGCCATGGCCGAGCAGGGGGCTTCCGCGTTCGAGATCCGACAGGCTCTGGAAGCCTTCCTGCCCGGGATGGGCAGCATGGGCATCGCCTTGGGCGCTGCTCTGGCGCCTGGCGCCGACCAGGCGAATTTTTCGTTGGAGGACCACGAGGTCGAGTGGGGACTCGGCATCCACGGGGAACCGGGCCGCGAACGCGGCAGCGCGGAGTCCGCCCGCCACGTGGCCGAAAGCCTGGTGTCGGCCATCGTGCGGGATCGGGAGTTGACCGCCGCCGACGACGTGGTGATGCTGGTCAACGGATTGGGCGCCACCCCGCCGATGGAACTCGAGATCCTGACCGGTGAGGTGCTCACCGCCGTTCGTGCCCACGGACTCCGCCCCGTCCTGAGCTTGGTGGGTAGCCTCCTGACCAGCCTGGACATGCCCGGAGCCTCCGTGACCCTGGCCAAGGTGACCGACACGCAGGTGGCCCACCTGACCGCGGGGACGGATGCCCCCGGCTGGGTTCTGCCCACCACACCGGGAGACAACCCCGCCGTGGACGTGGAGCTGGAGTCACCGCTGGAGGGGCTGGGAAGTGGGCAGACGTCGCCGGCGCTGGTGGCCGCGATGGATCGCGCCGTTGACGCCGTGCTCGAGGCCGAATCGCACCTGACGGACCTGGATCGGCAGGTGGGGGACGGTGACTTGGGTACCAACCTGGCCCGTGGTGCTCGCGCCGTCCGGGATCGCCGCGGTGACTTGTCGAGGGCGCCGGACGCGAAGACCTTTTACCTCGCCCTGGCGCACATCCTGCGCAAGGAGGTCGGCGGAACCTCCGGTCCGCTGTACGCACTTCTGGCACTCGGCCTGGCCGATGCGATCGAAGACGGCGTGGTGTCTCCGGAGCGGGCCGTGCTGGCCCACGGCCTGGAAGCGGCCGTGGAGCGGATCCAGGAACTCGGTGGGGCCAAGCTCGGGGACGGAACCATGCTGGACGCCTTGATTCCGGCAGCGCAGGCGCTTGCGGAAGGCGAGGAGGACGACGTCGTCGTGTTGCAAGCCGCCAGGGAAGGCGCCCAGGCGACGGCCGAAGGGGTCGCCGCCAAGGGGCGCGCGAGCTACCTCGGGGATCGCTCGGTAGGGGTACCGGATCCGGGCGCCATGGCTGTGACGGTGTGGCTGGCTGCTGTGAGTTCTCGGTGAGGCTCGGCACGTTTCTCTCCGCGAAGCGATTCCCGGGAGCATCATCTCTGCATGGACTTCTTGCACCAGGTGACCTCCGCATTCAGTGACCCGGGGGCGATTCTCGAAACGGCCGGGCCCTGGGCGATCGCCATCATGGTGGTGTTCATCTTCATCGAATCCGGCCTGCTCTTCCCCTTCCTGCCCGGTGACTCCCTGCTGTTCGCGGCCGGAATGCTCCTGCCCGCCATGGGTACGCCGTTCTGGCTGGTGTGGTCATTGGCTGCCGTTGCCGCCGTCGCGGGTGACCAGGTGGGTTACGTACTCGGCAAGAAGTTCGGTCGCGGTCTGTTCGCGGACAACGCCCGCATTCTCAAGACATCGCACCTGCTCAAGGCCGAAGAGTTCTTCGTGCTTCACGGAGGCAAGGCCCTGGTCCTGGCGCGATTCGTGCCCATCGTTCGTACCTACGTCCCGCTCGTGGCGGGCGCCAGCGCCTACCGGTACCGCAAGTTCGTGGGCTGGAATGTCACCGGCGCCGTGCTGTGGGTGACGGTCATGTTGACCGCCGGTCGTTTGCTGGGCGGTGTCCCGTTCGTCGCCGAACACGTCGACCTGATCGCCGTGGGCATCGTCATTCTCTCCATCCTGCCGATCATCGGGCACGTCCTGGCGTCGCGGGGTCGTTCGAAGGAGGCGGAGTCGGCGGGGATCTGAGCCAGCCAACCCGGCGGCGGCCACCGTCACCCCACGTCATACTGTGGACGAGGTGTGCAGTAGGGCGTAGCTGTGGTGGCATGGAACTCATACTCAGCTCACTTGCAGTGGTGGTTGCAGTCCTGGCCTTCATCGAGTCATGGAAGCTTCGGCGCATCGAAGACAGACGTGACCGCCGGGAATCGACTGTCAAGCGTCGGTCCCAAGCCGAAGGCCTGCTGGCCTGGATGTCTGCAGAGATTCCGACGGGTGCGTCGTCGACATCGGTTATCGAGGTGTAGAACCGCACGGCTGCTCCGATCTTTGACATCGAAGTCCACAGCATCGATTTGAACTACGTCGACGGACAACGGTCCGGTTATCGCGAACTGGCTCCTCTGAAGATTCGGATGCTGCCGCCGGGCAATCTCGTCTACGGGCCCGGCAAGGACCATTACGCCTGGGACCTCGGGCGCCTTCCCATTGAGTGCGACCTCCTCCGCCCGATCACCAAGTCCGTCGACCGCCGCGTTGTATCCTTCAGCTTCACGGATGCCCACGGGGTCACGTGGCATCGGGGTCAGGACGGGGCACTGAAAGAAGTGGGCGGCTGAACCGTCGTCGTGCTGTGAAAGACTGATGCACATGTCGCTCAGCCGAACCGAGATGGACCAGATGCCCGTGGACCTTGCCACGGACCTTCGGCAAACCGTGGACCAGGTCACCAAGGAAGCGCTGAATCTCGGCTACCGGCTGGAACTGCGGGTCGCGCAAGCGCGGGAACGTCGCGCCGAACGGCACGGGGACGTGCCCGTCATGGTGGCCTTCGACGGGTACGGCACCACGTCCCACGTCCGCATCCTGGGACGAGCACTGCTCAAGACCGCAGGGCCGGAGGACCCCACGGACGAGGACGAATCCTCGATCCGGGGCTGGCGGTCCTTCACCTCGTTACCGATCACCTTCGCGCACGTGGACGTTCGGCTCGGGGAGCACGAATTCCACCTGGTCGCGGACAAGGGCGGCGTGATCGACGCCGATCTGGAGATCTCGCTCGAACCCGGCGTGCACGAGGCCCACCTGCGCACGGACGGTTCCCGGTGGGCGACCTCCCGGATCACGGTGGTCGACGACGCCCAACGGATCGGCATCATTTCCGACGTCGACGACACCGTGATGGTCACAGCCCTGCCCCGCCCCATGCTGGCGGCCTGGAACTCCTTCGTGCTCAACGAACACGCCCGCGCCCCAACTCCCGGTATGGCCGTCCTCATGGAGCGGTTGTCCAAGAAACACGTAGGGGCGCCCTTCCTCTACCTGTCCACGGGTGCCTGGAACGTGGCGCCCACTTTGCGTCGTTTCCTGAACCGCAACGCCTACCCGTCCGGGGCGCTTCTGCTCACGGACTGGGGCCCGACGACGGACCGCTGGTTCCGCTCCGGATCCCGACACAAGGTGGAGAACCTTGAGCACCTGGCGCGGGACTTCCCGGACGTGAAGTGGATCCTGATCGGTGACGACGGACAGCACGACCCCGAGATCTACGGGGGATTCGCGCGGCGGTACCCGCAGAACGTGGCGGCCGTGGTGATCCGCAACCTTTCACCGACCGAGGCCGTCCTGGCCTCGGGCCAGCTGCTGACGGACAATGCGGCCAGGATCCCGGAGGGGATTCCCCTGATCGAGGCGAATGACGGGGCCACCATCTCGCAGAAGTTGGCGGACGTCGGCCTGCTGTGACTGTTTGGATGCGGGTTGTGTTGTCGGTCCCCGGGCATAGCGTGGGGACATGGACATCAACGGCCTCGGCAACACCAGCACACCTGGATCCGAGCACGCCTCCGGTCCACCCCGGCTTCAGGACCACGCGGACCACGATTCGCAGTTGAACCCCGTCGAGGGGCTGGCCGCGGATGCCGAGTCTGCGATCCACCAGGCCGTGGCGGCGGCTCGGTTGGCCTTCACCCCACCGATGTCCCTGGAGGACAGATTGGAGCGGTTGGACCGGCTCGAGGCCATGGTGCGGGAACGCGCCGATGACTTCGTGGAAGCCCTTGCACTCGATCTCGGGAAGCACCCCACGGAGGCCTGGGCCACGGAAATCGGCACTGTCTTGGCGGAGATCGCGCATCTGCGTCAGCTCCTGCCGCAGTGGGTACGTCCCCACAAGGTCCCGGCCGCGGCCTCCCTTGCGCCGTCGAGGTCCTGGGTGGAGAACCAGCCGCTGGGAACGGTGCTGATCATTGCCCCCTGGAACTACCCCGTCCAGTTGCTCCTTTCACCGCTGGCCGGTGCGCTGGCCGCCGGGAACACGGCGGTCGTGAAACCCTCCGAGGTCACCCCGCACGTGGCCGAAGCCCTGGCGGCGGCACTTCCCGAGTACCTGGGGGAGGCTGTGGGCGTGGTGACCGGTGGCGTGCCGGAGACCACCCGAGTCCTGCAACACCGGTTCGATCACGTGTTTTACACGGGCAACGGGACGGTGGCCCGCGTGGTCATGGAGGCGGCCGCCCGGTACCTGACCCCCGTGACCCTGGAACTGGGCGGCAAGTCCCCGGCATGGATCGACGCCACCGTGGACCTTCCCGTGGCTGCGCAAAGAATCGCGTGGGCCAAGTTCCTCAACGCCGGCCAGACCTGCGTGGCTCCGGACTACGTCCTGGGTCCGCCGGAGGTTCTCGCTCAGCTCGAACCCCTTCTGGTCTCGGCCATCCGCAAGCTCTACGGAACGGATCCCGCGGTTTCCGAGTCCTACGGTCGGATCGTCACGGGGCGGCATCTGTCCAAGCTCACGGACCTCATGAACCTGGTGGACCCGGAGGACGTGGTCACGGGCGGCGGTGTGGACGCCTCCCAGCGGTATCTGGCCCCGACAGTGATTCGCAGCGCGGTGGACGGCCCGTTCATGCAGGACGAAATCTTCGGTCCGGTTCTTCCGCTGGTTCCCGTCGATGATCATCGCGCGGCCCTTGACGTGATCAATGCGGGGGAGAAGCCCCTGGCGCTGTACGTGTTCAGCCAGGACGACGACGTACGGACCGCGTTCCGGGAGGAGACCTCCTCCGGCGGTCTGGTCATGGGTGCTGCACTGGTTCATCTCGCCCACCCTCAGCTGCCCTTCGGCGGCGTGGGAGGTTCCGGGATCGGGAATTACCACGGCCGGTACTCCCTGGAGGCCTTCAGCCATCAGCGGGCAGTGTTGGACAAACCTCTGACGCCGGACACCCTGAAAGCGGTCTACCCGCCGTACGGGCCACTCAAATCGAAACTCACCAAGCTCGCCCTGGGGATGCCCAGCCCGGCCGCGGTGGGGCGCAAGCTGTTCAAGCGCTGACCGACACGCCGCGACATGTTTTCCCAAGGTGAATTCTGGGTGCACAAGGCGCGGCCTGCGGTCCTCCACACCTGTGGACAATCAACCTCCCGAAGGGCTGTCCCGGCGTGAACACGGGGGAGTCCCGGACACTGCGCTGTGGATGGAACCCGAGACTCTGGGGACAGTGTGAGGACAACGGCCACGAAGAGCCAGACACGACATCTTGGGGTTGCTGGACGCGGGCAACACTAGATGTAGTATCGAAGCTCAGCACAGGAGAGAGGTCCACCAAGCGGACCGGTCCGCCCGCCCACTCGGCGGAGCACGTACTTCCCCGGCCGGCTTCTCCCCACCGCTCGACAGACCACACCCATCAGGAAGGGACCCTCGACATGTCCGTGACCGTCTACTCCAAGCCCTCCTGCGTCCAGTGCAACGCCACCTACCGGGCACTGACCAAGAGCAACATCGACTACGACGTCATCGACGTCACCGAGGACCAGGAAGCCTTCGACCGCGTCGTCGGCATGGGCTACCAGCAGGTGCCCGTCGTCGTCGCCGGAGAGGACCACTGGTCCGGCTACCGCCCGGACAAGATCTCCTCGCTGCGCGTCAGCCTCTCGGCCTGATCAACCTCATCGGCTCGGTGCGGTCGTCGCGCCACCCACAGCTGTGGCGACGACGGCGACCCGCCGGGCCGTCGTCGTGTCCGGGGTAATCCGGCACCCCCACCACCCACCACCCGGCCCACCGCCGATCCACGAAATCGGCGGGAAGCTTCAGAGACACCACATCGTTGCCTCACCAAGGGACTGCAACCACCCCTCTCGCGTTACGGAAGTGATCTCAGATGTCCGCCCTTGCCGCTCTTGTGGAGGCCGCCCGCCAGCGGGAGGCCCACCCGGACCAAGGCCCCGGGTACGGGCAGGATCTTCCGGACGGCGCGGATAACCCCGTCGTCGTCTACTTCTCCTCCGTCTCCGGCAACACCCGCCGGTTCGTGGAGAAACTGTGGGCGCGCAACGTGGCCCTCCCGTTGCACACCACGGCGGAGACGCCCGTGATGGAGGAACCGTACGTTCTGGTCGTGCCGACCTACGGGCGTCCGGAAGGTGCCGGAGCGGTCCCACCGCAAGTCGTGAAATTCCTGAATGTCGAGACCAACCGGAAGCTCCTACGGGGCGTCCTGGGGGCCGGGAACACGAACTTCGGCGACAAGTTCTGCATCGCCGCCGACAAGATTTCCGCCAAGTGCGGGGTGCCCGTGCTCTACAAGTTCGAGCTCATGGGCACGGAAGAAGACGTGAACAAAGTGAATGAAGGACTGATGAACCTGTGGCAGTAACCACGCACACCACGCACTCCGGCATCGCCGAATCCGGTCACGACGACCCCACCGTGCCGGAGAAGTTCCGGGGCATGGGCTACCATGAGCTCAACGCCGTCCTGAACCTCTACGACGCCGACGGCAACATCCAGTTCGAGGCCGACCGGCAGGCTGCACGCCAGTACTTCCTACAGCACGTCAACGAGAACACCGTGTTCTTCCACGACCTGGAGGAGAAGCTCAAGTACCTGGTGGACCACCAGTACTACGAGCCGGAGGTGCTGGACCAGTACTCCTTCGAGTTCGTCAAGAAGCTCTCCAAGCAGGCGTACGCGCACAAGTTCCGTTTCCAGACCTTCCTGGGTGCGTTCAAGTTCTACACCTCCTACACGCTCAAGACCTTTGACGGTCGCCGCTACCTGGAGCGCTTCGAGGACCGCGTGGTCATGGTCTCGCTCTACCTGGCCGACGGCGACGAGCAGCTGGCCGAGAAGCTGGTCGAGGAAATCATCACGGGCCGTTTCCAGCCCGCGACCCCCACGTTCCTCAACGCCGGCAAGATGCAGCGCGGCGAAATGGTCTCCTGCTTCCTGCTGCGCATGGAGGACAACATGGAGTCCATCGGGCGCTCCATCAACTCCGCCCTGCAGCTGTCCAAGCGCGGTGGCGGCGTGGCCTTCGCGCTGAGCAACCTGCGCGAGTCGGGTGCCCCGATCAAGAAGATCGAGAACCAGTCCTCGGGCGTCATCCCGGTCATGAAGCTGCTGGAGGACTCGTTCTCCTACGCCAACCAGCTGGGTGCCCGCCAGGGTGCAGGTGCCGTGTACCTGCACGCCCACCACCCGGACATCTACAAGTTCCTGGACACCAAGCGGGAGAACGCGGACGAGAAGATCCGCATCAAGACCCTCTCCCTGGGCGTGGTCATCCCGGACATCACGTTCGAGCTGGCCAAGAAGAACCAGGACATGTACCTGTTCTCCCCGTACGACGTCGAGCGGATCTACGGCATGCCGTTCTCCGACGTCAACGTGACGGAGAAGTACCACGAGATGGTCAACGACGCCCGGATCTCCAAGACCAAGATCAACGCGCGTGAGTTCTTCCAGACCATCGCCGAGGTCCAGTTCGAATCCGGTTACCCGTACGTCATGTTCGAGGACACCGTGAACAAGGCCAACCCCATCGAGGGCAAGGTCATCATGTCCAACCTGTGCTCCGAGATCCTCCAGGTCTCCGAGCCCTCGGTCTACGACGCCGATCTGGGCTACTCGACCGTGGGCAAGGACATTTCCTGCAACCTCGGTTCCCTCAACATCGCGATGACCATGGACTCCCCGGACTTCGGGCAGACCGTGGAGACCGCGATCCGTGGCCTGACCGCCGTGTCCGACAAGTCGGAGATCGAGTCCGTGCCGTCCATCCAGCGCGGCAACTCGATGTCCCACGCGGTCGGTCTGGGGCAGATGAACCTGCACGGGTACCTGGGCCGGGAGCACATCCACTACGGCTCCGAAGAGGGCGTGGACTTCACGAACATGTACTTCTACACCGTGGTCTTCCACGCGGTGCGGGCTTCCATGCTCATCGCCAAGGAGCGCGGTGAGACCTTCGTGAACTTCGAGAACTCGGACTACGCCAACGGGTCCTACTTCGACAAGTACACCGAGCAGGAATGGGTGCCGGCCACGGATCGGGTGCGGGAGATCTTCGCCCGTGCCGGTGTGCACATCCCCACCCAGGAGGACTGGCGGGAGCTCAAGGCCCTGGTGGCCGAGCACGGCATGTACAACCAGAACCTGCAGGCCGTTCCGCCCACCGGTTCGATCTCCTACATCAACAACTCCACGTCCTCGATCCACCCGATCGCCTCGGCCATCGAGATCCGCAAGGAAGGCAAGCTGGGTCGCGTGTACTACCCGGCTCCGCACATGGACATGGACAACCTGGAGTACTTCCAGGACGCGTACGAGATCGGCTACGAGAAGATCATCGACACCTACGCCGCGGCCACGCAGCACGTGGACCAGGGCCTGTCCCTGACCCTGTTCTTCAAGGACACCGCCACCACGCGTGACATCAACAAGGCGCAGATCTACGCCTGGCGCAAGGGCATCAAGACGATGTACTACTCGCGGATCCGCCAGCTCGCACTGGAAGGCACCGAGGTCGAGGGCTGCGTGTCCTGCATGCTCTGACCCACCCCTCCGCTGACTTCGGGGTTGTTCCGCCTATTCACCCCAATAGCCGGAACAACCCCGAACTCGGCGGGTGTCGACAGGTCCGCAGGATCGGACACACATCCGGTGGGCCTTCTTCCTTGCCTGAGATGACCGAACATCGGACAAGGAAGGTGCAGAAGATGCGCAAGCTCGTGATCACCCAGAACATCACCGTTGACGGTCGGATCGACATGCTGGGGGACTGGTTCGACCCCACGGACCAGGGCGCGGACCTGTTGGCGGAACTCCGCAGACAGGACGAAACCTGCGACGCCGTGCTGCTCGGTCGCGAGACTTTCGAGGCCTTCCGCGGCTTCTGGCCGAACCAGGACGACGACGAAACCGGTATCACGAACCAACTGAACACGGTGGACAAGTACGTGGTCTCCACGATCATGACCGATCCCCGGTGGCAGAACTCAACCGTGATCTTCGACGACGTCGTGGGAACCGTCCGAAAGCTCAAGGACCGGCCCGGTCAGGACATTGTGTGCACCGGGTCCGTGTCCCTGTGCCACACACTTCTGACCGAGGGGTTGGTGGACGAACTGCGGCTGTTCACCTACCCCGTGATCCAAGGCGCGGGCTGAGGCTTGGTTCCGGACGGATTCCCCCTGAAGCGCACCGCCCTCATCGAATGCAAGAGCTTCGGCAACGGTGTGACCTACACGGGATGGCGCCTGGTCCCCTAGGGCCGCCGTCGTCGTTAAAGTCGGAACCGAAGACCCCCAATGAATGCCCAGGCCGAACAGCCTGAACCAAGCAGTCTGAACAAGGAGAAACGTCCACGATGATGAGCGAGAAGGTCGAGCTGGTACGCCACCACGCCGAAGCGATCAACTGGAACCGCATCCAGGACCCCAAGGACGACGAGGTCTGGGACCGGCTGACCGCCAACTTCTGGCTTCCCGAAAAGGTCCCGCTGTCCAACGACGTCCAGTCCTGGAACACCCTCACGGACGAGGAGAAGGACCTCACCATGAAGGTGTTCACGGGTCTGACCCTGCTGGACACCATCCAGGGCACCGTGGGCGCCGTGTCCCTGCTCCCGGACGCGGTCACGCTCCACGAGGAAGCGGTCTACACGAACATCGCGTTCATGGAATCGGTCCACGCGAAGTCCTACTCGTCGATCTTCTCCACGCTGGCATCGACCAAGATGATCGACGAGGCCTTCCGCTGGTCCAACGAGAACGAGTACTTGCAGCGCAAAGCCGACATCATCCTGGACCGCTACGTGGGGGATGACCCGCTCAAGAAGAAGGTGGCTTCCACGCTGCTGGAGTCCTTCCTGTTCTACTCGGGCTTCTACCTGCCCATGCACTTCTCCTCGAAGGCCAAGCTGACGAACACCGCGGACATCATCCGCCTGATCATCCGCGACGAGGCCGTGCACGGGTACTACATCGGGTACAAGTACCAGAAGGGTCTGGAGAAGGAGACCCAGGAGCGTCGCGACGAACTCAAGACCTTCACCTACGACCTCCTGGACGAGCTCTACGAGAACGAGATCGCGTACACCGAATCGCTCTACGACGGCGTGGGGTGGACCGAAGAGGTCAAGAAGTTCCTGCACTACAACGCCAACAAGGCGCTCAACAACCTGGGCTACGAGGCGCTGTTCCCCAAGGAGATGACCGATGTGTCGCCCGCGATCCTTTCGGCCCTGTCGCCGAACGCGGACGAGAACCACGACTTCTTCTCCGGTTCGGGTTCCTCCTACGTGATCGGCAAGGCCGTGAACACCGACGACGAGGACTGGGACTTCTGACGGTCCCTTCCCAGACGGCGCCGTCGCCCCGGCCCCACCGAGACCTCCGTTAAGACCTGAATTCGCGCGAGATTCGGGCCATAACGGAGGTCTCGGCGCATGGAAGGGACCTGGAAGGGCAAATCGGGGTCAGAAACGGGCCGGGGACAGGGCCTCTGTGGTCTCCGGGCTGCACCACGCACCGATACAGCCGTCCAGTAGACAATCCGCGGCGGCGCGGGCCAGAGCCGTGCTGGTCTGGAAGCCGTAACCGGACTGACCGGCCAGCCACAGGAACCCGGGCACGCGTGGGTCGAACCCGCAGACAGGGACCCCGTCCGGCGCGGTGGTGCGTTGACCCGTCCATGCCCGCTTGACCCCCGTGATGCGCAGATCCGTGGTCGAATTCAGTTCGTCCACGAGTGCCTCGATCTGCCCGGGGTGAGGGACGGAGTCGCAGGGTTCCTCGGGCTCTGCCTCGCCCGTGGAGATCATCGCCCCTTCCGGATCCGCTCGGTAGTACCAGCCACCGTCGGCAGTCACGACGACGGGATGGCCCGGTTCCAGGGGACGTTCCAGTTCCACGACGGCGGCGGTCCGTCGCAGCGGTTGCAGCCCGAGCGTCGACGCGCCGAACAGTCCTGCGACCTTGTCCGCCCAGGCCCCGGCTGCGTTGATCACGATCTCCGCATTCAATCGATGGTCTCCGGCAAGAACGGTCCAGACGCCGTCGTCGTAGGACGCCGAGCGGACGGGGGAGTCGGTCAGTATGCGCGTACCGGCCTCGGCCGCCTGGCTGCGGTGCCACTCGAGGATGGCGGGTGCGTCGGTGCGTACGGCGTCGTCCTCGAACAGTCCTCCCTGCAACGCCCGGTCCGGTACCCCGGCCAGCTCCGGGCACAGCTCGAGAACCCGGGCGCGGTCGATCTGTTCGGAGGTGAAGGTCGTCTCGGCAGCCAATTGGTCGTCACTGCCGATGACCACGGTCGGTGCCGGCCAGACCACCGGGCCGGATGCACCGGGCAGGCCGTCGCGCAGTTGAGCGACGGTCAACCGGGTCAGTTCCCGCACCGCCGGTGGACCGTAGCCCGGACTCAGGTGCTGCGCCGACCGGCTGGACGTGTGGTGGGCAAGACGCGGCTCGGCTTCGACGAGGGTCAGGCCCATGCCCGTCCTTCGACGGCGGCACAACTCGGAGGCCACGGACAGCCCTGCGATGCCACCGCCGATGATCAGGATGCGGGTCTGTGGAGTCATGGAACCATGGTCGCATCGAGTCCGACGGTATGGGGCGTGTTGGGGGACGTGGGCGAGCCGACCAGGCGCGTTGCCCGCACATTCCCGGGCCGGATGCACGACCCGTCCGCCGACCGGGGGACGTGTGCATGCACACGGAAACAGGCGCCCGCGAATCGACCGTTGACGTGGGAAAGTGCACGTGGAACCTCCGTCGCCGGTCGCCTCACCGGCTCAGTGACCGCACTCGAGTGTCCACCGACTCTCGACCGGCGGACTCCACACGATGGGGGCCTCCCTCGTTTGACCCGTCTCAGATCCGACCCCGCGGACAGGAGTACCCGTGGCCTCCTTCGTGTCCGGTGCCTCGCAGGGGCATGAACCCGCCCTCGGTGTCGGTGCTGCTCCCGCAACCGCGTCGGGGTCGTTCCCTCTGACGCTCACCCGCGGCCAGCGGGCCAACATCACGGCACTGTCCACCGTGCTGGCAGCCGGGTTCCTCCTCTGCCTGGCGATTGCGACGACGGCGCCGGGCGGGGCAAGCTCCGCCGATGGCAGAACCACGGACCCCACGGTGGCTGTCCCGGGTTGGAGCATGCCCGGGCTCGTGGGAGAGATCGCACTGGGGGCATTGTTCGTGCTCTCGGGAATCCTGGTCACCCACCGCCATGTGTCCGAACCTGAGAGTCGGGCCACCCACGGGTCCTTCGCCCGCCTGGTGACCTCCGGAGCCGCCACCTTCGGGCCGGGCCTTCTGCTGGCACTGGTCCTTCAGAACCCGTCCGAACCGTCCCCGGTGTTGACGGCGTTCTGCACGGTCCTGCCGGCCTGGGCCATTGGCTGCCTGGCAATGACCGCGCTGTCGCGTTGGCGCTGGACCCGGGCGCATGCGTCCACCGTCATCCCGGTGCTGCTGGCCATCACCATGTGGGCCTCCTGCGTCCTGGGTGCCAGCGCACCGGAGTGGCGGCTGTTGATCGGTGGATTCGCTCCGGCAGGCCCCGTCACGGATGCAGGCACGACCGACCTTGCCACGCTTCGCGCCAGCGTCCTGTGCATCCTCCACCTCATCACCTACTTTCTGGCGGGATCGCTCCTGGTCGCCCGGGGTGGAGGACTCGCCGAGTCGGGACGCGTGCAGAGGTTCCTGGTTCCTGTCCTGGGCACCACGCTGTTCGCGCTGTCAGTTCCCTTGGCCATGGGCGGTATGGACTTCGGCCAACCGTTCCTGGCCCTGGCGCTCGCCCCGTTGATCGCGCTGCCCATGCCGTCGTTCCTGGCCGGTCGCGACGTCTGGGTCGGAGTGGTTGCCTACGGATGGCCCGTCCACACCGTCCTGTTGGCGCCGGCCGGCACTGGGTGGGACCGCGGAACAACCGTCGTGCTTGCAGGCCTGATCACGGCCGTGTTGGCGGGCCTGTCATGGTTCTACATCCAACGGCCGGTGTTCCGAGTGATGCGCCGCGTGCGGTGGGGGAGCACGGAGACTGCCGATCGGTTCGTGCCCCCGGCCGACCTGGCGTCCCGCCGACCGGCCCGTTTTCGGCTGCTCGACGCCCTTGAGAACGAGCAGGACTCGACCGCCCGTGTCCGGACGGAGGCTTCCAGGCGAATACAGTGAAGGCCATGAATCGCCTGCTGGTCGTTGCCGCGCACCCCGCGGAAACCGCTCATCTTCCCGCCGGTACCGACGTGGTCCTGACCGGCATCGGAATGTCATTGGCCGCGGCGGTGACCACCCGCGCCGTCATGGAACGAGTCCCGGACCCCCAGGACCGGGCAGAGCTGACCGTGGTCAACCTCGGCAGTTGCGGCGCACTCAAGTCGGGAACCGACGGCCTGTTCGAACCCTCCACCGTGATCAATCGCGACGTCGACGCGGACCTCATGCGAGCCATGGGTTCCGATCCCGCGGACACGATGGCATTGGTTGACCTGGGACAGGTCGGGGACGGCACCGTGTTGGCCACGGGGGATTCGTTCATGGCCGGTGGCCCGGTCCGGGACGCGCTGGCGCAGCGTGCCGACCTGGTGGACATGGAGGGCTTTGCCGTGGCCGTCGCCTGCCGGCACCTGGGCGTGCCCTTGCGGATGGTCAAGCACGTCTCCGACGACGCGGACGCCCAGGCACTGAACTGGGCCGATCGGGTGGACATCTCGGCCAGGGCGTTGGCCGAATGGTTCCGCGCCTACACCCAGAGCCATGATCAGGATACGGACCGCGTCACTTCCCGTTCCGCCGAGCCGGTCGCCACCCAGGGAGGACACACCGCATGAAACTCATTCGGCAGCGCGAATCCCTGGGCGCTGAGCAGGACTACCAGGCCGGAGAGAACATTCTGCGTGCCGTCCGCTCCGGTTCGGCCGGTCCCGTCCTGCGTATCTACCAGCCGCGGCCGACCGTGGCCTTCGGTCGCAGAGACGAACTGCTTCCCGGCTTCGCGGCCGCCCAACGTGCAGTCAAACGAGCCGGGTACACACCCGTGGTCCGCAAGGTCGGGGGGCGGGCGGCCGCGTATCACCGCGGATGCCTGGTGATCGACCACATCGAACCGGCGTCGGACCCCAAGGCGGAAATCCAGCAACGCTACGCCCTGTTCGCCGACATGGTGGTGGCCGCCATGGAGGAACTGGAGATTGCCGCCGAAGTGGGTGAGGTCCCCGGGGAGTACTGTCCCGGCGAGTACAGCGTTCACGCAACGGGTCGGACCATTGATTCGCCCATGGCCACCATCAAGCTCTCCGGTGCCGCGCAGCGGATCGTTCAGGGCGCGTGGTACTTCTCGACGGTAGTGGTCGTCGAGCAGTCCGAGCCGATCCGGGCCGTGCTCACGGACGTTTACCGCTCCCTGGGCCTCGAATGGAACCCGGCCACGGCAGGGGCCGTGGAGGACCTGAGGCCGGGGACCCGCGTCAGCGACGTCGAATCGGCTCTGCGAAAGGTCTACGGCATGTACGCACGCCACATGGGTTACGGGTCCCTCCAGGAACAGGCCTTCTGATGTGTGGCCGGTACGTGATCGCCCGGTCCGTGGACGATCTCCTGTTCGAGGTCGGTGCCGTTCCCGGTGCACCCCTGCGCGGCACCGACACGTCGGCCGTACGCGAGAACTGGAACGTGGCCCCCACCGCCGAGGTTCCCGTCGTCCTCGAGCGGATTGCCGGTGACGACGACGAGACCCCCGGAGCCGTTCTGCGGGAACTGCACGTGGCGCGATGGGGCCTGGTCCCCGGGTGGGCCAAGGACCCCTCGATCGGTGTCCGAGCCTTCAACGCCCGCTCCGAGACCGTGGTGGACAAGCCCATGTTCCGCTCCGCGGTCCGCCACCGTCGTTGTGCGGTGCCCGCCAACGGGTACTACGAGTGGAGGAAGCGGCTCGGCCCGGACGGCGCCCCGGTGAAGGCCACGAAGGGCGCTCCCGCCAAACAGCCGTACTACGTCCATCCGCAGCACGACGGGGCGACCGTCTGGTTCGCCGGGCTCTACGAGTGGTGGCAGGAACCGTCGGGTTCATGGCTGCTTTCGTGTTCGATCCTCACCACGGACGCACCCTCCCCGGAGGCGGAAGAGCCCGTGCTCCAGGAATTGGGCGCATTGCACGACCGCCTGCCGATCGCGCTCAACCGTTCCACGCTGGAGGACTGGCTGGATCCCGCAGCGGATTCCAAGGACGAGGCCGTTGGTCTGGTCGAGCGGGTTCGGGCGGAAGCGGACATGGTGGCTGCCACGTGGCAGCTGCATGCCGTGGGGTCGGAGGTCGGCAATGTCCGGAACAACACCCCGGACCTGGTTGCGCCCGTCCAGGCGCTGTTCTGAGAGGTTCGCGTGGAAGATCGAAACCAACAGATTCCCTCGGGGACTCGGCGACGTCGAGCGGCACCCGTACTGCCGACGCCGACGGCACCCTTGCGCGACCAAGTGGCGGCGAGCCTGCGGCACGCACTGATCGTGGGCGACTTCGAACCGGGGGAGGTGCTGAGCGCTCCCGGGCTGGCGGCCGAGTTCGGTGTGTCCGCCACGCCCGTGCGTGAGGCCATGCTCGACCTTGCGCAGGAGGGCCACGTGAGCCCCATCCGGTACAAGGGCTACCGGGTCACGGACGTTTCGGCCGAAACGCGCCGTCAGGTCATCCAGTTGCGCACGCTCATCGAGATTCCCCTCATGGGGGATGTGGCTGAACGGGGAGTTGCCGACGAACTGCTCGAGCGCTGCCGCGGCCTGGCCGAGCAGTCGGTGGTGGCGGCGGTCGACGGCGACCTGATCCGGTTCATCGAGCTCGACATGGACCTGCACCTGAGTCTGCTCGAGCAAGCGGGCAACGACATCGCCGTCAAGCATGTGCGTTCGCTGCGCTCGACCACCCGACTGACGGGGCTCAAAGCCCTGGCCGAGCAGCAGCAACTCGAGTTCACCGCGCGTGAGCACGTGGAACTGGTGGAGGCTGTGGCGGTGCAGGACCGTGACCGTACCGAGGAGATCATGCGGCGGCACCTCGGCCACGTTGCGGGAGTCTGGGCGGGCAAGAGCGAGTAATCGCCCGAGGCGCACCACCGAACACTCTTGTGACCAGTCCCGACGACGAATCGATAGCTTCTGGCAATGTAACATTGTACTGTGCTGGGCATCACATGATGCGCCGCACGCTGGAACCCCTCCGCGGTGACGCGTCCCGATCGATCCACGTCTGGAGACGACCGTGAGCCGTCCGAAACCACCTGAGTCCGCCACGCACCGGGAGCAGCACCTGAACGGGCAGTCGCCGACCGAACAGGTCCGCCCCGATCAAGTGCGCACCGAGCAGGTCCTCACCGAACAGGAACAGCGCGAAGGCAAAGCCACCCAGGTGGGCGCCAAGGCGACCAACCTCAGGGTCTTGTCCGGCTCCCTGGCCGGCAGTTCGATCGAGTGGTACGACATCTTCCTCTACGCCACGGCCTCCGCGCTCATCTTCAACGAGCAGTTCTTCCCGACGGACGATCCGTACATCTCGCAGATGCTGTCCTACCTGACGCTGGCGCTGACGTTCTTCATCCGTCCCTTCGGCGGCATCGTGTTCTCCCACTTCGGGGACCGCGTGGCCGCCGGTCACGGCCACCCTGGGAACCATGTGCTCGGAGATCTTCTCGGCCGAGGTCCGCTACACCGGCGTGACGCTGGGGTACCAGATCGGCGCCGCCCTGGCCGGTGGCACGGCGCCGCTGATCGCCACGTTCCTGCTCAAGGAGTTCAACGGCGCCTGGCAGTCCATTTCGGTGTACCTGGTGATCACCGCCGCGGTGTCCCTCACGGCGTTGGTGTTCGCGCCGTCGATCGCACGCAAGGAGGCGCAGGCGGAGGTCGTGCCCGTGGCGGCACAGGATTCGGATGCCCACATCGCGCCGAGCACGTCGGAGGTCCGCAAGTGAACGCTCCCGACCTGACGACTCGGACGACGGCGGCACCCTGGTTCAGCGGCGAGGACATTGCCGCTGCGGTGTCCCCGCGGCGCGCCCGGGAACTCATCGAGCGCGCTCTGCGCTCGGGCTTCGACCCGGCCTCCGATCCGGCCCGGACCCATGTTGCGGCCGGGGAGGGGCACCTGTTGCTCATGCCCTCGGTCATCGGGCCCTGGACCGGTACCAAGGTGGCCTCCGTGTCCCCGGGCAACCCGGAGCGCGGTCTGCCGCGGATCCAGGCGGTCTACGTCCTGATGGAC
This sequence comes from Kocuria soli, assembly GCF_003797835.1. Taxonomy (GTDB): domain Bacteria; phylum Actinomycetota; class Actinomycetes; order Actinomycetales; family Micrococcaceae; genus Kocuria; species Kocuria soli. The sequence continues at coordinate 157,057 of NZ_RKMF01000002.1, forward strand.
ACACAGACCCTGACCCCCCGGGCCCTGTTACAGGGAGACGGCCTCACGGCGCTGCGCACCCCCGCGGTGTCTGCCGTGGCCGCGGACCGGCTGACCGTGTCCGATGCCCGCAAGCTGGTGGTCTTCGGCACCGGACCGCAGGCGCTGGCGCACATCGAGGCCTGCGCGGACATCCGGGACTTCCGTGAGGTCGTGATCAACGGTCGTCAGGAATCCGGGGTGCAAACCGCCGTGGACTTTGCCCGGGGCCTCGGCCTGGCGGCGCGGGCCGGATCGGTGGAGGACGTCGCCGATGCCGATCTGGTGGTGTGTGCGACGTCGTCCGGGACTCCGCTGTTCGACGGCGGTGTGGTTCCCGACTCCGCGTGTGTGGTGGCCATGGGGTCCCACGAACCGGACCGACGTGAACTGGACACCGGGCTCGTGACCCGGTCCCAGGTGGTGGTCGAGGACACCGGCACAGCACTGCGGGAGGCCGGAGACGTGATCATGGCGGCCGAGGGCAGCGGCGATCCGGCGCGTGCGGTCGATCTGGTCGAGCTGGTGGACCTGGTCAACGACCGGGTGGCGCCCGACTGGTCGCGCCCGCGCGTGTTCAAAGGGGTCGGGATGAGCTGGCAGGACCTGGCGGTGGCCGGGGGTGTGGTGGAGACCATGCCGTGAGCTGCGTCGTGGTGCCTGCGAGCCTGATGACGTGACCGGCGGGCGGGTAGGATCGCTCGAGTCGAGCGCGACCCCGGTACGGCCGTGCCCCCATCAGCGAAAGGCAGTACACCTCACATGAGCGAGCAGGTCCTGGACTCCGGATCCCCGATCACCGTCGTCGTCGACGGCGAAACCCGGGAGGTCCCCGGCGGCAGCACCGCGGCCGATCTCTACACGGACAACCGTGACGTCGTGGTCGCCCACGTCAACGACACCTTGAAGGACCTCTCGACCCCCCTGACCGACGGCGACACCGTCACCCGGGTGCTCATCTCCGATCCCGAGGGACTCGAGGTCCTGCGGCACTCGACGGCGCACGTCATGGCCCAGGCCGTCCAGGAACTCAAGCAGGAGGCCAAGCTCGGCATCGGCCCGTACGTCACGGACGGGTTCTACTTCGATTTCGACGTCGAGGAGGCCTTCACTCCCGAAGACCTCAAGGCGATCGAAAAGCGCATGCAGAAGATCATCAACACCACCCAGTCGTTCCGACGCCGGGTGGTCACCCCGGACGAGGCCGTGGCCGAGATGGCGGAGGAGCCGTACAAGCTCGAACTGATCGGCCTGGTCCACGGCCCCGGGTCGGGATCCGAGGGCTCGCAGGGTGGCGAGGTCGAATCCGCAGCCGAAGGTGCCTCCCAGGAGGTGGGCGCCGGTGAACTGACGATCTACGACAACGTGGACCGCAAGTCCGGTGAGATCGTGTGGCGCGACCTGTGCCGCGGCCCGCACCTGCCCAACACCAAGCTGATCGGCAACGGGTTCGCCCTCATGCGCTCCGCCGCCGCGTACTGGCGCGGTTCCGAGAAGAACAAGCAGCTCCAGCGCATCTACGGCACGGCCTGGCCCACCAAGGACGAACTCAAGGCCTACAAGGACCGGCTGGCAGAGGCTGAACGCCGTGACCACCGGCGCCTGGGCACCGCACTGGACCTCTTCTCCTTCCCGGACGACATCGGTTCGGGCCTGGCGGTATTCCATCCCCGCGGCGGCCTGATCCGGATGGAGATGGAGAACCTGTCGCGCGAACAGCACGTCAAGGCCGGGTACTCCTTCGTCAACACGCCGCACATCACCAAGTCCAACCTGTTCGAACGGTCCGGTCACCTGGGGTTCTACAAGGACGGCATGTACCCGCCCATGCACATGGACGAGGAGGTGGACGCGGCCGGGAACGTCACCAAACAGGGCGCGGACTACTACCTCAAGCCCATGAACTGCCCCATGCACAACCTGGTGTTCAACTCGCGTGGCCGCTCCTACCGGGAACTGCCGCTGCGGATCTTCGAGTTCGGCACGGTCTACCGCAACGAGAAGTCCGGCGTGGTCCACGGGCTGACCCGCGCCCGCGGCTTCACCCAGGACGACGCCCACATCTACTGCACGCGCGAACAGATGAAGGATGAGCTGTCCCGCACCCTGCAGTTCGTGCTGGACCTGCTGACCGCGTACGGGCTCACGGACTTCTACCTCGAGTTGTCCACCCGGGATCCTGAGAAGTCCATCGGGGACGACGCGACCTGGGAGGAAGCCACCAACACGCTGGCCGAGGTCGCCCAGGAGTCCGGGCTCGAACTGGTCCCGGACCCGGAGGGAGCCGCGTTCTACGGCCCCAAGATCTCCGTCCAGGCCAAGGACGCGATCGGGCGCACGTGGCAGATGTCCACCATCCAGCTGGACTTCTTCATGCCGGACCGCTTCGAACTCGAATACACCGCGGCCGACGGGACCCGGCAGCGCCCGGTCATGATCCACCGCGCACTGTTCGGCTCCATCGAACGCTTCTTCGGCGTGCTGACCGAGCACTACGCCGGGGCCTTCCCGGCCTGGCTCTCACCCGAGCAGGTCCGCGCGATCCCGGTGGCCGACGCCTTCGACGACTACCTCCGGGACGTCGTCGATCGTCTGCGCACCGCCGGGGTCCGGGCGGAACTGGACGCCTCCTCCGACCGGTTCCCCAAGAAGATCCGCACTGCCTCCAAGGACAAGGTGCCCTTCGTGCTCATCGCCGGTGGCGACGACGTCGACGCCGGGGCCGTGTCCTTCCGTTACCGTGACGGCTCGCAGGAGAACGGGGTCCCGGTCGAGGAAGCGATCGCTCGGATCACGGCCCACGTGCAGAACAGGGTCAACCAGGATCCGCGCCCGTCCGCTGTCGCGGAGGACCCCTCCGTCGGCGAGGCACCCGGTTCGACCGAGGCCTGAGGACAGCGATGAACGACGAGCAACGGGCACCCCACCACTGGATCAGTCAGGACGACTTCCGGTTGGCCGGGGTGCCCGATGCCTTCCAACGGCTCTGGACCCCGCACCGGTTGGCCTACGTGCGGGGCGAGGACACTTCGATCGAGACCCGCCCCGGGTGCCCGTTCTGCACGGGCCCGGAGTACGACGACCAGGACTCGCTGATCGTCCACCGCGGGCAGCACTGCTTCGTGATCCTCAACCTGTTCCCCTACAACCCGGGGCACCTGCTCATCTGTCCGTACCGGCACGTCCCGGATCTCACGGACCTCAGGCACGAGGAACTCGTGGAGCTCATGGAACTGACCCGCGACGGGATCTCGGCGGTGCGGGCAGCGGCGAGCCCTGATGCCTTCAACACCGGACTGAACCTGGGTGAAGCCGCGGGCGGCTCCCTGGCCGCGCACCTGCACATGCACGTGGTGCCGCGTTGGGGCGGGGACGCCAACTTCCTGCCCGTGACGGCCGGAACCAAAGCGATGATGGACACCTTGGGTTCCACCTGGGAACTGACCCGAGCCCACTGGCCGGGGGCCTGACGCGTCGTGCGTGACCGTGCGCTCGCCGTAAGATGGAGCGCATGTCCAGACCACTTGTGAGGCTTCTCGGCCAGGGAGTTCGTGCCGCCACCAAACTTCGCGGGGGCGGTTCCGCGTTCCCCGGGCTGGTGATGGAGAAGCTGCATCCGGGATTCGTGTCCGAACAACTCGCGCGGTTGCCGCACGGCGTCGTCGTGGTCTCGGGGACCAACGGGAAGACGACGACCACCAAGATGGCGGTCCAACTCCTGGAATCCCAAGGGCTCAAGGTCTTCACCAACCGCACCGGATCAAACTTCGTGCGCGGAGTGGCCGCGGCGTTGCTCCAAGAAATCTCGCTGACCGGTCGGTTCGACGCGGACATCGCGGTCCTGGAGCTCGACGAGGCGCACGCGGTGCACTTCGTCAAGGAGGTCCAGCCCCGCTTCGCGCTGCTGCTCAATGTCATGCGGGACCAGCTCGACCGCTTCGGCGAGATCGACACCACGCGCCGCATGCTCTCGAAGGTCGCCGCGGCCACGACCGAGGCCGTGATCCTCAACCGCGAGGACCCGCGGATTGCCTCCCTGGCCGAAGATGTCCGCCCGGGCACCGAGGTGCTCTGGTACGGGCTCTCCCCGCAGCTACGCCCCATGTTCCCTTCCGACGACGACATGCGGGGTGCCGACGGTCCCGCCGCACCGACCCCGGAGGGCGGCTCCGCCCCCGAAGCTGTTGTGGAACTCACGGACTTCAAAGCCACCGACGTGGACTTCCTGGTCCGCGGGAAGCCGGAGAAGGCCAAGGTCCACCTGTACGGCGTCTACAACGTCTACAACGCTGCCGCTGCCCTGGCCCTTTCCATGACCGTCACGGACGACGGGCGCGACGCCCCGGCCGCCCAGGCCGGTATTCCGTCCCTGCTGGGGGAGCTGTCCGCCGTCACTCCAGCGTTCGGGCGCGGGGAGACCATCACGGTGGACGGTGCGCCGCTGCAGCTCCTGCTGGTCAAGAACCCCGCGGGCTTCCGGCTCTCCCTGGCCTCGGCACGCCCGGAGGCCTACGCGACCATGATCGCGATCAACGACGAGTACGCGGACGGCCGCGACGTCTCCTGGTTGTGGGACGTGGAGTTCGAATCCCTGCGTTCCGGCGGGGTGGACCTGGTGACCGGCACCCGCGCCTGGGACATGGCCCTGAGGTTGGACTACGACCAGGTCCCCGTCCGGGACGTGGAACCCGAGCTGACCGAGGCCCTGCGGAAGTTCATCGCCAGCGCGGAAGGCCGCCCCATGCGGGTGTTCTGCACCTACACGGCCATGCTCGCGCTGCGGCGTGCGCTCCGGTCCGTCGCCGTCGTTCCCGAGATCTGAGGCACCATGACCACCACCACACCCACATTCCCGACGGCACCCGAGGACGGTGTTCCCGCCGTGGACGCCGTGGAACCGGGCGGACGTGGAGAGATCCACCTGGTCCAGCTCTACCCGCGAGACATGAACATCTACGGGGACTGGGGCAACACGCTGACCCTCAAACGGCGGTTGGAGAAGCGCGGGTACGCCGTGCAGCTCACCGACTACAATCCGGGGGACTCGTTCCCCGCGGACGCGGACCTGTTCGTGGGCGGCGGGGGACAGGACTCCGGACAGTTCCGGGTCATGGAGGACCTGCAGAAGATCAAGCCCGTCATGTACGAACTGGTGGCCGACGGCGTCCCGATGCTGGCGATCTGTGGCCTCTACCAGCTCTTTGGCCACGAATTCCGCACGATCGGGGGCGAGGTCCTGCCGGGTATCGGCATCTTCGACCTCACCACGGTCGGCGGCGAGACCAGGCTGATCGGCAACATCGTGACCGAGTCGGAGAAGTTCGGAACGATCATCGGTTACGAGAACCATTCGGGCCTGACCCGCCTGGCCGACGGGCAGCAGCCGTTGGGCCGGGTGGTGTCCGGTGACGGCAACGACGGCGAGGACGGAACCGAGGGCGCGGTGACCAACGAGGTCATCGGCACCTATCTGCACGGGTCCTTGCTGCCCAAGAACCCCGTCCTGGCCGATCACCTGATTGCCACCGCGGTCCGCCGGAGGTACTCACATGAGACCCTGGAACCCCTCAACGACACGCTGTCGCAGAAGGCGCGCGAGGTCGCACGGAACCGTCCGCGCTGACCCGTGCGCCCCCGACCCACGGTCCCGGGAAAGCGGCGACTAGACTGATCCGCGGATTTTCCGGCCGGTCCCGCGGCGCACCCAGCGGGACCACGAACAACGATGCGAGAACTTCCCGGCGGGAAGTTCCGACAGGAGGCATTCATGTCAGGTCACTCCAAATGGGCCACGACCAAGCACAAGAAGGCTGCCATTGACGCCAAGCGCGCCAAGGCCTTTGCCAAGTACATCAAGGGCATCGAGGTCGCGGCACGTCAGGGCGGGCCGGACACCGCGGGCAACCCCGCCCTGGACCTGGCCGTGTCCAAGGCCAAGAAGAACTCCGTGCCCAACGACAACATCGATCGCGCCATCAAGCGCGGTGCCGGTCTGACGGGCGAGGTCATCGACTACTCGGAGATCCTCTACGAGGCCCGCGGTCCCCAGGGTTCGGCCCTCTACATCGAGTGCCTGACGGACAACAAGAACCGCGCGGCCTCCGAGGTCCGGGTGGCCGTGACCCGCAACGGCGGCACCATGGCGGACTCGGGTTCCGTGTCCTTCATGTTCGAACGCAAGGGCGTGGCCGAGGTGGCCAAGTCCGGGGGCCTGACCGAGGACGACGTGCTCATGGCCGTTCTCGACGCCGGTGCCGAGGAAGTCGTGGAGGAGGACGACGTCTTCGAGGTCGTCTCCGAGGCCACCGATCTTCCCGCGATCCGTACCGCCCTGGAGGAAGCCGGTCTGGAGTACAACAACGACGACCCCGTCTTCCGGCCGAACATGAAGGTGGAGCTGGACGCGGAGGGTGCTGCCAAGTTCCTGCGCCTGGCGGACGCCGTGGAGGCCTTGGACGACGTCCAGAACGTGTACTCCAACGCGGACATCTCTCCCGAGGTCATGGCACAGCTCGAGGACCAGGACTGAGCGTCACCCGGTGAGCGCCGCCGAACAGATCATTCTGGGCGTGGACCCCGGTCTGACCCGTTGCGGTTTCGGCGTGGTCCGGATGCGGGCCAACCGCGGCGTCGAGTGGTTGCACCACGAGGTGCAGGGCACCACGCCCGACCAACCGCTCGAACGCCGCATCCTCAGCATCGCCGAGGCGGCCGAGTCCATGATGGAACGTTTCCAGCCGGACGCGTTGGCCATCGAGCGACTGTTCGCGCAGAACAACGCCCCCACGGTGGTCGGCACCGCCCAGGCCTCCGGGGCGGTGATCGCGGAGGCCGCGCGCCGTCGGATTCCGGTGGCCTGGCACACCCCGTCCGAGGTCAAGGCCGCGGTGACCGGTGACGGGAACGCGGACAAGGCGGCGGTGACCCGCATGGTGGTGCGGATCCTGAAACTCCAGGAGCCCCCCAAGCCCGCGGATGCCGCCGACGCGATCGCGATCGCGATCTGCCACGGCTGGCGCAGCGGCGTGGGCTCCGGTTACGACGCCCAAGCCGCCACCGCGACCCACCAGGGCGCCCAGACCAGGCTCTCGCGGCTGAGCGCGACCAAGGGGCGTGGCCTGACTCCCGCGCAGCAAGCGTGGAAGGCGGCGGAACAGCGGGCTCGACGCGGCGGCTGAGTCGCACCATCCGCCGCCGCACCATCCGCCGCCGCACCATCCGCCGATGAGCCGTCCGCGGCTGCGCCACTCACCGCTGAGCCTCGGCGGTGAGGCCACGCGCGGCGTGGAACCCTCCCGCGCCGCGGCACCGCTGCTACGCTGGCCGTCGACTAGTACACATGTTCGACTTGCCGGAGGAGACACGGATGATTGCGGCTGTACGCGGGGCCGTCCTGCACAAGGGACTGAACACCGTCGTTGTCGACGTCCAGGGCCTGGGTCTCGAGATCCAGGTCAGTCCGTCCACCGTCGCCGGCCTGCACGAGGGCCGAGAGGCCCGATTGGCCACGACCTACGTGGCGCGCAAGGACGACTCGCCCCTGCTGTTCGGGTTCGCAACCGCCGACGAGAAGGACGTCTTCGAGACCATGCTCGGGGTGTCCGGGATCGGCCCGCGCACGGCCCTCGCCGTCCTGGCGACCCTGGGCCCGGACGACGTGCGCACCGCGATCGCCACCGGGGACCCCAAGGCCTTCACCGCGGTTCCGGGCATCGGCCCCAAGGGCGCCAAGCGGATCGTCCTGGAGCTCGCGGACAAGCTGGTCCCCGCGGACCCGGGCCCGACGACGTCGGCGACACCGGCCGGACCGCAGCAGCCCCTGTGGCGGTTGCAGGTCACGGAGGCCCTGGTCGGTCTCGGGTGGAACGAGAAGGACGCGGGTTCGGCCATCGACGACGCATTGGAAGGTCGCGAGGAGTTGGCCGACGGGGGTGACGTCTCCCTGATTCTGCGCACGGTCCTCGCGTGGCTCGGAGCGCGCGCCTCGACCTCATCCACTCACAACCCGGCCCAGAACTCCTCCCGTCCCGCCGGAAAGGGCGCCTGAGCATGGTCGGTGACCGCGCATCCGTCAACGGCCGGGACCGCTTGGTCGACTCCGGCTCCGAACCCGACGAGAAGACCGTCGAAGCCGCGCTGCGGCCGGGGACCCTCGACGACTTCGTGGGTCAGCCCCGCGTCCGGCGCCAGCTCGGACTGGTCCTCGAGGCCTCCAAGCTGAGGGGGAGGACGGCCGACCACGTGCTGCTCTCCGGACCGCCCGGCCTGGGCAAGACCACGTTGGCCATGATCATCGCCGAGGAGATGGGCGCTCCGCTGCGCATCTCCTCCGGACCGGCGATTCAGCACACCGGCGATCTGGCCGCCATCCTGTCCTCCCTCACCGAGGGCGAGGTGCTGTTCCTGGATGAGATCCACCGGATGTCCCGCCCCGCCGAGGAAATGCTCTACATGGCCATGGAGGACTTCCGCGTGGACATCGTGGTGGGCAAGGGGGCCGGTGCGACCTCGATTCCCCTGGACCTCCCGCCGTTCACCCTGGTCGGCGCCACGACGCGCGCCGGGCTGCTCCCGGGACCGCTTCGCGATCGTTTCGGCTTCACCGGACACCTGGAGTTCTACTCGGTCGACGAACTCGTGTCCGTGTTGCGCCGTTCCGCGGGCCTGCTGGACCTGGATCTCTCCACGGAGGGCTTCCAGGAAGTGGCCTCTCGTTCCCGCGGCACACCGCGTATCGCCAACCGACTCCTGCGCAGAGTCCGGGACTGGGCTCTGGTCCACGGGGTCTCGCGCATCGACGCGCGGGCGTCGTCGTCGGCACTGGAAATGTACGAGGTCGACTCCCGCGGCCTTGACCGCCTGGATCGTGGCGTCCTGGAAGCCCTGGTCAAACACTTCGGGGGCGGTCCCGTGGGTCTGTCCACACTGGCCATCGCCGTGGGCGAGGAGACGGAGACCGTCGAAGAGGTGGCCGAGCCGTACCTGGTCCGCGAGGGCCTGCTTGCCCGTACCCCGCGGGGCCGGATCGCCATGCCGGCCGCCTGGGAGCACCTGGGGCTGGCGGTTCCCGAGCACGCGGCCTTCGGGGACCCCGCCGTCCGGCAGGCGCTGGACCTCACGGAGGAGTGACCGGCGCTCGGTACACGTCGACGGACGACATCCGGGCACCCGAGGGACCGGGCCCGTGGGACGGTCGTCACCTACCATGTTGTGATGACCGCCTTCAGAGGGTGGTCGCCACACAGGCCCTGACCGGGCCGACGGACTGGCGCACAGTGATCGCGTCGGCCGACATCGATGCAGCGAACACGCTGTGGAACCAGGAGACCGAGTGCTTTCCGCCCTCATCACGCCCGAGCTCACGCCCCAGGTCGTGGCCCAGACCGAAACCAGCCTCTCCGCGGCGGAGCAGACGACCGGCGGTCCCGGTCAGTTCCTGTTCCTGGGCGTGATGCTGGCCCTGCTGGTGGCGATGTTCTGGTTCACCTCCCGCAACCGGCGCAAGCAGCAGCAGAAGCTCCAGGACCAGCAGTCGCGCATGGTTCCCGGAACCCAGGTGATGACCAGCTACGGTCTGTACGGTCGCGTGGTGAGCATCGACAAGGACGCCGTCAAAGCCGTCCTGGAGATCGCCCCGAACACGCAGGTGACCGTTCACCTCCAGACCCTCTCGACCGTCGTCGACGAATCGGCAGGGGCCGCGGGGGAGTCCGCCGTCGACCCCACAGCGGATCGCGAGGACCGTGCCGACCGTGGCAGCGACCGCGACCACGACGGCGGCGCCACCAGCACCGACGACAAGTGACCGCTTGACTCGGCGTCCATCGGGATTCCCGCCCGGTGGACGCTTTGTCGTGACCGGGCTCCTGGAGTGCATGACCCCGGGATTCCGGTCTTCATCAGTACGTCCTAGCAGCACATCATCCGAGGTACTTGCCCATGGCATCGTCCACCAAGAGCTCTCCGGGCTCGAAGAACCGCACCGAGGTCTCGCGTGCGTTGAGCACGGCGCGTGCGTCCCTGATCGGGTTGGTCGTGATCCTGATCGTTCTCATCGGGCTGTTGGCCTGGGGAGCGGGCCGGGGGAGCACCAACTGGACCCCGCGGTTGGCGCTGGACCTCGAAGGTGGAACCCAGATGGTCCTCACCCCGCGGTTGCAGGGGGAGGAGGAAGGCAAGGAGATCACCCCGGAGCAGCTCGACCAAGCGGTCGAGATCATCCGCCAGCGTGTCGACGGCTCCGGTGTCTCCGAGGCCGAGGTGACCACCCAGGGCGGGTCCAACATCGTGGTGTCCATGCCCGGCACCCCGGACCAGGCCACGCGTGAACTGATCCAGACCTCCGCGGAGATGTCCTTCCGGCCCGTGCTGCTGACGGGCGCCGCCGAAGCCGTTCCGGAGGATCAGCGCACCGCGGAGGAGGACCTCCCGAAGCCCACGGAGGACCCAAAGGACTCCTCGGACACCAACTGGATCACTGCGGATCTCATGAAGGAGTACGAGTCCACCGATTGCACGCAGCCGCAGACGCCGGAGGAACGGGCTGCCCAGCCCACGGACAAGGCGATCGTCGCTTGTGGGCCGCAGGAGGGCGCCAAGTACATCCTGGGGCCCGTGGAAATCGCCGGCACGGAGATCTCCGACTCGAGCTACGGCATGGCTCAGGGGCAGGGCGGAACCACGTCCGGTCAGTGGGGCGTGGACCTGCAGTTCAACGAGGAAGGCACCAAGACCTTCGAGTCGCTCTCCGAACGGCTCTACAACATCGGCCAGACCAGCCCCGGCGACGCACGCAACCAGTTCGCGATCCTGCTGGACGGTGAGGTCATCTCGGCGCCGACGATGGACGCGGTGATCCCCAACGGCAAGGCCCAGATCACGGGCCAGTTCACGGAGGACTCGGCCGCGTTCTTGTCCGAACAGTTGCGCTACGGCTCCCTGCCGGTGAGTTTCTCGATCGCCTCCGAGCAGCAGATCTCCGCGACCCTCGGCGCCGACCAGTTGCGCATGGGCATCATCGCTGGCCTCATCGGGCTGGGGCTCGTGGCGCTGTGGTCGATCATCCAGTACAAGTGGCTCGGTTGGGTCAACATCATCTCGCTGGTGGTCTTGGGCATCATGTCCTGGCTGGCCATCACGCTGCTCGGGTGGGGACTGAACTACCGGCTGTCCCTGGCCGGTGTCGCCGGTCTGATCGTGGCCATCGGCATGGCCGCCGACTCCTTCATCGTCTACTTCGAGCGCATCCGTGACGAGGTCCGGATCGGGCGCACGATTCCGGCGGCTATTGACCACGGGTGGAAGCGCGCCCAGCAGACGATCCTGGCCTCCAAGGCCGTGAACCTGATCGCCTCCGTGGTCCTGTACTTCGTGGCGGTCGGCAACGTGCGGGGCTTCGCCTTCACCCTGGGACTGACGGCCGTGATCGACCTGCTGGTCGTGTTCTTCTTCACCCACCCGGTCATGGTGTTCCTCTCCCGGACCCGGTACTTCGGGCAGGGCAGCCCTGGGTCTGGTCTGGATCCCAAGGCCCTCGACGCCATGCCCTTCTACCGCGGTGGCGGAAAGTTCCGGACCCCCGAGGACCTGGATCCGGCCTCCGGGTCCACCCAGGCCGACTCCGACGTCGTCGACGCGCCGGGAGCACAGTCTCCTGACTCCGACGACGGATCGGTTGCCCGGTCCCGCACCAAGGCCGCCCGCGCCGTGCCGACCGGGGTGGACGACGGCCTGACCCTTGCCGAACGACGACGACGCGCCCGCCGCGAGGCCGCCGACACCAACGAGGAGGTCTGATGTCACGCTTCGCTGATTTCGGAAACGATCTCTACAGCGGACGGAAGTCCTTCCCGTTCGTTCCCAGACGCCGGCTGTGGTTGAGCATCGCAGCGGTCCTGGTGGTCATCTCGGCCCTGATTCCGGTGGTGCGCGGAGGCTTCAACCTCGGCATCGATTTCACCGGTGGCTCGGAGTTTGTGGTCTCGGACGTGTCCGACGCCAGCGTGGAGCCCGGCGAACAGGCCGTCGCGGACACCGGGCACGACGGACAGTCCACGGTGACCAACATCGCCCCCGGCACGGTACGCGTGCAGACCGAGCAGTTGGACGACGACAAGACCCTGGCCGTCCGCGACGCTCTGGTTCAGGCCTACGACGTCTCCGAGGACCAGGTCGCCTCCAACTTCGTGGGGCCCACCTGGGGAGCCGGCATCTCCCAGCAGATGATCCGCGGACTGGCGATCTTCCTGGGGCTCACGGCGATCATGATGGCCCTGTACTTCCGCACCTGGAAGATGTCTCTGGCCTCCATGGCCGGTGTGTTCGTGACGGTTGCCCTCACGGTGGGCACCTACTCCCTGATCGGTTTCGAGGTCACGCCCTCGGCGATCATCGGGTTCCTGACCGTGTTGTCCTACTCGCTGTACGACACGGTGGTGGTCTTCGACAAGGTCAGGGAGAACACCAAGGGCGTGCTCGACGGCACCGCGCCGCAACCCAGGGCGGGCAAGGGTTTCTCGGACCAGATCAACCTGGCCGCCAACCAGACCCTGGTGCGTTCGATCAACACGTCCGTGGTGGGCCTCCTCCCGGTCGGGGCCATCCTGTTCATCGGCGCCGCGCTGCTGGGTGCGGGCACGCTCAAGGACCTCGCCCTGGCCCAGTTCGTGGGCATCGTGTGGGGCACCCTGGCCACGCTGTTCGTTGCGACGCCGGTGTACGCCGCGCTGCGGGGCATGGAACCCGCCGTACGGAAGCAGGATCGCGAGGCCGCTGACCGTGCCGCTCGCGGCGACGGACCCGACCGTGCGGTCTCAGGCCGTGGGCGTTCCGGAGCGTCAACGGCCTGAACGCGAGCGGGACGCCCCTAGAATTGGTATTCATCCGTTACGGAAACTGCTCCGGGCCTGACCCGGCGCCACCGGTGCGGATGAGCTGAAGGAGGCGGACGTGGACCACAACACTCTCCATCCCGGTCCGGGCGGAAGTTCCGGGCCCGACGCCGGGGCGAACAGCGGTGAGAACCAGGCTCCCCGGACCCAACCTGACCCGGAACAGTCGACCTCCCCGGCGCCGGGTCAGTACCGGCCGCGCGTCGGCAGCCCCGGTACGCACGGTGTGGTTCCGGCCTCCCGTCCGGTGTTCGGACGTCCCGTGTTCCCCGGGCGCTCGGAGCGCACCCGCTCCGCGTTGTCCTATCTGTCGGGGGCATCCATTTCACGCTCGCCCCTGATCGAACCGCTGTTGCGTACGGTCCGGGAGAACGCCCCGGAGGAGGATCTCAGCGTCCTGCAGCGCGCGTTCGCCGTGGCTGATCGGCAGCACGAAGGGCAGAAGCGCAAGAGCGGTGACCCGTACATCACCCACCCGGTGGCGGTGAGCACCATCCTGGCCGAACTCGGCATGACCGGTCCGGTCCTGGTCGCCGCGTTGCTGCACGACACCGTGGAGGACACGGACTACACGCTGGACGACCTCACCGCCGATTTCGGTGAGGAAGTGGCTCATCTGGTCGATGGCGTGACCAAGCTCGAAAAGGTCCAGTACGGCGAACACGCGCAGGCGGAGACCGTGCGCAAGATGATCGTGGCCATGGCCCGTGACATCCGCGTACTCCTGATCAAACTGGCCGACCGTCTCCACAACGCCCGGACCTGGCGCTTCGTTTCGCAGGAATCCTCGGCCAAGAAGGCACGCGAGACCTTGGAGATCTTCGCCCCGCTGGCCCACCGCCTGGGGCTCAACACCATCAAATGGGAGCTCGAAGACCTGTCCTTCGCGGCCCTCTACCCCAAGATCTACGACGAGATCGTGCGCATGGTCGGCGAACGCCAACCGCAACGGGAACGCAATCTGGCCCAGATCCGGGCTCTGGTGGCCGAGGACCTGGCGGAGTCCGGGATCGAGGCTGTGATCACCGGCCGTCCCAAGCACTACTACTCCGTGTATCAGAAGATGATCGTGCGCGGTAAGGACTTCGACGAGATCCACGACCTCCTGGCCGTACGTGTCCTGGTGTCCTCGGTGCGCGAGTGCTATGCGGCACTCGGTTCCCTGCACGCCCGGTGGCGTCCGTTGCCGGGGCGGTTCAAGGACTACATCGCCATGCCGAAGTTCAACATGTACCAGTCCCTGCACACCACGGTGCTGGGGCCCGGTGGGCGCCCGGTCGAGATCCAGATCCGCACCCACGAGATGCATCGCCGCGCCGAGTACGGCGTCGCCGCGCACTGGAAGTACAAGGACCACGCCAAACAGGGCGGGGCCGGAGAGACCCCCAAGGCCAGTTCCGGGGACATGGGCTGGCTCAAGTCCCTGGTGTCCTGGCAGGACGAGACCAAGGACTCCACCGAGTTCCTGGACAGCCTGCGGTACCAGATCGACACCAAAGAGGTCTACGTCTTCACCCCGCGCGGGGACGTCATGGCCCTGCCCGCGGGGTCGACGCCCGTCGACTTCGCCTACGCGGTGCACACGGAGGTGGGGCACAAGACCATCGGTGCGCGCGTGAACGGGAAGCTGGTGGCGCTGTCCTCGACCCTCCAGCACGGGGACTGGGTGGAGGTTCTCACCTCCAAGTCCGAAGGTGCGGGCCCGTCCCAGGACTGGCTCAAGTTCGTCTCCTCGCCCCGCGCCAAGTCGAAGATCAAGCAGTACTTCTCCAAGGAACGCCGCGAGGAGGCCATCACCCGCGGCCAGGAGGCGCTGACCCGCGCGCTGCGCAAGCACCACCTGCCCTTGCAGCGGACCGTGACACAGGAGGGCCTGGTCTCGGTCGCCCAGCAGCTGAACAAGTCGGACATCACCGCGCTCTACGAGGCGATCGGCAACGAGGTGGTCTCCTCCCGGGAGGTCATCGACCTGCTGGTGGAGTCCGCCGGTGGTGCGGAGGGCTCGGTCGAGGACCTGGTGGACAACACCTCCGCGATCAGGCCGGTGCGGCAGGGCATCGCGGACTCCGGGGTCGCCGTCGACGGTGCCAGCGACGTCTACGTCAAGCTCGCCCGGTGCTGCACACCCGTTCCCCCGGACGACATCATCGGTTTCGTGACCCGCGGCCAGGGCATCTCGGTCCACCGCACGGACTGTGCGAACATGCGCAATCAGGGTGATTCCGAGCGGATGGTGCCCGTGCACTGGGCGCCAACCCAGTCCTCGGTGTTCCTGGTCGAGATCCAGGTCGAGGCGCTCGATCGGCAGAAGCTGCTCTCGGATGTCACCCGCGTGCTCTCCGAGAACCACGTGAACATCCTGGCTGCCAACGTGCACACGTCCTCCGACCGCCTGGCGATCTCCCGTTTCTCCTTCGAGATGGGGGACGCCCGGTACCTGGACCACGTGCTCAACCAGGTCCGCAACATCGATGGCGTGTACGACGTCTACCGGACCTCCGCCCAGCAGCGCCTGCCGGACACCCCGCGGTCCTTGGCCTGATTACTCCGGGACGGCAACCTGCTCGGTTTCGGTATCCCTGTCGGGAAGGGCGACGATACGGCCTGCGGCGGGCGCTCCTCGCCCTCAGGCGTGCGAGGGGTCAGCTCCGAGACGCCTCGACGGCCTTCTCGACCTCGGCGACCACTACGCGGCGCTGCGTCCACACCACCTCGACTGCGGCCTGACGTACGGCGGCATCCTCACCGAGCATCGCATCGGTCAGGACTTGGGGGACCACCTGCCAGAAGAAGCCGTACGGGTCGCGGATCCACGAGCACTCGAGCTCCTCGCCGCCGGCTGCGAGGATCCCGTCCCAGAAACGGTCGAGCTCGGTCTGGTCGGCGACCGTCAGGAAGAACGAGGACGCCATGGTCGGGTCTCCCATGTGCGGGGCGCCGAGGATCTGGTACGGCGTGCCCGCGATCGTCAGGTCGATGACCACGGGATCGTTCGGGCCGTCGAGCTCGATGACCTTTTCGATACGGGAGTCGGGCGCGAGCGACGTCCACAGTTCGGCGGCCGCGACCGCCTTTTCACGATCCAGGGACAAGCAAGTGCGGCATGCAGACATGGTGTTCCTCTCTCGGGCCGGTGGGGGCACGGTTGCCCGAGCTGGACGCTCGGTTCCACCGTAGGACGGCGGCGGCGCGGCGGCAACGTCCATGGGGGAAAAGGTAGACGCGATGCTCGGTTACCGACCCCGGAAGGCCCGGGCACGATCTCGGTGCCGAGTTTGGGAATAGGAGGTTCGGTGAGTACCGCTAGTCCGGAACGTCCAGGCCCAGGGCACGGCAGACGCGACGTACGCGCATCACGCCGCGGGCCCGTCCGGGGAGGCGGGGCAGGTTGCGCAGCACGGCGACGACGGCGCCCGGGTCCACCGCCAGATGCGGAGCCGAGAGCAGGAGCCGCAGCGGGGTCTCCGCGGCGGGGTGATCCCAGCAGGCGAGGTCCGCGGCGGTACGCAGGGGCGTGGTCACCTGGATGTCGTGGAACCGGTCGACGTCCTGCGGTGGATAGACCAGTTGACGCACGCACCAGGGGATCGCAGCCCCGACCGGTGACGGGCGCATGGTGGTCCTGTGTCTGCGGTGGACCATGAACCACAGCATCTCGGGGGCGGGAGCACACGAGTGGAACCATGCGGCGGCGTCACGGTGCAAGACCCCGGTGGTGTTCACACCGGCGGAGGTCACCATGCGGACACCCTCCGCGCGGATCTCTCGCGTCACAGGCACCCCGGCCGTCACGAACACGGGGCCGAGCAAAGGTGTGATCAGCCCTTCCCGGGCCATGGACGCCACCTCGGCCGGGCCCACTCCGCGACCGTCGTCCGGGCTCCACAGAACATCTCTGGCCACCACGGGCGGCCCCGGCCACCACGGCGTTCCCGGGCACCACGGCGATCCCGAGCCCAGCGGAGGGGCGGAAAGGCAACGGGGTTCGACGGTCATGTGACCATCGAACCCCGTGGTGTCCGGACCTGGAAGAACCCCTGGCGTCCTGTGGACGACCGAGCCAGGGGCCGCTCAGATCCCGGCGGCCGAACGCTTGATCATGTCGCGCATGGCCTCGGCGCTCTGCAACTCCCCACCGAGCTTCTTCACCTTGGTGCTGTCACCGGCGGCCTGAGCCGCCTCGACCTGTGCCTGCAGCTCCGTGACCTTGTCCTCCGCCTGGGTCAACAGGGCGTTCGAGCGCACCTCGGGTTCGGAGGCGACCTTCTTGGCCCGGTGACCGGAGTCGGCATCCCGTACCGCCTCCTCGACCGCCTGCAACTCGTTCTCGATCCGCTTGAAATGGGCCCGCGGAACCTTGCCGATGGCATCCCAACGGTCCTGGATTCCGGAGAGCTTCTTGCGGGCCGCGCGAACATCCGTCACCGGGAGCAGCTGCTTGGCCTCCTCGACCAGCTCCTGCTTGAGCTTGAGGTTCTCCTCGAACTCCTGCTCCACCTGCTCGTTGGCGGCCTTCCGGGCGTCGAAGAAGACGTCCTGAGCGGCGCGGAACCTGGCCCACAGGGCGTCGTCGTCCCGCCGCGAGGCACGCGGAGATGCCTTCCAACGATCCATGAGGTCGCGGTACTTGCCCGCGGTGACGTTCCAGTCGGTCGAGGTCTGCAGCGCCTCGGCCTCGGCAATCAGCCGCTCCTTGGCGCGCTTGGCCTCGGCATTGGTCTCGTCCAGGTGGGAGAAGAAGGCCCGACGGTGCCGGTCGAAGGTCGTGCGGGCGTTACGGAAACGCTTCCACAGCGCCTCTTCGTCCTTGCGTGACAACCGGATACCGGACTTCTGGTGGGCCTTCCACTGGTCGAACAGCTCACCCATCCGGGCCGAGGACTGCTTCCACTGGATCTTCTGCGGGTCCTGGCCCGAGATCTTCTCGGCCTCCTGCACGATCGCATCCCGCTGGGCGAAGTGCTCGGCCTTCGCGGCTTCGGTGGCGCGCTTGTGCTCCGCCTCGAGCTCCGCGATCCGGGGCCGAAGGGCCTCCAGGCGGGCCTCCAGCGCCTTGATGTCGCCGACCAGCTTCCGCTCGGAGAGCTGGGCCAGCACGTGGTCGGCGTTGCGGTTCATGTCCGAGGAGGCGTTGCCCGCCTCCACCCGCTGTTCCAGAACGTCGACGAGCGTACGGGCCTCCTCGAACTTCTTCACGAAATACGCCAGGGCCTCGTCCGCCGGAACATCGGGCACCTGACCGCACAGGACCTTCTCCGTCTCGGTCGCTCCGCCCTCGGCCTCTCCGCCGTCGGCGGTGGCCCCACCCTTGACCAGGACGTAAACGTGGCCGTCCTCGGTCACCTCACCGAACGGGCGCGCGGCTTCCAACTGCTCCGAGGTCAGGGACTCCAGGGCACTGCCACCGGCTTCCGCGCCGGAGGGGGCCGCCGCCGGCGCCGGAGCCGGGACGGAGGATCCCGGGGCCGTGGGGTGCGACTTCACGATGGAGGGCTTGACCCCCGAGGGCTTCACCGCCGCGGGCGTGGGCACCTGAGGCTGGTTCTGGTCGTCGGATTCGAGACGTTCGGTCACCGCTGAAACTCTTTCACTCGTGCCGACCCGCGACAGTTCACCTGGTGCGGTGAACGGGTGCGTCCGGCAGCTCGTCGTGGGGCTACGGGACGCGTCCCGCAGCGCTGTACGGGAACCATGGTAGTCACGGGTCACCGCCGCACGTCGAAGGCACCGCTGAAGCGCGAGTGGGCCCGACGGCGATCGGCACGGGGCGGGCCTACTATGGTCCCGACTCTCGACCCCCTACCAGGAGACACGTCCCCATGGCTTCCAAGACCTCCCTGTCCGGTTTCCCCGAGTGGCTTCCCCAGGAGCGACTCGTGGAGCTGCACATGCTGGACACGTTGCGGGAGACCTTCGAACTGCACGGCTTCTCCTCGATCGAGACCCGCGCCGTGGAGACCGTCGAACAACTGCTGCGCAAGGGTGAGATCGACAAGGAGGTCTACGGCATCTCCCGCCTGGCCGAGGACGAGGAGGCAGCGGCCGTCGCAAAGGAAGGCAAACTGGCGCTGCACTTCGACCTCACCGTGCCCTTCGCGCGCTACGTCGTGGACAACGCCGGTCACCTGAACTTCCCGTTCCGCCGCTACCAGATCCAGAAGGTCTGGCGCGGGGAACGACCGCAGGAAGGGCGGGCCCGCGAGTTCACCCAGGCCGACATCGACGTCGTGGGGGACGGCAGCCTCCCGTTCCGGTACGACGTCGAACTCGCCCTGGTCATGATCGACGCCCTCAGCAAGTTGCCGCTGCCCGAGTTCAAGCTGCGGGTCAACAACCGTAAGCTCGCCGAGGGTTTCTACCGCGGCGTGGGGCTGACCGACGCCCCGGCGGTCCTGCGGGAGATCGACAAGCTGGAGAAGATCGGCCGCGACGCCGTCGCCGCGAACCTGGTCGAGCACGTGGGGGCCACCGCCGAGCAGGCCGATGCCGCCCTGCAGCTGGCCTCCATCCGGGCCGAGGACACGAGCTTCGTGGACCAGGTCCGGGCGCTGGGCGTGCAGGACGACCTGCTCAAGGAAGGCCTGGCGGAGCTGGGCGAGGTGATCGCCGAATGCGTGCGTCGCGCCCCGGGTCGGGTCGTCGCGGACCTTTCGATCGCCCGTGGGCTGGATTACTACACGGGCACCGTTTACGAAACCGTCCTGGTCGGCCACGAGAAACTCGGCTCCATCTGCTCGGGTGGCCGTTACGAGTCCCTGGCCAGCACCGGCAAGAAGACCTACCCCGGTGTGGGCCTGTCCATCGGCGTGACCCGTCTGGTCTCTCGCATCCTGTCGCAGGGCCTGGCCGAGGCCTCCCGCGCCGTTCCCACCGCTGTTCTCGTGTCCCTGACGGACGAGGACTCCTGGTCCGCGGCCCAGGACGTGGCCACCGAACTGCGCTCCCGCGGGATTGCCTGCGAGGTCTCGGCCAGCGCCGCGAAGTTCGGCAAGCAGATCAGGTACGCGGACAAGCGCGGCATCCCGTTCGTGTGGTTCTCCTCGGTGAACGACGACGGTGCGGTGACCCACGAGGTCAAGGACATCCGCTCCGGGGAGCAGGTGGCGGCCGACCCGCGGACCTGGACTCCTCCGACGGAGGATCTGGCGGTTCGGGTGGTCAATGCACAGTGACCTCGAGGACGATCGGCTCCCGCGTCTTCGCGTCCGGTTCCACGCCGCCGGGGCATCCCAGTTCGATCTCCGACCGGAAACAGTACTGAAGGTTCACCGTCGTGCTGCCCGGTGAGAGCCCTTCCACGACGAAGGAATTGGGCCCGGTGCAAGGAGATCCAGGGGCGTCCCCGCAGTTCTGGTGATCCACGTCGGTGGACACGACCTCCTGATCGAAGTCACCGGCTGCTCCCCATGTGTCACCGACCCCGATGTTGACCTCACCGAGGTCGATGTACGCCTTCTCTCCCACTTCGAGGTCCAAGGACTGGCTGCGCCCCGGCAACTGCTCGACCGTGGGACTCGACGGGGGCGTCGGGGTCGGGCTCGGCTCCGGGCTGTTCGAAGAACATCCGCTCACGCAGGACACGACGCCGAGGAGGACAGCTGCCGTGAGCGTCGCACCGGCTCGGCGTACCCGGGGTCCGGCCACCCTCACCGGCCGACGTCGTCCTGCCGCCCGTGCTCCTCAGCTCGCCCTGATGATTGCGCGGAACACTATCCGACCCAGGAGGCCCACCGCGATCACCGCGAGCATTGTTGCGACGGCGGTCCAGGGGAGCGCGAACGCCAGCACCAGGCACCCCAACAGTCCCAGCGCGTTGACGGCGCGTGGTGCCCACCGGGGCCGCTGCGTCATGGTGAGCGCGGAGAGATTCGCCAGGGCGTAGTACAGCAGGACCCCGAAGGACGAGAACGCGATCACTGTGTGGACGTCCGTCAGCAGGATCAGCGCCAGGACCAGGACCGCCGTCGTGAGTTCGGAGGCCCACGGCACGCTCCGGGAGGACACCGCCGTGAGGTAGCTCGGGAGGTCGCGACGTCGGGCCATGGCCAGGGCCGTGCGCGAGATTCCCGCGATCAAGGCCAACAAGGCCCCCAACGCACCCGCCGCTGAGCCCACGACGACCACCCCCGCCGCTACGGACCGGGCAGACTCCGGCACTCCTGAAGCCGCCAAGGAAGCCTGCAGAGCGCTGAGTAAGGCCGTGTCCGTCGCGGCCAGCTGCGCCGGCCCGAGCGTGGCCAGGAGGAGCCCGGCCAGGAGCAGGTAGAGGACCAGGACGAAGGCCAGACCCACCAGGATGGCGCGAGGAATGCTGCGTTGTGGATCCTTGACCTCCTCACCCATCGTGGCTATCCGCGCGTACCCCGCGAAGGCGAAGAACATCAGCCCCGCGGCCGAGGCCACACCCGCGGGAGAGGGTTCCGGTGCAGTCCCTGCCTCCGGAGCGAACGGGAACGGACCGGACCCGGCCAACCCGAGGACGAGGGCGAGCGCCACCGCGAACAGGACCACCAGCACGAGAGCCACGAGCCACCGCGTCATTGCGGCCGTCTTGGTGACACCGCCGAGGTTCACGGCCGTCAGGCCCAGGATCGCGACGACGGCAACGGCCCGGGCCCAGGTGCCGTGGTCCAGACCGGGGATCCAGGCAGCAGCCGCCTGTGCGGCGTACAGGCCGACGGTCATGGCCATGGCAGCGGCCGAAGCCGTCTTGCCGGACACGAAACACCACCCCGCCGTGAACCCTGCCCAGGCCCCCAGCCTTTCCGTTGCGTAGACGTACGTCCCTCCGGAACTCGGGTACCGGGCCGCCAGCTGGGCGGTGGAGGTGGCGTTGCACCACGCGATCACACCGGCCAGTGCCACGGCCGCCAGGAGCCATTCACCCGCGTGGGCGGTTGCCGGTCCGAAGGCCACGAACACACCGGCGCCCAGCATCGAACCGACCCCGATCACCGTGGCGTCCCCGAGTGTCAGCCGCCGTTCGAGCTGCGTGGGGGTTCCGGGTCCGGCGTCGGCGCCGTCGTCCGGGCGGGCGGGGGCGTGGTCGTGGTGTGAGGAAAACGGCACGGTGCTCCCGGGCTGTGAGGGCCGGTGGCGCTCCGGCGGTGGGAAGTGATCTGTAGACTCGGGCACGGTCAATCTAGGGCCGTCCGATGAACCCACGGTGAACACACCCCGCGAACCACGGCGCGGGGGCGCCGTCGCCGGGACGACTCCCTACAGAACTCGACATGAAGGACGTCATAGGTGCTGCGCACTCACACCCTCGGTGAACTCAACGCCGAGCACATTGGTCAGACCGTCACGCTCGCAGGCTGGGTGGCGCGGCGCCGCGATCACGGCGGTGTGGCATTCCTGGACCTGCGTGACGCCTCGGGCGTCGCCCAGGTCGTGGTGCGCGACGAGGACGACTTCGACCATCTGCGCAACGAGTACGTCCTGCAGGTCACGGGCAAGGTCGAGCGCCGCCCCGAGGGCAACGAGAACCCCAACCTGGCCTCCGGCGAGGTCGAGATCCTGGTGGACCAGCTGACCGTGCTCAACACCGCGGCCCCGCTGCCGTTCCAGATCGACGAGCACGTGGAGGTGGGCGAGGAAGCCCGCCTCAAGTACCGCTACCTGGACCTGCGGCGTCCCGAGCCCGCGCGCATCATGCGCCTGCGGTCCGAGGTCAACCGGGTGGCCCGGAACCTCTTGCACGACCGCGGCTACCTCGAGGTCGAGACCCCCACCCTGACCCGCTCCACGCCCGAAGGTGCTCGTGACTTCCTGGTCCCGGCTCGGCTGGCGCCCGGTTCGTGGTACGCACTTCCGCAGTCGCCCCAGCTGTTCAAGCAGCTGTTGCAGGTCGGTGGGCTCGAGAAGTACTTCCAGATCGCGCGGTGCTACCGCGACGAGGACTTCCGTGCCGACCGGCAGCCCGAATTCACCCAGTTGGACATCGAGGCCTCCTTCGTGGAGGAGGACGACGTCATCGAGCTGGGCGAAGCACTGGTCACCGAGCTGTGGAAGCTCATCGACGTCGAAATCCCCACGCCCATCCGCCGCATGACCTACGCGGAGGCCATGGAGAAGTACGGATCAGACAAGCCCGACCTGCGCTTCGGCCTGGAACTGACCGACCTGACCGAGTACTTCAAGGACACCCCGTTCCGGGTCTTCCAGGCGCCGTACGTCGGCGCCGTCGTGATGCCCGGTGGAGCCTCCCAGCCCCGCCGTACGTTGGATGCCTGGCAGGAATGGGCCAAGCAGCGCGGCGCCAAGGGCCTTGCCTACATCCTGCTCAAGGACGACGGCGAGTTCACGGGTCCCGTGGCCAAGAACATCACCGACGAGGAGAAGGCCGGCCTGGCCGAGGCCACGGGTGCCAAGCCGGGTGACTGCATCTTCTTCGCGGCAGGCGAGGCCAAGCCCTCCCGCGCCCTGCTGGGTGCGGCCCGCGTGGAAATCGGGCACCGCACCGGTCTGATCAAGGACGGCGACTGGGCCTTCGTGTGGGTGGTCGACGCTCCCATGTTCGAACCCGCCTCGGACGCCGTGGCCTCGGGCGACGTCGCCGTCGGCGCAGGGGCCTGGACGGCGGTGCACCACGCCTTCACCTCGCCCAAGCCGGAGTTCCTGGACACGTTCGACACGAACCCCGGGGAAGCACTGGCCTACGCCTACGACATCGTGTGCAACGGCGTGGAACTGGGCGGCGGTTCGATCCGTATCCACCAGCGCGAGGTCCAGGACCGCGTGTTCAAGGTCATGGGCCTGTCCGAGGAGGAAGCACAGGAGAAGTTCGGCTTCCTGCTCGACGCCTTCGCCTTCGGCGCGCCCCCGCACGGTGGCATCGCCCTGGGCTGGGACCGCACGGTGGCCATGCTGGCCGGCAGCGACTCCATCCGCGAGGTCATCGCGTTCCCCAAGACCGGCAACGGCTACGACCCGCTGACCGCGGCACCCGCGCCCATCACGGCCCAGCAGCGCAAGGAAGCCGGTGTGGACGCCAAGCCCGAGAAGGCGCAGCCGACGGCCAAGGCGGAATGAGAACCACCTGAGATCACGCGAACGGCACCTGGGCACCCGCCCGGGTGCCGTCGTCGTCAGATCATCGCGTGCCAGGCCAGGCCGTAGAAGCCTCCGATGAGTACCCCGATCCAGGCCCCGACCACCGTCTGCCAGTAGGTGTGGTCGCCCGTGCGGATGCGTGACCAGGCCACCGCCACGGGAACGACCCATGTGAAGGCCCCCAGCCACCCCGCCACCAGCAACGGGATCGCAACCGCGAAGACGGCTGCCATGGCCGTGTGTGCGGAGACCTTCCACCGAAGCGTGACCAGCATGACGACCACCACGCCGAGGAACAGGAAGGCGGCGGTCAGGGTGACTGAGAAGGGGATGCCCAGCACGGGCCCCAAGACGTAGTGGGCCGCGAGTGTGCCCAGGATCAGCACACACACGCCGATGTAGACCGGGAAGCGGTGCTCTCGGTTCCGGACGTAGCGGGTGTCGACGATGCCCCGGCGCGCCAGCACGATCAGCACCGTCATGGGCAGCACCAGCACCACCGCGGCGGTGATGACGGCCCACATCAGGCCCCACCAGCCGCTGTCCACCAGCCCGGCCGTGCCCAAGAGCACCCCGCCGAGCGTTGCGGGGGACAGGCGCTTGGCGACCAGCGTCGCCCAGCGGTTCGGCGCGGGGTCTACTGCGGTGTCCTGCGGCGATGCTGCTCGGGTGGTCATGCCAGGATGCTAGGCGCTCGGTGCACACCGAACACAACATCGCGTGATGAACTGGTCCCGTGCGAGTCATCCTGCAACGCGTCAGCTCAGCCTCCGTGACCGTCCTGGACCCGGACGGGTCCCGACGACGCACGGGCAGCATCACCGGTCCCGGTCTGGTGGCCCTGGTGGGGGTCACCCACGGCGACGACGAATCCACCGCTGTCGTGCTGGCCGAGAAGACCGCGGGCCTGCGGATCCTCACCGGCACCGATCCGGAGGGCACCGAGAGGGAACAGGCGTCCTGTCTGGACCTGGACGCTCCGGTGCTGGCGGTCAGCCAGTTCACCCTCTACGCGGACTGCCGACGCGGGAAGCGACCGTCATGGTCCCACGCGGCACCGGGCCCGGTGTCCGAACCGGTCGTCGAACACTACGTCCGGCACCTGCGTTCGGTGGGGCTCACGGTGCAGACCGGTGAGTTCGGGGCCGACATGCAGGTGGACCTGGTCAACGACGGCCCCGTCACCGTGATCCTGGACTCGGAGGAGCTCAACCGGCCGCGCCGGGGATGATCTCCGCTGCCCACGGGGCTGTCCGAACCAGCCGATAGCCTGTTCCCGTGAGCAGTTCGCTATTCGACATGGACCCGGGAGACGAACGGGACGCGCCGGCAACGGAGGCCGCACGAGTCACGACGGCCAACCGCGCCACCGCGCCCTTGGCCGTGAGGATGCGCCCGCGGTCACTGGAAGAGGTCGTCGGGCAGAAGCACCTGCTCAAGCCGGGGTCGCCACTGCAGGTCCTGGCCGGAGCGGACCGGGGACCGGCCGGGCCGAGTTCCATCATGTTGTGGGGACCGCCCGGGACGGGGAAAACCACCATCGCGCACGTCATCGCCCGTGGGCCGCACCGGAAGTTCGTGGAACTCTCGGCGATCACGGCGGGGGTCAAGGACGTTCGCCGGGTCATGGACCAGGCGTTGACGGACCGGGACCTGCACGGACGGACCACCGTCCTGTTCCTGGACGAGATCCATCGCTTCACCAAGGCCCAGCAGGACGCGCTGCTGCCCGGGGTGGAGAATCGTTGGGTGGTGCTGGTGGCCGCCACCACGGAGAACCCGTCGTTCTCCGTCATCGCACCGTTGCTCTCCCGGTCCCTTCTGCTCACGTTGCAGCCACTGGAACCCGAGGACATCGGGGAACTCCTGGACCGCGCGGTGCTGGACGGCCGCGGCCTCAACGGTGAGGTGAGCCTGGACCCCGGGGCACGCGAACACCTCCTGGAACTGTGCGGTGGGGACGCCCGGAAGGCCCTCACGGGACTGGAGGCCGCGGCCGCCGTCGCACTCTCCGAGGCTGCAGCCGCCGCGGGGGAGCAGGAGCCCGACGTCGAACCGCCGGTCATCACGGTCGAGCACACGACCGAGGCCATGGACCGTGCCGTGCTGCGCTACGACCGCGACGGCGACCAGCACTACGACGTCATCTCCGCGTTCATCAAGTCCATCCGCGGATCCGACGTCGACGCCGCACTGCACTACCTGGCGCGCATGATCGAAGCGGGGGAGGACCCCCGGTTCATCGCGCGCCGACTGATCATCTCCGCCTCGGAGGACATCGGCACGGCGGACCCGACCGCGCTGCAGACGGCGGTGGCCGCGGCCCAGGCCGTCCAACTGATCGGCATGCCGGAAGGCCGCATCCCCTTGGCGCAGGCGACCACGTTGCTCGCCACGGCACCCAAGTCCAACGCGTCCTACCTGGCGATCAACGAGGCGATTGCCGATGTGCGCGCCGGCAAGGCCGGGCCGGTCCCCATGCACCTGCGGGACGCCCACTACAAGGGTGCAGAGCAACTCGGTCACGGCAAGGGCTACGTCTATGCCCACGACGCCCCCAACGCGGTGGCGCCTCAGCAGTATCCACCGGACGAGTTGGTCGGCCGGGACTACTACCGGCCCACCGCCTACGGTCACGACCGGGACCTGGCGGCGCGCGTCGACCGCCTACGGAAGATCATCCGGCCGGGTACGTAGCACCAGCTGGAGTACACGGGCCTGATCGGAGCCGCTGCGGTCCCGCGGATGTTGCTGCGGGAGGCCTCACCCGGCGCGGTCCAGGACCTCCCGGGCGGTGAGGTCGTCGATCACCAGGTCCGTCACGGCACCCGATCGAAGGGCGCCGAGGATGCCGGGGATCTTGTGGCGGCCGGACACGATGCACAGGCGCCGGGGGATCCGGGCCAGTTCGGAGGGTGTGGGGCCCGATGCCCGGCGGTTGAGTTCGATGTCGGCGTAGCTGCCGTCCTCGCGGATGAACACCGTGCACATGTCGCCCACCACGCGGTTCTCGTTGAGACTCCGAAGGGTCGCTGGGCTCAGATGGCCCTCCGAGTAGACCTGGGAGACCACGGGCCCGTGGAAGGCGCCCACGCTGAACACGGCTATCTGCGTTGCAGCGCGTACCGCCAGGATCCTTCGGACCGAGGACTCCTGCCAGAGGAGCGCACGCGCTTCCTCCTGGTCGAAGAACGCCGGCGCGGGGAACGGGTAGAGCTGGGCGTTGAAGGCCTTGGCCATCGTGGCCAGGACGGGTGTGGACGTGCCGATGCCCGTCGATCTCGGACCGGCGGCGCCGTTGAGCTGGACCACGGTCACGTCGGAGGTCGTGGACTGTTTCAGGTAGGAGGCGACGGTCGACGTCGTCGTGCCCCAGGCGACGCCGATCACGGTGCCGTCGTCCACCCAGCGGCCGAGCAGGTCAGCGGCGTAGCGCGACACGGCATCCAAGCGTTGGGCGGAGCGCGCGCCCCGCGTGGTTCCTGCGATGTGCGAGCGCACGCCGAAGAGATCCTCGAATCGGCGGGAGATGCGGTCCGACGGCTTGTCGGGCTGTCGCAGTGTGATGGTGACGATGCCGCGGGCCTTGGCCTCGGTGAGCATCCGGGAGATCGTCGAGCGTGAGACCCCCAGGCGTTCGCCCACGGCGTTCGTGGTCATGCCCTGGACGAAATAGGACTCAGCTACTTGATAGAGCAATGAATCGTCGTGCATCGAAACCTCTCCCATGTGCACGTCTGTGCAGATCGTTTGAGCATACGTGCAGTTGCCTGCAGTGTGGTGGGCAGATGTCGCCATGAGGCCTGGGTCACATCCCGGCTCCGGCACTTGCTGGCGACGTACGACATCCAACGCAACCGCGCAGCTGAGTGAGGCGAACCCCGTGAGAAACACCGTCCTGGATTCTCGATCCCGCCAAGAGGCCTTGAAGGAGATGACCGACGGCCCCGAACTGGACATCCTGGTGGTGGGCGGTGGCATCACAGGGGCCGGAATTGCTCTGGACGCAGCCACCCGCGGCCTACGGGTCGGCATCGTGGAAGCGCAGGACTGGGCCGGAGGGACCTCCCGCTGGTCCTCCAAACTCGTCCACGGAGGACTGCGGTACCTCCAAGCCCTGGACTTCAAGCTCGTGGCCGAAGCCCTCGGGGAACGGGAACGGCTGCTCTACACGCTGGCCCCGCACCTGGTGAAGCCCGTGCCCTTCCTCTACCCGATCACCCACAAGTTCTGGGAACGGCCCTACGTCACGGCGGGCGTCGGCCTCTACGACACCCTGGCTCACCTGGGTTCCAAGGTCGCCTCCATGCCCTTCCACCGGCACCTCGGCGAACGGGGTGTGGCCCGAGCATTTCCCGGCATCCGCCCGGGCTCGATGGTCGGTGCCGTCAAGTACTGGGACGGCAAGGTCGACGACGCACGATTGGTCCTGACCCTCGTCCGGACCGCAGCCGGGTACGGCGCACTCGCGGCATCCAGGACCCGAGTCACCGATTTCGTGAAGAACGACGACGGCGTGGTCACCGGTGCGAACGTCGTGGACCTCGAAACCGACACACAGCACACGATCCGGGCCAAGAAGGTCATCGCCGCCACGGGAGTCTGGACCGAAGAGACCCAGGACCTCGCCGAAACCGATGGCGGGCTGAAGGTCTTGGCGTCGAAGGGAATCCACATCGTGGTCCCGCGTGAGCGGATCGCCGGTGACGTCGGCCTGATCCTGCAGACCGAGAAGTCCGTGCTGTTCGTGATTCCCTGGGAGCACCACTGGATCATCGGCACCACGGACACCCCCTACGAGCAGGACCTGGCGGCGCCCGTGGCGACGGGCGCGGACATCGACTACGTGATCGAACATGCCAACGTCGTGCTGGCCGACCCCCTGACCAGGGAGGACGTGATCGGCACCTACGCCGGCCTCCGCCCGCTCCTGCAACCCGGGGTCAAGGACGGCAGCGAAGAAACGGCCTCCACCAAGGTCTCCCGTGAACACACGGTCACGGAGGCCGCGCCGGGCCTCATCACGATCGCCGGTGGGAAGCTGACCACCTACCGGGTCATGGCGGAGGACGCCGTCGACTTCGCGCTGGGCAAGGACACCGCGGCCGAGGTGCCGTCGGCGACCGATCGCACGCTGCTGCACGGGGCCGACGGGTACGTGGCCCTGACCCGCCAGGCGGAGCGACTGGGAGCGCCCCACGGCTGGGACAAGAGGCGGGTGACCGGTTTGTTGAACCGGTACGGCTCGGGGATTGCCGAACTCCAGGAGCTCGTCGAACAGGACCCGAGTCTCGCCCGGCCCCTCGAAGGGGCTCCCCAGTACCTGCGGGCAGAGATCGTCCAGGCCGCCCGCAACGAAGGCGCCCTCCACCTGGAAGACGTCTTCGAGACCCGCACCCGCATGTCCTACGACCAGCCGCGGCACGGTCTGGACGCGCTCGAGGAAGTCGCCGACCTCCTGAGCCGCGAACTCGACTGGGACGACACCCGCCGGGACCAGGAGAAGGAGGCGTACCGCCGTCGTTGTGCCGCCGAGGATGCCGCAGCGGAAACGTACGACGACGCCGAGGCCGCGGCAGCGCGAGCCGCCGCCCCGGCCACCATCGACCTCTCCGGGACGGACCACCCCGTTCCGGAGCCGACCCTCCGAGAGGATGCCTGAAATGAATGTCTTGTCCGCCGTGCTGCCCATGGAGACGGCCACTGACGCGGTACCGCTGGGAACGGTGTTCTGGTCGGAGGTGCTCGGAACCGCCATGCTGACCCTGCTGGGTGTCGGCGTGGTGGCCAATCACCTGCTCGGGAGGACCAAGGGCAACGGCGGTGGCTGGCTGCTGATCAACTTCGGTTGGGGCCTGGCCGTTTTCGCCGGTGTGTTCGTCGCCTGGCAGTCCGGCGCGCACCTCAACCCGGCCGTCACCGTGGGTATCTGGACTTCCGGCGCGGAGGAGTACGCGCCGGGCGTGGCCGTGTCGATCGGCTCCACGCTGGTGTACTTCCTCGCGGAACTGCTCGGCGCCTTCTTCGGTGCCGTGCTCGCGTGGTTGGCCTACAAGCAGCACTACGACGAGGACCTGGCGCCCGAGGCCAAGCTCGGTACCTTCGCGACCGGCCCCGAAATTCGCTCCCACGCCTGGAACCTGGTCACCGAGATCATCGGGACCTTCGTTCTGGTCTTCGTGATCCTGATGTTCGGTGGTACGCCCTCGGGGTTGGGGCCGCTGGCCGTGGCACTGTTGGTGGTGGGCATCGGCGCCAGCCTGGGCGGGCCCACGGGGTACGCGATCAACCCGGCACGTGACCTGGGGCCGAGGCTGGCCCACGCCGTGCTCCCCATCCGCGGAAAGGGCGGCAGCGACTGGGCCTACGCCTGGGTCCCCGTCCTGGGACCGATCCTCGGCGCCTTGATTGCCGGCGGTGTCTTCCAGCTCTACCCCGCCGCGAACTTCTGACCGGTACCTTCACCCACACGACCCGACCCACCACAACGACGTGAGGAGTCCATCATGAGCAACCAGACCACCCGACCCGGCACCGGTGACCAACCGCAGTCCTCAGCTGCAGGAACGAACGGCACGCCCGGGTACGTCATGGCCATCGACCAGGGGACCACGAGTTCCCGGGCCATCATCTTCAACCATGACGGGGAGATCGTCTCCACCGGCCAACTCGAACACGAGCAGATCTTCCCCAAAGCCGGATGGGTTGAACACGACGCCCTGGAGATCTGGCGCAACGTCCGGAAGGCCGTCGCGGATGCCCTCGCAGTGGCCGAACTCTCCGCGGCGGACCTGGCGGCCGTGGGTATCACCAACCAGCGCGAGACCGCGGTGGTCTGGGACAAGACCACGGGCAAGCCGGTGTACAACGCGATCGTGTGGCAGGACACGCGCACGGCCAAACTCGCCGAGCAATTGGGCGGCGAAGAGGGGGCTGACAAGTACAAGGACCGGGTGGGCTTGCCCTTGGCCAGCTACTTCTCCGGCCCCAAGATCACCTGGATACTGGAGAACGTGGAGGGCGCCCGGGAGAAAGCCGAGGCCGGCGACCTGCTGTTCGGCAACACCGATTCCTGGCTGGTCTGGAACATGACGGGTGGCACGAACGGTGGCGTGCACGTCACCGACGTGACCAACGCGTCGCGCACCCTGCTCATGAACCTGGACACCCTCGACTGGAACCAGGAGATCGCCGCCGACATGGGTGTGCCGCTGTCGATGCTCCCGGAGATCCGATCGTCGTCGGAGGTCTACGGGCACGGACGTCAGGTGGGGTTCCTGCGGGACGTGCCCATCGCGGGCATCCTGGGCGACCAGCAGGCCGCCATGTTCGGGCAGGCATGCTTCGAACCCGGCATGGGCAAGAACACGTACGGCACGGGATCTTTCGTGCTCATGAACGTGGGCAACCAGGTGGTGCACTCCGAGCACGGCCTGCTGTCCACGGTGTGCTACAAGCTGGGGGACCAGGACCCCGTGTACGCGCTGGAAGGCTCGATCGCGGTGACCGGATCCTTGATCCAGTGGCTGCGCGACAACTTGGGCCTGTTCTCGGACGCGTCTCAGGTGGAGGCGCTGGCCCAGGAGGTCGAGGACAACGGTGGGGCGTACTTTGTGCCTGCCTTCTCGGGTCTCTTCGCCCCGTACTGGCGCGACGACGCCCGCGGCGCTCTCGTGGGCCTGACCCGCTACGTCAACAAGTCCCACATCGCCCGCGCCGCACTGGAGGCCACCGCGTACCAGTCTCGTGAGGTCATCGAGGCGATGAACAAGGACTCGAAGGTCGACATGCAGGAACTCAAGGTCGACGGCGGCATGACGGCCAACGAGTTGCTCATGCAGTTCCAATCCGACCAGCTCGGCATCCCGGTCATCCGTCCGAAGGTCACGGAGACGACGGCATTGGGTGCTGCGTACGCGGCGGGCATCGCCGTCGGATTCTGGTCCGGCACGCAGGACGTGGCCGCCAACTGGGCCGAGGACAAGCGCTGGGAACCGAAGGAGGACCCGGAAACCACGGCTAAGTACTTCCGCAACTGGCAGAAGGCCGTGACCAAGTCCTTCGACTGGGTGGACGACGACGTCGACTGACCACCCCGCCCCCTCTTCGTCTCCGCCGAGACCTCCGTTACGGCCCGAAATTTCAATGAGAATGGGCCGTAACGGAGGTCTCGGCGCGTCACAACCGGGTTCGAAGCCAGCGGACGAGGGCTTCACGTCGTGCCGGGTTCCGGAGATCCTCCAAGACCACGACCCGGACTGACCACCCTTGGTCCTGGAGGGCATTGAGTCGGCCCATCTCGTCGCTGTAAGCGGCCCTGTCCCGGTAGTGCACCGCCCCGTTGTACTCGAGCGCCACGAGCTTTGTCCGCCAGGCCAGATCCAGGTAAACCCGGCGTCCTTGTCCCAGATCGACGGGGACGTTGTGCTCACCGGCCGGGAATCCCGCGGCCTCCACGACCAAGCGCAGAACGGTCTCCATGGGGGACCAGACATTCGGGGCCGAGCGCTCGACGGCTTGGGCGAGAAGCCGTTTACCCCGAGTCCCCGCGGGCAAGGACTCCACCTGGAGTTTGAGGTCCGCGGGCTGTAATGGTTCCGGCTCACCGATCGGACTCAGGTTCTTGGCCAGCACATGGTCAACGGCCACGACGGAACGCCAGCCGCGCAACCAGTCCTGGAGAACCAACAAGGTCTCCACAGCACCGGTTGCGCGGCTGCGCCAGGGGCCCGGCTGGGTAGACGGCGGAGCTTGCAGGCGGCGGAGATGCATACCGGGCAAGGGCTTGGCCTTCCGGGGTGCAGGGAGAGCGATCGCCGGACGGTCCCCCCAGGGAGTCCAGGTGCCCGTCTCATTCAGGAGGAGGTCCAGCCACGGCTCCAGTGTTTCGGGTGCAGCGTGGTCATACCATCGCGCCCAGATCCCGTGCGCCAAGCAGACCATGCGTGGATCACGGGTCATGTCACGGGCGCGCACCGCCCAGTTCTGGGTCGAACGTACGTCAGGCGTGGGAAAGCGGGCTGGAAGTGTCGCCAGGTGCATGAGGGAAACCTAGGGCCCTGGAGATGAACCGGCCGGATTCTCCACAGGTACGTGGTGACCCAATGCGCGCTGATGTCCGTGTGGAGCCGCCCCGGCTCCATCAGACGTCGTCGAGACCTCCGTTACGGCCCGATCCGAGCGGGATTCTCGGTTGTAACGGAGGTCTCGCGGGAGAAGGAGGGGTGGGTGATAGAGTGGTGCGTCGGCTGGCAAGGGCCTCATTCGGCGTGTCCACTTCAGCGAGCTTCAACCACTCGCTCGGGCGCCTGG
The DNA here is from genome assembly GCF_003797835.1 of Kocuria soli. Classification (GTDB taxonomy): domain Bacteria; phylum Actinomycetota; class Actinomycetes; order Actinomycetales; family Micrococcaceae; genus Kocuria; species Kocuria soli. The sequence goes on from NZ_RKMF01000002.1 coordinate 190,332, forward strand.
GTCGAGGACCTGTAGCTCTGCGGGATTGCGGCTGATCCCCACCTCTCCGCGTGGACCGAATCATGACGGAGGCCGGACCGAACAGTTCACGACGCCCGTCGTCGCCATGCTCCGGCAAGGACAACGACGGGCGCCACCGCATGAAAGGTGACACATAGTGTCCGACAACGCATTGCGTGCGCGCCGCCAGGTGCGCAAGTCCCGTGCCCTCGGCATCGCCCTGACGCCGAAGGCCGAGAAGTACTTCGAGCGCCGTCCGTACGGTCCCGGTGAGCACGGCCGTGCCCGCCGCAAGGCCGACTCCGACTACAAGGTTCGTCTGCTCGAGAAGCAGCGCCTCCGCGCTCAGTACAACATCCGCGAGAAGCAGATGCACCGCGCCTACGTCGAGGCCAAGCGTCGCGAGGGCCAGACGGGTGAGAACCTGATCCAGCTGCTCGAGTCGCGCCTGGACGCCCTGGTGCTGCGCGCCGGCTTCGCTCGCACCATGGCTCAGGCCCGTCAGATGGTCGTGCACCGCCACATCCTGGTCAACGGCCAGCGCGTGGACCGCCCGTCCTACCTGGTCAAGCCCGGCCAGATGATCCACGTCCACGAGAAGTCCGAGAAGATGGTCCCGTTCCAGGTTGCCGCCACCGGCGCGCACCAGGACGTGCTGCCCAAGACCCCGGCCTACCTGAACGTCGCGATCGACAAGCTGCAGGCCACCTACACGCGTCTGCCCGAGCGCTCCGAGGTCCCCGTGACCTGCGAAGAGCAGCTCGTGGTCGAGTACTACGCACGTATGGCCTGATACACGGCTGATGTGCGGTCCCGCCGCACACGGACAGCCCCCGCGCCGATTTGTCGGTGCGGGGGCTGTCCGCATCTCAGGGGGTGACACTTCAGGGGGATCGTTCAGGCGGGCAAAAAGAGTGTCGACCAGACCGGGACAGCACCCGTGTCCCGGAAGGTCCGGGAATACGGCAACGGCGGGCCGCGCCGGGCCGCCTGTCAGGCCGACCGTGACCCATTGGTTACAGTAGGTTCGCATCATCCCGCGCGTTCGAACACGGCCCGTCGACCCGGACAGACCGTGGAAACTCGAGCGACCACCACCGCGCCGTCGGAGCCCCGAGCACGACCGGCGCCCGAGCCAGCAACAGGAGTCCACGGACCTCATGACCGGAGGAGACATCGCTGGCCTGATCGCGGCCGGAGTTTTTGCCGTCCTGGTGGCGTTGCTGGCCGTGCCCATCATCAAACTGGGGAAGGTCTTCGACGAACTGCGCCTGTGGATCCGCGACCTCAACTCCGAGACGGAGCCGCTGATCGACGAGGTGGTTCGGACCGTGGCCACCACCAACTCCCAACTGGCCAAGGTCGACGGCATCACGGACAACGTCTCTGACGCCTCCGCGAACGTGTCTGCCATGACCTCGCTGGTGGCCTCCACCGTGGGGCAGCCGATCATCAAGGTCGCGGCGTTCTCCTCCGGTGTCCGCAGGGCTTTCAGCCCCGAGGCCGCTCGGTTGCGACGCGAGGAAACTCACCGGATGCGCGCGGCAGCCGCCGCGGAGGCAGCCCGCGAGGAGGCCGCGGACGTTGTCCACCGTTCGGAGCAGCCGACGACGCGCAGTGACGCGGCCGCCGAGGCTCCCACTGACGCACCCGCCGCGGACGACGTTCCCGACGCCTCCACTGGCAAGTGGTGGGAGGGGACCGAATGGGACCAGAACCCAGGTGCCGACGGCGCCGGGGCCCGCGACGCCGAGACGGATTCCGAGGCCGTGGAGGACCAGCAGGCGCGGGACATGGAGGACCACGACGTGATCGATGTCGAGTACTCCCGTGCGGATTCCACTGATGCCGCAACGGAGCAGCCCGAGCGGGCCGGCGCGGGAGCTGACCGGCCGACCAACCGTGCCCCCCGACATCGCGAGGAGGACCGATGAGCACCTGGGGACGAATCGCCCTGATGGCCGCCGGTGCGGCCGCCGGTGCCGTGGCCACACGATGGGCGGCCTCGGAGCAGGGCCGCCAAGTCGTCGGTGAGCTCACCCAACGGGTGTCCGACGCAGGCAAGGGCGGAAGCGCCCTCGAACGCCGGGGCACAGGCGCCGATGTCGGTCGCGAGAACCGCCTCGCCTCCTCCCTGCTGCGTGTGGCCCAGGACGTCAAAGCTGCGATGGACCAGAGGGAAACGGAACTCCGGGACCAACTGGGAATCGCCAGCCCACAACAGGTGCGCTCCAGGCATACGGCACTGTCCTCCCGGACCGATGAACTACACTCTGGCAGTTCGCCGTCGAATCCCGCGGTCCGCGAGGACCGGCGTCGGCCGGATCTGACCTGACCGACCGGCCATGGCCCGGCGTGAGACGCGAGCACTCACGGACGGAGAGAGCCCAGCGCCCACGCGCCCGCAACACCCTTCCCCAGTCGAGACAACCGAAGGACCACGAACCGCACATGCTGACCCACGAGATCACCGAACGCTGGCTGAACTACTTCCAGAAGCAGGGCCACTCGGTCGTCCCGTCCGCCTCGCTGGTCTCCACCCAGCCGGGCTCGATGTTCACGATCGCAGGCATGGTCCCGTTCATCCCCTACTTCCTCGGCCAGGAGCAGGCACCGTGGCCCCGGGCGACGTCTGTGCAGAAGTGCATTCGCACCCTGGACATCGACGAGGTGGGCAAGACCGCACGGCACGGCACGTTCTTCCAGATGGCAGGCAACTTCTCCTTCGGGGACTACTTCAAGGAGAAGGCCATCCCCATGGCCTGGGAACTCCTCACGTCGTCGGTCGAGGACGGCGGCTACGGCCTGGATCCCGAACGACTGTGGGTGACCATCTACGAAGGTGACGAGGAGGCCTTCGAACTGTGGCACAACACCGTCGGACTGCCCGAAGAGCGTATCCAGCGCATGGGCAAGGACGAGAACTACTGGGACACGGGTCAGCCCGGCCCTGCCGGTCCCGACTCCGAGATCTTCTACGACCGCGGCCCGCGCTACGGCAAGGACGGCGGCCCCGCCGTCGACGACGACCGCTACATCGAGATCTGGAACCTGGTCTTCATGCAGTACCAGCGCGGCGAAGGCTCGGGCAAGGACTACGAAATCCTGGGGGAGCTGCCGCGCAAGAACATCGACACCGGTCTGGGCGTCGAGCGCATGGCCATGCTGCTGCAGGGCGTGGAGAACTTCTACGAGACCGACCAGGTCCGCCCGGTTCTGGATGCCGCGGCGCGGCTCTCCGGCCGCACCTACCACGGTGCGGAGCACCCGCAGGACACGGGTTACGACGACGACGTCCGGATGCGCGTGGTGGCCGACCACATCCGGTCCTCCCTCATGCTCATCGCCGACGGCGTGACCCCGGGCAACGAGGGCCGCGGTTACATCCTGCGGCGCCTGCTGCGCCGGGCCATCCGTGCCATGCGCCTGCTTGGCGTCACCGAGCCGTGCCTGAAGGTCCTGCTGCCGACCTCACGCGATGCCATGGGGGAGATGTTCCCCGTGGTGGTTGACGACTTCGAACGCATTTCCCGGATCGCCTACGCGGAGGAGAAGGCCTTCCTCAAGACCATCGAATCCGGTACGTCCCGATTGGACGAAGCGGTCGCCGTCGCGAAGTCCGAGGGCGGTGCCGTCACGGGGGCCGACGCCTTCGCGCTGCACGACACCTACGGATTCCCCATCGACCTGACCCTCGAGATGGCGGCCGAGGCCGGCGTCGCCGTGGACGAAACGGCCTTCCGCTCGCTCATGAAGGAACAGCGCGACCGCGCCCGCGCCGACGCGCAGGCCAAGAAGGGCGCCCACGCGGACCTGTCCGTGCTGCGCGCCCTGCAGGAGCAGCGGGATTCGGTCTTCACGGGCTACACCGAGGTCTCGAGCGCGACGACCATCCGCGCGCTGCTGGTCGACGGCGCCACGGTGCCGGCCGTCTCGGAGGGCGATCAGGTCGAGGTGGTCCTGGACACCACGCCGTTCTACGCGGAGGCCGGCGGTCAGGCCGCTGACACAGGAACCATCACGGGGCACGGTTTCGTCCTCACGGTCTCCGACGTCCAGCAGCCCGTCAAGGGTCTCTCCGTGCACAAGGCGACGGTCACCTCGGGTGAGGTTGCGGCCGGGGCGGAAGCGGTGGCGTCGATCGACGTGCGACGACGCCGGGACGCGGAGATGGCGCACACGGGGACGCACATCGTCCACGCCGCCCTGCACGACGTGCTCGGTCCCGAAGCCGTTCAGCGGGGGTCCTTCAACAAGGAGGGCTACCTCCGTTTCGACTTCGCCTGGGGCGAGGGCATGTCCGAGGCGCAGAAGCAGGAGGTCGAGGGCCTGGCCAACACCGTCATCCGCGATGACCACGAGGTCATCACCCGCGAGATGCCGCTGGCCGAGGCCAAGGCCCTGGGCGCCATGAGCCTGTTCGGCGAGAAGTACGGGGACACCGTGCGCGTGGTCGAACTCAACGGCCCGTGGTCGCGCGAGCTGTGCGGCGGCACCCACGTGGCCGACACCGCGCAGATCGGGTCCCTGTCACTGGTGTCCGAGGGCTCCGTGGGCTCGGGCAACCGGCGTGTGGAAGCCTTCGTCGGTCTCAACTCCTTCGAGCACCTGGCCACGGAGCGCACGCTGGTCAACCAGCTCACCGAGATCATGAAGGTGCAGCACTCGGCCGACCTTCCGGCCCGGTTGCAGGAAACCCTGGAGAAGCTGCGCTCCGCGGAGAAGGAACTGGCCGGTCTGCGCCGGGAGAAGCTGACCGCCCAGGCGGGCTCTCTGCTGGACGGGATGCAGGACCTGGGCGCCGTTTCCGTCCTGACCCACGACCTCGGCGAGGTCTCCGGAGCGGATGATCTCCGCGCGCTGGCACTGGATCTGCGCGGCCGGGTCAACGACCGCTCCGCCGTCGTGGCCGTCACCGGCGTAGCCAACGGTCGCCCCCTCGTGCTCGTGGCCACGACCGAGGCGGCCCGTCAGGCCGGTGCCAAGTCGGGTGCCCTGGTGCGGGTCGCAGCCGGTGTGCTGGGCGGTGGTGGCGGCGGCAAGGACGACCTGGCGCAGGGTGGCGGGCAAGACCCGACCAAGACCGCGCAGGCCCTGACGGCCATCGTCACGGAACTGTCCGGAGGCGTCGGGACCGGTAATGCCTGAGGCGTTGGCCTCTCAGCTTCCCTTGGATCTCACCGTCCGGGGCCGCCGCATGGGCGTCGACGTCGGCACCGTGCGCGTAGGGGTTGCCCTGACCGATCCGGACGCGATCCTGGCCACCCCGTTGACCACCCTGGACCGTGACCTCAAGAAGCACTTCGACGTGAAGATTGCGGCCAAACTGGTCCGCGAGCATTCGGTGGTCGAAGTGGCCGTGGGACTGCCCCTTTCCATGGCCGGCGAGCACACGGCGTCCACGGAGGCGGCGGTGGACTGGGCCGAACGGCTCGCACGCCGTCTGGCCGCTCAGGAGCCCCCGGTGCCGGTGCGCCTGGTGGACGAGCGATGGACCTCGGTGCAGTCGCACCGCCAGCTGCTCGAAGCCGGCGTCTCACGGCGAGAGCACAGGGACAAGGTCGATCAACAAGCGGCCGTGACCATCCTTGAATCCGCGCTTCAGACGGCGCGCCGCGCCATGGAACGGGCCGAACCGGCCGATGGCCGCGGAACAGACAAGAATACTGACACGAAGGCGGACGAATCTGCCTTGTCCGCCAACTCGGAGGGAGACCTCACGTGAGCGACCAGAAGAACGGCCCGGAAAGGCCGGGCCAGTCGCGGACGCCCCAGCGGGGTACTCGAGGGATCTCGGGGGCCTTCCAGGTCGAAGAGCGTTCCGAAGCGCAACTCGACCGACTCAAGAAGCGGCACAACATGTCGCTGGTCGGGGCGATCGCCCTGTTCACCGTGGCCGCGGTTTTCGCCTTTGCGGTGGTCGGCAACAACTTCGGCTGGTTCGAACGCAAGGACTACCGGGGCGAGGGCAAGGAAACCGTCAACTACACGATCGCCGAAGGTGCCTCCACGCAGGAGGTCGCCATGGACCTGGCGAACCAGGACATCGTGGCCAACGGTGAACGCTTCATCGAGACCTTCAACGAAAACCACGAGGGCGAATTCATCCAGCCCGGTGACTACGAGTTACGGAAGAAGATGAGTTCCGAGGCGGCCGTGAGTGTGCTCATGGACGAAGGCGACCCCACGCACTACGCAGCCGTGCCCACCACGGTCCGGATGGACGAAACCTTCCAGATCCTCTCCGATTCCACGGGTATCCCCACGGAGGAGTTCGAAGCGGCGGCGGAGGACACCTCGGCCTACGGCATCCCGGACGAGTTCCCCACGATCGAGGGCTACCTGCACCCCGGCGAGTACAACTTCCCGCTGGACGCCTCCGCCGAGGAGATCCTGCAGGAGATGGTGGACCGCACCAAGCAGACGCTCAAGGACAACGACGTCTCCGACGAGGACGCGTTCCGGGTGCTGACCGTGGCCTCCATCGTGGAGTTCGAGGGCGTCCCGGACATCTACCCCGACGTCGCCGGCGCGATCTACAACCGCATCGACCGGCCCGACGAGGAGACCGGCGGATTCCTGCAGTCGGACGCCACAGTGGCCTACGGTCTGGGTGAGAAGACCTACGAGATCACGGAAGAAGAGAAGCAGGACAAGGACAACGAGTACAACACGTTCGCCCACCAGGGACTGCCCGCCGGCCCCATCGGTTCTCCCGGGAACAGCTCGATCGAGGCAGCGGCGAAGCCGGCCGAGAACGACTACTACTACTGGGTGACAGTGAACCTGGACACCGGCGAAACCAAGTTCGCCACCAACTACGCCGATCACGAGAAGAACGTCGACGAGTACCAGTCCTGGTGCTCCGACAACCCCGGGAAATGCGAATGACGGGACACGCCGGGGTGGTCGGTCATCCGATCGGCCACTCCCGCTCACCGCAGTTGCACACCGCCGCCTACGCGGTGTTGGGGGAGCAGCTGCGGTACGAGGCCGTCGACCTGGACGAGTTCGAACTCACCGGGTACATCGATCGCCTGCGTGCGGACGAATCCTGGCGTGGGCTGTCCGTGACCATGCCGCTGAAGTCCGAGGCTGCGGAACTCTCGGATGAACTTACCCCGCTGGCCGCCGCCGTCGGCGTGGTCAACACCCTCGTGCCTGTGGGGGATGGGAAGGTACTGGGCCACAACACCGATGTCGCCGGGATCGTGGGCGCGGTGCGCGCGGCCGGGAGCCTGCCCGAGCGGCCACGCGTCGCGATCCTGGGTGGCGGCGGAACGGCCACCGCGGCCGTTGCGGCACTTCGCGAGTTGGGTGCCGACGGCATCGACGTGTGGGTGCGCTCGGAGTCCCGCGCCGCACGGACCACGACGGCGGCCCAACAGCTGGACGTACCCGTTCACCTTCGCCCCTGGGACCAGGCCGCTGAGCACCTGGCGGGCTACGACGTCGTGATCGCCACCGCGCCGCCGCACGGGTGTGACGAACTGGCGGCCGCCTTCGCGGCGGTCCGTGGGCGCCGGACCCGCGGGGTCCTGCTGGACGCCGCCTACGATCCTTGGCCCTCCGCCATTGCCCGAGCCTGGCAGGCGGCCGGTGGGGCGATCGCACCCGGGCTGGATATGCTCATCTTCCAAGCGGTTGATCAGATCCGGTTGTTCACCGGAATCGGTCTGGACCGGGAGCTGCCCCGGCGGCGCGAAGTCGTCGCGGCCATGTGCGCTGCCGTGGGTCGTCCCGACCTGTCCGGGGAGCACGATTCCGAACGCTGAGCGGCGGTTCATCGGTCCTTCATGGGCCGCTGAACGGCCGCTGATCGCTCACGGTCCGGGTGGTCACCAATCACGTGGCACATCCGAACTTGTGTTGTTTTCGAACTTGTGTTGTTTTCGATCCTGTAAGGAGAAGATCCACATGCTCCGTTGGCTGACCGCCGGAGAGTCCCACGGTGAAGCCCTCGTCGGCATCATCGAAGGCGTTCCGGCCGGCGTGGAACTGACTTCGAGCGACATCCGGGCCGCACTGGCCCGCCGTCGTCTGGGCTACGGCCGCGGTGCGCGGATGAAGTTCGAACAGGACGAAGTCCGCATCCTCGGGGGCGTCCGCCACGGTCTGACCCAGGGCGGCCCGGTGGCCATCGAGATCGCCAACACCGAATGGCCCAAGTGGGAGCGTGTCATGAACGCCGACCCCGTGGACCCTTCGGAGATCGAGGGCAAGGCCCGCAACGCCGCGTTGACCCGTCCGCGGCCCGGCCATGCCGACTTCACGGGCATGCAGAAGTACGGGCACAGCGAGGCGCGTCCGGTGCTCGAACGCGCCTCGGCACGGGAGACCGCCACTCGGGTCGCCCTCGGCGTGGTTGCCGCCAAGATTCTGGAAGCCCTGGGCGTGAGCCTGGTGTCCCACACGACCGCCGTCGGTGGTGTGGAATCACCGGTGGATGCGGATCGTCCGACCGCGGGCGATGTGGCCGCTCTGGACGCCGACCCGCTGCGCTGCTTCGACGCCGCGACCTCGCAAGCCATGGTCGCCGCAGTGGATGCTGCCCACAAGGACGGAGAGACCCTGGGCGGGGTGGTCGAGGTCCTCGCCTACGGACTGCCGCCCGGTCTGGGTTCGTACGTCCACTGGGACCGCCGACTGGATGCGCGCCTGGCCGGTGCCCTGATGGGAATCCAGGCGATCAAGGGCGTCGAGGTCGGGGACGGCTTCCTGACCGCGGCGCGCCCCGGGTCGGCTGCCCACGACGAGATCATGATCGGCGACGACGGCCTGGTCCACCGCGTGTCCAACCGCGCGGGCGGGATCGAAGGCGGCATGTCGATCGGCGACGCCCTGCGAGTACGTGCGGCCATGAAGCCCATCGCCACCGTGCCCAAGGCGCTGCGAACCGTGGACATCGCCACGCGAGAGGCCTCTCGCGCCCACCACCAGCGTTCCGACGTGTGCGCCGTGCCCGCCGCCGGTGTGGTGGCCGAGGCCATGGTCGCCTTGGTCCTGGCGGACGCCGTCATGGAGAAGTTCGGCGGGGACAACATCGTCGAAACCGTACGCAACCGGGACACCTACCTGGCGGCGCTTCCGGAATCTCTCGGGTCCTCTGCGGAGCCGGGCACCCTGGAGGGGCTCGAAGACATGGCCGAAGAGCGCAACGCATGAGCGAGGGGTTCTCGCCCAGGGACTTCGCGAACTCCTTGGCCCACTCGAGCGTCGGCGCCATCGGTGCGCGCAGCCTCGGACGCGAAGGGGATCTGGGGCCCATCGGATCGCCGGAGGTCGAGGCCCTGCATCGCCCCGTTGTCCTGATCGGTCCCATGGCAGCCGGAAAGTCCTTCCTGGCACTGCACATGTCCAAGTTCTTCGGGTACGACTTCGTCGACGCCGACCAGGTCATCGTCCACCGGTACGGAGTCATCGCGGAGATCTTCTCCGAACACGGGGAGAAGTACTTCCGTGACCTGGAGGCGGACGTGATCGCCGAGGTCCTGGGCGACCCCGAGCACGCGAACGCGATCTTCTCCGTCGGTGGCGGAGCGCCCATGACGGACCGGGTGAACTACATGCTCAAGGACGAACTCGTGGCCTACCTCAAGGTGGACGCCGCGACCGTCCTGCCCCGGATCCGAGGCAACCGCACCCGCCCCATGCTGCAACCCGATCCCGAGCGACGTTGGAACGAGCTGCTCGAGTCCCGCCGGGACCGCTACGAGGGACTTGCCGACATCGTGGTCGACGGCACCGGCCAACGACAGGTGGCGGACATCGCCCAGGACCTGCACAACGACATCCAGCGGCTCCGCGCGGAGGCTGCGAGCAGCCCCACCCCGCACGTCGCGAACACGACTCCCGACTTGGAGAACGAGTGATGAGCACCACCACCATCCCGGTCACCGGCGCACGCCCCGAGGAGAACTACCAGGTCCTGGTCGGCAACGGGCTCATGGGCCACCTGGCTGACGCACTCGGCCCCCGGGTCAAGAAGGTCCTGGTGATCCACCCCCAGGCGTTGGAGGCCAACGGCCAGGTCGTCGTCGAGCAGCTGCAGGCGGACGGTTTCCAGGTCTACCAGGCCGTGATCCCGGACGCCGAGGAGGGCAAGCGACTGGAGGTCGCGGGGTTCTGCTGGCAGGCCCTGGGACAGGCCGACTTCACGCGAACGGACGCGATCGTCTCCGTGGGCGGCGGTGCGGTCACGGACCTGGCCGGTTTCGTCGCGGCCACCTGGCTGCGCGGTGTCAAGGTGGTCCACGTCCCCACCACGTTCCTGGGGATGGTGGATGCCGCCGTCGGTGGCAAGACCGGGATCAACACGGCCGAGGGCAAGAACCTGGTGGGTGCCTTCCACCCCCCGGCGGCCGTCGTGTGCGACCTCGACGCCCTGACCACGCTTCCGATCAACGAATTGCGCACCGGCATGGCGGAGACCGTCAAGTGCGGTTTCATCGCAGACCCCGTCATCCTGGACCTGATCGAACAAGATCCGGAGGCCGCGCAGGACCCCACCTCTCCCGTCCTTCGGGAACTGGTGGAACGCAGCATCAGGGTCAAGGCCGAGGTGGTTTCGGAGGACCTCCGGGAATCGGGGCGTCGGGAGTTCCTGAACTACGGGCACACCCTGGGGCACGCGATCGAGAACAACGAGCGGTACCAGTGGCGGCACGGCGCGGCGGTGGCGATCGGCATGGTCTTCGCCGCGGAACTGGCCCGCACGGCTGGAACACTGCCGGACCAGGTGGTGCAGCGTCACCGCCGGATCCTGGACCTGCTCGGCCTGCCGACCCAGTATCGCTTCGACCAGTGGCCCAAGCTGCAGGAGGTCATGAAGCGGGACAAGAAAACCCGTGGCGGACTGCTGCGATTCGTGGTGCTCGACGACGTCGGGCGTCCGCGGGTCATGGAGGTCCCCGACCAGTCCGTGCTGTACGCCGTCTACCAGGAGATCGCGCACTAGCACCGCGTCTGCCCGTGTGCTTGGTAGGATGGCCCGCGGCCCATTTCCGGGCGAGCACGTCCGGGCGAGACATTCCGAGCACACCCCGAGCACATTTTCGAGCGAACACGAAGAGAGCACCGTGGCAACCACCAACGACATCAAGAACGGCACCGTCCTGAACCTCGACGGCAACCTGTGGAGCGTCATCGAGTTCCAGCACGTCAAGCCCGGCAAGGGTGGTGCCTTCGTGCGCACCAAGCTGCGCAACGTCACCTCCGGCAAGGTCGTGGACAAGACCTTCAACGCCGGCGCCAAGGTGGACACCGCCACTGTCGATCGTTCCGAGTACCAGTACCTGTACAAGGACGGCGACGACTTCGTGTTCATGGACAACTCGACCTACGACCAGCTGACCATCCCCGCAGCCGTCGTCGGCGACGCCGAGAACTTCATGCTCGAGAACACCAACGCCGTGATCGCGCTGCACGACGGGTCCCCGCTGTACATCGAGCTCCCGCCGTCGGTGATCCTGGAGATCACCTACACCGAGCCGGGGCTGCAGGGCGACCGCTCCACGGGCGGCACCAAGCCCGCGACCCTGGAAACCGGTTACCAGATCCAGGTCCCGCTGTTCATCGAGAACAACACCCGCGTCAAGGTCGACACCCGCACGGGTGACTACCTGGGCCGCGTCACCGAATGAGCGGCGCACGCACCAAGGCCCGCACCCGCGCCGTCGAAATCCTCTTCGAGGCCGAACAGCGCGGCGAAGAGCCCCTGACCGTCCTGGAGCGACGGCGCGAGAACTCCCAACAGCTCTTCGGGGCCTACACGGAGGAACTCGTGCGCGGCGTGCTGCTGCGCAAGGGGGAGATCGACGAGGCGATCCAGACCTGGTCGCGCGGGTGGAGCCTGGACCGCATGCCGGCGGTGGACCGCAACATCCTGCGCCTGGGCGCGTGGGAACTGCTGTTCAACGACGACGTCCCGGACACCGTTGCGGTGGACGAGGCGGTCGGGCTGGCCAAATCCCTGTCCACCGACGACTCGCCGTCGTTCGTGAACGGCATCCTCGGTCGGCTCCAGACCGTGAAGCCGACCTTCGTCGACGACGCCGCGGCCGGTGACCTCACCGAACCCGCGGTGGACGCAGAGTCCGGACCCAGCCCGGAGGCCGACCGCGCCTAGCCCGGTGCTAGGGTTTTCGCAGTCGCTCATCCCTTTAAATCCGTCCTGTGAGGCGGGGAAGGAAGGCAGCACCTGTGAGCCGAAAGAACACCGCGGACACTGATCCGCAGGACCCCGGTGAAATCTCCGGGACGACCCGGAGGATCCTCTCCGCCGCGGACATCGACCGCGCGTTGACCCGTGTGGCCCACGAGATCCTCGAGTCCAACAAGGGCCCGCAGGACCTGGTCCTGCTCGGCATCCCGCGCCGCGGGTTCCCCTTGGCCCAACGGCTTGCCGACAAACTCGCGGCCATCGACGACTTCGACCCCTCCACGTCCCTGGGGCAGATGGACGTGACGATGTACCGCGACGACCTCCGTCGCGGGCCTTCTCGTGTTCCGTGGCCCACGGTCATGCCCGCCCGGGGCGTGGATGACGCCACCGTTGTGCTGGTCGACGACGTGCTCTACTCCGGCCGCACGATCCGCTCGGCCCTCGACGCGCTCACGGAACTCGGCCGGCCCGCCGTCGTCCGGCTGGCCGTCCTGGTGGACCGTGGGCACCGGGAACTGCCGATCCGCGCGGACTTCGTGGGCAAGAACCTGCCGACCTCCTCCCGGGAGAAGGTCCGCGTCCGTCTCGCTGAGATCGACAGCCCCGCGGCCGCTGAGCTCGGGCTGCGCGGTGCCGCGGAGGCCACGCCCCAGGACCGTGAGCGCTACGACGAGGTGGTGATCGAAGGGTGAGGCATCTCCTGAGCACCCGGGACCTGACCCGCGACCAAGCCATCGAGATCCTGGACACCGCCGACCGCATGGCAGAGGTGGGCCAGCAGTCCGTCAAGAAGCTCCCGGCGCTGCGCGGCCGCACGGTGGTCAACCTGTTCTTCGAGGACTCGACCCGCACCCGCATCTCCTTCGAATCCGCGGCCAAGCGCCTGTCGGCCGACGTCATCAACTTCTCCGCCAAGGGCTCCTCCGTCTCCAAGGGGGAGTCCCTCAAGGACACGGCCCAGACGCTCATGGCCATGGACGCCGACGCCGTCGTGATCCGCCACGGCACCTCCGGGGCCCCGCAGCGGCTCGCGACCGCGGGATGGATCGACGCCGCCGTGCTCAATGCCGGGGACGGCAAACACGAGCACCCCACCCAAGCGCTCCTGGACGCCATGACCCTGCGGCAACACCGCGCCGCACTGGCAGGGGAGGAGACCACGGGCACGGGCCTGGACGGCATGCACGTGGTCATCGTGGGAGACATCCTGCATTCGCGGGTGGCCCGCTCCAACATGTGGCTGCTGACCACGTTGGGCGCACGGGTGACCTTCGTGGCCCCGCCCACCTTGATGCCGGTGGGCGTCGAACACTGGCCGGCGGACGTCGTGTTCGACCTGGACACCGCGTTGGCGCGGGATCCAGACGCGGTGATGCTGCTGCGGGTGCAGCGCGAACGGATGCACGCCGCGTTCTTCCCGTCCGAAGCCGAATACGCGCGGCTGTGGGGTCTGACGCCGGAGCGCCTGGCCGCACTCGACGCCGCGGGAGCCACGACGGCGATCATGCACCCCGGGCCCATGAACCGTGGCCTGGAGATCTCCTCGGCGGCGGCGGACTCACCCCGTTCCACGGTGCTGCGGCAGGTCTCCAACGGCGTGGCCGTGCGCATGGCCTGCCTGTACCTCCTGTTGACCGGTGCCCGATGAGCGCGCCCGAGGACTCACGAGACGAAAGGTTCTCACCGACCATGAACACTCAGAACGTCGAGTCATCCGGTTCGCACCCGGACACAGGACGTTGGCTCATCAAGGGCGCCGACCTGCTGGGCGAGAAGCGGGTGGACATCCTGGTGGTGGACGGCGTGATCGCCGCGATCGACGCGGAGATCACCGACGCTGAGGTCACCACCGTGGACGCCGCGGGCCAGATCGCCCTGCCGGGCCTGGTGGACATCCACACGCACCTGCGTGAGCCCGGCCGTGAGGACGCCGAGACCGTCGAGACCGGCACGCGAGCGGCAGCCAAGGGCGGCTACACGGCCGTCTTCGCCATGGCCAACTCGAATCCGGTGGCCGACACCGCCGGTGTGGTCGAACAGGTGTGGGGTCTGGGCCGCGACTCCGGCTGGACCCAGGTGCAGCCCGTGGGTGCCGTGACGGTGGGCCTGGAAGGCAAGCAACTCTCCGAGATCGGTGCCATGGCCGAGTCCCGGGCGCAGGTCCGGGTGTTCTCCGACGACGGCAAGTGCGTCCACGACCCGCTGCTCATGCGACGCGCCCTGGAGTACGTCAAGACCTTCGACGGCGTGGTCGCCCAGCACTCCCAGGAGCCCCGTCTTACCGAGGGCGCCCAGATGAACGAAGGGGCCGTCTCCGCGGACCTGGGCCTCACGGGATGGCCCGCGGTGGCCGAGGAATCGATCATCGCCCGCGACGTCCTGCTGGCCCAGCACGTGGGATCCCGCGTGCACATCTGCCACCTGTCCACCAAGGGGTCCGTCGAACTGGTCCGCGGGGCGAAGGAACGGGGCATCGACGTGACGGCCGAGGCCACTCCCCATCACCTCCTGCTCACGGACGAGCTGGTCCGGACCTTCGATCCCGTCTACAAGGTCAACCCGCCCCTGCGCACGGACGACGACGTCCAGGCCCTGCGGGCGGCAGTGGCCGACGGGACCATCGACGTCGTCGGCACGGACCACGCTCCCCACCCCACGGAGGACAAGGAGTGCGAGTGGACCTGCGCGGCGATGGGCATGACCGGCCTGGAAACGGCGCTCTCGGTGGTCCAGCACACGCTGGTGGACACCGGCGCCGTCACCTGGCGTGACGTCGCGCGGATCATGTCCGCGACCCCGGCGCGAATCGGCCGACTGGAGGGCCAGGGCCGACCGCTCGAGGTCGGTGAACCCGCCAACATCGTGCTCTTCGACCCCGCGGCGGAGACCTTGGTGGACCCGGAGAACCACGAGAGCAAGGGCCGGAACAGCCCGTACCGCGGTTTGACGCTGCCCGGGGCCGTGCGCGCCACATTCTTCGCGGGTCACCCGGTGGTACTCGGCGGCACGCTCATGCGTCCCCACCCGGCGGCGGGGGGTCGGTGACCCATGGTGTTCGGCATGGATCCCAAGATCTTCACCGCAATCATCTCGGCGGCATTCGTCCTCGTGGTCTTCACCCTCATGGCCCGCAGCTGGTTCCGCAGGACCCGACGCCAGGAGGCCGACGGGGCCCTGCCGCCCTTACCGGCGGACCTGTCCGAGCGTGAGCCGCTTGCAGCGGTCGAAGGCATGTACGTGGCCACCTGCCTTCGCGGTAACCACTTCGATCGCGTGATGGGCCACGGCCTCGGGCTGCGGACCTCCGCCCGCACATTCGTCTACGACGACGGTGTGCTCTACGACCGGGACGGCGCCGAGCCGCTGTGGGTCCCCGCCGAGTCCGTCCAGGGCCACGGGACGACCTCCGGAATGGTCGGCAAGTTCGTCGAACGCGACGGCATCGTCCTGCTCGGCTGGCGCCTGCGCGACCAGGAGGTCGACACCGGAATGCGGACGAAGTCCCGCGACGGCAAGGCCGCGTTGATCGCCGCTTTCGACCACCTGCTGGCGCAGCGCGACGGCAGTGCGGACGGGCAAACCGCCACCGGCTCTGACTCCACGAACCCCGGGACCACGAACCCCGAGACCAAGAACACCGGGACCACGAACCCGGGTGCCACCCACCTCGAACCCACCGGCCACACGAAGGAGACACCGTGAATTCGCCGCTAACCGCTTCCGCCGCGCCCGCCGCGCTCGTGCTCGAGGACGGCCGGATCTTCCGCGGTAGATCCTGGGGGGCCACGGGTCAGGCACTGGGTGAGGCCGTGTTCAGCACGGGCATGACCGGGTACCAGGAAACCATCACGGACCCGTCCTACGCGGGCCAGATCGTCATCCAGACGGCACCACACATCGGCAACACCGGTACCAACACGACCGACGACGAGTCGCGGCGCATCTGGGTCGAGGGCTACGTGGTGCGTGACTCCTCCCGGATCGCCTCCAACTGGCGCAACGAGAAGCCCCTGGACCAGCTGTTGGCAGAGCAGGGCATCGTCTCCATCTGCGACATCGACACCCGCGCGGCCACGCGGCACCTCCGGGACAAGGGCGCCATGCGCTCCGGGATCTTCTCCGGGGAAGCACTCGAGGGCAAGACCGACGCCGAACTGGTCGCGATGGTCTCCGAGCAGCCGTCGATGGCGGGTCGCCAGCTGGCCGAACTGGTCAGCGCTGAGGAGCCCTACGTCGTCGAACCCGCGGAGCACGGGTGGAGCGGCGAGCCGCTGTGCGACGTCGTCGCCGTCGATCTGGGAATCAAGGCGATGACCCCGCAACGCCTGGCCGAACGTGGGCTGCGGGTGCACGTGGTGCCCGCGACCACCACGTGGGAACAGATCCGGGAGATCGCCCCGGACGGGGTCTTCATGTCCAACGGCCCCGGTGACCCGCAGACCGCCGAACACCAGATCCAGGTGCTGCGGGAGGTCCTGCGCGCCCGCACGCCGTTCTTCGGCATCTGCTTCGGCAACCAGATGCTCGGACGGGCGCTGGGCTTCGGCACCTACAAGTTGCCGTTCGGACACCGCGGCATCAACCAGCCCGTCATGGACCGGCGCACCGGTCGGGTCGAAATCACCGCGCAGAACCACGGCTTCGCCGTCGACGCACCGCTCGACGGGCCCGTCACGGCTCCCACCGAGGAGTTCGGTCGGGTCGAGGTCTCGCACATCGGCCTCAACGACCAGGTCGTGGAGGGGCTGGCCTGCATGGACCTGCCGGCATTCTCCGTGCAGTACCACCCGGAGGCCGCGGCCGGTCCGCACGACGCCGCGTACCTCTTCGACCGATTCGTCGAACTCATGCGCAACCCGGAACAGGCCGGCCCCGCGGAGCAGACCCGGACCGAGCAGGACACCCAGAACCAGACGGAGGCCACGAACTGATGCCGCGCAGGACCGATTTGAACAGCGTGCTCGTGATCGGCTCGGGTCCGATCGTGATCGGACAGGCCGCGGAATTCGACTATTCCGGAACCCAGGCCCTGCAGGTGCTCAAGGAGGAGGGCCTGCGGGTCATCCTGGTCAACTCCAACCCGGCGACCATCATGACGGACCCCGAGTTCGCCGACGCCACCTACGTCGAACCCATCACGCCCGAAGTGGTCGAGAAGATCATCGCCAAGGAGCGCCCGGACGCCGTGCTGCCGACCTTGGGTGGGCAGACCGCGCTCAACACCGCGATCGCCCTGGACGCCAACGGGGTGCTGGAGAAATACGACGTCGAGCTGATCGGCGCCAACATCGAAGCCATCAACCTCGGTGAGGACCGGGAGGCGTTCAAGGGCGTCGTCGAACGCTGCGGTGCCGAGTCCGCGCGTTCGGAGATCGTCCACTCGATGGACGAGGCCCTGGCGGCCGCCGAGAAACTGGGTTACCCCATGGTGGTCCGGCCCTCCTTCACCATGGGTGGGCTCGGTTCGGGCATGGCCTACAACGAACAGGACCTGCACCGGATCGCCGGTGCCGGGCTCCAGTACTCGCCGACCACGGAGGTGCTCCTCGAGGAGTCGATCCTGGGGTGGAAGGAGTACGAGCTCGAGATGATGCGCGATGCACACGACAACGTGGTGGTCGTGTGCTCGATCGAGAACTTCGACCCGGTCGGTGTGCACACGGGGGACTCCATCACGGTCGCGCCGGCCCTGACTCTGACCGACCGCGAGTACCAGAAGCTGCGCGACGTCGCCATTGCCGTGATCCGCGAGGTCGGCGTGGACACCGGCGGCTGCAACATCCAGTTCGCGGTGGACCCGGAAACCGGGCGCGTCGTCGTGATCGAGATGAACCCGCGTGTGTCCCGGTCCTCCGCCCTGGCCTCCAAGGCCACGGGCTTCCCGATCGCCAAGATCGCGACCAAGCTGTCCCTGGGGTACACGCTCGACGAGATCCCCAACGACATCACGCAGAAGACCCCGGCATCCTTCGAGCCGACACTCGACTACGTCGTCGTCAAGGTTCCCCGGTTCGCCTTCGAGAAGTTCCCCGCTGCCGATCCCACCCTGACCACGACCATGAAGTCCGTGGGCGAAGCCATGGCGATCGGGCGGAACTTCACGGAGGCGCTGCAGAAGGCGATGCGGTCCCTCGAGCAGAAGGACTCGTCCTTCACGTTCCGCAAGCCCGAGGTGGCCCTGGGCCCCAACGGCATCGAACGGCTGGTGGAATCCACGGCCGTGGCGACCACGCAGCGGATCTACGACGTCCAGCAGGCCCTGCTCAACGGCGCGACGGTCGAGCGGGTCCACGAGGTCACCAAGATCGATCCCTGGTTCCTGGACCAGATCCAGCTGCTCAACCAGGTGGCGGAGGCCATCCGCGAGGACCCCAACCTCTCGGAGGCCACGCTGCGCCTGGCCAAGCGCCACGGCTTCTCCGACCAGCAGATCGGCGAACTCACCCACGCGTCCGAGGAGGTCGTCCGCGGCGTGCGCCACGCCCTGGGCGTGCGTCCCGTGTTCAAGACCGTGGACACCTGCGCGGCCGAGTTTGAGGCCTTCACCCCGTACCACTACTCCTCCTACGACGAGGAGAACGAGGTCGCGCAGCACGCCAAGCCTTCGGTCATGATCCTGGGGTCGGGACCGAACCGCATCGGTCAGGGCATCGAGTTCGACTACTCGTGTGTGCACGCGTCCATGGTGCTGCGCGAGGCGGGCCACGAAACGGTGATGGTCAACTGCAACCCGGAGACCGTGTCCACCGACTACGACATCTCCACCCGGTTGTACTTCGAGCCGCTGACCTTCGAGGACGTCATGGAGGTCGTGGAGGTCGAGCGTGCCACGGGCGGGCTGCTGGGCGTGTACGTCCAGCTGGGCGGGCAGACGCCGCTGAAACTGGCCGCGCAGCTCAAGGCGGCCGGCGTGCCGATCCTGGGCACCACGCCTGAGGCCATCGACCTGGCCGAGGACCGTGGCGAGTTCGCCCGGGTGCTGCAGGAGGCCGGTCTGCGTCAGCCGCGCAACGGCACGGCCTACACCTTCGAGGCCGCGCAGGCCATCGCCGAGGACATCGGCTACCCGGTCCTGGTCCGCCCGTCCTACGTGCTGGGTGGCCGTGGCATGGAGATCGTCTACACGGAGGACCAGCTGCGGTCCTACCTGGAGAACGCCACGGAGGTCTCACCGGCCCGTCCGGCGCTGATCGACAAGTTCCTCGAGGACGCCATCGAGATCGACGTGGACGCGCTGTACGACGGACGCGAGCTCTACGTCGGCGGCATCATGGAGCACATCGAGGAAGCGGGGATCCACTCCGGTGACTCCGCGTGCACGCTGCCCCCGATCACCCTGGGCCCCGACGTCCTGGACCGGGTCCGCGAGGCCACGGGCGCCCTCGCCGCCGGTGTGGGCGTCCGCGGACTGATCAACATCCAGTTCGCGCTGGCCTCGGATGTCCTCTACGTGATCGAGGCCAACCCGCGTGCCTCCCGCACCGTCCCGTTCGTCTCCAAGGCCACGGGCGTGCAGTTGGCCAAGGCGGCGGCTCTGATCGGCACCGGCAAGACCCTGCGTGAGTTGCGTTCGGAGGGCTACCTGCTGCCCGACGGCGACGGCGCCCGGCTGCCCGAGTCCGCGTCCGTCGCGGTCAAGGAAGCCGTCCTGCCCTTCGCGCGGTTCCGGACCCGCGAAGGTGCCGTGGTCGATTCCCTGCTGGGCCCGGAGATGCGGTCCACCGGCGAGGTCATGGGCATCGACAAGTACTTCGACACCGCTTTCGCCAAGGCGCAGTCCGGCGCCGGGGGAGCGCTGCCCACCCAGGGGCGGATCTTCGTGTCCGTGGCCAACAAGGACAAGCGCTCCTCCGTGGTGTACGTCCGCATGTTCAAAGAACTCGGGTTCGAAATCGTGTCCACGGGCGGAACCGCCGAGGTTCTGCGGCGCAACGGGATCGATTCGACCGTCGTCTCCAAGATCTCCGACGCGGGTACGGGGGAGCAGACGATCATCGACCTGATCGAGGCCGGTGAGATCGCCCTGGTGTTCAACACCCCCTCCAGCGGCGGCGACGCCCGCGGAGACGGGTACGAGATCCGGGCGGCAGCGACCAGCGTGGGCGTGCCGATCGTGACCACGGTGGCCGAAATCGGCGCCGCCCTGCAGGCCGTCACGGCCATGCGGTCGTTCTCCTGGGACGTGACCTCCCTGCAGGAGCACGCCCAGCGCCTCCAGGACCAGGTGAACGCGGATGCCTGAGCCGAGCCGGGCGGAAGGACAGGCAGCCGCAGCCACGACGCCGTCCAGGGCGAGTTTCGGGCAGCGCCTGTCCCGGGCCATCGCGGACCAGGGACCCCTGTGCGTGGGCATCGACGCCCATCCGGCGATCATGAACGCATGGTCCCTTCCCCGGACGCCGGCGGGGCTGCTCAGACTGTCGATGACGGTCGTCGAGGCGTTCGCCGGCCGCGTAGCTGCCATCAAGCCCCAGGTCGCCTGGTACGAAGCGTACGGGTCCGGTGGGATCGCGGTGCTGGAACAGACCCTCGAGGCCGCACGGGAGGCTGGGCTGCTCACGATCGCCGATGCCAAGCGCGGTGACATCGGTTCGACCATGGAGGCCTACGCCCACACCTGGTTGGCGGACGAGTCCCCACTGGCCGCCGACGCCGTCACGCTGAGCCCGTACCTCGGGACGGGTTCGTTGGCACCGGCATTCGAGCTCGCCGAGGCCACGGGCCGCGGAACCTTCGTGCTGGCCCTGACCTCCAACCCGGAAGGTGCCGAGGTGCAGCACGTCGGCGGCGACCGGTCGGTGGCCTCCCGGGTGGTCGAATCCGTCGAGGCTCGCAATGCGCATGCGGCTTTGTCGACACGCCCGGACCGAGACCAAATCGTTACGAATCCGCACGGCCTCGTCGTCGGCGCCACCGTGGGCGCTTCACCCGCGGCCGTCGGGGTGGACCTGGGGAAATTCACGGGTCCCCTCCTGGCGCCGGGGTACGGCGCCCAGGGGGCCACCGCCCGGGACCTCGGGGTGGTTTTCTCCCAGGTCAGGGGCAATGTTGTGGTCAACTCCTCCCGGGGGATCCTCCAGGCGGGGCCCGAGGTCGGCGCTCTGCGCGAGGCTGCGCAAGCGGCCACGGACGACCTTCGTCCCGTGCTGGGTGCCGTCTCGAGCTGAGAGCCAGGGTCCGGTCGCCCTTTCTTCGCAGGCCAGGCAGTGTTCTCTGCGCGAAATCGCAGGTCTCGGACAGCCCTAATTCATGCGAATTCGCATAAAATTGCTGGTGACAGCGGATCACATTTCGGTTCTGGTCGAACCGTGGGCCACCGATCCGCGTCGGAAGAGAGGGAGAAGAACAACATGGCACTGCGTCTGTTGACCGATGAAGAGCGCGCAGCGGCGCGCGAGAAGGCCACCGCGGCGCGCGCAGTGCGTGCCGAGGTCAAGGCTGCACTGAAGGACCGGAAGATCACCGTGGCGCAGATCCTCGACCGCGCCGGCAGCGACGAGGCACTGAGCCGCCTCAAGGTCACGGACCTCCTGGAAGCCGCACCCGGCATCGGGA
The DNA here is from genome assembly GCF_003797835.1 of Kocuria soli. Classification (GTDB taxonomy): domain Bacteria; phylum Actinomycetota; class Actinomycetes; order Actinomycetales; family Micrococcaceae; genus Kocuria; species Kocuria soli. Next base: position 212,050 of record NZ_RKMF01000002.1, read on the forward strand.
AGGTTCGTTCGGCCGCCATCATGGACGAGATCGGGATCGCAAAGACCCGACGAGTCCGCGGTCTGGGTATACACCAGCGCAAGGCGCTCATCGAGTACCTGGACGCCTGAACGGAGCCCCCACCCCACCGGCCGGGGTGCGCTTCACCCATCGGGTGTCGCCCGCGCGGATGCGGGCGACACCCGATGGTGCGTTCGCGGGTACGCTGAGCGGAAACCCGCTCGTCGAAAGGTGCTGCCGTGCCCACAGAGGCCACCACGTCCGCCGCTGCCTCCGCCGGAGGAGCCCCGTCCGTCACCGTTCTCGCGGGACCCACCGCAGTGGGCAAGGGCACCGTGTCGACCTTCGTGCGTGACCACTTCCCGGACGTCTGGCTGTCGGTTTCGGCGACCACGCGCCGTCCGCGCCCGGGCGAGCAGGAGGGGGTGCACTACTTCTTCGTCGACGACGACGCCTTCGATCGCATGATCGAGGAGGGGGAGATGCTCGAGTGGGCCGTCGTGCACAACTCCTACCGCTACGGGACGCCCCGCCAGAAGGTGCTGGAAGCCGTGGCCGCCGGACGCAAGGTTCTGCTCGAGATCGACCTCCAGGGTGCCCGGCAAGTGAGGGACTCCATGCCGGAGGCACAGTTCGTGTTCCTGGCCCCGCCCACGTGGGAAGAACTCGTGGCGCGACTGACCGGTCGAGGGACGGAGACCCCCGAGGAACAACGCGTTCGCCTGGAAACCGCTAAGATAGAACTCGCTGCCGAATCCGAATTCGATCACACCGTGGTCAATGACCGGGTTGAGACCGCGGCGGCGAGGTTGGTAGAGCTCATGGGCCTGGACCCTCGCCCCGCCGCGTAAAGGCCGCACACAGACATCCACATCGTTGGGAGCATTCCATTGTCTATTCAGAACCAGGGCATCATCGAGCCGCCGGTCGACCGCCTCCTGGCCAAGTCCGACTCCAAGTACGGCCTGGTGATCTTCGCCGCTCGTCGTGCGCGGCAGATCAACGCGTACTACTCCCAGCTCCACGAAGGGCTCTTCGAGTACGTCGGTCCGCTGGTCGATGTCGAACTCAACGAGAAGACTCTCTCCGTGGCACTGCGTGAGATCGACGAGGGCCTGATCGACTCCACAGCGGTGGACTCGGCCGGTTTTTCCGAGAACGGTCAGCTGGTCGCCGAGCCGGACCTGAGCGCCACCGACTTCTACGGTGAGGACTTCTTCGCAGGCGAGACCGAGCTCGACTCCTCGATGGTCTTCTCCGACACCACGCTGGTGGCCGAGGACGCCGACGAGACCCAGGCCGAGGCAACCTCCGAAGAGGCCACCGTCGAGGAGCTCGCTCCCGAGGCCGCTGCGGCGGACGAACAGGCCGACGTCGCGACCGAGGACCTCTGAGGTCCCGACCGATCATCGGATCCGAGCGAGCACCACAGCAATGCGCATCGTTCTGGGCGTGGGAGGGGGCATTGCCGCATACAAGGCGGCAATGCTCCTTCGTCTTTTCTCGGAGTCCGGCCACCACGTGGTCCCCGTGCCGACGCAAGCCGCGCTCGAGTTCGTGGGCGCCGCCACCTGGGAAGCCCTCTCCGGAGAGGCAGTCAGCACGGAGGTCTTCGACCGCGTTCCTTCGGTCAACCACGTGAGCCAGGGGCAGGCAGCAGATCTGGTCGTGGTGGCCCCGGCGACGGCTGACCTGTTGGCCCGCGCCGCCAACGGGCACGCGGACGACCTGCTGACCACCACGTTGTTGGCCACCCGGGCGCCCGTTCTGTTCGCCCCGGCGATGCACACGGAGATGTGGCTCAACCCTGCGGTGCAGGCCAATGTGCGCAGGCTACGGGACCACGGCCACCAAGTGCTGGAGCCTGCGGACGGACGATTGACGGGCAAGGATTCCGGCCCGGGGCGGCTGCCGGAACCGGAAGTGATCCGGGACGCCGCACTGGCTCTGGTCGCCTCGGCCCCGGCGGAGGGCGCGGAGCCCTCGACGCCGTCGACCGGCCCGCTCCACGGACTGCGGGCCGTGGTGTCGACCGGAGGAACCCAGGAACCACTGGACCCGGTCAGGTACCTCGGGAATCGCTCCTCGGGCAAGCAGGGGATCGCGATCGCCAACGCCTTGCGTGCCGCCGGCGCGTCGGTCGACCTGGTCGCGGCCCACGTGGACGTTCCGCTCCCGGAGGACCACCCGGACACCGCGTCAGCGACCGCGGAACACCCAGGCCTCCAGGTCCACCGCGTGGGAACGGCACTCGAACTCCAGGACGTCATGAACCGGTTCGGTGAGTTGGCCGACGTCGTCGTGATGACGGCCGCCGTGGCCGATTTCCGCCCCGCAACCTTCGCGGAGTCCAAGATCAAGAAGTCCGAGGATTCCGACGACGCTCCCGTGATCGAACTCGTGCGCAATCCCGACATCCTGCGTGGCCTCGTGCAACGACGGCAGGAATCCGGGGCGCGGCGCATCATCGTGGGATTTGCCGCCGAAACCGGCGACGCCGCCACGGACCCCGTCGAATTCGGCCGGGCCAAGCTCGCCCGCAAGGGCTGCGACCTGCTGTGCGTGAACCAGGTGGGAACCGACCTGGTGTTCGGGCAGGACTCGACCAAGGTCACTTTCCTCTCCGCCGACGGTGCGGCCGAGCGCAGGGTCGAAGGAACCAAGGACGACGTCGCCCGTGAACTCACGACCCTGATCGCGGAACGGGTGGCCCGGACCGACTGAGCCCGTGTGCCTGCGTCCGGCCCGTGGACGGTACGCTGTTGGGCGTGACTTCGACCCCAGACTCTCGACGAACCGCATCCGCTCCGTCTGCAGCCCGGACGGCCTCCTCGGCCCGCGGGCGGACGAGCCTGTTCACCTCCGAGTCCGTGACCGAAGGGCACCCGGACAAGATCTGTGACCGGATCTCCGATTCGATCCTCGACGCGCTGCTGACCAGCGACCCGGACTCCTCCGTGGCGGTCGAGACCATGGCGACGACCGGCCTGGTCCACGTGGCCGGTGAGGTCAAGTCGCAGGGCTACGTGGAAATCCCGTCCATCGTGCGCCGAACCATCCTTGACATCGGGTACAACTCCGCCGTCCAAGGCTTCGACGGCGAATTCTGCGGCGTCTCCATCTCCGTTGGGGAGCAGTCCCGGGAGATCTACGACGGCGTCTTCAACTCCCTCGAGGTCCGCGAGGGGACCGCCGAAGACCCTCACGATCGGCAGGGTGCCGGGGACCAGGGCATCATGTTCGGCTACGCCTCCGACGAAACCGACGCCCTGATGCCGGCTCCCATTCACTGGGCGCACCGGCTCTCCGAACAACTCACCCGGGTCCGCAAGACCGCGATCCTTCCCGAGCTGCGCCCGGACGGGAAGACCCAGGTGACACTGCGTTACGACGGGTTCACCCCCGTGGCCGTGGACACCGTGGTGGTCTCCGCCCAGCACTCCCACCGCTACAAGCTCGAGCAGCTGCGCCGTGACGTGCGTGAATCCGTGATCCAGCCGGTGCTCGAGGAAAGCGGCCTGGACACCTCCGAGGTCAAGATCATCATCAACCCGGCGGGGGAGTTCATCACCGGCGGCCCGGTCGGGGACGCGGGGCTGACCGGCCGGAAGATCATCGTGGACACCTACGGAGGCATGGCCCGGCACGGTGGCGGCGCGTTCTCCGGCAAGGACCCCTCCAAGGTGGACCGGTCCGCTGCCTACGCCATGCGCTGGGTGGCCAAGAACATCGTGGCCGCCAGACTGGCGCGACGGGCCGAGGCGCAGGTCGCCTATGCGATCGGCAAGGCCCGTCCGGTGGGCGTCTACGTCGACACCTTCGGCACCGAGACGGTGGACCCGACGGCGATCGAGAAGGCCGTGTCCGAGGTCTTCGACCTCCGCCCGTTGGCCATCATCGAGGACCTCGACCTCAAGCGCCCCATCTACGCCAAGACGGCCGCCGGCGGTCACTTCGGGCGCAATGACCCGGACTTCACCTGGGAGCGGACCGACCGCGCCGACGCCCTGCGCTCGGCCGTGGGGGCCTGACCACCGCGGTCATGGAGCACAATCCCGGTTCCCCGGGGGACCAGGATCCCCAACAGCTGGAATTGCCGGATCTGCCCCGCGTACGACGGCGCCCCGAGGCCCGACGGGCCGCGGGGCACAGCCACACACCGGCTTACCTGGCGGAGACCGATCCCGTGGCCCGCGTGATCGTCGATTCACCGGTTCCGCACCTGGACCGCCCGTTCGACTACGGGGTTCCCAAGGATCTCGCGGAGGCGGCCCAGCCCGGCACCCGGGTGCGGGTCCGCTTCGGAGGCCGGCAACTGCAGGGGTGGCTGATCGAACGGACCGACCAATCAGAGGTCCCGCGGGAGCGCCTGCAACCGCTGATCCGGGTGCAGTCCGAACTGCCCGTGCTGACCCCGGCCACGCTCGAGATTGCCCGCGCCGTGGCCGCACGATGTGCCGGGTTGGTCTCCGACGTCCTGCGCGCCGCGGTTCCTCCGCGCGTGGCCTCCGTCGAGAAGCAGGTCGTCAAAGCGGCCGCGGACACGGCCGAGACGGAGGACTCGGACGCGACGGCAGAGAAGCCGGACCAAGACTTGGTCCCTGTGGTGGAAGCCCCGTCCCTCGCCGAATCGGCCTGGACCCTGTACGACGGCGGTGACACAGTTCTGGAACGCCTCGGCCAGCAGCCAGACACGGATTCCCCCGGGGAGCCCGTCAGGGCTGTGTTCCAGGCGTTGCCGTCGCATCCCGAGCACACGGCGGTGGACCTGGTGGCCCAGGCAGTCGCCGCCACGCGGTCAGCCGGGCGGGGGGCCGTCGTCGTCGTTCCGGATGCCAAGACCCTGGACCGTGTGCAGGCAGCCGTCGAGGCCCTGGTGCCGTCCGAGGACGTTGCCCGCCTGCACAGCGACGACAAGCCCACCCCGCGGTACCGGGCGTTCGTGCAGGTGCTGCAGGGGCATCGGCGTGTGGCGTTGGGGACTCGCCCCGCTGTGTGGGCGCCGGTCAAGGACGCGGGGCTCGTCGTCGTGATGGACGACGGGGATTCGAGTCTCACGGAGCGGCGCGCCCCGTACCATCACGCCCGTGACGTCGCACTGGTGCGGGCCGAGCAGGAGAACCTGTCGCTGCTGCTCGTGGGGCATTCCGTGACCCCGGAGGCCCAACGACTGGTGGACACCGGCTGGGCGCTGCCGGTCCGCGCGGATCGTGAGACCCTGCGCGCCAACATGCCCAGGATCGTGGCCACCGCGGATTCCTGGCACCGTGAACGCGACTCCCTGGCGGGCCGTGCGCGGCTCCCGGAGACGGCCTTCCGGGTGGCTCGGGAGGCCTTGGAGGACGGGCCGGTCCTGGTCCAGGTGGCCCGCGCCGGATACGCCCCCACGATCGCCTGCGAACGCTGCCGTACCCCCGCCAGGTGCACGGCGTGCGACGGCCCCCTCACCCTGCCACGCAGCGGTGGCCGACCGACCTGCGGCTGGTGTTCTCGTGAGGCCCTGGCCTGGAGCTGTTCGGTGTGCGAGCACCGACGGTGGCGGATGTCCAGCGTGGGTTCGCAACGCACGGCGGAAGAACTCGGGCGGGCCTTCCCGCAGGTGCCGGTCATCAACTCCTCCGGGGAGAGGATCCGCCGGGTCATCGACGACGAACCCGCCCTGGTGGTTGCGACTCCCGGCGCAGAACCGTGGGTGGAGGGACGCTACCGCGCGGCACTGCTGTTGGACGGGGACCGCATGCTCTCCCGCCCGGGTCTGCGTTCCGAGGAGGAGACGTTGCGACGGTGGTTCGACGCTGCGGCCCTGGTGCGTCGCGGTGCGGACGGAGGGTCCGTCGTGGTGACCTCCGAGCACGAACACGCCGTGAACACGCTGGTGCGCTGGGATCCCGCGGGGCATGCCATCCGGGAGCTGGCCGAACGCCGGACCCTGCTCCTGCCTCCGGCGGTCCGCTCCGCGGCGTTGACGGGCACGGTCGCGGCGGTCCAGGAGTTCTTGGAGTTGGCTGCTCTGCCCGATCAGGTGCGGGTGATCGGGCCGGCCCCCGTCGATCCGGGAGCGGTCGAGGCCATGACGGGGGAGGTGCCCACGTCCTTGCTCGGGGAATCCGCGGGCGCAACGGGTGCCGAAGGATCCTCCGGCGCCCGGCGCCAGGACGAGCAGCACCGCGCCTTGCTGTTCTTCGGCTACGGCATAGCCCGAGAGGTCACGGCCAGGCTGCGTGCCGTGCGCAGCGAAACCTCCGCATTGCGCCGTTTCGGCCCGGTGCACGTCCGGTGCGACATCGCCGACCTCCTGTGAGGAGCGGCTCTAGTCACGCGCGAGGCGGTCGTACCTGACCCGGTCCACCACGCCGAGCAGTCCCCTGGCCGACTCTTCCCAGGACGTGCGGCGTGCGATCCGCAACCCGTCGGTGATCCGCTCCCGGGCCACGTCGCCGTCGTCCAGCCCCCGGATCGCTGCGGCAAATCCCTGATGGTCTCCCGCGGGCACGTAGGCCGCGGCTTCCGCACACACCTCGTGGAAGATGGGGATGTCCGTGCACACCACGGGAGTTCCCGCGCACAGGGCCTCCATGAGCGGAAGCCCGTACCCCTCGGCCCGGGAGGCGTGGACCAGGGCGGTCGCGTCCTCGAGCAACCGTCGGTAGGCGCCGTCGTCCAGCCCGTCGTGGAAGACAGACCGCGCGTCGGGGGCGAGGGCCGTGAGTTCGCTGCGCCGTCGCTCGGACACCGGTGAGACCAGGTGCAGCTCGTGGTCGGGGAGTGCCGCGGCTGCCCGAACCAGGGTCTCGACGTCCTTGTAGGGCATGAACGACCCCATGTAGACCAGCTTGCGGGGGGTCTTGGAACGGTGGTCCCAGGATTCCGTGGCCTCACCGGCGTCGCGGATGCTGCTGCGCTCCGCTGCATTGGGCACCACGAACAGCGGACGCCGGGTCAGTTCCCAGTCCCGGATCAGTGCGGCGGAAGTCTGGGACACGGTGACGACGGCGTCGGCCCGGTTCAGCGCCACGCGCTGCGGCCACGGGGACTTGTGGAACAGCCGCCACCCGGCGCGCACGGGGGCGGGGAGGTTCTGCGGAGGGTCGGGATGTTCGTAGTAGATCAGGTCGTGCAGGGTCAGGATCAGACCGAAACGACGGCGCAACGCCCCCATGGTCTGCATGGGGGAGAAGACCACGTCCGGGCGGCGTCGGTTCAACAGCCGGCCCGTGAGGACTTCACCCGCGGACACCGGATCGGGACCCATGAACCAGCGGAGGTCCGGCAGCTTGTCGAGCTGACGGGGGTCGGAGACCATCAGCTCGACGTCGAGGTCCGGGCGGGATTCCAGAATGTTGGCCAGCCCGTGACACAGGCCCGCCGTGTAGCGGGAGATGCCGTCGTGGCGACCCACTCTGACGTAGCGGGCGTCGATCACGAACCGGGTGAAGTCGGCGGCCGGCACTACTCAGTCCTCGCGGCGGCGCTTGACCACCGGCAGCAGCTGGGTCAGCTGGGACGTGTTGGGCTTGGCCGTGTCCAGCGGTGGGAGCTCGTCGTGGATCTCCACCGGCTCCGGGTCCGGGCTGGTCAGAAACTCATCCACCCATGCCGCGACTTCCGGGGCCTTCTCGTAGTGGATGAGGTGCCCGACGTCGGGTAACTGTTCCTCCCGTCGCCGTCTGATCCAGGCCGCCATCCGGCGCTGGGACTCCGGTGACCCCATGGGGTCCCGCCCACCCGTGATCAGGAGTACCGGCATGGTGAGAAGCGGCGCCACTTCGGCCACGGTCCGGGAGATCGAGGAGACGTAGGCTTCGCGGATCACGCGCTTCTCGGCGTAACTGCCGAAGTAGGCGCGGTGCTGGTTGACGATGTATTCGCGCAGTTCCGGATCCTGCGTGGTGGTCAGTTCCCGGCTCATGATGTCCGTCGCGGTGTTGCTGCGCAGGAGTTTGTCGCCCAACCCGAAAGGCAGCTTGGACCCGAGGCTGTAGTACGTGTCGGCCACCTGGGAGGCCCACACGCGGTCACTGGTCAGTGCCGGTTCGCTGATCGGGTTCACCAGGATCAGCCGCTGCACCATGGCGGGGGACTCCGCGGCCAGGTGAGCGGCCACGACGGATCCGAAACTGTGCCCCAGCAACGCGACCCCGTGATCCGACTCGGGGTTCACCGCCCCGTCGGTCAAGCGCTGGATGAAGGAACGCAGAAACCGGACGTAGTTGGCCACGTTGTGCCGGCCGGCACCGTCGGCGCCGCCCGTCTCCGCAGTGCCCTCAGCCTCCGGCGGGAAGGGCTCGGACCGTCCGAAGCCCGGCAGATCGGGGATGACGACGTGGTACCGGTCGCGCAGGGCATCGGCGATGAGTTGTAGGCCGTGGTGGTCGCCGCGAAAACCGTGAACCATGACCAGAAGGGGCTTGGGGCGTGCGTCGACGTCGTAGAACCAGTACCGGACCTTGTAGCCGTCCATCCGCATGCTGCGTCGTTCAGCTGTCGGGTTCTCCAGCATGGATTCCTCTCCTGGTGGGTGCCTTCGATCGTGAGCCTGCATCCCGGATCGGGGGTCGATGACCGTCCCGGGGCTGCCCCGATCAGTCTAGGTCCCGGCTTCCCGGAGGGCGCGTTCCGGCTCCGGGCGGAATCGGCGCTGCCCCGCTAGACTGGCGCGGTTGGACGGCCCGGCAGGTCGCCCAGGCAGCGACGGACACAGCTTGAAGGCGAGGCACGTGAGCACTCAGCAGGAATCCACCTCCACCGAATTCTCCGCGGGAACCGACATCTCCGACGAACCGGCGCAGGTGTGGAACGCCCAGGAGCTCGAAGCTCGTTGGGGCGGATGGTGGGAGGAACAGGGCGTGTTCCGCCCGCTCGACGACGGCTCCAAGCCACGCCGCTACGTGCTCGACATGTTCCCGTACCCGTCGGGAGACCTGCACATGGGCCACGCGGAGGCCTTCGCGATGGGCGACGTCGTCACGCGGTACTGGATGCAGCGTGGTTTTGACGTCATGCACCCGATCGGTTGGGACTCCTTCGGCCTCCCGGCCGAGAACGCGGCCATCAAGCGCAACGCCCACCCTGCGGAGTGGACGTACAAGAACATCGAGACCCAGAAGGCCTCCTTCAAGCGGTACGGCATCGCCGTGGACTGGGACCGCGAACTGCACACCTCGGATCCCGAGTACTACCGGTGGACCCAGTGGCTGTTCCAGCAGTTTTACGAGCGCGGGCTGGCCTACCGCAAGAACTCACCGGTCAACTGGTGCCCCAAGGACCAGACCGTGCTGGCCAACGAGCAGGTCGTGGACGGCGCCTGCGAACGCTGCCACACGCCCGTGACCAAGAAGGCCCTGAACCAGTGGTACTTCCGGATCACGGACTACGCGGACCGTTTGCTGGACGACATGGCCGAACTCGAGGGCAACTGGCCCGACCGCGTGCTGGCCATGCAGCGCAACTGGATCGGGCGTTCGCAGGGCGCCCACGTGAACTTCGTGGTCGAAGCCCTCCAGGGCACCGGTACCGACGGTGAGGGGGCCGAGCGCACCGTCACGGTATTCACCACGCGCCCGGACACTCTCTACGGGGCCTCGTTCTTCGTGGTCGCCGCCGACGCGGACCTGGCCGAAGAGCTCGTCGCCCCCGAACACGCGGAGGAGCTGGCCGCCTACCGGGAACAGGTCAAGGCCCTCTCCGACATCGAACGGCAGTCCACCGAGCGCGAGAAGACCGGTGTCTTCCTGGGGCGCTACGCGATCAACCCGCTCAACGGGGAGAAGCTGCCCGTGTGGGCCGCCGATTACGTCCTCTCCGACTACGGCACCGGCGCGATCATGGCCGTCCCGGCCCACGACCAGCGTGACCTCGACTTCGCCAAGACCTTCGACCTGCCCGTGCGGGTGGTCGTCGACACGGGGGAGGAGGACCCCGCGGAGACCGGTGTGGCCACCTCCGGTGAGGGTGCGCTCATCAACTCCGGGCCGCTGGACGGGCTGACCAAGTCCGAGGCCATCGCCAAGGCCGTGGAGATCGTCGAATCCGCGGGCACGGGCGAGGCCACCGTGAACTTCCGCCTCCGGGACTGGCTGCTGTCCAGGCAGCGGTTCTGGGGCGCCCCGATTCCGATCATCCACTGCGATGCCTGCGGCGAGGTTCCGGTACCCGAGGACCAGCTGCCCGTTCGCCTGCCCGATGACCTCCGTGGCGAACAGCTCGCACCCAAGGGGCAGTCGCCGCTGGCGGCCGCCACGGACTGGGTCCACGTGGCCTGCCCGAGCTGTGGTGCGCCCGCAAAGCGCGACACGGACACGATGGACACGTTCGTCGACTCGTCCTGGTACTTCCTGCGCTACGTCTCGCCCAACGACGACACCGCCGCCTTCGATCCCGACGCCGTGCGGCGCTGGGGCCAGGTGGATCAGTACGTGGGCGGCGTGGAACACGCCATCCTGCACCTGCTCTACGCGCGCTTCTTCACCAAGGTCCTTCACGACATGGGCCTGATCGAGCACACCGAACCGTTCAAACGTCTGCTCAACCAGGGGCAGGTGCTCAACGGGGGCAAGGCCATGTCCAAGTCCCTGGGCAACGGTGTGGACCTCGGCGAACAGCTCGACGAATTCGGCGTGGATGCCGTGCGCCTGACCATGGTCTTCGCCTCCCCGCCGGAGGACGACGTCGACTGGGCCGATGTGTCCCCGGGCGGTGCCCAGAAGTTCCTGGCCCGTGCCTGGCGACTGGCCCAGGACGTGACCTCGCCTCGGGGAGCTGACCCCGCCCAGGGTGCGGTGGATGTTCGTCAGACCACGCACCGTGCGGTGGCAGAGGCGTCGTCGTCCCTGGATAACCACAAGTTCAACGTGGTCATCGCCAAGACCATGGAACTGGTCAACGTCCTGCGCAAGGCCATCGACTCCGGGGCAGGCGCGGCCGATCCCGCCGTGCGCGAGGGCGTGGAGGCCGTGGCGGTCCTGCTGTCGCTCGTCGCCCCGTACACCGCGGAGGACATGTGGCACACGCTGGGCCACGACGACGCCGTGCTGCGTGCCGGGTGGCCCACGGTGGACGAGGCGTTGCTGGTCGACGACACGATCACCGCGATCGTGCAGATCAAGGGCAAGGTCAAGGACCGCCTGGAGGTGCCGGCGGACATCACCGAATCCGAACTGGAGGCCAAGGCGCTGGAATCCGAGGTCATCAAGGGCCTCATCGGCGACGCCCCTGTCCGCAAGGTCATCGTCCGAGCGCCCAAACTCGTCAACATCGTGGTCTGAGATGCGCAAGATCGCGGTCGTCACGGACGACGCCGCCGCACTGCCGGGAGACTGGCCCGCCGCGCCCCAAGGCGTGACGGGGGCCAGTTCCCCCGCGGAAGGACTCGCGGTGGTCGGCATGCCGGTGATGGTCGACGACCAGATCTTCCCGCTGGACGAGCCCGAACTTCCCCGGTCCCTCCTGGTGGCCTTGGCCGAGGTCCGGAAGGTCACGACCTCGCGCCCGTCACCGGGGCAGTTCCGCCGGGTGTACGCCGAACTCGAGGAGCAGGGTTTCGACGGGATCGTGTCCGTCCACCTGTCCTCGGAACTGTCCGGGACGGTGTCCTCGGCGCGGATCGGGCGGCAGTCGATCGGGATTCCCGTGACCGTGGTGGATTCGCGAACGGTGGCCATGGACCAGGGATACGGCGTCATGGCGGCCTGGGAGGCTGCCGGTAGGGGCGCCGACCAGGAGACGGTGGTCAAAGCGGCCCGTGAGGGCTCGCGCAACACACTGTTGCTGTACGTTCCCACGCTCGAACAGCTCCGGCGGGGCGGCCGACTTGCGCCCTCCATCGCCCGCATCGGCTCGGTCCTCCAGGTCAAGCCGTTGTTGACCGTCAAGGACGGTCGTCTGGCCCTGCTGGAGATGCCGCGCACGGCGGTCAAGGCCAAGTCTCGCTTCCTGAAACTGGCGACGGCGGCGCTGGACGCGGTGGACGAGGACCCCGAGATCGTGGTCCATCACCTCTCGGATCCGGGAACCGCGCACGACCTCGGGGCGGAGATCGCCGAGTCTCGCGGGGGCGGTGAGCAGGTGTCCGTGGTCGTCTCGGAGGTTCCTCCCGTCCTGGCGGCCCATGTGGGCATCGGGGTGCGCGCGGTGGTCGTCCGCAGGCAGGCTTCGGAGACTCCACAGGAGGACTGAGTCCAGGGCATCGGGAGGATCCGTCCTCACGTCCCGCCCCGTGAAGCCGGCGGCCCGTGCCGGTGGTCGACTGTGCGGCATGAGCCCCGTGAGCCACCGAGGTCGTCGACGTCTCGACCCAACCGAACCGGTCGAACGACTGCGCGGTCTGCTGGCGGAGGACATCGATCACGCCGGGCCCGAGTCACCGACCGAAGAGTTCGCGTCCGAAACCTCGGGGACCCAAGACTCTGCATTCTCAGGCCCCGACGTTCCCGCGGTGGACGACACAGGTGCGGAGTTCCCAGAACCGAACGACCCACCCGAACAGTGGCGAACCCCGTTGCGTTGGCGGCTGCCGTGGCCGGCGCTGCTGATGGCGGGTCTGGCCGTGGCCGCCGTGGTGGCAACCGTCCTGTTCCGCGTGCTGGGAGCAGACGGTGGTGCGGTGACCGGAACTCCGGAGAAAACTGCCCCGTCGGAGGCCTTCGTGACCCAGGGTGCGGCCGTCCCTGAATCAGCTGGTGTGGCACTACCGGGTGTTTCGCCCGGCGGTGACGGTCAGGACCTCGTCGTTCACGTGGTGGGTGAGGTCCGGAAGCCCGGAGTGGTGGAGGTTGCCCAAGGGGCGCGGGTGAGCGACGCGGTGGAAGCCGCCGGAGGGCTCACGGACGCGGCCGTCGTGGACGGCGTGAACCTTGCCGCCCCGGTGAGTGACGGCGCGCAGGTGGCCATCCCCGATGCGGCCGAAGCAGCGGCTGCTCGGACTCGGCCGCCGGCTCCCGTGTCCGGCACCGCTGGGTCCGGGACGGCAGGTGCGTCCGGTTCCGAGGGAGCGGTGGCCGCAGGGCAGCCCCCGGCGGTGAACACGGAGGCAGACACGGAGGCAGGCACGGCCGGTCTGGTGAATCTCAACACCGCCACGGTCGCCGAACTCGAAGAGCTTCCGAAAGTTGGTCCAGTTCTGGCCCAGCGCATCGTGGACCACCGCGACCAAGTGGGCGGCTTCCGTAGCGTGGCGGAACTCGACGACGTGGGCGGCATCGGGCCGGCCATGATGACCGCGCTGGAACCACTGGTCACCGTATGAGGGACCTCCTTCGGCGAGGCCTCGACCGCTTCGCACAGTGGCCGGAAAGGAGCGCCGCTCGGCGTTGGGAACGTAGTGAACGCGACCGCGTGGCGGTTCGGGCGACGAGAGACGTCCGGGTGGTCCCTGTGGCGGTCACCGCCTGGGCCACCGCGCTGGTGACGGTTCAACATTCCGTGTCCCCGTGGGCCGTCGTGGCCATCGGACTGGGCGCAGTTCTGGTCCTGAGCATGATCCTGGGGCTGACTTCGGCGCTGGTGCATCGGGTGCCGCGGCACCGGGTCCGCTCGATTCTGGTGACGGCATTGACCTGCACATTGGTCGCATCCGGGGTCGGCGTCGCCGCCTGGGGGCAGGGCGTGGACGCCGAACGCAGCAGAGAGGTGGTCTTCGGCGGCGACGGGGTCGCTTCGGAGCAGGGTGGACAGGCGGTGCGAGTGTCCCTGCACATTCGTGACCGTCCCAATCGCTGGTTCGGGTCCGACCCCTTCCGCGGCCGTGAGTCCGGAGAGGGCAGTACCGGGGTGGTCGTGCCCGTCACCCTCGACGACGGAGCGCAGGCCACCGTCATGGCATCCGACACCCGGTGGTCCACGGTCCGGACCGGCGATCTGGTGGAGGCAGTGGTTGACGAGGTGCCCTCCGGGACGTCGGAACTGGTGCTCAGGGCACACGGACCGCCGTCGGTGGATCCTCAGGAAGCTGCCGCGGGGGCCACCCGCGGGGCCGCCTCCGAAAGTCACCTGGAACGCACCAAGTCACGGTTCATGGCCGCCGCCGTCGCCCGCGGCACGGATGCAGCAGGGCTGTTCCCGGGAATGACCTACGGGGACCGCTCGGGCTTGGACCCAGCCCTCGAACAGGCGATGAGGGACACCGGTCTCACGCACCTCACGGCCGTCTCCGGTTCGAACTGCGCGTTGGTGATGGTGCTGGCCGGGCACATGGCACTGACCATCGGCGCACGACGTCGGGTGTGTGTCCTTGCGGGATTGGTGGCCCTCGGGGTGTTCGTTCTGTTGGTCGGACCGGATGCCTCGGTCCTGAGGGCCGGTGTGATGGGGGCCATCTCGGCGATCGGCATCCTCGTCGGCCGTGGACGTACATCCCTGGCGCTGTTGAGCACCGCCGTCGCGGGACTGCTGTTGGTGGATCCCAGCTTGGGGCAGGACTTCGGATTCGCACTGTCCGTGTGCGCCACGGCCGGGATCGTGATCACCGGTCGACCGCTCATCCGCGTGCTGGACAGGTGGCTGCCTACGGTCGTTTCCACCCTGATCGCCATTCCAGTGGTTGCCCAGCTCTGGTGCGCGCCCGTCCTGACCTTGTTGACCTCCGCTGTTCCCGCGTGGTCGGTACCCGCCAATGCCGTGGTCGCACCGCTGGTGCCCGTGATCACGATTCTGGGGCTCACCGCGTTGGTGACCTTTGGAATCGGTGGGGCCGTCGCACAGGCCCTTGGCGACGCCCTCGTGTGGGCGGGAACCTGGCCGGTCGAGGCGGTTGCCTTCTGTGCACGATTCTTCGCGAGCCTTCCGGGTGCCGTCATTCCTTGGTGGGATCCACCCGCCGGACCACTGGCCATGACTGCGGTCTCCACGCTTCAGATCGCGGTGATTCACGTGTTGGACCGGCGAACCTCGGTCCGTATCAGTGCAGGGAGTGTCGATTCCGCACGGGTCGAGGCTCCTGTTGACGAAGCGGTGTGGCGGGCCGTGACGTCGTCGCGCCACCGGTGGCGCATCGTCTCCTGGATCGTCACGCTCGTGTGCGTCGTGTGCCTGATCGGAGTGGTGCTGGTCCGACCGACGCCCAGGGAGGACTGGAGGGCGTTGATCTGCGACGTGGGGCAGGGGGACGCCCTGTTGCTCAAGGGTGGATTCGAGCCGAGGGCCACCACCGTCTTGATCGACGCCGGGCCCGATCCCCGTTCGGTCCGGACCTGCCTTCGGCGAGCCGGGGTGAAAAAACTTGACCTCCTGATCCTCACCCACGACCACGCGGATCACGTGGCCGGTGCCCAGAACCTGGCGCAGGAGGTTGAGATTGATCGCGTGTGGTGGTCCAGCGGCACCGGCCGTCCGCCGGTGGAACTCAGCGGATGGGGGATGCCCCAAGAAACACCGACGCCGGGCCGGGTGGTGCAAGCCCCCGGCCTGCGCATCGAGGTGCTTGGGCCCCTCGAACAACCCGTTGCGGCGGTCGATTCACGCGGGGAGAACAACGCGTCCCTGGCGGTGCGGGTGGACCTCACCGACACGGCGGCGGACACCGACATCACCTCCGAAACCGACACGGGCGTTAGCCTGTTGGCCGCCGGAGACCTCGAGGAGGAGGGGGCTCAACGCCTCATCTCGCGACACGGTTCCCAACCGCACGGACCGCTCGATGTCGACGTCCTCAAGGTCTCCCACCACGGCGCTCGCAACGGGGGTACGGACCTGATCGACGCCGCCTCGCCCAGCCTGGCGCTCATTTCGGTGGGGGAGGACAACGACTACGGCCACCCGACGCCGGAGATCCTCCAGCACCTTGCTGACGCCGAGGTTCCCGTGGCTCGCACTGACCAGCTGGGCACTGTCGGGCTCTACCCGGACGGTGAGGGCGTCACCGCGGAGCCCTTCCCGTAGCGGGGGTGGTCTCACGTCCTGTGTCGTCCGTGATCTGTGCGATTCTTGAGCCATGCCTCCACGCAAACGCCCTGCCGCCGCTCCCACGGGCCCGAGTTGGCGGGACGTGGAACCATCCCCTTTGATCCTGCTGACCGGCAAGGAGGACTACCTGGCAGCGCGTGCCGTGGACCGCATCCGCTCGATGGTCAAGGAGGCCAACGGCGGGGTGGAATTCACGCGCGTGGACGCGGCGACCTACGGCGCCGGCCAACTGTCCGTACTTGCCAGCCCCTCGCTGTTCGACGACGCCAAGGTCATCGTGGTCGAGGACCTGGCCCAGATGAACGACGACCTCCTCCAAGACGCCTTGGCCTATGTCCAGCAACCGGACTCGGACGTCGTCGTCGTCTTCGCCCACAGCGGTGGGACCCGCGGCAAGAAGCTGCTGGATGCCCTCAAGGCGACGGCCGTCGTCGTCGAATGTGCGCCCCTGAAGAACGACCGGGACAAAGTCGACTTCGTCCGCCACGAATTCCGCGTCCACGGACGCACGATCGACCCCGACGCCGCCCGAGCGCTGACCGAGGCCGTGGGCACGTCCACCTCCGAACTGGCCGCGGCCTGCGCTCAACTGCTCTCCGACGGCCCCGACCACGTGACTTACGACGACGTCGACACCTACTACGGCGGGCGCGTCGAGGCCACGGCCTTCAAGGTGGCCGACGCCGCGCTGGCCGGGCGCTCCGAAATCGCCCTCAAGCTGTGGCGGCAGGCCCTGGACACAGGCACCGACCCCGTGCCGATGGTGGCCGCCCTGGCCTCCAAGGTGCGGCTCGTCGCAGCGGTCCACGGCGTACGCGGCTCCGCCCACCAACTGGCCGGGCAGGTCGGTGCCGCACCGTGGCAGGTCGAACGGGCCCAGCAGGAGACCCGCCGATTCGAACAAGCCGACCTGGTCGCTGCACTACGAGCGCTCGCGGAGGCCGACGCCCAGGTCAAGGGCGAGTCCAAGGACGCCGCCTACGCCGTGGAACGGGCCATCACCACCATCGCACTGTCCGGACGCCACGCGATCTGACCCTTGGGAACCTCCCGGCGAGACCTCCGAAACGGCCCGTCCGGCACCGCGAATCGGGCCGTTTCGGAGGTCTCGGCGGTGGTGACCGGGCCGTCACACAAGGAAGGAGCCCCTCACCCTCGAACGGGTGCGGGGCTCCTTCGAGCGTCCGAGAGGACTCAGGCCATCTTGTTGACGCGGGCAGCCAGGCCGGACTTCTTGTTCGCGGCGTTGTTCTTGTGCAGAACACCCTTCGACACGGCCTTGTCGTACTTGCGGGAGACCTCGCGCAGGGCGGTGGCCGCTGCGTCCTTGTCACCGGAAGCGACGGCGGCGTCGAGGCGACGCACGTAGGTCTTCAGTTCGGACTTGTAAGCGTTGTTGCGCAGACGAGCCTTCTCGTTGGTGAGAATGCGCTTCTTCTGGGACTTGATGTTTGCCACAGATGACTCCTTTGAGTGAGCGTTGATCGGTCAGTGAGGGCAAACGGACGGTGTCGCCGACTGAGACGTGAGAGTGGGGATGCTCGTGTGGCGTCCTGCCCGCAGTGCCCGGCGATCAGCGCGGACACACAGCGAAAAATCATAGCAGAACGGGCGCCCGGAGGGGCGTCACCGGCGATTCAGTGTCTCCAACACCGCGTTGAATCGATCACGTTCCAGGATCGCACCCTCGCGGCGGAGGTCCGATTCGAGGACCTGGATGACGCGATCGACCCTGACCTCTGACGGGCGGCCCTGGCGATCCCAGTCGCCGGTGCCGATGTCGACGTAGTCCTGATCCCGTTCCCGCGCGTTGTTGTGGTCCTTGGAGGTGAGCATGAGGGCCAGCAGGTAGTCCCCGTTGTGCCCGATGATCAACACCGGACGGTCCTTACCGCGCGAGTGGTCCTCCTGGTAGGGAACCCAGGTCCACACGATCTCCCCGGGATCGGCGTTGCCGTCCGGGTGCGGGTCGTACACCGCATCCACGCGTCCCGTGAAATCCCCGGGATAGGGGCGCGACAAACGGCCCTGCCCTTCGTGGGACGACGATCGTCCGTCGCCCCCGCGTGACGAGGCGGTCGAACGACCGGGGTCGGCAACCGTGGAGGTGGCCGTGGGCCGCCGCGACGCATTGCGCCGGTCCTGTTCGCGTTTGACCTGCCTGAAGGTGTTCACTGCCAGTCGCGCAAGTCGAGTCCAGTTCACGTTCATGGGTTCATTGAACCATTCCCCCCAGTCCGGAGAGCCGACAGCCCGGTGAACCAACAGCCCGGACAGCCAACAGCTGCACGGTCACTACGCGTCGTGCAGATTTATGATCGAAACATGGTCCCCCCGCGCGAGCTCGATCCGGCGTCCAAGCGTGAGCTCATGCTCATGCTGCAAGACTTCACGACCGAGTCCACGCGGTACGCCGAGGGCGTGCGTCGTCTCCACCGCCTCGGCCACAGCGATGTCCACGCCCTGGCCGAAATCATGCGGGGACAGCGCGAAGGCGCGCCACTTCGCGCCGGCGACGTCGCACGTCGACTGGTCATCTCTGCCTCGGCGGCCACTGCTGTGATCGACCGACTGGTCAAACACGGCCACGTCGTGCGAGTCATGGACTCCGGTGACCGCAGGGAAGTCGTGCTCAACGCCACCGCTTCGGCCGCTGCCACGGGGAAGGCCATGTTCACCGCCATGGACAATGAGCTCGCCGGTGAGTTCGCGCAGTGGGATCCCGAGGAAATCGAGATGCTCCGGCATCGCCTGCCGCAACTCACCGAGGCCATCCGAAGGGCGCAGGCGGCAGCGTCGGTCGAGGAGTCAGGCAGGGCCGAATGAAGTTCGGTATTACGAACATCGAAATACTGTGATGCAATGGGCGGGTGCCCCATTCTTCCCGGTCGCCCTACGCGACCTCACTCTTCGGCCCCAGTTCCGCACCGTCGTCGGACGCCCTGGCGAACTGTGAGCGAGTCCTGGCGCGGTTCTTCGAATCCGCACGGGAGCGCGCGGTTGCGCTGTCGCCGCTGTACGTCGAGCTGTGGACGGAGATCGAGCGCGCGACCACCGGCGGAAAGCGGCTCCGGCCCGCACTGGTCGATCTGACGTTCCGGGCATACCCCGACGCCAGGGGAGAGAGTGCGGTCTCGGCCGAGACTGTGGCATCCGTCGGTGCCGCTTTCGAACTGCTGCACACAGCGCTGATAGTGCACGACGACGTCATCGACCGGGATGTCATCCGACGCCATCAGGACACGTTGCACGTTGCCGCGCGTGGACGGGCGCAGAGTGCGGGTGCCGCACCGGATCGTGCCGAGCACTACGGGACGAGCGTGGGCGTGGTGGCCGGTGACCTGGCATTGAGCGGTGCTCACCGACTCGTGGCCACGAGCGGACTGCCCGCCGGACGCCTGCTGGACGTGCTCGAGCTGCTGGACGAGGCCGTCTTTGCCTCCGGGGCGGGGGAACTGCTGGACATCCACCACGCCCTGCCCGGAATTCGCCCGACGGCGGAGGAGGTGCTGAAGTCCACACGACTCAAGACCTCCGTGTATTCCTTCGAAGCGCCGCTCCAGGCGGGCGCGCTGCTCGCCGGGGCTCCGGCCTCGGATGTGGAGAGCCTGGGTAATGTCGGACGGCACCTGGGGTTGGCCTTCCAACTGGCGGACGACCTGCTCGGCGTCTTCGGCTGCGCGGACACGACGGGCAAGGCCACGAATGCGGACCTCCTGGAGGGCAAGTTCACCCCGTTGATCATGGAAGCCCTGAACACCCCGGAGGGTCCCGAGGTGTTGGCCCTGCTCGCGGGACAAGACGGGCGCGAAGGACAGGACGAGCACGAGCGCCAGGCCGGACGGGAAGGGCAGGACGGGGCGGCGCAACGGGTGACGCGGCTGCGGGAATTGTTGACCACCTCGGGCGCCCGTACTCGGGTGGAGAACAGCGCGCGGAAGGCCGCTGACGATGCGGCGCACACCGCGCGGGAGGGCGGGCTTCCACCGGGCCTCGTCGACGAGATCGCCCACCTTGCCGTGGGCTCCGTGGAGCGGTTGCGATGACCGAATCCCTGCCCGTCGACCTCCGATCGGCACACGAGTACGACGCGGCGGCCCGCGCGGCGTCGTCGGTGGTCATCGACAAGTACTCCACCTCCTTCGGCCTGGCCAGCCGCCTCCTGGGCCGAACTGTCAGGCCCCATGTGCGGTGCGTGTATGCGCTGGTGAGAGTTGCCGACGAAATCGTCGACGGCGCCGCCGCGGCCTCGGGTGTGTCCCGCTCCCAGACCGTCGAGTTGCTCAACGAACTCGAGGTGGAAACCCTCACCGCCCTGGAACGCGGGTTCTCCACGAATCTGGTGGTGCACGCTTTTGCACGGACGGCGCAGCACGCAGGCATAGGTGCTGATCTGGTCGTGCCGTTCTTCGCGTCGATGCGCACGGACCTCACCACGCTCAGACACACGGAGGAGAGCGTGGCGGACTACGTATACGGGTCCGCGGAGGTCATCGGTCTCATGTGCTTGCGGATCTTCATGACCGGAAACCCGGTGGAAGCCGACCGGGAGGCCCGCCTGCAGCACGGGGCGCGGTGCCTGGGCGCAGCGTTCCAGAAGATCAACTTCCTGCGGGACATCGCCCAGGACTACCGCACGCTGGGGCGGGTGTACCTGCCGGGCACGGATCCGAGCACCCTGACCGAGGCGGTCAAGAATCACCACCTGGACAGGATCGACGCCGATCTGGCGGTGGCACGAGCCGCCGTCGACGACCTGCCAGAATCCAGTCGAACGGCGGTTCTCTTGGCCCACGACCTCTTCGCGGAGTTGGCAGCCCGGCTGCGAAGCACCCCCGCCGAGGACCTCCTCGACACACGGATCCGGGTGCCGGACACGCGCAAACTGGTGATCCTCGGTCGGAGCCTGGCCACCGGCAAATTCGGACGCGGACAATCGTGGGCGCGCGGAGCGGCGAGTCCGTTCCCGCCGACTCGGCAACGGTGAAGGAGCACTGAGCGATGGAACGCATCGTCGTGGTGGGAGCGGGAATCGCCGGACTTGCGGCGGCAACGCTGCTGGCCAAGGACGGCCACCAGGTCACGGTCCTCGAACGTGGCGCGCGCACGGGCGGCCGCGTGGGCACGGTGCAACGCGACGGGTTCACGTTCGACACGGGACCCTCGTGGTACCTCATGCCCGGAGTCTTCGACCACTTCTTCCGACTCCTGGGGACCAGCGCACAGGAACAGTTGGACCTGGTGCGGTTGGAGCCGGCCTACCGGGTCTTCGGTGAGGGGCACGATGACGCATTGGAGATGCGTTCCGACCTCGACCACACAGTGCGGGTCTTCGACGCCGTCGAGCCCGGGGCGGGTCGGAAGATTCGGGTATACCTGGAGTCGGCTAAGACGGCCTACGACCTTGCCGTGCGCCACTTCCTGTACACGTCCTTCACGTCCCCGCGGTCGTTCCTGAGGCTGCTCCACCCGGATGTCCTTCGCCAGGTGCCGCGCCTGTCGCAGCACCTTCTGCGCTCTCTCCACGCCCTCACGCACAGAACGGTCCACGACACGCGGTTGCGCCAGATCCTGGGCTACCCGGCGGTGTTCCTGGCCACCCGCCCCCGCGACGCCCCGTCGCTGTACCACCTCATGTCCCACCTGGACCTGACCGAATCGGTGCAGTATCCACGGGGTGGGTTCTCCACCCTGATCCGCGCGATCGAACGGCTGGCGGAACAGCACGGGGTTCGCATCGTGCTCCATGCCGACGTTCAAGAGGTGATCACGGATCAGGCAGCCCCGGAGGCACCGCGGGGGAGGGGCCGACCGCACGTCACGGGCGTGCGGTGGGTGGACGCGGACGGCGTCTCTCACATCGAACCCGCGGAGCGGGTGGTTTCGGCCGCCGACCTCCACCACACCGAAACCCAGCTGGTCCCCGCCCACCTGCAGACCTACCCCGAGCGCCACTGGGACACCGTGACCAGCGGACCTGGTGCGGTGCTCGTGATGCTGGGCATTCGCGGTCGACTCACGGAATTGGCCCACCACAATCTGTTCTTCACGAAGGACTGGGACCGCAATTTCGGTGCGATCTTCGACGAACCCGCGTACGTCCCCGACCCCGCGTCGATCTACGTGTGCAAGCCTTCCGCAACCGATCCCACGGTTGCCCCGCAGGAGCACGAAAACCTCTTCGTCCTGGTCCCCGTGCCCGCCGACGTGTGGATCGGCGAGGGAGGCGACGACGGGGACGGGTCGCCTCTGGTGGAAGCCGTGGCCGACCGGGTGATTCAGCAGATCTCGGACTGGGCGGACATCCCGGACCTCGCAGATCGGATCGTGGTGCGCACGACCCTGGGTCCAGGGGACTTCGCCCGGAACTACAACGCCTGGCGGGGCAACATGCTCGGACCGGCTCACACGCTGCGGCAGTCCGCGTTCTTCCGCGGCCGGATGACCAGCAAACGGATCCAGGGGCTACACTACTGCGGTTCCACGACAGTGCCCGGGATCGGCCTCCCCATGTGTCTGATCAGCGCGGAGAACCTGCTCAAGGACGTTCGCGGCGACACCACCACCGCGCCCCTGCCGGAGCCGCGGACGTGAACCTTCTCAACTTCCTCCACCTCGGCGCGCTGGGGTTCAGTCTGGTCGGCATGGTCGTCCTGGACGCGCGGTTCCGGCTGTTCTTCTTCCGTGCTCCGGCGAGGGCGGGCGCGGTCATGGTGGTGGGCGTCGCCTTCTTCCTGCTGTGGGACGCGGCCGGAATCGTGCACGGGATCTTTCTCCACGGGGTTTCGGATATGGACAGCGGGCTGCTTCTGGCCCCCGAACTGCCGGTCGAGGAGGTCGTGTTCCTGACCTTCCTGTGCTACCTGACCATGAACCTGTACACCGGATTGAGCCGCTTGGCCCAACGGCGGGCGGCACGCGCAACGCCCGATGGGCACCGGGGGACGGACGCGTGACCTACGGTGCGTTGATCCTGGTCTTCTGCACGCTCGCACTGCTGCCGTGGGCACTGCTGCCCGCGGCGACCTCGGGTCCAGAGCGGCTTCGCGGGCGCACGGCCGTGGTGATGCTGACGACGCTGATCGTCCTGTGCGTTCTTACGGTCGTCTTCGACTCGTTGATCATTTCTGCCGGGTTCGTCGAGTACGGAGCAGGCGCGCTCAGCGGTATCAGGCTGTGGCACGCGCCGGTGGAAGACCTGTCCTACGTGCTCGCGGGTGTCCTGCTGCTCCCCGGACTCTGGCGGGGCCTCGAGGACCCGCGGCGTGCCCGCGACCACCTGGCCATGCTGGTCTCGACCAGCCGTCCTGTTTCCTGGGTGAACACCGCCTACCCGTTCGCTGCCGCCTACCTTCTGACCGAGCACCGAGTGGACGATCTGCTCGTGGTCGGCACGATCTTCTTCCTGATCCCGTACAACCTGTTGATGTACGGAATCAATGACGTCTTCGACCACGAGTCCGACCTTCTGAATCCCCGCAAGGGCGGGCTCGAGGGTGCGCTCGTGGACCCGAGTCGGCATCGGGGCATTCTGGTGGCCTCGGTGGTGTGCCCGGTGCCGTTCGTGCTCTATCTGCTGTTCTCCGGTGACGTCGTGGATGCGGTGACGTTGGCGGTGAGCCTCTTCGCGGTGGTCGCGTACAGCGTCAAGGGTCTGCGGTTCAAGGAGAAACCGGGGCTGGACTCGGCTACCTCAGCCACCCACTTCGTCTCCCCGATGATCTACGGCCTGGTTCTGGCCGATGCCACCTGGACCTGGAGCACGGTGGCCGTCACCCTCGCGTTCTTCGTGTGGGGCATGGCCTCGCAGGCCTTCGGAGCGGTGCAGGACGTTCGTGCCGACCGTGCAGCCGGGCTGGGGTCGATCGCGACCGTCGTCGGTTCTCGCCGCACTGTGTGGGCTGCGTTGTGTGGCTACCTGGCGGCGGGTCTCCTGTTGCTGACCTCGGCCTGGCCCGGGCCCCTCGCGGCCTTCCTCGTCCTGCCCTACGTCGTGAATCTCGTGCCGTTCCTGCGGATCGACGACGATTCCTGCGAAACCGCCAATCGGGGGTGGAAGCGCTTCCTGTGGATCAACTACGTCGTTGGATTCGCCGTGACCATGCTGCTCATCTACTCAGCTTGGGACTGACGATCTGGGACTGACGCCGCGGCCCCGTCCGGACCAGGCCGACGGGGGATCGTGAGAGACTGTGTCACTGATCCGTCACGCCGGGACGGTCGTCCGTCCCAGGGTCGGCCTGACCACCCTGGGTTCCGCACCCGCACATCCTCCCGGCCCCGTTCGTTCCGAAAGGCCAGCCTTGTCCCCACAGGCCGTCGTTCCGCCCGTGCCGGCGAGCACCGACCCGTCGTTGCTGCGCAATTTCTGCATCATCGCGCACATCGATCACGGCAAGTCCACCCTGGCCGACCGCATGCTGCAGGCCACCGGCGTGGTCACGCCCCGTGAGATGAAGGCGCAGTACCTGGATCGCATGGACATCGAGCGCGAGCGCGGCATTACCATCAAGTCCCAGGCCGTCCGCATGCCGTGGCGGGCCGACGGCACGGACTTCGCGCTCAACATGATCGACACCCCGGGGCACGTGGACTTCACCTACGAGGTCTCCCGTTCGCTGGCGGCTTGCGAGGGCGCGCTCTTGTTGGTCGATGCCGCACAGGGCATCGAGGCCCAGACCCTGGCCAACCTGTACCTGGCACTAGAGAACGACCTGGCCATCATTCCCGTGCTCAACAAGATCGACCTCCCCGCCGCGCAGCCGGAGAAGTACGCGGAGGAACTCGGCAACCTGATCGGCGAGGACCCGGACCGCGTGCTGCGGGTGTCGGGCAAGACCGGTGAAGGCGTCGAAGCTCTGCTGGACCGGATCGTCGAGGAGATTCCGGCGCCCGTGGGGCAGCCGGACCAGGCCTCCCGCGCCATGATCTTCGACTCCGTGTTCGACACCTACCGCGGCGTGGTCACGTACGTGCGCGTCGTCGACGGCGATCTCAAACCGCGTGAGCGCATCAAGATGATGTCCACGGGGGCCGAACACGAACTGCTCGAGATCGGCGTCATCTCACCGGAACCCAAGCCCACCAAGGGCCTGGGGGTCGGCGAGGTCGGCTACCTGATCACGGGCGTGAAGGACGTGCGCCAGTCCCGCGTGGGTGACACGGTCACGGCTGCGGCCAAGGGTGCCACGCAGGAACTCGGCGGCTACGAGGACCCGAAGCCCATGGTGTTCTCGGGTCTGTTCCCCATCGACGGGTCGGACTACCCGGCGCTGCGTGACGCCCTCGAAAAGCTGCAGCTCAACGACGCCGCACTGGTCTGGGAACCCGAGACGTCGGCCGCCCTGGGGTTCGGCTTCCGCTGTGGCTTCCTGGGTCTGCTGCACCTGGAGATCACGCGGGAGCGACTGGAACGCGAGTTCGACCTGGCGCTGATCTCCACGGCGCCGTCGGTGTCCTACGACGTGACTCTGGAGGACAACACCGAAACGGTGGTGACCAACCCGTCCGAGTTCCCCGAGGGCAAGATCAAGGAGATCCGCGAGCCCATGGTCTCGGCCACCATCCTGGCGCCGTCGGACTTCGTGGGCGCGATCATGGAACTGTGTCAGTCCAAACGCGGCCAGATGGGTGGGATGGACTACCTCTCCGAGGACCGCGTCGAGCTGCGCTACCGCCTGCCGTTGGCCGAGATCGTCCTGGACTTCTTCGACCAGCTCAAGTCCAAGACCAAGGGCTATGCCTCCTTGGACTGGAAGGCCGACGGGCAGGAGGCCGCCGACCTGGTCAAGGTGGACGTGCTCCTGCAGGGCGAACGCGTTGATGCGTTCTCGGCGATCACGCACAAGGACAAGGCCTACTCCTACGGCGTCATGATGGCGGGCAAACTCAAGGACCTGATCCCGCGTCAGCAGTACGAGGTTCCCATCCAGGCGGCGATCGGATCCCGCATCATCGCCCGCGAGAACATCCGGGCCATGCGCAAGGACGTGCTCTCCAAGTGCTACGGCGGTGACATTTCCCGCAAGCGCAAGCTGCTCGAGAAGCAGAAGGAGGGCAAGAAGCGTATGAAGATGGTGGGGCGCGTGGAGGTGCCGCAGGAGGCCTTCGTGGCCGCGCTCTCCTCGGACAGTTCCTCGGCGGACAAGAAGAAGTGACGGCCAGCGTGCCCGGGACGACGGGGTCCCGCGTGCGCGCGGTGGCGACGTCGTACAAACCGCGCACGGAGGACGCCTGGGGTCTCGTGCAGCATGCGGGGGTGCCGGGTGCGGTCTGGGTGATCGACGGGGCCACTCCACTCGGCGTAGCAGACCGTGTCCTGGGCAACGCCCAGGTCTCCCACTTCGCGTGGGCACTCAGCGAAGCCTTGACCAACCACCTCGCGGCCGTTCCCGGACTGCCCGTACGGGCCAGCGTGCTCGGCGCCGTCGAAGCGTCCCGTGCTGACGCAGCACGGTCTTTCGCCGCGAGGTATCCCGGCGCCACGGTCCCCACCGCCACACTCGCGCTGGTCCTGCGCCACGGCCCACACCTGGTCGCAGTGACCCTGGGGGATTCGGCGCTGTGGGTCGAGACAGCGGACGGACTCCGGGCCGTGGTCGATCCGCAGTACGTGGGCAACGAGGACCGCGCCCTGTCCCGCTGGCGGGCACTGGTCGAGGACGGCATGTCGACGCAACGCGCCTACGCTGAGGTGTTGGCGGGCCAGGCCGCCGCCCGGCCCCTGCGCAACACGCCACAAGGGCTGTGGATCCTGGGTGACTCCGCGGAGGCGGCCCCCCACGCGACGGTGGTGACATTCGCGGCCGCCGGGCCAACGCGCGTCGTCGTGGCCGCGATCCTGTGACCCCGCCCGACCACCCCACCCCACCCGACCACCCCACCCGACCACCCCATGCAGAGGAGTGCCCGTAGTGCCCGCCCAACCCGAAGGTGACGCCGCCCCAGCCGACGGCCTGTTGCCGCCCAGCGTGCTCCCGGGGGCACAGGACCGGCGCCTGAGCCTGTACGTCCACGTGCCGTTCTGCTCCGTTCGGTGCGGGTACTGCGACTTCAACACCTACACGGCCCAGGAGCTCGGCCCGGGCGTGTCCCAGGAGGCCTACGCCGCCGATGCCGAAACCGAGCTGCGCTTCGCGCGTTCCGTTCTGGTGGACTCGGGGCTGCCCCATCGGCCGCTGCACACGGTCTTTTTCGGGGGCGGAACCCCCACTCGGCTGCCCGCAGAGGACTTGGTGAGCATCCTGGGCACGGCCCGCGACCAGTTCGGGTTGGCCCCGGGAGCCGAGGTCACCACGGAAGCCAATCCTGATTCCGTCACGGCGCAGGACCTCCGTGTCCTGGCGGACGGCGGATTCACCCGCGTGTCCTTCGGGATGCAGTCGGCCGTGCCACACGTCCTGGCTGCACTGGACCGCACGCACGATCCCCGCAACGTGGGCCGGGTGGTCGAGTGGGCCAAGGAGGCCGGACTGTCAGTGAGTGTGGATCTGATCTACGGCACGCCCGGGGAGTCCCTGGCGGACTGGGACCGGTCGGTCCGGGAAGCACTTTCCTACGAACCGGACCACGTCAGCGCCTATTCGCTGATCGTGGAGGACGGGACCCGCATGGCCGCGCAGATGCGCCGCGGAGAGCTCCCGGGGATCGACCCGGACGACCAGGCCGACAAGTACGAACTCGCGGAATCCGTGCTGGCCGAGGCCGGTTTTGAGTGGTACGAGATCTCCAACTGGTCCCGCGAGGCGCACGGGCGAAGCGCCGTGGAGAACCGGTCGGCCCACAATCTCGCCTACTGGCACAACCAGGACTGGTGGGGCGTGGGCCCCGGGGCCCACAGCCACGTCGGGGGAGTCCGGTGGTGGAACCGAAAGCATCCGGTTCCCTACACGAATGCAGTGCGGGCCGGTCGTTCACCGGCCGTGGGGCGAGAGGCCCTGGACGAGGAGACCAGGCTGTTCGAACGGATCATGTTGGAGACGCGCACGGCCGATGGATTGCCGGTGGACGCGCTGCCCGCTGAGCGACGGTCGGAGGTCGCGGGTCTCGTGGCGGAGGGTCTGGTGGACGGCCGCGCTGCGGTCGGAGGCCGTGTGGTGCTCACGCTGCGCGGTCGCCTGTTGGGCGACGCGGTGGTCCGTCGACTCGTGTGACCGCTACCGCTTCACCGCTCGTTCGTGTCCTGCGTGCGCTGGCCGGGGCGCACGGCCGTGATCTCGCCGGTGGCGTCGATCGGACCGGATTCCTGGCGGGCCTTGCGGCGCTCGGCCCGATGGCGGGTCACCAGGTCGTAGAGGTACCAGTTGAAGCGGTACACGTAGGGCCTGCCCTTGTTGACCGTCACGGCAGCGATTACGGAGAACACGGCCAGGGCCAGCCATGTCGCCGCGCCAATCAAGGCGAAGGCCCATCCCACGTAAGGGACGAAGGCCAGCAGCGCACAGGCGATGACGATCAGCGTGGGGCCGAAGGTGAAATTGGCCGCCTCAAGCGACTCCTGTTGGGTGAAACGCGCGCGTCCGCGGGACCACCGGTGGATCAGGATGCTCGGGAGACAGCCGGCGAACCCGAGCATGTGTGCCAAGGTGGCCAGCTGCTGGTCGTCCGTGACGCTGACCGGATGGGGTCGAGCGGAGACTCCTTCGAACGGTGTCTTCTGCTGCTCGTCGGTTCCACGGCTGCTGTTGGTCGAAACGGGCACGTCTACCTTCAAGATCGAGACCGTGCAGATCACGGTCGAACGGTCGGTGCTGCCAGCTGGATGTCGGCGCAGCGGGCCGGTTCCTGGGAGCCGGCGGCCGCTGGTGTCGCGGCAAATCGGTCAGCCCAGAGTTTACCCGCCCGCTCGGCGGTTCCTTGTCAGGCGACGGTGACGAAGTCGATCAGTTCCTCCACCCGACCCAGCAGGGCGGGTTCGAGGTCGGCGTAGGTGTCAACCTTGGCCAGGATCCGACTCCACGCCTTGCCCGTGTCCTCGGCGTTGGCATGCGGCCACCCGAGGCCCTTGCAGATCCCCGTCTTCCAGTCCGTCCCGCGGGGCACGTGCGGCCAGGCGGGGATGCCCAGCACGGAGGGTTTCACGGCCTGCCAGATGTCGATGTACGGGTGCCCCAGGATCAGGACGTTGCCCGGTGCCGACGGGACCCGCATGGTTTGTTCCGCGATCCGCGACTCCTTGGAGCCCTGCACCAGGTGGTCCACCAGGATCCCCAGGCGACGCGTCGGCCCCGGTTGAAAGTCGGCTACCGCGGCGGCCAGGTCGTCCACGCCGTGCAAGGGTTCGACGACGATGCCCTCGACGGCCAGGTCGTGTCCCCAGACCTTGGCCACCAGTTCGGCGTCGTGCTTGCCCTCGACCCAGATCCTGGAGGCCTTGGCCGTGCGGGCACGGAAGCCTTCGACCTCGACGGAGCCGGAGCGGGTCCGGCGAGGTGCAGACTTCTGCTCACGCCGTCGTGGTTCTGCGGCAATGACCGGCTGTCCCTCGTACAGGAAACCGGGCCCGAGGGGGAAGGCCCGAACCTTGCCGCGGCGGTCCTCCAGACCGAGCACGCGCATTCCGCCGATGGTCTCCAAGGACACGACCGCACCGACCCACCCGGTGGACACCTCTTCCAGGACCAATCCTCGAGCGACGGGCAGGGGCTGTGCCTGCGGGGGACGGCGCTGGGCGGAGAGCGATTCCAGGCTCTGCGGACCCCAAGACGGACCGGACAAGGGTTGCCTCCTGGCATCACTGGGACAAGCGCGGGACGTGGATTCGGCGGGTGGAACGGGCGTTCACGGCCGGAATCAGCCGCGAGCGTACCAAGGGGCCGGGCCCACGTCGCGGATCGACCCCGGACCGCTAGACTCATTGGCACTGTGTGGGGCAGAGTGCCAACCGGGTACGGTGCCTGGCCGCTGAGACCGATCGCTTGCAGAAGGAGGACTCGTGATGGACCACCCCCGACGTCTGCAGGTGCTTCAGGCCATCGTGGAGGACTACGTCCATTCCCGGGAGCCGGTCGGTTCGCAGGCGCTGGTCGAACGCCACCGACTGGGCGTCTCCTCGGCGACGGTTCGCAACGACATGGGCGTCCTGGAGGACGAGGGACTCATCATGGCCCCGCACACGAGTGCCGGTCGTATCCCGACGGAAAAGGGCTACCGCGCTTTCGTCGACCGGATCACCTCGCTCAAACCTCTCTCGGCACCCGAACGGCGGGCCATCCGCACGCTGCTGGAAGGTGCGGAGGACATCGACGACGTCATGGAGCGCACGGTGCGGCTCCTGTCCCAACTGACTCACCAGGTGGCGGTCGTGCAGTACCCGACGGTCACAGTGACCACGGTGCGCCACGTGGAACTCGTGCGAATGGACGAACACCAGGTGTTGGTCGTCCTCATCCCCACGGACGGGCGCGTGTCCCAGCGGGTGACCAGGCTGCCGGTGGCCGTGTCCGAGTCCGACGTGCTCGACGCCCGTGCCCGCGTCCTGGCCCTCACCACCGGCCGGGCGGTCTCCGAGGCCGTCGCGGCTGTGACGGCGGCCGTTCTTAAGGTTCCACAGCCGGAACGCGTCGTGTTGGCGGCCGTGGCAGAGGCTCTGCAGGCGCTGGGCGCCACGAGTGCCGAGCAACGCATGGTGATGGCCGGAACAGCCAACCTTGCCCAGTCCACGGGTGACTTTGCTCGTACAATCGGCCCCGTGCTCGAAGCACTCGAGGAACAGGTGGCGCTGCTACGACTCCTGTCCGAGATGGAGCAGGACGAACGTGGAATCGCCGTCCGCATCGGCGCCGAGGACGCCTCCGACCCGCTGGTCGAGACGGCCGTCGTGGCCACCGGGTACGGACCCCACGACGGCGCCAAGCTGGGCGTTCTGGGACCCACGCGCATGGATTACCCGTCCACCATGGCGGCGGTCCGCGCGGTGGCCCGCTATCTCTCGAGGGTGCTGCAGAACTGAGCCCTTCGCCGACCGGGCCCGTCCGGTCCGTCGCTGTTCGCGCGCTCGCGGACGGTGGACCGAGCACTCACGGCCGGGCCCAGACACCACTTCAGACACTTCAGAAACTTCAGACAACGACGACGGAACGGACTAATCGTTGAGCGATCACTACCAGACCCTTGGGGTCTCCCGCGATGCCAGCGCAGAGGAGATCAAGCGTGCGTACCGCAAGAAGGCGCGAAAGCTGCACCCGGACGTCAACCCTTCCCCGGAAGCAGCCGAAGAGTTCAAACGGGTGGCGCACGCCAACGACGTCCTCTCGGACCCGGAGAAGCGGCGGATCTACGACGCCACGGGCGACGAGAACGGTCAGAGTGGTTTCGGCGGCGCAGGTGGTTTCGGTGGTGCCGGCTTCGGTGGATTCGGCGACATCTTCGACGCCTTCTTCCAGGGAGCCGGCGGCCAACAGGGCCCGAAGTCTCGTACCCGTCAGGGGCAGGACGCCCTGATCACCGAGGCCGTTTCCCTGCAGGAAGCCGTGTTCGGCACCGACAAGCGCATCACGGTTGACACCGCCGTCGTGTGCCCCGAGTGCAGCGGCTCCTGCTGCCAGCCAGGGACGGAACCGACCCAATGCGGGATCTGCGGCGGTGCCGGACAGGTGCGTCAGCCCATCCGCTCGCCCCTGGGCACCGTCATGACCGTAGCCCCCTGCCACGCTTGTGACGGGTTCGGCACCGTCATCGAGCACCCCTGCCAGGAGTGCTACGGCCAGGGCCGTGTGCGGGACAAGCGTCAGCTCAACGTCAAGATCCCCGCGGGTGTGCGCACCGGCACTCGCATTCGCCTGACGGGCCAGGGGGAGGCGGGGACCGCCGGCGGCCCCAACGGTGACCTCTATGTGGAAACCCGGGTGCAGAACGATCCCACCTTCCGTCGCGACGGGGACGACCTGCACATGGTCGTGCGGGTTCCCATGGTCGCCGCCAGCCTGGGCACCACGCTCAAGGTGGACACCTTCGACGGTCCGCAGGACATCGGCGTCGATCCCGGGACCCAGTCCGGGCAGACCATCAAGATGTCGGGCCTGGGCGCCGGTCGGTTGAACAGCCGCGACGGAGCGCGCGGGAATCTGGTGGTGCACCTGGAGGTCTCCACACCGACGGACCTCGACGACCGGCAACGCCAACTGCTCGAGGAACTGGCCGAACTCCGCGGCGAACAGCGCCACACCGGCACGGCGATCAGCACCGCCGGAGAACGTGGGGCCTCCGGGTTCTTCTCCCGTCTTCGTGACCGGTTCGCCGACTCGTGAGCCTCCCCGTATTCCGCGCCGAGGACCCGATCGACGAGCTACGTGAGGGTGACACCTACACGTTGACGGGCCCGGAGGCCCGGCACGCGGTGACCGTGCGCCGGTTGTCCGTCGACGAGGCCTTGGACGTCGTCGACGGACAGGGGACGCGCGTCACCGGGACGGTGACGGCCACGAACAAGGAACCCGGACGGGACACGGCAGGCGGTCCCGGTGCACCCTCTGGCGGGTCCTCCGGAGGGGACTGGGTCCGGCTCACCGTGACCGCCGTCGAAGCCCAACCGGCGCGTCGGCCTTCCCTGGTGCTGGTCCAGGCGCTGGCCAAGGGCGACCGGGACCTGCAGGCCGTGGAAACCTGCACGGAACTCGGCGTGGACGCGGTGATTCCGTGGCAGGCGGATCGCTCCGTGGCCCGCTTCCGCCCGGACCGGATGCACAAGCAGCTCGACAAGTGGCGGTCGACCGTGGTGGCAGCTGCCAAACAGTCCCGGCGGAGCCGGTGGCCCATCGTTCAGGATCCCGTGAACAGTGCCGCTCTGGAAGCCAGGATCCGCGACGAGGGGCAGACCCGCTGGTGGATCCTGCACGAAGCCGCTGAGCAGACATTGGCGCAGGCACTTGCCGAGAACGCCGCTGTGGTCGATCCCCATCGCACAGATCCGCACGTGTTCGCCGTCGTGGTCGGGCCCGAAGGTGGAATCTCCGAAGTGGAACTCGGCCGTTTCGTCAGAGCCGGTGCTCAACCCGTGCTGTTGGGGCCGGAAGTGCTCAGGTCCTCGACGGCGGGGGCGGCTGCAGTCGTCATGCTCAACCAGGCGACGGGCCGGTGGTCCTGACCCCCTGACGTCACCCCTGCGTGGGACCCGTTGCCTGAATCCCCGTGGAGGTCGTCTTCACGTCGTTGTCCGCGGAATCCTCGTCGTAGGACACCTGATCCGGCACCCGGTAGGAACCGAAGACCGTTGCGTCTCCGGCACCGTCGACCAGGATCCGAACAGCCGGGGGTGACTGGGGGTCGGCCAGCCCGGCGTCGATGGCAGCAGCCACAGCCGTGTTGGTGAGCTGCTGGATCGCAAGCCGCGCCTGTGGGCGCTCGAGGTGACGGGACACCGCAGTGGCGGGCAGGTCCACGGTGATGGTGTCGTCGGTGTAGGAGGTCCCGATCCCGGAAACGGGCCGCCACAGGGTGCGTTGCTCCGCCTCGTCGGGCGTTGCCTGCGTCATGGCCTGCACCGCCGTGTCGATCGGGTCGGCCGTTCCGGAGCCCTGAACGGTCAGGGACTCGCGGAACAGCTGCTGCGTCGAATCACCCGAACCGGTCCAGTAGACCGGGACCGTGACCGTACGGGAAGTGTCGTCTGAACCACCGGAGGCACCGGATGCGTCGAGGACAACCGTTGTCGACTGGCCCGCGCCGTCCAGGAACGACGGCGAGGTGCACGACACCAAGGTCATGGTCACGGCTGCGGCAGCGGAGACGATGGTGCGGGCGCGTCGACGCTGCGGACCGGGCACGCCGGCAGGGGAGTTCGGGTGGGTGGGGTTGCCGTCGTCGAACACCGGTGCCACGCTCACTCCTTTCCCAGCCACGCTCTGCTGTCCTCACGTCCTACGGGTCCTGGCTGGGCACTGCGCATCGGTGGTGGGTTCCGCGCGATCCCGCGGCGCACAGCCTGTTGTCCGAGCGCAGCATCTTGCAACCGCCCGGACAACGCCGACCAGGCAACCACACACCACCGGAGGGCGCACGCCCTGGACCATCCTTTGCCGGTACCGATACCAAATCGGAATCTTCGGCCGCGGCTGTACGCTGATGGTGGTGTCCGCAGCGACGCCCGCCGCCACTCGGGTCACGGAAGACCGGACACGTGAAGGACGGCGTCACTTCTCCAGGAAAGCGAGTACTGGCCCGTCGGCCGACACCATGCACGATCCCGACATCACACCCCACGCCACCCGCGCGAACCGCCGTTCGACCGCGGAGCCCGCGGACGGTGGTACAGAGCGCGAGCGCAGGGTCATGACGTTCGCGGACCGGGAGACCATGGTCCGTTGCTTGGGCCAGGCGGACAGCACCCTCACCCAGATCGAGCTGGCGAGACCCGGTACCAAGCTGTTCGCGAAGGACCTCCAGGTCGTGGTCGAGGGCAGATCCCAGGACGTCTTCGTGGTCGTGGCCCTGCTCGAGGAGCTGCAGGCACTGGCGCGCAAGGGAACGCTGGTGACCCCTCAGGTGGTCGCCCAGCTCCTGGGGATTCTGTCCCGTGACGCTGCCGCCCGCCCGTCCGCGGCATTGAACCAGGACATCCTGTCCTCCCGCGGGCGCACCATCCGCCCGAAGACGCTCAACCAGAAGCTCTACACGGATGCCATCGACGCACACACCATCGTGTTCGGCATCGGTCCCGCAGGTACCGGCAAGACCTACCTGGCGATGGCCAAGGCGGTGCAGGCCCTCCAGACCAAGGAGGTGTCCCGGATCATCCTGACCCGGCCCGCCGTGGAGGCCGGGGAGCGGCTGGGGTTCTTGCCCGGCACTCTGACCGACAAGATTGACCCGTACTTGCGGCCGCTCTACGACGCACTGCACGACATGCTGGATCCGGAGACGATCCCCAAACTCATGGAAGCGGGCACGATCGAAGTCGCCCCGTTGGCGTACATGCGTGGTCGGACCCTCAACGACGCCTTCATCATCCTTGACGAAGCGCAGAACACCACACCGGAACAGATGAAGATGTTCCTGACCCGTCTGGGCTTCGGCTCCAAGATCGTGGTCACCGGAGACGTCACGCAGATCGACCTTCCCGGCGGCACGTCCTCCGGGCTGCGGCAGGTCGAGCACATCCTCCGCGGGGTCGATGACATCGCCTTCCCCACCCTCAGCAGCGACGACGTCGTCCGGCACGAACTGGTCGGGAAGATCGTCGACGCCTACGGTCACTTCGACGCCACGAACCGGGTGCGCCAGGAGCGGCGCCAGCGCAAACAGGACCGAGCCGGGGGCCAGGCGGGCGCTGCCACCACGTCCGTGACCGAAACGGCCGAGGAGCACTGAGATGAGCGGACCCCTTCTCGACGACGCGGCCCGCGGTGACGCGCCGGCCAACGTCGACATCGACGTACAACACGATGCCGACCAGCTCCCGGCCGACCAGAGCGAACACCGCGACGCCTGGGCGGCCTACGATCCGGCCCGTCAACGGGCCTTGGTCAGCCACTGTTTCCGTCAGCTCCGCCTGGCCTCTGACGTCGAGTTGTCGATCGCCGTCGTGGACGAGGAGGAGATGGCGCGGTTGCACGTCGAATGGATGGGCCTCCCGGGGCCCACGGACGTGATGTCCTTCCCCATGGACGAGCTCGAGGCCGGTACGGAGGACTCCCCGACGCACGGAACCCTCGGGGACATCGTCCTGTGCCCGCCCGTCGCGGCGCGCCAGGCCGCCGCTGCCGGGCATTCCACGGAGGACGAATTCTTCCTCCTGACGGTGCACGGCATCCTGCACCTGCTCGGGCACGACCACGCGGAACCGGAGGAGCGCGCGACCATGTTCGCGCTGCAACGCCATTTGTTGACCGGTTTCCTCGGCCGGTCCGCCCCCGTGGAGACCATGCAGTGACGGCCACTGAACAGGCGCGCGAAGGACTCGCGGCACCGTCCGCGGACAACCACGGCGCGAGCCGCAGGAAAGGAGCCCGGCGTGGGCGATGAGATCTCGAGTGGAGACAACGGCCGGCCCGAGGGTTCCGACGACCGGTTCATGACGCCGTCGGGGGACTTCCGTGCGGGGTTCGCCGTGTTCGTGGGCCGCCCCAACGCGGGCAAGTCCACCCTGACCAATGCGTTGGTGGGGGAGAAGGTGGCCATCACCTCCAACCGTCCCCAGACCACCCGCCACACCATCCGCGGGATCGTGCACCGGCCGGACGGCCAGCTGGTGCTCGTGGACACACCGGGCGTCCACCGCCCCCGGACCCTGTTGGGGGAGCGCCTCAATGATCTTGTGGCGGAGACCCTCAGCGAGGTCGACGTCCTGGGTCTGTGCATTCCCGCCGACGAGAAGATCGGCCCCGGGGACCGATTCATTGCGGCTCAGCTCGCCCAGTCCGGTGGGCGCCCGATCGTGGCCATCGTCACCAAGTCGGACACGGTGGGCCGCCAAACCCTGGCCGAGCAGCTGATCGCCGTCGAACAGCTGGGACGCGAGGTGCTCACCGCGGAGTTCGAGGAGACGGAGCGCCGCAGGGGAATCCGGGCCCGGAAGAAGGGCAAGGCCTATGACCCCCGGCCTACTCCCCCCGACCTGGGCTTCGCCGACGTCATTCCGGTCAGCGCGGTCAACGGGTTCCAGGTCGAGTCGCTGGCCCAGGTGCTCATTTCTCACATGTCGCCCTCGCCGCCCCTGTACCCGGACGGTGAGCTCACGGACGAGCCGGAATTGACCATGATCGCCGAACTCGTCCGGGAAGCGGCGTTGGAAGGTGTGCGCGACGAGCTCCCGCATTCCCTGGCAGCGGTCTGCGAGGACATGATCCCTCGTGAGGACCGCCCGGAGGACGATCCGATGGTCGACGTCCACGTCTCCCTCTACGTTGAACGCCCGTCACAGAAGGCCATCGTCATCGGAAAGGGTGGCGCCCGACTGCGTGAGATCGGTGCGACGGCCCGGCGGTCGATCGAAAAGCTCCTGGGCACCAAGGTGTACCTGGACCTGCACGTCAAGGTCGCCAAGGAATGGCAACGCGATCCTCGCCAGCTCTCGCGCCTGGGCTTCTGACTTCTGGCCGTCCCCGCGCAGTCGCCGCACGGCCGCCCTGCCCCGGATGCCCTAGTTGAGAGTGACGGTGTACCATCCGGGAGGTTGCGTGACCGACGACGTGCCCGCCTGACCGAACGCCGACGTCGAGCCAGCGCGCCACCCCGACATCTTGGAGCCCCATCCGTGAACACCCGCACTCCCGACAGCGAGCGCACCTCGTGGGCCGACACCCGCCAGGCCGGTCGCCACTGGAGCGCGAAGTCAGGGATGAGCAAAGGCCTCAAGTGGGGTCTGATCAGCCTGGCAATCGGGCTGGTCGTCGTCCTGGCCGTCGGTGGTCTGAGCATTTATCGGCTTCAGCAGAACCTGACCACCAGTCCTTTGAACCTCGGTAACGGGGAGGCCGGTGACGACGGCCCCACGGACATCCTGATCATGGGCTCCGACACCCGCGTCGGGGAGGGCAACGACCAGTACGGTGAGGTCGAGTACGGCAACGGCGACGGGCGCACCGACGTCATGATGCTGTTGCACATTTCCGAGGACCGGGAGAACGTCTCCGTCGTGTCCTTCCCGCGGGATCTCGTGGTCGACATCCCGGAATGCACGGACCCGGAATCCGGCAAGGTCTACGAGCCGATGGAAAACGCCATGCTCAACACCGCCGCGGAGAACGGCGGGCCTGGGTGCACCGTGGCCACCATCAACGACTTCACCGGATTGAGTATCGATCACTTCATGCTCGCCGACTTCAACGCCGTGACCGAGCTGTCCGAGGCCGTCGGCGGCGTCGAGGTCTGCGTCAACCAGCCCGTGGACGATCCCAAGTCCGGACTCGAACTGCCCGCCGGTGTGTCCACGGTCGAAGGCAAGAACGCCCTGGCGTTCCTGCGATCACGCGCCGCGTTCGGCGACGGCGGCGACGAGTCCCGTATCCGCTCCCAGCAACAGTTCATGGCGTCCCTGGCCCGCAAGGTCAAGGAAGAGGGAACGCTCACCAACCCCGGCAAGCTCTACGAGATCGCCGACGTCATGACCAGCAACCTGCACGTCGACGAAGAGCTGGGCAACGTCACCCGCATCGTCAGTATCGGGGGCATGATGGCCAACGTCGATCTGTCGCACGTCGTGTTCGTGACGGCCCCGACGCAGGTCTACGAGCCGGACCCGAACCGTCTGGAACTCGACGAGACCCGTGCGGAAGACCTGTTCCAGACGCTCCGGGACGACCGTTCACTGGCGCAGGACGACGCCTCCGCCACGGACGGCTCCGAGGAATCGGCAACCCCGGACTCGGCCTCGCCCTCGACCGCCGAGAACAGCGAAACCCCGAGCGCCGATCAGACGGACGAGGAATCGGTTCTGCTGTTCAACGCAGCCGACATCCCGGTCGAGGTCGTCGACGCCTCCGACACCGACGGGCGCGCCGAGGACCTGGTCAAGGTGCTCCAGGATGCCGGTTACACCCAGGCGACCGAGGGGGATTCCATCGACTCGCTGCCCGGGACGCAGGTCGTGTACGGCCCCGGGTGGCAGTCCGCTGCCGAGCAGGTGGCCGAGGAGCTCGGCATCCCTCAGGGGCAGGTCATTGAATCCACCGATGCGGAGACCGTGGTCAAGCTCGAGATCGGCCAGGACTTCACTTCGGGCGACCGGATGGATCTGGACAGCGCCGTGCCGGAAGGCCTCTCCGGGCAGACCGCCGAACAGTTCACGTGCCAGCAGTGAGTTGTGCGCCATCCCACCGCCCGCGGTGGTAGTTTTTCCCTATGCGCACGGGCACCTTGCTTCTGCTTAGTTGCCGCAACGGGTCCTGAACCCCTTTTTCGGGCCGGACTCCCCGTTGCGGAGTTCGTGATGCCCGGCCCGTCGCGCCCGATCCTCAGCCCGTTTCCGGGGAAGCCATCGGATCGTCGTGACGCCACTTGGGACAGGAAAGAAGCAGGTCTCACACCATGGAAAACCGTCAGAAGCCCTCCGGCATGCCGACTCACAAGTACCGTCCGTACAACGAGCAGTTGCCGTTCGTGCTCACGGACCGTACCTGGCCGGACAAGTTCATCACCAAGGCACCCCGCTGGTGCGCCGTCGACCTGCGCGATGGCAACCAGGCACTGATCGACCCCATGGACTCGAACCGCAAGCTGCGGATGTTCGAGTTGTTGGTGGGTATGGGCTACAAGGAGATCGAGGTCGGGTTCCCCTCGGCCTCTCAGACCGATTTCGACTTCGTGCGTCGGTTGATCGAGGAAGACCGCATTCCCGAGGACGTGTCGATCCAGGTCCTCACGCAATCCCGTGAGCACCTGATCGAGCGCACCTTCGACGCGATCGACGGCGCGCCGCAGGCGATTGTCCACCTCTACAACTCCACATCCGTGCTGCAGCGGAAAGTGGTTTTCCGTGAAGACCAGGACGGCATCGTGGACATCGCGCTGACCGGTGCCCGGCTGTGCATGAAGTACGAGGAACAGCTCAAGGACACCACGGTCACGTACGAGTACTCGCCCGAGTCCTTCACCGGGACCGAAGTTGAGTTCGCGGCACGGATCGCCAATGAGGTCGCGGAGACCTTCGAGATCGGCGGTGATCGGGAGATGATCCTGAACCTGCCCGCCACGGTCGAGATGGCCACCCCGAATGTCTACGCGGACTCCATCGAGTGGATGACCCGCAACCTCTACAACCGGGACGCCACCGTGCTGTCCCTGCACCCGCACAACGATCGCGGCACGGGCGTCGCAGCCGCTGAACTGGGCTACCTGGCCGGTGCGGACCGGATCGAGGGCTGCCTGTTCGGCAACGGCGAGCGGACCGGCAACGTCGATCTGGTGACGCTGGGCCTGAACATGCTGACCCAGGGCGTGGACCCGGAGATCGACTTCTCCGACATCGACGAGATCCGCCGCACGGTCGAACACTGCAACCAGCTGCCAGTCCCCGAACGTTCTCCCTACGGCGGTGACCTGGTCTTCACGGCCTTCTCCGGCTCGCACCAGGACGCGATCAAGAAGGGCTTCGAGGCAATGGCCGCCGACGCCGAGGCTCAGGGCAAGTCCACCGAGGACCTGGTCTGGGCGGTTCCGTACCTGCCCATCGACCCCAAGGACATCGGCCGCAGCTACGAGGCCGTGATCCGCGTGAACTCCCAGTCCGGTAAGGGCGGTGTGGCCTACCTGCTCAAGGCCGATCACGGCCTGGAACTGCCGCGCCGGGCACAGATCGAGTTCTCCGGGGTGGTCCAGAAGCACACGGAGACTTCGGGTACCGAAATCTCGGGCGCCGATTTGTGGAGCATCTTCCAGGACGAGTACCTGCCCGCGGACAGCCACGGGAACCGTTGGGGCCGGTACCGGATCACGAGCATCACCACGTCCTCGGACGACGACGGTGACACCCGCCTCGAGGTGGGACTGGACGTCGACGGTCAGACCGTCCAACGCTCCGGCACGGGCAACGGCCCGATCGACGCGATGATCCAGATCTTCGCCCAAGAGGGTGTTGACCTGCGCTTGCTGGACTACACGGAACACACCCTGTCCGCTGCCGCCGACGCGAACGCGGCCTCCTACGTCGAGCTCGCCGTGGGAGACAGGGTCCTGTGGGGCGCCGGCATCGATGCCTCGACCACCCGCTCGTCGTTGAAGGCCATCGTGTCCGCGGTCAACCGTGCCGTGCGCGACGTCCAGGCGGACTGAGGACGGGCGGAGCCCAGCACATGCCTCGCGCCACGTCCTTCGCATCCAGGTCCTACCGGGACACGGGTGTGGTCCTTCGGACCTACCCGCTGGGTGAGGCGGACCGGATCGTGGTGCTGCTGACGCGTGAACACGGGCAGGTGCGGGCCGTGGCCAAGGGAGTGCGGCGAACGAATTCGCGCTTTGGGTCACGGCTCGAACCTTTCAACGTCTCCGATCTGCAACTCGTCCACGGCCGGAATCTCGACATCGTGTCTCAGGCCGTGGGACGGAAAGGCTGGGCCTCGCCGATCGCCGCGGACTACGCCAAATTCACGGCGGCGGCGGCCGTGGTTGAGGCAGCAGAGCGGATCACCACCGATGACGATGACGAAGGTAATCGCCACTACCTGCTCGTGGTCGGTGCCCTGTCCTCGATCGCACGCGGGCTGCACGCCCCCGCCGCGATTCTGGACTCCTATCTGCTGCGGGCCGTCTCCCTGGCGGGATGGGCACCGTCGTTCACGGACTGTGCTCGGTGCGGGGCGCCCGGGCCGCACGGAGCGTTCAGCGCGGAACTGGGTGGCGTGGTGTGCCCGAACTGCCGGCCCCCCGGAGCATTGGCACCCGATGTCCCGACCTTGGACTACCTGGTGGGGCTGTTGACGGGGGACTGGTCCCGCGTGGACGGGGCCGAACCGCGGATTGCCTCGTTCGCCGCCGGTATCGTGGCCTCCTA
Source organism: Kocuria soli (assembly GCF_003797835.1). Taxonomy (GTDB): domain Bacteria; phylum Actinomycetota; class Actinomycetes; order Actinomycetales; family Micrococcaceae; genus Kocuria; species Kocuria soli. The sequence continues at coordinate 253,370 of NZ_RKMF01000002.1, forward strand.
CGTCCAGTTCCATCTGGAGAAGTCGGTGCGTTCCCTGCACCTGGTCGAGAGGAATTGACATGGGCCGGTTCTCCGCACCGCCTCCGCACCCGTCGGGAGCGCTGGCACCCGCCATTCCGTCCAAGTTCCTGCCTCGGCACGTTGCCGTGGTCATGGACGGCAACGGACGGTGGGCCAATGAGCGCGGCCTCACGCGCAACGAGGGACACCGGGCAGGGGAGTTGGCGCTCGTGGACGTGGTGGCCGGGGCCATCGACCTGGGGATCCCGTACGTGTCCGCCTACGCCTTCTCGACGGAGAACTGGAAGCGTTCTCCCTCGGAGGTCGCCTTCATCATGAACTTCACCGCAGAGGTGATGGAACGCCAGCTGTCCACGTTCCACGAATGGGGAGTGCGCATCAGGTGGGCCGGGCGCCGCCCTCGCCTATGGCGCTCGGTGATCAACCGGCTCGAAATCGCGGAACGCGAGACGCGCGATCACGACGTCACCACCCTGACCATGTGCGTGAACTACGGCGGGCGCGCCGAGATCGCCGACGCGGCCGCAGCGATGGCAGCGGATGCCGCCGCGGGCAAGCTCAACCCCAAGAAGATCGACGAATCCACCGTCCAGGCGTACCTGGACGAACCGGATCTGCCGGACGTCGACCTCTTCCTGCGCTCCTCCGGTGAACAGCGCATCTCCAACTTCCTGTTGTGGCAGTCCGCCTACGCCGAACTCGTGTTCCAGGATGTGCTGTGGCCCGACGTCGATCGGCGCACACTCTGGGACGCCGTCGAAGAGTACGCACGGCGCGACCGTCGATACGGCGGTGCCGTGGACAATCCGCGGGACCAGCAGCAGACGCCTTAGTCGATCTCCAGACCGTCGAGCCAGCGCTGCAGGTCCGCGAACGCGGCGCGCCGCACCAGCGGAGCGGACCGGTGGACGTCGTGGATCGCGTCGTCGTAGGCGATCACGGTGGGTGCCGGGTGCAGGACGGCCGCCCGACGACGGATGGCCTCCACGTCAAGCACGGTGTCCATGCCGTGCATCCGCTTGTCCCACCACGGAACCAGCAGACTGCGCCGCGCGGTTTGGATCAGCACCGGGGCCTGAACGGTCCGTCCGGAACCGTGGAGTTCCAGGAGCCGTTCCCGGGCGGCCGCCGTCGAACGCAGGAAGCCGACCGTGACGGGGAAGGACTTCCGGGGACGCCAGCGCGGATCCACCTCCCAGGCTCCTTCCCGGTCGCGGGAGAGCACCCGGTGATAGTTCGAGTTCAACGGGACCTTGAGCTCCATGAGCGTCAGGCGCTTCGGGAGCAAAGGGGCCAGGGCCAGGATGATCCGGTCGATGCCGGAAAACCCCTGAGGGGCGATCCACGGCGTGGCCAGGGCCAGGCCCGCCACCTGACCGGGCTGCTCCATGAGCAACAAGGACATGGTCAACCCGCCCGTCGAATGAGCGACGACCACCAAATGATCAGGATCGATTCGCCCGCCGTCGCGCGCGATGACCTCCCTGGCGGCATCAAAATCCGGCTGGTACTCGGAGAAGTCCTCGGCCAGGCCCGGCACGTCTCCCGCAGCCAGGACCTCGTCCGTCAGATTGCGGCCGTACCCGTGCAGGTCCACGGCGTAGAAGCGGAATCCGGCACGCTGGACGGCCACGGCCAGCTCCGGGTTGGCAAAGTAATCCGACCAGCCGTGCACGTAGAGCACCGTTCCGCGGGATTCCGCCCGGGTGCTGGGATTGTGCCGGACGACGGTGGCCGTGCGATGAGCCCCGCGGCCCGGCACCGGCACCGTCGTGGCGGAGAAGTCCTGACCCAGGACGTCGTCGTTCCAGATCATGCCGAACGGACCTCACCTTCGAGCCAATGCCAGTGCCCGGGGTGTGAGCCTCCGGCGTGGGAGAATGGGCACATGCGCGTCTACCCTACGTTCTTCACAGTCTGCTTCTCGTGGATGGACCCGGAGCGGGCCCATCACCTGGGGTTCCTGGGTATCAAGACGTGCCGTCGGCTCGGCCTGTCCTCGGTGCTCCGGCGCCTGACGCGTCCGGCCGGGGACCAGAGCGTTGAAGTCATGGGACTGCGTTTCCCGTCCCGCTTCGGCCTGGCCGCGGGGTTCGACAAGGGTGCAAAGGGGATCCCGGCACTGGCGGACCTTGGCTTCGGGCACGTGGAGATCGGTACCGTCACCGGGCAGCCGCAACCGGGCAACCCCAGGCCTCGTTTGTTCCGGCTGGTCCGGGACAAGGCGGTCATCAACCGGATGGGCTTCAACAACGACGGCGCCGCGGCCGTGGCGCCCCGGGTGCGGTCCGCTCGCGCGGCCCTTGCCAGGGACTGGAAGGGCAGGACCCGTCCCGTCATCGGGGTGAACATTGGAAAGACCAAGGTGGTCCCGCTAGAGGACGCCGTGGCGGACTACCGCTCCTCGACCAGGGAACTGGCGCCCTGTGCGGATTACCTGGTGGTCAACGTGTCCTCCCCCAACACCCCGGGTCTTCGGGAGTTGCAGGCGGTGGAGTCGTTGCGTCCGATCCTGGCCGCGGTTCGTGAGGAATCCTCGCGCGTCACGGGCCGACGCGTGCCCCTCCTGGTCAAGATCGCCCCGGATCTCGCGGATGCGGACGTTCTGGCCGTCGCCGACCTGGCCATGGAACTCGGGCTGGACGGGATCGTGGCCACGAACACCACCATCGCTCGTGAGGGACTCGGTCTGGTGACCGATCCCGCCGTCGTCGAGTCCTACGGTGCGGGCGGGCTGTCCGGGGTGCCGCTGCGCGCCCGGTCGCTCGAAGTCCTCCGGACGTTGAAGGCCCACGTGGGGGACAGGCTCGCGCTGGTGGCGGTCGGTGGGGTGACCTCCGTGGAGGATGCCGCGGAAGCCCTTGCTGCGGGGGCCGACCTGGTGCAGGGCTACACCGCGTTCCTGTACGAGGGGCCGTTCTGGGCGGCTCGAGTGGTCAAGGGCCTGCGGCGGCTCTCCCGCGTCTGACACTGAAACGGCCGCCGGCGCAGTGCCGACGGCCGGGGAGCCAACTGACCTAGGAGCGAATCGGCAGGGAGAACGCCCGCTCAGGACGGGCGCTGGCCACGCCGCACGCGCGGGCGCGGCAGGCGCGTCGAGCGCCAGTTGATGCTGCGGGTGACGGCGTACCAACCGGTTCCCGACTCGACCGTCCCGAACTTCTTGCGCACCGCTCGCTTGGCGCCGTTGGCCAGCAGGATGCAGTCCAGGACCACGACGGCGAAGAGCACGAAGAATGCCGTGGAGACGATTTCCTGGAGCCCGCTGGGAATCAAGAGGAACACGAGCGCCACGACGGCCATCGGCATCAGGAGCTCGGCCATGCAGAAGCGGGAGTCCACCCAGTCCCGGACGAACGCGCGCTGGTCACCGCGGTCGCGCTGGGCGAGGTACCGCTGGTCACCGGCGGCCATTCGTTGCTGCGCGTGCAGGCGCTGATCGCGCCGTTGCTGACGATCGGCCACTTTCGCGGCTTTCCGGTCCTTGGGAACCAGGGGTTGCTTCCGCGCCGCCTGCTGCTGCCTGCGGGTGGGTGTCGGACGCCCCTTGCCCTGGGTCGAGGATCGCCCGGCCGTGGTCTGGCTTTCCTCCGTCCCGGCTTCCGTCAGCACGGTGGTTTCGTCCACGGGGGTCTCAGTTTCAGTCTTCTTGTTTCGTCCGAACACCCGGCAAGGATACCGGAGCCGCCGTGTCCACTGCCTAAGCTCGCCTCATGAGCCACGAGCACAATCCCCAACAGCGCACGTACAACCCGCAGGAGCCGGTCGAGGCGCAGTCCGTCGAGGACCTCGACGTCGCTGCTTTCCGTCGGGCCAATGACGAAGGTTTCGAGCAGGTCATGACCGATCTGAAGAACCTCGTGTCCATTCCGGGACTCGCATGGGAGTCCTTCGACCATGCAAACCTGGAGCACAGCGCTCACGCCGTGCGGGATCTGCTGGTCGCCGAAGGCTTCCCGTCGGTCGAGATCCACGCCGCGGACGGAGACAGCCTTCACCCGGCGATCATCGCCCGGAAGCCCGCCGAGCCGGGGAAGCCCACGGTCCTGCTCTACGCACACCACGACGTCCAACCTCCCGGTGACCTCACCGCCTGGAGTTCGGACCCGTTCGTGGCCGACGAGCGCTCCGGCCGTCTCTACGGGCGCGGTGCCGCCGACGACAAGGCCGGGATCATGGCGCACGTCGGTGCCATTCGGGTGCTCCGCAAGATGTTGGGCGACGACCACGGCCTGGGCATCACCGTCTTCATCGAAGGCGAAGAGGAAGTCGGCTCGCCACACTTCGGCCAGTTCCTGGAACGCCACCAGGAGAAGCTCGCCGCGGACGCCATCGTGATCGCCGATTCGGCCAACTGGGAGGCCGGCGCGCCCACCCTGACCACCGGGCTCAGGGGAGTGGTCGGTGCCGAGGTCACCGTGCGCGTCCTGGACCACGCTCTCCACTCAGGCGGCTACGGCGGACCAATCCTGGACGCCCCGACCCTCTTGGCTCGCCTCATCGCCAGCCTCCACGACGACGACGGGGCGGTCGCCGTCGAAGGCTTGGTGCACGCACCTGAACCAGCGATCGACTACCCGGAGGACAGATTCCGCGCCGACGCGGGGCTGCTGGAGGGTATGGAACTGGCCGGGCGCGGCTCGATCACGTCGCGGCTGTGGTCACAGCCGGCAATCTCGGTCACGGGGATCGACGCCACCCGCGTGGACGTCGCATCCAACACAATCGCCCCCTCCGCACGGGCCAAGATCTCCCTGCGCATCGCTCCTGGCCAGGATCCTCAGGCAGCGGCGGACGTGCTCACGAAGCACCTGGAGAGCCACGCCCCGTTCGGGGCGCAGGTGGAAGTCGGTATCGACGAGAAGGGGCCGGCGTTCAGCACGGACACTAGTTCCGACGCGGCGCAGGAGATGCTCTGGGCGCTGAGCGAGTCCTGGCAACGCGACGCGCTGGAAGCAGGGATGGGCGGTTCGATCCCGTTCACGGCCCAGCTGCGGGAGAAGAACCCGCAGGCAACCATCCTGATCACCGGCGTGGAGGATCCGGACACCCGCGCCCACGGCATCGACGAGTCCCTGCACATCGAGGATTTCCGGCTCGCCGTGCTCGCCGAGGCGCTGTGGTTGGCCCGGCGGTCCCGGGCCCGGGCGTAGGGTGGAGACGTACGGTTCAGCCGACTCGGTGGCTTCCGGGCAACTCGAAAGCGCATCACGGAATGATTCGCGCCGGGCGATGGTTGCACCCGTACGAGGCTTGTATCCGGGCGAGGAATCCGCGCCCACGGCATGTACGGAGGAGAAGAACGCATGAGCGTCACCACTGAGAACGTCACCACGGAGGGCCTGCCGACCCACGGCGTCAACCTCACCGACGTGGCCGCGCAGAAGGTCCACGCGTTGCTCGACCAGGAGGGCCGCACCGACCTTCGTCTGCGGGTGGCGGTCCAGCCCGGGGGCTGCTCGGGCCTGATCTACCAGCTCTACTTCGACGAGCGGGTTCTCGACGGCGACGCGGTCAAGGACTTCGAGGGTGTCGAGGTCATCGTGGACAAGATGTCCGTCCCGTACCTGGAGGGCTCGACCATCGACTTCGAGGACACCATCCAGAAGCAGGGCTTCTCCATCGACAACCCCAACGCCCAGGGATCCTGCGCCTGTGGAGACTCCTTCCACTGATCACAAGGCGGGGAGTCAGGGGCCGGTCTGAGCGGGGGTCGTGGAAACAGTTGCCACACCAAAGAGATGAGGCACCCGCGGACCCCGAACTCTTCGCGAACCACCCGAGGAACCCCGCATACCCACACGGGTATGCGGGGTTCCTCCCGTTCCCGGGCCGTGGCGGCGTGCGAAACATGGCTCCGGCTCCGAATCTCGGCGGACACACGGACTGACACAGTGTCAGCACAAGGACAACTCAAGGGGTAAGCTCAGGGGGAAACAGCATGCCTCGGTACGGGTCGGTCCCAATCCCCGTGCCTGGCGCACCACCAGAAGAGGAAGGGCCGTCTGTGAGTTCGCACTCCCGAACCGGCAGCCGTCGCACCAGGGCTTTGAAGCTAACCGGCCTCGGCGCTATTGCAGTCCTAGCCCTGACGGGCTGTAAAGAGGAAGTCCGCAACGCCTGGATGCCGATCGGAGACTCGGCCCCCACGGACAACGCAGAGAACATCCTGAACCTGTGGGTCGGTTCCTGGATCGCGGCCCTCAGCGTCGGTCTGGTCGCCTGGGGCCTCATGCTCTGGTGCATGGTCGCCTACCGTCGTCGCAAGAACGAGGTCGGCTACCCCCGCCAGGTCGCCTACCACCTGCCGCTGGAGATCTTCTACACGATCGTGCCGATCGCGCTCATCGTGTCCCAGTTCTTCTTCTCCGAACGGGCGCTGACCGAGATCGTCCCGCGGCACGACAACCCCGATGCCACCATCGAGATCATCGGCAAGCAGTGGGCTTGGGACTTCAACTACGTGGACGACGACGTCTACTACTCCGGGACGCAGGCCCACCTGAACGAAGACGGTTCGGAGGGCGTCGAAGAGACCCTGCCGACCCTCTATCTGCCCGTGGACAGCGACGTCGAGGTCCAGCTCTCCTCCCGCGACGTCATCCACTCTTTCTGGGTCCCGGCCTTCCTGGAGAAGGTCGACATGATCCCCAACCGCACCAACTACATGAGCTTCCACACCGAGCGTGAAGGCTCCTTCCAGGGCAAGTGCGCGGAGCTGTGCGGTGAGTACCACTCGGAAATGCTCTTCAACGTGGAGGTCGTCTCCCAGGAGGAGTACGAGAGCCAGATGCAGAAGCTGCGTGACGAGGGCAACACCGGTCAGGTCGGCGATGACTACAACCGAAACGTGAACGAGAACGAGGACGGCGCGGTCATGCGTGACAACCCCGTCGGCGCGAGCTACGAAGAGAACTAAGGGGCTGAAATGACCACGCTTGAATATTCAGCCGATGAGGCCACAACCGTTGCACCCCGGGTGGTGCCGCGGTCCAAGGGCAAGATCATCGTCGACTGGTTGACCTCGACCGACCACAAGACCATCGGGTACATGTACCTGATCTCCGCCTTCGTGTTCTTCTGCGTCGGCGGTGTCATGGCACTGCTGATTCGTGCGGAGCTCTTCGCCCCCGGCATGCAGTTGCTGGAGACCAAGGAGCAGTACAACCAACTGTTCACCATGCACGGCACAATCATGTTGCTCATGTTCGGCACACCCTTCTTCGTCGGTCTGGCCAACGTGATCGTCCCGTTGCAGATCGGTGCACCTGACGTCGCCTTCCCGCGACTCAATGCACTGGCTTTCTGGTTCTTCCTGTTCGGGTCCCTCGTGGCCATGGCCGGGTTCTTGACCCCCCAGGGCGCGGCCTCCTTCGGCTGGTTCGCCTACGCGCCGCTGAACTCGACCACGTTCTCGCCGGGTGTCGGCGGTGACCTCTGGGTCTTCGGTCTTGGCCTGCAGGGCTTCGGCACCATCATGGGTGGCGTCAACTTCATCACCACCATCCTCTGCATGCGTGCCCCGGGCATGACCATGTGGCGCATGCCGGTGTTCGTCTGGACCACCCTGGTCACCGGCCTGCTGATCATCATGATCTTCCCGCCGCTGGCGTCCGCGCTGTTCGCACTGGGCATGGACCGTCGCCTCGGCGGCCACATCTTCGACGCCGAAGCCGGCGGAGCAATCCTCTGGCAGCACCTCTTCTGGTTCTTCGGTCACCCCGAGGTCTACGTGCTGGCACTGCCGTTCTTCGGCATCATCTCTGAGATCCTCCCGGTGTTCTCCCGCAAGCCGCTGTTCGGCTACAAGGGCCTGGTCTTCGCGACCATCGCCATCGCCGCGCTGTCCGTCACCGTGTGGGCTCACCACATGTACGTGACCGGCTCCGTGCTCCTCGGGTTCTTCTCCTTCATGACCATGATGATCGCCGTGCCCACGGGCGTGAAATTCTTCAACTGGATCGGCACCATGTGGCAGGGTTCGTTGACCTTCGAGACCCCCATGCTGTGGGTCCTCGGCTTCATGTTCACCTTCCTGTTCGGTGGCGTGACCGGCGTCATCCTGGCCACCCCGCCGTTGGACTTCCACGTCTCGGACACCTACTTCGTCGTCGCGCACTTCCACTACGTGCTCTTCGGCACCCTGGTGTTCGGCATGTTCGCCGCCCTGTACTTCTGGTGGCCCAAGTTCACCGGCAAGATGCTCAACGAGCGCATCGGCAAGGTGCACTTCTGGATCCTGTTCGTCGGCTTCCACACCACGTTCCTGATCCAGCACTGGCTGGGCGTGATCGGTATGCCGCGTCGCTACGCCGACTACATGCCTGAGGACGGGTTCACCTGGATGAACCAGCTCTCCACCGTCGGTGCGATCCTGCTGGCCGTGTCCATGATTCCCTGGTTCTGGAACGTGTACACGACCCACAAGAACGCACCCAAGGTCGAGGTCGACGATCCGTGGGGCTTCGGTGGCTCGCTCGAGTGGGCAACCTCCTGCCCGCCCCCGCGCCACAACTTCGTGTCCCTGCCCCGCATCCGTTCGGAGCGTCCGGCACTGGACCTGCACCACCCGGAGCTGGCCGCGGCCTCGCCCCAGCAGTCGATGACCACCCACGCCGGAGCGAAGGGCTGATCTCCCGATGAAAGCAACCATTTACACCCTCTGGATCGTCGGAATCTTCGTCACCGGTGCCGGGGTCGTCTACGGATTCGTCACCAGATTCAACGAGTGGGCAGGGTTCCCGGCCATGTTGGCAACGGGTGCAATGTGCTTCATGCTTGCCGTCTACCTGACGCTGGTCCTGCGCTCCACCAAGGCGCTGCTGCCGGAGGACGACCTGGAAGGCGAGATCGCTCAGAGCAGTGGTGACTACGGGCACTTCTCGCCGTGGAGCTGGTGGCCGCTCCTGCTGGGTGCTGCGTGCACCATTCTGGTTCTGGGTCTGGCCATCGACTGGTGGATCCTGGGCCTGGCCGTCCCGCTGGGCATCCTCGGCCTGCTCGGGCTCGTGTACGAGTACAGCACCGGCGAGCACGCTCACTGACGCTTACCGCCATCAGGCGCCTGGTCGCTGATCCAGCCCGATCAAACCGCCGCTTCGAACCAACCGGTTCGAAGCGGCGGTTTTCGCTTTGATGCATTGACGGAATCCGAGTGAGGTCGTGGTGCCGTGATGACTGACACATTCGGGCTGGCTGTGCTCTGCTCCATACGGGCAGGGTCAGCTTGAGCACTAAGTTCTTGCGGAGCAGTCAACGATCGACAACGACGTCACCGGAGCATCACCGACATGAACAAGACCGCCTTCTACACGCTTCTTCTGCTGGGCAGCGGACTCATCGTCTTCGGGCTGTGGACCTTGGCGGCGGTCGGCCACACGGGACGCGGGTGGATCGCGACCGTCGTCGGGGTGGCTCTGCTGTGTGCACCCGCGCTGGCACCCGTGTCGAAGGGCGTCTCCGACACTTCGCGGCCAGAGGAGTCTGCAGTGCGGCGCTGACACACGACGGCGGGTCGGTCGTTTTCGGTCGCCCGTGTGCTGGCCGATAGGGTGGGGGCGTGAAGACTTTCGAACAGCTGTTCGCCGAACTGTCCCAGAAGGCAGTGGAGCGCCCCGCCGGTTCCGGCACCGTGGCAGAACTGGACCGTGGAGTGCACGGCATCGGCAAGAAGGTGGTTGAAGAGGCCGCCGAAGTGTGGATGGCCTGTGAATACGAGTCCGCCGACGAGGCAGCCGAGGAGATTTCCCAGCTGCTCTACCACCTCCAGGTGATGATGGTGGCCAAGGGACTGACGCTCGAGGACGTCTACAGGCATCTCTGAGCCTTCAGTTCAGCACCTCGCTTTCATTCAACACCCCGGTACGCGATGGTCCGCCCGTCCCGCGCCGTGGAATTCCGATCCACTCCGTTCCATGACTTGAGGAAGAGGACACTCCATGCTCCGCGTAGCCGTGCCCAACAAGGGAGCGCTCTCCGAAGCCGCCTCGTCGATGTTGAAGGAGGCCGGGTACCGGCAGCGTCGTGACTCCCGCGAACTGGTCCTGGTGGACCCGGAGAACAACGTCGAGTTCTTCTACCTGCGGCCACGCGACATCGCGGTCTACGTGGGCGGTGACGTCCTGGACGTGGGGATCACGGGTCGCGACCTGCTCCTGGATTCCGGCGCCGACGCAGACGAGGACCTCGCCCTGGACTTCGCGCGGTCGACCTTCCGGTTCGCAGGACCACGCGGTGAGTTCGGCGAACTCGCCGATCTGGAGGGAAAGCGAATCGCCACCAGCTACGACCAGCTGCTGCGCGACTACCTCAAGGACAACGACGTCGCCGCCGAGGTCGTCCGTCTGGACGGCGCGGTTGAGTCGTCGATCCGGCTCGGTGTCGCCGACGCCATCGCCGACGTCGTGGAGACGGGCAACACCCTGCGCGCCGCCGGGCTCGAAGTCTTCGCCGACCCCATCATGAAGTCCGAAGCCCTGCTGATCCGCTCGCGCCGGGAGGAAGAGCCCGAGGGGTTGGCCGTTCTCCGCCGCCGCCTCCAGGGCGTTCTGGTTGCGCGGCAGTACGTGATGATCGACTACGACGTCTCTGAATCCGACCTGGAGGCTACGACCGCCATCACCCCCGGTATGCAGGGCCCCACGATCTCGCCGCTGGGTCACGGCAACTCGATGGCCGTGCGCGCCATGGTGCGTCGCGCCGACACCAACAAGGTGATGGACGCGCTGTACGCCGCGGGCGCCAGGGCAATCCTGGTGTCGCCGATTCACGCCGCTCGTATCTGACGCCGGACGGCGTCGTCACGTTCCGCCTCCCCTCGGAAGGAAGCCCAAGTCTTGACCGTTGCTGTACGCGTGATTCCCTGCCTGGACGTCGATGCAGGTCGAGTGGTCAAGGGCGTGAATTTCGAGAACCTGCGGGATGCCGGCGACCCCGTGGAACTTGCCGAACGCTACAACCGCGCGGGTGCCGACGAACTAACCTTCTTGGACGTCACCGCGTCCTCCTCGGCCCGGAGCACGATGTACGACGTCGTGGCCCGAACCGCGGAGCAGGTCTTCATTCCGCTCACGGTGGGAGGCGGCGTCCGTTCCGTTGACGACGTCGACCGACTCCTGCGCTGCGGGGCGGACAAGGCATCGATCAACACGGCGGCGATCAACCGGCCGGAGGTGATCAACGAGATCACCCGTCGCTTCGGCAACCAGGTGCTCGTGCTCTCCTGCGATGCCAAACGCACGGGCAACACCCCGTCGGGATTCGAGGTCACCACGCACGGTGGCCGGAACCTGACCGGGGTGGACGCCGTCGAATGGGCGGCCGAGGCCGAGTCGCGTGGAGTCGGGGAGATCCTGCTCAACTCGATGGACGCCGACGGAACACGCGAGGGCTTCGACGTGGACATGATCCGCGAGGTCCGGTCCGCGACGACGGTGCCGTTGATCGCCTCCGGCGGAGCGGGGGAGCCCGGGCACTTCCCTCCGGCGGTGGCGGCGGGTGCCGACGCCGTCCTGGCCGCGTCGGTCTTCCACTTCGGACCCGTCGGTGCCATTGCCGAGGTGAAGGCGGCACTGCGCGCCGAGGGTCACGCCGTCCGCTGAACGGGAGACGGCTCCACCCGCCCTATAGTGTCCAGTGATGTCCGAAGAGCCCACCCAGAAAATCCCTGACCGCGCAGCCCCCGGCGACCCTGATCCGGTAACCGCGGAGCACGGTCTGCCATCCGAGATCGCACGTGCTCTCAAGCGAGACGACCACGGACTGGTGGCCGCGATCATCCAGCAGTTCGACACGAACGAAGTGCTCATGCTGGGGTGGATGGACGACGAGGCACTGCACCGGACCCTGAGCACCGGCCGCGTGACGTTCTGGTCCCGCTCCCGTCAGGAGTACTGGCGAAAGGGCGACACCTCGGGCCACCGCCAGTACGTGCAGTCCGTGGCCCTGGACTGCGACGGCGACGCCTTGCTGATCCGGGTGGACCAGGTGGGCAACGCCTGTCACCGGGACACCCGGACCTGTTTCGACGGCGGGGACCTGCCCGCCGTCGTCGGGAATGCCGACGCACCATCACGCTGAACCGACCGATCCCGTCAGGAGAACGGACATGGACGAACTGGGCACCATCAGCCCCTCCCTCGAGGAGTTCCGCGACCTGGCACGGACGCACCGTGTCATCCCGGTCCGGACCACGGTTCTGGCCGACGCCATGACGCCCATCGGCCTGTACCGGACCTTGGTCCTGCGGCCCGACGGAACGGCGCCTTCTGGAACCTTCCTGCTGGAGTCCGCGGCGCAGGGCATCTGGTCGCGCTGGTCATGGGTGGGGGTCAGCTCACGGGCCACCCTGACCAGTGACGACGGCGAGGCCACCTGGATCGGGGAACCCCCCGTGGGGCTGCCGACGGCGGGCAGTCCGGTCGAGGCCCTGCGAACGACGATGGACGTCCTGCACACGTCCCGGTTCAACGACGCGCCTCCGCTGACCTCCGGCATGGTCGGTTTTGTCGGTTGGGAGGCCGTTCGGCACTGGGAGAAGCTCCCCAATCCGCCACGGGACGACCTCGGTATTCCCGAACTGGCGATGAACCTTGTCGCCGACATGGCCGTGCATGACAGCCAGAACGGGACCGTGACCTTGGTGGCGAACGCCATCAACGCCGACGGCACCGACGAGCGTGTGGACCAGGCCTACCAGGACGCTCTGGATCGCGTGCATGACATGCTGGCGAAGCTGTCCTCATCGGCCGGTCAGGTGAGCGTCACGAAGGAAGAAGCGCGGGGCCGGGATGGTGTTGGTGCCATGTCCGGCGGTGGAAGCAGTCCGGACATGGAATCCCTCGTGGACCAGTCCTGGGACCGCGAGATCTTCTTGGACTCGATCCAGGAGGCCAAACAGGCCATCGTGGACGGGGAGATCTTCCAGGTCGTCATCTCCCGACGGTTCGAGACTGCACTCTCCGCCGCACCCCTGGACGTGTATCGCGCACTGCGGCGCATCAACCCGAGTCCGTACATGTACCTCTACTCGTTCGAGGACGCCCACGGCCGCGACTACCAGATCGTGGGTTCCTCACCGGAGGCCCTGGTGACCGTGACCGACCGGGAAGTGGTGACGCACCCGATTGCAGGGTCCAGACCGCGCGGCGCCACGCCCGCAGAGGACCTGGTGTTCGAGAAGGATCTGCTGGCCGACGACAAGGAACGCGCCGAGCACCTGATGCTCGTGGACCTCTCCCGCAACGACCTCTCCAAGGTGTGCGTCCCGGGAACCGTCGACGTCACGGAATTCATGGAGGTCGAGCGCTTCAGCCACATCATGCACCTGTGCTCCAACGTCGTCGGAAAGATGCGTGACGACACCCATGCCTACGACGTGCTCGCCGCAACCTTCCCCGCCGGAACACTGTCGGGGGCACCGAAGCCCCGGGCACTTCAGTTGCTCGACCAGTACGAACCGTTCCGCCGTGCCGTGTACGGCGGTGTGGTGGGCTACATGGACTTCGCCGGTGACATGGACATGGCCATCGCCATCCGCACAGCTCTGCTGGTCGACGGCAAGGCCTATGTCCAGGCCGGCGGGGGGATCGTGGCCGATTCCGTTCCGGAGTCGGAAGCCACGGAATCACTCAACAAAGCGACGGCGCCGCTGCGTGCGGCCCTGATGGCCGAACAATTACGCGCCCTCGGCCAGGGGGAGCGGCTGTGAGGCGGCTGCGCGGCAAAGGCCCTCTGGTCCTGCTGAACCTGGTCCTTGCAGCACTGCTGTTCGGGTCCGCCTCCCTGGTCTGGTTCAACGTGACCGTGCCCAACCCCGTGCAGGACGTGCACGTGGCCGTGCGGGGCACGCAGGCTGCTCCGGCGGTGCCGGCGCTGGCATTGGTGGCTGCGGCCGCAGCCCTCGCGTTGAGTATCGCCGGACGACGGGTGCGCTGGGTCGTGGCGGCCATCATTCCCCTGGTCGCGGTGGGTGCCGTTGCATCCGTCCTGGGAGCAGTCCTGCAACCCGATCACGCCACGGAGACCGCCGTGGGTGACTCGTCCGGGCTGATCGGAGCGGACACGGAGCAGGTCATGAGCTTCTGGCCCTGGTGTGCCGTGGCCACCGGTCTCCTGCTGGTGCTCTCCGGTGTCTGGACGATGATCGTCATGCGGGGCTGGGCGGTCGGTGGTACCTCCAAGTACCAGGTCACCCGCGGGGAGGGGGCCGACGGAGCCGACCGGGGATCGCCGTCGTTGGGCTCCGGACATGATGCCGACCTGGCCCGCCGAGACGGCATCGACGCGTGGGATGCGTTGAGCGAAGGTGACGATCCGACGGGGCGTTGAGTCCACGGGAATCATGACGTGATGGCACAATGAGCACCAGAGCAAACACCAGGACCGGATGCAGTTGAACGGCATGTGGTTCCACCGGCGGCCTCCGGGCCGCCACACCCTCGAAAAACCTTGGGTCCGGCGGTGGCCGGGCCACGACTCCACGGGAGACCGAGCAGATGTCCAACCAGAATGAGATCGTCCTGGACCACACCGGATACGTCGGACACGGGAACACCCCCGCCGCCTGGGCGTGCGTGGCGATCCTGACCGTGGGCGTGCTGCTCGGCGTCATCGGCTTCACCCTGCCTGCCATGACGTTGTTCTGGGTCGGCCTCGCACTGTGCGGTGTGGGCCTGGTGGTCGGCTTCGTGATGAAGAAGATGGGCATGGGCTACGAAGGTGAAGCCAAGCGCGCGATGGAGAACGGTGGCGCCCGCCACTGAGTGATCACCGGCCGGGGCGAACTCCTTTCGGAGCGCTCCTCCACGGTCAGGTCACACGCCTTCCGGGCCACGGTGAATCCACGCAGCGGCCAGTCCTGATCCCGGGACTGGCCGTTTGCATCATCGTCCTTCGCAGCGCGTTGCGTCAGCAGCGGTTGCGCTCCGAGTCCGACGACGCATCCATGACGCGATGAGGAATTGAGATCAGCATGACCCAGCCGTCCGCAGCAGGTTCGGACCGAGCCACCGGAACCGTCCTCGACGAGATCATCGCCGGGGTTCGCGAAGACCTCGAGGCACGCAAGACCTTGCTTCCGCTGGAGGAGGTCAAGGCGGCGGCGAAGGCCGCTGAACCGCCCAGGGACGCGGTTGCCGCGCTCCGCGGCCCGCACGCCGATTCCCTCGAGGTCATCGCGGAGGTCAAGCGATCCTCCCCGTCCAAGGGGGCCCTGGCACCGATCACGGACCCCGCCCTGTTGGCCTCTGCCTACGAACGTGGGGGAGCGGCGGTGATCTCAGTCCTCACCGAGGCACGGCGGTTCAACGGCTCTCTGGCCGATCTCGACGCCGTGCGAACCGCCGTCGACATCCCCGTGTTGCGCAAGGACTTCACGGTGGACGAGTACCAGATCTGGGAAGCCCGGGCGCACGGCGCGGATCTGGTGCTCCTGATCGTGGCGGCCCTGGACGACGCCACGCTGGCCGGCTTCCTCGACCTCACCCGCAGCCTCGGCATGGAAGCCCTAGTGGAAACACACACCACCGAGGAGATCGAACGCGCTCGACGCGTGGGCGCGCGCATCGTCGGCGTGAACACACGCAATCTCAAGACCCTGGAGGTGGACCCGGACCTGTTCGGACGCCTCGCCGAGCACCTTCCCGAGGACGCCGTGCTGGTGGCCGAATCGGGGGTGACCGATGCCGAGCACGTCGAGCTCTACGCGGGGCACGGGGCGGATGCCGTCCTGACGGGTGAGGCCCTGGTCCGAGCGGGTGACCCCCTGGGCACGGTGGCCACCTTCCGCACGGTCGGTGCCTCCGCCCGGGCAGCGCGACGCGCAGCGAGCCAGGGGGATGGCGTTTCCGGTCGTCTGTCGGAGGCCCCGGGCCCGTACTACGGCGACTTCGGCGGACGGTGGATGCCGGAATCGCTCATCGCCGCCCTGGACCAGGTCGAAGAGACCTTCGAGAAGGCGAAGGCGGACGAGGACTTCCTGGAAGAGTTCCGTCGCCTCAGCCGCGATTACGCCAACCGGCCCTCCCTGCTCACGGAGGCCGAGCGCTTCTCCCGGGAGATCGGGTGTCGCGTGCTGCTCAAGCGCGAGGACCTCAACCACACCGGATCCCACAAGATCAACAACGTCCTGGGGCAGGCCCTGCTGGCCAAGCGCATGGGCAAGAACCGGCTGATCGCCGAGACCGGAGCCGGCCAGCACGGTGTGGCGACCGCAACCGCGGCGGCCCTCATGGGCATGGAGTGTGTCGTGTACATGGGCGCCGAGGACACCGAACGGCAGGCGCTCAACGTCGCGCGCATGCAGTTGCTGGGCGCCTCCGTGGTGGCCGTCGAGAACGGTTCCCGGACGCTCAAGGACGCGATCAACGAGGCACTGCGCGACTGGGTGGCCTCCGTGGACACCACGCACTACCTGCTCGGAACGGCCGCCGGCCCGCACCCGTTCCCCGCGATGGTCCGTTGGTTCCACCAACAGATCGGTGACGAGGCCCGGGCCCAGACCTTGTCGCGGCTCGGCCGCCTGCCCGACGCTGTTTCGGCGTGCGTCGGGGGCGGATCGAACGCCATCGGCATCTTCCACGGATTCCTGGACGATCCCGACGTCGAACTGTGGGGCTTCGAAGCCGGTGGCGACGGAATCGACACCCCTCGCCACGCCGCCACGATCTCCCTGGGGCGCCCCGGTGTCCTGCACGGCGCCAAGACCTTCCTGATGCAGGACGAGGACGGACAGACCATCGAGTCCCACTCGATCTCCGCGGGCCTCGACTACCCGGCAGTGGGACCGGAGCACGCCTACCTCAGCGCCATCGGACGGGCACGGTACGAAGCCGTCACGGACACGGAGGCCATGGACGCGTTCCGTCTGTTGTGCCGCACCGAAGGCATCATCCCGGCGATCGAGTCCTCGCACGCGCTGGCCGGTGCGGTCAAGCTCGGGCAGCGCTGGGTGGGCGAGCTCGGCCCTGATGCTGCGGCAGACAAGGTCGTGGTCGTGTCCCTCTCCGGCCGTGGGGACAAGGACGTGGCGACCGCGGCCAAGTGGTTCGGGCTGGTCCCCGAAGAACACGACGAGATCGACGAGGAGTCCCGGTGATGACCATGGCGGAACCCAAGGACCTTGCCGCACGCCTGCTCCCGCCGGAGGTCCTCGAGCCCAGGCAGTCCCGCCTGGCCCAGCGCATCGAACAGTGTCGCGCCGAAGGACGACCGGCCCTGGTCGGTTATCTCCCCGCGGGATACCCCACCCTGCCCGAATCCATCGAAGCTGCGGTGGCGTTGGGGAACAACGGAGCCGACATCATCGAAATCGGCATTCCGTACTCCGATCCCGTCATGGACGGAGCCGTGATTCAACATGCCACCACCACAGCCCTGGCCAACGGTTTCCGCGTGGCCCAGGTCTTCGAGGTGATCGAGGCCATCTCCACCCGAACCAACGCCGTCCCGGTGGTCATGTCCTACTGGAACCCGATCATGCAGCGCGGGGTAGACCGCTTCGCGCGGGAACTCGCCGCCGCGGGTGGTGCCGGGATCATCACCCCGGACCTGATCCCGGACGAAGCCGACGAATGGTTCAAGGCCTCGCTCGCACACGGTTTGGACCGAATCTTCCTGGTGGCACCTTCGAGCACGCGCGAACGGATGGACCTGACCGTCAAGGCGTCCAGCGGATTCGTGTACGCGGTCTCCATCATGGGTGTCACCGGTGCCCGCGACGCGGTGTCGAACGCCGCGAGCAGCGTCGTCGAACGCGCCCGTGCCGCCGGGGCACGCAACATCTGCGTGGGTCTTGGCGTGTCCACCCGCCAGCACGTGGAGGAGATCGGTGCCTACGCCGACGGTGTCATCGTCGGAACCGCACTCGTCCGCGCCCTGGGCGAAGGAGGTCCCGCAGCGGTGGGGGCGTTGACGGCACAGTTGGCCGGACGGAAGTGATGATGGCACTGATCCCACAGTCCATTCCGTCCCCGGACTGGTCCAGCTTCAACCTCGGACCGCTCACCATCCACGCCTACGCCCTGTGCATCATGCTGGGGATGGTGGCCGCGATCATGCTGACGCGGAAGCGCTGGCGGGACCGCGGTCTGGACCCGGACATCGTCCTGGACGCAGCCCTGTTGGCGATCCCCATGGGCATCGTGGGTGCCCGGCTCTACCACGTGGCGATCACGGACCCAACCTACTACTTCGGCTCGTGGGAAGGCCTGCGGGAGATCCCCATGTTGTGGCACGGCGGGCTGGGCATCATGGGGGCCGTGGCCTTCGGAGCCCTGGCGGTCTGGATCGTCTGTCGGCGCAACAGCGTTTCTTTCGCGACCTTTGCCGACTGCGTCGCGCCAAGTCTCCTGGTGGCACAGGCGATCGGTCGCTGGGGCAACTGGTTCAACCAGGAGCTCTTCGGGGGTCCCACCACGTTGCCCTGGGGTCTGGAGATCAGCCCGCAGTCAGGCAATTTCCTGGCCGGCATGCCGGTGGACACGCTTTTTCACCCCACGTTCCTGTACGAATCGCTGTGGAACCTGCTGGGTGCGGCGGTCTTGATCTGGCTCGGGCGTTCTGCCCGTACCGAAGGGAGAGTGGACGGCGGCCGACTGTTTGCCGTGTACCTGATCTGGTACGGCCTTGGGCGAATGTTGATCGAACTGTTCCTGCGAATCGACCCGTCATACACCCTCATGGGTGTCCGCATCCACGTGTTCACAGCGGCCGGACTGATCTTGTTGGGCTTGGTGCTCTTCTGGATCCTCAGCCGCAGGAGCCGATGTCGCACTGACGACGGCACGGCCGCAGCCTCCTCGTCCGTTGACCCCACTACGGCGCACGACGGCACTGAGGCTGCCACTCTCCGCACGGATGCGGTCGAGGAGCCCACCACGGCTCCCGATACGGACCCCGCCACCGACCGCACCCGGTGACCCCGGCCACACCATCATCCCGTAACAAACGCGCAACGTCCCGGACGTATTCTGTCGGCGACCGGTCCGAGGACGCACCGCACCCCCACCCTTCATGGTGCCCGCGTGCGCGCACGCCCCCAGGGAGGCGTCACCGTCCCGCCCAGTGAGGAGAACCTCTATGTCGCAGTCCGATTTCGGGCAGCAGGATCCGCAGAACCAGGCCCCCGGCGCAGCCCAGCCAGCCGACGTCGACGGTGTGGAAGAGTCCACGGACGTCCCTGAGTCGCCGTTCCGCCGCTTTTCCACGGCACCCGAGGAACAGGGACTCTACAAACCGGAGGAGGAGAAGGACGCCTGCGGCCTGGCCGTTGTCGCCAACCTCAACGGCACCGCCGACCACGACATCGTGGAGAAGGCCCTGACCGCCCTGCGAGCACTCGAACACCGGGGAGCCGTGGGCGGCGACGAGGGCACGGGCGACGGCGCCGGAATCCTGCTCCAAGTCCCCGACGGATTCTTCCGCGAGGTCCTCGACTTCGAACTTCCGCCGTTCGGTTCCTACGCCGTGGGTTCCGCCTTCCTGCCCACGGGCATTCAGGGCACAGCCAAGGCCGACAAGCTCAAGACCGCCATCGCCAAGATCGCTGAGACCGAAGGCCTGCAGGTCCTTGGCTGGAGGGACGTGCCCATCGAGGAATCCGCGGTGGGTTCCGCCGCCCGTTCCGTGATGCCCTACTTCGCGCAGGTCTTCGTGCGGGAGGCCCCGGACGCCAAGGAGGCATTCACCGGGCACATTCCCGTGTACACGCTGAACGGAGAGGCCGCGCAGCGCCAGTTGGACCAGAAGGCGTTCCGTCTGCGCAAGCGGTCTCAGAACCGTCTGGGCGTGTACTTCCCGTCCTTCTCCTCTGCCACGATCGTCTACAAGGGAATGCTGACGACGGCCCAGTTGGAACCGTTCTACCCGGACCTGTCCGACGAACGCTTCGGCACACGGCTCGCGATCGTCCACTCCCGGTTCTCGACCAACACGTTCCCGTCCTGGCCCTT
The DNA here is from genome assembly GCF_003797835.1 of Kocuria soli. Taxonomy (GTDB): domain Bacteria; phylum Actinomycetota; class Actinomycetes; order Actinomycetales; family Micrococcaceae; genus Kocuria; species Kocuria soli. The sequence goes on from NZ_RKMF01000002.1 coordinate 273,340, forward strand.
GGCACAGCCCATGCGCATCCTGGCGCACAACGGGGAGATCAACACGGTCAAGGGCAACCGCAACTGGATGAGGGCCCGCCAGTCGCAGCTGAAGTCGCCGCTGCTGGGGCGCAACCCCGAGGAACTGTTCCCGATCTGTTCCGAGGGCGCCTCCGACTCCCAGTCCTTGGACGAGGTCGCTGAGCTGCTCATGCTCTCCGGTCGTCCGATCACCCAGGCCATGATGATGATGATTCCGGAAGCCTGGGAGAACCACGAGACCATGGATCCGGACCGCAAGGCCTTCTACGAGTACCACTCGACCCTCATGGAGCCCTGGGACGGGCCCGCGGCAGTGGCCTTCACGGACGGTCGTCGCGTGGGATCGGTCCTGGACCGCAACGGCCTGCGCCCGGGACGGTTCTGGGAGACCGAGGACGGCCTGGTTGTGTTCGCCTCCGAGGTCGGCGTCGTCGATCTCTCCGATCGCAAGATCGTGCGCAAGGGGCGCGTCTCGCCCGGAACCATGTTCCTGGTCGACACCGTCGACGGGCGGATCATCGAGGACGCCGAAATCAAGCGGGAGGTGGCCTCCCTCAAACCGTGGCGGGAGTGGACCTCCGGCAACCTGGTCCGCTTCGAGGACCTCCCGCAGCGCGAGCACATGGTTCACCCGCGGCGTTCGATCGAACTGCGGCAGAAGACCTTCGGGTACACCCACGAGGAACTGCGGAAGATCGTGGGCCCCATGGCCCTGGCCGGTGCCGAGCCCATCTACGCCATGGGCACCGACACTCCCGTGGCGGTCCTGGCCGACCGTCCGCACCTGCTGTTCGACTACTTCGTCCAGTCGTTCGCCCAGGTCACCAACCCGCCGCTGGACGCCATCCGGGAAGAGCTGGTCACCAGCCTCAAGGGTGCGCTGGGCCCCATGGGCAACCTACTGACCACCAAGCAGGTCAGGACCCACCAGATCGGTCTGGACTTCCCGGTCATCAACAACGATCAGCTGGACCAGATCGTGCACCTGGACGACGACGACGGCATGCCCATCGCGCTCAAGGTCCGCGGCCTGTACCGCCCCGAAGGCGGTGGAGCCGGCCTGCGCGCACGGATCGCCGAGATCTGCGAGAAGGTATCGGCCGCCGTCAACCGTGGTGTCGAGTTCGTCGTGATCTCGGACCGCGACTCGAACGGTCAGTGGGCACCGATTCCGTCGCTCCTGCTGACCAGCGCGATCCACCACCACCTGCTTCGCTCGGCCACCCGCACCCGGTGCTCGCTCGTCGTCGAGGCCGGCGACGTCCGCGAGGTGCACCACGTCGCCCTGCTGATCGGCTACGGCGCGTCCGCGGTCAACCCGTACCTGGCCATGGAATCCGCCGAGGAGCTGGTGCGCACCGGTCAGATTGCGGGGGTCACGGAAGAACAAGCCGTGCACAACCTCATCAAGGCCCTGGGTAAAGGCGTGCAGAAGATCATGTCCAAGATGGGCATCTCCACTGTCTCCTCCTACTGCGGTGCCCAGACCTTCGAGGCCCTGGGACTCTCGGCCGAAGTCATCGACGACTTCTTCGCGGGCACGCCCTCGCAGATCGACGGCGTCGGTCTGGACGTCATCGCTGAAGAAGCTGCCGCCCGGCACCGCCGCGGCTACCCGGCCGACGGTGTCAAGGAGCCCTACATCGGTCTGGAGACCGGTGGCGAGTACGACTGGCGACGCGACGGCGCACCACACCTGTTCAGCCCCGAGACCGTCTTCCGTCTGCAGCACGCGACCAAGACGGGGCGGTACGACGTCTTCAAGACCTACACCCGGCTGGTCGACGACCAGGCCTCCGAACTCAAAACCATCCGCGGTCTGCTGCACTTCGACGAGTCCCGCACGCCGGTGCCGATCGACGAGGTCGAACCCATCGAGTCGATCCTCAAACGGTTCTCCACGGGGGCCATGTCCTACGGCTCGATCTCCAAGGAGGCGCACGAGACACTGGCCATCGCCATGAACCAGATCGGTGGCAAGTCGAACACCGGTGAAGGCGGCGAGGACGTGGACCGTCTCATGGATCCGGCGCGACGGTCCGCGATCAAGCAGGTGGCCTCCGGACGTTTCGGCGTCACCAGCCTCTACCTGACCAACGCCGAGGACATCCAGATCAAGATGGCCCAGGGGGCCAAGCCCGGTGAGGGCGGCCAGCTGATGGCCCAGAAGGTCTACCCGTGGGTGGCCCGCACCCGACACTCCACCCCCGGGGTCTCGCTCATCTCCCCACCGCCGCACCACGACATCTACTCGATCGAAGACCTCGCCCAGCTGATCTACGACCTCAAGCGCGCCAACCCGCGGGCTCGGGTTCACGTCAAGCTCGTCTCCGAAATCGGGATCGGCACCGTGGCCAGCGGCGTGACCAAGGCGCGTGCCGACGTCGTCCTGGTCTCCGGGCACGACGGCGGCACCGGCGCGGCACCCCTGAACTCGCTCAAGCACGCCGGTCTGCCGTGGGAACTGGGCCTGGCGGAGACGCAACAGACCCTGATGCTCAACAACCTGCGCGAACGCGTGGTGGTCCAGGCCGACGGTCAGCTCAAGACCGGGCGCGACGTGATGATCGCTGCCCTGCTGGGGGCCGAGGAGTTCGGGTTCGCCACCGCGCCGCTGGTGGTCGAGGGCTGCATCATGATGCGCAAGTGTCACCTGGACACCTGCCCCGTGGGCGTGGCCACCCAGAACCCCGTCCTGCGTGAACGCTTCACCGGCAAGGCCGAACACGTGGTCAACTTCTTCAAGTTCATCGCCGAGGAGGTCCGTGAGCTCTTGGCACAGCTGGGCTTCCGCACCATGGACGAGGCGATCGGGCACGCCGAGGTCCTGAAGACCCAGAAGGCGATCGACCACTGGAAGGCCCAGGGACTCGACCTCCGACCGATCCTGCACTCGTCCGTACTTGAGCACGATGGCCGTGCGGTGCGGTCCGGCAAGGGACAGAACCACGAACTCGACCAGCACTTCGACGTCACGTTGATCGAGGAAGCTGCTCCGGCTCTGACCACGCGTGAACCGGTCACCCTTGAGCACCGGATCGTGAACACCGACCGTGCGGTGGGCACCATGCTCGGCTATGAGGTGACCCGGTCCTTCCAGACCGACGATCTGGCTGACGACACGATCACCGTTTCCCTCCACGGGCAGGCGGGCCAGTCCCTCGGCGCGTTCATGCCCAAGGGCATCACGCTGCGACTGGAAGGTGACGCGAACGACTACACGGGCAAGGGCCTCTCGGGCGGGCGGATCGTGGTGCGCCCCGAGCATGACGCGGGCTTCGCCGCCGAGGAGAACGTCGTGGCCGGCAACGTCATCGGCTACGGGGCCACGGGTGGTGAGATCTTCCTGCGCGGTCGCGTGGGGGAGCGCTTCCTGGTCCGCAACTCCGGGGCCACCGCCGTCGTCGAAGGCATTGGTGACCACGGGTGCGAATACATGACCGGTGGCCTTGCGCTGATTATCGGGCCCACCGGCCGTAACTTCGGTGCCGGTATGTCCGGTGGTGTTGCCTACGTTCTGGATCTCGCCGAGACCTCGGTGAATCTCCAGTCCCGTACCTCGGGCGAGCTCATGCTCATGGAACTGGACGAGAACGACGCCGTGACCGTGGAGACCCTGTTGCGGCGACACGTCGAGGAGACCGACTCCGCTCAGGCGCTGTCGTTGCTCGCTGAGCTGCCCGCCACCCTCAACCGACTGACCAAGGTGCTTCCGCGCGACTACTCGGCCGTTCTGGGCCTGCGCGCCGAAGCCGAAGCGAAGGGTTCCGACCCCGACGGGCACGAAACCTGGAACAAGATCCTGGAGGTGACGACCCGTGGCTGATCCGCGCGGATTCCTCAAGACCACCGAGCGGCAGGACCGGCCCAAGCGGCCCGTCCCCGTGCGCATCATGGACTTCAAAGAGGTCCAGAAGGCCCAGGATCCGGAGGTGCTCAAGGCCCAGGCCGGGCGCTGCATGGACTGCGGCATCCCGTTCTGTCACCGCGGTTGCCCCCTTGGCAACCTCATCCCGGAGTGGAACGACCTGGTTTGGCGCGGACACAGCCGCGAGGCCGTTGCCCGCATGCACGCGACCAACAACTTCCCCGAGTTCACGGGACGGGTCTGCCCGGCACCGTGCGAGACCTCGTGCGTGCTGGGCATCAACCAGCCCGCGGTCACGATCAAGCAGGTCGAATACGCGATCGGCGAGATGGCCTTCGAGGAAGACATCGTGGAGCCGTTCATCCCGGACCGCCTGGTGGGACAGACCGTGGCCGTGGTCGGCTCCGGACCCGCAGGTCTGGCGGCCGCACAGCAGCTGACCCAGGCCGGCTTCACGGTGGCCGTCTACGAACGTGACGATCGCATCGGCGGCCTGCTGCGCTACGGGATCCCGGACTTCAAGCTCGAGAAGGAGGTTCTGGACCGCCGCCTCGAGGTCATGCGCGCCGAGGGCACCCGCTTCCGCACCGGTGTCGAGATCGGACGCGACATCACCTGGGACCAGCTGCGTCGTCGGTACGACGCCGTGGTCATGGCCACCGGTGCGCTGGAGCCCCGTGAACTGGGTGTGCCCGGCCGCGACCTTGCCGGTGTCCACCACGCGATGGACTACCTGACCCAGGCCAACCGTGTGGTCGCCGGGGATGAGGTACCCGACCAGATCCACGCGAAGGGCAAGCACGTCGTGGTCCTCGGCGGTGGCGACACGGGTTCCGACTGCATCGGCACCGCGAACCGACAGGAAGCGGCGTCCGTGACCAACATCGCGATCGGTTTCGAACTGCCGGTGGATCGTCCCGAGGACCAACCGTGGCCCATGGACCCCCGGGTCCTGGACGTCTCCTCGTCGCACGAAGAGGGTGTCGATCGTGTCTACCTCTCGTCCACCGTTGAGTTCCTCGGCGAGGATGGGCACGTCACCGGTCTGCGAGTGGCCGAGACCGAGTACCTCCCTGACGGTCGCCGTGTGCCGAAGGAGGGCACGGAACGCGTGGTTCCCGCTGATCTGGTGCTGCTGGCCCTGGGCTTCACAGGCAACCAGTCCGGCGACGCCGTCGAGCAGATCGGCACCGGCCTGGACCAACGCGGCAACATCGACCGGGACGACACCTACATGACCAACGTGGACGGCGTGTTCTCCTGCGGCGATGCGGGGCGCGGTGCATCGCTGGTCGTGTGGGCCATCGCCGAAGGCCGGGCCTGTGCCTCCTCCGTCGAGAAGTTCCTCACGGGCAGCACGCGACTCCCGTTCCCCGTGGGCCCCACGACGCGCGGCATCGATCTGCGCTGACCGTCGAGAACTACGATGAGGGCCCCCGGCTCGCGGAAGCGAGCCGGGGGCCTTCTCTCGTGGCGGACAACGCGGGGCAACCCACCGCGCGGGTTGCCGCTGGATCGCCCGGGGCGAGTAGGGTGGAGAGCGATGCGCGCCCTTCTGCGGCCGCAACGTCCTGGCAGTGACGCCGCGTCGGCCCGTCCGATCGAACGCACGTTACGGGTCGACACGCTGGCACACCCCGCGGACACAGCACTCGACCGAAAGGGATAACTGATGAGACGCGCTAAGATCGTCGCCACGATCGGCCCGGCCATTTCCTCCTACGAGAAGCTCACCGAGGCCATCAATGCCGGCCTCAACGTTGCTCGTCTGAACATGAGCCACGACACCCACGAGACCCACTTGATGCAGTACGAGAACCTGCGTCGTGCCGCGTCGGACCTGGGCAAGAACGTGGCCATCCTGGCGGACCTCCAGGGTCCCAAGATCCGTCTGGAGACCTTCGTGGACGGACCGCACTTCCTCGAGGTCGGTGACGTATTCACGATCACCAACCGCGACGTCGAAGGCACCAAGGAAATCTGTGGCACCACGTTCAAGGGCCTCCCGCAGGACGTGAACGTGGGCGACGAACTGCTCATCGACGACGGCAAGGTGCGTCTGCGTGCCACAGCGGTGACGGAGACCGACGTGACCACGGTCGTGGAGATCCCCGGCAAGGTCTCCAACAACAAGGGCATCAACCTCCCCGGCGTTGCCGTGAACGTCCCCGCCCTGTCTGACAAGGACGAGGAGGACCTGCGGTGGGCGCTGAACACCGGCGTGGACCTCATTGCCCTCTCCTTCGTGCGCACCGGCGACGACATCTCGCGAGTTCACGAGATCATGGACGAAGAAGGCATCCGTCTCCCGGTGATCGCCAAGATTGAGAAGCCGCAGGCGGTTGAGAACCTGCACGAGATCATCGATTCCTTCGACGGCATCATGGTCGCCCGTGGTGACCTCGGCGTGGAGCTGCCCCTCGAGGACGTTCCCGTGGTCCAGAAGCGTGCCATCGAACTGGCCCGTCGTTGGGCGAAGCCGGTCATCGTGGCCACGCAGGTGCTGGAAACCATGATGGACAACCCGCGGCCGACCCGCGCGGAGGCATCCGACTGCGCCAACGCAGTGCTCGACGGCGCCGACGCCGTCATGCTCTCGGGGGAGACCTCCATCGGTCAGTACCCGATCGAGGCGCTCCAGACCATGGCGCGCATCGTGGAGGCCACGGAGCGTCACGGACTCGAGCGCATCGGTGAGATCAGCACGGAACCCCGCACCCGCGGTGGTGCGATCACGCGCGCAGCGGTGACGATCTCGCGCCAGCTCGACATCCCGTACATCACCGCATTCACGCAGTCCGGCGACTCCGCTCGTCGCCTGTGCCGCCTGCGTCCGCCGCAGCCGATCCTGGCCTTCACCCCCAGCCAGAAGGTCAGCGCGTTCTGCGCGCTCATGTGGGGTGTGGAGCCCATTCTGACCGAGGCCGTGGACCACACCGACGAGATGACCAAGCAGGTCGACCGCTACATGTACAAGTCCGGTCGGGCCGTTGCGGGTGACCTGGTGGTCATCTGCGCCGGATCGCCCCCAGGAGTGGCGGGTTCCACGAACCTGGTCAAGGTGCACCGCATCGGCGACCAGCAGGACGCCGGTGCCTTGGCTGAGGACTCCCCGGAGGTGCACGAGACCGTCGGGCCCTGGGGCGAGGAGAACTGACGCACCAGCTGCTGAAACACGGAGAGGCCCCGGGGATCATCCCCGGGGCCTCTCCGTGTTGGCGACCATATTTTGACGACCAGCCGGACGCCGTGATCTCACTGATTTGGTGCCCAAGGTGGGACTCGAACTCTCGCAACACCGCAGGTTGGGGGAGTGGACCCCCGGAATCATGCGGCTCTGACTCTCTCAGAGACCCAATGAATCACCCGGAATCGGGGGTAAGTGTGGGCAGAATGTGGGCACGGCGCCGTCACGATTGGAGCGATTCACCTGGCCCCAGGATGTAGCCCAACTCAGCCTCCACCTCGGAGTCCTCGAGCACCTCAGACGGGTCCGGAAAGGCTTCCGGGTCCGTGATCCGCATGGAGTCTTGCTGACCGCAACGGCGGCAGAAGTACCGGATCTCGTAGTACCCACCGGTGGTGCGCTTGAACCTAGCACCGCCCTGGTGGACGCCGAAGATGCGCGTCCGCGCTTCCACCTCTGTGCCGTGGAGGACCCACAGATAGCGAGGCGTGTGACAAGTACGGCAGTTGAATTCGTCCATACTCGAATTGTGCCGTAGCACCTAACCAAGCTCATTGGGCGACACTCAACTACTGAGGGTGAGGACACTGCCATCACCCGCGGATTCGCGGCGTGGGCCGGGTGTACTCCTTGCCATCCATCCCAGTGACCTTGACCGGCTCGATCAGCTCGGCGTCACGGCTGATCGACTGGTAGACCTCCACTGGCTCGGTCTCAGCGCCCTCGACAAGCTCAGGGTAGCTGTCACCCCGCGGCTCAGGTGAAACATAGGGTTTCACCTGCCGCACATCGCGGGAGACCTGCATCTGGGACGTCCCGACGATGGGAGCGATAGCCCGGGTGGACATGCCAGCGTCGGATAGCCGAGGTTCTGTAAACGCACCTACCTCTCGATGAGAGCTAGGAAGGCGGTGGCTGAGATGAGCCACGATCAGCAGGAACGAACCGCAGGCAATGAGCCGAACGACCAGGCGACGGCGCAGGCGT